>NZ_LMSQ01000018.1:334775-335037 GCF_001429525.1 Nocardioides sp. Soil796
GGCCGAGTGGATCGACACCGAACTCGCCCGGCTGGGTAGGTATGGGATCCCGACGATCGAGAAGACGATCAGGTCGGCGATCGCGAAGTTCCACCCCGACAAACTCGACAACGACCCGTCCCCGGTGCCCGGGAAGGACCAGTGGGACGTCACCATCGACCACGGCGCCGGAGCCGGCAACGGCACCAGCCGGCTCGACGCGATGGGTGACTCGCTGGACCTGGCGAAGTTCCACGACCTCATCAGTGATGAGGCCACCACC
>NZ_LMSQ01000018.1:335074-335332 GCF_001429525.1 Nocardioides sp. Soil796
GCCGGCACCGCCGCGACTGCAAATGCCGATCCGACCGCCGATGCGACAGCTGGACCCGACCGCGACGGCATCAGCGGCCACGAGCCGGCACCGGGGATGGCGGAGACGAACCTGTTCGGCGCCGTCACCACCGAGAAGATCCTCGACTGGATCCGCGACCTCGGCCCCGACGCCACCTTCACCCCAGTCATCGACCTGAATCACGACTGGGCGGTCGACCAGCACGACCCACCCGAAGCCATGCGCGAACAAGTCCTC
>NZ_LMSQ01000018.1:335410-884456 GCF_001429525.1 Nocardioides sp. Soil796
ATACAAGCAGCACCGGCCCCACAGCACCACCAGCGCAAGCCCCGCCACCACAACACGGTGAACGGGGCTACCGCCACGCCCACACCCGCCCACACCAACTGCACTGTCCTGGCCGAGCAGCGTGGCCGGCATGGTGGCCCGCGACCGAGTGGTCTCGAGACGGCGCTGGCGCGCCTCCTCAACCACCGAGAAGGGCACGAAGCGGACGCGGCCTCCTCAACCAGCAGAAGTCAGACCAGGACCGTCGTGATCGGCTGGGAGGAGTCGGCGGGGAGGTCGAGGGCGGAGGGCGTGCGGCCCCGGGCGACCATCTCGGACCCGAGGGCGGCCACCATCGCGCCGTTGTCGGTGCACAGGCCGGGCCGCGGGACCCGCACCCTGATGCCCCGCGCCGCGGCGCGTTCTTCGGCCAGCACCCGGAGGCGTGAGTTCGCCGCGACCCCGCCGCCGATCAGGATGTCGTCGATCCCCTCGGAGACCGCGGCGTCGATCGCCTTACGGGTGAGCACGTCGCAGACCGCCTCCTGGAACGAGGCGGCGACGTCGTTGACCGGCACCGGCTCACCGGAGCGCTCGCGGGCCTCGACCCAGCGGGCGACCGCGGTCTTGAGCCCGGAGAACGAGAAGTCGAAACGGTGTCGCTCCAGGTCGCGTCGCGAGGTGAGGCCACGGGGGAAATCGACGTACACGCTGGAGCCCGAGGCGGCAGCGCGGTCGATGAACGGGCCGCCGGGGAACGGCAGGCCGAGCAGGCGGGCCACCTTGTCGAACGCCTCGCCGGCCGCGTCGTCGATGCTGGCGCCGAGGGGGTCGACGCCGGTGGTGATGTCGGCGACACGGAGCAGCGAGGAGTGACCGCCGCTGACCAGCATCGCGATGCACGGCTCGGGCAAGGGCCCGTGCTCCAGCTGGTCGACCGCGACGTGCGAGGCCAGGTGGTTGACGCCGTAGAGCGGCTTGCCGAGTCCGAGGGCCAACGACTTGGCGGCGGCCACGCCGACCAGCAGGGCGCCGGCCAGTCCGGGGCCGCTGGTGACCGCGATCGCGTCGACGTCGCGGAGTGCGATGCCGGCCGTCGTACAGGCACGCTCGATGGTCGGCACCATCGCCTCGAGGTGCGCCCGCGAGGCGACCTCGGGCACGACGCCACCGAAGCGGGCGTGCTCCTCCACGGACGAGGCGACCGCGTCGGCCAGCAGTGTGTGGCCGCGCACGATGCCGACGCCGGTCTCGTCGCAGGACGTCTCGATGCCAAGGACCAGGGGTTCGTTCATGAGGGGCTCCCGGACGGGCCGATCGACCGGAGCATCACGATCGCGTCGGAGCCGTCCTTGTAGTAGCGGGGTCGTACGTCGATCTGCTCGAAGCCCGACGCGGCATAGAAGGCCAGCGCCTCCGGGTTCACCGCGGACACCTCGAGCAGCATCCGGTCGGCGCCGTCGTCGTCGGCCGCGTCCAGCACGTGCTCGAGCAGTGCGGCGGCGATGCCCTCCCGCTGCCGCGACGGGTGTACGCCGATGCGCGCGAGGTCGACGAAGTCACCAGCCAGGGTCGTGATCGCATAGCCGACCGGCTCGTCGTCGTCCTCGAAGACCACGAACAACCGGCCGTCGCGCTCGAGGTCGTCGAGGAGGGAGTCCTCGTCCCACGCCTCGGCGCCGAACAGGTTCTCCTCGAGCTCGGCGACGGCAGCGCAGTCCGCGGCGAGCGCCGGCCGGATCACGAGACCCTCTTCGGCTTGCCGGGCATCACGGCGTCGGGTCTGCGCAGGTAGAGCGGCTCGGGGTCGAGCAGCTCGACGCGCTCGTCGGCGACTGCGACCGCGAGCCATCCGGCGCCGGGACGTTGCGGACCGACCGAGGTCGGGAAGCTCTCCGGATAGAGCGCGGCACCCTCGCCGACGACGGGCACTGCGGTGGCCACGTCGGAGGGCCGGCTCACCTGAGGTTCGTCGAGGCGCGCGCCCGACTCGTCGTACGGCGCCCAGTAGACCTCCTTGCGCCGGGCATCGGTGGCCACCACGAACGGCTGGTCCACCGCGCCGGCTGCGACCGCCTCGACGGCCAGCACGTCGAGCGAGCACACGCCGTACACCGGCACCTCGAGCACGAAACCGAGCGTGCGGGCGGTGACCAGCCCGACCCGCAACCCGGTGAAGGGTCCGGGCCCGACGCCGACGGCAATCGCGGTGACGTCCTGCCGCACCGCACCGGCCTGGGCCAGCACCGCCTCGATCAGCGGGGCCAGCTGCTCGCCGTGCTTCATCGACTGCTCCGAACGCAGCTCGGCCAGCACGTCGTCTCCCTCGGCGAGGGCGACGGTGACCTGGGGGGACGCGGTGTCGAAGGCGAGGAGCACGAGGACGAGGTTAACCGCGTGCCGGCGCGAGCGCGATCACGAGGGTCCCGCGCGCGACGAAGCCGCTCAGACCGGCCAGGCGATGTCGGCCCAGCGCAACCCCACCGGCTGTACGACGGCCTCGCGCACGTCGTGGTCCTCCAGCGACGAGACGTCACCGGTCGCCCGCAAGAGCGAGATCTCGAGGCGGTCGTCGGCCAGACCCTCCGCGACTCCGGCGCCCCACTCGACGACGGTGACCGCCTCGTCGAGGGACGTGTCGAGGTCGAGGTCGTCGAGCTCGTCGATCGAGCCGAGACGGTAGGCGTCGACGTGCACCAACGAGGGGCCGCCGACCAGCGAGGGGTGCACCCGCGCGATGACGAACGTCGGCGAGGTGACGCCGCCCCGCACCTCGAGCCCGGCCCCGAGGCCGCGGGTGAAGGTGGTCTTTCCGGCCCCCAGCTCGCCGGTCAGGATCACCAGGTCACCGGCCCGCATCAGCCCGGCGATCCGCTCACCGAACGCCGTCGCGTCCTCGGCGGTCGGCAGGGTGAACCTGCGTGGGAAGACCTTGACGAGGTGCAGGAACGCTCCTTCGCGGGCGCCGCGGACGAAGCCGTTGTGCTCCCAGAACGCGACGGAGGCGGGGAGCTCGACGCGGGCCACGACCCGCACCGACGTGCACCCGAGAGCCTCAGCGTGCTCCTCCGCGGCCCGCACCAGGTCTCCGGCGACGCCGGAGCCCTGGGCGCCGGGCACCACCCCGAATCGGCGCAGGGCCAAGGTTGGTCCCTCCCGGTCGAACAGCAGGGAGCCGACTGCCTTGTCGTCCTCGAGGGCCAGCAGGCCACCCTGGTCGGCGAGCGCCTTGCCGATCGACTCGACAGTCTCGGCCAGCGCACCTGCCGGCGGGTCGAGCGGTGGGCGAGCGCCGAACGCGGCGCGCACCACGGCGTACACGTCGCCCGCGGCCGCCTGGTCGACGGTCTCGATCCGCCGGCTCACGAGGGCTGCTCCCTTTCGTGCTCGAGCGCGGCCGCGAGCAGGTCGTCGAGCGCGGCGTTGACCTCGACGTGCCGCTCCATGATCACCATGTGCCCGGCGCCGTCGAACTCGACGAGGCGCGAGTGCGGCAGCAGCGAGTGCATCTTGCGGCTGTGCCCGATCGAGGTGAGCTTGTCGGCGGTGCCGCAGATGATCGTGGTCGGCACCCGTTCGAGCGCGTTCAGCACGGCGAACTTGTCGAGCGCGTCGAAGCTCGGGAAGAACTCCGCCAGCACCTCGAACGGCGTCCCGGAGAGCATCGAGTCGACGAACGTGACGTACTCCCCCGGCACGTCGCTGCCGAACGCGAAACGGTCGGTGGCCACGATCGCGAAGTCCTTGCCGAGGCGTCGTACGCCGTCGACCACGCGCGCACCACGAGCCAGCCCGGCGATCAGTCGCGTGGTCATCAGGCCGGCCACGCCGCGCGGCACCATCGGCAGCACGATGCGGTGCGGGCTCAGGCCACCGGCGGTCGTGGAGATCAGCGCGACCCCGGCGATCCGGTCGCCGAACAGCTCGGGGTGCGCCTCCGCCAGCGCCACGATCGACATGCCACCCATCGAGTGCCCGACCAGCACGACGCGGCCGTGGGGCACCACCTGGTCGAGCACCTCGCGTAGGTCCTGGGCGAGCTGCTCGATGGTCGCGTTCTTCGACGACGACCGTCCGGACCGGCCGTGTGAGCGCTGGTCGTAGTAGACCGCCCGGACCAGCCCGCGGTAGCCGGCCCGCTGGAAGTGCCAGCAGTCGAGGGTGAGCGCGTAGCCGTGCACGAAGACGACGGTGAGGTCGTCGTCAGCGAGCTCGCCGGCTCGACGGGCGCCCTCGGGGGCGGTGCACTCGTCGACCTCGACGTGGAGCGGTACGCCGTCGTCGGCGATGACGGTGACCGGTGCCGAGTGCAGGGAGCCGAGCTCGAGCGCATCGCCGACACCGCGGCGGGCGATGATGCGTCGCTGCCTGACCACGCGTACGGCGGTGCCCGCGACCGTGCCGGCCGCCGCGACACCCGCCACCCCGGCGGCGACCTGCAGGACCCGTCTACGCACGCTCATTCGGCGATCCTTCACTGTCGACGTGCACCCGCTGCAACCGGCCACCGACCCGCGTGACGATCTCGTAGTTGATGGTGCCCGCGGCCTCGGCCCAGTCCAGGGCGGTCGGTGCGCCGTCGTGCCCGGTGCCGAAGACCTCGACCCGGTCGCCGGCGTCGGCCGGTTCACCGGAGAGGTCGACCATGAACTGGTCCATGCAGATGGTGCCCCGGACCGGCCGCCGGCGTCCGGCGTACCACGCGTCGACCCGGTTGGAGGCGATGCGGGGCAGGCCCTCGGCGTAGCCGATCGGGACCAGTCCGATCGTGGTGTCGGCCTCCGCGGTCCACGTGTGGCCGTAGGAGACGGACTCACCGGCCGCGACCTTCTTGACCATCGCGAACCGCGCGCGCACGGTCATCGCCGGCACCAGTCCCAGGTCACCGGTGACGCCGGGCGCCGGGTCGAGGCCGTAGCTGGCGATACCGCAGCGCACCAGGTCGAAGTGGACGCTGGGGCGGAGCACGGCGGCCGCACTGTTGGCCAGGTGACGCACCTCCGGCGTCAGGCCGGCCGCGTCGACCACCGCCAGCGCGTCACGGAAGACTCTCTCCTGGCTGTCGTTCGCGGGGTGCTCCGGCTCGTCGCTGCAGGCCAGGTGTGACCAGATGCCGGTGATCCGCACGTGCCCGCGCTCCTCGGCCGCGCGGGCCTCGGCGGTGAGCGCAGGCCAGTCGGCCGGCAGGCAGCCACCGCGCGAGAGGCCGGTGTCGACCTTGAGCTGCACACGAGCGGTCGTACCGAGATCGCGGGCCGCGGCCTCGATCTCGGCCAGCTCGGCCAGGGAGTACGCCGTGACGTCGATGTCGCGGGTGATCGCGGCCGCCCAGTCCTCACCGGGCACGGTCAGCCAGCACAGCAGTCGTCCGGAGTCGCCGCCGGCGCGCACCGCCACGGCCTCGTCGATGGTGGCCGCGCCCAGCCAGTCGGCGCCGCCCTCGCGGGCCGCCCGGGCGGCCTCGTGGACGCCGTGTCCGTAGCCGTCGGCCTTGACCACCGTCATCATCAGCGGTCCGGAGCCGGTCGAGCCCTTCACGATCTCCCGCAAGCGCCGGACGTTGTGCCGGATCGCCGCAACGTCGACCACGATCTCGGCGCGCGCACCTTCAGTCATGGCCGCGATTCTGTCAGGCCGAGTGCCCGGACGAACGTCAGGACTCGTCCTCGACCGGACGGTCGTTGTACTGCCCCGCCAGTTCCTGGCCGCTCAGCTGCGCGATGGCAGCCATGATCTCGTCGGTCGCCGTACGACGGGCGCGGCCGGCCGGCACGTCGTCGAAGCGGCCGGTGAAGTCGAGCGGTTCGCCGATCGCGACACGCACCTTGGCCAGCCGCGGCAGGCGTGAGCCGACCGGCTGGAGCTCCGCGGTGCCCTGCAGCCCGACGGGCACGACCGGCACGCCCGCGGTCAGCGCGAGGTGGGCCACGCCGGTGCGTCCGCGGTAGAGCCGCCCGTCGCGCGACCGGGTGCCCTCGGGATAGATGCCGAACGCCTCGCCCTTGCCGAGGACCTTGAGCGCCGTGTCGAGGGAGGTGAGCGCTGCCTGCGCGTCGTCACGGTCGACCGGCAGCATGCCGAGGCCCTCGAACCAGGCCTTGGACAGCGCGCCCTTGATGCCCGACCCGGTGAAGTAGTCGGACTTGGCCAGGAAGACCACCTTGCGCGGCGCCACGATCGGGATCACGAGGCTGTCCGCGAACGAGAGATGGTTGCTGGCGACGATCACCCCACCGGAGGCGGGGATGTTCTCGAGGCCGGTGATCTCCGGGCGCCACACGGCTCGTGCCACGGGCGGGACGACGGCGTGCAGCGCGGTGTAGAGCATGGGGTCAACCTAGTCATGCTCCGTGCACACCATGTGAACGATCTCAGGAATGCCCCTGGCGACGTCACCGGCCACGATCGGCCCACCGTCGGAGGCCAGGGTCGCTGCCGCACCGTGCAGCCAGGACCCGACCGATGCCGCGTCGAAGGGGTCGAGGCCCGAGGCGAGCAGCGCGCCGGTCAGCCCGCCCAGCACGTCGCCGGCCCCGGCGGTGGCCAGCCAGGGCAGCCCGGTGGTGGTCACCCGGACCCGTCCGTCGGGGCGTGCGACGAGCGTGTGGCGCCCCTTCAGCACGCACACCGCTCCCCACCGCTCGGCGGCGGCGCGGGCCCAGTGGAGCTGCCGGTCCTCGACCTCGGCGCGGTCGATGCCCAGCATCCTGGCCAGCTCGCCGGCGTGCGGAGTGAGCACGACGCCCTCCGGCAGGTCGGCGGGCAGGTCCACCAGTGCGTCGGCGTCCAGCACCACCGGTACGCCGTCACACAGTGCGGCTGCTCGCTCGTCGACCGCGTCGGCACCGCCACCGGAGCCGACCACCCAGGCCTGCACGCGTCCGGCTCCCACGAGCACCTCGGGGTGAGCCGCGAGGACCTGTTCGGCGACCTCGAGGGGACCGACGTAGCGGACCATGCCGGCCAGCCCGCACGAGGCGCCCGCAGCGCTCAGCAGTCCGGCACCCGCGAAGGCCTCACCGGTGCGCAGGCCGACGACCCCGCGGGTGTACTTGTGGGCGTCCGGTCCGGGGCGGGGCACGAGTCGCGCGATGTCGGCGGGCTGGAGCGACTCGACACCGGCCTCCGGCAGGTCGAGTCCGAGGTCGACCAGGGCCACGGTGCCGCAGGCGAGAGCGGCCGGGTCGACGAGGTGCGCGACCTTGTGTGTGCCGAAGGTCACGGTCACGTCGGCCACGACATGGGGTCCGGGTGTCTCGCCGGTGTCGACGTCCACGCCGCTGGGCACGTCGACGGCGACCACGGGCACGCCGTCGTACGCCGCCAGCTCGGCGACCGCCTCGGGACGCAGGCCCGGGCGTCCTCCGATGCCGACGATGCCGTCGACCAGCACGTCGGGACGGGCGCCACCGCCCGGCTCCCGGACCAGGCCACCGGCCCTGCGCAGGGTGGCCAGCCCGGCCTCGTGGACGCGCGTGGAGAGCAGCACCGCCTCGACCGCGCAGCCGCGGCGGGCCAGCATCGCACCGGCGTACAACGCGTCGCCACCGTTGTCGCCCGAGCCGACCAGCAGCAGGACGTGTCGCCCGTAGGCGCCGCCGAGCAGGTCGATGACGGCGGTGGCCAAGCCGGCCGCGGCACGCGCCATCAGCGCGCCCTCGGGCAGGCGTGCCATCAGTGCCGCCTCGGCCGCCCGGACCTGCTCCACGGTGTGTGCTCCACGCATGGAGCCCAACGTACCTACACCGACGAGAGGGCCGCGTCAGCCCTCGAGTACGACGAACGCCGACGCGATGCCACCGTCGTGGCTCAGCGAGAGGTGCACCGACGACGCACCGAGTGCGTCGGCCGCGGCCCTCACGGTGCCCCGCAGCTCGAACCTCGGTCGGCCGGAGGTCTCGGAGATCACCTCGGCGTCGTGCCAGGCCAGTCCCGCCGGGGCACCCAGCGACTTGGCCATCGCCTCCTTGGCCGCGAACCGGGCGGCCAGGGACTGCGGGTGGAGCGATGCCTCCGCGGGGGTGAAGAGCTTGTGGCGCAGCGCCGGCGTGCGTTCGAGGGAGGCGATGAAGCGCTCGATCTCGACCACGTCGATGCCGACCCCGACGATCACCGGGTGTCCTCGGGTGGGGTGGTCATCGGGGTCCCCGCGGGAAGGCAAGCGAAGCGCGTTCTCGTGGGGTGATTCATCGGGGTCCNCATTCGACGGTGACGGACTTGGCCAGGTTGCGGGGCTGGTCGACGTCGTGGCCCATCAGGGTGGCCAGCTCGCAGGCGAACAGCTGAAGCGGCACGACCGCGACCAACGGCTGGAGCAGCGTGGGCACCTTGGGCAGCGGGATGATCTCGTCGGCGTACTTCGCGACCGACTGGTCGTCCTCCTCCGCGAGCACGATCGTGCGGGCGCCGCGGGCCCGGATCTCCTGGATCGCGCTGACCATCTTGTCGTGCAGCTGGTCGCGGCCGCGGGGCGGCAGCACGCAGAAGACCGGCAGTCCGGGCTCGATCAACGCGATCGGGCCGTGCTTGAGCTCGCCCGCGGCGAAGCCCTCGGCGTGGATGTAGGCCAGCTCCTTCAGCTTGAGCGCACCTTCCATGGCCACCGGGTAGCCGGCGTGACGGCCCAGGAACAGCACCGCCTTGGAGTCCTTGAGCGTGGCAGCCAGCGCGTAGACCTGGTCGGCACGGTCGAGCACCTGCTGGATCTGCGCGGGGATCTGCTGCAGGTCGCGCACGACCGAGGCGATCTCGTCACCGAACTTCGTGCCCCGAAGTTGCGCGAGGTAGAGGCCGAGCAGGTAGCAGGCCACCATCTGGGTCAGGAAGCCCTTGGTCGAGGCAACCCCGATCTCGGGTCCGGCGTGGGTGTAGATGACCGCGTCGGACTCACGCGGGATCGTGGCGCCGTTGGTGTTGCAGATCGCCAGCACCTTGCCGCCCTGGGCGCGGGCGTGCCTGATCGCCATCAGGGTGTCGGCGGTCTCGCCCGACTGGCTGATCGCGACGACGAGCGTGTTGCGGGTCAGGATCGGGTCGCGGTAGCGGAACTCGTGGGCCAGCTCGACCTCGACCGGGATGCGGGTCCAGTGCTCGATGGCGTACTTGGCCACCTGACCGGCGTACGCCGCAGTGCCGCAGCCCACCACGATGATGCGGTCGATGTCGCGCAGCGCCTCGTCGTCGATGCGCACCTCGTCGAGCATGAGCTGGCCGTCCTCGGTGTGGCGGCCGAGCATCGCGTCGTACACCGACTCGGGCTGCTCGAGGATCTCCTTGCGCATGAACCAGTCGTGGCCGTCCTTCTCGGCGGCCGCGAGGTCCCAGTCGACGTGGTAGCGACGACCCTCGGCGGGCGAGCCGTCGAAGCCGGTCACCTCGACGCCCTCACGGGTGATCGTGACGACCTGGTCCTGGCCGAGCTCGAGCGCCTCGCGGGTGTGCTCGATGAACGCCGCGACGTCGGAGCCGAGGAAGTTCTCTCCCTCGCCCAGCCCGACCACGAGCGGGGAGTTGCGGCGGGCGGCGACCACGCGGTCGGGGTCCTGGCCGTCGACGGCGACGAGTGTGAAGGCGCCCTTGAGGCGTCGGCACACCTGCTGCATGGCCACGGTGAGGTTGACGCCGGTGGCCAGCTCGCGCTCGAGCAGGTGGGCGGCCACCTCGGTGTCGGTCTCGGAGACCAGGGTGTGGCCCTCCGACTCGAGCTCGTCACGCAGCTCGGAGAAGTTCTCGATGATGCCGTTGTGAACCAGTGCCAACCGCGACTCCTGGCCCAGGTGCGGGTGCGCGTTGGTGTCGTTGGGGGCACCGTGGGTCGCCCAGCGGGTGTGGCCGATGCCGGTCGACGAGGTCGGGAGCGGGGCCTCGGCGATCGCCTTGTCCAGGTTGGCCAGCTTGCCGGCGCGCTTGTCGGAGGCGATCGCTCCCTCATGCACCAGCGCGATGCCTGCGGAGTCGTAGCCCCGGTATTCGAGTCGACGCAGCCCCTCGATCACTACCTGCTGAGCCTGCTTGCTGCCGACGTACCCAACGATTCCACACATGGCGGGAAGTGTATCCGCCCGAAGCAGTGGTCCTTCCCCCTGCAACAATGCTTGGCATGTCCTCACCGGCAGGCTCCGAGAGCCGCGAGCAGGCGCGCGAGACCTCGCCGTACGTCGAACTCGACCGCGCCGCCTGGGCCGCGTTGGCCGAGCACACCGAGCAACCCCTCTCCCCCGAGGAGATCGACCGGGTCAGGGGCCTCGGCGACGAGCTCGACCTCGACGAGGTGCAACAGGTCTACCTGCCGCTCTCCCGGCTGCTGAGCATGTACGTCGAAGCGGCCGGCAAGCTCCACCGGAGCCAGCAGGAGTTCCTGGCCCGGCCGACGCCACCGCGCACGCCGTTCGTGATCGGGCTGGCCGGGTCGGTGGCCGTGGGCAAGTCCACCACTGCTCGCGTGCTGCAGCAGATGCTGGCCCACTGGCCCGAGCACCCGTCGGTCGCGCTGGTCACCACCGACGGCTTCCTGATGCCCAACGCCGAGCTCCAGCGCCGCGGACTGTTGTTGCGCAAGGGCTTTCCGGAGTCCTACGACCGCAAGGCGCTGCTCCGCTTCGTGGTCGACATCAAGTCCGGCAAGGACGAGGTCGAGGCACCGATCTACTCACACCTGACCTACGACGTGGTGCCCGACGAGAAGATCGTGATCCGGCATCCCGACATCGTGATCATCGAGGGCCTCAACGTCCTCCAGCCGGCCCGGGTCCGTGACGACGGCCGCACCGGCCTTGCGGTCAGCGACTTCTTCGACTTCAGCGTGTTCGTCGACGCCGCGACCACCGACATCCGGCACTGGTACATCCAGCGGTTCCAGCGGTTGCGCGAGACCGCGTTCCGCGACCCCGAGTCCTACTTCACCCGCTACGCCAGCCTGACGGAGTACGAAGCGGTCGCCGAGGCGACCCGCATCTGGGAGAGCATCAACGGGCCCAACCTGGTGCAGAACGTGTTGCCGACCCGTTCGCGGGCGACGTTGGTGCTGCGCAAGGACGCGGACCACTCTGTGCGCTACGTGCGGCTCCGCAAGCTCTGACCCGCACTGGTCCACTCTGCCCTGCACTGGCCCGCGCCGGCCTGCTCGACGCTCAGTCCTCGAGCGACTGGCCGATCGCCCTCCACTGCGTGTCGGTGATCCCGACCGCCGAGACGTAGCGCGCCTGCACGAGCGTCTTGGCGCCCTCGGAGGTGTCGATCGTGGTGACCGAGACCTGCGCCTTGGTCGGCAGGCAGACCCCGCTGAAGATGCTCATGTCGATGTCGATCGACGCTCGGGCGGCCGTCGTGCCGTCGTCGAGGGTGACCTCCTTGGCCACCGCTCGGGTCATCGTGCCGGTGGTCCCGTTGGCGTTGGTGCCGTAGCCGCGTGCCCAGCCGCGCGCGGCGTCCTCCGCGATGGTCTTCAGGTCGCCCGAGGGGACGGTGTCGGCCAGCACGGTCCAACCGCCCGGGACCCGTTCGCCGCCGTCCTTGCACCTGTTGCCGTAGTAGTTGGCCAACGCGTGACCACTCACGTAGGCCTTGCCGCTCTTGTCGGTGAAGCTGACCGCGTAGTCGGAGGCGAAAGGTTTCCAGCTGGTGGGCGGCAATCGGTAGCTGGCCACCTCACCGGAGTCGCCGGGCATGCCGTTGACGACCTTCCAGCCGGTGTAGTCGAAGCCCGGGTCCTCGGTGGTGCTCGTCTCGGACGGCCCCGTCCCGGACTCCGTCGGGTCGCCCTTGCCGCGGACCAGGGTGCCCGAGCCGTCGGGGTCGTCACCCTGGCCGGCCGCGACACCCGCGGTGATCCCCGCGCCCAGGGTGGTCAGGACGCTCACGACAGCAAGCGCCAACGCTGCCTGGCGCAGGCCTCCCCGTTCGTTCATGACTCCATCATGACGCACCGGGATTCTTCTGAAACTCCCCCAGTCGTTCGACCGGGCGGAAGCCCAGCAGGTCGTTGACCGCCACCATGTGGTCGTTCACCTCCGCGTTCCAGGTGCGTACGACGCCCAGGTCGGGGCGTTCACGTTGCAGGGACACGAGGTTGCGCGCCTTGAGCGCCAGGCCGAGCCGGTGGCCGCGATGCGCCGACCAGACCAGGGTGCCCCACTGGTAGCCGCGGCCGCGGTCGTGGGCGCTGGCGACGATGTCGGTGTAGCCGGCCAGTGTGCCGTCGTCGGCGATGGCGACCGTGCCGTAGCGGGTGCGCCCCTGACGCTCGAGGACCTCCTGCTCCGCACGGAAGGCATCGACGTCGACGTGACTCGACTCGAGGACGAGGTCACCGGTGGGCGCCTCGGTCATCAGCGCTCCGCACAGGGCGGCGTACTCGGCGAGGAGCTCCTCGGGGATCTGCCCGGCGAACGAGCGGAAGGTGTACGACGCGTGGCTCGGCGCAGCTGAATCGACGAGTGCATGCAGGTCGTCCTCGGGGACCGGCAGGTCGAGGATGCGCTGCACGTCACCGATGCCGAAGGTGAACCCGCGGTGCCGCAGGAAGTCGGCGTACGGGTGTCCGGAGCCGTCCTGGGGCGCGTCGATCGGGTAGCTGCACTCGGCGAGCAAGCGGGTGCGGCCGGCCGCCCGGGCCTGCTCCTCGAGGACCGCCAGCATGGCCGAGCCGTGCCCGTGGGTGCGATGGGCCGGCTCGGTGAAGACCTCCACCATGGCGAGGTCGCGGTTGTCGTGGTGGGTCAGCCTGAGCTTTCCGGCGACCACCGTGCGGCCCTCCAGCAGCCCCGACCACCACGCGCTCTCCTGGTGCTCCTGCACCGCCTGTCCCTGGGCCCGCAGCTCGGCCAGCGTCCAGGTGGCGGCCAGCTCCTCGCGTCCGTGTGCGTCGGCGGCGGCGTACGTCGCGTACCAGGCCTCGAAGGCCTCGTCGTCGAACGGGTCGACCCGGACGATCTCGCAGCTCATGCCCTTCCCTTCCGTCATGCCAGACGCTTCTGCACGTCGAGGCAACGCTCCACCACGCGATAGCCCATGCGCTCGTTGACCGCGTTCATCGGCGCGTTGACCCCGGCGTTGCCGGTCTCGATGAACTCGCACTCGGGGAAGAGCTCCCTCACCCGCCCGTGCGTGAGCAGCTTCATCGCCAGGCCCAGCCGATGGCCCCGGTGTTCGGGGACCACCAGCGTGCCGCCGACCCCAGCGTGCCGTGGGTCGGCCCGGCTCAGGCGTACGTCGGAGAACCCGCAGACCCCACCGGCCGGGGTCAGGGCCAGCGCCGTGACGTTGACCCGGCCGGCCTCGACGCGTTCGCGCTCGCCGAGACGGATGCGCTCGGGAGTCCACTGGGCGTCCTCGAGGTCGAGGTCACCGGACGGAATGGCACCGATGAAGACCGAGAGCACGTCGGCGAACCCCTCGACGTGCGCCTCGGGGCACGGGCCGTCGAAGACGATGCAGGAGTAGCCGTCGAGTCCGGCGTCCGCCTCGTCCTGCAGGGAACCCCACGACTCTGTCGCGGTGGCCAGGTCGACCAGCTTGGTCTCCTCGGCGCTGCCCACGGGGTATCCGCGCGCGGCGGCGAAGAGCGAGCCCGGGCTCTCCCCGTCGACCGGGGCGAAGGCACTCGAGATGATCGAGGTGCGGCCGCTGCGGCGTACCCGCTCCTCGGCCTCGTCGAGCAGCTGCGTGCCGAACCCGCGCCGGCGCTGTGCCGGGTCGACGTACACGGTGACCTCGGCGAGGTGGGTGTTGTCGAGGAGGAACTCCACGACCAGTGCCGTGCCCACTGCGGCGCCCGCGTCGAAGGCGGTGAGCAGGGTGATCGCGGAGTCGGTGCGCGGGAACGGCAGCGCCACCCGCGAGACCTCCCACGCCGGCCATGCGTCGAAGGGCCGCTCCGCGCTGGCCGCGTGCCCGACCTCCCACCAGGTGCGCAGCGCGGCCTCGTCATGGACGTCGATCTCGCGGATCTCCAAGTCACTCACGGGGCGACCCTAGGCACTGGGGCAGGCCGGGGCGACCCGTTTTCGTCCCACCCCGCCGCGAGTAACGCGGGGTTACGGTCGCTCCACACGCGTCACGCCACGGGCGAACCGACCACAGCACCGCACAAGTGCGGCCCCGTATCCGTTACCCGTACCCGCGCTCGGTCAGAGCGACAGGCGCTCGCGCACGACGGCGGCGAGCTGCTCGGCCACCGAGGCGGCCTGTTCCTCGGTCGGGGCCTCGACCATCACCCGCACCAGCGCCTCGGTGCCCGAGGGGCGCAGCAGCACCCGACCGGTGTCGGCCAGCTCGGCCTCGGCCTCGGCGACCGCCGCAGCGAGTACGGCGTCCTCGTCGGCCCGCGACTTGTCGACGCCGGGGACGTTGATCAGCACCTGCGGCAGCCGGGTCATCACCGCGGCCAGCTCGGCCAGGGAGGACCCGGTCGAGGCCATCCGCTCCAGCACGTGGAGTGCGGTGAGGATGCCGTCGCCGGTGGTGGCGTGCTCGCTCATGATCACGTGGCCCGACTGCTCGCCGCCGAGACCGTAGCGGCCGGCCTTCATGGCCTCGAGCACGTAGCGGTCGCCGACCTTGGTCTGGCGCACCTTCACCGAGTTGGCCTTCATGGCCTGCACGAAGCCGAGGTTGCTCATCACCGTGGCGACCACGACGTCATTGGGCAGCCGACCGGCGTCGCGCATGGAGAGCGCGAGTACGGCGAGGAGCTGGTCGCCGTCGACGACCTCGCCCGAGGCATCGACGGCGAGGCAGCGGTCGGCGTCGCCGTCGAGGGCGAAGCCGACGTCGGCGCCGTCCTTGATCACGGCCTTGCGAAGGGACTCCAGGTGGGTCGACCCGCAGTCGTCGTTGATGTTGAGCCCGTCGGGCTGGGCGTGGATCGCGGTGACGTCGGCCCCGGCGTCCGCGAGCGCCTTGGGCCCGGCGTCGGCGGCCGCACCTTCGGCGCAGTCGAGCACCACGCGCAGTCCGGTGAGCGGACGGGTCGTCGTACGGACCAGGTGGGCGCAGTAGTCGTCGACCGCCGCGTCGTACGTCGCCACGCGGCCGACGTCGCCACCGGTGGGACGGTCCCAGGGCTCACCCAGGCGCTGCTCGATCGCGTTCTCGATCGCGTCGTCGAGCTTTACCCCGCCCCGGGCCAGGAACTTGATGCCGTTGTCGGGCATGGGGTTGTGCGAGGCGCTGAGCATCACGCCCAGGTCGGCCTCGAGCGCACCGGTCAGGTAGGCCACGCCCGGTGTCGGCAGCACGCCGAGCAGGAGGACGTCGACCCCGGCAGAGGCCAGACCGGCCACGACGGCAGCCTCGAGGAACTGCCCGGAAATGCGCGTGTCCCGACCCACCACGGCGACGGGGCGGTGCCCCGCGAACTCGCCGCGGTCGGCCAGGACATGTGCAGCAGCCACGGAGAGGTCCAGGGCCAGCTCTGCGGTCAGTTGACCGTTCGCCAGACCCCGGACCCCGTCCGTGCCAAACAGTTTCTGCGGCATGGACCCAGAAACCTGCGCGATCAGCGCTTGGAGAACTGCGGTGCCTTGCGGGCCTTCTTGAGACCGGCCTTCTTGCGCTCGATGACGCGCGCGTCGCGGGTCAGCAGCCCGGCCTTCTTGAGCGACGGGCGGTTCGCCTCGACGTCGATGGCGTTCAGGGCACGGGCCACGCCGAGACGCAGGGCGCCGGCCTGGCCGGTGATGCCACCACCGTGGATGCGGGCGATGACGTCGAAGCGGCCCTCGAGCTGGAGGTTCGCGAACGGCTCGTTGACAACCTGCTGGTGCAGCTTGTTCGGGAAGTACGAGTCGAGGTCGCGGCCGTTGACGGTCCACTGGCCGGTGCCGGGGACGAGGCGGACGCGGGCGACGGCCTCCTTGCGGCGGCCGGTGGCGTTCGCGGGCGCGATGGTCGCGGGACGCAGCGGGGCGTCGGCGGACGGGGCGGACTCCGAGGAGTACGCGACGCCGTCTTCGTTGGTCTCGAAGGTCTCTTCGACCTCGGCGGTCTCAGCCTGGTTCTCAGTCACGTTGATGTCCTTGTCTGCAATCACTGGGAGATCTGCGTGATCTCGAACGGCTTGGCCTGCTGGGCCGCGTGCGGGTGCTCGGGTCCGGAGTAGACCTTGAGCTTCTTCAGCATCTGGCGGCCGAGGCGGTTCTTGGGGAGCATGCCCCAGACCGCGTTCTCGATGGCCTTGCGGGCGTCCTTCTCGAGGAGGTCACCGATCGGCGTGGTGCTCAGGCCGCCCGGGAAACCGGAGTGGCGGTAGACCATCTTGTCGGTCTTCTTCTTGCCCGACAGGGCGACCTTCTCCGCGTTGACGACGATGACGAAGTCACCCATGTCCATGTGCGGGGCGAAGTTCGCCTTGTGCTTGCCGCGGAGCAGCGTCGCGGCCTGGACGGCGAGGCGGCCGAGGACAACGTCCTGGGCGTCGATGACAAGCCATTCGCGCTGGATGTCAGCGGGCTTGGGGCTGTACGTACGCACGTATGTAGCCTTTTCGTTCGTTGGGCCCGGGCAGAGGTCCTGACCGGGTGGTGACGCAGCGCTTCTGACGAACTCTGCCCGGTTCCATTTCGTCCGGGTCTGCACCCGTGCGGGCGCGGCAGGAGACGCGACTGTCAAGAATAGGTGGCGCGCTCCCCCACGGTCAAAACGGGCGAACCCACCCGATCGTGGCCAGTGCCCGTCGTACGACGCACGGCGTACCGGCGCGGCTTGCTACTCACGGGTCACGACCACGATGAGGGACGCCGCGTTCGCGTCATCGACACGGACGGAATAGGTTGGCATCCGACACATATACGAGAGTGAACGACACTCTTTCACCGACAGGAGCCGACGTGACCGACGTACCGGCCGTCACTGCCAACGAGGCAGGCTCGCTCACCGTTCGAGACAACCGCACGGGCAGCGAGTACGAAGTACCCATCACCGACGGCACCATCAAGGCCGCCGACCTGGGCAAGATTCGCGTTTCCGAGGAAGCACCCGGCCTGGCGGTCTATGACCCCGGCTTCGTCAACACCGCATCGTGCCGCAGCGCGGTCACGTTCATCGACGGCGACAAGGGCATCCTCGAGTACCGCGGCTACCCGATCGAGCAGTTGGCCGAGAAGTCCAACTTCCTCGAGGTTGCCTACCTGCTCATCCACGGCGAGCTGCCGACCAAGGAGCAGTACGACAACTGGGAACACGAGATCACCTACCACACGTTCGTGCACGAGAACGTGAAGACCTTCATGCAGGGCTTCAGGTACGACGCCCACCCGATGGGCATGATGATGGCCTCGGTCGGTGCCCTCTCGACGTTCTACCCCGACGCGCGCAACATCGGCGACCCGGACAACCGGCACATGCAGATGGTGCGCATGATCGCCAAGATGCCGACGCTCGGCGCCTGGTCGTTCCGCCACGCACAGGGCAAGCCCTACATCTACCCTGACAACGACCTCGGCTACACCGCCAACTTCCTCTCCATGCTGTTCAAGATGAGCGAGAAGAAGTTCGAGGCCGACCCGCGCCTGGTCAAGGCCCTCGACGTGCTGTTCATCCTGCACGCCGACCACGAGCAGAACTGCTCGACCAACGCGGTCCGCTCGGTCGGTTCCAGCCAGGTCGACCCCTACTCGGCGGTGGCTGCCGGCGTCGGCGCCCTCTACGGCCCGCTGCACGGTGGCGCCAACGAGGCCGTGCTGCGCATGCTTCGGCGCATCGGCAAGAAGGAGAACATCCCCGCGTTCATCGAGGGTGTGAAGGCCGGCAACGAGAAGCTGATGGGCTTCGGCCACCGGGTCTACAAGAACTTCGACCCGCGCGCCACGATCATCAAGAAGGCCTGCGACGACGTCTTCGAGGTCACCGGGGTCAACCCGCTCCTCGAGATCGCCAAGGAGCTGGAGAAGATCGCGCTCGAGGACGAGTACTTCGTCAAGCGCAAGCTCTACCCGAACGTCGACTTCTACTCCGGCCTGATCTACGAGGCCTTCCAGTTCCCGCCCGAGATGTTCACCGTGCTGTTCGCCATCGGCCGTACGCCGGGCTGGCTGGCCCAGTGGCTCGAGCTGGTCCAGGACAAGGAACAGAAGATCGCGCGTCCGAAGCAGATCTACACCGGCGACCGCCAGCTGGACTTCGTGCCGGCTTCCGAGCGCTGGAAGTGAGCTGACCCAGCACCTCGACCCGGGCCCCGGACGCCGGCTTCACGCCGTGCGTCCGGGGCCCGTGGTCTGTGCCGGGGTGGTGGCCGTCGCCGGTGTGGGGCTCCTGCTCCTGGCGGCGTACGACGGGTGGCTGGGCGCCGACGTCGGCCGCGGCGACACGTTCTGCGAGGCCGCCCGCGGCGGGTTCATCAAGCAGCCGGCCAACACGTGGAGCAACCTCGGGTTCGTGGCCGCCGGACTGGCCATCGCCTGGTCGTTGCTGCGCCACAGCCCGACCCGCGGCGCCCTGGGCCGGCACCGGTCACTCGCCCCCGCGTTCGCAGTCCTGGTCGTGCTCCTCGGGCCGGCCAGCATGGCCAAGCACGCCACGCAGTCCAGCCTCGGTGGCCACCTCGACATGGCGAGCATGTACCTCGTGGCCTCGTTCATCGCCGGCTACGCGCTGATGCGGCTCCTCGACCGTGGGCCGGTCTTCCTGGCGGTCATCTTCGTCGTCTTCGTCGCCGCGTGTGAGATCGCCGGGCTGTGGAGCCGTGAGATCCCGGTCGTGATGTACGCCGGCAACGTCGCGTTCGGCTTCCTCCTCGTGGTCGGCCTGGCCATCGAGGCAGTCCTGGTCCGCCGCGGTCTCTTCCCTCACGCGCGGTGGGCCTGGGCCGCGGTGGCCTGCATGGTGGTCGCCTTCACGATCTGGAACCTCACGGCGTCGGGCACCGGCCTCTGCTCGCCCGACTCGCTGCTGCAGGGTCACGCCGTCTGGCACGTGCTGTGCGCGGCGTCGGCGTACTGCCTCTATCGCCACTACGCGACCGAAATCGACCGGGACCCGACTCCCGCCCGACTTGGCGGTCGGGTATGAATGGAGGCATGACTCTCGTGCGACTGATCGCCCGTCCGCTCCTCGCGACCACGTTCTTCTTCGGCGCCACCAACGCCCTGAAGAACTCCGACGTGCTGGCCGCCAAGGCCGCCAAGGTCACCGACCGGGTCGTCCCGCTCGCCCAGCGCGTCGCGCCGGGTGCGCCGGTGCCGTCGAACCCGCAGACGCTCGTGCGCCTCAACGCCGGCGTGCAGATCGCGGCCGCCGCGGCCCTGGCCCTCGGCAAGGCGCCGCGTCTGTCCTCCACGGTGCTGGCCGCGAGCCTCGTGCCGACCACCGTCGCCGGTCACCCCTTCTGGGAGGAGACCGACCCCGCCGCGAAGAACATGCAACGGCTCCAGTTCTTCAAGAACGCCGGCGTGCTCGGCGGCCTGCTGCTGGCCGGCGTCGACACCGAGGGCAAGCCGGGCGTGGCCTGGCGCGCCCGCCACGCCGCCACCTCCGCCCGCAAGGACGCACGCCGCCTCGCCAAGGACGTACGCCGCGAGGCGAAGCTGGCCAAGGCCCAGCTCTCCTGATCCCGGTCCGCCCGGCGCCGGGCGGACCGCCGCGTGCTAGACGATGGCGGAGTCGCGGCCGCCCCAGTGCAGCTTGCGCAGCTCACGCTTGAGGATCTTGCCGCTGGGATTGCGCGGCAGCGCCTCGATCACGTCGATGGAGCGCGGGCACTTGAACGACGCCAGGCTGGCCTTGCAGAACGCGATCAGCTCGTCGGCGGTGGCGGTGGTGTCCGGCTTGAGCGCCACGACCCCCTTGACCGACTCGCCCCAGGTGTCGTCCGGCACGCCGATCACGGCGACCTCGAGGACGGCCGGGTGCTCGGCGAGCACCCGCTCGACCTCGGGCGAGTAGATGTTCTCCCCGCCGCTGATGATCATGTCCTTGATGCGGTCCTGCACGTAGACGAACCCGCCGTCGTCGACCTTGCCCATGTCGCCGGTGCGGAACCAGCCACCGTCGACGATGACCTCGGCAGTCTCGTCGGGCCGGTTGAGGAACCCCTGCATCAGCTGCGGCGTGCGCAGCCAGATCTCACCCTCCTCACCCACTGCCACGTCCCCGAGGGATGCGGGGTCGACGATGCGCACCTCGACACCCGGGATCGGGATTCCGGCGGAGAGCAGTCGCTCCGGGTGGCCCGGGTCGCGGTGGTGCTCGGGCAGCAGGTGCGTGGCGACACCCGCGACCTCGGTCAGTCCGTAGACCTGGAGGAAGTCGGTGTCGGGCCAGGCCTCCATGGCGGCGCGCAGCAGCGGCGGTGGCATCGGGGCCGCGCCGTAGGTGTAGGTCTTCAGCTTCCCGAACACCTTCACCGCGTCGGGGCCGGACTGCAGCACCTGTGCCAGCACCGCCGGCACCAGGAACGTGCGGTTGGCGCCCTTCATGATGGCGCCGGCCAGTGACGCGCCGTCGGGGTCGCGGGTCATCACGCTCGGCACGCCGTCGTGCATGCCGAAGAGCACGTACGACGACCCGCCGACGTGGAACAACGGCATCGAGACCATCGACTTGTCGCCGGGCTCGAAACCCCATCCGTCGTGGGCGTTGATCGTGTGCGCGAGCATGTTGGCCTGCGAGAGCATGATGCCCTTGGGCCGGCCGGTCGTACCGGAGGAGTACATCACCAGGCAGGTGTCGTCGGGAGTCACGTCGTCGGCGCGCCCGACCGGCTCCGATGCCGCCAGCCACTGTTCGTACTCGTCGCCGTCGGCGCCGTCGGGCGTGACCACGATGACCTTCTCCACGGCAGTCAGCCGGTCGCGGATCGCCTCGATGGTCGGCATCAGCTCGGCTCCGACGAACAGAACGCGGGCCCCGGAGTCGTTCACCGCGTAGTCGACCTCGTCGCCCGCGGAGCGCCAGTTGACGATGGCGTTGGCGGCGCCGCGCGAGGCGGCCGCCTGACTGATCTCGACGCAGGCCGGGTGGTTCTTGTCGAGGAACGCCACCACGTCACCGCGGCCGATGCCGAGGTCGCGCAGGCCACCCGCCGCCCGGCGTACCCGGTCGTTCCACTGCGCCCAGGTCCACGTGCGGTCGAGGTAGGTCATCGCCTCGCCGTCCGGGTCGTGCTCGGCCCACCACACCAGCCGCTCGTCGAGGAACTGCGGGATCGGTGCTTCGGTCACGGGGATCTCCACTCGGGTCGTGTCCGCGGATGCGCTCGCCGCATTGTGACCCGCGTCACGCGCCACGGCAAGGGCGTCGTCCGTCGGACCTCGTCGCCGTGTCCCGTCGCTCAGCGGACCCGCTCGACCCGGCCCTCGTCCCAGACCGGCCCGTCGGACTCGTAGACCGAGCCGTCGGACCCGTAGACCAGGAACCGGTCGAACCCGCGCGCGAACCAGCGGTCGTGGGTGACCGCGAGGACCGTGCCGTCGAAGGCGGCGAGCCCGTCCTCGAGCGCCTCCGCCGACTGGACGTCGAGGTTGTCCGTCGGCTCGTCGAGCAGCAGCAGGGTCGCCCCCGACAGCTCGAGGAGCAGGATCTGGAACCGCGCCTGCTGGCCGCCCGAGAGCGACTCGAACCGCTGCTCACCGGCGTGCGCCAGCTCGTAGCGGTCGAGCACGCGTGAGGCCTGCTCGCGCCCCATCCCCTGGCGTCCTCGGCCGTCGGGCTGGGCCTCACCCCGGTGCAGGATCTCCAGCAGGGTGCGACCGACCAGCTCGGGGTGCTCGTGGGTCTGCACGAACCAGCCGGGCCGCACCCGGGCACCCAGCTTTGCCTTCCCGTTGTGGAGCACCGGTACGACGGGGACGTCGCCGACCGGCTGGTGCTCGATGTCGGGGTCGGTGCCGCCGGCCGCCAGGAGTCGCAGGAAGTGTGACTTGCCGGAGCCGTTGGAGCCGAGCACGGCCACCCGCTCGCCGTACCAGACCTCCAGGTCGAAGGGCCGCATGAGACCGGTGAGCTCCAGGGACTCGCAGACGACCGCGCGCTTGCCGGTGCGGCCGCCCTTGAGGCGCATCGTCACCTGCTGCTCGCGGGGCTGCTCCATCGGCGGCCCGGCCTCCTCGAACTTGCGCAGCCGGGTCTGGGCCGCGCGGTACTGCGAGGACATGCCGTCGTTGTACTCCGACTTGATCTTGAGCCGGAGCACGAGTGCCTTGATCTTGGCGTGCTCCTCGTCCCAGCGGCGGCGCAGCTCCTCGAAGCGCAGGAACCGGTCCTTGCGTGCCTCGTGGTACGACGCGAAGCCGCCCGGGTGGGTCCAGACCCGGTTTCCGGCCGAGCCGAGCTCGACGGTCACCACCCGGGTCGCGGTGTTGTCGAGCAGCTCGCGGTCGTGGCTGATGAACAGGATCGTCTTGTCGGACTCGTTGATCCGCTGCTCGAGCCAGATCTTCCCCGGCACGTCGAGGAAGTTGTCGGGCTCGTCGAGCAGCAGCACCTGGTCGGGCCCGCGGAGCAGGTACTCCAGCACCAGCCGCTTCTGCTCACCGCCGCTCAGGGTGGAGAGGTCGCGGTACTTCGCCCGGTCGTAGGAGACGCCGAGGGCGGCCGTCGTACAGACGTCCCAGATGACCTCGATGTCGTAGCCGCCGGCGTCGGTGAAGTCGGAGAGCGCCGTGGCATAGCGCATCTGGGTCTTCTCGTCGTCGGATTCCATCAGCGCCCGCTCGCACTCGTCGACGGCGGCCGCCGCCGCCCGCACACGGGGTGGGGCGACCGAGAGGAGCAGGTCCGCCACCGTCGGCGCCTCGGCCAGTCCGGCGTTGACCATCTGCCGCATGACGCCCAATCCGCCGGTGCGGGTGACCGCGCCGGCGTGCGGCGTCAGCTCACCGGTGACGATGCGCAGCAGGGTCGTCTTGCCAGCGCCGTTGGCACCGACCAGCGCGACCTTGGCGCCCTCCCCCACCCGGAAGGAGACGTCGTCGAGGAGCACCCGGCCGTCCGGGAGCTCGTACCGGACACCGGCGACATCGACATGGCCCACGAGCGGATTGTTCCCCGCCGTGGGCCCTGCCAGCAAACGAGTTCTTGCGCCGGGCTCAGCCCAGCGACATCGTGGCCGGGTCGACCGCGTCGAGCAGGGCGTAGTCGAGCTGCTGTGGGCCGTCACCGGTCACGATCTGGGTGCCGCCGCAGTCGCTCGAAGCGATGTCGACCAGCACCACGTCACCGACCTGGAGCCGGTGCACGAGGACCGGCGGCGCACCCTTCGACAGCGTGCACCCGGGGTCGACCTTGGCTGCGTTCGCCATCGTCCGTGTGCTGGTCAGGGCCGCGGTCAGCTGCTCGCCCTGCGCCTCCTTCAGCGTGCGCGAGGAGTCGAGCACGGGCGTGCTGCGGTCGGACCCGTATCCCCCGATGACGTAGTCGCACATCGTGACGGCTCCCTCGGCCTCCCCGAAGGCCGCGGTGCCGAACTCGATCGATGGTGCACAGCCGAGGCTGTCGGTCTCGGTGATCTCGTGGGCCGAGGCGACGACCTGGTCGAGGGTCTCTTGGTCGGCGGCGACCACGTCGAGGGTGTTGCCGGCGAGGCTGACCCGCTTGGCGACCCCGTCGCCGGCCGCGATCGGTTCCTTGGGGGTCCCGGCCAGGAAGGTCACGCCCTGCGGGCAGCTTGCCGTGCCCTCGACGTCGGGCTCGAAGTCGGCCTGGTAGGCGTCGCGGCTGATGTTGCCCGCGGGCTGGTTGGGTGCCCCCGGGATGCAGAGGTCGTACGCCGAGCCGTCGCGCCAGTCGCCGGGCACCGCGACCTCGACGTTGCGCCACGACTCCCACCGCCAGCCGTCGGGGATCTCCGGAAGGTCGGAGGCGGGGTCCGCGGCCCCCGTGTCAGGGCTCGTGCTCTCACGGGCCGCGCTGTCACGGCCACCGGAGTCGCCGCGGTCGACGAGGGCCAGCCCCAGCGGAATGGCAGCCACCACGGCCGCGGCCACGACGGCACCGCCGATCGCCGTACGCCGGCGGCCACGACGAGCCCTGGCCGCGTCGGCCAGCCCGGAGGCGTCGCCGGGTGCCTTGTCGGCCTGCCCGGCGAGGGTGTCGCGCACCCTCTTCTCGAAGTCACTCATCTGCCGTTCCCCTTTCGTGGTCGTGGTCACCGAGCTCGGCCCGCAGCGCGTCGAGCCCACGCGAGACGCGTGACCTGACGCTGCCCTCGCGGACGCCTGTGATCGCGGCGATCGCCGCGTAGTCCATGTCTTCGTAGAACCGGAGCACGATCGCGGTCCGTTGGGCCTCCGGGAGTCGGCGGCAGGCCTGCCAGAGCCGGTCGTCGTACGCCGGCGGGCCGGTCACCTCTGAGCCGTCGGTGCGCACCTCGGCGACCGGGGACTCCCGGCGGCGGAACTTGCGCCACCAGGAGGTGTGCGCGTTGACCACCATGCGGCGGACGTAGGCGTCGGGGTCGTCGGCGGCACAGATCCGAGGCCAGGCGCCGATCGCCCGGGAGAGGGCGTCCTGGACGACGTCCTCGGCGTCCGCGGCGTTGCCGGTCAGCACGTAGGCGAAGCGGAGCAGGCCACCGCCGCGCGCGGTCACCCAGGACTCGAAGTCCGGATCGGTCACACCCACTCCATCCAAGGTCATCGTGCTCATGCAGAACAGACGCGTTCGGGGTCCATTGTGTTGCGAACCCCGGCAATTCTTCGTCCCGACACCTCCCGATAAGGAAATGCCACCTTTACATGGGTTGACGTAGCATTCCGCTCATGGCAGAAGCAACGGGGGACACATCGGTCCGCTCTGCCCTTCCCTCTCGACGGGGTGTGACGCGGCCCGGAATCCGGGCACTGGCCTACGCCGTCTTCGCCGTCGCGCTCGGCGCCTGGATCGTCCGGTTCGGCATTCCGAGTGACACGGTCCAGATCTTCCTGTGGTTGTGGCTCGCCACGATCTGCTGGAACGTCGAGGAGGAATGGCGGTACCACCTCAACTTCGTGCGCGACTGGTGGATACCGGTGGCCGCGCTCGTCGTCTACTTCTACAGTCGCGGCCTGGCCGACGAGCTGCTGAAGATGCCGGTGCACATCCGCATGCCGGTGCAGGCCGACCAGGCGTTGTTCGGCGAGCTGCCGTCGTACTGGCTCCAGGAGCGCATGTGCGGCTCCCCCTGCGACCCCGACAGCCCCGCCCGGTGGTACGACATCGCCCTGGCGGTGGTCTACACGAGCCACTTCGTGGCCGGCCTGATCCTGGCCATGGTGCTGTGGCTGCGCAACCGTGGCGAGTGGAAGAAGTGGATGCGCCGCTACGTCGGGGCCAACCTCGTCGCGCTCGTGATCTACATCCTCTACCCGATGGCCCCGCCGTGGATGGCCTCCGAGGACGGCTATCTCGAGCATCCGGTGTTCCGGATCACCCACCGCGGCTGGGAGGCCGTCGGCCTGGGCCGCTTCCACCTGGTGCTGACCGGCGTCGGCAACCCGGTGGCCGCGATGCCCTCGTTGCACTTCGGCATCTCGTTCCTGATCGCGGTCTACGCCATCATCCGGCTCCGCTCGGGGCTGCGCTGGCTGCTGCTCGCCTACCCCGCGACCATGGGCCTGGCCCTGGTCTACTTCGGTGAGCACTACGTCATCGACATCATCTGCGGCGCCGTCCTGGCCGGCTTCGTGCTCGCCGTGTGTGCCTGGTGGGAACGCTCGCGTGACACCCTCGACCGGGCGGCCCGTGACGGGCTCGACCGGGCCGAGCACGAGTCCGTCGACGAGGCAGCGCCCCTCCAGTAGGAGTCCGCTCGTACGACGACTCAGCCCGGCCGCGGGCTCAGTCGGCCCGGCGCGTCTCGAGCACCCGGAAGCCCTTGGCGCTGGCCAGCCGGGTCGTCGGGTAGCCCTGGTCGCCCAGCCACCGCTGCAACGAGTCGGCGCCCAGGTGTTTGCCCACCACCATCACTGCCCGGCCGCCGGGAGCCAGCCGGGGCAGCCAGGTCAGCAGCAGCTCGTGCAGGGCCTCCTTGCCGATGCGGATCGGCGGGTTCGACCAGATCTCGTCGAAGAGGTACGTCGAGGGCACCTGCTCCGGCGTACAGGCCACGAAGCGGCCGTCGAGCCCGAGGGACTTCGCGTTCTCGTTGGCCAGCAGCACGGCGCGGGCGTTGACGTCGACACCGGTGACGTTGGCCAGCGGCACCGCCCGGGCGACGGCCAGCCCGATCACGCCGTACCCGCAGCCGAGGTCGAGCACCTGGCCCTGGGCTGGTGGTTCGGTCTCGCGGAAGAGGATCGCGGTGCCGTGGTCGAGGTGCCCGCGCGAGTAGACGCCGGAACCGCTGGTCAGGGCGAGCTCGTTGCCCCAGACCTCGCAGGTGAAGTCCTCACGGGTGAACGGCACCGACGGGTCGGCGGAGAAGTAGTGGTCATCCATGCGGGAGCTCCCTCTTGTTGCGTGCCCGGTCGGCCTGCGCGCGCAGTTCGTCGCCGTCCGGGTAGCCGACCTCTTCGAGCGTGAGGCCACGAGCCTGCACCACGGTCACGGCCGGGTTCCGGGCGCCCGCGACCAGCACCTGTGCCGGCCACTCACGAGGTCGCCGTCCGTCGCCGACGGCGAGGAGGCACCCGACCAGGGAGCGCACCATGTTGTGGCAGAACGCGTCGGCGCGCACGGTGAGCTCGGCCAGGCCGTCGTCCGCGCGCGCCCAGTGCAGGTCGATCAGGGTGCGCACGGTGGTGGCGCCCTCGCGGCGCTTGCAGAACGACGCGAAGTCGTGGAGGCCCAGCAGGTCGGAGGCGGCGAGGTTCATGGCCTCGATGTCCAGCGGCTTGGGCCAGGCCAGCACGTGGTTGCGGCGCAACGGGTCGACGGCCGCGGCGGTGTCCGCGACCCGGTAGACGTAGCGGCGCCAGCTGGCCGAGAACCGGGCGTCGAAGCCCTCAGGGGCCGGCGAGATGCGCAGCACCCGGATGTCCGGCGGGAGGAGCCCGTTGAGCCTGCGTCGCAGCGCGTCCATCGGTGGGTCCTGGGAGCGCCCGCCGCCCTTGGCCACGACGGCTTCCTCGAGGTCGACGTGGAGCACCTGGCCACGGGCGTGCACGCCCGTGTCGGTGCGGCCGGCGACGGTGACGGTGACCTTCTCGATGCGCAGCACCGTGGCGAGTGCCTTCTCGAACTCGCCCTGCACCGTGCGGAACGCCGGTTGGCGGGCCCAGCCCCTGAAGTCGGTGCCGTCGTAGGCGAAGTCGATCCTGATGCGCACGGTCGGCAATCCTGCCATGGCTCCGGCACGCGACGGGCTGCCGGTCGGCCGGTCACTCCTCGCCCGGCCTCAGCGCTCGAGCTCGCGGCGGTACGGCGGGTCGGCGCCGGCCCGCGAGACGGTCACCGCGGCCGCCGCCGCACCGTGCGCCAACACCTCCTGCCACCCGGCCGGGTCAAGGGCGCGCAGGCGAGCGCGCGCCGGGGCACCCAGCAGGTCCCTCGCCCACAGTGCGTCGAGCACGGCCGCGGAGAAGGTGTCTCCGGCGCCGATGGTGTCGACGACCTCGGTCTGCAGCGCCGCGACCTCGACGGTCGCCTCGGCGGTGAAGCACGTCGCGCCCGCGCTCCCCCGGGTCAGCACGACCGCGGCAGGTCCGAGGGCCAGGAGGGCCGCGGCCGACTCCGGCGCCGAGCGCAGCGGGAACAGGCCCTTGAGGTCCTCGTCGGAGGCCTTCACGACGTCACTGAGCCCGACCAGGTGCTCCGCCCGCCGTCGAACCTCGTCCCCGCGACCGCTGACCTCGGGGCGCAGGTTCAGGTCGAAGCTGACCGTGGCCCCGGTTCGCATCCTGGCGACCAGGTCGCGCACGTCGTCCGCACCGGGGCTCAGCACGGCGCCGAGGGAGCAGAGATGCACGACGACCGGTGCCAGGTCGGTGGGCTGCGCCATGCGCCACTCGATGTCGAAGTCATAGCTGGCCCCGCCTCCCGGGCCGATGGTGGCGACCGCCGTCGACGTCCTCGCCAGCTGCAGCGGGTCACTGGCCAGGCCGACCCCGTTCGCGGCCAGGTGGTCGGCCAACAACCGGCCGTGCTCGTCGTCGGCCCAGCTCGTGGCCAGGAGTGTGGGCCGCTCCAACCTCGACAGGGCGACCGCGACGTTGGCCGCGCTGCCACCGGGGAACGCGGTGACGGATCCGTCCGCCGCATGCACGACGTCCACCAGTGACTCCCCGACGACCAGCGCGACGTTGTCCATGCCCCCTCTCTACCGCATCGGCCCCGCGCCACCTCATAGGGTGCGGGCATGGAGTTCACACCGCTCGATCCGGAGTCGGCCACGCCGCCGTACGAACAGCTGCGCGTGCAGATCGCCTCGCGGGTGGCCTCGGGCGAGCTCACGCCGGGCACGAGGCTGCCCACAGTGCGGGGCCTCGCCGGACAGGTCGGGCTGGCCGTGAACACCGTCGCCCGGGTCTACCGGGAGCTCGAGGCCGACGGGGTCGTGGTGACTGAGGGCCGGCGCGGCACGTCGGTGGCCAGCACTGCGACGGCCTCCGGCGGGGAGGCCCGGGCAGCCGCCGCGGCGTACGTCGCGACCGCGCGCCAGCTGGGCCTGGAGCTGTCGGAGAGCCTGCGCCTGGTCGAGCAGCACTGGCGCGCCTGACGATGCCTGTGGAGAACCTCCGCCGCTGTCGGTGCGGTGTCGCAGAGTTGTCCACCCACCGACGAGAGGATTCCCCCCATGCACGCTGACCACCCCATGCTGGCGAAGATCCGCAAGCTGCTGGCCAAGGCCGAGAACGACGCCTCGACGCCCGAGGAGGCCGAGCTCTACACGGCCAAGGCGGCCACGCTCATTGCCGACTACGGCATCGACCAGGCGCTCCTGGCCGCCGAGGTGCCGCAGTCCGACGTCGTGGGCGACCGCGTCGTGCATCTCGAGGCGCCCTATGCCCGCGACAAGGCCGACCTGCTCAGCGCGGTGGCGGTCAGGTTGCGTTGTCGCGCGGTGCACATGACCGATCGCACGCCTGACGGCAAGCGGTTCGCGGTGCACCTGTTCGGACACGAGTCCGACCTGGCCCGCGCCGACCTGCTGTTCACCAGCCTGCTGATGCAGGCCTCGACCTGGCTGGGCCGCACACCGGTTCCGGCGTGGGACCACAAGGCCGCCTTCCGGCGCTCCTGGCTGGCCGGTTTCCGGCTGGCCATCAGCCGCCGCCTCGAGACCGCGGAGCGCCTCGCGGAGACCGGGGCCGCAGGCCGGGCCGCCGCGGCCGGCCGCTCCATGGGCCTCGTGCTCGCCGACCGCTCGCTCGACGTCGCCCGGGCGGTCACCGACACCTACCCCCGCCTCGGTACGGCGCGGCCGCGCCAGCTCTCCGGCTCGGGCCTGCCCGGTGGCTATGCGGCCGGTCAACGCGCCGACCTCGGTGGGTCGCGCCTGGGGTCCGACCAGGATCCTGCCCTGCTCCCCTGACCTCTGCCGAACCGCTGCCGGGAAATGACGAAGGCCCGCCACCGCGAACGGTGACGGGCCGACGAGTGCGAGCAGAGTGGTCAGCCGGCCTTGGTGAAGCCAGCGGCCTCGGCGGCTTCCTCGGTCTTGAACCAGACCTCGGCAACCGTCGCGTCGTACCACTGCGACTCGGTGGTGTGGAACTTCATCGAGTCCTGGTTGCCCTTGATGGTGAAGCCCTCGGGGGCCGAGCCGTCCTCGAGAGGAGCGGCAGCGTCGTCGCCGAGGTCGGCGAGACCCTTGACCTCGGTCTCGTCAGCAGCGGCCTCGGTCTCGGTGGTCTCCTCCGCGGGAGCCTCCTCGACGGGAGCAGCGGCCTTCTCGACCTTCTTGGTCGACGGGGCCTTGGGGCTGTAGGCCTCGGTCACCAGCTCGATGACCGCCATGGGGGCGTTGTCGCCCTTGCGGGGGCCGATCTTGGTGATCCGGGTGTAGCCACCCGGACGGTCGGCGAAGGTCGGCGCGATCTCGGTGAAGAGGGTGTGCACGACCGACTTGTCGCGGATGGTCTTGAGGACCTCGCGACGGTTGTGCAGGTCGCCCTTCTTCGCCTTGGTGATCAGCTTCTCGGCGTGCGGACGCAGCACCCGGGCCTTGGCCTCGGTGGTGGTGATGCGACCGTGCTCGAACAGAGCAGTGGCCAGGTTGGCGATGATGTGACGCTGGTGCGCCGGGCTTCCGCCGAGGCGGGCACCCTTCATGGGGGTAGGCATTGTGTTCTCGATTCTCCCCGGCCGTGTCAGGTACCGGAGTAGATGTTGCGGGAAGTGTGGTGCCGATGGCGACCGACGTACGAAGGTGACCCCAGGTCCGTCAGCCGCCGAGAGCGACCGACGCACGAAGGTGACCCCGAGTCCGTCAGCCGCCGCGAGCGACCGCTGTACGAGGGTGACCCCAGGTCCGGCAGCCGCCAGCCGACCTCAAGCCGAGCGAACCTCGACCGCGAGGCCGGCAGCGTGGACGGACGGAGTCCGGACACGCTCGGCCAAATTCAATTAGTACTGCTCGTCCTCGACGAAGGTGTCGTCGTCGTCATCGCCGTACGCGGCGAGGGCGGTGGCCGGGTCGAAGCCGGGCGCGCTGTCCTTGAGGGACAGGCCCATCTCGACCAGCTTGCCCTTGACCTCGTCGATCGACTTGGAACCGAAGTTCCGGATGTCGAGCAGGTCCTGCTCCGAGCGCGAGATGAGCTCACCCACGGTGTGGATGCCCTCGCGCTTGAGGCAGTTGTAGGAGCGAACGGTCAGCTGCAGGTCCTCGACCGGGAGGGCGAGGTCGGCAGCCAGCTGCTCGTCGACGGGCGACGGGCCGATGTCGATGCCCTCGGCCTCGACGTTCAGCTCGCGGGCCAGGCCGAAGAGCTCGACCAGCGTCTTGCCGGCCGAGGCGATCGCGTCGCGGGGACGGATCGACGGCTTGGTCTCGACGTCGATGACCAGCTTGTCGAAGTCCGTGCGCTGCTCGACACGGGTGGCCTCGACCTTGTAGGTCACCTTCAGGACGGGCGAGTAGATCGAGTCGACCGGCATGCGGCCGATCTCGTTGTCCCCGCCCTTGTTCTGCACGGCGCTGACGTAACCGCGACCGCGCTCGACGACCAGCTCCATCTCCAGCTTGCCCTTGTCGGACAGCGTGGCGATCTTGAGGTCGGGGTTGTGCACCTCGACACCGGCCGGCGGCAGGATGTCGGCAGCGGTGACGTCGCCGGCACCCTGCTTGCGGAGGTACATCGTGACGGGCTCGTCGTGCTCCGAGGAGACGACCAGACCCTTCATGTTGAGGATGATCTCGGTGACATCTTCCTTGACGCCCTCGATGGTCGAGAACTCGTGGAGAACGGTGTCAACCTTGATGCTGGTGACGGACGCACCCGGGATGGAGCTGAGGAGCGTACGGCGCAGCGAGTTGCCGAGCGTGTATCCGAAGCCGGGCTCCAGGGGTTCGATCACGAACCGCGAGCGGAACTCGTCGACGGACTCTTCCGACAGGGTCGGGCGCTGAGCGATAAGCACTGATTCTTTCCTTTCCGGACCCACCCACTATTTGACGGGCCCGATTTCAAAGGTATTCGGCGGATAGTCGTCTGTGGTCGCAGACTGAGCATCGACCACCGAACAGGTGTTACTTCTTCGAGTAGTACTCGACGATCAGCTGCTCCTGGACCGGGATGTCGATCTGGGCCCGGACGGGGAGCTGGTGCACGAGGACGCGCATGCGGTTCGGCAGCGCCTCGAGCCAGGCGGGGACGACGCGCTCGCCGTGGGTCTCGCGAGCCACGATGAACGGGGTCATCTCCAGCGACTTCTCACGCACGTCGATGACGTCGTGGGCGGTCACCTGGAACGACGGGATGTCGACCTTCTTGCCGTTGACCTTGAAGTGGCCGTGCACGACGAGCTGGCGGGCGTGGCGGCGGGTGCGGGCGAAGCCGGCACGGTAGACCACGTTGTCGAGGCGGCACTCGAGGAGCTGAAGCAGGTTGTCACCGGTCTTGCCGGCGCGGCGCGAGGCCTCCACGTAGTAGTTGTGGAACTGCTTCTCGAGGATGCCGTAGGAGATGCGGGCCTTCTGCTTCTCGCGAAGCTGGAGGAGGTACTCGCTCTCCTTGATGCGGCCACGGCCGTGCTGGCCGGGCGGGTAGGGGCGACGTTCGAACGCCTGGTCGCCGCCGACGAGGTCGACACCGAGACGGCGCGACTTCTTGGTCATGGGGCCGGTGTAACGGGCCATTTCTCAAAGTCTCCTAAGGTCTCGGGGTGATCAGACGCGACGGCGCTTGGGCGGCCGGCATCCGTTGTGCGGAGTGGGCGTGACGTCCTGGATGGTGCCGACCTCGAGGCCGATTGCACCAAGCGAACGGATCGCCGTCTCGCGACCCGAGCCCGGGCCCTTGACGAAGACGTCGATCTTCTTCATGCCGTGGTCCATGGCCCGACGACCGGCAGCCTCGGCTGCCATCTGTGCCGCGAACGGGGTGGACTTGCGCGAGCCCTTGAAGCCGACGGTGCCGGCAGAGGCCCACGAGATGACCGCACCCGTGGGGTCGGTGATCGTGACGATGGTGTTGTTGAACGTGCTCTTGATGTGGGCTTCGCCCTGAGCGATGTTCTTCTTCTCCTTGCGGCGCACCTTCTTGGCGCCAGCCGCGGTGCGGCTCTTGGGAGGCATTCAATATCTCCTGAAGTTTGCTGGTAGCTGTGTGTACGAGGAAGTGGGCGTCAGTGCCGTGCCGTGAGGCAGCGGGTCACTTGGCCTTCTTCTTGCCGGCAACCGTGCGCTTGGGACCCTTGCGGGTACGCGCGTTGGTCTTGGTGCGCTGGCCGCGGACCGGGAGGCCCATGCGGTGGCGGCGACCCTGGTAGCTGCCGATCTCGATCTTGCGACGGATGTCTGCCTGGACCTCGCGACGGAGGTCACCCTCGATCTTGAAGTTGGCTTCGATCTCGTCACGGAGCTTGACCAGCTCTTCGTCGCCCAGCTCGTGGACGCGGAGGTTCGGGTTGACCCCGGTGGCTTCCAGCAGCTGCTGGGAGCGGGTACGGCCGATGCCGTAGATGTAGGTGAGTGCGATCTCGATGCGCTTGTCGCGCGGGAGGTCAACACCAACAAGGCGTGCCATGTGATGGCCCTTTCTGTGAAGAGCTTGCGCCCTTCGGTAGTTCACAGAGGTTTCGGTCGTGTCGCGCCCTGACGAGTGCCAGGCCCCGGCCTTCTGCTCCGGAGGTGGTTTCGGCCCTGAGGCCTAAGCGATCACGTTGTCTTGGTGTTCAGTTGTGTGGGTTGGTCGCTGTTGCGACCTAACCCTGGCGCTGCTTGTGGCGCGGGTTCTCGCAGATGACCATGACGCGGCCGTGGCGACGAATCACCTTGCACTTGTCACACATCTTGCCGACGCTCGGCTTGACCTTCACGAGGACGGTCCTTTCGGTTTGAATTCGGCTGGCACAAGCCACCGACCCGGTCACGCAGGCGCGACCGGTTGCGATCACTTGTAGCGGTAGACGATCCGACCGCGAGTGAGGTCGTACGGCGAAAGCTCCACCACGACCCGGTCCTCGGGGAGGATGCGGATGTAGTGCTGGCGCATCTTGCCGCTGATGTGGGCGAGAACCTTGTGTCCGTTGCTGAGCTCAACACGGAACATGGCATTCGGAAGGGCCTCAGTGATGGTGCCCTCGAGTTCGATCACGCCTTCTTTCTTCGGCATGTCCTCCACAATCTGTTGTAACGGATACGTCTACCGTGGTGCACTGCGACCGGATGGCCGGTCCCAGCTGGCCCGGGAACCTCTCCCACGTGAGTGGAAGTGGACCTCGTGAACCGCCGCATGGGCCTCATTTTCCCCAGACACACTCCCTCACCCGGGGGTGAGGAAACTCGATGTCCGGGCAGCCGCGAGGCACCACGAAACAGACCCACGTTGGGCCGACGCACCAGTCTAGTTGGTGGGCGCCGACATCCCTAATCAGGCCGGTTCGGCCGGTTCAGCCTCGAGGCTCAGCCCACGAACGCGGGAATCGCCGCGGCCAGGTGCCTGAGGGTCGCCTCACGGGTGGCTGCGGAGTCGACCGGCTCGCCGACGTACGACCCGGCGACGGGGTGCACCATGACCTCGTCGACGTCGAACTCCGCGGCCAGGTCCGCGATGCGCTCGGCGGCGGTGGCCGGGTCACCGATGACCCAGCGGCCGCGCATGCCGTTGACCAGTGGCAGGTGCGCGTCGGGGAAGCCGATCGCCTCGGCCTCCTCGACCAGCAGCTGGGGCCGGAGCTGCCCTCCTGTGCGGAGGGTGAGCATCGCGTGCAGCTGCGGGAGCGCGAGTCGCTCGGCCTCCTCGGTCGTCTCGGCGACGGAGGCGTTCACGGTCAGGAAGGTGCGGGGCTCGGGGTTCTCGGGCGAGGGCCGGTACGTCGACCGGTAGAGCTCGAGGGCCTCCGCCGTACCGCGGCCCGAGAAGTGGTGCGCGAAGACGTAGGGCAGGCCCTGGCTGGCGGCGAGGCGGGCCGAGTAGTCGGAGGAGCCGAGCAGCCACACGGTCGCCCGCGACGCGGCCCGGGGCGTGGCCCGCAGCTCATGGGTACGTCCCGCAACGGACAGGCCGACGCCGCCCTCGTCCATCATCGCGACGATGTTCTCGACGTACTCGGGGAACCGCTCGACCGCGTCCTCACCGACCCCGCCGGCGCCGTGGCGCAGGGCGAAGCTGGTCACCGGGTCGGTGCCCGGCGCGCGTCCGATGCCGAGGTCGATGCGGCCGGGGAACGCGGCCTCGAGGAGGGCGAACTGCTCGGCGACCACGAGCGGCGCGTGGTTCGGCAGCATCACGCCGCCGGAGCCGACCCTGATCCGCTCCGTGGCCGCCGCCAGCAGGGCGATCATCACCGGCGGGTTCGTCGCTGCGACGGCCGGCATGTTGTGGTGCTCGGCCACCCAGTAGCGCCGGTAGCCGGTCTCGTCTGCCACCCGGGCCAGGCCTCGGGTGGCGGCGACGGCGTCGGCAGTCGTCTGGTCGGTGCGCACGGGCACCAGGTCGAGCACGGACAGGGCAGGAGCAGGTGACGTCACACCCGGCCCAACGACGTCCGCACCGCCCCTATTCCAGCGACCCGTCGTGAGTTCGTGTTGACCTGTCGCCAGTTCTGGAACAAGCGACGGGTCAATCCGTATTCACGACAGGTCGATCAGAACAAGCGACAGGTCAACCGAGGAGACCGCGGAACATTCCCTCGCCGTCCTTGCCGGCGTACTCACCCCAGTTGACGGGCCCGGCAAGGTAGCCGCGGGTCCAGGAACTGGCCCAGGGCGCCACCGTCCGCGGAACCACAGGTGAGGCGGCGAGCGACTCGGGATCGCCCTGCGCCTTGTAGTGCCACAGGATCTGCGCGCACTCCCCCATCACCACGCCGGTCCACGCGGTCTTGCCACCGGCGCCGTTGACGCCGATCGCCAACCACTCGCCGTCGGGCTGCTCGGTGCACGGCCGGATCGGGTCGTAGTTCGCCGACGACTCCTCCACGACCTGGGCGTACTGCGCCGCGTCGTCCGTGTCGCGTCGTGCCGACCAGACCAGCGTGGTCTCGCCGCGATAGGTCATGTAGCTGCACACGGACAGGGACTCCGGCTCGATCTCGCGCAGTGTGCCGTCGGGCACGTCGTCCCACGTGGCGTCGGTGGCACAGCCGTTGGCGTCCACCTCGACCGACTCCGCCGTGGCCAAGATCTTCGTGCGGAGCTCGGGATCGTCGCTCGTGACCGTGACCGTGTCGTCCCCGACCTTCACCGTCTCGCGGACATAGCCGTTGCCGACGTCCACCGTCCCTGGCTGCACACCCACCGCGTCCAGCCAGACCGAATCCGACGTCGGCACACCAAGCTCCGACAGCTCGCGCCCGGTGAGGACCGTGCAGGCGTCGGTCATCATCACCGGACGTCCGACATACGGCGTGTTCTTCGGGATGAACTCGTAGTCGGAGCTGCCGGGTCGCACGAAGGCGGCAGCACCACAGTCGAGAGGTCGATCGTCGCCCGGGTCCACGTTGCGCATCGGCGCGCCACCCCATCCCCAGCTGGGTGGGACGCGCACCTGCACGCCGCCGTACGACTCGACCCGCCACGCGGGCGGTCCCCCGTCGTCGGTGGCCACCTCGTCGCCGCCGGTCGGTCCCGTGTCGTCACGGTCGATCGCCTGCCAGGCCAGTGGTACGCCGACCACCAGTGCGGCCGCGACGGCTGCCGCGGCGAGCCAGTTGCGTCGGCGGCCCGGGCGCGTGGCCAGCGGTTCCTCGAGGGAGTCCGCGGCCTCCTCGGCCCGTTCGGCCAGGCCCTGTCGCATGATCCGTTCGAGATCCTGCTCGGTGTACTTCTCAGTCATCGCCGGCCTCCTGCCGTTCGAGTTCGACCCGGAGGGCCGACAGTGCACGGTGGATCTGGGAGCGGACGGTCGACTCGGAGCACTCGAGGATCGCCGCGATCTCGCGGTCGCTGAGGTCCTCGTAGAAACGGAGCACCACGGCGGCACGCTGTCGCTCCGGCAGCGCCTGGCACACCCGCCAGACCGCATCGGCGTTGCTGACGCCTTCGGCCGGGTCGGGCGTACGCGCAATGTCGAAGACCTCGGCCACCGGGGACTGTCGCTTGCCCCAGCGGCGCCACGACGTGACGTTCTCGTTGATGATCATCCGCCGCACGTAGGCGTCGGGATCGTCGGTACGACGCACCGTGCCCCACCGCTCGAACGACCTGGTCAACACGCTCTGGAGCACGTCGTCGGCGGCCTCACGGCTTCCGGTGACGAGGTAGGCGAACCGGAGCAACGCGGGCACCCGCGCACTCACCCATTCGTCGAACTCGAGATCTGCCACCACCACATCCATGCACATCTCACGCCCCGGAGCCTCCCCATGTTGCACCAACCCCGAACTTTTTCTCCCCCTCCTCCGCGAACCGTGGGTTGTTGATGCGCGAGCCGTGGGTTGTTGATGCGCGAGCACCGGATTGTTGGTGGTCGAGGAGCTTGCGCCCGCGCCCGACCGCCTCGACCAGCGAGGCCGGCCGGAGGTCAGTGTCGGGGGGTGGCGCTGCGGCGGACCAGCCAGAAGGAGACGGCGAGGATGATCGCGGCCAGGATCCAGAGCATGCTCATGTCGAGGATCCACTGCGCGACGGTCTGGTCGTAGAGCGAGTCGAGGTCTCGTTCGTCCTTCGGCAGGCCGCGCTTGGCCTTGTCGAGATCGACGACCGCGGCGGTGGCCGCGAACGCCCACCGCGCCGGTGCCAGCCAGGCGAGCTGCTCGAGTACGGCGCGTCCGGCGACGGGCACGAGTGCACCGCACAGCACGAGCTGCACCATCACCAGGCCGACCAGCGCCGGCATGGTCTGTTCGTTGGAGGTCACCACGGCCGAGACCGCGAGCCCGAGCACCGCCATCGCGAAGGACAGTCCACCGATGGCCAGCGCCACCTCGAAGTTGCCCATGCCCAGAGCGCCGTCCTTGTCGGGACCGGGCAGGCCGACGGTGGCGATCCAGGTGACCAGCATGCCCTGCAAGAAGCACGCGGTGCCGAGGACGCTGACCTTGCTGAGGAGGTACATGCCGGGAGACAGGCCCACGGCGTACTCGCGCTGGAAGATCGGCCGCTCGCCGACCAGCTCCCGGATCGTGACCGCCGTCCCCATCAGGGCGGCGGCCATGATCAGGATCGTGAGCCTGGTCAGGGCTTCCTTGTGGTCCATCATGCCGCGCTCGTTGATCGTCCGCGCGATGCTGAATCCGTCGTCGCCGGGTACGACGCGACTCAGGCCGCCGAGCACCAGGGGCAGCAACAGCAGCATCATCAACAGGAGTCGGTCGGAGACGGTCACCGCCAGGTTGCGGCGGACCAGCGTCCAGTACTGCCGGCTCATCGACTGGAGCGGCGGCTGGGTGACGCCGGCATTCATCGCCGGCAGGCGGCCGGTCTCGACGGGCGCCGGAGGGGCCGGGATGCGCTGCCACAGGTCGGGCTCGTCGAGCAGGTCGAACACCTGCGGGTAGTCCCTGCAACCGAAGTGCGCGAGCACGCCGTCGGGCGGCCCGAAGTACGCACGACGCCCACCGGGCGCGAGCACCAGCACGTTGTCGCACACGTCGAGCGCCAGCACGGAGTGGGTCACCACCATCACGACGCGACCTTCGTCAGCGAGGGTGCGGAGCTGGTGCATGACGTCGCGGTCCAGGCCCGGGTCCAGCCCGGAGGTGGGCTCGTCGAGGAAGAGCAGCGGCGGTGCGGTGAGCAGCTCGGTCGCGATGGACACCCGCTTGCGCTGGCCACCGGAGAGCTGGGTGCCGATGCGGTTGTCGATCTGGCGCTCGAGCTGCATCTGGCCCACGACGCGCTGCACCCGGCTGGCTCGCTCGGCGGCCGTGGTGTCGGGAGGGAGCCGCAGCATCGCGGCGTACGACAGGCCCTGGCGCACGGTCAGCTGCGGGTGCTGGATGTCGGACTGCGGCACCAGGCCGATCTGGAAGCGGAGCTGTTCGTAGTGCGTGTAGAGGTCCTGACCCTGCCAGATGACTTGGCCGTGCGTGGCCGGGTTGGAGCCGGTCAGCGCTCCCAGCAGGGTCGACTTGCCCGCGCCGGACGGGCCGATCACCGCCGTCAGGCTGGACGGCCCGAGCTCGAACGACATGCCTTCGAGCAGCCGCTTGCCACCCTTGGCCACCGTGGTGAGGTTCTCGGCGAACAGGGTGAGGTCGGTACGGGTGGCTCGCACCGACAGGTTGGCGCCGGTCCAGCTGAAGGTCTGGTTGCCGAAGATGACCTCGTCACCCGGGTTCAACGGGGTGCTGCCGGCCAGTCGGTGGCCGTTGACGAAGGTGCCGTTGAAGCTGCCGAGGTCGTGGAGTACGGCGACGTTGCCGAGCGCGATCGTGGCGTGCTGCCGCGACACCAGGGGGTCGTCGATCACCACGTCGCACGTGCGCGAACGGCCGATGGTCAGCACCCGACCCTGCGGCTGGTTGGACGGGATGACCGTCTGGCCGTGCACCATCTGGCCCGGCGGCGCCAGCGGGATCGAGCTCTCGCCCGCGGGGTACCACGGCTGGGTCGGTGCCCCGGGTGCCATCGGCGGCGGCTGGAACTGCTGGGGCTGGTTCGGTCCCGGGTACGACATCGGCGGGACCCCGGCCTGCGGCGGGTACGTCGACGGGCCCGTGCCTGCCCGGCCTGCGTCCGGCTGCTGTGTCTGCGGGGGCGGGAACTGTGGCGCCGGGGACTGTGCGGCCGGGGACTGTGGCATCGGCGACTGCTGCGCGCCCGGCTGACCGGTGCTGGTGCCCGGGTTCGTGAGCGGAGCCGGGACCACCTCCACCTCGAAGGCGGGGCCCTCGGTGCCGCCGACGACCACGGTCACCGGATGCCCCGCGGGCAGCAGCTCCTGCGAGATCGGACGCGACCCGATGCAGGTGCCGTTGGTGGACTCGAGGTCGACCAGCACCCAGCCCTGGCGGGTACGCCGGAACTCCGCGTGCCGGCGTGACACGTCGGGGTGCGGCAGCGAGATCAACGCCTGCCCGTCGCGACCGACCGTCACCACCGCGTCGGCGAACTCACGCGTCTGACCGGCGACGGTCACCCGGAGGGTCGACAGCATGGCGGGCTGATGTGCCATGGTGCCCATGCGCTCCAACCTGTCCCGGATCGTCTACGTCGCGGCCCACGCTAACCGAATCGGTCAGCGTCCGCCGTACGGGACACCCAGTTCAGCGAGCTTGGCCTGGCCGCCGTCGAGTGCGGTCAGGATCCACGCACCGTCGGGTGTGAGGGTGAAGGTGTGCTCGTAGTGGGCGGCCCAGCTGCCGTCGGTGGTGACGATGGTCCAGTCGTCGTCGAGCACCGCGGTGCGCTTGGTGCCGAGGGTGACCATCGGCTCGACGGCCAGGGCCAGCCCACGCACGATCTTGGGTCCGCGACCACGCCGTCCGACGTTGGGGACGTTGGGCGGCTGGTGCATCTCGGTGCCGATGCCGTGGCCGGTGAAGTCCTCGAGGATGCCGTAGTCGCCCTGCGAGCGCACATAGCTCTCGACCGCGTGGGAGATGTCGCCGACCTTGCCACCCAGGCGTGCGGCCGCGAAGCCGCGCCACATGGACTCCTCGGTGACCCGCATCAGCTCGGCGACGTCGGCAGGGACCTCGCCGATGGCGACCGTGACGGCCGCGTCACCGTGCCAACCGTCGACGATCGCGCCGCAGTCGATCGAGATGATGTCGCCCTCGGCCAGCGCCCGGTCGCCCGGGATGCCGTGCACGACCTCATCGTTGACCGAGGCGCAGATCGAGGCCGGGAACGGCGGGTCGGCGTACCCCTTGAACGAGGGGATGCCGCCGCCGGACCGGATGTTGTCCTCGGCGATCGCGTCGAGCTCACCAGTCGTGACCCCGACCTTGGCGGACCGGCGCAGCAGCTCGAGGGTCTCCCCCACGAGCAGGCCGGCGACCCGCATCTTCTCGATCTGCTCGGGGGTCTTGATCTGGATCCCGCGCTCGAACACGATCGGGTCAGCTGCCTCGGGACTCGAGGGCGTCGAAGATGCGGTGCGTCACGGCGTCGATCTCGCCCATGCCGTCGACGTCGACGACGAGTCCGCGGCCGCCGTACACCTCGATCAGGGGTGCGGTCTGCTCGGTGTAGACCTCCTGGCGGCGACGGATCACCTCTTCGGTGTCATCGGCGCGGCCTTCGATCTGGGCACGCTGGAGCAGCCGCGAGATCAGCTCTTCCTTGTCGGCGGTGAGTACGACGACCGCGTTGACCGGGTGGCCCTCGCCGACCATCTCGTCGAGCTCCTCGACCTGGGCGAGCGTGCGCGGGTAGCCGTCGAGCAGGAACCCGGGCTCCGCGTCGGGCTGGGCCAGACGGTCGCGCACCATGGCGTTGGTGAGCTCGTCGGGGACGTACTCGCCGGCGTCCATGTAGCGCTGGGCGTCGACGCCGAGCGGGGTCTTGCCGGCCACGTTGGCGCGGAAGATGTCACCGGTGGAGATGGCGGGGATACCGAAGTGGTTGGCAATCACCTTGGCCTGCGTGCCCTTGCCGGCACCCGGCGGGCCCATCAGGATGATGCGCATTCCCTTGAGGTTGGAGGTCATCAGCGGAGGAATCCTTCATAGTTGCGCTGCTGGAGCTGGCTCTCGATCTGCTTCACCGTGTCGAGCGCGACGCCAACCATGATCAAGATGGAGGTTCCGCCGAACGGGAAGTTCTGGCTGGCCTGGATCACTGCGAAGGCGATCAGGGGGATCAGCGAGATGAGACCGAGGTAAAGCGCGCCCGGGAAGGTGATCCGGGACAGGACGTAGGACAGGTAGTCCTCGGTCGGCTTGCCCGCACGGATGCCGGGAATGAAGCCGCCGTACTTCTTCATGTTGTCCGCGACTTCCTTCGGGTCGAAGGTGATCGAGACGTAGAAGTAGGTGAAGAAGATGATGAGCAGGAAGTAGATCGCCATGTAGCCCGGGTGGCTGCCGTCGACGAGGTACTTCTGGACCCAGTTGATCCAGCCCGGCTGGTCGGCCTTGCCCTGGTTGAACTGCACCGCCATGGCGGGGAGGTACATCAGCGACGAGGCGAAGATGACCGGGATGATGCCGGCCTGGTTCACCTTGAGCGGGATGTACGTCGAGCTGCCGCCGAACATCTTGCGGCCGACCATGCGCCGGGCGTATTGCACCGGGATGCGGCGCTGGGCCTGCTCGATGAAGATGACGGCCGCGACCAGGATCAGGCCGATGACCATGACGATGGAGAAGGTCAGCCAGCCCTTGCTGGTCTGCACGCCCCACAAGGCACCCGGGAACGTCGCCACGACCTGGGTGAAGATGAGGATCGACATGCCGTTGCCGATGCCGCGCTCGGTGATCAGCTCACCGAGCCACATGATCACGGCGGTGCCGGCGGTCATGGTGATCACCATGACGAGGAACGTCTGGGTGTCTTCCTTGTGCAGGAGCGGGAGCTCACAGCCCTGCAGCAGCTGGCGGTTGCGGGCCAGGGCCACGATGCCGGTGGCCTGGAGCAGCGCGAGCGCGAGCGTGAGGTAACGGGTGTACTGGGTGATCTTCGTCTGGCCGGACTGCCCCTCCTTCTTGAGCGCTTCGAGCCGCGGGATGACCACGACGAGCAGCTGCAGGATGATGGAGGCGGTGATGTAGGGCATGATGCCCAGCGCGAAGACGGTGAGCTGCAGGAGCGCTCCACCGGAGAACAGGTTGATCAGGCTGTAGACCGAGTTGTCCTGGACGTCACTGATGCAGGACTGCACGTTCGCGGTGTTCACACCGGGTGCAGGGAAGGTCGAGCCGAACCGGAAGATCACGATGATCCCCAGGACGAAGAGCAACTTGCGTCGCAGGTCCGGTGTCCGGAAAGCGTTGGCGAACGCGCCTAGCACGTGATCCTCTTTCTCAAGTCAGTCGGTGATCGAGCTCGTCGAGCGCTGTGTCGAGCCTGTCGAGATGACCACACTGCCCCGGCCGGGCCAGAACTCGGGGAAGCCTAACAGGCAACTCAATGCCGCCCGCAGTCGAGACAGGGCGAGGGGCGCCGGACGAATCCGGGCCCCTCGCCTGTACTACGAATGTTCGATCAGAGCACCGTGACCGAGCCGCCAGCGGCCTCGATCTTCTCCTTGGCCGAACCGGAGAACGCGTTCGCGCTCACCTGGACGGCGACGGAGATGTCACCCTGGCCGAGAACCTTCACCGGGTGACCGTCGCGGACGGCACCCTTGCTGATCAGGTCTTCGACGGTGATGGTGCCACCCTCGGGGAAGAGCTCCGAGATGCGGTCGAGGTTGACGACCTGGAACTCCACCTTGAAGGGGTTCTTGAAGCCCTTGAGCTTCGGCAGACGCATGTGCAGGGGCATCTGGCCACCCTCGAAGGCAACCGGAACCTGGTAACGCGCCTTGGTGCCCTTGGTACCGCGGCCCGCGGTCTTGCCCTTGGAGCCCTCACCACGACCAACACGGGTCTTGGCGGTCTTGGCACCGGGGGCAGGACGCAAGTGGTGCAGCTTGAGCGTCATGTCAGTTCACTTCCTCAACGGTCACGAGGTGGCGCACGGTCTGGACCATCCCACGGATCTCGGGACGGTCCTCCTTCACGACCACGTCGCCGATCCGCTTCAGGCCGAGCGAGCGCAGGGTCTCGCGCTGGTTCGCCTTGCAGCCGATCGTGGACTTCTTCTGCTCGACCTTGAGCTGAGCCATTACTGGGCCACCTCCGCCCGAGCCTTGAGCAGGGCGGCCGGGGCCACCTGCTCGACGGTCAGGCCACGACGGGCGGCAACAGCCTCGGGCTCTTCCAGCATGCGCAGCGCCTCGACGGTCGCGTGCACGATGTTGATCTGGTTCGAGGAACCGAGCGACTTGCTCAGGATGTCGTGGATGCCGGCGGCTTCGAGCACCGCGCGCACCGGACCACCGGCAATGACACCGGTACCGGGGGCTGCCGGACGGAGCATGACGACGCCAGCCGCCTTCTCGCCCTGCACCGGGTGCGGGATGGTGCCCTGGACGCGGGGAACCTTGAAGAAGTTCTTCTTGGCTTCCTCCACGCCCTTGGCGATCGCCGCGGGAACTTCCTTGGCCTTGCCGTAACCGACACCAACCATGCCTTCGCCGTCACCGACGACCACCAGGGCGGTGAAGCTGAAGCGACGACCACCCTTGACGACCTTGGCGACACGGTTGATCGCAACGACGCGCTCGATGTACGCGGTCTTGTCGGCCTGCTGGCCTCCACGACCGTCGCGTCCACGGCGGTCACCGCCACCCTGGCGCTCACCACCGGCGCGCTGTCCGCGCTGGGGTCCGCTCATGAGAACTACCTCTTCCTTGTCTTTGCGATCAGAACGTCAGGCCGCCCTCGCGGGCGCCATCGGCAAGGGCCGCGATGCGGCCGTGGTAACGGTTGCCAGCGCGGTCGAAGACCACGCCCTCGACGCCAGCTGCCTTGGCACGCTCGGCAACGAGCTCGCCGACCTTCTTGGCCTTGGCAGTCTTGTCGCCTTCGAAACCACGCAGGTCGTTCTCCATGGTCGAGGCCGACGCGAGCGTCTTGCCGACCAGGTCGTCGACGACCTGAACACTGATGTGCTTGGTCGAACGGGTCACGACGAGGCGGGGGCGCTCCGTCGTACCGTGCAGCTTCTTGCGACCACGCTTCTGGCGACGCAGACGCGACGCAGTGCGGGTGGCCGTGTGCTTGTTGTGCTTCAGTGAGATCGCCATGGTCACTTACCAGCCTTTCCGACCTTGCGGCGGATGTGCTCACCCGCGTAGCGAACGCCCTTGCCCTTGTAGGGCTCGGGCTTGCGCAGCTTGCGGATGTTGGCCGCAACCTCGCCGACCAACTGCTTGTCGATCCCGGAGACACCGAGCTTGGTCGGTCCCTCCACGGTGAACGTGATGCCCTCGGGGGCGTTGAACGTGATCGAGTGGGAGTAACCGAGCTGGAACTCCAGCTGGGTCGGGCCCTTCGACAGGACGCGGTAACCCACGCCGACGATCTCGAGCTTCTTCTCGTAGCCCTCGGTGACACCCACGACCATGTTGCTGATCAGGGTGCGGGTCAGACCGTGCAACGAGCGGCTCTCGCGCTCGTCGTTCGGACGCTTGACCTCGAGTACGCCGTCCTCACCGCGCTCGACGGTGATGGGAGCGGCCACGTTGTGGCTCAGGCTGCCCTTGGGGCCCTTGACCGTCACGAGGCTCTGCTCGATCTGGACGTCGACACCCGAGGGGAGCGTGATGGGGAGCTTGCCAATGCGCGACATGCTTGTTCCTCTACCTTTCCTTGCTCTCGGTGTGCCGACTACCAGACGTAGGCGAGGACTTCCCCACCCACGCCCTTCTTGTTGGCCTGACGGTCGGTCAGCAGGCCCTGGCTGGTCGAGATGATCGCGACCCCCAGTCCGCCGAGGACGCGGGGCAGGCCCGTGCTCTTGGCGTAGACCCGCAGGCCGGGCTTGCTGATGCGGCGAACGCCCGCAATGGAGCGCTCGCGGTTGCGGCCGTACTTGAGCGTGATGGTCAGCGTCTTGCCGACCTCCGGCTCGCCCTCGGCTGAGACGTTGTCCTTCACCTCGAAGGAGGTGATGTAACCCTCCTGCTGGAGGATCTCGGCAACGCCCGCCTTGAGCTTGCTGTACGGCATGGCAACCGAGTCGTGGAACGCCTGGTTGGCGTTGCGCAGACGCGTGAGCATGTCTGCGATCGGGTCAGTCATCGTCATGGCCGGATTGGCCCTTTCTCCACCGTGGTTTCGTGCCCGCATCTCGGGCACGACCTTCAGCGATCGTTTTTGGTTTGGGGTCTTACCAGGAGGACTTGGTGACGCCGGGCAGCTCGCCGCGGTGCGCCATCTCCCGGAGGCAGATCCGGCACAGGCCGAACTTGCGGTAGACGGCCTTGGGCCGGCCACAACGCTGGCAGCGGGTGTAACCGCGGACAGCGAACTTCGGCTTGCGGGCGGCCTTCACCTTGAGGGCGGTCTTCGCCATGTCAGTTGCCTTCCTTGAAGGGGAAGCCGAGCTGCTTGAGCAGCGCGCGACCCTCATCGTCATTGGTGGCGGTGGTCACGACGGTGATGTCCATACCGCGCGACCGGTCGATCCGGTCCTGGTCGATCTCGTGGAACATGACCTGCTCGGTCAGACCGAAGGTGTAGTTGCCACGGCCGTCGAACTGGTTGCCGTTGAGGCCGCGGAAGTCGCGGATGCGGGGCAGGGCCAAGGACAGCAGGCGGTCGAGGAACTCCCACATGCGGTCGCCGCGCAGCGTGACGTGCGCGCCGATCGGCATGCCCTCACGCAGCTTGAACTGCGCGATGGACTTGCGGGCCTTCGTGACCTGCGGCTTCTGACCGGTGATCGCGGTGAGGTCCTTGACCGCACCCTCGATCAGCTTGGAGTCGCGGGCAGCCTCGCCGACGCCCATGTTGACCACGATCTTGGTCAGGCCGGGAACCTGCATCACGTTCGCGAACTCGAACTCGGCCCGGAGGGCGGGAACGATCTCTTCGCGGTAGCGCGCCTTGAGACGCGGTGCGTTGGTCTGGGTCTCAGTCATCTCAGATTTCCTTACCGGTCTTGCGCGAGACGCGGACGCTGCGCTGAGCGGTGTAGGTCGAACCGTCGGAGCGACGCTTGGTGACCTCGTCGCGACGGAAGCCGATGCGGGTGACGCCGTCACCCTCGACCAGCATCACGTTCGAGACGTGGATCGGGGCCTCGGTGGTCACGATGCCACCGGTGTTCCCGCTGCCCTGGTTGACGACCTTCTCGTGCTTCTTGACGCGGTTGACGCCCTCGACGATGACGCGGTCCTCGTCACGGAGAACGCTGATGACCTTGCCCTCGGCGCCCTTGTCCTTGCCCGCGATCACCTTGACGGTGTCGCCCTTCTTGATGTTCAGCGACTTACCCATCACAGCACCTCCGGGGCGAGCGAGATGATCTTCATGAACTTCTTCTCGCGCAGCTCACGACCCACGGGGCCGAAGATGCGGGTACCTCGCGGCTCGCCGTCCGCCTTGAGGATCACGGCTGCGTTCTCGTCGAAGCGGATGTAGGAACCGTCCTGACGACGACGCTCCTTCACCGTGCGTACGACGACAGCCTTGACGACGTCACCCTTCTTGACGTTGCCACCGGGGATCGCGTCCTTCACGGTGGCAACGATGGTGTCGCCGATACCGGCGTAGCGCCGACCAGAACCACCGAGAACACGGATGCAAAGGATTTCCTTCGCACCGGTGTTGTCGGCGACCTTGAGTCGCGACTCCTGCTGGATCATCGGGTTTTCTCCTGAATGTCGTGCCGGTTCTCAGCGCCCATCCCGAGACGAACGGGGCGTGAGCCTTGCCGAACTGATATTTGACGTAGAGCTGGTGAGGGCCTGGCAGGCCCTCCGATCACTTGGCCTTTTCGAGGATCTCGACGAGGCGCCACCGCTTGGTGGCCGACAGGGGGCGGGTCTCCATGATCAGGACCCGGTCGCCGATGCCGCACTCGTTCTGCTCGTCGTGGACCTTGAGCTTGCTGTTGCGGCGAAGGACCTTGCCGTACAGCGCGTGCTTCACGCGGTCCTCGACGCTGACCACGACGGTCTTGTCCATCTTGTCGCTGACGACGAGACCCTCGCGAACCTTGCGGCTCGAGCGGTCTGCCTCAACTGCGGTCTGCTCGCTCATGCGGCGCCACCATCCTTCTCGGCCTCAGTGCTGGTGCCCGGGGCGGATCGAATGCCGAGCTCGCGCTCACGCACCACGGTGTAGATCCGGGCGATGTCCTTCTTGACCAGGCGAAGCCGGCCGTGGCTCTCCAGCTGGCCGGTGGCCGCCTGGAAACGGAGGTTGAAGAGCTCCTCCTTGGCCTCCCGAAGCTTGGCTTCGAGGTCGACGCCGGAAAGGTCGTCGAGTTCAAATGCGGTGCTCATCAGAATTCACCAACCTCACGCGAGATGAACCGGCACTTCATCGGAAGCTTGTGCGCGGCAAGGCGCATGGCCTCGCGGGCAACTTCTTCGGTGACACCGGAGAGTTCGAACATGACGCGGCCGGGCTTGACGTTGGCAACCCACCACTCCGGGGAACCCTTACCGGAACCCATGCGGGTCTCGGCAGGCTTCTTGGTCAGCGGGCGGTCCGGGTAGATGTTGATCCAGACCTTTCCGCCGCGCTTCATGTGACGGGTCATCGCGATACGAGCGGACTCGATCTGACGGTTGGTCACGTAGGACGGCTCGAGCGCCTGGAGACCGTACTCTCCGAAGGAGATGCGGGTCCCACCCTTGGCAGCACCGGTCCGCTTGGGGTGGTGCTGCTTGCGGTGCTTGACACGACGGGGCATCAACATGGCTCAGGCCTCCCCAGAGGTAGCAGCGGTTGCCTCGGCCGCGGGGGCCTCGGCTGCGGGAGCCTCGGCGGCAGGCGCCTCGGCGGTGGCCGAACGGTCCGAGCGGTTGGGACGGTCGCCACGCGAGCCACGGCTCGGGCGCTCTCCGCCACGGCCGCCACGACCGCCACGACCGGGGGCACCGGCGCGGGCAGCAGCCTGCGCCTCGCGCTCGGCACGGGTGCCGGCGACCTCGCCCTTGTAGATCCAGACCTTCACGCCGATGCGGCCGAAGGTGGTGCGAGCCTCGTAGAAGCCGTAGTCGATGTCCGCACGCAGGGTGTGCAGCGGCACGCGACCCTCGCGGTAGAACTCGGTACGCGACATCTCCGCGCCGTTCAGTCGGCCCGAGCACTGGATCCGGATGCCCTTGGCGCCGGAGCGCATGGACGTCTGGATCGCCTTGCGCATGGCACGACGGAACTGGACACGGCCGGAGAGCTGCTCGGCAACGCCCTGGGCGACCAGCTGCGCGTCGACCTCGGGGTTCTTGACCTCGAGGATGTTCAGCTGCACCTGCTTGCCGGTGAGCTTCTCGAGCTCGCCGCGGATGCGGTCGGCCTCGGCGCCGCGGCGACCGATGACGATGCCCGGGCGGGCCGTGTGGATGTCCACGCGGACACGGTCACGGGTGCGCTCGATCTCGACCTTGGAGATGCCGGCCCGCTCCATGCCCTTGGAGAGCAGCTTGCGGATCGCGACGTCTTCACCGACGTACGACTTGTACAGCTTGTCGGCGTACCAACGGCTCTTGTGGTCCGTCGAGATGCCGAGGCGGAAGCCGTTCGGGTTGATTTTCTGCCCCATCAGGCAGTCCGTCCCTTCTTCACGTTCTTCTGCGCAGCGACGACGTCCGCCGGCTGCACAACAAGAGTGATGTGGCTGGTGCGCTTGTTGATCCGGGTGGCCCGGCCCTGCGCACGCGGGCGCCAACGCTTCATCGTCGGACCCTCGTCGACCATCGCGGTCGAGATCACCAGGGTGCCGGCGTCCAGCCCCTCGGTGGTCTCGGCGTTCGCAACGGCGCTCTCGAGGATCTTGAACACGGTCTCGGCGGCCGACTGCGGCGCGAACTGCAGCAGCGCGAGGGCGTCCTCGACGGGCAGACCGCGAACCATGTCGACGACACGGCGGGCCTTCATCGGGGTGATCCGCACGAAGCGGGCGCTCGCGAAGGCGCCGGGCTGGTCACCGAGAAGCGAATCGCGGCGTGCGCTGGTGCGCTTACGCTCTGTGACACTCATCGACGACGTCCCTTCCGGTCTTCCTTCACGTGCCCGCGGTAGGTGCGGGTCGGGGCAAATTCACCGAGCTTGTGGCCGACCATCGAGTCGGACACGAAGACGGGAACGTGCTTGCGACCGTCGTGCACGGCGATGGTGTGACCGATCATGTCGGGCACGATCATCGACCGGCGCGACCAGGTCTTGATGACGTTGTGCGAGCCCTTTTCGTTTTCGGCGTCCACCTTCTTCTGCAGGTGGCCGTCGACGAACGGGCCCTTCTTCAGGCTACGAGGCATAGTCGGTTACTTCCTACCCTTGCCGGACTTGCGGCGACGAATGATCTGGGAGTCGGAGGCCTTGCGCTTGCGCGTGCGGCCCTCGGGCTTGCCCCAGGGGGACACCGGGTGGCGACCACCGGACGTCTTGCCCTCACCACCACCGTGCGGGTGGTCGACCGGGTTCATGACGACACCACGGACGGTCGGGCGCTTGCCCTTCCAGCGCATGCGGCCGGCCTTGCCCCAGTTGATGTTCGACTGCTCGGCGTTGCCGACCTCACCGATCGTGGCGCGGCAGCGCACGTCGACGAAGCGCATCTCGCCGGACGGCATGCGCAGTGTGGCGCGCGAGCCCTCCTTGGCGACGAGCTGGGCCGAGTTGCCGGCCGAGCGGGCGATCTTCGCTCCGCCGCCCGGACGAAGCTCCACACAGTGGATCGTCGAACCGACGGGGATGTTGCGCAGCGGCAGGTTGTTGCCCGGCTTGATGTCGGCGTTGGCGCCCGACTCGACCGGCGTGCCCTGCTCCAGGCCCTTCGGCGCGATGATGTAGCGCTTCTCGCCGTCGGCGTAGTGCAGCAGCGCGATGCGCGCGGTGCGGTTGGGGTCGTACTCGATGTGCGCGACCTTGGCCGGGACACCGTCCTTGTCGTAGCGACGGAAGTCGATGACGCGGTAGGCACGCTTGTGACCGCCACCCTGGTGACGCGTGGTGATGCGTCCCTGGTTGTTGCGGCCGCCCTTCTTGGGCAGCGGGCGCGTCAGCGACTTCTCCGGAGTGGTCCGGGTGATCTCGACGAAGTCGGCGACCGACGAGCCACGACGGCCCGGGGTAGTCGGCTTGTACTTGCGGATAGCCATTTTCTCTCAGTCCTCTGCTAGAAGGCGCCGGTCAGGAGACCGGGCCCCCGAAGATGTCGATGCGGTGGCCCTCAGCGAGGCTGACGATGGCGCGCTTGGTGTCCGCGCGCTTGCCCATGCCGAAACGCGTACGACGCGTCTTGCCCTGGCGGTTGATCGTGTTGACCGACGTGACCTTGACGTTGAACACCTTCTCGACCGCGATCTTGATCTCGGTCTTGTTGGCGTCGGGACGCACGACGAAGGTGTACTTGTTGGCGTCGAGAAGGGCGTAGCTCTTCTCGGACACGACCGGCGCGATCAGGATGTCGCGGGGGTCCTTGTTCAGGGTGCTCACTTGTCGTCCTCCTCAGTGGCAGCAGCCTTCTTGCCGGCCTCGACGAAGCCAGCGGCCTCGGCGTCGGCAGCGGTCTTGAACCAGACCTCGGCCACCGTGGCGTCGTACCAGCGGCCACCGGGGGCGTGGTACTTCATGGAGTCCTTGTTGCCCTTGATCTCGTAGCCCTCGGGCGCGTCGCCGTTCTCCAGCGGCTGTGCGCCACCGGCGTGGTCGGCGTCGTCGACGGCTGCGAAGGCCTTGACCTCGGCGGCCGGGGCCTCCGTGGTCTCGGACTCAGCGGCAACGGCCTTGACCGACTTGCCCTTCGGCGTACCGGCCACCAGGGCGTCGAACGAGCCCTTGGTGAAGACCACGTCGTCGGAGTGCAGGACGTCGTAGGTGTTGAGCTGGTCGACGGCCAGGATGTGGACGTTCGGCGCGTTGCGCAGGGACAGCCAGGTGAGGTTGTCGCCACGCTCGAGCACGACCAGGAAGTTCTTGCGCTCGCTGAGCGAGGCCAGGGCGGCAATGGCGTCCTTGGTCGACGGCTTGGAGCCGGAGACGAGGGACTCGACCACGTGGATGCGGTCGTTGACGGCCCGGTCGGTCAGCGCGCCCTTGAGGGCGGCGGCCTTCATCTTCTTGGGGGTGCGCTGGTCGTAGTCACGCGGCTGCGGACCGTGGACGATGCCACCGCCGGCGAACTGCGGCGCGCGGGTCGAGCCCTGACGGGCGCGGCCGGTGCCCTTCTGCTTGTAGGGCTTGCGACCACCACCGCGCACCTCGGCGCGCGTCTTGGTGGAGTGCGTCCCCTGACGCGCAGCGGCCTGCTGGGCCACGACGACCTGGTGGATCAGCGGGATGCTGACCTGGACGTCGAAGATCTCGGCGGGGAGGTCGACCTTGGCGACCTTCGCGTTGGTGCTCACTGGGAGACCTCCTTCTTGACGGCCGAGCGCAGGACGACGAGCCCACCCTTGGGGCCGGGAACGGCACCCTTGAGCAGCACGAGGCCCTTCTCGACGTCGACGGCGTGGACGGTGACGTTCTGGGTGGTGATCGTGTCGCCACCCATCCGGCCGGCCATGCGCATGCCCTTGAAGACACGACCCGGAGTGGCGCAGGCGCCGATCGAGCCGGGCTTGCGGTGGTTGCGGTGGGCACCGTGCGAGGCGGACACACCGTGGAAGCCGTGACGCTTCATGACACCGGCGTAGCCCTTGCCCTTGCTGGTGCCGGTGACGTCGATCTCGTCGCCGGCGGCGAACAGCTCGGGGCTGATCTCCTGGCCGACGGAGTACGACGCGGCGTCAGCGGTGCGGATCTCGACGAGGTGACGGCGCGGCGTGACGCCGGCCTTCTCGAAGTGACCCGAGGCAGGCTTGGTGACCTTGCGTCCCTCGATCTCGCCGAAGCCGATCTGGATGGCGTTGTAGCCATCGGTCTCGGGCTGGCGGACCTGGGTGACGACGTTGGTCGAAGCCGCGATCACGGTGACGGGGACGATCTTGTTGTTCTCGTCCCAGGTCTGGGTCATGCCCAGCTTGGTGCCTACAAGGCCCTTGATGTTGTGTTCAGTAGTCATGACTCCCGACCTCAGAGCTTGATCTCGATGTCGACACCGGCAGGCAGGTCGAGGCGCATGAGCGAGTCGACCGTCTTCGGCGTGGGGTCAATGATGTCGATGAGGCGCTTGTGGGTGCGCATCTCGAAGTGCTCGCGGGAGTCCTTGTACTTGTGCGGCGAGCGAATCACGCAATAGACGTTCTTCTCGGTCGGCAGCGGCACAGGGCCGGCGACCTTCGCGCCCGTACGGGTCACGGTGTCAACAATCTTCCGCGCCGAGGTGTCGATCACCTCGTGGTCATAGGCCTTGAGCCTGATGCGGATCTTCTGTCCCGCCATAGGTCTCTCTCGTCCCTTGTCTCTAGTACCGGTGTGGGTACCGCGTGCAGTCTGTCTCGACACGACTCCGGGTGAAGTCGTCCCGCCGCGCTCCGCCGACCCCCGCGGTCGGGCGTGTCGCGCTGACTTCGCGCAACTACAGCCGTGATTCCGCTGGATTTGTTGGTGGCGCCCGACGGGTTCGTCGAGCTGATCGGGTCTCCCTCTGATGGCTCAGAGCGGTGCGGACGCACGCCGACCACCGATCTCGAACTCAAGAGACGCGATTCAGTAGTCAAGTTTGCCGCACCCCGGCGACCCGCCGGAGCAACCGGACTATCTTGGCAGAGATCACCCCGACTTACCAAATCGGTTGGGGCGGGGATCCTGCGACACTCCGGTTCGGGGCACAATCGCCCCGTTGATGCCTCCGAAAGGTACCCCGTTGGACACTGAATCGGTGATTCCTGAGCAGTTGTGGGACTTCGAGGACCCCTCGTCGAGCCTCGAGAGGTTCCGGGCCCTCCGTGCCGCCGCGACCGGCGACTCGCCGGCCGACTCCGTGCTGGCCACCCAGGAGGCGCGGGCGCTCGGCCTGCTCGAGCAGTACGCCGAGGCGCACGGCGTGCTCGACGGCCTGGACCCTTCCCTCTCCCCCGAGGTCGCCACCCGCATTCATCTCGAGCGTGGCCGCCTTCTCCGCAGCGCCGGCCACGACCCGGCGCACGCCGCCACGGAGTTCGAGGCAGCCGCGTCCGCGGCCGGCGTGGCAGGGCTCGAGGCACTCCACGTCGACGCCCTGCACATGCTGGCCCTGATGGTCGAGTCACCCGCCGACCAGGCCGCCGCGAACCGCCGCGCCCTCGACGTCGCACTCGCCTCGCAGGAGCAGCGGGCCCGCGACTGGGACGCCTCCCTGCTCAACAACCTGGGCTGCGCGCTCGTCGACGACGCTCAGCTCGAAGAGGCCCTGGAGACCTTCCGCCAGGCCCTGACCGCCCGGATCCGCATCGGGTCGGCGCGGGAGATCCAGATCGCCCGCTGGATGGTCGGCTGGACCCTGCGGCTCCTGGGCCGGACCGACGAGGCGCGCACGGTGCAACACGGCCTGCGACTCGAGCTCGACGCGGCCGGCATCGAGGACGAGTACGTCGACGAGGAGCTCGCCCTGCTGGGTCCGGCCGACGAGCCTTCCTGAGCCACTCCCCCGACGCTGACGTGTTCAGTGCCACCGGATGTCGGTGGTTCGACCAGCTCTCGACGGGTCTCGTGTCAGAGGTCTCCCACCTCGGCGGCGTCCTGCAACTGCTCGTCGGCAAGGATCTCGATGCGGTGCAGGGCCCAGATGCGAGCGCACAGGTCATGACTGTCCTCGCGCACCTCGGTGCGGTCCTGGTCGGCCAGCACCCCGAGCACGGCCGGGCTTCTCTCTGCTGACCTGCTCTCCGCAATCCGCCGGGCCTGATGATCCTCGAAGAGGATGCTCAACGCGGCTCGGGCACGGGGCTCCGCCGCGCCGATCGCGTGCACCGACCCGACCGCGGCGCGACCGCTGGCGACGAACTGCGCGGCCGCCATGACGTCGGCCCACGGCATCGCCAGCTCCGCCGGCATCACCACCATGTGCAGGTGAGGGTCCTCGGGAGTGATCACCCCGAACATGCCGACAGCCAGGATCGCCGCGACACCGGCCAGCACGCACGCGAGCACCGGTCCGGTGAAGGCGGTGACGAGCAGGATGCAGAAGCTGACGAGCGCGAGCAGGGCAAGCCCGGTGGCAGCGCCGCTGCGCACTCCGTGAACGCGACGCCGAGTCCGCGCCTTCTTGACGTCGACAAAAGGTCGGCGTGGATTCGGCAGTTCGAGGTCGGCCCCGGGCGCGGCGTAGTGGCGGCGTCGGAGCTGCACCAGCGACGCGAAGTCGATGTCGTCCTCCCGGCCTCTGAGCGGCGCCAGGCCGGCCGACACCACGGTCTCGGTGGCCGAGGCCGCCGAGGCCAGCTCGTCGGCGTCGAATGCTGGGAGGGTGTCGATCAGCCCGCGTCGTACGCCGGTGTCCCCGGTCTGTGAATCGAGTGCTCGGCTCACCCGCTCGGCATGGGCCCGTAGCGCGAACGCTTCGGCGCCGAGCTCGTCGGCCCGGGACTGCAGCCGGGCCCTCTCGACGTCGGAGAGCTGGTCCTCCCCTAGAGCGGTCACGGCGGCCCGCATCTCGGCCTCGTGTGCTGCGAACACGGACCAGGACAGGTCGAAGTGGTCACGGTCCGCGGAGTCGGCGGCCGCGGCGAAGTCGGTCCAGGGGCGGGCCACCCGGCGGGCCATGGCGACGTCTATGAACCGGCCTCCCATGAACGCCAGGAACTTGGCGACGCCCAGCCCCACGAGCAGCGCCAGGCCCAGCATGATCCAGCCGAGCGACGTCTGACCATGGCGCCAGTAGTTGGTGGCGAGAGACGTGGCAACAAGCATCGCGACGACGACGATCAGGCAGCCGAAGGCCGGGCGATCGTTGCCCGGCCGTTCGGGTCCGCCTTCCTGACCCGGCACCGCGTACGCAGGATTCGGCACCTGGTCGAACCTGAGCTCCTCGCCTGCTGCGGCGTACCACTCCTGGCGACTGACCCTCAGGATGCCGAGGTCGGTGCAGCTCTCGTCGGAGTGGTCGGGCGGCACGCGAGTCAGACCTTGCGGTAGAGAAGCTCGATCGGCGCACGGCCCTCGGCCAGGCCCCGTCGTTCGAAACGGGTCACCGGACGGTCGTCCCAGCGCGGGACCACGCCACCCTTGAGTGCCGGCTCTGCGTCGAGCACCTCCACCATCTGCTCCGCATAGTCGGCCCAGTCGGTGGCCAGTCGCCACACTCCCCCGCCGACCAGTCGGCTGGCCACCAGCGCGGCGAAGTCGGGGGTCACCAGGCGACGCTTGTGGTGCCGCTTCTTGTGCCATGGGTCGGGGAAGAACGTCCACAGCTCGGCGAGCTGGCCCGGCCCGACCAGGTGCTCCATCGACCAGACTGCGTCGACACTGCTCATCCGCACGTTGTCGACGCCTGCCTCGCCGAGCCGACCGATGGTCTCGGCCACCCCGGGGTGCCAGACCTCGAAGCCGACCACGTTGTACGACGACCGCGCGGCGGCCAGCGGCGCAGTAGCCTCGCCCACCCCGCAGCCGATCTCGATGATCAGCGGCTGGTCCGTCGCGAACTGCCCGGTCAGGCTGAACTCGGGCTGGTCCACGGCTTCGTCGGGGATGACGTAGCGGTCGGCGTACGCGTCCCAGGCCAACTGTTGCTTGGGTGTGAGCCGGCTGCCCCGGCGCGAATAGGTGAGCACTTCGCGCACCCGGCGACCGTCATCGGTCACCTTGTTGTGCGGTCGGGCGGGGCGGGACTGGTTCATGGCCGGACAAGTCTAAGGGCGCGCGCTCGCGAACTGCCCGTCAGGCGTCGTGGTAGGGCGGGAGCGGCGGCGGCTCCGGCCAACCACGCTTCTGAGCCGCGTAGGCATAGGCCCCGCAGCAAACTTGGTGAGCAGCACCCTGACCGGATTCACCGACACGTGTCCGGCGCCATCCGCAGGCACGCTTAGACGTCGAGCAGGCCGGCGGCACGCGCCGGTGCGGCGTACGCCTCGGCGAGGGAGGCGACGGTCTCGTGGGCGTTGAGGCCGCTCGGGTTGGGCACCACCCAGAGGTCGGCGCCGGCCAGGCCTTCGGGCTGGCGACCGGCGAGTGCCTTCGGCAGCCCGAAGGCGGTGCGGTACGCCGTGATCCCGGCGACCGCGACCACGAGTGGCCGGTGCTCGGCGACGAACCCGGCCAGCCTCGCGGAGCCGGTGCGGAGCTCCGCGCGATCGAGCTCGTCGGCCCTGGCCGTGGCCCGGCGTACGAGGTTGGTGATGCCGATCCCGCGGGCGATCATCATGGCCCGGTCGTCGTCGGTCATGCCCGCGGCCGGGTCGATCGGTCGCGGAGTGATGCCCGCGGCGTACAGGGCCGGGTAGAAGCGATTGACCGGGTGCGCGAAGTGGGTCTTCGTGGCGGCCGTCCAGAGACCGGGGTTGATCCCGACGAACAGCAGGCGGAGGCCGGCGCCGACCAGGTCGGGCACCTCGGCGTCGCGGAACGACTCGAGCTCGGCACGCGAGAAACGGGGCATGCCCCCATCCCACCAGACCGCACGAACCGTGTGCTCTTGCGTCGCGAACCGTGGATGGTTGCGCCCCGAACCGTGGGTTCTTGCGGTCTTGCACCAAGAACTCACGGCTCGGACGTCAAGAACCCACGGCTCGCGCATCAAGAACCCACGGTTGGGGATGCGAAAGGCCCTGCACCGCGAGCGGTGCAGGGCCTTTCGGGTGAAGCAGGTGAGGCTAGATCACTTGGTGATCTTGGTGACGCGACCGGCGCCAACCGTGCGGCCACCCTCGCGGATGGCGAAGCGCAGACCCTCGTCCATGGCGATGGGCTGGATCAGCTCGACGACCATCTCGGTGTTGTCACCGGGCATGACCATCTCGGTGCCCTCGGGAAGGGTCACAACGCCCGTCACGTCCGTCGTACGGAAGTAGAACTGCGGACGGTAGTTGTTGAAGAACGGCGTGTGACGGCCGCCCTCCTCCTTCGAGAGGATGTAGACCGAGGCCTCGAAGTTGGTGTGCGGGGTCGTGGTGCCCGGCTTGATGACAACCATGCCGCGCTCGATGTCCTCGCGCTTGGTGCCACGAAGCAGCAGACCGACGTTCTCACCGGCCTGGCCCTCGTCGAGCAGCTTGCGGAACATCTCGACGCCGGTGACGACCGACTTCTGAGCGGTGTCGCGGATGCCGATGATCTCGACCTCCTCGTTCACCTTCACGATGCCCCGCTCGATGCGGCCCGTGATGACGGTGCCGCGACCGGTGATCGTGAAGACGTCCTCGACAGGCATGAGGAACGGCTTGTCGGTCTCACGCTCGGGAGTCGGGATGGACTCGTCGACAGCCTTCATCAGCTCGAGGATCGACTCGCCCCACTTGGCGTCGCCCTGCAGCGCCGGGAAGGCGGCAACGCGAACGACCGGGATGTCGTCGCCCGGGAACTCGTACTCGGAGAGGAGCTCGCGCACCTCCATCTCGACGAGCTCGATGAGCTCCTCGTCGTCGACCATGTCGCACTTGTTGAGCGCCACGACCAGGGCCGGCACGCCGACCTGGCGGGCGAGCAGCACGTGCTCACGCGTCTGCGGCATCGGACCGTCGGTGGCGGCGACCACGAGGATCGCGCCGTCCATCTGGGCCGCACCGGTGATCATGTTCTTGATGTAGTCCGCGTGACCCGGGCAGTCAACGTGCGCGTAGTGGCGCGCCTCGGTCTGGTACTCGACGTGCGCGATCGAGATCGTGATGCCGCGCTGGCGCTCTTCGGGCGCCTTGTCGATCTCGTCGAATGCGGAAGCCGCGTTCAGCTCCGGGTACGCGTCGTGCAGCACCTTGGTAATCGCCGCGGTCAGCGTCGTCTTACCGTGGTCGATGTGACCGATGGTGCCGATGTTGACGTGCGGCTTGGTCCGCTCGAACTTCGCCTTAGCCACTGTGGGCTCCTCCTGGGTTGTGTGTTTCTTGACTCGTAAATGTGGGTGTTGCTGTGCCGAGGATCCGGACGAGTGTCACTCGCCGCGAACCTTCTTGATGATCTCGTCGGCGACGTTCGTGGGAACCTCGGCGTACGAGTCGAACTCCATCGAGTACGACGCCTGGCCTGAGGTCTTGGACCTCAGGTCGCCAACGTACCCGAACATCTCGGAAAGCGGCACGAGCGCGTTGACGACCATGTCGCCGTGACGCTCTTCCTGTGCCTGGATCTGACCGCGACGCGAGTTGATGTCACCGATGACGGTTCCGAGGAAGCTGTCAGGGGTGGTCACCTCGACCGCGAACATCGGCTCGAGCAGCACCGGCTTCGCCATGCGGGCGGCCTCCTTGAAGGCCTGGTTGCCGGCGAGCTTGAACGCGAGCTCGGACGAGTCGACGTCGTGGTAGGCGCCGTCCTCGAGCGTGAACTTCACGTCGACCATCGGGTAGCCGGCGAGCACGCCGAACTCCATGGCGGCCTGGCCACCCTGGTCGACCGACGGGATGTACTCGCGCGGCACGCGGCCACCCGAGACGTTGTTCACGAACTCGTAGCCGGCACCAGTGCCGGTCTCCGGGTCGATGTTGGGGCCGAGCGAGATGACGACCTTGGCGAACTGACCCGAACCACCGGTCTGCTTCTTGTGGGTGTAGCTGTGGTTCGTGACGTCCTTGCGGAGCGTCTCGCGGTAGGCCACCTGCGGCTTGCCGACGGTCGCCTCGACGCGGAACTCGCGCTTCATGCGGTCGACGAGGATCTCCAGGTGGAGCTCGCCCATGCCGGCGATGATCGTCTGGCCGGTCTCTTCGTCGGTCTTCACCGTGAAGGTCGGGTCCTCGTCGGAGAGGCGCTGGATCGCGGTGCCCAGCTTCTCCTGGTCGGACTTCGTCTTCGGCTCGATGGCGACCTCGATCACCGGGGCCGGGAACGACATGGACTCGAGGACGACCGGGTTCTGCGGGTCACACAGGGTGTGACCGGTCTTGGTGTCCTTGAGGCCCATGACGGCGACGATCTGGCCAGCACCCACCGACGCGATCTCCTCGCGCTTGTTGGCGTGCATCTGGTAGACCTTGCCGATGCGCTCCTTGCGGCCGTTGACCGGGTTGAGCACCGTCGAACCGGCCTCGAGCTTGCCGGAGTAGACGCGGACGTAGATCAGCTTGCCGAGGTGCGGGTCGGTCGCGATCTTGTAGGCAAGACCGGAGAACGGCTCGTCGTCGGAAGGCTGACGCACGATCTCCTTCTCCTCGTCGTTGGGCGCGTGCCCGACGATGCCCTCGATGTCGAGGGGCGAGGGAAGGAACTTGACGACCGCGTCGAGCAGGGGCTGGACGCCCTTGTTCTTGAAGGCGGTGCCACAGAGGACCGGGTTGAGCTTGTCGGCGAGCGTCGCGCGACGGATGGCCGCCTCGAGCTCCTCGACGGTGAACTCACCCTCCTCGAGGTACTTCTCCATGATCTCGTCGTCGGCCTCGGAGAGCGTCTCGAGCAGCTTGATGCGGTATTCCGCGGCCTGCTCGGCCAGCTCGGCGGGGATCTCCTCGACGGTGTAGTCCTCACCCATCGTGGTCTCGCCACGCCAGGTCAGGGCACGCATGCCGACCAGGTCGACGACACCGAGGAAGTCGCCCTCGGCGCCGATCGGGATCTGGAGCACCAGCGGGGTGGAGTTGAGCCGCTCGACCATCATGTCGACGCAACGGAAGAAGTCGGCACCGGTGCGGTCCAGCTTGTTCACGAAGCACATGCGGGGGACGGAGTACTTGTTGGCCTGACGCCACACCGTCATGGTCTGGGGCTCGACACCGGCAACACCGTCGAAGACCGCGACGGCACCGTCGAGGACGCGCAGCGAGCGCTCGACCTCGGCGGTGAAGTCGACGTGACCCGGGGTGTCGATGATGTTGATCTGGTGCTTCTTCCACCAGCAGGTGGTCGCAGCAGAGGTGATCGTGATGCCACGCTCCTGCTCCTGCTCCATCCAGTCCATCGTGGCCGCACCCTCGTGGACTTCACCGATCTTGTAGGTGATGCCCGTGTAGAACAGGATGCGCTCGGTGGTGGTGGTCTTACCGGCATCGATGTGCGCCATGATGCCGATGTTGCGGACCGTGTTGAGGTCCGTGGTGATGTCGACAGCCACTTAAGTGATGTCCCCTCGAAAAGAGTTGGTCGCGATGACAGGCTCGAGAGCCTGCGTCACCAGCGGTAGTGGGCGAAGGCCTTGTTGGACTCGGCCATCTTGTGAGTGTCTTCGCGCTTCTTGACAGCGGCACCGAGGCCGTTGCTGGCGTCGAGGATCTCGTTCATCAGGCGCTCGGCCATCGTCTTCTCACGACGGTCCTTCGCGTAGCCGACGAGCCAGCGCAGCGCGAGCGTGGAGCCTCGGGTGCCCTTGACCTCGACCGGAACCTGGTAGGTCGCGCCACCGACACGGCGGGACTTGACCTCGATGGCCGGCTTGACGTTGTCGAGTGCACGCTTGAGCGTGACGACGGGGTCGGTGCCGGTCTTCTCGCGGCAACCCTCGAGCGCGGTGTAGACGATGCGCTGGGCGACCTGCTTCTTGCCGTCCATCAGCACCTTGCTGACGAGCTGGGAGACGACAGGCGAGCCGTAGACCGGGTCGACGTCGATCGGGCGCTTGGGAGCGGGACCCTTGCGAGGCATTAGCTCTTCTCCTTCTTCGCGCCGTAGCGGCTACGGGCCTGCTTGCGGTTCTTGACACCCTGGGTGTCGAGCGAGCCGCGAATGATCTTGTAGCGAACACCGGGGAGGTCCTTCACACGACCGCCGCGGACGAGCACGATCGAGTGCTCCTGGAGGTTGTGGCCAACGCCCGGGATGTACGCCGTGACCTCGACGCCGCTGGACAGGCGCACACGGGCGACCTTGCGCAGGGCGGAGTTCGGCTTCTTCGGGGTGGTGGTGTAGACGCGGGTGCAGACGCCTCGGCGCTGCGGCGATCCCTTCAGGGCAGGCGTCTTGTTCTTCGACACCTTGTCCTGGCGGCCCTTGCGGACCAACTGCTGAATGGTGGGCACCTTGGTGGTTCCCCTTCGTTGTCTCTCACAGGACCCGACGACTTGTCGGGAACGAAAACTGCTCAAATGCCCGGTTGGGCATGGTGTCCGGGTGGTGCTTGGCAACCCCGTCTGGCCACCCCCGCGCTCGGGCGTGTCGGCCGTTTCAGATGCGCCGACTATTTTCGAGCACGCGCAACGGCCGGGTTGTCCCAGACACGAGGGAACACGTTACCCGGTGCCCCAGCGGGGGTCAAAACGGAACGAGAGCCCCTGTTCATGCGCCAGAACACCAGCACGGCCACGCCGACACCGGCGATGGTGAGCAGACCACCGAAGATCAGGGTCCAGCGAGCCCCGAAGGACTCCCCGATCCACCCGATCACGGGTGAGCCGAGGGGCGTACCGCCCATCACGATGGTCATGTAGAGCGCCATCACCCGACCGCGCAGCTGGGGGTCGGACTCGAGCTGCATCACCGCGTTGGCGGAGTTGAGCAGGGTGAGCGTGCAGAGGCCGATCGCGGGACTGAACAGCGCGAAGGCGACGTACGACGGCATCAGGCCGGCCACCACCTCGGCGATGCCGAACCCGAGCGCAGCCACGACCAGCAGCCGCATGCGGATCCGGACCCGGCGGGCGGCCATCAGGGCACCGGCCAGCGAACCGATCGCCATCGTCGAGCCGAGCAGGCCGAACTCACCGGCGCCCTTGCCGTAGACGTCGGTCGCCATCAGCGCGGACGTGATCTGGAAGTTCATCCCGAACGTGCCGGCGAAGAAGACCAGGATCAGGATCATCACCATCTTGGGCTTCCCCCTGACGTAGCGGACCCCCTCCCGGAGCGCCCCCGGGGCGCGTTCGACCCGTTTCGGCGTGTGGAGGAGGTCGGCGTCCATGCGCTCGAGCTGCCAGATGACGGCGGCGTAGGAGACCGCGTTGATCAGGATCACCCAGCCGGTCGCCCAGGCGCCACCGCCGAGGGCACCGATCATCAGGCCGGCCAGGCCGGGGCCGAGGATGCGGGCCATGTTGAACGTGGCCGAGTTGAGCCCCACCGCGTTGGTGAGGTCGTCGGCGTCGACCATCTCCGAGACGAACGACTGGCGGGCGGGGGCGTCGAAGGCGGAGGCGATGCCGAAGACGAAGGCGATCGTGTAGACGTGCCAGACCTCGACCACACCGAGCACGGTGATCAGGCCGAGGGCGAACGAGGCGACACCCATGGCGGCCTGGGTCACCTGCAGCAGGCGGCGCTTGTCGAAGCGGTCAGCGATCACGCCGGCGTACGGCGAGAGGAGCAGGACGGGCAGGAACTGGAGTCCGGTGGTGATGCCGAGGGCGGTGCCGCTGGCCGTGAGGACCAGGATCAACCAGTCCTGGGCCACTCGCTGCATCCAGGTGCCGACGTTCGAGACGAGGCTGCCGGCGGCATAGCGCCGGTAGTTCGGGTTGTGCAGGGAGCGGAAGGTGGGACTCACGGCCGAGCCTCAGCGTGCTGACGAGGGAAGGGGTGCGGGATCAAAGCGTGGTCAGTCCTCCTCTGCCATGCGTTGCAGGATCGGGGCGGCGGCACGCAGGACCGCGCGCTCCTCGGTGGTCAGGTCGGAGAGGCGCCGGGCCAGCCACGCGTCTCGACGTGCACGGTCGGCCAGGAGGGTCTCTCGACCCTTCTCGGTGAGTGCCACGACGACCTGGCGGCCGTCGGACTCGTGGGGGCGGCGGGTGGCGTAGCCGCCGTCGACCAGGCTGTTGACGGTGCGGGTCATCGACGGCGGCTGGACCCGCTCTCGACGGGCCAGCTGGCCGACGGTGCAGTCGCCGTGGCGCGCCAGGCAGCCGAGCACCGCCATCGTCGGGATGCTCAGCTCGTTGTCGGGAGCACGCTCGGACGTGAGACGTCGACGCAGGCGCATGACCGAGAGCCGCAACTCCGAGGCCAGCCCCGCATTGGTGCGGACGGCTTTCTCAACAGTTGGCATGTGTTTAGCATAGGTCATTACCCATGCTAAGCAAATTCAAGGGACGCGACTCAGGTGTGCTTCTCCCAGCACGCCAGCACGCTGGTGGCCACGGCGTAGGCCAGGTCCGCCTGCGTCATGTCGCCGTCCGGGCCGAGCCCGTCGGGCAGTGCCGTGGCGTCGACCTCGAGCGTCTTGTCGTCCTTGATGAACACGGCGACGCCGTCGCCGGTCTCGTAGGCGGGCAGGCCGAGGCTGGTCATGCCGACGATGTCCTGGGCGTCGTCGAGCGTCGTCCGCAGTGTCTCGTAGTGGTCGCGCCCGGACTGCGCGTCGGTGGCGTCGTGGACCGAGAGGACCAACGGACCCTCGGGGAGGCTGTAGGTGCAGGTGTACATCGGCTCGGACCACGACGCCTGGCGCGTCGGGGCCTTCCCGAGACCGGAGATGCGCTGCACGTCGTCGGCGACGTCACCGTCACACACCATGCGGGCCGCGGGAGACGGCTCGGCGCCCGCTGGTTCGGCGCCGCCCGACTGCATCTCGTCGTCGGACATCACCGAGCCGTCGGGCATCGTGTGGGAGCCCGTCGAGCTCTTGTCCGGCGCGGGCTTCGACTCGTTGTCGGCCGCCGTCGAGCCGCAGCCGGTCAGCAGCACCGAGGCCGCAGCGACCGCAGCCCATCGTGTCGTGCGGTTCATTCCAGACTCCCGTCGTCGTGCCGGATCGCGAACGGTTCACCAGTGGTTCGTCCCGGAGGCACACCCGGATTGGTGTGGCTCCGTCCCGGAACTTGGCAGATCCCACCAATCCGATGGCACGAGTGGTCCGAATCACTCGCAACTGTGCTCGCCCGCACGATTCAGAAAGGGCGAGCCATGGAGGAGGAGTCTTCAATGAAGAAGCCGATCCGATTGCTCATTCCCCTTGCGGCAGCAGCCGTGACCATTGCGATGTCACCCACTGCCGCGTTCGCTGACGGCGCCGACGGCACCTACCAGACGAGCCTCGACCCGCTGAACGGATCCTCTGGGTCCGGCATGGCCATGATCACCGTGCAGGGCGACCAGGCCACGGTCGAGCTCAGCTGGAGCGGGCTGCCCAAGACGTTCATGAACGCCGACTACCCGCACGTCCAGCACATCCACATCGGAGCCCAGGGCACCTGCCCGTCGGGCCTCGCCCTCGACAAGAACGGCGACGGCATCGTCGACACGGTCGAAGGCACTCCGGCGTACGGCGACATCGGCACCACGCTGTCGGTCAAGGGCGACACCAGCCCCAAGGCCGGCACCAACATCAAGATCGCACCCGGAGGCGACAGCCTCGAGTACAACCGCACCATCACGCTCAGCCAGGACACCGTCGACCAGCTGAGCTCGGGCACCGGCGTGATCGTGGTCCACGGGCTCGACCCGGCCACGCTGAGCAAGAAGGCCGCCAACGCCAAGAGCAAGCTGGTGCCGTCGCTGCCGCTGGCCGCAACCGCCCCTGCGCTCTGCGGCGCCCTGGACAAGACGCCCAGCGGTGGCGTGGACACCGGTAGCGGCTCGACCGCCGGCGTGGAGAACCTGGGCATGTTCGCCCTGGGTGGCGGCCTGCTCTCGGTCGCAGCCGTCGGCATGATGGCCCGCCGTCGCCGCGTCGAGCAGGACGCCTGACCGGAAGGTCGAAGGTTCCTGACATGTCGGTCACTGGCGGTCGCCGCGGCGGGCTCCTGCTCGCCGCGGTGGCCGCCGTCGGCATCCTGGTCCTGGTCCTCGCCCTGAAGGGCCAGGACCCCGACCCGCCGCCGGCACCTGACGACACCGGTTCCCTCGACGCGACCCGCGACCCCGGGAGCGCCTCACCCGACGGCTCCCCCGGTTCCTCGACGCCGGGCAAGGCGGCCGAGGAGAAGGACCCGCCGCTCGGGCCCTCGACCCCGATCACCCTCACGGTCCCGAAGATCGGGGTCGACTCCGAGGTCATCACCGTCGGCACCGCGGACGACGGGACCCTGGAGGTTCCGCAGCCCGGCCCCGACCTCGACAAGGCGGCGTGGTTCGACAAGTCGCCGACACCGGGGCAACCGGGACCTTCGATCATCGAGGGACACGTGTCCACGGAGGAGGGCGCGTCCGTCTTCCTCGACCTCGGCCGACTGCGTCCCGGGGACAAGGTCACCGTCGACCGGGAGGACGGCACACGCGCGACCTTCACGGTCTACGCCCTGCGCACCTTCGACAAGGACCGCTTCCCGACGAAGCTCGTCTACGGCGGGGACCTGAGCACTCCGACGCTGCGGCTGATCACCTGCAGCAACTTCGACCCCAACGTCGGACACCACACCGGAAACCTCGTCGTGTTCTCGAAGCTCACCGCCGTCCACGACGGGTGACCCCCACCTGAGGAGATGCCCCATGAAGGCAGCTCGACTGCTCGCCCTGCCCTGCGTCACCGCCCTGGTCGTGCTGGGTACGCCGACCGCCGCCGACGCCCACGTCACGATCACCGCCTCTGAGACCGGCGCCGGGGCCTCGACCGTGCTCACCGCGAGTGTGGGCCACGGCTGCGAGGGGTCCGCGACCACCCGGATGACCTTCCGGATCCCGGAGCAGATCCTCTCGGTGACCCCCACCCGCAACCCGTTGTGGAAGGTGCGCACGCAGATCGTCCCGCTCGACGAGCCGGCCACCGACGCCCACGGCAACACGGTCACCGAACGGGTGGGCACGGTCACCTACACGGCAAGGACTCCCCTGCCCGACGGCGTACGCGACACCTTCGAGCTGTCGTTGACCCTTCCCGACGCCGAGGGCGAGACCCTCGCCTTCCCGGTGATCCAGACCTGCGAGAAGGGCGAGACCGCCTGGACCGAAGTGGCCGCCGAGGGCCAGGACCCGGAGCAGCTCGAGTCGCCCGCGCCGACGGTCACGATCAGCGGTTCCGAGAAGGCGGGCGCCGAGGGCACCGGGCACGCTGAGAGTGCCGCGCACGAGGAGGGCACTGCGAGCGACGCCTCCGGGGGCTCCCCCGAGGCAGCATCCCGCTCGATGGAGATGGCCGCCTTCGGGGTCGGCATCCTGGGACTGTTGGTGGGAGGGGCGGCGCTGGTCCTCGTACGCCGACGCTGATGGCGCGGCGTCTGGCGCGGATCGCGCTGGCCGTCGTCGCCGGGCTCCTGGTCGTGCTCGGATCGGCGGGACCGGCCTCGGCACACGCCACCCTCGTCGGCTCCGACCCGGCCGAGGGCGAGGTGCTGGTCTCGGCACCCGACCGGGTCACGCTCACCTTCGACGAGGGCGTCACCCTTCCGTCCGACGCGGTCTCACTCTTCGACGCCGACGGTCGGTCACTCGACTCCGACAGCGCCGCCCGGGACCGTCAGGTGACCGTCGATCTCCCCGACGAGTTGGGCGACGGCACCTACGTCGTCACGTGGCGCATCGTCTCCGACGACGGTCACCCGGTGGCGGGGTCGCTCACGTTCTCCGTCGGCAAGCCCAGCGAGCACGTGGCCGCGCCGGGTCAGGTCAGGGACCCGTCGACCGCGGTCTCGGGCACGCTCGGTGTCGCGCAGGGCGCGTTGTACGTCGCGTTGCTCCTGGCCGCGGGACTCATCGCCTTCGCCTGCCTGCTGCTGCCTCCGGGGGCGAACGTGGGCCGGGTGCGCGGGCGGCTCACGGTGGTCACCCGGGTGTGTGCCGCGGTCGCCGGGCTCGCCGCACTCGCGGTGGTGCCGTTGACCGCCGTGCACCAGCAGCTCCTCGGTCTCGGCGACCTCGCATCGGCTGGTGCGTGGGACCTCGCACTGGTGGGCGACGACCTGACGATCGCCCTCCTGGTGGCGTCGGGCCTGGGCGTCGCGGTCGTCGTACTCACCGCGGCGGGGCGTGCCCGGGGCTGGACCCGACGCCTGCGCGCGGTCGCCCTCGCCGGAGCGACCGTCGCGGTCGTCGCTCCCGCCCTGGTCGGGCACGCCCGCACCACTGGTCCACAACCGCTCGTGCTGGCCACCGACATGCTGCACCTGGTGACCGGAGCGGTCTGGCTCGGCGGACTCGTCGGGCTCGCCCTCACCCTGGGAGCCCTGCGCCGACACGGCGATCTCGCGGCCCGCACGCTCGCCCGGTTCTCGACCGTGGCGGCCGGCACCCTGGCCCTGCTGGTGGTCGCGGGATCGTTCATGGCCTGGCGCATCGTCGGCTCCTGGGACGCGCTGTTCGGCACCCGCTACGGCACGGTCCTGATGGTCAAGGTCGGCATCGCGGTGCTCGTCATGGCGGTGGCCGCCGCCAACCGCTGGGTGCTGCTCCCCCGCGCGCTGGCCACCCCCGACGACGGCACTCCGCGCCATGCCTTCGACCTGGTCCGCCGCTCGGTCACGGTCGAGACGTCGCTGCTGGTCGTCGTGCTCGGGCTGACCGGGTTCCTGGTCTCCCAGTCACCCGAACCTCGACCCGCGGAGCCGGCACCGGCTGCTGCTGCGGAGTTCGTCTCGGCCGACATCGGTGACCTGACCGTGCTGGTGCTGCTGACGCCGCCGTCCCCGGGCCGCACCACGCTGCACGTGCACCTCGAGGACTCGGCCGGACGGCCCGTGTCGCCGTACGCCGCACCCGTGGTGTCGATGCGCTCGGACGACGTCGACCTCGGCGCCGTACCCCTGGAACGCTCGGGCACTGGTGTCTACACGGCCCCCGTCGTGCTCCCGGAGCCCGGCGACTGGCAGGTCCAGGTCAGCCTGCGGGTCGACGAGTTCGACAACCCCGTCGCCACCCTCACCGTCCCCGTGCCCCGTTGACCCGTCGCCAGTTCCGATCGACCCGTCGCCAGTTCGTCAGTTGATCCACGAGCTGATCGGGCTGTAGGCGAAGTAGACGACGAACAGGACGGCCACGATCCACATCAACGGGTGGACGTCGCGCAGCTTGCCCATCACGACCTTGAGCAGCACGAACGCGAGGAACCCGGCGCCGATGCCGACGCTGATCGAGTAGGTGAACGGCATCAGCACGATGGTCAGGAACGCCGGGATCGCGATCTCGGGATCGCGCCACTCGATGTCGCCAACCTGCTGCATCATCATGAAGCCGACCAGCACCAGGGCCGGCACAGCGGCTTCCGAGGGAATCGCTCCGACCAGGGGCGTGAGGAACATCGCCAGCAGGAACAGCACGCCGGTGACGATCGAGGCCAGTCCGGTGCGGGCGCCCTCGCCCACGCCCGACGCCGACTCGATGTAGGACGTGTTCGACGAGACGCCGCCCGCGCCACCGGCGATCGCGGCCACGGAGTCGACGATCAGGATCCGCTGGGTGTTGGGCGGGATGCCCTGCTCGTCGTTCAGGCCCGCCTCGGCGCCGATCGCGGTCATCGTGCCCATGGTGTCGAAGAAGTCGGCGAGCAGCAGGGTGAAGACCAGGAGTACGGCGGCCAGGATGCCGCCCTCGACAGAGTCGAAGGCGCCGAACAGGTTGAACTCGCCGAGGGTGGCGAAGTCGGGCTTGTCGAACACGGAGCCGTCGAGCGACGGGACACTCAGCGCCCACCCGTTGGGGTTGCTGCCATCGGACTGCACGGCGCCCAGGTCACCGATCGCCTCGACGATCACGGCGAGCACGGTGCTGGCGAGGATCCCGATCAGGATCGCGCCGCGGACCTTGCGCACCCACAACCCGACCATCAGCGCCAGCCCGACGACGAAGACCAGGACCGGCCAGCCGAGCAGGTGGCTGTCGACGCCCAGCTGGACTGGCACGGTGGTGGTGAACGCGTCGGGGATGCGCGTCACGAAGCGCGCGTCGACCAGGCCGACGAGCGTGATGAAGAGCCCGATGCCGACCGAGATGGCCACCTTCAGCTGCCGTGGCACGGCGTGGAAGACCGCCGTACGGAACCCGGTCAGCACGAGCACCAGGATCACGATGCCCTCGAGCACGACGAGCCCCATCGCGTCGGACCACGTCGACTGCCGGGCGATCGTGTTCGCCACGAACACGTTGAGGCCAAGGCCGGTGGCCAGCGCCAACGGGAAGTTCGCCACCGATCCCATCAGGATGGTCAGCAGACCGGCGATCAGCGCCGTCCCCGCGGCGATCGCCGGGATGCCCGAGCCGGGATCGGTGCCTCCGCCGAGGAAGTTGCCCTCGGAGTCGGGCACGTAGCCGAGGATCAGCGGGTTGAGCACGACGATGTAGGCCATCGTCAGGAACGTGACGAGACCACCGCGGAGCTCCTGTCCGATGGTGGAGCCGCGTGCGGAGATCTTGAAGAACGAGTCGATGCCGGAGGTCGCCCGAGGCTGCGCAGGTGAGTTCACGATCCGCATCGTGGCAGATCCGGGGACCTGTTGGCACTCCTCCCCGTTACGGCGACGTCACGGGGTGGACTAGGTTTCGTCCTGTGGAGCACGAGGACCAGCCGATGACGCACGAGATCGGCAACCGCACCTACATCGTCGCGGACGTCGATCCGCTCGACGTCGACGGCGTGCGCACCCTCGAGGTCGGCACCGGGCTCTGGCTGCTCGGTTTCCTGGCCCTGCTGCCGTTCTACGGGCGTCTCTCCGACGACGGCCACCTGTGGTGGCTGTGGACCTGCATGGCCGGATTCGGGCTCGGCCTCTTCGGGCTGGAGTTCTGCCGGCGCCGGCGCAAGGCCCGCGAGGAGCGCACCGCCGAGGGCCCCGCCTGACCTGCGGTTCGCAGACTCAGGGCACGAAAAAGGAGAGGCCCTCGCCTCTCCACTCCCAAGGTATAGCGCAGGTGGGGGCTTGCCGCAAGGCCCCGTTCATGCCGCAGAATCTCCGGGCCATGGCCTCCTGCAGCGATCGGAACTGATGCCGTGAACCCCTTGCCCACCAGTGCGTTCCACCTTCCCGACCACCTCACCCACAAGGACGACCCGGCCCTCGTCGCCGGCGACGAGAAACACTTCGCGGTCATCGCGGAGAGCCTCGAGCAGGCCATCGCCGACCTGGAGCAGCGCCTCGACGAGACGCGCAAGGCCCCCGGGGGCACCGGCCAGGCGGCGATGGACCGCGACCTCGAGGTGCACCGGCTGACCAACCGGCTGCGCACCATGCGCCGCTTCGGGCTCGACCTGTGCCTGGGCCACATGGTCGCCGTCGACGACCAGGAACCGGTGTACGTCGGGCGCCTCGGCCTCACCGCCCCCGACGGGCGGCGCCTGCTGGTCGACTGGCGCTCCCCCGCCGCCGAGGCGTTCTTCGGAGCCACCCACGGCAACCCGATGGGGCTGGCCAGCCGACGCAGGTACCGCTGGACCAGCGGCCAGGTCACGGACTACTGGGACGAGGTGTTCACCCCGGACGGCATCGAGGCGCGGGCCGCACTCGACGACCAGTCCGCGTTCATCGCCAGTCTGGGCAGCAACAGGTCGGCCCGGATGCGCGACGTGCTCGGCACGATCCAGGCCGACCAGGACGCGATCATCCGGGCCGGGTCCCGTGGCACCCTCGTGGTCGACGGCGGGCCCGGCACTGGCAAGACCGTGGTGGCCCTGCACCGCACGGCGTACCTCCTCTACTCCGACCCTCGGCTGGGTCACCGGCGTGGAGGCGTGCTGTTCGTCGGTCCGCACCAGCCCTACCTGGCCTACGTGTCCGACGTGCTCCCCAGCCTCGGCGAGGAAGGGGTGCAGACCTGCACGCTCAGGCACCTGGTCCCCGAGGGCGCCACCGCACCGGACGAGGCCGACCCCGAGGTGGCCCGCCTCAAGGCCACCGCCGACATGGTGCGGGCCATCGAGCCGGCGGTCCGCCTCTACGAGGAGCCGCCGAAGGAGGGCATGGAGGTCGAGACCCACTGGGCGGACCTGTGGCTGAGCACCGCCGACTGGGTGGAGGCCTTCGAGTCGCGCGAGCCCGGCACGCCGCACAACGAGGCCCGCGACCAGGTCTGGGAGGAGCTGCTCACCATCCTGGTCGACAAGCACGAGACGGATGACGAGGTCACTCCCGAGATGGTGCGCTCGTCGCTGGCGCAGAACGCCGACCTGCGCGCCGAGTTCGGCAAGGCCTGGCCGTTGATCGAGCCCACCGACCTCGTCGGCGACCTCTGGGAGGTGCCGGCCTACCTGCGCATGTGCGCCCCGTGGCTGACGCCCGAGGAGGTTCGCACCCTGCAACGCGACGACCCGTCGGCGTGGACCGTCTCGGACCTCCCGCTGCTCGACGCCGCCCGGCAGCGCCTCGGCGACCCGGAGGCGTCCCGTCGCCGGCGTCGGCACGAGGCCGCCGTCGCCGCCGAACGCGAGGAGATCGCGGCGGTCGTCGACCACCTGATCGAGGACGACGACTCGGAGATGAAGCTGATGTCGATGCTGAAGGTCTCGGACGCCCAGAGCATCATCGTCGACGAGTCGGCCCAGCCCGGCGTGGAGCCGGACCTGCTGGCCGGGCCGTTCGCCCACGTCGTCGTCGACGAGGCGCAGGAGCTGACCGACGCGGAGTGGCAGATGCTCCTGCTGCGCTGCCCCTCACGCAGCTTCACCATCGTCGGCGACCGCGCCCAGGCCCGGCACGGCTTCACCGAGTCGTGGCAGGAGCGGCTCGAGCGCGCCGGCCTCGACCGGGTCGAGATCGCCACCCTCGGCATCAACTACCGCACGCCCGAGGAGGTCATGGTCGAGGCCGAGCCGGTGATCCGGGCCGCGCTGCCCGACGCCAACGTGCCGACCTCCGTCCGCAGCAGCGGCCTGCCCGTGGTGCACGGGCGTACGGCGGAGCTGGCCGCGACGGTCGACGAGTGGCTGGCCGGGCACGAGGAAGGCGTCGCCTGCGTCATCGCGACCTCCCCGGAGAACTGGGCGATCCCCGACGACCCGCGGGTCCGGGCCCTCACCCCGGAGCTGTCCAAGGGGCTCGAGTTCGACCTCGTGGTGCTGATCGACCCGGACACCTTCGGCTCGGGGATCGAGGGCGCCGTCGACCGCTACGTCGCGATGACCCGCGCCACCGAGCGACTGGTGGTGCTGCGCAGCACGTGACGCGCCGGCCGTCGTACGGCGGTCAGGCGGCCGTCGTGTGACGGGTCAGAACGCGTCGACCTCGTCGATGGTGAGGGTGTCGAAGACGTGGTCGGGCATCGGGAGCGGCTGCTGCTTCTTGGTCAGCTGGGCCTCGGAGTGCGCACCGCAGCCGTGGCCCAGTGCGACCACGCGTCCGTCGTCGTTGGCGTTGCCGTTGGCGCAGACGCCGAAGGTCACCGACAGCGGACCGGCCAGGCGCACGAGGAACCCGCACGACCAGCAGTTGGCCGGGGCCTGCTGCGCGATGGGTGCCAGCGGGCCTGCCTCGCCGTCGTACCACCGCTCGGCAGCCAGGTCGCGGCCCTCGAGCGAGAGCGTGCGCACCCGGCCGAGGCCGAGGTCGTCGGCCACCTGGCGCAGCTGTGCGTCGTCCTGCTGGTCGAGCGGGTCGACGGCGCTGTCTCCGACGAGGTACGTCGGGACCAGGCGGGCGTCGTCGTCCTCGACGGGCAGCAGGTCGCCGGGCGACATGTCGCCGGGCTGGATGCGCTCCTTGTAGGGCACCCAGGCCGGGGCGGTGATCGACTCGGGGCCGGGAATCAGCACGATCTCGTCGACCGTGGCCGCCTTCTGGCGGGAGGCCCGGGTGATCGTCACCGACCAGCGCCAGCCCGTGTAGCCCGGACGGGTGCAGTCGAAGTAGTGGCTCAGGACCCGGTCGCCCTCCTCCTGGTGACCGAGGTGCTCACCGATGTCGGAAACGGGCACGTCGGCGGCCAGGGCAGCGCGGGCCGCGTCGACGGCAGCGACAAGGGCGCTGTCGGACTTGGTTCGGGTTGTCACGGTCACGTGCGTGATTGTGTCCCATGCGAGCACGTATTGTCTTGCCGGGTAGGGGTTCGGCAGGCGATTCACCAGACGGGGAGGGTTCGGCTCGCATGATGTCGGGGGCACCGGGCAGGATGGCGGCATGACCACACGGCCGCCCGACGATCCCCACCAGGACCCGTCCCGCGATCCCCACCAGGGCCCCGGTGACGCCACCGACGGCCATGGGTACGACCCCTACGGGCCCACCCACACCAAGGGTGAGAACGCGATCCGCTTCGCCAAGGCCACCGGTGTCGGTGCCCGGGCGGTGGCCCGTGGCACCGCCAAGGCGAGCAAGGCGACCTTCCGGGTGGCGCGCCGCGCCTCCCACGCCGAAGGAGCCGGAGACTCGGGCCTGTTCCGCCTGATCGAGCTGCACGCCTTCAACGCCGCCGGAGACACGGCGGTGGCGATCTCGTTGGCCGGCACGCTGTTCTTCCAGGTGCCGACCGGTGAGGCGCGCGGCCAGGTGGCCCTGTTCCTGGCGATGACGATGCTGCCGTTCGCAATCGTCGCGCCGCTGATCGGCCCGTTCCTCGACCGGTTCAGCCACGGCCGACGCTGGGCCATCGGCAGCACGATGGCGATCCGCGCCTTCCTGTGCTGGGTCCTCGCCGCCGCGGTGGTCACCGAGTCGACGTGGTTGTTCCCTGCCGCCCTGGGCGTGTTGGTCTCGTCGAAGGCCTACGGCATCACCAAGGCCGCGGCCGCGCCACGCCTGGTGCCCGAGGGCGTCACGCTGGTGAAGGCCAACGCACGCATCGGTCTGGCCGGTGTGGTCGGCGCCGGTGTCTCGGCCCCGTTGGCTGGTCTCGCCGCCACCTTCGGTCCCGAGTGGTCGCTGCGCTACGGCTTCGTGGTCTTCATCGGTGCCACCATCCTGGCCATCCTGCTGCCCCGCAAGGTCGACTCCTCAGCCGGCGAGGCACACCTCGAGCTGATGCCCGGGCCGTCCGCGCGGGCCAACCCGCAGCGCCAGAGCATGCGCATCCCCGCACCCGTGGCGTTCGCGCTGCGGGCCAACTGCGGGCCACGGTTCCTCTCCGGCTTCCTCACGATGTTCATGGCGTTCCTGCTGCGCGAGAACCCCATCGACGGGTGGGAGGACAGACAGGCGATGCTCCTCGGCCTCGTGATCGGGGCCGCAGGGCTGGGCAACACCCTCGGCATCTTCCTCGGCTCGATCCTGAAGAAGGTGAACCCGTCGGTCACCGTGGTGGTCGCACTGCTCGCCGACGCGGCGATGGCGCTGGTGGCTGCCCTGTTCTACGGGCTGATACCACTGGTCGCCCTGGGTCTCACGGCAGGACTCTCACAGTCGCTGGCCAAGCTCTCGCTCGACTCGACGATCCAGACGCACGTGCACGAGCGCGTGCAGACCAGCGCGTTCGCCCGCTCCGACACCATGCTGCAGCTGGCCTGGGTGGTCGGCGGGTTCGTGGGCATCGCGATGCCGCTGATCCCCCGCCTGGGCCTCGGCGTCGGGTTCGCCGTGCTCGCCGCGTGGGCCGTGTTCGTGCTCGTCGTACGCGGTGGACCGGCGCGGCGGCCGCGGCCGCCGTACCCGCACCAGCCCCCGCACGAGCCGCAGACGGTGCCCGGCGAGAGCTACTGACCGCTGGGGCCTGGGCCGTGTGAGAGATACGGCCTAGAGCTCGAGCTCGTCGGCCAGCGCGCGGAGCAGCTTCGCGGTCGGTCGGGCGGTCTTCGCCTCGGGGTGCCGGCCGCGACGGTAGCCCTCGCCCACGTCGTCGAGCAGGCGGATGAGGTCCTCGACGATGGTGGACATCTCTTCGGGGGTCTTGCGCTGCGCCTTGGACTTGTTGCGCGCCACGGACACCGGGGCGTCGACCAGCTTCACCTGGAGGGCCTGGTCGCCCTTGCGGCCCTGGGCGATGCCGAACTCGACCTTGGTGCCGGCCTTGAGCACGGTGGTTCCCTCAGGAAGGGCCTCGGCGCGCACGTAGACGTCGGGGCCGTCCGTCTGGGACAGGAAGCCGAAACCCTTCTCGGCGTCGTACCACTTCACCTTGCCAGTAGGCACTGGAGTGCCCCTCTCTGATGTGCGCTACCTGCGTGCGCGCTGCCTGATCGTGCTGCGCCCGGTCGTACGACGCAGTCCTGCATGCGGAGCCTATGGTGCGACGTCACCCGGAGGCCAATGCGATTCCGAGGTGGTCGTCGAGCCAGGCCGGAAAAGCGGTGAGGTCGTCGAGCACGACGTGGGTCCCGGCCGCCTCGAGCTCCTCGCGGGTGCAGCCGCCGGTGAGCACCGAGACGCTGAGGATGCCCGCCGCCAGCGCGCCTTCGACGTCGTGCACGTGGTCGCCCACGTAGATCGTCGCGCCCTCCTTGCGGAGCACGTCGGCCTTCCCGACACCCCACACCCACCCTTCGAGGTGGTCGATGTCGAGACCGAGGTGGTCGACGTGGCGTTGCGCGTTGGTGGCCACCTTGCCGGTGACCAGGATGTTGCGACCGCCCAGTCGGCGTACGGCGGCCAGGGACTCGTGCGCACCCGGGAACACCGACACCGAGGCAATGGCCAGGTCCGGGTAGAGCGCCCGGAAGCGGTCGCCGGCCGGGTTGACCTGCTCCTCCGGGAGGTGGTCGCGCAGCATCATCTCCAGCGGCGGGCCGAGCCGGCGGGTCATCTCCTCGACCGGGAAGTCGACGCCGAGCTCGTCGCCGAGCGCCGTCAGGGTGGCCGCGAATCCCGGAACGGTGTCGATCAGCGTCATGTCGAGGTCGAAACCGACCACAGGGCCCGTCATGTGTGACAGCCTAGGCGCAGGTGCCCAGCGCCTTGTGGGGACGGAATTGAAACCGCCCCCCGACGCTGCCACCATGGGGGTTTCGGTAACTGCTGCGACTTGTGGGTTCTGTGATGCGACGCATGGTGCTGGGCGCCGCCCTGGCAGGGGTGGGCCTGTGTGCTGCCCTGAACCCGGTGCCGGTCTCCGCCGAACCCACCGATTCGCTCTACCTGATCACCCTCGACGGTCCCGGCACGGCCGGTGACCGTAGTGCTGAGTCCGCAGCCAACCTTCGCACGAGCATGCTCGCCCAGCAGGACGACACGCTGGAGCTCCTCGACGCCGACGACCCGGTCTACCGCTGGACCACCGCGCTCAACGGCTTCGCCGTCGCACTCTCCGCCGACCAGGCCCGCCTCGCGCGCGGCCTCCCCGGCGTCGCCCTGGTCGAGCGCAACGACATCCGCTCCCTGGCCGGTACGACCGCCGACTCGTTGTCCGCCGGACCCGTGCCGCGCGGTTCGGGTGGTCGGGGCACGGTGATCGGCGTGGTCGACAGCGGCATCTCGCCCGACACCCCGGCCCTGGTGTCCACCACGTCACTGGGCGTCCTCCCGACCGACTTCCGCGGCACCTGCGAGGCGTCCGCGACCTGGTCGAGCAGCGACTGCAACGGCAAGATAGCCTCCGCGACCTGGTTCGTGACCGGCTTCGGCGCCGACAACCTGCGCTCCTCCGCCGAGCTGTCGCCACGCGACGACTCCGGCCACGGCACGAAGGTGGCCTCGGTCGCCGCCGGCAACGCGAAGGTCACCGCGATCTCCTCCGGACGCCGGCTCGGCACGTTCTCCGGCACCGCCCCCGACGCCCGCCTGGCCGTCTACAAGGCCTGCTGGTCGGCCCCCGACCCGGCCGACGACGGCTGCTCGACCGCCGACGTGGTCAGCGCCATCGACCGCGCTGTGCACGACCGGGTCGACGTGCTCAACGTGTCCGTGGCCTCGCCCGGTCCCGGTGCCCCCGACACCGTCGACCTGGCCCTGCTCGGGGCGGCCGAGCGCGACATCTTCGTGACCGCCGCCGCCGGCAACGACCACCGTTCGGCCGGCTACCAGCACCCGTGGGTGACCACGGTCGGCGCCAGCTCCGGCCCCGACCGCAGCGGCGCCCTCGAACTTCCCTCCGGTGCGCCGATCACCGGCATCCTCACCGCACGCAGCCTGCCCGACCGTGCACCGGTGGTCCTGGCCGCCGACGTCCCCGCTCCCGGTCGTACGCCGGCCGAGGCCCGACTGTGCCTGCCCGGCGCGCTCGACGCCGCACGTGCCGCCGACCGCATCTTGCTGTGTGAACGCGGCCAGGTGGCCCGGGTCGACAAGTCCGCGGCCGTCCGCCTGGCCGACGGCGTCGGCATGGTGCTGGTCAACGCACCCGGTGAGAGCCTGAGCGCCGACTTCCACTCCGTGCCGACTCTCCACGTCGACGCCACCGAAGGCGCCCGGCTGCGTCGTGCGGTCGCCGCTCCCGGAATCCTGCGCGGCCGGCTCGTGCACACCCGTGGTGCGGCCGGTGCGCCCGCCGTACTCCCCTGGTCGGCGCGCGGCTCGGCAGACGCGGGCGTGGTCAAGCCCGACCTCGTGGCACCCGGTTTCGGACTGCTGGCGGCCACGTCCCCGGCGGCCGGCAACGGCAACTGGGAGCTGCTCAGCGGCACGTCCGGCGCCACGGCACGAGTGAGCGGCCTGGCCGCGAGCCTGCGCTCCGCCCACCCGAACTGGAGCGCCAACCGCGTGCGTTCGGCCCTGATGACCACCAGCCGGCAGGCCGACCACCGCCCCAGCGCCCTCCGTCAGGGTGCCGGCATCGTCCGCTCGGACGACGACGCGCGGCCCGGCCTGGTCTTCGACCTGCCGCCCTCGGCGTACCGCCGCGCGCTCGACGCCGGTCGTGATCCCTCCGTGCTGAACCTGCCCTCGGCCGAGCGCCGGGTGCCGGCCCGCGGCACGATCATCACTCGCCGGGTGACCAACGTCGGCCCCAAGGCGATGTACTACTCGTCCGAGGCGACCGGCTTCGACGCGCACATCGTCACCGTGGTGCCGGCCGCCCTCAAGATCGCCCCGGGAGACACCCGCTCGTTCCACGTGCACGTGCTGCGGCGTACGCCGATGCGTGGTGCCGCCGACAGCGGGTCGGTGACCTGGCGCGGGGCCAACGGCACGCGGGTCCGCATCCCCCTCGTCCTCACCCGCTGACCTGTCGCCAGTGCTCGGCGACCTGTCGCCAGTTCGGGGCGACCCGTCGCCAGTTCGGGGCGACCCGTCGCCAGTTCGGGGCGACCTGTCGCCAGTTCTGCCGGAGGACCCGAACTCACGACGGCTCGATCAGAACTGGCGACGGCTCGATCAAAACTCACGGCGGCTCGATCAGAACTGGCGACAGGTCGATCAGGCGTCGCGGGTCTTGAAGCTGTAGAGCGAGCCGGCCATCAGCACCGCGGTCATGCCGCCGAAGATGATCAGCGCGCCCAGCGGGCTCAGCGGGTTGTCGAAGAGTCCGGAGTTCGACTCGTAGCCGTTGGTCAGCCCGAAGTCCTGGATGATCCGGCCGCCCGCGTTGAACGGCAGGAAGCGTGCGGAGTCGGAGATGCCGGGGTTGAAGATGCCGAAGATCAGCAGCATCGCCCGCAGCAGGGTCTCGACGCCCAGCGGCCACAGGTAGAGCAGCACCAACGCGAAGGTCTGGTGCCGGATCAGCTCGGTCACCGCCATCACCAGCCAGGTCAGCAGCACGGTGTAGACCATGCGCTGCAGGATGGAGAGCCCGAGCTCGGCCCAGTCGTACTCGAAGTCGAGGCTGGCGAACCACAGCAGCGTGCAGGCCAGCGACAGCACGCAGGCCACCAACACGGCCGCGGCCACCCAGGCGCCGACGGTGATGAACTTGGCGCTCCACACCGCGGTGCGGTTCGGCACGGCGGTCAGGGTCGCGCGGATCATGCCGTGGCGGTACTCGTGGCCCCACGACAGGATGCCCAGGATCGCGATGGCGAAGGCGATCAGGTAGAACACCGGGTCGACGTTGGAGAACTGGGTCATCCCGGCCTCGAGGAAGAACCGCGAGTCGTCCTTGTCGACCGACCCCTTCAGCTCGGAGGGGATGTTCAGCCGGATCAGCATCGCCACCACGAACGTGAAGCCGGCGCTGACCGCGATCGCGGCACCGGTGATCCACCACGTGGAGTGCAGGGTGGTCAGCCGTCGCCATTCGTACCTCAACGCGGCGGTCATGCCCGGTCTCCTGACTGGTCGTCGCCGCCGTCACGGGGCGCCTGCTGGGGTGGTGGGGTCTGCTGGGGCGGCTGCGCCCACTGGCCGGGCTGCTGGCCGGGCTGTCCGTAGACCGGGGGCTGCTGCTGGCCGGCGTACGGCTGCTGCTGGCCGGGCTGGCCGGGCTGGCCGGCGTACGGCGGCTGCTGGCCGTACTGACCCTGCGGGGGCTGGCCGTAGGAACCCTGCGGTGGGCCGGGCTGCGGGCCACCGAATGCGGGGGCCTGCGGCCGGTGGGGCACCGGGTTCTGCGCCTGGTACTCCTCCGACCCACCGGTCAGCTCGAGGAACGCGTCCTCGAGGCTGGCCTGGATCGTGGACAGCTCGTGCAGCCGGATCTGGTTGTCGAAGGCCATGTCGCCGATGTCGTCGGCGGTCAGGCCGACCACGCTGAGCTCGCCGGGAGTGACCGCCTTGACCGAGCCCTGGCCGGCCAGCCTCTGGCCGATCAGCGCGGCCAGGTCGTGCGCCTGCGGGGTGCGCACCTTGATGTGGTTGGCACTGCTCTGCCTGGTGAAGTCCTCCACCGGGCCGTTGGCGATCATGCGACCGCGACCGATGACCACGAGCTCGTCGGCCATCAGGGCCATCTCGCTTAGCAGGTGGCTGGAGACGAAGACCGAGCGGCCCTCGGAAGCCAGGCTCTTGAGCAGGTCGCGCATCCAGCGGATGCCCTGCGGGTCGAGGCCGTTGGCCGGCTCGTCGAGGATCAACGTGTGCGGGTTGCCCAGCAGCGCGGCGGCCAGGCCGAGGCGCTGGCCCATGCCGAGGGAGAACGTGCCCGGCTCCTTGTTGGCCACGTCGGCGAGCCCGACCATGCCGAGCACCTCGTCGACGCGGGTGTCGGGGATCGAGTTCGGCGCGGCGATCATGCGCAGGTGGTTGCGCGCGGTGCGCGTCGGGTGGAACGGCTTGGCCTCCAGCAAGGCGCCCACGTGCTGCATCGGGACGTCGTACGACGCGAACGGGTGGCCGTCGAACGTGCAGGTGCCGTGGCCGTTGTCGAGGCCGAGCATCAGCCGCATCGTGGTGGACTTGCCCGAGCCGTTGGGCCCGAGGAAGCCGGTCACCGTGCCGGGCCGGACGTCGAACGACAGGTTGTTCACGGCAGTCTTGCCCTTGTAGGCCTTGCCGAGCCCCCGTGCCTGGATCACAGCCATCGACAGATCTCCTCGAGCATGCAGTGTGTGTTCATTGGTCCTCCCTGGAAACCTTCATCTGGCGATCGCCGAAGACCACGCGGTCACCGTCGACCAGCGTGGCAGGGCGACCCGCCGTGAGTTCGCGCGACACACCCTTGCGGACGAGCAGCGAACCGTTGGTGGACCCTCGGTCGATGAACACCAGTGCCCCGTCGGAGGCCAGGTGAAACTGTGCGTGCGTCTTGGAGATCGACATGTCCTCCGAACGCAGGGGTACGACGTGGCGCACCGGCTCCCCCGGCCGCCCGACGGGCTGGCGTCCGAGGACGCCGAGACCTTCCACCACGAACGTCTCACCGGAGTCGAAGGTGATCCGCCAGGTGACTCGCGTCCGCGGACCGGGGCTGGTCGACGGGGCGTCGGGATGCTCGACGCCGCCGCCGGGCACCGTGCGGTCGGACAGCCCGTCGTTGCGCCCGGCCTGGCGAGGGGCCGTGGGCGCCTGCGGCAGCTGCGCGGCTGGCCGCGGTGCCGGCGGTTGCGGCTCCGGTGCCTGGACGGGTCGGGCCGCAGGCACCTGGGTGGGTGGGGCCGGTGGCTCCTGGGAGAGCGCGGGCGGTGCGGTCGGCGTGCTGGTGGGCCGGCCCGTTGGTGTGCCGGTCGGCGTGCCGGTTGGTGTGCCCGTGGTGGGGCCGGTCGCCGGCCCTGCCGACGTGCGGCCGGGCGCACCCGAGAGGGCCGCCCCGACGGGCTTCGGAGCGTGCCGCACCGGCACCAGCTTCATCGCCGTCAGGTTGACCACGTGGCGCGGGCGTTCCTCGACGGCCACCTCGGCCACCGGCCGGGGGCGTACGTCGACGACCACCGATCCGGCCACCTGGTCGTGCCAGCCACGGCGTTCGCGGGAGCGGTCCTCGACCGCGGTCCACGCGAGCGTGGCCAGCCCGAGCCCGAACATCGGCAACGAACCGAGGCCGACGACGAGGGTGCGCAGCAGTGCCTTGCCGACGCCGATCGGTCCGCCGCCCTCGTGGGAGACGACGCGGAGTCCGAACAGGGCCTTGCCCGGCGAGGTCCCCCTGGTGCCGAGCAGCACCGCGAAGACCACGCTGACCACGAGGACCGTGCCGGCGACGAGCGCGACGCCGGGCCACGGACTGCCCTCGCGGAAGAACCACCACCACGCCGCCACACCCGCGGCCGCGAACAGCGACCACGCCACCGCCCGGTCCACGACGAACGCCTGGAAGCGCCGTTCCGGCTCGGCCGCGAGCGCGCTCTCGGGGTTCAGGGACATGGCGGCGGGCGCCGGCTCAGAGGCTGGTGACCTGGATGGTGACTCCGTCACCGAGGTCGATCACCGAGCCGGGCAGCAGCTGTACGGCAATGCCGGGCTGGAGGTCCTCGGGGGCGAACCCGGGCTGGGTCAGCACGGTTCCGTTGGTCGAGCCCATGTCGGTGACGATGGCGCTGCCGTGGTCGACGCCGGAGCCCGGACGCACCTCGAGGTGGGTCGAGGAGATCTCCTGGTTCGGGCTCGGCACGGTGACCAGGCGCGGCTGGTCCGTGGAGGTGAACCGGCGCGCCTCGGGGGCGCGCCCGACCAGGACGGCACGGTCGACGTCGATGGTCTCGCCGCTGGAGAACACCAGGCGGGCGACCGCGTGCGCGGTCACGCTGGGCGCCGGCGGCTGGCCGGGGATTCCTGGGTGCTGGCGCGCGAACTGGTCGGCCTGGTAGCCGCCGGCGGCGGTGTTGCCGTCGTGGTCGGCGTCCTGCACGTCACCCTGGTTGCCCCAGGCCGGGGCCTCGGGCGCCTGCGGTGCTCCCCACTGGGGTGCGGACGCCGGGGCCGGCGGCTCCCACATCGGCGGCTCGGCGGGGTTGTCGGCCCCGGGAGCGAACGGGTTCGAGGGCGCCTCGGACGGCGTGTAGACGTTGCCCTGCTGCGGCTGGCCCCAGGCCGGTTCGGCGGGAGGCGCGGACGGTGGCTGGGTCGCGTCGGCAGGAGGCTGCGGCTGGCCCCACGCGGGTTCGGACGGGGGTGCGGCTGCGGCAGGTGCCTGGCCGGTCTCGGCGGCGGGCTGCTCCGGCTGGCCCCACGCGGGTTCGGCGGGCGCCTCGGCGGCCGGGGCCGGCTCGGGGTCTCCCCAGGCGGACTTGGCGGGCGCCTCGGGCGTCTGCTCGACCGGAGCCTCCTCGGCAACCGGCTCTGGCACGGGCTCGGGGTCGCCCCACGCGGACTTGGCGGGCGCCGGCTCGGGCACCGGCTCCGGGTCGCCCCACGCCGACTTGGCGGGCGCGTCGGCGTCCTGCACGGCCGGCAGCTCGCCGGTCTCGGGGTCGGGGTCGTTGAAGAACGGGAAGGCGTGGGCCTCGGTCGGTGCGTCGGCACCCGCCTCGGGCACCTCGTCGGCGACGGGTTCGTAGGCGACGGGCTCGTCGGCGATCGGCAGGTCCTCGACCGGCGCCGCCGGGGGCTCGTCGACGACCGGCTCCTCGACCGCCGCCGCCGGGGGCTCCTCGACCGCCGGCGCCTCGACGCTCGGCGTCTCACCGGACCGCGCACCGGCGATCTCGTCGGCTGCGGGCTCCTCGACTACGGGCTCCTGCGCGTAGGCGTGCTCGGGCAGGTCGTCGGTGAGTGGGTCGAACCCGACCACGGGCGCCACCACCGGGGCGGCGTACGGCGTGGCGGGTGCACCGACACCGACACCCGCACCGGCACCGCTCGACTGGCCGGCGTCGGCCGGCGCCACCTCGGACTCCCCCGAGGCAGCCGTGGGCACGGACGCGGCGGCGGCACCGGCGGCCGGGGCCATCGTGCCTGAAGAGACCGGCGGCTGGTCGACGCGCGAGACCCGGACGAGTCCGCCGCGGATGCCGAAGTCGACCGCCTCCTCGGCGTCCTCGAGCACCAGCTGGAGCGAGACCACGCCCGACAGGGCCTGTTCGACCCAGGTGGCGGCGGCGCCACCGTCGACGTCGACGGCCTCGCCGCTCTCGAGGGTCACCACTGCGCGGGCGGCGCCACGCAGGACGATGCGGGTCGGGTCCTCGGCGGTGCTGACCAGCACGAAGCCGGGCAGGGAACGCAGTCCCGTCGCGATCAGCGCGTCGAGCAACTCGTCGAAGCCGGCTCCGGCGTCGACCAGCTCCCAGAGTGCGGCCACCCGCGGCTTCTCACTCTCCGGCAGGAGCACGCAGGCGTGCTCGCCGAAGACGGCGTACCACCCGCCCGGGCGGTAGCTGCGGATGGCGTTCTGTGGAGCGTCGTTCATGGGAGTGCCCCCAACTTCTCTTCCAGGCTCACAGGTTCGGTGCGCAACACGTGGGGCGTCGCGCTCTCGGTCAATCCCACCACATCGACCACGACAGCGGTCGCGTTGTCCTCGCCGCCCGCCGCGACCGCCGCCGAGACGAGTGCCTCGGCCGCGTCGCGCGGGTCGTCGGTGGTGGACACGATCTGGTGGATCACGTGGTCGGCGATCATGCCGCTGACCCCGTCGGAGCAGAGCACGAGACGCTCGGCCGACGAGAGCGGCAGCACGAAGAAGTCGGGGTCGCGGAACACCGGTCCGCCGAGCGCCCGGGTGATCACGTGCCGCTCGGGGTGGGTGGCGGCCTCCTCGGCGTTGATCTCGCCGGAGTCGAGCAGCTCCTGCACCAGGGAGTGGTCGACCGAGACCTGGTCGAGGCTGCCGTTGTGCAGCTTGTAGATGCGCGAGTCACCGAGGTTGGTGAGCAGCCACTTGGCGCCCTCCTCGTCCTCGCAGAGCACGGCAGCGGCGACCGTCGTTCCGGCGTACCAGTCGCCGTCGCCCTCGTTGCGGTGCGCCTCGCCGTACTGCTGGATGCTGCGCTGGCAACGCTTCAGGGACTCGGTGACCACTTCGGGGGCCTTGCTCGAGTCGTAGCCGTCGTGGGCCAGGCGGGCGAACTCCTCGACGACGATCGCGCTGGCGATGTCTCCGGCCTGGTGGCCGCCCATGCCGTCGGCGACCACGAAGACGGGTGACGACGCGAAGTGCGCGTCCTCGTTGGTCGAGCGCACCCGCCCGACGTCGGTGGCGGCACCACACTGGAGATGAACCACGGCCACGCCACTCCTCACTGTCCCGGTCAACATGCGGGTCACTCCCAGCGCTCCCTGAGATGCCCGCACCGACAGGTTAGGGCCTCAGCCACACTGACTAGTAGCGTGAGTGGGATGGTCGCCTCCCCCGCCGCCGGATCCGATCCGGCGTTCCGCTCATTGGCGGACCAACTTCGCGCGTGGCCCGAAACTCGTCTCGCGCAGTTGCTGCGCGCCCGCCCCGATCTGGCCACTCCCGCTCCTCAGGATTCGTCTCAGCTTGCCTCGCGGGCGGCCACCAGGGCCTCTGTCCTCCGCGCGCTCGACCGACTCACCCGCGCCGAGCTCTGGCTGCTTCATGCCCTCGTGACCGACGGCGAAACCCGATCGGCTGACGATCCTGACCTCGCCCGACTGCTCGACCTCGCCCTGGTCTGGGAGTCCTCCGCCGGACCCCGTCCGCTCAGCGTCGTCGCCGAGCTGCTGCCCCGCGGGGGCGAGTACGACGGCGCCGCCGTACCCCTGCCGGAGCTGCTGACCAGCGAGCGCGACGCGTCCATGACCTCAGGGGCCGCGGCCGGTGCCGCGTTCGACGTCGTACGCCGGGTGGAGCTGTTGCTCGATGCGTGGGGCACGGCTCCGCCGCCCGTCCTGCGCACGGGCGGGCTGGCCGTTCGCGACCTCAAGGCCGCCGGCGTGCTGCTGCACGTCGACCTGCGCGAGGCCGGGTTCCTGGTCGAGCTGGCCGCCGCCGCCGGCCTGGTCGCGACCGTCTCGGCCGACGTGGCCGACAACTGGATCCCCACCGACGCGTACGACGCGTGGTGCCGCAAGCCGTTCGCCGAGCGCTGGGCAGACCTGGCCCAGGCCTGGCTGTCCAGCCCATGCGTCTCGGGGATGGTGGGCGCCAAGGACTCCGCCGGCAAGTCGCTGAACCCACTGGCACCCGGCCTGGTGGACCCGCACCTGGTCGACACCCGGCTGGTCTCGCTGGCCCAGCTCGCCGCACTCGAGCCCGGCACGGTGCTGGCAACGGCCACCGGCGTCCCGTCCCTGGTGGCGCGTGTGCAGTGGCTGCGGCCCCGTCGCCCCTCCACACTGCCCCGCCTCGTCGCGTGGTCGACCGAGGAGGCGGCCCTGGTCGGCGTGACCGGGCTCGGCGGGCTCTCCGACTTCGGCCGGCGACTGGTGTCCGGCTCCCGCGACGAGGCCGTCGCAGCCCTGGCGCCGCTGCTGCCCGAGCCGCTCGACCACATCCTCATCCAGGGCGACCTCACCGCGATCGCCCCGGGGCCGCTGGAGTCCGCGCTGGCCGCCAAGCTGCAGCTGATCGCCGACGTCGAGTCCCGCGGCGGCGCCACCACCTACCGCTTCTCCTCCTCGTCGGTGCGTCGGGCCCTCGACGCCGGCTGGACCTCCCACGAGATCCACGCGTTCCTCACCTCGGTGTCGCGCACCGAGATCCCCCAGCCGCTGGCCTACCTGGTCGACGACACCGCTCGCACCTACGGCTCGCTGCGGGTCGGCTACGCCGAGGCGTTCCTCCGCACCGACGACGAGGCCGCCCTCGAGGCCCTCCTGCACCTTCGCGGCGCCTCCACGCTCGGCCTGCGGCGGATCGCCCCCACGGTGTTGATCAGCACCACCCCGATCGACGTGCTGCTGCCCCGCCTGCGCGAGCTCGGCGCCGCACCCGTGGTCGAGGCCGAGGACGGCACCGTGCACGTCGCGCGCCCCGCCGTACGCCGGGCCCGCACGCCCAAGCAGCGCACCACCGGGCGTGACGCCGCCCGCGCGCAGGCCCAGGTGACCCACGCGGTCGCGGCGATCCGGGCCGGCGACCGGGCCCGCGACCTGCGTCCCGAGGCCCGCACCGCCACCACGCCGGCCGACTCGCTGGCCATGCTGCGAGCCGCGATCGAGTCGGGCACCAGCGTGTGGATCGGCTACCTCGACAACCACGGCACCGCCACCGAGCGCGTGGTCGACCCGGTGCGCGTCGAGGGCGGCCAGCTCACGGCGTACGACCACCGCAGCGACGACCGGCGCGCGTTCTCGATCCACCGGATCACGGCCGTCCGGAATGTCACTGGTGCGGAAACGTAGACTGGGCCCGTGGATTTCATCAGGTACGCCGAGTCGGCTGCGAGTCTGCTCAACGCAGACATCGCAGACGTCGACGACCTCATCGACTTCCTCTCCCGCCGTGAGTGGCTGCACAGCCAGACCACCGAGAAGGACGTCGCGCACCTGCGCCGGTTCGCCGACGACCTGCGGCCCGTCTTCGTGGCCTCGGGCGACGACGACGTGAAGACTGTCGTGGCTGGCCTCAACGACCTGCTCGACCGGCACCCGGTGACGCCGATGATCTCCGACCACGACCTGGGCAACCTGCACCTGCACGTCGCCAACCGGGCCGCGTCGGTCTCCGAGCTGCTGGTCTCCGAGGCCCTGCTCGGGCTGGCCACGCTGGTCTGCGACCTCGGCCCCACCCGGCTGGGAGTCTGCGCGGCGTCGCCGTGCACCAACGTCTACGTCGACACCTCGCCGAACCAGTCGCGCCGCTACTGCTCCGACCGGTGCTCGTCGCGGGCCAACGTGGCGGCGTACCGCGCCCGCAAGAAGGTCGCCTCCGTGCCACTCGCCGACGAACTCCCCGAGAGCAAGGCCCTGTGAACGGACCCCTGATCGTCCAGTCCGACAAGACGTTGCTACTGGAGATCGACCACGACGACGCTGCCGACTGCCGACGGGCGATCGCGCCGTTCGCCGAGCTCGAACGCTCGCCGGAGCACGTGCACACCTACCGGCTGACGCCGCTCGGGCTGTGGAACGCCCGCGCCGCCGGTCACGACGCCGAGCAGGTCGTCGACACGCTGCTGAAGTACTCCCGCTACTCCGTGCCGCACGCACTGCTGGTCGACATCGCCGAGACGATGTCGCGCTTCGGGCGGCTTCGCCTCGACAAGCACCCGGTGCACGGGCTGGTGCTCTCCTCCACCGACAAGCCGGTGCTCGAGGAGGTGCTGCGCGCCAAGAAGATCAAGGGCATGATCGGCGACCGGGTCGACGACGAGACGGTCGTCGTCCACGGCTCCGAGCGCGGCAATCTCAAGCAGGCACTGTTGAAGCTCGGCTGGCCGGCCGAGGACTTCGCCGGCTACGTCGACGGCGAGTCGCACCCGATCGCATTGCGCGAAGAGGGCTGGCACCTGCGCAACTACCAGGCCGAGGCGGCCGAGTCGTTCTGGCACGGCGGCTCCGGTGTCGTCGTGCTCCCCTGTGGTGCGGGCAAGACGATCGTCGGTGCCGCGGCAATGGGCCACGCGCAGGCGACCACGCTGATCCTGGTCACCAACACAGTGTCCGCGCGGCAGTGGAAGGACGAGCTGGTCCGGCGGACGACCCTGACCGAGGACGAGATCGGCGAGTACTCCGGCGCCGTCAAGGAGATCCGGCCGGTCACCATCGCGACGTACCAGGTGCTCACGCTGCGGCGGAAGGGCGCCTACCCGCACCTCGAGCTGCTCGACGCGCGCGACTGGGGCCTGGTCGTGTACGACGAGGTGCACCTCCTTCCCGCGCCGATCTTCCGCATGACCGCCGACCTGCAGGCCCGGCGACGCCTGGGCCTCACCGCCACGCTGGTGCGTGAGGACGGCCGCGAGGGCGACGTGTTCTCGCTGATCGGGCCGAAGCGCTTCGACGCGCCGTGGAAGGACATCGAGGCGCAGGGCTACATCGCGCCGGCCGACTGCGTCGAGGTGCGGGTGACGCTGCCGTCTGCCGAGCGGATGGCCTATGCGGTCGCGGAGCCGGAGGAGCGCTACCGGCTGGCCGCGTGCACGCACCACAAGATCGACGTGGTCAAGCAGCTGGTCCAGCAGCACTCCGGCCAACCCACGCTGGTGATCGGGCAGTACATCGACCAGCTCGACGAGCTCGCCGCGGCCCTCGACGCACCGGTGATCAAGGGTGAGACGACCGTGCGTGAACGGCAGCGGTTGTTCGAGGCTTTCCGGTCCGGCGAGATCGGGCTGCTGGTGGTCTCGAAGGTCGCCAACTTCTCCATCGACCTGCCCTCGGCGGAGGTCGCCATCCAGGTCTCCGGGTCCTTCGGGTCACGCCAGGAGGAGGCCCAGCGCCTCGGCCGGCTGCTGCGCCCCAAGTCGGAGGGCAAGTCCGCTCACTTCTACACGATCGTCTCGCGCGACACGGTCGACGCGGACTTCGCGCAGAACCGGCAGCGGTTCCTCGCGGAGCAGGGGTATGCCTACCGCATCGTCGACGCCGACGACCTGCCCGCGCTCGACGCCTGACCCACCATCGAAATCGTCTGGGTTCTGCCCGGTCGAGTCGCCCGCCCCGATTCAGGAGTCGAGCAGGAGCCGCCACGAGCGGACGTGACCGGAGTCGACGTACGACTTGTACGACGCACCGGGGCGAGCCTGGATGCCGATGTGGAACTTGGTGACCCCCGCGCGGGCCAGCCACGGCACATGCTCGGGCAACAGGCCCTGACCGGGCAGCATCAGCGCCGCCGCCCGTTCGTCCGCCTGGGCGGTGGCCAGCAGGTCGTCGTACCCGACGCCGAGACCCTGCGGCGATCCCGAGGTGAGTACGCCGTCCAGGCCGGGCAGCTGGAGAAGCGAGCGCCAGACGCGGCGGGTGTCGAGTCCCGAGTCGACCGCGTCGTGGAACGTCCACGGCACGCCCTCGAGTGACTCGGCGAGCGCTCGGCAGGTGGCTTCGTCGATGTCGAGGTCGGCGTCGAGGAACCCGAACGCGACACCCTCGGCGCCCAGTGCGACGTACTCCTGGGCGAGGCCGACCAGGCGGGTGAACTCGCCGCCGGTGGTGGTGAACGAGTCGTTGAGGCGCAGCACGATGCGCACCGGGATGTCGGCCTCACGCAGCGCCACGGAGGCGGCGGTGAGGTCGGGCGAACGCCCGTTGGCGTCGGCCAGCAGCAGCCGGTCGGCTCCGCCTTCCTGGGCTCCCATCACGTCGCGCTCACTGCGGATCGCGACTTCGAGGAGGAGGCTCATGCGGCGCAGCCTATTGCCGTTGCCACTCCCGACCCGGCATTGATCGACCTGTCGTGAGTTCTGGTCGACCCGTCGTGAGTTTCTGTGCGCCGCGTGAACTGGCGACAGGTCGACGTGAACTGGCGACGGGTCGACGTGAACTGTCGACAGGTCAGTGGGCGGCGAACTGGACCCAGAGGGTGAAGCGGTCGGCGCGGTAGGTCGAGCGTGAGACCTCGACCGCCTTGTCGTCCATGAACGCCCGCCGCGCCACGCGCAGCACCGGCGATCCGGCGGCGATGCCGAGCAGGTCGGACTCCTCGGCCGTGGCGATCGCGGCGCTGACGGAGTCCTCGGCCCAGGTCGGACGCAGGCCGCGGTCCTCGAGCTCGGCGTAGAGGCTCACCGGCAGTGCGGCCTGCAGGAAGCCGGGCAGCAGCACCTCGGAGAGGTAGGCGTTCTCGATGCACATCGTCTCGCCGTCGGCACGCCGCAGCCGCTGCCAGCGGATCACGGCGTCGCCCTCACTGATCGTCAGCGCGCGCGCCACGCCGGGGCCGGCCTTCTCGAGCCTGGCGACGAGGGTCTGCGACTCCGCGAGGAGGCCGCGGCTGCTCATCTCGTCGGTGAAGCTGCGCAGCTCCCCGACGCGGGTCCGGGGCTCGCTGACGAAGGTGCCCTTGCCGGGGATCCGGTCGAGCAGGCCCTCGGCGACCAGCGCCTCGATGGCCTGACGGACCGTCATCCGGGCCACGCCGAACCGCTGCACCAGCTCGCGCTCGGAGGGCGCCGGCGACCCGGCGGGCAGGCCGTGGATGAGGTCGCGCACGTATTCGCGCACCGCGACGTGCTTGCGCGGCGGCGCGGTCGTGAAGTCGAGGGCCTGGTCCACGTCGCGAGTGTCGCAGCGCCCGCGCCCGCCTCTCCGGCGTTTGCGGTGAAGATGACCCGTTGGGACTACGGAGTCTGACTGTTCGGCTGGGGCAGGTCGTCCCGGGAGACACGACCCCCTCGGGCTACTCGGTGGCGATCGCCCGCAGCACGTCGAGCTTCGCCGCACGCCGGGCCGGGAACACCGCGGCGAGTACGCCGAGCACCCCGGAGGCGACCACGAAGACGACCAGCAGCCCCCACGGGATCGAGAGCTCGGTGAGCCCCTGGTCGGCCAGCGCCCACACCAGCGTGGACCCGAAGACCACGCCCATCACCATGCCGAGCAGGGCACCGAAGACCGCGACGACCACCGACTCGAGCCGGATCATCGTGCGCAGCTGGCGCCGGCTGAGGCCGACCGCGCGGAGCAGGCCGACCTCGCGGGTGCGCTCGATGACCGAGAGGCTCAACGTGTTGACGACGCCGAGGATCGCGATGATCACCGACAGTCCGAGCAGCCCGTAGATCATGTAGAGGAACTGGTTGATCTGGGTCTTCTGCTCGTCGGCGTACCCCTCGGGGTCCTTGACGGTGACGGTCGGAAGGTCCTTGGTGATCTCGTCGATCTGGTCCTTCAGGTCGTCGGTCGAGGCGCCGTCCTTCTTGGTCACGAAGACCATCGAGTCGAGCGGCACGAGGCCGCCCTTGGTGAGCGTGTCGGGGGTGACGAGGTAGTTGCCGGGCACCACGCCGACGCCGTCGAAGATCGCGACGACCTCGAGTTTCACCTTGCCTGCCTGGAAGTCGAGGGTGACCGAGTCGCCGATGGAGAGCCCCTTGTCCTCGGCCTGCCCTTCGGCGACAGCCGCCTTGCCGGGGCCGAGATCGGCAAGGTTGCCCGACGAGACCGGGATGCGGAAGGCGAACTTGATGTCCTGTGCGCGCATCGCGGCGGCGTAGACGGTGCTCCCCTTGACCTTGGGGTAGCCCTGGCGCACCGAGGCCACACCCTCGACGGTGTCGAGCTTGCGGACCTGACGGGCCACGTCGGGCGAGAACGGCTGGCCCACCACGTTGGAGACGATGAACTGCGAGGTCAGCGACGTGCCGATCGCGGCATCGGTCGACGCCGACGCCGACGCCCCGAAGATCGACATCATCGACATCAGGGCCAGGCCGATCATCAGTGCGCTGGCGGTCGCGCCGGTGCGGCGCGGGTTGCGCAGCGTGTTCTGCGCGGCGAGGTTGCCGACACTGCCGAACAGCCTGCGGTAGATCGCGCCGAAGAGGGTGAGCAGCGGCCGGCCGAGCAGCGCGCTCATCAGCGCCACGCCGATCAGGATCAGCAGGATGCCGCCACCGATCAGCACCAGTCCGAGCGTGCCGGACCCGATCAGTCCACCGGCCATGCCCGCGGCGCCCAGCACCACCAGCACGGTGCCGACGACCATCCGCTTGCGCAGGGTCGCCTCGGGCAGAGCGACGTCGTCGCGGAGCGCCGCGATCGGCGGGATGCGGGATGCGCGTACGGCGGGCAGCACCGCGGCGATCGTGGTGACGACCAGCCCGACGGCGTACGACCAGAAGACGGTCCAGCCGGTGACCGGGAACTCGGCGCCCCCGAGGTCGAGCCCGAACTGCCCGAACAGGAATCTCAGGAACAACGCGAGCAGGTAGCCCACTCCGAGCCCGAGGGTCGACCCGACCAGCCCGACCACGACCGCCTCGCTGATCACCGACCGGTTGACCTGCCCGCGCGAGGCGCCGAGGGCCCGCAGCAGGGCGAGCTCGCGGCTGCGCTGGGCGACCAGGATCGAGAAGGTGTTGATGATCAGGAAGACGCCGACCACCAGGGCGACGCCGGCGAAGACCAGCAGGAACGTCTTCAGGAAGCCCAGGATCTCGTCGAGGCTGGCCTGGTTCTCCTCGACCGCGTCGTCACCGGTGCGCGCCTCGACTCCCTTGGGCAGCACCTTCTGGGCGGCGTCGCGCAGCTGGGTCTGGGAGACCCCGTCGGCGGCGTTCAGTGAGATGGAGGTGTAGACGTCGCGGCCGCCGAAGAACTTCTTCTGGAGGAACTTCGTGTCGAAGACGGTCAGGGTCGCGCCGTTGAGGCCGCCGGAGCCGAACTCGACGAGCCCGGTCAGCTTCGCCTTCATCGTCGGCGGGGTGGCGCCGGTGGCCAGCGTGACGGTGTCGCCGATGTCGTAGTCGGCCTTCTTGGCGGCGTCGACGTCGATCGCGATCTCGTCGGGGCCGTCGGGCAGCTCACCCTTGGCGGTGACCAGCACCGGGTTGCCGTTCATCGAGGTCGCCGTGGTCGGGTTGAAGGCGAGCCCGGGCGGGCCGCTGCCACCGACCACCTTGCCGTTGTTGCCGATGATGAAGACCGACTGCAGCACGTTCTGCGGGTGCGCCGACTCGACCTCGGGCAGCTTCTCGAGGTCGGCGACGACGGAGGCGGGAATCGTGCGGTTGTCCTGCATGGAGTCGAAGTCGCCCGCGCCGGCGTACGCGATCTCGACGTCGGCCGTGGAGCCCTCGATGATGTCGTCGAACGCCCCGCCCATCGCGTCGGTGAAGATCATCGTGCCGGACACGAACGCGACGCCGAGCACGATCGCGAAGGCGGAGAGCATCAGCCGCACCTTGCGGGCCAGCAGGTTGCGCCAGGTGACCTTGAACATCGTCGGTCAGGCCTCGAGCTCGCGGGCGGTGAGCTCCTGCATCTTGCCGAGGATCTGCTCCCGGTCGGGGTCGCGCAGCTCGTCGACGATGCGACCGTCGGCGAGGAAGACGACGCGGTCGGTGTACGCCGCCGCCACGGGGTCGTGGGTGACCATCACGATCGTCTGGCCGTAGTCGTCGACGCTGGTGCGCAGCAACCCGAGCACCTCGGCGCCCGACTTCGAGTCGAGGTTGCCGGTCGGCTCGTCGGCGAACATGATGCTCGGCCGACTGGCCAGGGCACGCGCCACCGCGACGCGTTGCTGCTGGCCGCCGGAGAGCTCGTTCGGCTTGTGGCCGAGCCGGTCGCCGAGGTCGACGGTCGAGATCACCGTGTCGTACCACTCGGGGTCGGGCTTGCGACCGGCGATCGCCATCGGCAGCTTGATGTTCTCCTCGGCGGTCAGCGTCGGCACGAGGTTGTAGGACTGGAAGACGAAGCCGATCTCGTCGCGCCGCAACCGGGTGAGCTCCTTGTCGCCCATGCCGCTGAGCTGGTGCTCGCCGATGTGGACGGTGCCGCTGTCTGCGGTGTCGAGCGCCGCACAGCAGTGCATCAGCGTCGACTTGCCCGAACCGCTCGGGCCCATCACCGCGGTGAACTCCCCCGCGGCGAGGTCGAGCGTGACATCGTCGAGCGCCTTGATCAGGGCCTGGCCGGTGCCGTAGGTCTTGGTCAGGTTCTGCACGCGTGCCGCGGGCGCGGAGCCATTCGTCATGGGCTCCAACCTAGGGGATCGCGGGGCCGGGCTCCCACTGCTTTTGGCAGGTTCCGGGGGTGGTTCAGGGACTTCCCCGACTTCGAACGCCTGTTCGATGAATCTGCTAGCCTTGCACGCATGAGCGTCGAGTTCCAGGCCAACCTGTTCGACGTGGCCACCGCGCCGTCCGTCGGTGGTCTGGCGCCTGCTCGGCGTACGACGCTCTCGCGTGGCGCCTGGGTCGACGTACGACCGAACTGGATCGCCGGCGCCGACGACGTCTTCACCGCACTGGTCGAGACGGTGCCGTGGCGCGCGGAGCGGCGCGAGATGTGGGACCGGGTCGTCGACGTGCCGCGTCTGGTCCACACGTACGGCGTGGGCGAGCCGCTGCCCCACGCCGTCCTCGGATCAGCCCGTGACGCGTTGAGTGCGCACTACCTGCCCGAGCTGGGTGAGCCGTTCGAGACCGCCGGATGCTGCTACTACCGCGACGGTCGCGACTCAGTGGCCTGGCACGGCGACACCATCGGTCGTGGACGACATGAGGACACCATGGTCGCGATCGTCTCCTTCGGCGACCCACGCAAGCTGATGCTGCGCCCGCGCGGCGGTGGACCGTCGGTGTCGTTCACGATGGGGCACGGCGACCTGCTGGTGATGGGCGGATCCTGCCAGCGCACCTGGGAGCACTGCGTGCCCAAGACGGCGCACGCGGGACCTCGCATCTCGGTGCAGTTCCGGCCCCTCAACGTGTTCTGACGACGACTCAGATCCCGTGGCGGCGCATGGCCTCCTTGGCTTCGTCCACACGCTTGTCGATGTCTGTCTCGACGTCGGCGGACCCCTGGATCAGTGACGCCACGTCGAGGTCGCTCTGCACCCCGTTCTCCGCCCAGATCTCACGCACGCGGACCGCGGCGTTCTGGGTCGCCACTCGGGAGGCCTCCACGATCGCCTCGGCCAGGTCCTCGCTGGGCATCCGCATGGCCTTCGGGTCGAGGTGTACGCCGACCAGGGAACCGGTCGCCGTCACGGTGACCTTGATGTGTCCCTCGGCCACCTCACCCTCGACCTGCAGCTCGGCCACTTCCCTTGCCACGGCCTTGGTCTTCTCGACCTGCGCAGTCATCTGCTCCAGCATGCGCTTCATGTCGGTTTCGGGCTTGATCACTGCACTCTCCTAGATGTCCGCGGCCCAGTCGATCCGGGGCAGCTGCTCGAAGTGGGGTTGGGCCTGGTTGCCCGGCTGGTTGATCTGGAAGCCGTCGGCATTGTTGGCCTGCTCGTTGAGGTTCTTGATGAGGTCGAAGACCAGGCCGCCGATGCCGATGACGGTCGCGATCGTGCCCAGGGTCAACCCCAGACCGGCCAGCTGCTTGATCGGCTGGATCACCGCGGATGCGCCGGGAATCAGCTCGAGCGCGGTGAGCGTGATCAGGAGCGCCAGGGTGCCCACGACAATGCCGAACATGAGGTCCTCGGAGGTCCCGATCGCGTCCACCACGTTGTCGAAGGTCGTCTCGACGCCCTGGAGGCTCTGGATCAGCAGGTCGAGGTTGCTGTCGTAGAGCAGCTTCCAGCTGTCGTAGGCCTCGCGGGCCGTCTCGCTGCTCGGCCAGGCGTCGTTGAGGCCGGACAGCTTGGCGGCGAGCTCGTTCTTCGCCATCTGCGAATCCATCCGGGCCGACCCCCAGGCACTGAAGGCCCGCGAGAGCGCGGCGTCGTCGGGCTGCACAACGGCCCACGCCGTCATCGCGCCGAGGGCCGTGGGCGCCAGTGCCGAGCAGCCGACGATGGTGGCGCCGGTCAACGACCACATCACCAGCAGCCCGACCTCCGCCCCGACAACGGCGATCTGGCCGCCCGTCGAGTCGCCGGTGCCGTCGATGTTGGTCGGTGGCAGCTCTGGCAGCGATGCGTTCACCGTGTTCACCGCCTCGGCCGAGCCGTAGGCGCGGGCGACATCGCCCAGGCCACGGGCCAGGTTGAGGGTCGCCTCCGTGCCCTGCTCCGTCGCCGTACCCATGAAGGCGCGCGCCCCTTCATAGCTCGAGCTGACGAACGCGCTCGGCAGGATGCCGAAGGCCAGCGGTTGCAGTGGACACTCGTTGGCCACCGTGTGGTGAGCACGTTGCACGTAGGCGTGTGGTTCAGCTGCGACCTTCTTGGCGATCGCGAGCACCTGGTCGGGATTGACTTCACCCATGGTCTGCTCCTCTCATCCGTTGCGCACGTCCTACCCCGAAGTGCGGGACCTAACCGCCCGGGATTCGAGCGCCTCGTGCGTGGGTACGGTCAGGTCATGGAATCGGGTTCGCGAACGCTCTACCGCGTGGCGACCCGGAGCGCCCTCAAGGCCCATGCCCTGGCGCTGGTGTTGCTGCTGATCGGAGCGGCCGCCCTGGTCGGTGCGGTCACGGTCTGGACGGGTGACCTCTGGACCGGCCTGATCGGGCGGAAGGAGCTGTCCGACGCCGGCGAGTGGGTGCGCACCGAACCGACGACCGCGGTGCGGGTGGTCTGGAGTCTGGGCCTCGGAGTGTGCGGCACCCTGCTGACTGCGGGAGGCATCGCAGTCGTCGTGCAGACCCGCCGCAGTACGACGGGACGCTACGGGCTGGTGGTCGGCAGCGACGGCCTCCGTGTCGAGTCGAGCACCACGAGGTTCACCACGACCTGGCAGCGAATCCAGGACGTGGCGGTTGCCGATGAGGAACCGGGACGAACCCTGGTCGTCACGTGCGCGGGGACGGACCTCGCCGACCACCTCGGACCCAAGGAGGTGGCCCGCCGCGAGCGGCAGCTGCGTGACCTCCTCCATCCGCGGGTGACCAGGGCGGAGAGCGGCGAGGTCGTCCGCTTGAGCCCGCTGAGCGCCCTGGGCGTGCGGGAGTCAGAGTTCCTGGACGACGTACGCCGCCACGTGGCCGCGCGCGACTGACGGTCTTTCGGTGGTCGAGTGCCGCCGAGGAACGAGGCGGTGCATCGAGACCAGACTCGCCTCGAAGCCACTCCCCCCGAGACGGAGTGGCTTCGAGACGGCGCTGGCGCCGCCTCCTCAACCAGCGAGGCGAAGAGTCACAGTGGGCGGAGCTGGGTGATGGTCCAGGCGCCGTCGACCTTGCGCGCCTCGATGGACAGCTGTGCGGCGGAGATGCTGGCCTCCTTGTCGTCGACCCGCTTGCTGGTCTGGTCGAGGAAGACCAGCAGCGTGGCCCTGTCGTCGTTGAGCTCCTTGACCGCAGCGGCCTGCACCTGGGCGGTGAGCACCAGCTTCTGCCCGGGCGCCTTCTCCTGGAGGTTCTTCAGGAGTACGTCGTACTCCTTGCGCGCGTCACCGGTGAGCACGTTGTCGACAATCTTCTGCGAGACCGACGGGTCGGCGTAGTCATAGCTGAGCACTCCGGTCAGCGCCCGCGACACCTCGGTCGAGACCTCGCTGGTCGCGGCCTTGTCAGTCAGCGCGTGGTTGTCGGCGGATGGCGCCTCCTCCTCGGAGTCGAGGCTCGCCAGCCAGCCGAACGCTCCGACCAGCAGGAACACCACGGCCACGACGTACAGCGCGTTGCGGCGGAGCAGTCGCTGCCATTCGCCCGGCATCGAGGCCCCGGCCGACGTGTCCACTGAGGTCTCGGTCGGTGCTTTGAAAGTGGTCTCGGTTGCTTCGTTCTTCCCGTCACTCATGAGAGATCCACCGCCACCTGCTGCAGGTTCTCCAGCTTCCATTCACCGTCGACCTTGGCCAGATCGGCCGTGTAGCGGTTGCGCTTCGGTGGTGCCTGCGCGTCGGGGTCCTTGTCGTCGATCACGGTCAGCTCGAGCGAGGCGATCACGGTCGCCGTGGTGGGCGTGATGTCCACGACCGCGGCGTCGACGACCTTGGCGGTCGAGATCGCCTTCTGCTCCTTCAACAGCTGGCGCTGCTCGTCGGTCAGGTTCACCGTCTGGTCGTAGAGCAACCCGGTGGTGACCTCCTGCCACGCCGCGACGCTCCCGTCGATGTCGCGGTAGTCGAGGGTGTTCATCACCTCGATGTCGTGCTTGGCCGCGATGAGCGCTGCGTCGCGGCTGTCGCCCAGGGTGGACGCCGGTTCCTCGTTGCTGCTGTGCCACCAGGCGAAGAGCCCTGTGCCGAGTACGACGGTCGCGAGCAGCAGTGCACCGACCTGGAACCAGAACGCCTTGCCGGCCAGCGGCTCGGCACCGGAGTCCTTTGACGACGACACCGGCGACGCCGAGTCGGCAGCAGAAGCCACCGGTGCCGTCGAGTCTTCTCTGTCTTCGTCGGGCGCGGTCACGCGCTCCCCCTCCGTTGTGGACAAGGCCATCATTCCCCCATGAGTTCGGCCAGAGTGGAAGGAACACGCACGCTCGTCGGTCCGCGCACGTTGGCCCCGCTGCTCGGTGCGAGCGTGCAACCCGCGTTGGTGTTGAACTTCTTGCCACCTGACGTGTCGAGGCCGGGGCGCACCGTCGTGTCGCCGTACCCCGTGGTGCAGGGCAGCGGGTCGAAGTAGGTCTGCACGAGTCCCATCTCCATGCCACTGGACTTGGTGATGGCGTAACCGACGCTGAACGCCTCGGGCATCCTGATCAACGCATCCTCGACACCGGACGCGTTGACGCCGAAGATCTGCGCGGTCGAGACCAGGTTGGCCATCAGCGCACCGATCGGGCCGCCGACCTCGTTGAAGAGCTTGCCGATCTCCTGCGAGGCGGCCGGGGTGGCGCCGATCAGGTCACGCAGCGGCTTGTCGGCGTCCTTCAGCCCGCCGGCGATCAGGCGGAGGTTGCGGCTGAACGCCTTGATCGACGCCGCCGACTCCTCCTGGGTCTTCAGCACGATCGTGGAGTTCTCGATCAACCCCTTGGTGACCAGGAAGTTGCGATCCGCGCTCTCGGCGAAGTCCTTCGAGGTCTGCACCAGCCGCGGCAGGTTTCGGTTGGCGCCCTTGGAGAAGTTGTAGGTCTCGTCGATCACCGTGGTGAGTGCGTCCTTAGGCACCGAGTTCACGAACTCGTAGCCGGTGCGCAGCAGCTCGTCGATCGACGGCGGCAGGGACGCGTCGGTGCCGACGATGCGGTCGCCGCTCTCGAGCTTCGGGCCGTCGGTCGTCTCGGAGCTGAGGTTGATGTACTGCTCGCCGATCGCGGAACGGTTCGACACCTGCACCTTCACGTCGGCCGGGATGTCGGGCGCGTCCTTGTTGATCCGCAGCGTCGCCTCCATGCCGTCGTCGGTGACCTTGAGCGACTCGATCCGGCCGACGGGTACGCCGCGGTAGGTGACCTCACCGTTCTCGAAGATGCCGCCGGCCTGGGGCAGCGCCACGGTCACGTTGTACGACGACTTGAACGGGTCGAGTCCGACGTACCGGGCGCTCAGGTAGGTCGTGGCCACCAACGCGATGATCACGAACGCCAGCACCTGGATCTTCATCCGTGCGGTCAACATCACTGATCACCCTCTCGGGGTGCGAGGGACGAGTCCGCCTGTGGGGACGACGAGTCCGTCGGGTCGGACGGCGAGGGGTCGGACGGCGAGGGGTCGGACGGCGAGGGGTCGGACGACGTGGTCGGGTCCGAGGACGACGGGTCGGACGACGGCGACGGGTCGGACGACGGGTCAGTCGGGTCTGCCGAGGGCGTCGGCACCGTCATCGTCGGTGTCGGGATGCCCGGTGCCGGCGAGTTGGTCGGCTCCAGCAGGGTCGGTGGTGCGTTCGTGTTCAGCCCCGGCGACGTGCGGGTCGCCGGTGCGGTGCCCGACACCTGCGGCCACACGCACCCGATCGCGTCGCAACCGGCCGGCAGGGTGCGGAAGTTGGTCGTGATGAACACGTTGAGGAAGTCACCCTTGATCGCGCCCAGCACCGAGTCCGGGAACGGGTAGGTGAGCAGCATCTGCAGCGACTCCGGCAGGTCGGAGCCCGACTTGGCGAGCTGGGCCAGGATCGGCTCGAGGCTCTGCAGGTCGGCGACGATGTCGTCCTGGGCGGCGTTCAGCGTCTCGACGGTGACGTTGGAGAGCGTGTCGAGCGAGCTGAGCATCGCCACCAGCTGCTTGCGCTGGTCGACGATCACCTGCATGCCGGGGCTCAGCTCGTTGAGCGCGTTGGTGATCTTCTCCTTGTCGCCGTCGAGGGTCTCCGACAGCCTGGCGAGTCCGTCGATGGCCGCGGTGATCGACTCCTTGCGGTCGTCGAGCCCGGTGACGAAGGTCTGCATCTGGCCCAGGAACGCCTTGATCTCGCCGGCTCGGCCGGTGGAGATCTTCTGCAGCTCGCGCGAGATCTGCTGGAACTTGTCGATGCCGCCGCCGTTGAGCACCATCGACAGGGCACCGAGCACCTGCTCGACCTCCGCGGCCTGCGAGGTGGCGGCCAGACCGAGGTTGTCGCCGTCACTCAAGGAGCCAGAGGGGCCGGATGTGGAGGCGGCCGGCCGTACGAGGGCGACGTACTTCTCACCGAGCAGCGAGGTCTGCGAGAGGCGGGCCTGCGTGCCGGCGGGCAGGTCGACGTCGCTGTTGACCACCAGCTCGACGTGGGCGCTGTGGCCGTCGTCGTTGAGGGTGATCTCCGAGACGCGTCCGACGGCGACGTTGTCGACCTTGACGCTCGACTGCGGCACCAGGTCGAGGGCGTCCTCGAAGTCGGCGCTGATCTTGATCGGGTCGTCGCCGACGTCGGCGCCGCCGGGCAGCGGCATGTCGTAGGCGCCGCCGCTGATGCCGGAGCAGCCGGCGAACAGCAACACCGAGGAGGCGGCCAGGGAGCCGAGGGCAAGACGCTTCATCGGGTCTCCCCCACTCCGGGCAGCAGGTTCGGCGGCGCGTCGGAGGACGTCCGGCTGTCGAGGCCGTTCTTCGACCACAGCGTCAGCTCGTTGAGGTTGCCGCGACCCTGCAGCGTGTTGGACTTCGGGTCGTAGGCCTTGAGGTAGTTCTGCAGCACCAGCGGGATCAGGCGCACCGACTCCTCGAGCGACTTCTTCTGATTGACCAACACCTTGGTCGGGCCGACCAGCTGGCTGACCGACGACTTCAGGTTGCCGCGGTTGTCGCGGATGAAGTCGTCGAGGATCACCAGTGCGTCGCCCAGGTTGGTGACCGCCGTGGTGAGGTCGTCGCGGTCGTCGGCGAGGTAGTCGGTGACTGCCGCGAACTGCTGGTTGACGTTGCCGACGGTGCGGTCATTGGCGACCAGCATGTCGTTGAACTTCTCCAGGTTGGTGACGGTCGAGAAGAAGTCGGTGTCGGTCTTGCTCAACGTGGCGGTCGCCTTGCTGAACTCGCTGATCATCGTGTTGAGGTTGGTGCCCTGCCCGTCGAGGTTGGCTGCGGCTACCTCGAGCAGGTCGGCGAGCGCACCGTCCTTGTTGGCTCCCTCGGGACCGAGCTTCTTCCCGACGTCGTTGAGCGACTTGTAGAGGTCGTCGATCTCGACCGGCACCGCCGTGCGCTCGCGCGGGATCTCGTCGCCGGACGCGAGCTTGGCGCCCCCGTCGTACGGTTCGGTGAGCTGCACGAAGCGGTCGCTGACCAGGGTCGGGGCGACGATCACGGCGGCGGTGTCGGCGCCGACCTCCTGGTCCTCGTCGATCTCCATGCTGACCCGCACGAGGTCGCCCTCGGGGTCGACCGCGGTGACGTGGCCGACGGGTACGCCGAGGATCTGTACGTCGGAGCCGGGGTAGAGCCCGACGGTCGACTCGAAGAGTGCCTCGACCTTGGTGGGCTCGGGCTTGAACCAGGCCTTGGCGCCGACCACGATCGCGGCCGTGACCAGTGCCAGGGCGATCACGATGACCGCGATCCGCTTGACGAGCTTCATCGTCCGCCTCCCTTGGCCGGCGAACAGTTGCGTTCGACGTCGTTGTCGAGCAGGGGTGCCTGCGAGGCGTCGAAGAGCCCGCAGATGTAGCTGTCGATCCAGCGGCCGCTGCCGGTCGCGGAGGCGAGCACCCGGTAGTAGGGACCGAGTCTGGACATGGCTGCCTCGAGGTTCTGCTGGTTGCGGTTGAGGATCTCGGAGACCTTGTCGAGCTTGGCCAGCGCGGGGCTGAGCGTCTTCTCGTTGTCCTTGACCAGGCCGCGCAGCTGGGTGCCCAGTGCTGTGGTGCCGGTGAGGAGGTCCTTGACGGTCTGGCGGCGGGTCTCGAGCTCACCGAGCAACGCGCTGCCGTCGGTGATGATCTTGGCGAACTCGGCGTTGCGGTCGGCCAGCGTGCCGGTGACACTGCTGGCCGACTGCATCAGCCCGGCCAGCTCGGCGTCGCGGCTCGACAGGGTGCGCGACAGGTCGGTCAGCCCGGTGACGATCGAGCGCACCGACTGCGGGGTGTTGCGGAACGTGTCGCTGAGCACCTGGAAGCTCTTCTCGAGCTGCGCGGTGTCGATCTCGTCGACGGTCGTGGAGAGGTCGGAGAACGCCGCGTTGACGTCGTACGGCACGGTGGTTCGCTCGACCGGGATCGGCTCGTCGAGCTCACCGCTGCCGAGCGGGTCGATCGAGAGGAACTTCTGGCCGAGCATCGTCTTGACCTTGATCGAGGCGGTGCTCTCGCTGCCGAGGTCGACGTCCTTGACCCGGAACTCGACCTCGACCACCTTGCCGTCGAGCGAGACGTCGGTGACCTCGCCGACCTTCACCCCGGCGACGCGCACCTCGTTGCCGGGGCGGATGCCGCCGGCCTCGGCGAACTGGGCGGTGTAGGTCTTGCCGCGCAGGCCGGGAAGGGCCTCGGCGTAGAACGCGCAGAGGAAGACCAGGACCATGGCGGTGATGCCGACCAGGGCCAGGACCACCTTGTTGCGTTCGGCGAACGCTGTGCGATAGCGCGTCATCATCGGCACCTTCCGGCGATCGGCTGGGCTCCGAGGTCCCCGTAGTAGCCCTCGGGCATCGGGATGCGTCCTTCGATGGAGCAGAGGTAGAAGTTGACCCACGAGCCGTAGCTGGCCGCGCGTCCGATCCGGTCGAGCTTGGTCGGCAGGGTCTGGAGGAACTTGTCGATCACCGGCGCCGAGTCGTCGAGGTTCTCCGACAGGTCGCCCAGCGCGGAGATCGCACCCTTCAGCGGCTTGCGGCCCTCGTCGAGCAGTCCGGCGACGCTGGTGGTCAGGTCGCCCAGCCCGTCGAGGGTGTTGCCGATCGTGACCCGGTCGCCGGCCAGGCCGCTGACCAGCTGCTGGAGCGTGGTGATCGTGGTGTCGAGCTGGCCGGACGGGTCGTTGAGCGTGGTCAGCACGTTGTTGAGGTTGGTGATCAGGTCGCCGATCACGGCGTCCTTCTCGGCGATCGTCGAGGTCAGGCTGGCCGTGCTCGACAGCAGCCCGTCGACCGTGGCGCCCTCACCCTGGAAGACCGCGATGATCTGGTTGCTCAGGTTGTTGACGTCCTCGGGGTTCAGCAGCTTGAACAAGGGGCGGAAGCCGTTGAACAGCATGGTCAGGTCGAGCGCCGGCTCGGTGGCGTCGGTGGAGAACGTGTGGCCCTCGCTCAGCTTCTTGCCCGGCTTCGTGGGCAGCTCGAGCGCGATGTAGCGCTGGCCGACCACATTGCGGAACCGCAGCTGCGCTGTGGTGCCCTCGGTCAGGTCGACGTCGTCGCTGACCGTGAAGGTCACCTTCGCCAGCCGCTTGTCGGCCACCTCGACGTCGGAGACCGTGCCGATCTTGACACCGGCGATGCGGATGTCGTCGCCCTTGTTGAGACTGGTCGCGTCCTCGAACATCGCGCTGTACTCCCGCGAGCTGCCACCGGAGTCGTTGCGAATCGTGGAGGCCAGGATCGCGGTCGCGAGCACGGTGACGATGGTGAACACCAGGCTCTTGATGATCGTGCTGGTCATTGGAGAACCACCTTCGTGTTCCGCAGGGCCGGGCCGAGCAGCAGGCTGGCCCAGTCGGGGTAGTCCTCGGGTGCGAGCCCCTGCGTGGGCGCCATCAGCTCGGCGATGAGCTGGTTCTCCGCCGGGGAGTTGGCCTCGCCGAGTCCCCGCGCACTCGGCGAGACCGACAGCTGTGCCGGTGCGATGCCGGGCGGTGCCGAGATCGCATCGGGCTCACCACTGGCCCGCGGCCTCGTGGTGTCGCCGGTGATGTAGGGGCAGCGCGCCTTGCCACCGGTCGAGAACGTCGGGGCGTCCTTGCCGGCGAGGTACTTACCCCGCGAGGGCTCGATGTTGAGCCGCACGTGCAGGCCCGGCTCGTCGGTGCCCTTGCCGAGCACCTTGTCCATCTTGGGGATGAAGTTGCGCACCGCGCGGAACATGCAGGGGAACTGCGAGGCATACGGGCGTACGGCGCCCAGGGCGGCACGCGACTTGTCGGAGAGGATCTCGATGGTGTCCTTGTTCTGGTCGAGGAATCCGTTGCTCGCGTTGGCCGCCGTGATCACGTTGGTGTAGACGTCGCTGAGCTGGGTCTGCTGGTCGACCAGCGTCTTCGAGGTCACCGTCATCGTGTTCAGCGCGTCGAGCAGGTCGGGGAACGCGTCGTTGTAGCCGTCGGCGACCGTGGCCAGCCGGGCGAAGTCCTGCGTCATCTGCGGCACCAGCGGGTTGAGCTTCTCGAGGTAGGCGCCCCACTGCGTCATGGAGTCGCCGATCGCCTCACCCTGCCCGGCCAGCATCGCGGAGAGCTCGCCGAGCGAGGCCGAGAGCTTGTCGGGCTGCAGGGTCTGCAGCAGCGGCAGCAGCTTGTCGAAGAGCTTCTCGAGCTCGACCGCCTCCTGCGACTTGTCCTGCTCGATGACGTCACCGTTGGAGAGTCCGTCACCCGGTGCGCCGGCGGCCGGCATCAGGACGACGTACCGCTCGCCGAAGAGGGTCTTGGGCAGCAGCCGGGCCAACGTGTCGCTCGACAGCGTCTTGGCGGTGTCGGGGTCGAGCGAGAGGGTCAGCGTCGCGCCACTGTCGGTGGCCTCCACCGAGGAGACCCGGCCGACGGGCACGCCGTGCACCTTGACGTCGGAGCCCTCCTGCAACGCGTTGCCGACCGCGCCGGCCTCGAGCTTGACGTCGACGGTGTCGGTGAAGGCCTTGTTGTAGACCATCAGTGCGACCACGCAGAGCAGCAGCGCGAGCGCCAGGGAGCCGAGGCCGAGGCCCACGTCGGTGAGCTTGTAGGGGCGCTTCATCCGGCGATCCTCACGGTGGTCGTCGTGCCCCACATCGCCAACGACAGCACGAGGTCGAGGACGGCAACGGTGACGATGCTGCGGCGTACGGCGGTGCCGACGGCCATGCCCACCCCGGCAGGTCCGCCCTGGGCGGTGAAGCCGAGGCGGCAGTGGATCAGGATGATCAGCACCGAGAAGATCAGCACCTTCACGAACGACAGCAGGATGTCGATCGGGGGCAGGAACAGGTGGAAGTAGTGGTCGTAGGTGCCGGCCGACTGCCCGTAGAAGTAGACCGTGATCAGCCGTGATCCGGCGTACGACGTGAGCAGGCCGATCATGTAGAGCGGGATGATCGCGATGAAGCCGGCGATCACCCGGGTGGTGACCAGGTAGGGCACGCTCGGCACTGCCATCACGGTGAGGGCGTCGACCTCTTCGTTGATCTGCATGGCGCCGAGCTGGGCCGTGAAGCCGGAGCCGACGGTGGCCGACAGCGCTAGGGCCGCGACCAGCGGGGCGATCTCGCGGGTGTTGAAGTAGGCCGAGATGAAGCCGTTGAGGGTCGAGGTGCCGATCTGGTCGAGGGCGGCGTAGCCCTGCATGCCGACCACGGTGCCGACGAAGAGCGTCATGCCGAGCATCACGCCGATCGTGCCGCCGATGACGGCCAGTGCACCGGAGCCGAAGCTCACCTCGGAGAGCAGCCGCAGGATGTCGCGGGGGTAGCGCTTGAGGGTGGCCGGGATCCACGCCATCACCGCGCCGTGGAAGCGCAGGTCGGCGCCAGCGTTGGCGATCGGCTTCAGGATCCTGTCGAACCAGCGCGGCTCCCGCACCTTGCCCCGCGTCGCGGTGTGTTGTGCCATCTCAGGCGCCCTTTCCGGGGAAGAGCTGCAGATACAGCGTGGTGACCACGAAGTTCACGAAGAACAGCAACAGGAACGTGATCACGACGGACTGGTTGACCGAGTCGCCGACGCCCTTCGGGCCGGGCGCGGTGTTGAGCCCGCGGTAGCAGGCGATGACGCCGGCCAGGAAGCCGAAGATGACCGCCTTGAGCTCTCCGACGTACAGGTCCTCGATCTGGGCGAGCGCGGTGAAGCTGGAGAGGTAGGCGCCCGGGGTGCCCCCCTGCACGATGACGTTGAAGAAGTAGCCACCGAGCACGCCGACCACGGAGACGAGCCCGTTGAGCAGCACGGCGGCGCCCATGCAGGCGAGCACCCGTGGCACGACCAGGCGTTGCACGGGCGAGATGCCGATGACCCGCATCGCGTCGATCTCATCCCTGATGGTGCGGGCGCCGAGCTCCGCGCAGATCGCGGCACCACCTGCCCCGGCGATGACGAGCGTGGTCACGATCGGCGCCGCCTGTTGTACGACGGCCAGCACGCTGGCCGCGCCGGTGAACGACTGCGCACCGATCTGCACGGTGAGGGTGCCGAGCTGGAGTGCGATGACCGCGCCGAACGGGATCGCGACCAGCAGGGCCGGGATCCACGACACGGAGACGACGAACCAGAACTGCTCGATCACCTCCTTCAACGCGAAGGGGCGCCTGAAGCTGAAGCTGACCGTGTCGAGGGCCAGGGCGAAGAGGTCACCCGTGGAGTTCAGCGCACGGGTCGGAAGACTGGGACGGCGGATGGGCCGCGCTCGGTCCTTCTCCTCGTCGTCGGCGGTGTAGAGCTGCGCCGCCCCGGAGTTCACGCGTTCGCGGTGCCGCAGCCCGGCCGCACGCGGCGCCCCGGAGACCGGAGTCAGCTGGCGGGGCAGCACCTCGATGGCGCGGGCGCCGCCGCCGCGCATCATCACCGCGGTGCCACCGTCGGGACCCGCAGGCCCACCCGACATCGCCGGCTCGTAGGAGTCGGGGTCGTTGGTGCGGTGGTCGGTCTCTTCGCTCATGCCGATCGGGCCCTGCGGGTCGCCGGTCATGAACTGCGAGACGACCGGGTGGTCGGTCATCAGGAAGTCCTCGCGCGGGCCGAACATGACCAGCTCGCGGCGATAGAGCATGCCGAGGTTGTCGGGCAGGGTACGGGCCAGCTCGATGTTGTGGGTGACCACGAGCATGGTCGCGTCGGTGGCGGTGTTCACCTCGACCAGCAGCTGGGCCAGGTTGGAGGTGCGCACCGGGTCGAGACCCGAGTCGGGCTCGTCGATCAGGATGATCTCGGGGTCGGTGACCATGGCCCGGGCCAGCCCGGCGCGCTTCTTCATGCCGCCGGAGATCTCGCCGGGGAGCTTCTTCTCGGTGCCGGCGAGGCCGACGAGATCGAGGTTGGTGAGCACGATCTCGCGGATCTCGGACTCCGACTTGCGGGTGTGCTCCCGCAGTGGAAAGGCCACGTTGTCGTAGACGTTCATCGAGCCGAAGAGCGCGCCGTCCTGGAAGAGCACGCCGAACTTCTTGCGCAACGCCAGCCGCTTCGACTCCTTGGCGGTGACCATGTCGACGCCATTGACCAGGATCTGGCCCTCTTCGGGTTCGATCAGGCCCATCACCGACTTGAGGAAGACCGACTTGCCCGTGCCCGACGGTCCGAGCAGTGCCGTGATCTCACCGGGCGGAAGGGTGAGGGTGACGTCGTGCCAGATGTTCTGGCGACCGAAGCTCTTGGTGAGTCCGGTGACCTCGATCAGTCCGCCCATGGTGGTTCCCCTGCTCATCGCTTTGTCGGCGCACGCCGGTGTCGGCGGCTTCAGGTGGGCGGAAACGACCGTGGGTCCCCCGCCACGACAGACCCTGCTGTGTGGCGTGGCTCATACGCAAGCACCTGGACCCGACTGGCAGCGAATGGCTGGAGAAGTTGTCACGCGGGTGACAAGAACGGGTGGCGGCGACCTGCTGGGCACGCGCGTACGCCGAGCAGAGGGTCGGCCGCGACCGCGCGCGGGTGACAGCCCGACGGTCCTCGAGAGTTGCAGTTCGTACGCCTAGCGGCACCGAAGTGGTACGAACTGCAACTCTCGCATCACCCTCTTCGTCACGGAGCCAAGGCTCCCACGGGAACCACTGCGATGCCATCCGGTCGGCGATAGCCATATGTGCCGTTCGTGATGACCCCGAGCACGGTGGGCGCGCCACTCCTCTGACTGTCGATCGAGGCGGCGAACCGACTCAGCGACGCCGCGGCTTCATCGACGCGTTCCGGACCCAGCTTGACCTCGAAGGCGCCCCATCGCCCGTCGGGCAGTTGCACGATCAGATCTGCCTCGACTCCGTTGGAGTCCCGGTAGTGAGAAATCGTCGCCCCCAGCGGTGCCGTCAATGCTCGAAGGTCTCTGATCACCATCGACTCGAAGATGAAGCCGGCAAAGTTCAGATCCGCCATCAGCCTCTCCGGACTGGCGGCGAGCGCGGCCACTGCGAGCGACGGATCTGCGAAGTGACGCTTCGACTCCTTCCGCAATGTGGCCCTCGACCGCAAGTGCGGCGACCACGCCGGAACGTCTTCGATGAGCATCAGACGCTCGAGCGCCGAGAGGTAGTCATAGATCGTTGTGCGGGCGAGCGGCGTCTCGCGCCCATCACCTCCCGTGGTGTCACGGGCGAGCACCGAGATCTTCACCTCCGTCGCGGTGTTGCGTGCGAGCGACTCGATGAGCCGACCGAGGCGTGCCGGGTCTCGGGAAGCGCCTGCGACCGATGGCACGTCCACCTCTCGGGCATTCGCGAGGTAGTCGATGTTGCTCTGGGCGGCCGCGTCGACCGACCGCCCCAGATTGATCGGCCATCCACCGACGACGAGCAACTCCAAGAGTTTGTGGATGGAGATTCCGGGATCGCTGCACGGCGTCATCTCGCCTGACATCAGGGCTCCCACGGACACCTCTTCGGTCGACAGGCCCATCTCGAACAAGCTCATCGGGCGCATGCGGAGGCGACTTATCCGACCAGCGCCGGAGTGACGAGTCACGTCGTCGCGAGGAGTCGCGGATCCAGTGAGGACGAATTGCCCAGGTAACTGCCTGTCGTCAACTTCACGACGCACTTTGTTCCACAGCAGCGAGCCGCCGAGTTGCCACTCGTCGACGAGCCTCGGAGCAGTTCCACTCAGGATGATTGCGGGATCCACGGCAAGCGCTTCTCGCGCACCGAGGTCGACGTCAAGGAGCACCTCGCTCGCGCAGACCCGTTTCGCGGTCTGCGTCTTGCCGCAGGCCTTGGGTCCCTCGATCAGGACGGCACCGGCACTCGCCAACCTGTTCTTCAGTGGCCCGTCGATGACTCGAGGTAGGTATGCCATGCGAACCACGCTACAGTTTGAGGCCAACTCAGGCTACAGAATATGGGGGTTTCAGGCTACAAACTGTGGATCTGCTCGCAACGAGACCGCGACGGCCTAGCTGGTGCTCGTGGTCTCCGGAGCGGGCTCGGTGGGCGACTCGGTCGGCGGATCCGTGGTCGGCGGATCCGTGGTCGGCGGATCGGTGGGGCAGTCCGTCGAGGGCGGGTCGGATGGCGGGTCCGTGGGTGTCTCCGGGTCCGTGGGCGACGGGCACTCGGTGGGAGGCTCCGGATCCGTGGACGTGGGCGGGTCGCTGGGCGTGCCCGGATCCGTCGCGGGGTCGGACGGCTTTACGGGCCCGGCGGGACGGGTCGTGCCGTCGCCGTCCTTGTTGTCACTCCCCTGCTCGCGCCCGGGCTTGTGGTCGTCGGACTTCTCTGCCGTGCGGGCCGCAGGAGTGTCGCAGGCACACAGGGCCGGCATGTCGTCAGGGATCCGTACGCCGCCGGGCGGGGTGTAGTCGGGCACCTTCGAGGCCTGCTTCTCGTAGCGCTTCTGCAGCGCCAGCACCGTGCTCACGAAGCGCTGCGCCCGGTGGTACGTCGCGAGCGCGACGCGCAGCTGGGCCGGCTTCTTGAGCTTGCGGCCGTCGGCACACAGGAACACCGCGGCCCCGAGGGCGGCGTCGTCGATGTCTTGCGGGTTGCGCCGCTGGTCGCCGTCGGCGTCGACCGCCACGGTGCTCCAGGTGGTCGGCATCAGGGCGAGGGCGCCGACGGGCGCGTCCCAACGCTGGTTGCGGTCGAGGGTGCCGGCGTCGGTGTCGGCGAAGGTGCCCAGCCCGCGTCGGCCGTTGAGCACGTGACCGACGATGGCCGGCCTGGCGACGCCTGCCTTGGTGAGCCGGTGCTCGAGCTTCGCCCCGCGGGAGTGGTTGGACTCGACGCGACCGATGGCCGCCAGAGTGAGCCAGTCGAGTTGGCACGACGACGCGGCGTTCATGACGGCACTCGCGCGCTGGTACGCCGCCACCGCGACCTCCGGGGCCTTGGCGATCGAGCCGGGGTAGGACCTCGGGACGCCGACGGCCTCTCGGCGTACGTGCGCATTGGCCTGCACCTCGGCGCCATCAACGCGGGCCGCCTCGAGCGCCGCCGGGAGCACCGCGACGCCATCGGTCGGCGGCGACTGCGACGACTTCTGAGGTTGGTCACCGTCGGAGATCAGCACCGCGGCGCCAGCGACACCGGACGCTCCGGCAATCACGCACGACAGCGCGATGGCCGCAGCACGCGCGCGGGTCGAGAGCGGACGTCGCCGAATACCGAGATGCATGCGCTGTTCCCCAGAGGTGGTGTCGGAGGTGGTGACCATGAGTCAAGGTGCTCGCGGAGAGGAGTGCCACACCTTGGCAAGACGTACTTTCACCAGACGCAAGAAGTTGTCACCGGCGTGACAAGTTCTGGACTTGGCCGGGCACGAGGTTCACGGCGTCTCCCCGTCCGGCAGCGGCGGCATCTCCGGCGCGGCCGGGGCGGGCAGCGGGCAGCGACTGGGCGAGTCGCACTTGAGGAGGTCGTCGGGGTCATAGGGCGTGAACATCGGACCACCCTGGTTCACGCGAACGGGGTTGTTGGGGCCGGATGCCATGGCGGTCACCAGCGGGCTGAGGTCGTCACCGCCCGAGCCGCAGCCGATGAAGGGAGGGATGTCGACACCACGCGGATCGGGAATGCTCTTTCCGTTCAGCTCCTGGTAGTAGGGAGAGTCGAGCGGGCCGGTGGACCCGCGCAGCGGGTCTCCGTTGCGGTCGACGACGCCTTCATACTGCCCCAGGGACCCGCCCTGCAGAGGTATGTACGGCTTGACGCCCCAGAGCCACACATCGGCTGGGTGCGCGGCCCGGCACGAGGGACCGAGGTCGACCGGGACGCCGTCGACCACCAGGTCACTGAGGCTGATCTGCACCTGCCCTGCGATCAACGTTCGAAAATAGCTGTTCGCCGTCGGACCGTCACAGCCGGGGAAGTTGGTCGCGCCCGTCACCCACGTCGCCACCGTCCACGGCTGAATCGCCCCGTTCTCGCGGACCATCTTCATGCTCAGCGTTGCCGTGGCGGGGATGGACCCGAACGCCACGAGTCTGACCGTGGTGTCGGGCAGAGCACCGACCTCCTTGGGCTTGCCGTCGTCTGTGATGGTGACCACGGTGAGGTCTGAGAGGTCGATCCGGGTCTTCTTGTATTGATCGACCGGCACCGTCGCGCAGGGCACGGGGCCAAAGGGCCAGTCGACGTTTGCCACGCGCGCGCTGTAACGCGTGGGATTCTCGATCGGATCGTTGAAGCGCGCATAACGGAGGATCCCGATGATCGGGTTGTCCGGTCCGAGGGTGATGTAGGTCTTGGACCGGCGCGAGACCGCCCCCTGGGTCGACGACACCACCCCCGCAAGGACATACCCCTCACCCGTCGGCAGGTCATCAGCTGCCGCCTGCCCTTCGGTGCGGTTGGGCTCGTCGCTCTGGACGGCACCGCTGGGTAGCACCAGGACGCTGCCGACCAGGACAACGACAGCAACGACCGTACGGCGAGCACGTGACCCGATTCGTGGGCGAGGTAGGCGCATGGACAGCTCCCGGGAGCAGGTGGATAGTTGGTCAGATGCTGAGCGGGACCGCACGTCGCTGCGGTCTGCAGCGATCGCGGCCGTGGTTCACGCAGGTGTTGTCATCTCACTCATGTGGTTCGCCGCCCCGACATCACTCGTCGCCCTCCGGAAGCGGAGGGTTGGCCGGAACGTCCGGAATCACATCCTTGGGGCACACGTTGCTGCAGGTGCCGAGGTCGTCCAGGGGCAGTTCGTCAAATGAAGCCATCGGGCTCTGGACCGCGCGGACGGGGTTGTTGGGTCCAGACGCCATGGCGCTGACTATCGGGCTCAGATCCTCGCCACCGACGCCGCAACCCGTGAACGGTGGAATCGTAATCCCCGTGGACGCTGGAATCTGTTGGCCGTCGAGTTCCTGGTGGTAGGGCGAGTTCAGTGGGCCCAGCGAAGGACCATGAAGACCGTCGTAGGCGGCCAGAGTTCCTCCACCGCCAGGTGTGTAGGCACCCTCATTCCACATCCGCAGGTCGACAAGGCTCTCGGTTCGGCACGATTTCCCGAGGTCGACTGGCACCCCGTCCACCGTCAAGTCACTGAGCGTCACCTCAAGTTTCCCCTCGACTATGGTTGACGTCCGAGTGGTGAAATTCGGATCGCAGCCCTTGTTCAAAGGGCTGTTCGTATCCCATATGTTCGCGGTGAAGGGACGGAGCTTGCCGTTCAGCTTGGGCTGCCGCAAGGTCAACGTCGCGGTCGCCGGGATCGAGCCGAAGGCGACCAGGTTGACGGGCACCCGGGCCACGAGCCCAGCGTCCACTCCCCCGGACGTGAGAGGCGAAAGCGCGTAGATCGCCACGCGCAAGAAACTGCCCCGATTCATGCTGGTGGGAACAGATGGGTCGGCGCAGTCGGGTTGATCGAACGGGTTGTCGACACACGCCCGACCACGGGTGCACATTGCCAGAAACGACACCGGGTTCTCGATCGGAGTGTTGTACAAGCCTTGGTAGAGGCCGCCCCAGATTGGTGAGTCAGGACCAATCGTGATGAACATCTTGGACGCCCGAGCGGCGGCCGTCTGTGTCAACGTGACGAGGCCCTGGGTCAAGGCGATCTTCTCTTGAGGAAGGTCCTCCGAACCTGGCAGCCCGCTCATGACAGTGGCTTCGGCCTGTGCCGGGGTTGCAGCTTCGTGTGACTCATCGGCGGGTGCCGCACTCGAGGGAAACGTCAAGGCACCGAGGAGTGCGACGCATGTCAGAGCAGCCGTGCGGTGGTATCGCCTTGTTCTGCGTAAGAGCATGAACGGGGTTCGCACGGTCTGTGGCCCTCCTGGCCTCGAATGGGGCGGATGAAGCACATCACCATTCCGATGATGCAGTTCAGGTCCAGTGTCGATAGTGGTGCTGGCACCAGTGAAGGTGATCCAGATGACGCGCGCTACTCGTTGGCAGAGCCGATCTCTGTGCAGCGCCGGAAGTTGTCACCGACGTGACAAGTTCTGGTCGGTCACGGGTTCGCAATCGCTGTCGGGTCCCCAGCCTTCGTCCACGAACCCGAGGCCTCCGTCGGTCGTCGGGCCCGGAGGAACTGAAGTCAGGCAAAGAAGGCCGACGACGCCGTGCGAACGCGATCAACGCAGCTGCCCTCGGGTTGGCTTCTTCACGGATTCCCTGTGGTTGTCACCCACACGAGAAGCCGGTGGTGCAGGTCGCGTCATGCGACCTGCACCACCGGCTTCGGATCAGGCCGTTGTCGTCACGGGTTGGTGATGGTCAACCCGCTGGTCGTCCAGTAACCGCCGACGTCGATCGGGTCACCGAGCTGGACGTCGAGCAGAAGGCAGGTCGAGCCCACCGGGGTGCTGGAGATCTCGAGCTCGATGTTCGGGTCCGTGGCGTACGCCGTGGGGGTGAACCGCTGGTTGGTCTCGTTGAACGTGCCGTCCACTGAACCAGCCACGTCGAAGGTGCACCCTGCTGCGGTCACGTCCGCGTTCACGTCGTACAGCGTTGCAGGGGAGACGCCACTCACCTCGTCGCCAGTGATCTTCACCTTCCAGGTGCCGGTGGGCGTGACCGTCGTGGCGCCAGCGATCGGGTTCGTGCACCCGCTGGAGGTCAGGGATCCGAGGCTGCCGGCCTCGGCACCCATGAGCCTGCTGACGCCGTTGTTGGTGACCGTGCCAGTGAGGTTGAAGGTGGTGCAGGTCAGCGTCTGGCTTGCCGGGATGTCCGTGAAGCTCACGTTGGTGCCCGTGAAGGTCACGGCCGCGCCGGAGTTGCTGCTGGTCGGCGTGTAGTTGGTTGCCAGTGCGTGCGCCGGGCCGGACATCGCGAGGACAGCTGCTCCGACAGCGGAGGTTGCGACCAGGCCTGTGGCCAGCTTGTTGCGCTTCATCATCTGTTTTCTCCTTGGGTTGGATGTTGCCGGGCTGTGCAGATTCGTGAGGTGAGGCGTGGGGCTAGAGGCCGTCGCCGTTGCGCGGGTTGCTGAGGTTCAGCTCAAGCGTGTTGTTGCTGCCAGGAACCAGCGCGTTGATCGGCACCGACCCGAACCACGGGAAGAAGCCGGGGATGTCGAAGAAGTTCAGCGGCGTACAGCCGGTGAAGTTGCCGATCGTGTAGTTGGCCACGAGCGGGCCACCTGCATTGATGGTGAAGTAGCCGGTCGGCGGTGTGGTGTTGCTGATCGGGCTCTTGGCATTGATCGTGGCCGGGTTGATCGTGTGGCAGTTGCTGCCCACGGCCAGCGGCCACCAGACGCCGAACACCTTTGCCTCGACGTTGCTGAGCCTGATGTCGTACTTGACCTGCGTGTCCAGGCTCAGCGCTTGGCGAGGCGAGGGCAGCTTGGTCAACGTGCCCGTGACCGGGCCTACCTGGGTCATTGTGACCCTTGCCCGCGACGGGATCCCGAAGATGTCGAAGTTCATCACCTTGCTGGGGATCGTCAACGTTCCATCGACGATCTGTGCCGTCACCAGATCCATCACGACCTTGATCTCGGTGGGCCCGAGAGCCAGGTCTGCGTCGACCTGCGCGCCGACGTGAGTGGAGCCGACCGCGTCGTAGATGACGCTCAGGGTGGGATTCTCGTCCTCGGCCTGCGCGGACGGCGCGGCCGCAACGAGCAGCATGGACAGGACGGCGGCGGCTGCCATCGCGAGGCGAGAGCGCCGTCGTGGCGCCAACTGAGATTTCACGGATTCCCCTGTGGTTCGAGACTGACGCGATGCCGGCCTTCTGCGGACCAAGGCCACACTCGCGATGACATCGCCATTCAGGTGGATCCGCGCTCACGGCGACAACCCCGGCGCCGACATTGGCTCCGAACTGGGCCGGAAACTGTCAGAAAGGTGACAGTTTCTGCGTCGCCCGGGGCTGGCCGATCACGCATTGGGGGAGAAGAACTTGTCACGTGCGTGACAAGTCTCCCGACCAAGTTCGCTCCACGTGCCCGACAACCCTTTACGTGTGCGCCGCCGACGCATTCACTGTGCTCGGGAGAACCATTTGACGGTGCCCCTCGCTCCCAGGAGCGCGTGGTCCGTCGTGCGGGAGGAGAAGTGATGTCGCTGCCAACGCCGAGCCCCACACAGCGAGTCGGAGGTCGCCTGCCCCAGGCACGAGCGCCGCGCCTGACCATCGCGGCGCCACCTCCCTCGATCACGCCGGAGATGGTGGCGATCTACCGCCCTCGCGCTGTCGAGCTCACCCGCCGCATCGCCGAACGCATCAGCTGCGACGTCGTGGGCTTCCGCGATCCGCGCCTCCGCGACCTCATCACCGAGGCAATCGACTCCGCCGTGACCCTGTTCGTCGACGCTCTCGCCGGCGCCCCCGTGCGTGGCGCCTCCGTGGCCGCGGCCTACCGGCGACTCGGGAGTTTGGAGGCAGAGGCCGGTCACGACCTCGACGCGATGCGGGCGGCCCACCAGATAGCCACCCAGGAGTCGTGGGATGACCTCCGCACTCTGGCCCGTGAACTCGACCTTCCGCTGGTCGCGGTCGACCACCTCATGCACGCGTTGTTCGACTACCAACGACAGCTCCTCGAGCACGCGCTCCTCGGGTTCGGCGCACCTCGGCGCACGCCCGACGTACGACTCCGGCTGTTGACGGCGCTGGCCACCGGTGCGGACGACGCCGACGTACGCGCCCTCGCGCAGCGAGTGGGCTGGACGATCCCCGACCTCGTCGCGGTCGCGGTGGCGGGCGACCCTTCCCCTGCAGCATTCACCGCACCGTGTGGCGCCGTACTGGTCGGGACGTACGACGGCGCACTCGTGCTGCTCGGTGCACCCGACGACGTGGAGCAGCAGGCCCGCGTCATCGCCACCTCCCACGGCCCGGTCGCGATCAGCTGGGGAGTCGAGCCGGACGCGTCAGCACATGCCCTGCGCTGGGGACTCCAGACCCTGAAGCTCGTCGCCGATCGGATCATCGATGCGCCCGGCGACGGCGTCGTCTGGTGTGAGGCCCACCAGGCCGAGCTGTGCCTGCATGCCGACCCCGTGCTGCGCCGCTGCGCCGATGAACAGGTGTTGGCGCCACTGCTGGCCGAGACCCCGAAACGACGCGCGGCCCTGGCCGAGACGATGCTGGTCTGGCTGCAGACCGGGCACACCGCACCCGCTGTGGCTCGCCTCCTGAAGGTGCACGAACAGACCGTGCGCTCGCGTCTCAAGCACATCAAGCACCTGTTCGGCGATCGCCTCGACGATCCGGCGGAGACGGTCGGCCTGTTGACGGCGCTGGAGTCGATGACGCCACGCTGGCTGCGCGAGCCGGACGACGGACGTCGTCGTACGGCGGTACTGGTGCAGAGCGTTCGTCGCCGTTGACCGCCACCACCGGACACGGTAGGCATGTGCGCAGCGCCCATCGCCCGACGAACCGTCGGGACGACGTCACTGGAGGGCGCCACGACCGGGGGCGGGGAGCATGCAATGACGGGGGTTGACCCGGGTCAGCCAGTCACGATCTCAGCGGTGCAGCTGGCGCGCTTGTTCCGGCCGATGATGCCGTCGCTGGTCTCCGAGATCGTGGCGACCATCCACGGACAGATCGACCGCTACGGCCAGTCGACCACCGGACGGCGGCACCAGCTGATCGAGTTCGCGGTGTCGAGCGCGATCAACGAGTTCCTGGAGAACCTCGAGAACCCGACGATGACGGGCCGTCGCGCCGACGAGCTCTTCCGGCGGATGGGCCACGGCGAGGCCATGGACGGGCATCCGCTCGAGGCCATGCAGACCGCCTTCCGCCTCGCCACGCAGGAGTCGTGGGAGTACCTCCGCTCCTTCGCGATCGAGAACCGGCTCTCGGCGGCGGCGCTGGCCAACCTCGGCGACGCGCTCTTCGCCCACATCGACCACCTCGCCGAACAGGCCCGGCTCGGCCACGTCGGCGCACTGAAGGCGCTCGACCGCGACCAGGGAGTCACCACCTCGCGGCTCCTGGAGGGCCTGCTCCGTGGCGACGGCACTGCCGAGCTCGAGCACCAGGCCTCACTGGCCGGTTGGGAGCTGCCCAACGAGGTCGTCGTGCTCAGCGTCCAGACCCAGCGCAACGCCGACGCGCTCTCCCTCGACGATCTGACCCCGTGGTGCCTGGTCGGCTCCGACCCCACGGGGCGGGTGCTGGTCACCGCGCAGGATCGCAGCGACGAGGTGCTGACCCGGCTCGACAAGGAACCACTGGTCAAGGCGATCGCGATCTCCTGGCCGGTCGCGATCACCGAGGCTCGCAGCGCCTACCGCTGGGCGACGCGCGCGGTGCGCCTCGCACTCCGCGGCGTGATCCCCTCGGAGCGGGTGATCCGCTGCGAGGACCACCGCACCCAGCTCTGGCTGCACGCCGAGCCGACGCTGCGTCAACAGCTGTGCCAGGAGCTGCTGCCGCCACTGCTGGCCGAGACCCCCAACTCGCGCGAGATCCTCTCCGAGACCCTGCTGGTCTGGCTTGAGACACGAGACAGCGCTCCCGCCATCGCTGCCAAACTGGGCGTGCACCCGCAGACGGTTCGCTACCGGTGGAAGCGCATCAACGAGCTGTTCGGCGAAGACCTCCACGACCCGGATTTCGTGACCACGATGACCATGTTGCTCAAGGCCAGCGTCCCGCTCTGGAAGGCGGGCGACCAGAGCGACTTCGAACGCTTCCGCGCGGACGAGGAGGAGTGATGACCTCTCTGAATCGCCGCTCTTCTTCTGTGTCTTCGGGCCTTCCGACGGTCGCCGTACTGCCGATCGTCTGTGCGGCTGTGGTGGCCCTCGGCCTCGCGTGGACCGTCCTGGACGACGCCTCCGCTGGCATGCGGGTCGCCACCTCCGCGTTGCTGGCGGCGTTCCCGCTGGGCTACCTGTTGTCGGCGTGGCTGCCGCTGCGCCTCGCTGTACGACGCGGGGCCGCTGTCGGGCTGCGCCTCACCGAGCCGGCGCTGCACACGGCCCAACGGATCACGGTGATCGTGCTCGACAAGAGCGGCACGATCACCGCGGACGAGCTCGCCGTCGTCTCCGTCGACCCGGTCGAGCCCGACCACGACCGCAACCTGCGGTGGTTCGCCGGCGCCCTCGAGCACTCCGCCGAGGACCCGGTCGGACGTGCCATCGCCAAGCTCGCCGGACGCGGACACCTCACCGACGTCGTGCAGACCCCCGGGTTCGGGATCAGCGGATCCGTCGACCGGCACCCGGTGCGGGTCGGACGCCCCGACTGGATCGGGCTCGACCACGTCGGCGGGGACGGCACCACCGTCGCCGTCGAGGTGGACGCCCGGGCACTGGGCCACATCACCGTCGACGACGTGGTCCGCGAGGACGCCCTGGCCTCCGTCGACCGACTGCGCACACTCGGCCTCGCGCCGGTGCTTGTCTCCGACGGCACCAGCCACAACACCGAACGACTGGGTGTTGCCGTCGGCATCGACGTGCTGCATGCCGAGGTCGCGCCCGAGAAGCGGGCTCGCGTGGTGACCGAGCTCCAGGAGGCGGGTCAGGTGGTCGCGATGGTCGGGCCGTCCCCTGCGAATGCCGACGCGTTGGAGGTTGCCGACCTGGCCGTGTGCTCAGGGCCAGCGCCCGGCCCGTCGTCGATCAGGCTCGACACGCTGGCGGTCGACGCGGTGGCCGGCGCGTTGTCTCTCTCGCGGACTGCCCTGTCGGTGATCCGCACCAACCGGGTCATCGGTCTCGTCACGCCTGTTGTCGGACTCGTCGGCGCCGGGCTCGGTGTGCTCAGTCCCCTGCTGGGGTTGGTGTTCGGCGTCGTGGCGGCCCTGCTGGTCGTCGGGAACTCCCTGCGCCTGCGGGCTGCCGCCAAGCTCTGACCTGATCGAACTGGTGGTCCAGTCTCGATACGCTCGCTGGCGCTCGCTGCTCGACCAACGAAAGCTCCGCTGTGCGAGTGCCGCCGAGGGACCTTCGGTGGTCGAGTGCCGCCGAGGGACGAGGCGGTGTATCGAGACCACACCGCGAAGGCTCCGCGGGTCGACGCTCGCCACTCGGCCAACGAAAGGCGGGACGGCATTTCTTGTCACGTAGGTGCCAAGTTTGAGGTTGTTTGTCAGTGCGTTGGACGTTTGCCCTTGCCGTGCGGTCGTCGTACTGGCTCAATCGTTGTCACGGGCCGCCTCTCCCTCCCAAGAACTGGCGGCGCCCACGGTCCGCATCAGCCCGCATACCTGATGCCTGACCGGCCAAGGAACGCTCGCGGGCCCGCCTACCCCACTCCACCCGGCCGGCCCGCGGGCGTTCATCTCACGGCGTGGTCTCGAGATGGGTTCCGAGGAGGCGAGGGACGAGCCGTCTCGAAGGGCGCTCGTTCAGCAGCAGCGGCGGCGGGTGATCCAGACGACCAGGGCGAGTACGCCGAGGGCGGCAGCCAACTGCTTGCCGTAGGTCTTGAGCAGGATCGGCAGCACGGTCGCACCGAGGTCGAGTGCGTCGTCCGAGCCGGAGGAGCCCGAGGATCCGGAGGACTCGGCCTTGTGGCGCGACGGCGTACTCGCCTGTGGGGCGGGCGCGGCCGAGCTCTCCGCGGCGGGCGACGACGCCGGACCAGCGTCCGGGTCGCCGCCGGGTGCGGAGACCGCCGCAGCACCCGTCGGCACCGAGGCCGGTTCGGAGTCCGCGTCGGGCTCGGGCGTGCCGCCGACCTTCGTCTTCAGGCAGTCGACGAACTGGCCCAGCAGCTTGTCGCTGATGTCCTGGATGACACCGCGGCCGAACTGGGCGGGCTTGCCGGTGATGTTGAGGTCGGTGACCACCTCGACCCGGGTTTCGCCGGGGCCGGCTTCGCTCATGGTGGCCACGACGTCGGCGCCGGCGGTGCCGTTGCCGCGCTTGTCCTTGCCCATCGCCTTGATCTTCATGACGCCGGCGGACTCGTCCTTCTCGGTGAACGAGCCGGATCCGTTGTAGACAAGGGCGATCGGGCCCAGCTTCACCTTGCAGCTGCCGGTGAACGTGTCGCCCTCGAAGGACGTGACCGTGGCGCCCGGAAAGCATCCGGCCACCGACTCGATGTCGTTGAAGGCGGCCCAGGTCTCGGCGCGCGAGGCGGGCACGGTGAACTCGTGGGTCAGCTGCACGGGCTCACGCTCCCGCGGCCGCGAGCACGGCCCGACGGGTCAGCACCGTCGCCAGGTGTCGGCGATAGTCGGCGTCACCGTTGAGGTCCGACGGCGGGTTGGTGCCCTCCGCGGCCGACTCAGCTGCCCGGCGTACGGCCTCGTCGGTGGCCGGCTGGCCGACCAGCGCCTGCTCGACGGCGGTCGCGCGCAGGGGCGTCGAGCCCATGTTGGTCAGGCCGATGCGCGCTTCGGCGATGGTGCCGCCCTCGGCGCGCACGGTCGCGGCCACCGCGACGATCGGCCACTGGTGGGCGACCCGCACGAACTTCTCGTAGTGGCCACCCCAGCCGGTGTGCTTGGGAATGCGTACGGCGGTGAGGATCTCGTCGTCGCCGATCGCGGTGGTCATGAAGTCCTCGAAGAAGTCGGACGCCGACACCCGGCGCTCTCCCCCGCTGCCGGTGATCACGAACTCCGCATCGAGCGCCAGCACCGGTGCACCGAGGTCTCCCGCCGGGTCGGCGTGCGCGAGGGCGCCACCGAACGTGCCGCGGTGGCGGACCTGCGCGTCGGCCAGGTGCTCGATCGCCTTGGTGATCACCGCCGCGTGCTCGGCGACGAGGGCGTTCTTGCCGACGTCGGTGTGGGTGGTCATCGCGCCGATCACGAGGGCGTCGCCGTCCTCGGTCACGCCGCGCAGGGACTCGATGCGGCCGAGGTCGATGATCATCTCGGGTGCGTTGAGGCGCATCCGCAGCACCGGCAGCAGGCTCTGCCCGCCGGCGATGATCTTGGCGTCGTCACCGTGCTCGGCCAAGGCGGCCAGGGCCTCCTCGACCGTCGTGGGTGCGAGGTAGTCGAACTTTGCGGGGATCATTCCGGGGCTCCGTCCGCGATGGCTGTGTCGCCGCTGTCGTCGAAGTGCGGAGCGGCCGCCTCCGTGGTCTTGTCGCCGCCGCCGCCGTCGTTGATCGCCTTCCACACTCTCTCCGGCGTGCACGGCATGCGGACGTCGTTGACGCCGAACTGCCGGATCGCGTCGACCACCGCGTTGACCACCGCCGGTGTCGAGGCGATCGTGCCGGCCTCGCCGACGCCCTTGGTGCCGAGCGTGTTGGTCAGCGACGGCGTGGTGGTGTGGTCGACGTCGAAGCTGATCGTGTCGGCTGCGGTCGGCACCAGGTAGTCGACGAACGAGGCCGAGACCAGCGTCCCGGAGTCGTCGTACACGGCTTCCTCCCAGAGCGCCTGCGCGATGCCCTGCACCAGTCCGCCGTGCACCTGGCCGGCCACGATCAGCGGGTTGATCACGTTGCCGATGTCGTCGACGCAGGTGTACTTGCGCATCTTGACCGCACCGGTCTCGGTGTCGACCTCCATCGCGCACAGGTGCGTGCCGTGGGGGTAGTTGAAATTCACCGGGTCGTACGTCGCGTCGCAGTCGAGCGACGGCTCCACACCGTCGGGCAGGTTGTGCGCGGCGAAGGTCGCCAGCGCCACCTCGGCCATCGCGAGACCCTGGTCGGTGCCACGGACCCCGAAGCGACCGGCCGAGAACTCGATGTCGTCGACCGATGCCTCGAGCAGGTGGGCCGCGATCGGCTTGGCCTTCTCGATCACCTTGTCGGCGGCCCGCACGAGCGCCTCACCACCGACGACGAGCGACCGGGAGCCGTAGGTGTCGAGGCCCTTCGGCGCGACCATCGTGTCGCCGTGCAGCACCTCGACGTCCTCGAAGGCCACTCCGAGCCGGTCGGCGACGATCTGGCTGAACGCCGTCTCGTGGCCCTGGCCGTGGGCGCTGGCTCCGGTGACCACCTCGACCTTGCCGGTGGCCAGCATGCGCACGGTCGCGTGCTCCCAGCCGCCGGCGCCGTAGTCGAGGCTGCCCAGCACGCGGCTCGGCGCCAGGCCGCACATCTCGGTGAACGTCGAGACACCGATGCCCAGCTGGATCGGGTCCTTCGACTCACGTCTGGCCTTCTGCTCGGCCCGGAGCTCGTCGTACCCGAAGTGCTCCTTGGCCAACGCGGTGGCGGCCTCGTAGTTGCCCGAGTCGTACTCGAGCCCGGCCACCGTGGTGAACGGGAACTCCTCGTGCTTGATCCAGTTCTTCTCACGCACCTCGAGCGGGTCGACACCCAGCTCGGCGGCCAGCTCGGTCATCATGCGCTCGATCCCGAACGTCGCCTCGGGGCGCCCTGCACCCCGATAGGCGTCGGTCCAGGCCTTGTTGGTGAGCACCGTCTGCACCGCGAAGTGGTAGGCGGGGAACTTGTAGATCGCGTTGAACATGAACGCACCGAGCACCGGGACGCCGCCACCGACGAGGGAGACGTGCGAGCCGAGGTCGGCCAGCAGCTCGACCTTGAATCCGGTGACCGTGCCGTCCTTCTCGGCGGCCAGGGTGAGCTTCTGCCACTGGTCGCGGCCGTGGTGGGCGGCCATCATCGACTCGGAGCGGGTCTCGGTGTACTTCACCGGCTTGCCCAGCCGCCGGGCCAGCACCATGGTGATGAACTCCTCGGGCGTGGTCTGCAGTTTGCCGCCGAAGCCGCCGCCGACGTCGGGCGCGATGACTCGCACCTTCGCCTCGGAGACACCGAGTACGGCAGCCAGCAGGAAGCGCAGGATGTGCGGGATCTGGGTCGCGCTCCACATCGTGATCTGCTCGCCGGTCGGGTCGACCACGGTCGAGCGGGGCTCCATGAACGCGGGGATCAGCCTCTGCTGGCGGTACTCGCGCTCGAGGACGATGCCGTCCTCACGCGCCTTGGCGATGGCCTCCTCGACGTTGCCGCCGGTGCCTGCGTCGGCCGAGTCGAAGACCCAGAGTGCCGACTTGTTGGTGCCGAGGTCGGGGTGCGCGAGCACCTTGTCCTCCGCCGACTCCTTGAGGTCGAGGGCCGCGGGCAGCTCTTCGTAGTCGACGTCGACCAGCTCGGCCGCGTCACGCGCCTCGGCGGCACTGCGGGCCACCACGACCGCGACGATCTCGCCGGCGAACGTGGCCCGGTCGATCGCGACGGGCGGGTGCGGCGGGGTGACCTGGTCGGGCGTGATCGGCCACGCGTTCGGCAGGGAGCCCTGCTCCTCGCCGAGGTCCTTGCCGGTCACCACCGTGACCACGTTGGGCGCCGCCTTCGCCTCGTCGACGTTGATGTTGACGATCTTGGCGTGCGCAAAAGGACTGCGCACCATGGCCAGGTGCAGCATGCCCGGGAGGGTGATGTTGTCGGTCCAGCGGGTGCGACCGGTGATCAGTCGCTGGTCCTCCTTGCGGCGCCGGTCCCGGCCGATCTCCATCTGCGGCTCTTCGGTCACGGTCATTTGCCGACCTCCTGCCCGGACGCGGTCTGCACGGCTCGCACGATGTTGTGGTAGCCGGTGCACCGGCAAAGGTTGCCCTCGATGCCCTCGCGGATCTGCTTCTCGTCGGGCTTCGGGTTGTCGTTGAGCAGGTCGATCGACTGCATGATCATGCCCGGCGTACAGAAGCCGCACTGGAGGGCGTGGCACTCGTGGAACGCGGCCTGCATCGGGTGCAGCTCGCCGTTCGTGGCCAGCCCCTCGATCGTGGTCACCTCGTGGCCGTCGGCCTGCACGGCCAGCACGTTGCACGACTTCACGCTGCGCCCGTCGAGGTGCACCGTGCACGCCCCGCAGTTGCTGGTGTCGCACCCGATCACGGTGCCGGTCTTGCCGAGCTTCTCCCGGAGGTACTGCACCAGCAGCATCCGTGGCTCGACGTCGTCGGAGACCTTTGCTCCGTCGACGGTGACTTCGATCCTGGTCATGGACGACTCCTCGCAGACGCACTGGCTACCTGTGACCCGGCTCACGCTATGAACCCGAGGTTGGCGAAAGGTTGGATACTCCCTGACGTTTCGGCCCTCTCGCCGCGATACTCCCTGACGTTTCGGTCCCTCCGGGGACGCGAACGTCAGGGAGTATCCCGATTTAGGGGCCCGAACGTCAGGGAGTATCCCGATTTGGGGGCCCGAACGTCAGGGAGTATCCCGAATTGGGGGCCCGAACGTCAGGGACTATCGGGAGGATGAGGCGGCGGCGAGCTTGCCGCGGAGCAGGGGCTTGAGCGGGTGCGGGGCCTCGCCGAGCGAGGCCAGGCAGGCCTCGATCACCTGGGTGTCATAGGGCGCCAGCTCGGTGTAGCGCACCACCGCCGCCGGCACCGGGTCGGCCAGCAGCGCCTCACGCACGGCGACTGCGAGATAGTCGGCGTACTCCCCCAGCCCCGGGGACTCGGTGCCGGGCAGCAGGTCACCGCCGTACGCCGCCACGGCCTCGCGCACCTTGCCCTGGCGGAGCAGGCGTACGACGGTCTCGACGTCGGCCTGCACCGGGAGCGTGAGGCGATAGGGCCGCGACGCCAGCTGGCCACCGACCGCGTGCCGCAGGTGCGAGACCTCGGCCTTGAGCGTCGACAGGGTGATCGACTGGTCGCCGTAGAGCAGCGCGTGCAGCTGCTCGAGGGTGAGCCCGTCGGGGTGGAGGGTGAGCAGCGCGAGGATCTCGGTCTGTCGTCGGTTGAGCAGCAGGCGCTCGCCGTCGAGATGCACCTCGGCCGAGCCGAGCAACCGCAGGCTGAGCCCGATCTCGTCGTCGGGCAGCACCAGGTGAGGGGCCCGACCACCGGCATGCATCGACCGGGGCATCGCCCCCTCGATCACCCGCGCCATCATGCGCGCGGTGGCCAGCCCGATCGGGTGGGTGCGGTCCCAGGTGGTCGACAGGTCGATCACGCCGAGCACCTCACCGGTCGCAGGGTCGTGCACCGGCGCCGCCCAGCACACCCAGTTGTGCACGATCGGCGCGAAGTGCTCCGCACTGAACACCATCGACGGCCCGCCGGTGCGCAGCGCGAGGTCGAGCGCGTTGGTGCCGACGCTCGCCTCGTCCCACTTGCCGCCGACGACGAAGTTGACCGACTCGGCCTTGCGGCGCATCACACGGCCGCCGTACGTCCACAGGATGCGGGTCTCGGGGTCGGTCACGGCGAGCACCAGGTCACCGTCGTCCGCCGTACGCCGCAGCTCGTCCTCGACACGCTCGACGCCGACCTGGAGCGGCGAGCCGGCCCAGTACGCCGCGGTGTCGGCCTCGTCGGCCAGCGGCGCCTCGGTCACGTCCGGCCTGATCAGCGAGCCGGACCGTCGCCACGAGTGCAGGATCTCGGGACGGACCAGCTGCTCGGCCCGGTCACCCTGCTCGACGAAGGCGGTCCAGGCGCGCACGGCATCGATCCTGCGCTCGTGCAGCTGCTGACGATCGACGGACATCGGCTCTCCTGACGGTCTCTCGCAACCGTAGCCCGTGGACCGTGACGGCGTCACCGGTTCCGTCTCGACGCCCGAGAACGCCACAACCATCGCAGCGGCCGGTGGCACCTGTCGGGACGGACAGGTGCACCCCTCCCCCCGCGGCCGGTTTCGCGATCCTCGTCTGTTCGGGGCCCTTCCGACGGACCTAGCGTCCGAAGCACCCACCCCGAATCCGGAGGTTTCTCTGATGCAAGTTGACGAGTTGCTCAAGCCGTTCCCGATCAAGGAGTTCCACCCGTTCCCGAGGGCCCTCATGGGACCCGGCGCGCACGAGATGATCGGCCCCGAGGCGCTCAAGCTCGGTTTCCGCAAGACGCTGGTGATGACCTCGGGCCTGCGCGGCACCGACATCGTGCACAAGATCGTCGAGTCGATGAAGTACCACGGCCTCGAGGTCGTGCTCTACGACAAGGTGGAGTCCAACCCCAAGGACTACAACACCATGGACGCGGTGAAGCTCTACCAGGAGAACGCGTGCGACTCGTTCGTCTCCATCGGTGGCGGCTCCTCGCACGACGCCTGCAAGGGCGCCCGCATCTCGGTGGCGCACGACGGGCGCAACGTCAACGAGTTCGAGGGCTTCAACATGTCCGAGAACCCGAAGAACCCGCCGCACATCGCGGTCTCGACGACGGCCGGCACCGGCTCCGAGACGTCGTGGGCCTACGTCATCACCGACACCACGACCGACCCCGACAACCCGCACAAGTACGTCGCCTTCGACGACGCCTCTGTCGCCACCCTGGCGATCGACGACCCGGTGCTCTACTTCGACTGCCCGGTCGACTACACCGCCCAGTGCGGGTTCGACGTGCTGGCACACGCCTCGGAGCCGTACGTGTCACGGCTCAACTTCGAGCCGTCACTCGGCAACGCGATCCGGGCCATCAAGCTGACCTCGGAGAACCTGCGCGAGGCAGTGTGGAACGGCCAGGACCTCAAGGGCCGCGAGGGCATGATGTACGCCCAGTACATCGCCGCCCAGGCGTTCAACTCCGGCGGCCTCGGCATCATCCACTCGATCTCGCACGCGGTGTCGGCGTTCTACGACACCCACCACGGGCTCAACAACGCGATCGCGCTGCCCCGGGTGTGGGCGTTCAACATGCCCGCGGTCTACGGTCGCTTTGCCGACATCGCCGAGGCCATGGGCATCGACACCCACGGCATGACCAAGGTGCAGGCTGCCGACGCCGCCCTCGCCGCGTCGATCCGGCTGCTCCGCGACGTGGGCATCCCGGAGAAGTTCACCGACGTCACCCAGGACAGCTACTCGAAGAACCGCCTGGGCACCGGCCCGACGGCGTACTACGAGAACGCACCGGTGATCAAGGGCGACGACGAGGACATCGACCGCATCACCCACCACGTCCTCGGTGACGCCTGTACGCCGGGCAATGCCAAGGAGTGCACGTTCGAGACCGTGCGCCCGGTGATCGATCACTGCATGAACGGCGATCTGGACGACCTGATCAGCTGACAGAGCCCCGGTCCGGTCGCCGTCCATCGAGCCGGCGGCCGGACCGGATCCCACCGGCCACGCAACCACTGCCTGAGGAGAGAACGTGAGCACGCTGCCCGAACCGGCCCCCGCCTTCGCCGACGTCGAGGAGGCCCGGCTGCGCCTTGCCGAGCACGGCTATCTCTCCGACGACCGCCTGGCCACCACCGTCTTCCTCCAGACCCGGCTCGACAAGCCGGTGCTCCTCGAGGGCCCGGCCGGCGTCGGCAAGACCCAGCTGGCCCTGAGCCTGGCCCACGCGACCGGCCGGCGACTGCTCCGCCTCCAGTGCTACGAGGGCCAGGACGAGACCAAGGCGCTCTACGAGTGGGACTACGGCAAGCAGCTGCTCTACACCCAGATCCTGCGCGAGAAGATCGGCTCGATCGTCGAGGACGCCGCCGACCTCAACGAGTCGATCGAGCGCATCGCCAAGCAAGACTCGGTGTTCTTCTCCGAGCGCTTCCTCGCCGCCCGTCCGTTGCTCGAGGCGATCGACTCCGACGACCCCGTCGTACTCCTCATCGACGAGGTCGACCGGGCCGACGAGGCGCTCGAGGCGGTGCTCCTCGAGCTGCTCTCCGAGTTCCAGATCTCCATTCCCGAGATCGGCACCATCCGCGCCAAGCACCTGCCGTACGTCGTCCTCACCTCCAACAACACGCGTGACCTCTCGGCGGCCCTCAAGCGGCGCTGCCTGCACCTCTTCCTCGACTACCCCGACGCCGAGCGGGAGCTGGAGATCATCCGCTCCAAGGACACCGGCCTCTCCGACGCACTCGCCGTACGCCTGGTCGAGATCGTGCGCGACCTGCGCGACCTCGACCTGCGCAAGGCGCCGAGTATCTCCGAGACGATCGACTGGGCGCGCACCCTCGCCGTGCTGGGCGTGGAGGAGCTGACCTCCGACATCCTGTCCAGCACGCTCAACGTCGTCGTGAAGTACGAACGCGACCTCAAGAAGGCGCTCGCCGCGATCCCGAAGATGGTCGACCCGAACGCCGTCGTGCCCGACAGCCTGCACGGACACGGGCACGGTCACGGGCATGGCCACGGTCACGACCACGACCCCGCGCCGCAGCCGCCCGCGGCACGGGATGACTCCGGCGACGTCGACGGCAAGGCCGCCCGCGCCGCCAAGGACAGGCCCGGCCGCCACGACAAGGGCTACTACGGCGCGGACAACAAGCTCGGCCCGTCGCGTGCGGTGTCACCCGGCCAGGGCAGCCGGTCCTTCTCGGCGCGCAAGCGCCCGGTCTAGGCCGACGGCATGGAAGGCGCGGTCCACCGGTTCATCCGCCTGCTGCGACTCCACGGCGTGCGGGTGAGTACGGCGGAGGTCATCGACGCCATGCACGCCGTGGCCCAACCGAGCGTGCTCGACGAACGCGAGGTGCTCCGCGCGGCGCTGGCGGTCAGCCTGGTCAAGGACCGGCGCGACCTGGCCACCTTCGACCGCGTCTTCGACCGGTTCTTCGGACTGCGTCCCGTCATCGACGAAGCCGGCGAGGAGCACAAGCACACCCACGACGACCTGAGCGACGACGGCGAGCTGACCGACTTCACCCTGTCGGAGGAGCCCGGCGACATCCCCGAGGACGGGCACTCGCACGGCAAGCCCGACGACATCAAGGAGTTCTTCAAGCCCGAGGACATGGCCCAGCAGTACAACCTGCACCAGGAGGCCAACAAGATCGACATCGCCGCACTGACCGATGAGATCGTGCTCTCCAACGACACCCAGACCAGCGCCGGCGAGGCGGCCAGGGTGCAGCTCTCGACCCGTCGCATGCACAACCCGGGCAACCCCGGCGACCTGGTCCGCAGCCCCGGCATGGAGCTCGACACCGAGCTGTCGGTGCACGAGGAGATGGCGCTGCTGAGCTGGCTCGAAGAACGCCTGCCCGAGGACACCTTCGTCGACGACGGCGACCTCGCCGCGCTGCGCAAGGCGCTGGCGCCCTGGCTGGCCAGCCTGCCCGAGCGGATCCGCGACCACCTCCAGCAGCTGATGGAGACCGAGCGCGAGATCGAGACCCGCGAGCTCCAGGCCGCGCAGGCCGAGACCGTCGACGAGCACGAGCGTGCCGAGCTCGAGGAGTCGCTGCGTCGCCTACTGCGCAGCCTGCACGGCGCGCCCCGCCCCCGTCGTACGACGGCCGCGCGCGGCGTGGTCGACGGCCGGCGCACCATGCGCAGCAACATGAAGTACGACGGCGTCCCGTTCCGCCCGGTCACCGTCGCCAAGGCACACGACCGACCCAGGTTGCTGGTGCTGTGCGACGTCTCGCTGTCGGTGCGCTCGACCGCGCGGTTCACCCTGCACCTGGTGCACAGCCTGCAGTCGGTCGCGTCGTCGGTGCGCACCTTCGCGTTCGTCAAGGACATGGTCGAGATCACCGACCTGTTCTCCGAGCACCGCATCGAGGACGCGCTGTCCCTCGTGATGGCGGGCCTGCCGGCCGGCGGCATCCTCGACGTCGACGCCGACTCCGACTACGGGTCGTCGTTCCGCCAGTTCCTCGACCAGTACGGCTCGGCGGTCAACCGGCGTACGACCGTGATCGTGCTCGGCGACGGTCGCGGCAACGGCAAGGACCCCGGGCTCGAGGCGTTCGAGGAGATCACCCGCCGGGCGCGCTCCACGATCTGGCTGACCCCGGAGCCCAGCTATTCATGGGGACTGGGCGGTTGCGACCTGCCGGCGTACGCCGAACACACCGACAAGGTGCAGGTGGTGCGCAACCTGCACGGCCTCGAGGAAGTCACCACCTCACTGAAGGTGACGACGTGAGGGTCCGGCGGTGCGGTTCGCCCAGGGGCCCGGCATGAGCGCCGTCGAGCCGGTCTCGGCGATCGACCCGTTCGTCGCGACCCACGACGGCGTCTACCGCGACGCCATGGTCGAGGTGACGGCGCTGCACGGCCCCCGCCCACGCCGGCAGCTGCGCACTGTGCGCACCGAGCACTTCGACATCCTCCACGAAGGTCCCCTGATCAAGCTCTCGCACGCGCTGCGGCCCGACCAGATCGACGACGACCTGGCGGGCCTGATCGCCGAGGAGCTGTTCCAGCCCGGCTGGCTGCGCGGACCCGACCTCTTCGAGCGGCTGCTCACCGGCATCGTGCTCAGCACCCGTGCGGAGCCGCTCGACGCGTGGACCGACTTCTACGCCAACACCCTCGCCCGCGTCGCTGAGTCCCTCACCGGTGACCCGACCGGCACCCGGCACGGGACCATCGCCGACTACGCACCCGTCTACGGCTTGGCCGAGCAGGCGCTGGCTCCCGGCACGGTGCTCGAGCTGGGCTGCTGCTTCGGCTTCCTGTCCCTCCGGCTCGCCGCCGCCGGGCGCGCGGTGATCGCCTCGGACGTCTCCGCCGGCACCGTCGGCCTGCTCGACGCGGTCGCCCCGCGCCTCGGCCGCGACGTGCACACGCGCACCGCCGACGCCGGCCGGCTGCCGTTCGCCGACGACTCGTGCGACAACGTGCTCGCCATCCACCTGCTCGAGCACCTGGAGCCCGACCACGGCGAACGCGTCGTCCACGAGGCCCTGCGCGTGGCCCGCCGACGCGTCGTGATTGCGATCCCCCTCGAGGAAGAGGCCGACGCGACCTGGGGCCACGTGCGCACCGTCTCCCTCGACGACCTCGACGCCTGGGGTGCCGCCACCGGCCACCCGTACGTCGTCCGCGAGGCGCACGGCGGCTGGCTCCTGATCGACCTCGCCTGATCCTCAACCACGACGTGGTGGATCGCACCCAGTGGCTGTTGCGGTCACAGGCAGCACTCACCGACACGGCCGGCACCTGGTCGACCCGACGGGGGTGGGCCGTACGACAGGTGAGCAGGCGGGTCAGGGAGCGGTTCACGCTCAGACGGGGCCGGCAGCCTGCGAGTTACCTGTCGGACGGTCCGGTGCAGGCCGTCCAGCTGACGGCCAGCGATCCACCACGTTGTCGTGTCTTCGGGCGTTCGGCTCGATCGTCATGACTGCGCACCTCTCCCCGACTTCACCCACCCGTACGCCGGCACGCGTGCGACGCACGCCGTACCTGTACTTCGGCTTCACGCAGGGCCGGGAGAGGACTGTCCGGACAGGCCCGGCACCCCGCCTCTCGGGCGGTCCGCCGGGAACCCGCGACTCCTAGCGTCAGAAGCCCAACCACTCCTGGAGGAAACATGACCGACATCGACAGTCGCCCGGCCCATGCGGCCACGACGACGCCCGCTCCTGCCGTGGCCCCTGCGCCCTCCGGCTGGGGCGACCCGTTCCCGCTGGGCCTGGCCAGCTTCGGCATCTCCGCACTCGTGCTCTCGACGGTGATGTCGGGGCTGATCGACCCGCTCGCCACTCCGGCCGTGCTCTCCCTGGCCCTCTCGCTCGGCTTCCTCACCGAGCTGGTCGCCGGCATCATCCACTTCCAGCGCGGCGAGACGTTCCCGGGGCTGGTGTTCACGGCGTACGCCGGCTTCTGGCTCAGCTACGCGCTTCTCGTGCAGTTCTACGGCCCGATGGTGACCGCGGACGCCGCCGCCATCACCGGGATGTTCCTGCTGGCGTGGGCGATCTTCTCGACGTACATGCTGCTCGCCGCGCTGCGCACCAACCTGACCACGATCGTGATCTTCACGTTGCTGTGCACGGTGTTCTACCTGGCCGCCTTCGGCGCGTTCTTCGAGAGCACCGGACTCGGCCACCTCGCCGGCTACCTGCTGATCGCGGACGCCGTCGTCGCGCTCTACGCCTCGGCCGCGATCATCGTGAACACCACGTGGGAGCGGACGGTGCTGGCCGTTCCCTGATCAGTCGATCAGATGACGCCCAGCTTGGAAGCCTCGTACACCGCCTCCGCGCGGCGGGTCACCCCCAGCTTGCGAAGGATGTTCCCGACATGGAACTTGGCCGTGGTCTCGGAGATGTAGAGCCTCCGGCCGATGTCACGGTTCGACAGGCCGCGGGCGAGCAGTGCCAGCACCTCACACTCACGAGGAGTGAGGTGCTTCTGCTCGGCCGCCGTCGGCGCGTTCAGCCCGCGCACCATGGCCGCGGCCGAACGCGCGTCGAAGGCGCTCTCGCCTCGCGCCACGTCACGGATCGCCCGGATCAGACCCGAGGTGTCGACGTCCTTGACCACGTAGCCGCGGGCCCCGGCCCGCACCGCACGCAGCACCAACGCGTCGTCGAGGAACGTGGTGAGCACCAGGATGCCGAGATGGGGGTACTGCTCTGACAGCTCGGCGCAGAGGTCGAGGCCCTCGGAGTCCGACGAGGTCGAGAGCTTGAGGTCCAGCAGGACGATGCGCGGGCGGGCCGCGGCGATCACGGCCAGCGCCTCCGCACGGCTCGACGCCTCGGCGATGACCCGCAGGTCGGACTCACGTTCCAGGATCGAGCGCAATCCCTGCCGCACGATCGCGTGGTCGTCGACGAGCATGATGTCGACGGTGTCGACGTCGGGCCCGGTGGGCGCCTCGGGTGGGCTCAGGGTGGGCATGCTTCCTCCTCTGGCCTGGCTCCCACCAGGCCGGTGATCATCCCCGGGCGGTTGACCGCCAGGGGCAGCGGGACACGCATTTCGATCCGTACGCCGCCGATGCGGGCGCGGCGGAAGGCGAGCGACCCCCCGATGTCGGAGAGGCGGCTGTAGATGTTGGCCAGGCCGCAGTGGCGCCCGTCGGCCGGCCGGCCCCGACCGATGCGGAGCTTGCGGGCCAGCTCCCCCGGGTCTCCGACACCGTCGTCGGCGACGCTGACGAACAGCTCGTCGGTCCGGTAGCGCATCCGGATCACGGCCCGCGTCGCCTCGGCGTGCACCGCCACGTTGAACAGCGCCTCGCCGACCGCCCGGGCGATCTCGTGGTCGGCGTCGGCCGGCAGCACCTGCACCTCGCCCTCGATGTGCAGGTGCACCGACAGGTGCGGCCGGTGGTGCTCGGCCACCTCCTGCAAGAGCTCGGGCAGCGTCCAGACCGTGTCGCGGTGCGGTTGGTGCAGCGCGTAGATCGCGCGGCGCAGCTGGTCGACGGCCTCCTGGGTGAGGTTCTTGGCGGTGCTGAGGTGCCCGAGCAGCCCGGCCGCCGACGCGCCCAGGTCCTCGGCCTCTCCTCGCGCGATCTCCATCGACATGCCCGCCGAGAGCACGAACTGCGTGACGTTGTCGTGCAACTCACGGGCGATGCGGTGCCGCTCGTGGTCTACCAGCTCGCGCTGGTGGGCGACCAGCAGTCGCTCCTCGGCCTGGCGAAGCTCGCGGGTCCGCTCCTCGAGGTCGAGTGCCTGGGACACCGCGTCGTCGTACAACCTCTGGGCCCGGCGGTGCAGGGCCAGGCCGGCCTGGTACTGCTCGCAGTTGTAGAGGGAGACCGCGGCCTCGTTGGCCAGGATGCGCAGCACGGAGAGGTCGCCGGGCTCGGGCTCCGCGTCGAGGCCGTGCAGCCCGACCAGGCTGCCGATCATGGCGTTGTCGAGCGTCATCGGCACCCGCACCCACCGGTCGAAGCCGGGTGCACCGGTGGCGTGTCCGGCACGGATCGCGCCGAGCTCGCGGCGTACGTGGTGGGGCAGGTCGGCGTCGTCGTCGATCACCCGGCCGACGTGGTCGACGGCCAGGAAGCGCGGGCGTGCGCCGGGCAGCTGGCCGTCGGAGAGGGCCAGCACGGTCCACTGCGCGTCGAGGTGCTGGGCGGCCGCACGGGCCACCTCCTCCAGGAGCGCGCGCGGGCCCTCCGCCGTGCGCACCAGGGCGCGGCTGATCGAGTCCATCGCTCGTACGGCGTGCTGCATCCGCTCGTCGGAGCGCACGTACGCGCGGTAGTAGGAGCCCTTGCCCGACCGGACGCCGGTGAGGGTGGTGAGATCGCTCCCCGTGGGAGTGTGCCGATCACTCATCTCTAGAGAGCGTTCCGGAAGAGCTCGGCGATTTCCTGCTCGCTCGCCAGCCGCGGGTTGGTGGTCAGGCAGGCGTCGTCCAGCGTGGTGCGGGCCAGCCGCGGGATGTCCTCCTCGGTGACCCCCAGCTCCCTCAACCCACGGGGCACGCCGATGTCGTCGGCCAGCAGGCGGATGTGGTCGGCGAGCATCTCGGCCGCCTCCTCGCCGGGCATGCCCTGCACCGACAGCCCGGCCGCGGCGGCGAGCTCGACGAACCGCTCCGGCGTGGCCCGGGCGTTGTAGCGGACCACGTGCGGCAGGAGTACGCCGTTCACGACGCCGTGCGGGGCGTCGAGCAGTCCGCCGACCTGGTGGCTCATCGCATGGGTGGCACCGAGGATCGCGTTGGAGAACGCCAGCCCGGCCTGGAGGCTGGCCTGCGCCATCTTGCGCCTCGCCTCGGCCTCACGCGGCGTGGTCATCGTCGTCCGCAGGTTGCGACAGACCAGCCCGACGGCGCTGATCGCGTGGGTGTCGGCGAGCGGGTTGTGGGCCAGCGAGACGAAGGCCTCGATGCCGTGGGTCAGGGCGTCGAGGCCGGTGGCGGCGTTGAGGTCCTCGGGCATCGTGACCAGCAGCCGCGGGTCGGTGATCGAGATGTCGGGCACGAGGGCCCGGCCGAGGATGGTCACCTTCACGGACCTCTCGGTGTCGGTGACGATGCAGAACTGGCTGACGTCGGCGCCGGTGCCCGACGTCGTCGGGATGATCAGCAGCGGCGGGATCGGGTGCGTGATCAGGTCGACCCCGGCGTAGTCGAGGATGTCGCCGCCGTTGCCGGACAGGATCGCCACGCCCTTGGCCGCGTCGGCGACCGAACCGCCGCCGATGCCGATGATCACGTCGCAGTCCCACTCGGCGTAGTGCGCGTAGGCCGCGCGGATCTCGTGGTCGCGCGGGTTCGGCGTGACGCTCGAGAAGACCACCGGCTCGAGACCGGACTCGCGAAGGTGGCCGAGCAGCTCGTCGACCCAGCCGGCCTCGATGATGCCTGGGTCGGTGACCACCAGCGGACGCCGGGCGCCCAGGCGCCCGGCCGCGAAACCGGCCTCGGCGAGGGAGCCGGTGCCCAGCACCACCTCGGGCGCGTGGAACTTGGCCAGTTCAAAGGTCTCCACGGGGCCTTCCCGCAGGGTGCTGCCGTGGCGTTCCCCGCTGGCCGGGACCATCGTCGTGCTCATCAAAGTCTCCCAACTGTGTGACCTGCACCACTGTGCACCGCCAAACGTTGCGAGAACGTTGGGTCCGCCCAGGCGGAGTCTCTCAGCGCCCGGTCTCCGGCGAGATCGTGCCGGTCACCGGGCTGACCCGGTCGCACGGGAACCCGCCCTGGCGGGCGTGTTCGGCGATGTCCTCGGGGTTCGCGGCGTCGTACACGCAGTAGAGCTTGTCGTCGGTGACCCACGACTGGACCCACTCGATGTCCGACATGCCTGCCAGCACCTGGTTGGACCTGGCGCTGATGTCGTGGAGCTGCTGCTCGTCGAGCTCTCCGGCTCCGGGCAACTCCCGCTCGATGACGTACCGCCCCATGTCGTGGCCTTCCGTGGTGGTGTGTGCGCCGACCAGGCGCCTTCACCCACGACAGTAGGAGCGTGCTCGGCCCTGAGAGCCCGGCAAGGTGACGGGTCCGGCCTGCCCGAACGGACAGGTGGCGGTTCGCTACCGGTGGATCCGGCCCTCGAGTGCGGCCAGCGGCTGACCACTGCCGCCCCAGGTCGACGAGACGATCTCGGCGGCGATGCTGACCGCGGTCTCCTCGGGGGTGCGGGCACCGAGGTCGAGGCCGATCGGGCTGGACAGCCGGTCGATCTCCTCGGACGTCACGCCGGCCTCCTTCAACCGCGCCAGGCGGTCGTCGTGCGTACGCCGCGAGCCCATCGCGCCGACGTACCCGACCTCGGGCAGCCGCAGCGCCACCTCGAGCAGCGGTACGTCGAACTTTGGGTCGTGCGTGAGCACGCAGAGGACCGTGCGCGAGTCGATGCGCCCGGCCTCCTGTTCGGCGGCGAGGAAACGGTGCGGCCAGTCGACGACCACCTCGTCGGCCTCGGGGAAGCGGGTGTTGGTCGCGAACACGGGGCGGGCGTCGCAGACCGTCACGTGGTAGCCGAGGAAGCTGCCGATCCGCGCCACCGCCGCGGCGAAGTCGATCGCGCCGAAGACCAGCATGCGGGGCTTGGGCGCGAAGGCCCACACGAAGACGCGCATGCCCTCGCCGCGGCGTTCGCCGTCGGGTCCGTAGGACAGCGTGCCGCTGTGCCCAGACGCGAGCAGCCCGAGCGCGTCGTCGCGGACCGCGTCGTCCACCCGCGCACTCCCCAGAGATACTCCCTGACGTTTCGGCCCTTCCTCTGGGATAGTCCCTGACGTTTCGGTCCTGCTGGGGGCCTGAACGTCAGGGAGTGTCGCGGAGTCAGGGCGGATGAGGGTGCGACGGCCCACCCAGGACGGGTCGGGGTGCTCGATCACCGTCGCCACGGCGACCGCGCGACCGGCCTCGAGGTCGTCGGCGATCTCACCCAGCTCGGGGAACGTCTCCTGGTTCACCTTCTCGACGTACACGTCGAGGATGCCGCCGCAGGTCAGGCCGACCGCGAACGCGTCGTCGTCGGAGATGCCGTAGCGCTGGAAGACGGGTGCGCCGGACTCGACCACCTCGCCGGCCAGCTCGTAGACCGCACCCTCGACACAGCCGCCGGAGACCGAGCCCACCGCCGTACCTTCCGGGCCGACCAGCATCGAGGCGCCCGGGGGCCGCGGTGCGGACTGGAAGGTCGCCACGACCGTGCCCATGCCGACCGTCTCGCCGGCCCGCCACCACTCCAAGAGCTCCGGGAGCACTTCACGCATCTGCCACGACCTCCAACAGTTCGGCGTACGTGGTCAGGGTATGACCCGCAAGGAAGTCGTCGACGTGCGGGAGCGCCGCGGCGATGCCCTGCTGCACGGGCAGGTAGCCGGCCTTGCCCCGGTGCGGGTTCACCCAGACCACCTTGTGCGCGAGGCGGTGCAGGCGCGCCATCTGCTCGCCGAGCAGGGCCGTGTCGCCGCGCTCCCAGCCGTCGCTGAACACCACGACCACGGCACCGCGGGCCAGGCCGCGGGCGCCCCATCGGTCGAGGAAGACCCGCATCACCTCACCGAGTCGGGTGCCACCGGACCAGTCCGGCACCGTGTCTCCGGCCGCGACCAGGGCCCGGTCGGGGTCGCGCTGTCGCAGCGCGCGGGTGATGTGCGTCAGCCGGGTGCCGACCGTGAAGGCCTCGACGTGACGGCCCTCGTCGGTGGTCGCGAAGCGGTGTGCCAGACGCAGCAAGGCGTCGGCGTAGCTGCTCATCGACCCTGACACGTCGATCAGGAGCACCACCCGACGCGGCCGGGCACCCCGCCGTCGCCACGCGAGATCGGCGGGCTCCCCCATGCGTCGCAGACTGGCCCGCAGGGTGCGACGGGCATCGACGGAGCCCCTGTGCCACGCGTGCTGTCGGGCAGTACGCCGCATGGGCAGGCGCGGGTGCAGCGCGCTGAAGAGCGTGGTCAGCAGGCGCCTCTCGGAGGCCGACATGGTGCCGACGTCGCGATGCCGGAGCAGCTCCGTGCGACTGGCCATCGCCCGCACCGGGTCATCACCCGCCGCGTCGTCACCGGCCAGCTCGTCGTCGTCACTGCCCAGCAGGTCGGTCGCGAGCGGGGCCGACGCCTCGGTCGACGGCGTCGGCCGCGGCAGTCCGTCGCGGTGGTTGAACCAGGCGTGGAACACCTGGTCGTAGCGCTCGAGGTCGTCGGGTCCGGCGCAGAGCGTGGCGCGGCCCGCCCAGTACGTCGCCCGGTGGTCGTCGGCGCCGAGCAGCGCGACCGCCGAGGCGAACCCATGGGTTCGGTCCTGGGTGACAGGGACGCCGGCGGCGCGGAGCGCGCGGGTGAAGCCGAGCAGGATCTCGTCGGCGGCGTGCGGCACCGTCACACCGCCATCAGCCGGTCGAGGGCCTGGCGCACCCGGTCGCCGTCCTCGCGGTACTTCACCAGCGCGCCCAACGTCGCCGAGGCGGTGGCCAGGTCGAGCTCGGTGGCACCCAACGCCTGCAGGGCCCGCGCCCAGTCGAGGGTCTCGGCCACGCCCGGAGGCTTGAGGAGGTCTTCGGTGCGCAGCGACTGGACGGCGGTGGCGACCTGACGCGCCAACGTCTCGCTGACCTCGGGGTTGCGCGAGCGCAGGATCTCGACCTCGCGCTCCAACCCCGGGTGGTCGATCCAGTGGTAGAGGCAGCGCCGCTTCAACGCGTCGTGCAGCTCGCGGGTGCGGTTGGAGGTGAGCACCACGATCGGCGGCGTCGCCGCGCGCACCGTGCCGATCTCGGGGATGCTCACCTGGTACGTCGAGAGCACCTCCAGCAGGAAGGCCTCGAACTCGTCGTCGGCCCGATCGACCTCGTCGACCAGCAGCACCGCCGGGCTCTCACGCAGCGCCTGGAGCACGGGTCGGGCGAGCAGGAAGCGTTCGTCGTACAGGCTCTTCTCGGCCTGCTGCACGTCGGCGTTGCCCGAGGCTTCGAGGGCACGCAGGTGCAGGATCTGGCGGGGGAAGTCCCAGTCGTAGAGCGCCTGCGTCGCGTCGATCCCCTCGTAGCACTGCAGCCGGATCAGGGGCAGTCCCTGGGCCTCCGCGATCGCCTCGGCGAGTGCCGTCTTGCCGGTGCCGGGCTCGCCCTCGAGCAGCAGGGGTCGTTGCATGGTGAGCGCGAGGAACACCACGGTCGCCAACGACTCCTCACACACGTAGCCGGTGTCACCGAGGAACTTCTCGACCTCGGCGACCGAGCCCGGAGTGTGTGGAGTGTCCATGCATTCAAGGCTACTCAGCGCGACGTTGGTCGCGGGTTGGGCTGTCGACGTCCTGCCCCGTGGCCAGGTCGCCACACTCCACCAGCTCGACCTCGCGGGCGGCCAGATAGGCGCGGGCGCCACGGTCACCCTCGGCAGATGCGCGTACGCCGGACCAGTGGTCGCGGCCGATCAGCACGGGGTGCCCGGGCACGCCGGCGTACGACGCCCGGCGGAGCACGCCCGGGGTGATCGACTGTGTCCGCGACTCACCGCCCGCCGGCTCCGACCCGGGGCTGGTCTGCGGGGCGGCGAGCACCCGGCGTACGACGTCCGCGCCGACGTCCGGGAGGTCGACGAGGGTGACCAGTGCTGCGTCCGGCGGTGCATCGAGCCCGGCCAGGGCGGCCAGCCCGGCACGCAGGGATGCGCCCATGCCGTCGGCCCAGTCGTCCGCCTCGACAATGCCGACCTCGACGCCGTCGAGCAGGGAACGGGCCTGAGCGGCCGCGGCACCGAGCACCACGGTCACCTCGTCGCAGCCTCCGTCGCGCAGGGCGGTCACACCGCGCGACAACCAGTCGTCGACCAGCGCCTTCGGCGTGCCCATCCGCCGGCCGGCCCCCGCGGCGAGCAGCAGTCCATGAATCCTCACCCGGTCACTCTAGGGCCGCGAACACCGCCCTTTTGATGCGCGAACCCCGCAAGATTGCGCTTCGAACCGTGGATTCTTGTTGCCCACCCCAACGAGTCACGGTTCGCGCATCAACCGCACGCGGTTCGCGCATCAAGAATCCACGGTTGGCGGGGTCTCACCGGGGGCGACGCACAATGGGAGGGTGACCGACCAACTGCTCTCCGCCCGCGCCGTCGTGATGCGAGACCTGGAGGCCACGGGGGTCGCCTCCGCAGAGACCGTCTCGCTGCTGGAGGACGCCGTCTCCGAGCGCCGATGGTGGGCCGAGCAGTGGCCGGCCGGCGAGCCGTACGTCGGCGGGCTGGTCGCCCAGGACGTGCAGGACGCCCTCCTGATGCGCGTCGGCCGGTGGCCGGTGTGCCCACGCTGCGAGGACGCCGTACACGCCCTGCACATCCACCCCGAGCTCGGCGGCCCCGACCCGGTCTGGGTCTGCGAGGAGTCCGGCGCCGTGGTCGCCGCACTGGGCCAGCTCAGCACCGACTCCTGAGCCCGGCAGCGGGCGTACGGCGCGTTTGGGCGTGCGCGGGTGTACGGCGAGAGTTGCAGTTCATACGTGTTCCGAGCCGGGAGTGGTACGAACTGCAACGCTCGATGACCAGGAGACTGGCGAACGGCGGATCCGGGTCGACCTCGAGCAGGTCAGCTCGAGGGCATCACGGTGGGCAGGTCGCTGGGCAGCAGCGAGAGCAGCTCGGACGGGATGTCCTTCAGCGCCGGGATGATGTCCGCCACGAGGTTCTGCCCGCACGTGGTGGTCAGGTAGGTGGCCAGCGCGTTGACCTTGCCGCGCTTCTCCGACGAGAGGTCGGTGTAGGCCTTCAGGGCCGTCGAGGTCTTCTCGAGCTGCGGCGCGATGTCGATCAGCACCTGAATGCCGTCGACCGCGTCCTGCGGCATGTCCTCGGGCAGGCCGTCGGCGACCACCGTCGCCACCTGCTGCAACACCTGGCTCGCCGAGTCGCCCTTCAACGCGTCCTTGGCGTCGTCGCAGAACTGCTTCGAGGTCACCGGCTCGGTCGGCTGCGTCGAAGGTGAGGTCGAAGAGTCCTCGCTGGGCTCGGTCGTCGTCGACGTGGTCTCGCTCGGCTTGGACTCGTCCTTCTTGTCCTTGTCGTCGTCTCCGCAACCGGCGGTGAGGGCGAGAACGAGCAACAGCGGAACGGCCACGAGAGATCTGCGCATGGTGGCGAGTCTAGGCCCCGGTTCCAGCCGGCCACGTGCACGGAGCACCAAGAATCCACGGTTCGCGCATCAACAATCCACGGCTCGCGGGACGAAATGGCCGAACGGCCCCGGGAGAACCCGGGGCCGTTCGGTTGATGCTGTGTGCAGCGTGGTGATCTGGCGATCAGAAGTCCATGCCGCCCATGCCGCCCATGCCGCCGGACGGGTCGCCCATCGGAGCAGCCTTCTCGGGCTTGTCCGCGACGACTGCCTCGGTGGTGAGGAACAGCGCGGCGATCGACGCAGCGTTCTGCAGCGCCGAGCGCGTGACCTTGGCGGGGTCGATGATGCCCGCGGCGATCATGTCGACGTACTCGCCGGTCGCGGCGTTGAGGCCGTGGCCCGACTCCAGGTTGCGCACCTTCTCCGCGACGACGCCGCCCTCGAGGCCGGCGTTGATCGCGATCTGCTTCAGCGGAGCGTCGGTGGCCACGCGCACGATGTTCGCGCCGGTGGCCTCGTCACCCTCGAGGTTGATCTTCTCGAACGCGGCGTCGGCAGCCTGGACCAGCGCCACGCCACCGCCGGCGACGATGCCCTCTTCGACGGCAGCCTTCGCGTTGCGAACGGCGTCCTCGATGCGGTGCTTGCGCTCCTTGAGCTCGACCTCGGTGGCCGCGCCGACCTTGATCACCGCAACGCCGCCGGCCAGCTTGGCCAGGCGCTCCTGCAGCTTCTCGCGGTCGTAGTCGGAGTCGGAGTTCTCGATCTCGGCGCGGATCTGGTTGACCCGGCCCTCGATCTGGGCCTGGTCGCCCGAGCCCTCGACGATGGTGGTCTCGTCCTTGGTGATGACGACCTTGCGGGCCTGGCCGAGCAGCTCGATGCCGGTCGACTCCAGCTTGAGGCCGACCTCTTCGGAGATGACCTGGCCACCGGTCAGGATCGCGATGTCCTGGAGCATGGCCTTGCGGCGGTCACCGAAGCCGGGGGCCTTGACGGCCACGGACTTGAAGGTGCCACGGATCTTGTTGACGACCAGCGTCGAGAGGGCCTCCCCGTCGACGTCCTCGGCGAGGATCAGCAGCGGCTTGCCGGACTGCATGACCTTCTCGAGGAGCGGGAGCAGGTCCTTGACGTTGGAGATCTTCTGGTTCGCGATGAGGACGTAGGCGTCCTCGAGAACCGTCTCCATGCGCTCGGGGTCGGTGACGAAGTAGGCCGAGATGTAGCCCTTGTCGAACCGCATGCCCTCGGTCAGCTCGAGGTCGATGCCGAACGTGTTCGACTCCTCGACGGTGATGACGCCTTCCTTGCCGACCTTGTCCATCGCCTCGGCGATGGCGTCACCGACGGTGGTGTCGCCACCGGCGGAGATGGTGGCGGCAGAGGCGATCTGCTCCTTGGTCTCGATGTCCTTGGCCATGGCGAGCAGCTGCTCGGACACGGCGGCGACAGCGGCCTCGATGCCGCGCTTGAGGCCCATCGGGTTCGCACCCGCGGCCACGTTGCGCAGACCCTCGCGGACCATTGCCTGGGCGAGGACGGTGGCCGTCGTCGTACCGTCACCGGCGACGTCGTCGGTCTTCTTGGCGACCTCCTTGACGAGCTCGGCCCCGATCTTCTCGTACGGGTCCTCGAGCTCGATCTCCTTGGCGATCGACACACCGTCGTTGGTGATCGTGGGGGCGCCCCACTTCTTCTCCAGGACGACGTTGCGGCCCTTGGGGCCGAGGGTCACCTTGACGGCGTCGGCGAGGGTGTTCATGCCCCGCTCGAGGCCGCGGCGCGCCTCTTCGTTGAAAGCAATCAGCTTCGGCATAACTCCTGCGATTCCTTGCTGTGCATAAGAGTTGGAACGGAGTCGGAGAGCTGCCCGCGACGGACGATCCGGCTGACCCGGCGGACCCTTCCCGCCGACGCTTCGGACCTCAACTCACCGGTCCCGTTGTTGTCACTCTCTTGATGAGAGTGCCAGCCTCATGTTTAGCACTCGACCCATGAGAGTGCAAATGATCTCGAGTCGTGGTCAGGACCAGATCCGGGAGTAGCTGGAAACGGCGTACTCCTGGTCGGGCTTCAGTCCCGTGAGCTCGGAGACCCTGCGGAAGTCATGGGTTCCGACCTGCCAGGCGATCAACCGAGGGCTCCCGTCCTGTGCCTCATAGACCACCCAGTCGTCGTCGAGCCAGAACTTCACGGGACAGCACTCCTTGTTGCGTTCGCCACCCAGGTTGGCGAACGCCTTGGAGCCGAAGACCAGCAGCGCGCTGTCGCTCTCGTCGAAGCCCTGCACGACCATCACCTCGGACGGCGTGACCTCGTGGTCGGCGACCGGAAGTCCGTCGGCCCCGGACCAGCTCTGGGCGACGCCCTTCGGACCCGACCGAGCGAGGCCGTACGGCGTCACGTCGTCGCCCGGCGGAGCCGTCGGCAGGCCTCGTCGGGACGCACCCGTCCTCTGGCCGTCGACGCCGTAGAGCGGACCCGCGCCTCCGACGGTGCTCGGCAGGTGGAGGTCGTCGCCCACCCACGTCGCGTGCTCGGTGACCGCCTCGCCGACCTCGATCGTGCGCCATTCGCCCGTGGCCAGGGTGAGCATCAGGACGCTGTCGTTCTGCGGGAACTGCAGGTGGTCGCCCTTGGGCGACAGCATGTTGGTGCCGGCGGCGATCACGTTGCCGGAGTCGTCGACCAACGGCTGGACGCGGGAGACGTCGACCCTGCGCAGGGAACCGTCGGGAGCGAGCAGGAGCACCGTGCGCAGTCCGCTGCCGTCCATGACGGCGTACGCCGCGAGGGCGGTGTCGATCGGGTCGTCCGCGAGGTCGGTGGCATCGGCCGAGAGGTCGACCTGCCGTGGCAGCGGCGAATCCACCCGCGGCAGGCGCGCCTCCTGCTTGTCTGCCGGGCCCCAGTAGACCCGCCAGTCGCCGTGGCGCCCGTCGGGCTCGGTACCCGTCGACGCCGCGTCGGTCGAGTTCGGCAGGCGGGGGTCGGAGGACCTCGTGTTCGACGGCTGCGTGGCCGGGGGCGCGCTCCCGTCATCGTCGGGACCACCCAGCAAGGAGACCGACCCGGCGATCACCGCCACCGCGGCGACCGCTGCCGCCGTACCGGCGATGCGGCTGCGGCGCCGGCGTCGTACCGCGTCCGTCCACGCGGCGTCGGCGAGTGGCACCGGGGGCAGTCCGTCGACGCTCTCGTGGAGCAGGTCCTTCAATCGTCGTTCGGTCATCAGGAGTCCTCCGTCAGGAGTTCGGCCAGTTGGGGCGCGGCTTCGCGCAGTCGGCGCAGGGCCAGGTGGGTCTGGCTCTTGACCGTGCCGACCGCGACGCCGAGGACGTCCGCGGTCTGGGTCTCGGTGAGGTCGTCGTAGAAGCGCAGCACGATCACCGCCCGCTGTCGGGCGGTCAGCCGGGCGAGCGCGTCACGCAGCATCAGCTGCCGCTCACTGGTCGCACCGGAGACCGGGGCCGCGCGGTCGTCGTACTCGGGAAGGCCGACCCTCTCGCGGCGATGCCGGCGCCACCAGGAGATGTTGTCGCGCACGATGACGGTCCGGGCGTAGGCGTCCGGCTGGCCGTCGCGCAGCCTGCCCCAGCGCAGCGCGACCTTGGTCAGTGCCTCCTGCACCAGGTCCTCGGCGCGCTGGTGGTCGCCGGTGACGAGGACGGCGGTGCGCAGCAACGCGCCCTGCCGCTCGGTCGCCCACAGCGTGAACGACTCCCTGTCACCGGTGGTCATCTGGTCTCCCCGTTCGCTGCATGACAGTCAAACGCGGGCGACAGCCAAATGGTTGGAGGTCAGGAGACTGTTCTGGCCACCATCTCCGCGAAGGGCTCTGCATTGCCCGGCAGCACGTCGAGATAGAGGCCCGGCTCGATCAGCTCGAGTTCACTGACCGCAAGGGATCCGTCGGCCAGCCGCATCATGTCGACCCGCCCGTAGTGCAGGGTCCGACCGAGCTTTCGCGACGCCGCCGTACACGCCTCGGTGGCCAGGTCGGCGCACTCCGGGCGCAGCGGCACCGGTCGCGACGAGCCACCGAAGTGCTCATGGACCCGGATCTCGTCGCCCGCGGGCAGCTTGTCGACCTGGGAGACCGCGCGGCCGCCCAGCACGAAGACCGACGTCTCGCCCTCGGTGCGCACCGACTCGACCAACGGCTGCACCACCCATGGCCCTTCCGGCCGCGGCAGCAGCGGGTGCTCGTGCTCTGCGCGGCCAAGGTTCGGGTCGTCGGGGTCGTCGAAGACGAGCACGCCCGAGCCGCCGCCGCCCACGCGCGGCTTCACCACGGCGGTGCCGAACCTGCGCACACCGTCTGCCAGCTCGGCGACCGAGTCTGCGGTCATGGTGGGTACGGCGGGCACACCGTCGAGGTGGGCCAGATAGGCCTTGTCGAGGTTCCAGGCGAACACGTCGGCGCCGTTGAGCAACACGGTCTCGCGCTCCACCTCGCGTGCCCAGGTCACGAACTCGGCGTACCTGTTGACGTAGTCCCACGTCGAGCGCACGGCGACCGCGTCGGCCTTCGACCAGTCGACAGTCTCGTCGTCCCAGGCCACCCAGCGCGACGACAGTCCACGGGCGGTCAGGGCCTGTTCGAGGGCCGGCGCCCCCGGCTCGCCGTCGGGCCAGCCGGTGCAGGTCGCCAGCAACACGTTGGTCATGCGGCGAGCGTAAGCCCGGGCGAAGGGTGCGCGGCCCTCGCGCACCAACCGGGTTTCGGTGAGATGCGTGAGACTGGGGAGCATGTCGATCGCGATGCGACTGGGCGGCGCCCTGTTGTTGCTGACTGCCGGGTGCGCCGTGGAGACCCAGCCCGAGGTGCCCGACGTGGCGATGTCGTTCGTGCAGCAACGTGTCTTCGAGGGCACGCCACGCGCACAGCTGCGGGTGGTCAACTCGTCGTCGGACGACCTCACGGTCACCGGCGTGGGGCTCGACTGGCCCGGCTACGGGAAGTTCCTCGACGACTACTCCACGACCGTCGAGGCTGGTCGGACGCTCGATCTCAACATCACGCTCCCCACGCCGGACTGTTCGGCACTCGCGCCGACGAGCAAGCCGGTGATCGGCCGGGTCCGCGTCGGGAACGACGTCGTACGCCGCACGCTGGATGCGAGTGGCACCGGCTTCGTCACCCGCATCTGGCAACGGGAGTGCGACGAACGCCGGGTCGAGTCCGCCGTACGACTCTCCTACGACGGGCCGTGGCAGCTGGTCGGGAGCGGCCGGCGTACGGAGCTGGCCGGCCACATCACGCTGACCCGCCGGTCCGAGGAACGCCGGATCGTGGTGCCCGAGATCGTCGGATCCGTCCTGCTCGAACTGCATCTGGACCAGCCGGCGGTGCTGCCTCCCGGGGTGGACCGACGGACTTTCCCCATGACGATGGTGGTCCCGCGGTGCGACGTGCACGCACTGATCGAGAGCAGCCAGACCTTCCACTTCCTGATGGCTGCGCGGCTGGGTGACGATCCGCTGGTGAGGGTGCTGCGGCTGCCCGACGTGCGCACCCGGGCCCGGGCACAGGCCTTGCTGGACCAGGCCTGTCGCTGATCCGGACTGAGGTCAGGCCGGGGCGTGGTGGCCGAACGGCACGTCGTCGGCGATCCCGAGCGCGGCCAGCACCGAGGGCAACACGGCCTTGGCGGTGCGCTTGTAGCCGAGCGACGACGGGTGGAAGCGGTCGAGGCTGAACATCTCGTCGGGGTTCGTGATGAAGAACGGCCCGACCACTTCGGCCAGGTCCACTGCCCGGGCACCCAACGTCAACGCGGCCGCGCGTTGCGCGACGGCGAGCTGTCGAGACGCCCGCGAGCCGAGGGCCCGCAACGGCTGCGGCACCGGTCGCAGCATGCCCAGGTCGGGGCAGGTGCCGACGACGACCGACGCTCCTCTTTCCTGGAGTGCACTGATGCAGGCCGACAGGTGGTCGACCGACTCGGAGACCGGCACCCGGTGGGTGACGTCGTTGCCCCCGACGATGACGACCGCGACGTCAGGGCGGTACGAAGACTTCAGCGCGCCCAGCTGGTCGGCCAGCATCGAGCTCTCCGCTCCGACCTGCGCGCCGGTGTGCAGCACGACAGACCGGTGCGCCTGCTTCGCGACGTACTTCGCGAGCCTGGCCCCGGGGGTGTGACTGGGCAGCTCGGCACCGAGTCCGGCAGCGATCGAGTCACCGAGCACCAGCAGGTGGATCGGGTCGCCGTACCTCTTCTTGAAGGTGCGGTCCGCGTCGAGCGCCTCCTCCCCGAGCGGCTTGCCGATCAACGCGCGGGCCTGGGCGGCCTGGGCGCGCAGCAGTTGGCGCGAGCCCACCAGGAAGCCGGCGGCGCCGACGCTGATCGCTCCCGCGACGAGGGTGAGCGGTCGAAGTCTCATCACTCCACTTGAACCATGCGGAACCGACCGGGCGCCCAACGGCGTTGGGGTCCGGAGTGAACGGTCGGTTTCGACAAAGGTCGGGCCGGGTAGTTTCATGGATGCCCCGCCGACGAAACTTGGAGACCCTGTGGTGCGAAAGCTCGGGATCGTTGCTGCTGTCCTGTCGTTGACCCTCATCGCCGCCTGCGGCGATGACGAGAAGGATCGCGACCTCAACCTCGACAAGTCCGCCTCGTCCAGCCCCTCGGAGACCTCGAGCGAGTCGAGCGATGTGCCAGCCAACCTCCCGGCGGGGATGACACAGCCCAGCGCACCTGAGAACCAGACGAAGACCTTGGCCTCTGCCAAGGAGTTCACGGGCTTTGCCCTCCAGCTGGTGCAGTACGGCTTTGCAGCCCGCGATGTCTCCGTGGCCCGGGAGATCGTCGCCGACTGGAGCAAGTGCAAGTCCTGCAAGAGCGATGCCGAGGTCACTCGACAGCAGATCGAGGAAGGCATTGCCTACATTCCGAACCGACTGCCCACTGCCGAGCAGGTCTACGTCATGGATCAGTCGCCTGACCGTTACTCCCTTGTGACGACGTTCAAGATGCCGGCAGGAAAGAAGATCAACGACGCCGGAAGGAAGCTCGGGCCGAAGACTCCGACACCAGGGTCGTTCGAGGCCGACCTGCGCTGGTCGCAGGGCGACAAGTCGTGGCTCCTCGAAGATTACCGACTCACCTACGGGGGTTGAGCAGATGAAGGCGTACCGCGCACTTGGGTCTCTGGCGCTCTTCCTCGGCGTTCTCCTGGCACCCGTCAACGCAGCGACCGCGGGAGACGACGACGGCTGGGGTAGCGGCGAGACGGAACACGGCACCGAGATCACGGGCCAACAGGAGAATGGTTTCCAGGACGTCATCGACCACAGCATCGGCGACGACGGTACCTACACTCCCCCGACCCAGTGGCCGGAGTACAAGTACGTGCCCACCTGTTCGATCAACGCGCCCGAGGGCGGTGCGGACGTCCTGTGCGGTGCCGCGGTCAACACCTGCGACGCCATGGGCGAAACAGGAGCCATTCGCTTCTGGGTCTACCGCCGCACGATCTTCGCCGACGGCCGGAAGCCCACCGCGTGGGATCAGGTCGCGACGGTGTGCAAGGGCCCTGATGACCCGATGCCGACCACGCCCGTCGTGACCGCCGAGATGGTGGTCCAGGTGGCCCGTGCCCTGGCGCCCAAGACACAGCCGCACGTCGAGCCCGCGACGCAGTCCTACGTGAACATCCCCAACAACTACTACGCCGACGCACCCGACGTGACCCGCACGGTGAACCTGTTCGGCCACTCCATCGCGGTCCGGTTCACCGGCGGCGAGACCACGTGGGACTTCGGCGACGGCAACAGCGCGACCGGCACCGGCATCGAAGGTGCCGAGGTGGGCCAGGCGGGTTCCGTCGAGCATGGCTATGACCGCAAGGGCGAATACTCCGTGACCGTGTCCACGGTCTACGACGTGTCCTTCACGCTTCCCGACGGCCAGGCAGTCACGCAGCAGGTCACGGGCGTGCCCGGGCCCGCCGCTCAGCTGCAGATCGGCGAGATCCAGACCACCGTGAACGACGTCGGCTGACCCACGCGACTTCAGCACGACGCACCGGGAGGACTGGCCCGAGTTCGGCGACGGGACTCCCTCACCCGGCGCCCCCGCTCGACCCAATGACCCGGCGTTCGACGCCGACAACCTCGACCCGAGCCATCCACCGAGACCCGCCATTTACGCGCGACGGCCCAACCGCGATCCTTCTCGTGTGACCCAGACCACAGCACCGGGGCGTCCCCTCACGTTGGCCGACCTGATCGAGGCCATGGCCGACGCGATCCCGGACCGCGCCGCCGTACGCACGATCGACCGCGACTGGAGCTTCGCCGAGATCGACGACCGGTCGACCCGGCTGGCCAACCACCTGGTCTCGCTCGGCATCCGGCCCGGTGACCACGTGGCGGTGCACTCCGCGAACCGCATCGAGTGGGTCGATGCGTTCTACGGCTGCCTGAAGACACGCGCCGTACCGATCAACATCAACTACAAGTACCTCAGCGACGAACTGGCCTACCTCTACGACAACGCCGACTGCGTCGCCACCCTCGTGGAACCGGCGTACGTCGACGCCGTACGCGCGCTCGACCTCCCGCTGCTGGAGCACGTGATCGAGCTCGGTCCGGCGTACGACGACGCGCTGGCCGCGGCCTCCACCACACGGCTGGCCGGGCGTTCGTCCGACGACCACTACGTGCTCTACACCGGAGGCACGACCGGCAGCCCCAAGGGCGTGGTCTGGCGCCAGGAAGACCTCATGCGGGCGGCGCTGAACCAGAGCAGGTTCGGGGCGCCCTTCGACTCCGTGGAGCAGTTGGCCAACGAGGCCACGGCCAACGAGAACCCGCTGGTGCTGCTCGCCTGTGGCCCAATGATGCATGGCGGCAGCCAGTGGATCATGGGCAACGCGCACATGGCCGGCGCCGCGGTGGGGCTCTTCACCGAGCCCAACTTCGACGCCGAACGCATCCTCGACCTGGTCGAGCGGGCGCGGGTCAACTCGTTGACCTTCCTCGGCGACGCGATGGGCCGACCGGTGGCCGAGGCGATCCTGGCCGCCCCTACCCGATGGGACCTCTCATCCCTGGTCGCGGTGTCGAACGGTGCGGCGCCCCTGTCCGAAGGCGTGCGGGAGCAGATCCGGCGGGCCCTGCCGGACCGCTTCATCCTCGACTCGTACGGCGCGTCGGAGTCCGGCGCGACCGGTGCCCGCATCGACGACGGCTCCACGGCTGCAGCGGGTGCGCCGCGTTTCGACGTCAGCGACCAGGTCGAGGTCTTCGACGCGTCCTTCGAGCCCTGCCCACCGGGGATGACCGGCATGCTGGGTCGGTCCGGACCGGTGCCGCTGGGCTACTACAAGGACCCGGTGAGGTCCGCGGCGACGTTCCGCGAGATCGACGAGGTGCGGTGGGCGGTCCCGGGCGACTTCGCGCGCCGCGAGGAGGACGGCTCGGTCACCGTCCTTGGCCGCGGTTCGGTCTGCATCAACACCGGCGGCGAGAAGGTGCACCCCGAGGAGGTGGAGGCGGTGTTGCTGCGCCACGACGACGTCTTCGACGCGGTGGTGGTGGGCACGCCGCACGAGCGCTGGGGGCAACAGGTGACTGCTCTCGTGCAGCTGCGCGAGGGAGTCTCGGTGGACGGCGCCGCTGCCGACTCCGGACCCGGTCTGGTGTCCGTCTCGGCCGAGGAGCTCCGCGAGCACTGCCACGCGCTGATCGCGAACTACAAGGTGCCCAAGGTGTTCCTCTTCGTCGACCAGGTGCCGCGCACCCCGGTCAGCAAGGTCGACTACCGCGCCAGCGCGTCCCTCGCGTTGGAACTGCTGAACGAGCCGTGAGCCGTTCATTTCGACAGGCAGTTCGCGGAGGTGGTCGCGGTCGGCCGGCTCAACCCCGTCGTTGCCGGGTCGAACTGTATGTCGAAATGAACGCAGGGCCGCTCGTCGTACGCCCTCCCCACGTCATCCAGGCGACCCGTCGCCAGTTCCAGGTGACCCGTCGCCAGTTCGCGAACTCACGACGGGTCGATCAGAACTGGCGACAGGTCGATCAGGGGGCGACGGTGACCGTCGGCTCGTGCGTCACCGGGAAGTTCACGGACGCGGCGATGAAGCAGTTCTCGCTGGCCTCGTGGTGGATGGCCAGCGCGGTCTCGACCTGGTCCGGCGCGGCGACGACCACGCGAGGACGCAGCACCACCGAGGTGAAGCGTCCGCCCTGGCCGACCTGTGCCATGGTGCCGACCGGCGAGTCGTCGTACGCCGTGACCACGACGCCGTGGTTGACCGCGGAGTGCAGGTAGGACAGCAGGTGACACTCGGCGAGCGCGGCGAGCAGCAGCTCCTCGGGATTCCAGCGGCCGCGGTCACCGCGGAAGGTCGGGTCGGCCGATGCTTCGAGGTCCGGCTTGCCGTCGGCGCGCAGGAGGACGTCGCGGGTGTAGTCGCGATAGCCGCTGGTGCCGGTGCCGCGGTTGCCCTGCCAGGTCAGGTCGAGCGCGTAGGTGTGGTCCATGTGCTCATCATCGCGGGTCAGGAACTACGGCAGTTCACCCACACCGGGCAACGGCGCCCGCTCAACACCACGCCGAAGCGGTCGAACTGCCGCACTTCTTCACCGCGCGGCGTCCGCACGTCCGGCACCGCAGCCGCGGCGGGCCCGGGCTCAGCAGCCGCCGGCCACCGCGGGGATGATCGAGACCTGTACGCCGTCAGCCGTGGGCGTCTCGAGGTTGTCGAGGAAGCGGACGTCCTCGTTGCCGACGTACACGTTGACGAAGCGGCGCAGGGCGCCGTTGTCGTCGAGCACGCGCGCCTTGATGCCCTCATGGTTGGCGTCGAGGTTGTCGAGCACCTCGGCGAGCGTGCCACCCTCGGCGGTGACCTCGGACTCGCCACCGGTGTAGGTGCGCAGGATGGTCGGGATGCGGACGGAAACGCTCATGGCTACTCCTGGGGTCGGGTGTGCATCAAGGATTGCGGGTTCGAGGCGCAAGAACCCACGGTTCGCGCATCAAGAATCCACGGTTCGTCAGAGGATGTTGGCGGCGACGAAGGCGTCGTAGGACGGGGCGATCGTGACCCGGGCGCTGACCCGTTCGGAGACCGCGTCGAGGGTCTTGAGACCGTGGCCGGTGTTGATCACGACGGTCTCGAGCGAGGTGTCGAGCTGTCCGGTCTCGACCAGCTTCTTGAGTACGCCGACCGTGGTGCCGCCGGCGGTCTCGGTGAAGATGCCCTCGGTGCGGGCCAGCAGCACGATCGCGTCGCGGACCTGGTCGTCGGTGATGTCCTCGACCGCTCCGCCCGAGCGCCGGCACACGTCGAGCACGTAGACGCCGTCGGCCGGGTTGCCGATGGCCAGCGACTTGGCGATGGTGTCGGGCTTGACCGGGCGGATCGCGTCGACGCCGGCCTTGTAGGCCACCGAGACCGGCGAGCACCCCTCGGCCTGCGCGCCGTACACGCGGTAGGGCTTGTCCTCGACGAGGCCGAGCTTGATCAGCTCCTGGAAGGCCTTGTCGACCTTGGTCAGCTGGGAGCCGGAGGCCACCGGGATCACGATCTGGTCGGGCAGGCGCCAGCCGAGCTGCTCGGCGATCTCGTAGCCGAGCGTCTTGGAGCCCTCGGCGTAGTAGGGACGCACGTTGACGTTCACGAACGCCCAGCCGTCCTCTTCGCCGGCGATCTCGGAGGCCAGTTTGTTGACGTCGTCGTAGTTGCCGTCGACGGCGATGAGGTTGTCGGTGAAGACCGCCGAGTTCACCTGCTTGGGCTGCTCGAGGTTGCTCGGGATGAACACGACCGTCTTGATGCCGGCACGGGCACCGGCGGCGGCGACCGCGTTGGCCAGGTTGCCGGTGCTGGGGCAGGCGAAGACCTTGGCGTCGAACTCGCGGGCGGCGCTGAGTGCGCAGGCGACGACGCGGTCCTTGAACGAGTTGGTGGGGTTGGTCGAGTCGTCCTTCACCCACAGGTTGTCGATGCCGAGCTCGCGACCGAGGTTGTCAGCCTTGAGCAGGCGGGTGAAGCCGGGCTCGGTGTTGGGGCTCTGCTCGATGTCGTCGGGCACCGGCAGCAGGGCCTTGTAGCGCCAGATGTTCGCGGGGCCGGCCTCGATCTGCTCGCGGGTCACGGCCGGGAAGTCGTAGGCGATCTCGAGGGGTCCGAAGCACTCCGGACACGCGTAGTGGGGACCCAGCGCGATCTGGTGGCCGCACTCGCGACACGACAGGCCGGTGGCATTGCCGAAGGCGCCTTCGCGGAGTGTCTTGCCGGCCTCGACTGTTGGTGCGCTCATGAGTCCTCCTTCTCATCTTCCCCAACGGCGTATCTCGCCGCGGGCCGGAATTAGCACCGTTTCCACGACTGATCCGGCGGGGCCGGGTCAGGGGGCTCGTGGCGGTTGCCGGGACTTCACTGGGCCGTTCCCTCAGTCCCTCTCGATGAGCTGTTGCTCAGCCTACGCAGCCTGTCTCACGATGTGCACATCGGGTCCGGGATGCGGACACGCTCGAGGCGTCGGAGTCGCGTCGATCCGTCGTCGTGCGTCGCCACGCGCGGTCGTCGTACGCCGTCTCGCACCAGGGCGCCTCGTCGTACGACGGCAGCATCCGGAACGCGCACCGAACGGACATGATTGGGTGGACCCATGGAGTTCATCTCCGCGACAGGTGAGGAGCGGTACGCCGCGCTGGTGCGTGTCGCCGCTGACAGTGTCATCGGACTCGACCTCGACGGCACCCTGTCGCCGATCGTCGACGACCCCAGCCTGGCCCGGATCCACCCCGACGCCGGCGAGGTCCTCGTCGAGCTGGCCGAGCACGTGGCCGCGATCGCGATCATCACCGGTCGGCCCGCCCGCCAGGCCCTCGCGCTCGGCGGACTCGACGACGTCGGCAACGCGATCGGCGAGATGGGCAAGGAGCTCTACATCTTCGGGCAGTACGGCAACGAGCGGTGGTCCTCGGTCAACCGCCGGGTGATCTCGCCGCGTCCGCCGCACGGCCTGGCCAGCTTCCTGCTCGGGTTGCCCTCACTGCTGCGACGGGCCGATGCATTCGACGCGTACGTCGAGGAGAAGGGGCTGGCGGTCGCCGTACACACCCGGCGGCTGCCGGACGCGACCGCCGCGTTCGAGCGACTCCTTGGCCCGGTCTCCGAGCTCGCCGCGGCCAACGACCTGACCGTGGAGCCGGGGCGCAGCGTGATCGAGGTGCGTGCCCCGGGCACCCACAAGGGCGACGCCGTGCACACCATCGCCGAGGAGCTGTCGACGCGCGGCTTCATGTTCGCCGGCGACGACCTGGGCGACCTGGAGGCCTTCGCGGCGGTCGAGGAGCTGCGCCAGTCCGGTCAGGCCACGCTGCTGGTGTGCTCGTCGTCCGACGAACAGGGCGCGCTGCTGCGGCGTGCGGACGTCTCGGTCGACGGGCCCGAGGGCGTGCTCGACCTCCTGCGGCAGCTCAGTCGCGACGCCGCCTCCGCCCGACTCTGACCGCTCGAGGGGCGGGTCAGGAGATGTAGTCGGGGGTGAGGATGACGGTCAGCCGGTCGCCGCCCATGGGGTCGACCGCGGGGATCACGCGGGCGATGCCGAGGTCCTTGGCGAGCAGCTTGCCGGCCGCCTTGAGCCGGGCGGGGTAATAGACAGTGGAGGCCGGGATCGTGCCGTGCCAGTTGTCGGAGGCCACGACCTGCCAGCCGAACGACTGGGCCTTGGACGCGGTGGAGCCCGCCAGTCCGGAGATGTTGGAGTTGTTGTAGACCTCGACGTAGACCTTGCCCTTGACGACCTTCTTGGGCTTCTTCTTCACCACGGGCGCCGGCTCGGGGTCGGCCGTCGGCGACGACGAGGTGGGCGAGGGTGCCGGCTGGGAGACGGACTCCATCTTGCCGTCGCCGCCGCGGTCCATGGTGGTGACGTAGGCGATGCCGGCCATGGCCACCGCGATGATGCTCAGGATGACGAGCGGAGAGGGGAAGGCGACACCACGGTCGTCTCTCGCGCGCACCGGATCAGACCTCGAAGCCGAGTCGGCGGGCCGAGCGCTGGCGTTGGCGTGCGGCCCGGAGGCGGCGCAGGCGACGGACCAGCAACGGGTCGGAGGCCAGCGCCTCCGGCTTGTCGATCAAGGCGTTGAGCACCTGGTAGTAACGCGTCGAGGACATGTCGAACTTCTCGCGGACCGCCTGCTCCTTCGCGCCGGCGTACTTCCACCACTGGCGTTCGAACTCGAGGATCTCGCTGTCACGCGTCGACAGGGAGACCCCGTCCGCGGACTGCTGGTGGTTGACGGACTCTGCAGCGTCCATGCGTCTCGACCCCTAACTGCTGTGATTGCCCGAAGGCTCGACCCTCATCCTAGACGCTGAATCACACGCATGTCATTCGATTCGCGGCGAGTCCTTGACGACGCGCCCGAGGAAGCGGTACGGCGACCGACCAGCGGACACCGACTGCCTTTTTCTGGACAGCCGGCGACCCCGTCAACGGGGCGATCCGCCCGGTCAGTCCTGCTCGTCGGCGGGGTGCTGGGCGATCCAGCCACGGACGAACGCGACGAACTCGGTGTCGAACGCGACCCAGTCCGGGTCCGTCGCGAGCGCGCCCAGACACTGCTCCAGCTCGTCGGAGGGGCCCTGCGTGGCGAGCATCACGGCCAGCGCGATCTCGGGTCGCACGCTGATCTTCCGGCCCGGTCGGGGCAGGGTGCGGGCATAGCCCAGAAGCGACGCCGGATCGAGCAGGCCCAGGATCTCGGGCAGACGTGCGGACAGCTCGGTGGCCAACAGGTCCCCCGCCGGCTCGTCGACCAGGTCGAGGGACCAGTGATCAGCCATCGGTGGGCGCCGTCCGGGCACCATCAGCCGGTCGGCCCAGAGCACGTCCCGGGTCTCTCCCCCGTCGCGGCCGAGCCAGTCGGCCCAGATCCGCGGCTGCACCCCGAGGTCCACGAAGAACTCGGCCTCACGGAAGCCGAGCTTGAACGGGCGCACCTCGACGTACGCCCGATCACCGGACGCGCTGTCGAACCAGAAGTGGCGGCGCCGGCGCTGGAACCCGGCGCGCCTGAGCACCGGCGCGATCCGGTCGCGGACCACCTCGTCCACTGGCTTCACCGATGTCCTCCCCTGCCTGGTCGGTCCGCATGCTCCCATGTGTCGTCCCGCGCAACCAGCATCTCGCCGGCCTCCGTGGCGGCACGCTCGCCCACGCCGCACGCTCGATCCGCGGACAGCAACGGCCGTTCTCTGGACAGGCGGCGACCCGACCGCGAAGATCTACCCGGGACGGAGCGCGGCGCCACACGTCGACCCTTCGAGAGGATCAATCACGTGAACCATTCACAAGAGAAGGCGGCTCTCGCCCGCCTCGACCGCTTCGCCGACCTCAGCGACTCCGAGGTCAAGGCACTCGTCGAGCACGGCACCGCAGTCACCATCCCGGCCAACTGGTCGTTGATCTGGGAGAAGACACCGGCCGACAAGGCCTACATCCTCCTCGAGGGCGAGGTCTCGGTACGGCGAGGTGGCCAGGAGATCGCCCGGCTCGGCCCGGGCGACACCGTGGGCGAGACCGCGATCGTGAACCACAAGCTGCGCAACGCGAGCGTGGTGTCGCTGACGCCACTGTCCGTGCTGCACTTCACCAGCGAGGCGGTGCAGGACCTCATCGACACGGTCCCGACCTTCCGCACCGCCCTCGAGCAGACCGCGCACGACCGCCTGCCCGACACCCCGGCCTAGACCATGACGCTCAGACGGGCGCCGTTGCGAGACACGGCCTGAGGTGGCCCAGACTCCCGGGCTCGACCCTGCGCTCTTCGCTGCCCTCGAGGCCACGCTGCTCGGCCAGGCTCCGCACCTGACCCGGCTCGACGTCATCGAGCAGTCCGGCGTCACCGACGAGCGCGCCCGGGAGCTGTGGCTCTCACTCGGCTTCCCCTCCCCCGCCTCCGACGACGAGGTGCTGTTCACCGACGCGGACGTCGAGGCGGTGCGCACCCTGGAGGGGCTGGTCGCCAGCGGAATGGTCGACCCACGCACCGAGAACGCGCTGACCCGCAGCATGGGCCGCAGCTTCGCCCGCCTTGCCGAGTGGGAGATCGCCGAGGTCGCCACCATGATGCTCGGCTCGGGCGCCCGCCTCGACTTCGCCGAGATCGAGCCGGTGATCGAGACCGCGCTGCCCGCGCTCTCCAACCTGCAGGAGTACGTCTGGCGGCGCCACCTGGCCAACGCCGCCGGCCGGCTGCTGTTGCAGGCCTCCGACGATGCCGTCGTACAGGCCGTGGGGTTCGCCGACATCGTCGGCTACACCCGCCGCACCCGCAGCCTCGACGCCGACGAGCTGGCCGACATGGTCGAGCGCTTCGAGTCGACGGTGAACGCGGTGATCTCGGACGACGGGGGCCGGATCATCAAGACGATCGGCGACGAGGTGCTCTTCGTGGCCGACGACCCGGTCGCGGCCGGCCGCATCGCGCTGCGCCTGGCCGGCGCCCATGAGATCGACGAGGACTTCCCGCAGGTGCGGGTCGGCATGGCACACGGCCGGGTGCTCGCGCGGCTCGGCGACGTGTTCGGCGAGGTCGTCAACATCGCCTCTCGACTCACCTCGATCGCCCGGCCCGGCCGCGTTCTGGTCAACCGCGAGCTCGCCGACGAGCTGCGTGAGCACGACGACCTCTTCCGTGTACGACGGGCGCGAACGACGCCGGTGAAGGGCTACTCCCGGCTCGAGACGTGGGCCGTGAAACCGCCGAAGACCCCGCGCGGGGATTAGCGATTGGCGCCCACCCACCGAGGTGGGCCCTATAGGGTCGGGGCGTGACGACCGGATCCGCAGACCTCGTGATCGTTGCCAACCGCCTGCCCGTCGACAGGGTGACCCTGCCCGACGGGTCGCAGCAGTGGCGCCGCTCCCCCGGCGGGCTGGTCAGCGCCATGGAGCCCGTGATGCGCAGCAACGACGGGGCCTGGATCGGCTGGACCGGCGTCGCCGACGACACCAGCGAGCCCTTCGTCGACGACGGCCTCTCGCTCGTCCCGGTCCCGCTGAGCGAGCTCGAGATCGAGGAGTTCTACGAGGGCTTCTCGAACGGCACGCTGTGGCCGCTCTACCACGACGTCGTCGCCAAGCCGGAGTTCCACCGTGAGTGGTGGGACTCCTACGTCACGGTCAACCAGCGCTTCGCCGACCGCGCCGCCGAGATCGCCTCGAAGGACGCGACCGTGTGGGTGCACGACTACCAGCTGCAGCTGGTGCCGCAGATGCTGCGCGAGCTGCGGCCCGACCTGCGCATCGGCTTCTTCCTGCACATCCCGTTCCCGCCCGGCGAGCTCTTCCAGCAGCTGCCGTGGCGGCGCCAGATCCTCGAGGGACTGCTCGGCGCGGACCTGGTCGGCTTCCAGCTCTCCGGGGCCTCGCAGAACTTCGTCCGGCTGGTCCGCCAGCGGGTCGGCCACAAGACCCACCGCGACCTGGTCTACCTGCCCGACGGTCGCACCGTGCTGGCCGCCGCGTTCCCGATCTCGATCGACACCGCCGGCTTCGAGGAGCTGGCCCGTTCGGAGTCGGTGGCCGAGCGCGCCGCACAGATCCGGGCTGCGCTGGGCAACCCGAAGCGGGTACTGCTCGGCATCGACCGACTCGACTACACCAAGGGCATCTACCCGCGGCTGCGCGCCTACTCGGAGCTGGTCGCCGACGGCCACTTCGACGTCAAGGACAGCGTGTTCGTGCAGGTCGCGACCCCCAGCCGTGAGCGCGTCGAGCAGTACCGCGTGCTCCGTGACGACATCGACCGCCTCGTCGGCCGCATCAACGGCGACCTCGGTCGCATCGGGCAGCCGGTGATCGCCTACCTGCACTCGGCGTACCCCCGCCACGAGATGGCCGCGCTCTACCGGGCGGCCGACATCATGGTGATCACGCCGTACCGCGACGGCATGAACCTCGTCGCCAAGGAGTACGTCGCCTGCCGCTTCGACAACGACGGTGCGCTGGTGCTCTCGGAGTTCGCCGGGGCGGCGTACGAGCTGCGGCAGGCGTGGCAGGTCAACCCCTACGACATCAACGGCATGAAGTCGGCGATCCTCGATGCGGCGCGCTCCGACGACAAGGACCGCACCCGCCGCATGAAGGCGATGCGCAAGACCGTCACCGAGAACGACGTGGCCAGCTGGGCGAACAGCTTCCTGTCCGAGCTGACGTCCGTGCGCCCCTCACACGGCAAGCCCGTGCGCCCCGCCCGCCTCTCCTGACCCCTCCCCTCCCGCCTCACCAACCGTGGATTCTTGATGCGCGAACACCGGATCCTTGATGCGCCAACCGTGGATTCTGGTTACGCGAACACCGGGTTCTTGATGTCGCAGATCAAGAACCCGGTGTTCGAGGCGCAAGGGCACACGGTTGGCGCATCAAAAGCACGCGGTTGGCGACGCAAGAGCACACGGTTCGCGCATCAAAAGCACACGGTTCGCGCATCAAGAGCACGCGGTTGGTCAGGGAGTGGGCACGTGGGGCGCCATCAGCGCCGTGATGTCGCTGCGCACCGACTCCGGCGGGAGGCCCCAGCCGGGACGGTAGCCGTACACCTCGCCCAGCGACCGGGTCTGTTGTACGCCGTCCACGATGTCGACGTCGTCGATCCCGATCAACCCGGGGTGGGGCACACCGCAGGCCTCGGCGATCTTGAGCAGGTCGCGCCGCATCGTCTTGATGTAGTTGGCCACCCGCACCGACTTCAGCTCGGGGTCGAGGCCGTGTGCGAGCCACGGGTTCTGGGTCGCGACGCCTGTCGGGCAGTGGTCGGTGTGGCACTTCTGGGCCTGGATGCAGCCCAGCGCGAGCATGGCGCCGCGGGCGGTGTTGACCATGTCGGCACCCAGTGCCATCGCCACGATCGCGTTCTCCGGCAGGCCGAGCTTGGCCGAGCCGATCCAGGTGATGTCACCGTCCTTGTCGGCCTCGGCGAAGAGCTTGAAGACACTGCTGAAACCCAGCCGCCACGGCAGCGCGACCGAGTCACTGAAGACCAGCGGAGCCGCGCCGGTGCCACCCTCGCCACCGTCGATGGTGATGAAGTCGACCGAGCGCTCCGGGGTGATCTGCTCGAGCAGGTCCTGCCAGAAGTCCATGTTGCCCACTGCGGACTTGATGCCGACGGGCAGGCCGGTGGCGTCGGCGATCGTCTCGACGAAGTCGAGCATGCTGTCGACGTCGCTGAACTCGGTGTGCCGCGAGGGACTCGAGCAGTCGTGCCCCATCGGGATGCCGCGGATCTCGGAGATCTCCTGGCTGATCTTGGCCGCCGGCAGCATGCCGCCCAGTCCGGGCTTGGCGCCCTGGCTCAGCTTGATCTCGATCGCCTTGACCGGCGCCGAGGCCACCACGTCCTTGAGCCGGGACAGGTCGAACCGCCCCTGCTCGTCGCGGCAGCCGAAGTACGCCGTACCGATCTGGAAGACCAGGTCGCCACCCTGCTTGTGGTGCGGCGAGAGGGCGCCCTCACCGGTGTTGTGCAGCGTGCCGGCGAGTGCCGCCCCCTTGTTGAGGGCCTCGATCGCGGCTCCCGACAACGAGCCGAAGCTCATCGCCGACACGTTCACGATGGAGTTCGGCCGGAAGGCGTGCGTGCGACCCCGCGGCCCGCCCATCACCTTCGCCGACGGCAGCGGCTGCTCCTCGCCGTCGTGGATGCTGGTGTTCGGCGCGACGTCGGAGAACGTGCGGTGCCGGATGATCGGGTAGCCGACGTTGTTCTCCATGTTGTTGTCGGTGCCGAACCCGAAGTAGTTGTTCTCCAGCTTCGACGAGGCGTAGACCCAGCGCCTCTGGTCGCGACTGAAGGGCCGCTCCTGGTCGTTGTCGGTGATGATGTACTGCCGCAGCTCGGGGCCGATCGACTCGAGCAGGTAGCGCAGGTTGGCGACCACCGGGAAGTTCCGCTTGAGCGCATGCCTCTTCTGGGTCAGGTCGTGCACCGCCACTGCACCGATGGCCGCGACTCCCGCGGCCCCCACTGTCCTGATCGCGTTCCACTTCATGGTCAGTGTCTAGTCGTCGCGCCCACGAATGTCGAGGTTCGGGTACTTTGCGAACATGGATCTGATCCCGAAACCCGATCAGGTCGTCTCAGCCGCGAGCAACGTCGCCCACAAGATGTTGTACGGCGGCGTGGCGGACCTCAGGAAGATGCCTCGCACCCTGATCGACGAAGGGCTCCTGCGGCAGGTCTATCACTACCGTCCGAGCGGCAAGGTCAAGGAGGACGGCGACCCCGTCCTGCTCGTGACACCGCTGGCCGCGCCGTCGATCTGCTTCGACCTGCGCCGCGGCTGCTCCCTGGTCGAGCACCTGGTCACCGGCGGACGACCGACGTACCTCGTGGAGTACGGCGAGGTGTCGTTCCGCGACCGCAACCTCGGCATGGAGCACTGGATCGACGAGGTCGTGCCGATGGCGATCCGGGCCGCCTCCGAACACGCCGGGGGTCGACCGGTGCACGTCATCGGATGGAGCCTGGGCGGAATCTTCATGACGCTGGCCGCCGCCGACGACCCGACGCTCCCGATCGCCTCGATGACCATCGTCGGGTCGCCGTTCGACGTGGCGAAGGTGCCGCTGATGGCGCCCCTGCGCCCGCTCGTGAAGATGGCGGACCGGCCCTGGCTCGGCGGCCTGACCGACGGCCGCGGCCCGGTGACGCGGGTCTACCAGGCCATGGGCGGCGCCCCGAAGCCCCTGGTGCGGTGGGCGTTCCAGCTCTCCGCCGCCCAGAAGCTCGTCTCCAAGCCGCTGGTGAAGCTGCAGAATCTCGACGACACGGACTTCCTGGCGCAGATCGAGGCGGTCGAGGTCTTCACCGCCAACATGATCGCCTACCCCGGCCGCACGTTCGGGCAGCTCTACCATCGGTTCTTCAAGACCAACGACCTGAAGTACGGCTACTTCGCGTTCGGTGATCGTCGCATCGAGATCAAGGACGTCGACAAGCCGGTTCTGGTCTTCGGCGGCGCCACCGACGGGATTGCTCCGGTCGCGTGCGTGAAGGCAGTTGTTCCCCTACTCACCGGGTCACCCGAAGTGCGCTTCGAGGTCGTCCCAGGAGGTCACCTAGGCATGCTCACCGGACGCTCGGCACGCGAGACGACGTGGAAGTTCATCGACGGCTGGATCAGCAAGTGGTCCAGCGACAGGGAGCCCGAGGAGGCTTCCCCGCCCGACAAGGCCCCTGCCAGGAAGCCTGCTGCGAAGAAGGCCAAGCCCGGTGCCTCGGAGGCAGCCGGCATCGGTGCCAGCCCGACCCGGCGCTACGGATCGGGCAGCTCACGCTCCCTGGCGAAGTAGCGCCCTCGGGGTTGGTGGACGCCCGCGGCCTGTGAGCCGTGCCGTCGGGGCCACCGAGTCACCGTGGCGGGATGCAACAATGCCAAGCGGATGCTCGAACCACACTCGGAGGTAACGATGCCCGACGACGCCCCGGTCAGCGGAAACGGCCCGGACCAGCACCCTCGCTGGCAGCTCCAGCCCAGTCCGGTCGCGGGGCCTTCGGGGCCGTACGCCGCGCATCCCCCGACGGCGACCGGTCACCAGAACAGCCAGCAGAACGGACCGTCGACGAACCCGGGCGCCCGTAGGCGCCAGCCCGGGCCGACAGACGGTGCTGCGGCGTACAACGGCGCGCCACCGTCCTACGCACAGCCACCCCAGCACCAGCGACCACCTGCCGGCGCCCACCAGGCGCAGCCGCCCACCGGCCAGCAGCCACCGCCGGCCGGCCAGCAGGGGCCTCCCCAGGGCGGGCAGTACGCCGGCCAGCAGCCGAACCTCCCACCCCAGCAGGAACCTGAGCCCGTTCCCACCGCCCAGGACTTCCTACGTGCCCGGCACCAGGCGATCGACATCGGCCCGGCGACGTGGGGCTGGCGGGGCGTCGTCCGCAAGCTCACGTTCGGCCTGATAAAGCCCAAGATGGGCAAGGCCGAACGCACGTGGCGCCAGTCGCGGGCCGCCGTACAACGCTCGTTCGCGGGGCCGCGCACCGTCGTGTTCGCGAACCCGAAGGGTGGCGCGGCAAAGACCACGTCGGTGCTCGCGGCCGGCTACACGTTCGGCACCGTGCGCGGCGGAGGCGTGGTCGCGTGGGACAACAACGAGACCCGCGGCACGCTCGGCATGCGTGGCGAGCAGGTCGGCCACCACAACACGACCCGCGAGCTGCTCGACGACCTCGAGCGGTTCCAGGACGTCTACGAGTCGCGCATCGGCGACCTCAGCGCCTTCGTGCGCAGCCAGGGCGACGCCCACTTCGACGTGCTCGCCTCCGACGAGCGGGCCGACGTGACCGGCACGATCAAGGCCAACGACTTCGACGCCGTGCACCGGCTGCTCGAGCGGTTCTACCACCTGATCCTGGTCGACACCGGCAACAACCTGCGTGCGGAGAACTGGCTGGCCGCCGCCAAGATGGCCGACCTGATCGTGGTGACCTGCACGGTGCGCGAGGACACCGGCTACTCCGGCCTGTGGATGCTCGACGCGCTCGCCGACGCCGGGCACTCGCAGATCAAGGACAAGACGATCACCGTGCTGGCCGACCCGTCACCGAACGTCGACGCGCAACTGGCCAAGGACCTCACGGCCGTCTATGCGCAGCGCACGCGTGACGTCTTCCGGATCCCCTACGACCCGGCGCTGGTGGCCGGGTCGGTCGTGCAGTACGACCAGCTCTCCGACGCCACACGCTCGGCGTGGTTGAAGGCCTGCGCCGCCATGGCCGAGGCCCTCTGACCGAGCTGGCATTCCTTGCGTCCCGACCCTGCACGTGTTGGTGCCAGAACCGTGGATCCTTGACTCTGCGCAACTCCCGACGCCCAGCCGGTTGCATGGCTAGTGTTCGGACATGTCCGAGCCCCTGACCCGCGGCGTACGCGTCGGCTACGCCACCGGCTCGGTCGCGACCGGGGCGTTCGGCACGGTGCCGGGCCTGATGTTGCTGCCGTTCCTGACCGACAGCCTGGGCATCGGCGCGCTCTACGCGGGACTGATCGTGTTCCTGCCGAAGGCGTGGGACGTGATCCTCAACCCCGTCGCGGGCCGGATCAGCGACCGGACCGACGACCCGCGCGGCCCGCGGCGTCCGTGGCTGCTACGCGGTGGCCTGTCCCTCGCGGTGGCGTTCGCGCTGCTCTTCGCGGGGCCGTCGTCCGGCTCGCAGGGTCTCGACGCGCTGTGGGTGCTGGTCTGCTTCCTCGGCTGCGCGACGGCGTACGCCTTCTTCCAGGTGCCGTACGTCGCGATGCCGGCCGAAATCACCGACTCGTACGACGAACGCACGCGACTGATGTCGTGGCGGGTGGCGATCCTGGCTTTCACGATCATGCTCGCCGGTGCGACCGCGCCGCTGATCCGCGACGCGATCGGCGGCCGTGACGGCTACCGCGTGATGGGCGTGGTGATGGCCGTGCTGATCGCGATCGGTGTCGTCGGCACGTACGTCGGCACCCGCAACGCGCCCCATCGAGAGGTCAGTGCCGGCGCCGGGTCGTTGGCCGACCAGCTGAGAATCGTCAGCCAGGCAAGGGACTTCAGGCTCCTGCTGATCACGTTCGTCCTCCAGGCACTGGCCACGGGCTGCATGCTCGCCGGGGTCGACTACCTCGCCGGCGACGTGCTCGAGTGGCAGGGCGCGTCGACGATCCTGTTCGTCTGCTTCGTCGGGCCGGCACTGCTGTTGACGCCGCTGTGGGCGCGGCTCGGCACCCGCGTGGGCAAGAAGCAGGGGTATGTCGCGGCGTCGTTGGTGCTGGCCGCCGGCGCACTGCTGGCGATCGTGGCCCGCGAAGCCCCGGCCGGCGTGGTGTTCGCCGCCACCGGCCTGATCGGCGTGGGCTATGCCGGCGCCCAGGTGTTCCCGATGGCGATGTTGCCCGACGCCGCCGCGGCCGACGCCCTGCGCACCGGCTCCAACCGGGTCGGGGTGTTCACCGGCGTCTGGACGGCGGCCGAGACGCTCGGGCTCGCTCTCGGACCGGGGCTCTTCGCCCTGATGCTGGCCGCCGGCGACTACCGTTCCTCGACCTCCGGCGACGTGGATCAGCCCGACTCGGCGGTCACCGCGATCGTGCTCGGCTTCTCACTGGTGCCGGCCGCCCTGACCCTCGCATCGCTGTGGTGGCTCTCGCGCTACTCGCTCGGCGACCCCACACTGCTGGTCCCCTCGATCGAGGAGACCGCACCCGACTCCCAGGAGCCCGTATGACCGACGTCCTCGCCCGCCTCCGCGCCCTGCAGGCCGGCGACCTCCCGGTCCACGGCGGACGCACCCTGGCCTACGTCTACGACTCGGGACTCCCCGACGTCGACGAGGTCGGCCGGGCCGCGGTCGCGGCGTACGCCGGCTCGAACGGTCTCGACCCGACCGCCTTCCCGTCGCTGCTCACCATGGAGAACGAGCTGGTCGGCTTCGCCTGCGGGCTCCTCGACGCACCGCCGTCCGTGGTCGGCTCCGTGACGTCGGGCGGCACCGAGTCCGTGCTGCTGGCCGTGCAGGCGGCTCGCGACGCCAACCCGTCCGTCGAGCGCCCGCGCATGGTGCTGCCGTCCACCGCACATGCCGCATTCCACAAGGCCTCCCACTACTTCGGGGTCGAGGCCGTCGTGGTCCCGGTGACGTCCGACTTCCGCGCGGACGCGAATGCGATGGCCGCTGCGATCGACGACCGCACCGTCCTCGTGGTGGCCAGCGCACCGTCGTACGCCCATGGCGTGGTCGACCCGGTGACCGACATCGCGGCGGCTGCCGCGGCCCGTGGCGTGCGCTGCCACGTGGACGCCTGCATCGGCGGCTGGGTGCTGCCGTACGCCGCCCGGCTGGGGCGGCCGGTGACGCCGTGGACGTTCGCGGTCGACGGGGTCACCAGCGTCTCGGTCGACCTGCACAAGTACGCCTACGCACCCAAGGGCACGTCGATCCTGCTGCACCGCACGCCCGCGCTGCGCAAGGCGCAGTACTTCGCCTCGGCGGACTGGCCCGGCTACACGATGCTGAACTCGACGATGCAGTCGACGAAGTCGGGTGGCCCGCTGGCGGCGGCGTGGGCCGTGGTGCAGTCGATCGGCGACGACGGCTACCTGCGCCTGGCCGAGGATGTGTTCACCGCGGTCGACCGGATCGTCGAAGGCATCACGTCAATCCCCGACCTGCGGGTCGTCGTACAGCCGGATTCGACGCTGGTCGCGCTGGCCTGCACCGACGCGTGCGACCCGTTCACGGTCTGCGACGAGATGGCCGCGGCCGGGTGGTACGTCCAGCCGCAGATGTCGTACGCCGACGCGCCGGCCACGATCCACCTGTCGGTCTCGGCGGCGACCCTGGCCCATGTCGACGACTTCCTCGCAGCACTGAAGGCGGCCGTCGAGTCCGCGGTGACGGCTGGCCCTGTGTCGGTCGACCCCGAGGTGGTGGCCTTCATCGCCGCGCTCGACCCGACGACTCTGTCCGACGACGACTTCGACGGACTGCTGGCTGCCTCGGGGCTGGTCAGCGCGTCCGACGACGGCTCACTGGCCCTGCCTGCGCGGATGGCCGAGGTCAACGCCATGCTCGACGTAGCCTCCCCCGCCATGCGCGAGGCCCTGCTGATCGCGTTCCTCGACCGCCTCCAACGCCCTGTCCCCTGACCCACGAACCTGCAGTTCTTGATGCGCGGGTTCGCGACGCAAGAACTGACGGCTCGCGCATCAACAACTGCCGGCTCGTGCGCCTCTCTCGATCGCTTCGATGATCTTCGGCCGCAGCTGCGCGGCGGAGATGACCTCGTCGACCGATCCCACGCGAACGGCGCGGTGGATGTCGTGGACACCGTCGAACTCGGCGGCGACCTCGCTGATCTTCTCGGCCCGCAACTCGGCCCGCAACGTCGCCAGCTCGAGCACCATGCCGGCACGGTCGGTGCCGGAGGCCTCGCCGATCCGCTCCTCGAGGGCAGCCACTCGCGGGTCGGCCGCGGCGCGCTTGTCGACCTCGCCGGCGAAGACCACGGCCGCGGCCGGGGCGCCACCCAGCACTGAGGCGTAGGAACCCTCGATCGCCAGCACGGTCATCCGCGGGTTGAGCCGCTTGGAGAAGACCACGAAGGCACCACCGTGGTAGCGCGAGATCACGCAGAAGACGATCGGACCGTCGAAGTTGACGATGGCCCGCCCGATCTCGGCGCCGTACTCGAGCTGCAGGTTGCGCATCGAGTCGGGTGAGCCGTCGAAGCCGGAGAGGTTCGCCAGCACCACCATCGGCCGGTTGCCGCTGGCGGCGTTGATCGCCCGGGCCGCCTTCTTCGACGACCGCGGGAACAGCGTGCCCGCGGTGTAGGTGTCGGGGCCGTCGGTGGGCGGGAAGCCGCGTCGTGCCACCGGCCGGGACTCGATGCCCAGCAGGCACACCGGATTGCCACCGAGGTGGACGTCCTGCACCACCGCGGTGTCGGCGTCGGCCATGCCGGCCCAGCGCTCGAGGGTCGGGTGGTCCTGGTCGGCCAGCGCCCGCATGACGGTCCGGATGTCGAAGGCCTTCTTGCGGTCGGGGTTGGTCGCCGCGGAGAAGATCTCGCCCACCGTCGAGAAGTCGCTCCCGGGTGCCGAATGCGGGAAGGACGTGATGTCCCGGTCGGCCGGGTCGTTGCTCGGCGCACGCCGCGGACCCGAGGCACCGGGTACGACGTACGTGTGGTCGTAGTGGGCCATCAGCACACCGAACGCGCTGGCCAGGTCGGGCGCCCAGTACTGCGCCTGGCCGTTGGGGCCCATCACCCGGTCGTAGCCGCCGATACCGAAGTTGTCCTCAGCGGAGACGCCTCCGGAGAAGTCGAGCGACTGCTTGCCGGTCAGCACCATGGCACTGTCGGGCGTCATCACGAGGATGCCCTTGGTGTGCATGAGCATCGTGGCCTCGGCGTTCCAGTAGGGCTGGGCGCCGACGTTGATGCCGGCGACCACGATGTTGATCTCGCCGCCATCCTGGGTGAACTCGATGATGCGCTTGAGGCCGGCGGCCACCCAGTCCATGTTCTCGGTTCCGGACTCCATCGAGATGCGGGCGCCCGCCGAGATCGCGAACCACTCGACCGGGACCTGCATCTGCTCGGCCAGGTCGATCGCCGCGATCAGCCGCGCGCACTCGGCCTCGGAGACCGCTCCCAGCGCCTTCGTCGGGTCACCGCAGAGCACCACGCGGGTGACTCCCTCGGGGTGCAGGGTCGTCGGGGTGGTGACCACGGCCACGAGGATCCCGGCCTTGTTCAGGCCCGGCGCGCGGTCGACCGGAACGAGCACACCGTTCTCGTCGAGGTCGTGCTCGACCAGGGTTCCGCCGTTGCCGGCCAGGACTCCGGTCAGCTCGTATGGGTAGACCATTCCGCGGCGACGCGACCGGAGCACCTTGCCGGCGTACTCGTCGAGCGGCTTGAGCGGTTCGGTGGGCGGCGGCTCGATCGAGGCGGTGACGCCGGACCCGGGCCGGGCGTGGAACCGGATGGCGACCGGGGTCGCCTGCCCGTCGGGCCCGGCGATGCGGCCCTGGGCCACGACCTCCTCGATGCCCGCGCCGTCGGTGAGCGGCGTGATCTTGCCCTGCAGGGTGGTGAGCTGGTCGACGTCGGCGTCGACCACCGGCCACACCTGCACCCACACGTGGTTGACGTCGAGCTTGCTCCCCGCGGCCCCGCGGGAGGTGCGCACCCGACGGATCGCCTCGAGGCAGTTCTCGACCGCACGCTCGGCATGGGGTACGGCAATCACCCGGCCCTCGTCGTCGCGGATGATGGCGAGCTGGCGCACCTGGGCCAGCGCGACCAGGCGCCGGTCCTGGGCGTTCTCCCGCGCCACGCACTCGTAGAGCAGGACGTCCTCGGGGGCGTCGAGGCGGGTGACGTGGAAGTTGCGCAGGCGCCACAGGTCGAGGCGGCGCGCGACCATGGGGTGCAGGCCGCGCACGAGGGTGTCCTCGACGGCTCCGCCCTCGGCAGGCCGGAAGGTGAAGTACTCCACGGGACGGCCGGACCCGGGGCACACCGCGATCACGAGGCGGCGTACGGCGGCGGAGAACGAGAGCGCGTTGACCAGGCGACCCAGCTCGGCCGACATCGCGTCGGGGGTGGCCGGCGCGTCGGCCCAGCCGAGGTAGAGGTCGGCGACGACGTCCACGCCGTCCCCGCCCCCGTCGACCAGCTGGTCGACGGCGTCGCCCAGTCCGCTGCCGGGGACGAGCTCCGAGACATGTCCGACGGTGGAGACCAGGTGGGTGGGGCGTCCGTCGAGCGTGTAGTCGGCGACCGCGCAGGGGCGGTCGTCGATGTGGACCGGCCGGGCGTCGTGCAGGTCGTACTCGCGGTAGTGCCTGCGGAAGAGGACCTCCAGCATCGGCTCGTGGGCGGGGATGCCCTTCTCGAGCCGCTCGGCGAGGAACCCGACGATCTGCTCCGGGATGTCGGCCAGGGCGTCGAGGCGGGCGTCGCGATCGGAGAGGTCCGGGTCCGCGGCCAGCGCTGCGGCCTCGTTGCGCCCGGCCGCGAGTACGCCGGCGCGCTCGGCGTCGACGGCCGGCTGGTCGAACCAGCGGAACCGCACACTGCGGGCCAGGTCGCCGACCACCGGGAACCGGAGCTGGGTGGCACGCACCAGGCGGTCGAGGAGCTCGCGCACGCCGGCGCCGATCTCGGTCGCCGGCGGCGGCTCGGCCATCCAGCGCTCGAGCAGCGACGTGGCCAGCGCGAGGTCGGTGGCGAATCGCTGCTGGGAGAGGAAGATCCGGAAGACCGCCTCGTCGAGCTGCGGCGTACGGTCGAGGTCGGCCACCCCGTAGTGGGCCAGCACACGGATCAGGCGCTGCCGGAACTCGTCGGGCAGGCCGCCGCGCTCCACGTCGAGGCTCTGCAGGTAGGTGTGGAAGTGCTCACGCGAGCTGTGCACCCGGAGCTCGGTGTGCAGCTGCTCCCCGGCCGGCCGGTTGCGGCTGAGCTCGGCGAAGTCGGCGAACATGGCGAGCAGGGCCAGCTCGTCGGTCAGCACGTCGCCACCCTCGGCACGGAATGCCTCGCGGGCGCCCAGGTAGTCGTCGACCACGGCACGGTCGGCCCTGTGGTCGAGGTCGAAGCCCATCAGGACGGCACTCAGGTCAGCGAGACCCCGGCGTACCCGCTCGTCGAGCGTCACCTCACCACGGGCGACCGGCAGGTCGAGGCCGGGAGCCTCGCCCGGAGCCGCGGTGGCCGGAGCCGCATCGGCCTCGGCGTCGGGCTCGAGCCTGAGCAGCGGCGCGCCGGTCTCGACCTGTGAGCCCGTGGTGACCAGCAGCTCCTTCACGGTCCCGGCGACGGGGGCGTGGAGGACGGTCTCCATCTTCATGGACTCGAGCACGAGAACGGGTGTGCCGGCCTCGACCACGTCGCCGGCACGGACGGGCGTGGCCACGACCAGCGCCGGCGCCGGGGAGCGTACGACGCCGCCCTCGTCACGGCTGACCCGGTGCGCGACCCCGTTGACCTCGACGAGGTGCATCGGGCCGTGGGTGGCGCTGACCAGTCGGAACCTCTGGTCGTCGATGGTGAGCCGGGCGTGGAACTCGTCGAGCCGGTCGAGGGAGGCCGTCAACGTCTCGGACTGGTCCCCGAGCGCCACGGTCACCCGATAGGTCTCGGGACCGGTCTGCACCACCGTGACTCGATAGACGGTGCCGCGCAGCTTGAGCTCGACCGGCCGTCCGACGGTGTGCTGCACCTGCGGGCGACCGCCACGGGCGGTCTCGAGGAGGCGGGCGATCTCGACCGCTTCCTCGTCCTCGTAGGCCTCGATCGCCGCGGCCACCAGGGCCACTCCCGAGTGCTTGTGCGCGACCAGCCGGCCCTCGGCACGGACCCGGTCGATCCACCCGGTGTCGGCCCATCCGACCGCGCTGCCGTCGACCATCGCATTGCCGTCGACGACCTCGGGCTGGTCGAGCAGGTCGAGGATGAAGCTCTTGTTGGTCGCGCCGCCCTCGATCACGACGGTGGTGTCGGCCATGGCGCGGCGCAGCCGGGCGAGTGCCTCGGCACGGGTGCGGCCGTAGGCGATCACCTTGGCGATCATCGAGTCGAAGTCGGCGGGGATCGTGTCGCCCTCCGCGACGCCCGAGTCGACCCGGATGCCGGGGCCGGCGGGCAGCTCCAGCAGGGCGATGCGGCCGGGTGAGGGCGCGAAGTCGCGGTCGGGGTCCTCGGCGTTGAGCCGGGCCTCGACGGCGTGGCCGACCTCGGCCGGGCGCTCGCCCTCCAGGCGGCCACCGGCCGCGACGTGCAGCTGCGCCTTGACGAGGTCGACGTCGGTGGTGACCTCGGTGATCGGGTGCTCGACCTGCAGCCGGGTGTTGACCTCGAGGAACGCGAAGGTGCGCGTCTCGGGGTGGTAGAGGAACTCGACGGTGCCGGCGCCGCGGTAGCCGACGGCCAGCGCCAGGCGTTCGGCCGACTCCTTGACCTCGGCGACCTGGGTTTCGTCGAGGAGCGGGGAGGCGGACTCCTCGATCACCTTCTGGTTGCGGCGCTGCACGGAGCAGTCGCGTACGCCGAGCGCCCACGCCGTACCCTGCCCGTCGGCGATCAGCTGCACCTCGACGTGGCGGGCGCCGGTCACGAGGCGCTCGAGGAAGACCACGCCGCTGCCGAAGGCGCGCTCGGCCTCGTCGCGGGTGCGCTGGTAGGCGTCCTCGAGGTCGGCCGGGTTCTCGACCTTGCGGATGCCTCGCCCGCCACCGCCGGCGGTGGCCTTGAGCATCAGCGGGTAGCCGACCTGCTCGGCGGAGGCCAGTGCCTCCTCGAGGGTGTCCACCCCGCCGCGGCTCCAGGGTGCGACGGGCACCCCGACCTCCTCGGCGATCAGCTTCGACCCGATCTTGTCGCCCAGCTTGCGCATCGACTCACCGGACGGGCCGATGAACGTGATGCCCAGCCGGTCGCAGAGGTCGGCGAAGGCGGGGTCCTCGGCGACGAAGCCCCAGCCGACCCAGACCGCGTCGGCACGGGTCTCGACCAGGGCGCGCTCCAGGACCGCGTGGTCGAGGTAGGGGCGCGCGGAGGCGGGGCCGAGGCCGTAGGCCTCGTCGGCCTCGCGCGCGAACATCGCTGACCGTTCGTCGTCCGTGAAGAGGGCGATCGTGGTGAGCTGGGCACCGCCCTCGGCGTTGAGGTCTCGCACGGCACGGATCAGCCGGATCGCGGCCTCTCCACGGTTGACGACAGCGATTCGAGTCAGCAACGCAGACCTCCCTGGTGACGGTGGCGCACAGTGTGCACGTCCGCAGGCTGCCACGGGTTGAACGTTACGAACCAGTCACATCGCCGCAGCGACCTGCGGCAACCTCCAGTCCACCGCCCGGCCACCTTGCTCCTCCAGCATCCGGTTCACCCGGCTGAACGGCCGCGACCCGAAGAAACCGCGGTGCGCCGACAGGGGCGACGGGTGCGCGGACTCCACCCACGGCACGGCGCCCAGCATCGGCTTCAGCGACTGCGCGTCACGGCCCCAGAGGATCGCGGCGAGCGGCCCTCCCCGGCGTACGACCGCCTGGATCGCGCACTCGGTGACCGCTTCCCAGCCCCGCCCGCGGTGCGACGCGGCCTCGCCGGGGCGCACGGTCAGCACCCGGTTCAGCAGCATGACGCCCTGGTCGGACCACGCGGTCAGGTCTCCGTGGGCGGCAGGTTCGAGGCCGAGGTCGGTGTGCAGCTCCTGGTAGATGTTGGTCAGGCTGCGCGGGATCGGTCGTACGTCGGGCGCCACCGCGAAGCTCAGGCCGATCGGATGGCCGGGCGTGGGATAGGGGTCCTGGCCGACGACCAGCACGCGTACGTCGGCGAGCGGGCGCTGGAACGCGCGGAGCACGTGATCGCCGTGCGGAAGATAGGGACGCCCGGCCGCCAGCTCCTCGCGCAGGAACCGCCCCATCGAGGCGATCTGGTCGTCGACCGACGCCAGGGCAGCGGCCCAGTCCTCGGCGACGAGCCCCTTCTCGACCAACCTCGACAACACGCTCATGCCTCCCGACCCTACCGAGATGGTCCCCCACGTTTGACACCCGATTCGAGCAGGGAGAGGTGCCAGACGTTGGGGACTGTCCAGGAAGAGGGGTGGAATAAAGTTGAAGGTTAAACTATTGTGATTGACATGGACTCCACGATGACGATGCCGGCGCTCTACATCGGCCACGGCGCTCCCCCGCTCCTCGACGACCCGGTCTGGGCGGGTGAGCTCGCGTCCTGGGCGCGCGACCTGCCGCGCCCCAAGGCGATCCTGATCGTGAGTGCTCACTGGGAGTCCGCGCCGGTCAGTCTCACCGCGTCGAACGTGCCGCTGGTCTACGACTTCGGAGGCTTCGCGCCGAAGTACTACCAGATGACCTATGCGACGCCCGACGCGAGCGCACTCGCGAAGCGCGTCGCGGCGATGATGCCGCAGGGTGAGCCCGTGCACCAGCACCGCAGCCGCGGGCTCGACCACGGCGCGTGGGTGCCGCTGAAGATCATGTACCCCGACGCCGACATCCCGGTCCTGCAGATGTCGCTGCCGACCGAGGACCCCTACAAGCTGCTCAAGCTCGGCGAGCGCCTGCGCCCCTTGAGGGACGAGGGCGTGCTGATCATCGGCTCCGGATTCCTGACCCACGGCCTGCCGTTCCTCAAGGACTGGTCGATCGAGGCCGCCGCACCGGGATGGTCCAAGGACTTCGACCTCTGGGCCGCCGAGGCCCTCTCACGTGGTGACATCGACGAGCTGGCGGCGTACAAGACGAAGGCGCCGGGCATGCCCTACGCGCACCCGACCGTCGAGCACTACATCCCGCTGTTCATCTCGCTCGGCGCCTCGCGCAATGCCGACGACCCGCGGGACAAGAGGATCGACGGCTACTGGATGGGCCTGTCGAAGCGCTCGTTCCAGATGGCCTGACCGCAACAACAACTGCCGGTTCGCGCATCAAGAATCGCCGGTTCGCGACGCAACAACTGCCGGTTCGCGCATCAACAATTGCAGGCTCGTATCAGCGGATGCGGAGCTTGCGCATGATGGCCAGGCCCTTGATCTGCTGCTCGACGTTCTTCTCGAACGGGATGCCGTCGGGCGCGCCCATCACCTGCTTGCGCAGGATGCCGACGTTCTGGACGTCGGTGTACTTCAGCAGGCCCTGGTCGCCGTGACGCGCGCCGACGCCCGACTGCTTCACGCCGCCGGACGGCGTGCCCTTCGAGGCGTACGCCGTGGCGAGGATGTCGTTGATGTTGACGTTGCCCGAGTGGATCCGCCGGCCGACGCTGGTCGCGTGGTCGATGTCGCCGCCCCACACCGAGGCGTTCAGCCCGTAGTCGGTGTCGTTGGCCAGCGCGATCGCCTCGTTCTCCGACGAGTAGCGGTGCAGCGCCACGACCGGCCCGAACGTCTCGCCGACGCCGGCCAGCATGTCCTTGGTGACGCCCTCGAGGATCGTCGGCGCGTAGAACGCCGGCCCCACCTCGGGCAGCTCGCGCCCACCGGTCACCACGACGGCGCCCTTGGCGACGGCATCCTCGACGTGCGAGGCGACGCGGTTCTTGTGGTCGACCGAGACCAGCGAGCCCACCTCCGCCTCGAAGTCGTACGTCGCCCGCACCCGCAGCTTCTCCGTGGCCGCGACGAACCGTGACCTGAAGTCGTCGTAGATCGAGTCGTGGACGTACATCCGCTCGATGTGCATGCAGATCTGGCCGGTGTTCCCGAACGCACCGAACAGGGCACCCTTGACCACGTCGTCGAGGTTGGCGTCGGGCAGCACGATCATCGGGTTCTTGCCGCCGAGCTCGAGGCAGCAGCCGATCAGGTTGCGCCCGGCCCGCTCGCCGATAACCCGGCCGGTGGCCGTGGAGCCGGTGAACATCACGTAGTTGGCGTTGTCGATCAATGTCGGCCCGACGTCGGGACCTTCGCCGCACACCACCTGGAAGAGACCGCGCGGCAGCCCGGCCTCCTCGAGCAGCTGCACGCCGTACAGCGGCGAGAGCGCGGTCTTGTTGTCGGGCTTGACCACCACGCCGTTGCCGGCGATCAGGGCCGGGATGGCGTCGGAGATGCCGGTGGCGAAGGGGAAGTTCCACGGCGCGATGATGCCGACGACGCCCTTGGGCTGGCGCACCTCGAGGGAGGACGACACCACGGGCACCGGGCCGGCATGCTTCTTCGGCGCCAGCAGCCTGGCCGCGCGCTTGAGGTAGTAGCCGGCCACCATCGGGATGTCGAGGGTCTCCTCGAACGCCATCCGTCGGGCCTTGCCGCTCTCGACCTGGATCAGGTCGACGATCGTCTCGTTGCGCGACAGCACCAGCGAGTGGAACCTCTTGAAGACCTTCAGCCGCTTCTTCAACGGCCACTGCGACCACTCCGCCTGCGCGCGGCGAGAGGCCTCGAAGGCCGCCGTGATGTCGTCGGGCGTCGACTGGGGCAGCTCGACCAGCACCTCGCCGGTGTAGACCTCGGTCAGCTTCCACGTGCCGCCCGAGGTCGAGGGCACTCGCGAGACGAGCTGCTGGAGGAAGGCATCGGTGACGGAGACAGGTCGGTTCATGGCGTCAGGCTCCCTGGAGGATGAGTTCGGCGGCCTTCTCGCCGATCATGATCGACGGTGCGTTCGTGTTGCCGCGGATGATGGTCGGCATGATCGAGGCGTCGGCGACGCGCAGGCCCTCGATGCCGACCACCTTGAGCTCGGGGTCGACCACGGCACGGTCGTCGACGCCCATGCGGCACGAGCCGACCGGGTGGTAGACCGTCGTGGCCCGGTTCAGCACCTCGTCGACCAGCCTCTGGCCGTCGTACGCCGGTCCGGGTTCGTACTCGCCCTTCACGGTGGCGGCGATCGACGGGTGGTGCATGATCTCGCGGATCATCTCGAGCCCCTCGACCAGCACCTTGAGGTCGTCGGGCTCGGCGAGGAACTGCGGGTCGATGATCGGCGCGACGGTCGGGTCGGCGCTGGCCAGCCGCAGGGTGCCGCGCGACTTCGGCTGGATCAGCGTCGAGAACGCACTCCACGACGTGCGCTGGTCGGGCTTCATCCGGACCGGGGCGTCCTGGTTGGGCGCCGGGTAGGACCACGGCAGGGCCAGCAGCTGCATGTCGGGTCCGCCCTCGGCCAGCGACGTGCTCACGAACGCGCCGGACTCGAAGACCGAGTGGGCCATGAAGGTCCGGCCGGGCTTGAGCCGGTCCTTGAGGATGCCCTTGCCGAAGTAGAAGGCGTTGCCCTTGTGCGGCGAGTTCGTGACGTGCCAGGTGGTCGGCACGAACAGGTGGTCGTGCAGGTTGTCACCCACCGGAAGGTCGGCGTGCACCTGGATGCCGAAGCCGGCGAGGTGGTCGGCGTGGCCGATGCCGGAGAGCTGCAGGATCTGCGGCGATCCGAAGGCTCCGGCGCTGACGATGACCTCCTTGGTGGCCCTGATCGTGCGGCGAGAGGTGCCTTCGATCACCTCGACGCCGGTGGCCCGGCCGGCCTCGATCACCACACGTGCCACGGTCGCGCCGGTCTGTACGGAGAGGCCGGGCGAGGCGTTGTCGGTGACGTAGGCGCGGGACGCGGAGTAGCGGACGCCGTCGCGGGTCGACTCCTGGATGACGTGCATGCCGGACTGCTCGGCGCCGTTGTAGTCGGGCGTGCTGGCCACCCCGAGGGCAGCCTCGCCGGCCTGCACGAACGACTTCGCCGCGTCGGTGATGTCGTGGTTCTCGATCACCTGGACCGGTCCGCCGGTGCCGCGGTAGTCGTCGGCGCCGCCCTCCCAGTTCTCCAGCTTCTTGTAGGTCTCGAGCACGTCGTCGTACGACCAGCCCTTGTTGCCCTCGTCGGCCCAGGAGTCGAAGTCGGCCCGGTTGCCGCGCACGAAGATCATCCCGTTGACCGAACTCGAGCCGCCCATCAGCTTGCCGCGGGTGGCCGGGATCCTGCGGTTGTTGAGGTGCTCCTGCGGGGCGTTGTAGTAGCCCCAGTCGAACTTCGCCTTCAGCTTCGGCTCGGCATGGATCATCGTGATCATGCCGGGCTTGCGGAACATCATCGACTTGTCGGAGCCGCCGGCTTCGAGGAGTACGACGCTGTGCCCGGCGTCGGCGAGCCGACCCGCCACGGCGCATCCGGCACTCCCGGCGCCCACCACGACGTACTCGGCCTCGTTGACGCTCCCCTGCTTGGCCATCGTTCTCCACCCTCATGTGTTCGATCTCGCCGGACAGCCGACTGTAACAAGTTCTAGTTTCGCCGGGAAGGGGTTTCCGTACCTTGAGTACGCCAATCCGGATGGGAGGATGTGCCGGTGAAGATCCTCTCCATCCAGTCCTCGGTCGCCTACGGCCACGTCGGCAACTCCGCCGCCGTCTTCCCGCTGCAGCGCCTCGGCCACGAGGTGTGGCCGGTGTTCACCGTGCACTTCTCCAACCACACCGGGTACGGCGCCTGGCGTGGGCCGATGCTCGCCGCGGACGACGTGCGCGAGGTCATCACCGGCATCGAGGAACGCGGCGTGCTCGACCAGGTCGACGTGGTGCTGTCCGGCTACCAGGGCGGCGAGGAGATTGGCGACGTGATCCTCGACGCCGTCGCCCGGGTCAAGAAGGCCAACCCCGCCGCGATCTACGCGTGCGACCCGGTGATGGGCAACGCGAAGAGCGGCTGCTTCGTGAACCCGGCGATCCCGCCGCTGCTGCGCGACCGCGTGGTGCCCGCGGCCGACCTGATCACGCCCAACCAGTTCGAGCTCGGCTTCCTCACCGACACCTCGCCACTCTCCCTGGACGAGACCCTCGCCTCTGTCGACCTGGCCCGCGCGATGGGCCCCTCGACCGTGCTGGTGACCAGCGTCGAGCAGCCCGACGCGCCCGCCGACACCCTCGAGATGCTGGCGGTCACCGACGACGGGGCGTGGATCGTGCAGACGCCGCGGCTCCCGTTGAAGGCCAACGGGTCCGGCGACCTCACCGCCGCCCTGTTCACCGCCCACCTGCGCACGACCGGCGACCCGGCGTACGCCCTGGGCGCCACGGCGTCGTCGGTGCTCGGCGTGCTCCAGGCGACGATCGACTCCGGTGAACGCGAGCTCCAGATCGTGCTCGGCCAGGAGTCGATCGCCAACCCTGCCTCGCAGTTCGACGTACGTCGGGTGCGATGAGGTTCCGCCTGCTCGTCACCGGCCTGCTGGCGTTCCTGCTGTTCGGCTGCTCGTCCGACGACTCCGACGCCAAGGAAGGCAGCGCCGACCGCGCCGCCTTCGCGACCGAGCTGATGCACCGCGACGCGGCGCTGCTCAACCTGCTCGACGCCTCCCTCGGCCAGACCTTGCCCACGACCACCTCGACGGCGGTCGAGACGGTCCGCGCCGACGCCACGGCGCGCATCGAGACCTCGGCCGACCTGCTGGCCGAGTGGGGCGCCGACGTGCCCGTGACCGTGCGCGACCACGGGGTCGACCACGGCATCGAGGCGGACGCCCCCGACCTCGAGGGCACGCCGACCGAGGACGACATCCACGGCCTGGAGGAACTGTCCGGCGACGACTTCGCCACGGCGTTCACCGAGCTGCTCCGCGCCGCCCTGGACGGTACGACGACCGCGGCCTCGGCGTACGACGGCACCGACCAGTCGGCCGGCGAGCTCGCCGAAGCGGCCGAGCGCCAGTCGCAGGCCGCCCTCGACACCCTGGACTAGTCGCCCACGGGGCTCACGCGGACCGTCCGACATGCAGTTCGGGCTTCCACGTCCGTCCTTGAGCGTGAGAGCCGCGCCTCAGCGACCGAACTGCATGTTCCACGGCCCGCCGGACGCGGCAGGGTTCGGAGCGCCGGAGGGCTCAGTCCGGACTCAGTCCGGGCTCACTCCTCGGGGCGCGGGCGGATCCGGGTGCGGTTGTCGAAGTCGGGCTCGTCGAGCTCGCCCGACCGCCAGGGGTCGGCCTTCTTCGGGGCCGGCGGCTCGGGCGCCTGCTGCGGAGCCGGCCACTGCTGCTGCCCGGGGGCGGGGGGCCACTGCTGCCACTGGTCCTGCGGTGCGCCCTGCGGGCCCGGCGCGGGCCACTGCTGCTGCGCAGCCGGCCACTGGTCCTGCGGTGCGGCGTACTGCTCCTGCGGCGCCGGCCACTGCTGACCCTGGGGCGCGGCGTGCTGCCCCGGCGCCTGCCACTGGTCCTGCCCCGGGAACTGCTGACCCTGCGACTGCTGACCCTGCGACTGCGCGTGGCCGCCGAGCGGGATCTGCTGCGGCGGGACGCCCGACTCCATCAGCGCCGTGTCGGCGGCGAGGACGTCCTTGTGGAAGCGCTTGTGCACGTAGAGCTTCTCGCCGAGCGTCAGGCACTTCCACCACAGGCCACTGGCCGGCCCGATGATCACGTTGCGCGGCAGCTCCGCGACCACACCCTTCGGCTTGGTCATCGACCACCTGCCGGTGTCGAGGACGAGGATGCGCTGGTCCGTCACCAGGACCGCGCGGTAGCGCAGCCAGAAGAAGAACAGGTAGGTGAGCAGGGCCCACCACCCGGTGATGGTCTGCCCGGCCAGGACCGCCTGCACCTGCTCGCCGGGGCGCAGGTAGGAGGCGGAGTTGTTCACGATCTTGTGACGCAGCGGTGTGGCCATGCCCGCCATCGTAGGCCCGTCTGCCGGCGTGCCGGAGCCCACCGGCGGGGAACGTCGCTCAGGGCTGCCAGCGCGGGTCCCGACCGCTCATCGCGACCAGTTCCTCCAATGGCGAGGCATCGGCGGGCGGCGCCACCTCGGGGCCGAACGCGTCACCGCGCATCCCCTCCGTGCCGGGTCCGCTGAACATCGCCACGAACGCCCGGGCCCGCGCCACGCTCTCGTCGTCGATGGGGAACTCCTGCCCGGAGGCCCGGGCCAGGTCCCAGCCGTGCACGACCACCTCGTTGGTGGCGACCAGTCCGGCCGTCTCGCCGTCCAGCTCGACGCCACCGGCCGCGGTCTGTCCGGTCCAGGCGTCGGGCTCCCGCCAGGCCGCGGCCAGCGCCTCGAGCTGCTCCGGCACCCGGGTGCGCCAGTCCGGGGCCAGCCTGCTGACGTCGCCCGCGGGCGGCGCGCCGGCCGAGGCCGGCAGCTCCTTGCGGGCAGCCATGGCGAAGGCGAGGCTCAGGCCGTCGACGTGTTCGAGCAGGTCACCGAGCGCGTACGCCGGGCACGGGGTGCGTGCGGTGAGCTGGTCGTCGCGGATTCCGGCGACGACTGCCGCCATCGCGTTGGTGGCGCTTCCGAGATCGTGCATGTGTCCTCCTGGTGGTTTTCAGGTGAGACCTGCGAAGAGCCCGGAACTCATCGGTGCCTGCGGCCGGGGTCTGCGGCCGGGTCTGGGCGACGACGCACCCGGACCAGCAGATAGACTTCCTGCCGCGCTGTCCGACGGCGCACGCCGCGTTAGCTCAGATGGCAGAGCATCGCTCTTGTAAAGCGAATGTCGAGAGTTCGATTCTCTCACGCGGCTCCACCAGGCCCGTGGCACCATGGACTTCAAGTTGAAGGTCACTTGAAGTCTGGAGCCACCATGAAGCAGTGGACGATCGGGCATCTCTCCGAACGCGCCGGGGTGGCCACCTCGGCGATCAGGTTCTACGAGTCGCGCGGCCTCGTGCAGTCCGTGCGCACGACGGGCAACCAGCGCCGCTACCCGCAGTCGACCCTGCGCCGGCTGGCGTTCATCCGCAGCGCCCAGACCGTCGGGCTCAGCCTCGAGGAGATCGGGGAGGCACTCGCCACGCTGCCCGAGAACCGTACGCCGACCAAGGCCGACTGGGCCCGGCTGAGCAAGCGTTGGAGGGACCGTCTCGACGAGCAGATCGAGCGCATCGAGCGTCTCCGCGACCGGCTCGACGGCTGCATCGGCTGCGGCTGCCTGAGCCTGAAGACCTGCGCGCTCAGCAATCCGCACGACATCGTCGCCCCGCGCGGCCCGGGCGCCGTGTTCCTGGAGCCCAGCAGGCCGCGGTGAGCCCGACCCGCCACACTGGAGCCATGGATCTCCTGCGCGAGCCCCACCACGACGGGTCACCCCTCTACGTCGACGACGAGTCCCCCGCCCCCGGCGACCTGGTCGGCATCCGCTGCCGAACCCACCGCGATGACGCGATCACCGAGGTCTGGGTGCGTACGACGACCGACGCCGAGCCGATCTTCCTGCGCGCTGCGGCGACCGAGGACGACAATCACCAGTGGTGGCAGGCGAAACTCCCCCTGCACAACCCAGTGATGAACTACCGCTTCCTGCTCGTGCACGCTGACCGCACCCAGCGCTGGCTGACCGGGGCCGGGGTCTTCGACCACGACGTCCCCGACGCCTTCGACTTCAAGCTGTCCTCCCACGACCCGGCGCCCGACTGGTCCCGCGACGGCGTCGTCTACCAGGTCTTCCCCGACCGCTTCGCCCGGTCGCGCGCGGCCGACGAACGCGAGACCCCGACCTGGGCCACGCCGGCCGGGTGGGACGACACCGTCGTCTTCGAGGGCAGCGACCCCCGCACTCCCCTGCAGTTCTTCGGCGGCGACCTCGACGGCATCACCGACCACCTCGACCACGTCGCCGAGGTCGGTGCCGACATCGTCTACACGACGCCGGTCTTCCCCGGTGAGTCCAACCACCGCTACAACGCCTCCACGTTCGCGTCGGTCGACCCGCTGCTCGGCGGCGACGAGGCCTACGCGCGGCTGTCCGACGCGGTGCACGAACGCGGTTGGCGGATCCTCGGTGACCTGACCACGAACCACACCGGCGACACCCACGAGTGGTTCACCTCGGCGGCCGGCGACGAGCAGGACCCGCACCGCAGCTGGTACTGCTTCGAACCCGACGGCAGCTACGCCACCTGGATGGGCCACCACACGCTGCCCAAGCTGAACCACGGCGATCCGGCCCTGCGGGCTGCGTTCACCGAAGGGCCCGACTCGGTCGTGGGGCGCTGGCTGCTGCCGCCGTACGACCTGGACGGGTGGCGCATCGACGTCGCCAACATGACCGGGCGGCTGCGCGAGGTCGACCTGAACCACGAGGTGGCTCGCGCCGTACGCCGCACGGCGACTGCCATCCGCGACGACGCGCTGGTGCTCGGCGAGCACAACCACGACGGGTCGGAGGACGTGCCCGGCGACGGGTGGCACGGCACGATGAACTACTCCGGCTTCTCCTGGCCGGTGTGGGAGTGGCTGCGCGCGGACGACACGGCGGCCCGCTCGTTCGGCACTCCCGTTCCGGTGCCGACCCGCACCGGCGCGCAGGTCGTGGCCTCGATGCGGATGTGGCTGGCCCGCTACGGCTGGCGCACGTTCTCGTCGTCGTGGAACATCCTCGGCTCCCACGACAGCGCGCGGATCCGCACGGTGACGGGGTCGGCCGCGCGTCACCAGGTCGCCGCGACCCTGCAGTTCACCCTGCCCGGGGTGCCGATGGTCTTCGCCGGCGACGAGATCGGCCTCGAGGGCGTGCTCGGCGAGGACTCCCGCCGCACCATGCCGTGGCACCGTCCCGAGTCCTGGGACCGCGACACCCTGGCCGTCTACTCCGCGCTCTCACGGTTGCGTCGGGAGCACGTCGCACTGCGCCGTGGTGGCCTGCGGTGGGTCCACGTCGAGGACGACGTGCTGGCGTTCGTGCGTGAGCACCCCGACGGCGACGTGCTGGTCGTCGTACGCCGCTCCGCGGGACCGGCGCTCACGATCACCGGACTGCGCGCCTCGTCCGTGCTGCTCGCCACGGGGTCGGCCACCCTCGACCAGCAGGACCAGCACCTCGTCGTCGCCTCCGCCGACGGCCCCGGGGCGTTGGTCATCTCCCTCTGACCGCCCTCCCGGCATTCGGTGGTCGCGGAGACGGGTGTCGGAACCACCACCTTGTGCCCCCGCGGGCGAGCCGCCACGATGGGCAGATGGCGTTGCGCGTGGTGGCGACTCGACCCGATCCTGCGCTGTTGCCCCTGCCCTGGTCGCAGCCCCTGGCCGACTGGGACGAGGTGCACCTGGTGCCGCTCCCGCGCGGGCTCTCGCGTCACGTCGTACGCATCATCACCACGGGTCCGGGCGGCAACACGTATGTCGCCAAGGAGACCGAGGAGGAGATCGCCAACCGGGAGTACCGCATGCTCCGGGAGCTCGGCGCCAAGCGCCTGCCGTGCGTCGAGCCGCAGTGCGTGATCTCCGGCCGCACCGACAACCAGGACCGCCCGCTGCCGTCGGTGCTGGTGACCCGGCACCTGCGCTACTCGCTGCCCTACCGCTGGCTGTTCTCCAACGGGCTGGGCGCAGCAGAGCTCCCGGCGATCATCGACGCGATGGTGGTCCTGTTGGTGCGGCTGCACCTGACCCACTTCTACTGGGGCGACGTGTCGCTCTCGAACGTGCTGTTCCGTCGCAACGCCGGCGAGTTCTCGGCGTACCTCGTCGACGCCGAGACCGGCGAGCTGAAGGCGACCCTGTCCGACGCGATGCGCGAGCACGACGTCGAGGTCGGCTGCGAGAACGTGTACGCCGAGCTGCTCGACCTCACCGCCAGCGGCGACCTGAAGGACTCCGTCGACCCGGCCGAGGTGATCGCGCTGCTGCGTGAGCGCTACGACCTCCTGTGGGCCGAGCTGACCCGCGCGGAGGAGTTCGGCCGCGACGAGATGTGGCGGGTCGAGCAGCGCATCGAGCGACTCAACGAGCTCGGCTTCGACGTCGACGAGATCGAGATGGTCGCCGCACCCGAGGGCGACTGCTACCGGCTGCAGCCGAAGGTCGTCGAGCTCGGCCACCACGCCCGGGAGCTGCAGGGGCTGACCGGCCTGAGCGTCGAGGAGAACCAGGCCCGGCGACTGCTCAACGACCTGGCCGCCTACACCGCGCACCTCGGGCTGGCCGGCGAGAACCCGGAGATCGTGGCCAACCAGTGGCTCGTGCGGGTCTACGAGCCGATCAAGGCGATGGTGCCGCCGGAGCTGCGCGGCCGTCTCGAGCCGGCGGAGATCTTCCACGAGATCCTCGTCCACCGGTGGTTCCTCTCCGAGGCGGCCGGCCACGAGGTGGACATCTTCGACACCGCCCGCGACTACATCGCCGTCGAGCTACCGAAGCGCCCGGTCCTGCCCGCCGCCGGACCCACCTGAGCCGTCCGCACCCACCTGGCGCGTGTCCTCACTCCGGTAGGTGAGCGGGAGGTAGTCGCCGACGTCGAAGACGCCGTTGGTCTGCAGGGTCACCGGCTGGAGGCCGACCGGGCGGCCGTCGCGGTAGGTCACCAACGTGACCTCGGCCGGGCGGCGCAGCTTGCTGCCCACGGCCACGGCGTACGCCGCACCGCCGGTGGTGCCGTTCGTGTAGTTGTAGCCGGACTCGCCGTTGGAGCCCTTGACCAGGTCGGGTCCGACCTGCACGTGCACGTGGCCGGAGATGACGAGGTCGACGCAGCCGCGCTCGAGGGCGACCGTGCCCATGTCGATGTCGTGCACCAGCAGGGTGTTGATGCGCTGGCCCGCCTCACAGGCCCGGTCCGCGATGTTGACCGCAAGCTCGTCGATGCTGATCCCCGGCTGGTCGCGCCAGGTGCCCAGCCCGCTGGAGCGCGGGTCGTTGTAGGCCAGGAGACGCCCACCACCCGGTCCCTCGAGCAGGCTGCCGCTCGCGGTCTGCCAGCCGAGGTCGTCGAGGTAGCCCTGCACGAACGTGCCGTGGTCGTGGTTGCCCTGCACGGAGAACCGGCCGTCGTAGTCCTTGAACGCGTCGTCGAGAGAGTCCAGGGAGAAGGCCTCCCACTCCGATCCGGTCGATGTGTCGTCACCCGCGTTGAGCACCGCGCTCGCGTCGGCCCGGTCGGCGATGGCACGAGCCACCTGGTCCATGCCGATGTTGTCGTGTCGGTCGGAGACGATCACGGCCACGGACTCGTCCTCGCCGGGCCTGCGCAGCTCGAGCGTCTCGGCCTTGTCGCGCGCGGCGTCGTAGAACTCCCGGCTCATGCGGTAGGTGTCGACCGCGCTGAGCACCAGCCGCTTGGTGCCGCTGGCGGCCAGGGTGCCCTGCACCTCGATGTCGCGGGCCTCGGCCGGTACGTCGAACTCCGGCAGGTAGGACTGGAGGCTCTGCCACTGGGACTGGTCGACGACCTTCGTCTCGTCGGTCTGCCAGGGCTTGATGACCAGCACCACCACGGCCGCGATCGTGGTGCCGGTGGCCAGTGTCGCCACGATCAGGTGCTTCGGCGTACGACCGAAGATCTCGGTGCGGCGCTGCCTGCCGATCAACGCCCACAACAGCAGGGGAAACACGGCGAGGACGGCGCCGCGCGCTGCGGCGTCCCAGACCAGCCGGGTGACCGCGCGTTCCACGATCGCGACCTGCGACTGGGGCTGGCTGGCGATGAACGCGTAGCGCTCGACCAGCATCTCGGTGGAGTCGGCCTCGGTCTTGCCGAGCACGATGTCCACGCCGATCGGGCCGCCGGAGTCACGGCGCACGTCGGGCAGGAACGGCCCGGTGCGGATCGTGACGTACTGCCCCAGGCTCGGGCTGACCGTCGCGTCGTGGCTGGCCACCGTGACTGTGGTGCTGGAGCTCAGGAAGATCGCCAGCGCCGAGGGCACGGCGAGCAGCAGCCAGGCCAGCACGTAGCCGCCCGCACGCAGCACGTTCCGTTTCCCGACAGCCATGCCTTCGACCCTAACGACCCGGCAAGGCCCACGCAGGCGAACCCCTCAGGCCTGGCGGGCCTGAGCGATCGCGTAGAGCGTGATCGAGGCGGCGACGCCGGCGTTGAGCGACTCGAGGCCGGTGGCCATCGGGATCGAGACGAGGTGGTCGCAGGTCTCGGCGACCAGTCGGCCCAGTCCCTTGCCCTCGGAGCCGACCACCACGACCAGCGGGTTCTTCGAGAGGTCCACCTCGGGCTTGTCGAGGTCGGTCAGCGACAGGTCACCGTCAGCAGCCAGGCCGATCACCATGCAGCCGGCGTCCTGGTAGGCCTTCAGCTGGCGCACCAGGTTGACCGTCTGCGCGACCGGCAGGCGGGCCGCCGCACCGGCGGAGGTCTTCCAGGCCGATGCCGTCATGCCGGCGGCCCGACGCTCAGGGATGACCACGCCGTGCGCACCGAACCCGGAGGCCGAGCGCACGATCGCGCCGAGGTTGCGCGGGTCGGTGACCGAGTCGAGGACCACGATCAGCGGCTTCTCGTCGTTCGCCGCCGCGAAGTCGATCAGTTCGTCCGCGTCGGCGTACTCGTAGGCAGGGACGCGCGCGGCGAGGCCCTGGTGGACGGCGCCGCTGGTGAGGCGGTCCATCTCGCCGCGCGAGACCTCGAGCAGCGAGACGCCGCCGTCGGCCGCCAGCGCGAACGCCTCACGCAGCCGGGCGTCGCGCTCGGTGCCCTCGACGACGTACAGCGCGGTCACCGGCATGTGCGCGCGAAGCGCCTCGACCACGGAGTTGCGGCCGGCCACCCACTCGGAGTCGCCGCCCTTGGCGGTGCGGCGCTTCGGGCGCGCGGCAGCCGACTTGTCGACCTTGTTGATCTTCTTGTAGACCTTGTGGTTCGGGCGGTCCTTCGCCTTAGGCGTGGGGCCCTTGCCCTCGAGGCCGCGCTTGACGCGACCGCCGGAGCCGGCAGTGGGGTTGCCCTTGCCCGTCTTCTTGATGGCGCCTCGACGCTGGGAGTTCCCGGGCATGTCAGTTGTGCTCCACTTCAGTTGCTCGTGTCTGTCTCGAGAGACCACTTCGGACCGCTGGGCGTGTCCTCGATCTCGATGCCGGCCGCCTTGATGCGGTCGCGGATGGCGTCGGCGGTGGCGTAGTCCTTGGCCGCGCGCGCCTCGTTGCGTTGTTCCAGCAGGGTGTTGATGAGTACGTCGACGGCGGCGCTCAGCTTGTCGGTCTCGCCGGTCGAGCCGGTCGCGAACGCCGGGTCTGCGGGGTCGAGGCCGAGCACGTCGAGCATGGCGCGCACCGACGCCGCATTGCCCCGCAAGGCGTCAATGTCGCCGGTGCCGATCAGCTTGTTGCCCTCGCGCACGACGTCGTGGATCGCGGCGACCGCGGCCGGCGTACCGAGGTCGTCGTCCATGGCGTTGACGAAGTCGGCGCAGAGCAGCCCACCGGTCGGCACCTCGCCGACCTCGGCGGCGGCGCGGGCCAGGAAGTTCTCGATGCGACGGAAGCCGACGGCGGCCTCGTCGAGCGCCTCGAAGCTGAACTCGACGTGCGAGCGGTAGTGCGCGGAGACCATGTAGAACCGCAGCTCGATGGGCCGCACCCGCTCGAGCACGTTGGGCACCAGCAGCGAGTTGCCGAGCGACTTGCTCATCTTCTCGCCGGAGGTGGTGATCCAGGCGTTGTGCAGCCAGTACGACGCGAACGGGTGCCCGGCCGCGCGGGACTGTGCCTGCTCGTTCTCGTGGTGCGGGAAGCGCAGGTCGAGGCCGCCGCCGTGGATGTCGAAGGCGGTGCCGAGGTACTTGCCGGCCATCGCCGAGCACTCGATGTGCCAACCCGGACGTCCCGGACCCCAGGGGCTCGGCCAGGCAGCGGTCTCGGGCTCGGTTTCCTTCTTCCAGCCCTTCCACAGGGCGAAGTCACGGGGGTCGCGCTTGCCGCGCGGGTCGGCGTCGGCGGCCGCCTCCATGTCGTCGATGCGCTGCCCCGAGAGCTCGCCGTACGACGGCCAGGAGCGGACGTCGAAGTAGACGTCGCCCGAGCCGTCTTCGGCCGCGTAGGCGTGGCCGCGGGTGATCAGCTCGGAGATCAGCTCGACCATCTCGGGGATGTGACCGGTGGCCGCGGGTTCGTACGTCGGCGGGGCCACGTTGAGGGCGGCGTACGCCTTCGACAGCTCGCGCGCCATCTCGTAGGCGAGGTTGTACCAGGGGCGACCCTGCTCGGCGGCCTTGATCAGGATCTTGTCGTCGATGTCGGTGGTGTTGCGGATGAACGTGACCTCGTAACCAGAGGCACGCAGCCACCGCTGCAGCACGTCGAAGTTCACGCCCGAGCGGATGTGCCCGACGTGCGGCTCCGACTGCACCGTGAGCCCACACAGGTAGATGCCGACCTTCCCCTCCTCGAGGGGCACGAAGTCACGCACTTCGCGGGTCGCTGTGTCATAGAACTTGAGGCTCACCCGGGCAATCCTAGAGGTCCGGCCACCCCCCTGACGATTTCCGAGGCAGGAGGTCAGACGGTGTAGCCGCCGTCGACGTCCAGCTTCTGGCCCGAGATGAAGCCGGCGGCGTCGGAGGCGAGGAAGCAGACCGCCTCGGCGATGTCGCGGGCATTGCCGAAACGGCGCAGCGGGATGTTGTCGCGGGTCACGTCGAGGGCGGCCTCGGACAGCTCGCCGGAGGTGATCAGGCGGGCCGCCATGCCGTCGGTGAGCATGCCCGGCCCGACCGCGTTGACCCGCACGCCGAACCGGCCCTCCTCGGCGGCCAGTCCGCGCACGAGCGCCTCGACCGCCCCCTTGGGTCCGGCGGAGAGGCCGTCGCGCACCGGGTAGCGGGCGGTCGCCGCCGTGGTCACCGCCACGATCGATCCGCCGTCGGCCCGCAGGTGGGTCAGCGCGGGATGCACGACGTTGAAGAACCCGCCCGCGTCGTCGGCCAGCTGTCGCGCCATGTCGTCGGGTGCCACGCGGGACAGGTGCACCATCGGCACGTGCGGTCCGGCCGCGTGGACCAGCGTGTGCAGGCCGCCGTACTCCTCGACGACCTTCGCCACCACGTCGGCGCAGTCGGTCGACGAGCCGACGTCGAGACGGTACGCCGAGGAGCGCACGCCCCACTCGCGGCAGGACGCCGCGGTCGTCGTACCGGCGGACTCGTTGGCGCGGAAGGTGACCGCGACGTTGCTGCCACGCTCGGCGAGCAACCGCGCGATCGCAGCACCGAGCCCGCCGCTGCCGCCGACGACGAGGGCCACTCCGTCTGAGGTGAAGGTCATGAGGCGCTGATCTCAATCTGGTGCCAACCGGTGGCACCATCCGGCCGGGTGTCGCGCTCGACCCCGGTCTGTGTCTCCCCGTCGGAGCCGACGGCCCGCACCAACACGGTGTGGTCGCCCTCCTCGAGATCGACCTCTGTCTTCCACTGGACCCAGGTGTCGGTGTTGGGACTCGAGCCGATGTCGACCCGCGTCCACTCGCCGCCGTTGATCGCCACCTCGACGCCGCTGATACCGGTGTGCTGCGCCCATGCGTGCCCGCCGATCCTGACGGTGCCAGTCTCGACGTCGTCGCCGTTCTCCGGCACGTCGATGCGGGAGGCGATCTTCACCGGACCCTTCTCGGACCAGCCCTTGTCGGTCCAGTAGGCCTCGAAGTCCTCGAACTTCGTGACCTCGATGTCGACCACCCACTTGCAGGCCGAGACGTAGCCGTACAGCCCCGGCACCAGGGTGCGCACGGGGAAGCCGTGGTCGATCGGCAGCGGCTCGCCGTTCATCGCGATCGCCAGCATCGCGTGCCGCTGGCGATCGGTGACCATGTCGAGCGGGGTGCCACAGGTCCAGCCGTCGTGCGAGGTCTGGAGGATCGCGTCGGCGTCGCCGGACACCCCGGCCTCCTCGAGCAGGTCCGCGAGCAGCACGCCGGACCACCAGGCGTTGCCGATCAGCGGTCCGCCGACCGGGTTCGAGACGCAGTTGAGGGTGATCCAGCGCTGGATCAGCGGCCGGTCGACCAGCTCCTGGTAGGTCAGGGTGATCTCGCGGTCGACCTTGCCGTGGATGCGCAGCGACCAGTCCTGCGGCTCGATCGTCGGCACCACGACGGCGGTGTGGATCTTGTAGAACTCCCCGGTCGGCGTCTTCCACGACGGCATGTCGGGGACGTCGACCATCGTCCCGCGCGGCGACTTGGGGTCGGTGACGGGAAGGTTCAGCAGGCGCCTGGTCTCCTCGACGTGACGCCGCTTGGCGCCGAAGTTCTGGCCGAAGATGCCCACCCCGATGCCGGCCACGCCGAGCACTCCGGAGCGGATCAGGAAGCTGCGCCGCGACTTGCCGTCGGACTGGGTGTCGTCCGCCGCATCGGCGTGGTGCAGTGGTTCGGTGAGGAACGACAACGCGACGATCCACGTGACCACACCCGCGGTCACCGGCAGGTAGTCGAGCGCGGTGGCGTCGAAGCGGGTGAGGACGGCGAGCAGGCCGACGGCACCCATGCCCACCCAGACCAGGATCGGCTTCCACCACGAGTGCTCGGCCAGGCGCCCGGCCCACATCGCGAAGAGCATCATGATCAGGAAGATGACCACGACGAGGAACGGCTTGTCGTTGCTGCCGAGGACCTTGATCGCCCGCTCGGCGAGACCACCCGGCACGTGCTGGATGATCAGCTCGGCCACGGCGACCAGGGGCGAGGAGCGCAGGGTGAGCACCATCGTCGCCGCATGGCTGATCGCCAGTCCGGCCACACCGGCCACGGCGCCGGCAGCCGACCAGGCACCTCGGGGAGTCGTCACGCCGTCCATGGTCTCAGGCATGATCATCTCGTGACTTCGACCCCCCGCACAGGCATCGGCACCGACGTACACCGCTTTGCCGTCGATCGACCCATGATGCTGGCCGGTCTGGCCTGGCCCGACGAGCCGGCCGGGCTCGAGGGGCACTCAGACGCGGACGTCGCCGCGCACGCCGCCTGCGACGCACTGCTCTCGGCCGCCGGACTGGGCGACCTCGGCACGAACTACGGCACCGCAGAGCCCGAGTGGGCCGGTTCCTCGGGCAGCGCGCTGCTGGCCGAGACCGTACGACGCGTGCGTGCGGCCGGCTTCACGATCGGCAACGTGGCGATCCAGGTGATCGGCAACCGGCCACGCCTGGGCGACCGCCGTACCGAGGCCGAACGGGTGCTCTCCGAGGTGGTCGGCGCTCCCGTCTCGATCTCGGCCACCACCACCGACGGCCTCGGCCTCACCGGCCGCGGCGAGGGCGTCGCCGCGATCGCCACCGCCCTCATCGTCTGACCAAACGTGGGGTCAGGCGGCGAGGGTGTGGTCGCGGGTGCAGGCGAGATACCGGCGTACGACGAGCTCGGCGACCAGCGGGTCGGCACCGATCACATCCGCCACCACGGTCGCCCCGGCCGAGGCCGCCCGACGGCGCACCTGTCCGAGGAAGTGTCCGGGCGCCAGCAGGTAGGGCACCACGGCGACCCGCCCCCCGGCGCGCGCGGCCACGACGGTGTCGTGCACCCGACGGCCGCGACCGCCGACGGTGGCCAGGTGCACCGGACCGTCCCAGCGACGCCGCAGCAACCGGGTCATCTCGGCGAGGTCGACCAGCGCCGCAGGATCGTTCGAGCCCGCGGCGGCCATCACCACCGGGTCGTCGGGTCGGGCGCCGGCCCCCAGCAGCCGCCGCACCATCACCTCGGCCAGCAGCGGGTGCGGGCCGAGAGGCCCGGCCAGCCGCACCGGGTACGCCGAGCGGGTCACCGCCCCCGGCAGGTCGACGCGGGTGTGGAATCCGGACGAGAGCAGCAGCGGTACGACGACCGTGGGGCCCTGGGCGCTCGTCATCACGTCGGCGAAGTGCGGCTGGCACAGCTCGACGTAGGACGCGGTGGCCGCGACGTCCAACCGGCGTCGGGCCTGGGCGGTGATCGCCACCGCGATCCGGTTGCCGGCCGACATCCTGGTGCCGTGCGCAACGGTGACCAGCGAGGGCCCGGCGGCGGGGCCGGCGTCCGGCAGTGCGGTGACCGCGCCGGTCATGGCGTCGCCAATCGGTAGCCCCGCTTCACCACTGTCTGTACGACGCGGGTGCCGAGCGCGGCACGCAACCGGGCCACGGCCATCTCGACCGCGTGCTCGGAGGCCGCCTGCCCCGTCGGCAGGGCGGCCAGGAGCTCCCGGCGAGGGACCACGTGACCGGGATTGACCGCCAGCGCCTGGAGCACCGCGAAGGGAGAGGGCGAGAGGTGCACCGCCACCCCGTCGAGCAGCACCTGGTCACCATGGAGCAACAGCACGTGGCCCGCTACGTCGAAGGCCTGCCCTGCCCGGCGTACCGGCAGCTCGGTCTCGAGCAGCTTCACCATCGCGGCGGTGCGGGCACGGTCCGGCTGGACCGTCGGCACGCCCCACATCTCGAACGCGGCGGCGGTCACCGGGCCGACACAGACGGCGACGACGTCGGCCTGGAACGCGGCGATCACCTCGTCGCGGCGGCCCATCGCGCCGGCGACGTCCATCAGGGACGCCACCGCCGGCGCCGCGGTGAAGGTGACCGCGTCGAGCTTGCGGTCGGCGATCAGGTCGACCATGCGGAAGACCGGTGCCGGGTCTGCAGGCCCCTCGACGCGGTAGACCGTGACCACGTCGACGGTGGCCCCCTGACGCCGAAGCGCGTGCGCGACGTTCGAGAGCGACTGGCCGTGCTCCTGCACGACGATCCGCCGGTCGGTCAGGTCGCGGCCACGCAGGTGGGCCAGCACGTCCTCGAAGCACTCCGACTCCGGCGCCCACAGCTCGCGCAGCCCGGCACGACGCAGCGCGCCGACCGACTTCGGGCCGCGGGCCAGGATCTCCGCACCGTTGAGGGACTCGAGGAGCGGCTCGAGCAGGCCCCACTCCTCCGCCGCCGCGAACCACGACTTCAGGCCGATGCCGGTGGTCGCGATGAACAGGTCGACGGGGGCGGTGAGCACCTGCTCGGTGGCTGCCCGCAGCGCCACCGCGTCGATCTTGTTCGGCTCCACCGACAGCACGGGCGCCCACTCGACCTGCGCACCGCGTCGCTCGAGGAGCGTGCGTTGCTCCTCGGCCTTCCGGGCGGCGGTGACGCCGATCCGGAAGGAGGCCAGCGGCCCGTCGACGGTCATGCGACCTCCAGGCGAGGCCCGACCTGTACGACGCCCGCAACCACGCGCACGTCGTACGACGGCACCTGGACGTGGTCGTCGTCGAGGCAGCGGCCGGTCCTCAGGTCGAAGGCGTGCTTGTGCATCGGCGAGGCGACGAACGGGATCTCGCCGCGGGTGCCGACGATGCCGCGGGCCAGCACGCTGGCCTTGGCGAACGGGTCGTAGTTGCCGAGCGCGAAGACCTCGTTGTCATGGGTGCGGAAGATCGCCACCGCCTGCCCGTGCACCAGCGCCGTCGCACCGCGCTCCACCTCGAGGGCGGCGAGGTCGCAGATCGGCTCCCACTCCCGCGAGGTCACAGCGCACCCGCTCCGGTCGGGGCGCCCACGGGGATCGTGGCGCCGAGCGAGACCGGCTCCTCCGACTGCGACGGGACGATCTGGCCGCGCGTCGTGGAGAAAGAGATGTTCGGGTCGGGAACACCCGGCGCGTTGACGAAGGAGACGAAGCGGGACATCTTCTCCTCGTCCTCGATGGTCTCCTTCCACTCGTCGAAGTAGGAGTCCACGTGCCGTGCCATCTCCGCCTCCAGTTCGGCGCCGAGACCCAGGGCGTCGTCCACCACGATCTCACGGACCCGCTCGAGCCCACCGTCGATCGTGCCGAGCCAGGTCGACGTACGTTGCAGCCGATCGGCGGTGCGGATGTAGTACATGAGGAACCGGTCGAGGTAGCGGACCAGGTCCTCGGAGCTCAGGTCGCTGGCCAACAGCTGTGCGTGCGCCGGGATCGCTCCCCCGTTGCCGCAGACGTAGAGGTTCCAGCCCTTCTCGGTCGCGATGACCCCGAAGTCCTTGCCCCGGGCCTCGGCGCACTCGCGGGCGCAGCCGCTGACGCCGCCCTTCAGCTTGTGCGGGCTGCGCAGCCCCCGGTAGCGCAGCTCGAGGTCGATCGCCATCTGCACCGAGTCCTGCACGCCGAAGCGGCACCAGGTCGAGCCCACGCACGACTTCACGGTGCGCAGCGACTTGCCGTAGGCGTGGCCCGACTCGAACCCGGCGTCGACGAGTCGCTTCCAGATCTGTGGCAGCTGCTCCATGCGGGCGCCGAACAGGTCGATCCGCTGCCCACCGGTGATCTTCGTGTAGAGGTCGAAGTCGCGGGCCACCTCACCGATCACGATCAGCTTGTCGGCGGTGATCTCGCCGCCGGGGATACGCGGGACGACGGAGTAGGTGCCGTTGCGCTGGATGTTGGCGAGGTAGGCGTCGTTGGTGTCCTGCAGGTTGGCGGTGGTCTTGTCGAGCACGTGGCCGTTGAACTGGCTGGCCAGGATCGACGCGACGGCCGGCTTGCAGATGTCGCAGCCACGACCGCGGCCGTGCGCGGTGACGATGTCGTCGAAGCGCTGGAAGCCGTGGACGGCGATGACGTCGAAGAGTTCCTGGCGGGTCAGGTCGAAGTGCTCACAGATGCCCTTGCTGACCGCCTTGCCGGCCGCCTCGAGTCGTTCGGCGAGCAGGTTCTTCACGATCGGCACGCATGAGCCGCACACCGTGCCGGCCTTCGTGCACGACTTCACGCACGGCAGGTCGGCGCAGCCCTCGGCGTCGATGGTGCCGCAGATGGAGCCCTTGGTGATGTTGTTGCAGGAGCAGACCACGGCCTCGTCGGGCATGCCCAGCTTCGCGGCCCCGCCCCCACGCGCGGCCGGGAGGATCAGCTCCTCCGGGTTCTCCGGCAGCGCCATGCCACTGGAGACCATCGGCCGCAGCACGCCGTACGCCGACGCATCGCCGACCAGCACGCCACCGAGCAGCCGATCCCCTTCCGAGGAGACGACGAGCTTCTTGTAGACGCCGGCAACGGCGTCGGCGAAGACCAGCTCGAGGGCACCCTCGGTGGCCGCGAACGCGTCACCGAAGCTGGCCACGTCGACACCGAGCAGCTTGAGCTTGGTGGACATGTCGGCACCGGTGAACTCACCCGGTCCCTCGAGCAGGCCGTCCACCGCGACCTCGGCCATCTGGTAGCCCGGCGCGACCAGGCCGTACATCTTCCCCCCGGGCGCCGCACACTCCCCGATGGCCAGGATCGACGAATCGCTGGTGCGCATCTGCGGGTCGACCAGGATGCCGCCACGCTCGGCGACCTCGAGGCCGCAGTCGCGGGCCAGCTGGTCCCGCGGTCGGATGCCGGCGGAGAAGACCACCAGGTCGACCGGGAGCGGCTCGTCGGCGTCCTTGAACTTGAGCCCGCTGACCAGGCCGTCATCGTTGCCGTCGATGAACTCCGTCATCACGCCGGTGTGCACGGTGAGGCCGAGCTGCTCGATGTGCCGCTTGAGAGTGGCACCACCGGCATCGTCGATCTGCACCGCCATGAGGCGCGGCGCCATCTCGACCACGTGGGCCTCGATCCCCAACTGGTGCAGGGCATTCGCGGCCTCGAGGCCGAGCAGCCCGCCGCCGATCACGGCACCGGACTTCGCGGTCTTCGATGCCTCGCGGATCGCCTCGAGGTCCTCGATCGTGCGGTAGACGAAGACGTTGCCGAGGTCCTTGCCCGGCACCGGCGGCACGAACGGCGCCGCACCGGTGGCCAGCACGGCGACGTCGTAGTCCACGACCTCGCCGTCGGCCAGGGTCACCGTCTGCGCGTCACGATCGATCGCGGTGACGGGGGTGTCGAGCACCAGCCGCACCCGCGGGTCGTCGTACGCACCGGAGGGCAGGTAGGAGAGCTGCTCGGCGCCGACCTCGAAGAACGAGGTGAGCGCCACCCGGTCGTACGCCGGACGCGGCTCCTCGCCGACCACCACGAGGTCGAACCGCTCGGTGAGGCCCCGCTCGATGGCAGCCTGGACGAAACGGTGACCGACCATGCCGTGCCCGATGACGACAAGTGTCTTGCGTGTGCTCATGAGGAGTCCTTCCTGACAACCTGTGACTGGAAGTTATGCGGCCCATGTTGACTGGAGGGTTTCGCTTTGTTTCGGGCATGAAAACCCTTCTTCACCGACCTGTCGCCAGTTCCGGTTGACCTGTCGCCAGTTCTCGAAACTCACGACGGGTCGATCCAAACTCACGACGGGTCGATCAGGACTCGTCCGTCAGCGGGCGAGCAGCTGCTCGACGACGGAGCTGCAGCCGCCGCAGCCGGTGGTGGCCCGGGTCGAGCCGCGCACCTCGTCGAGCGTGCGGCAGCCGCGGATCCGGCCGGCGCTGACGCCGGCGCAGGCGCAGACCTCCGCGTCGTCGGGCAGCTCCGTCGCCTCCGAGGCGGTCGCGCGCTCGGCGGAGAGGAGCTCCCCCGGCTCGTGCGCGCCCAGGATGGTGCGCCGGTCGTAGAGCTGGGTGATGAGTCCGACCCGGGCCAGGTCCCCGACCAGCGCGGCGGCGACGATCACCCCGCCCCGGACGACGAGCTTGCGGTGCGTCCCGGCGATCGGGTTGGTCACCTCGACCACCTCACCATCGGTGTGCTCCGGGTCCCCGAGCACGGCGACCTCCAGGTCGCTGGCCCTCAGCCGCGCCACCGAGCGTGATCCGTCGTACGCCACGTCGCCGCCACAGAGGTGCTCAGCGAGGACGACGGCCTGCTCCCAGGCAGGTGGCACGAACCCGGTCACCTTCCCCGCGAATTCGGCGCAGTCGCCGACAGCGTGCACCCGTGGGTCGGTGATCGAGGCGAGGTGGCCGTCGACCACGATCCCGCGCCGCACGTAGAGCTCCGCCTGCCGAGCCAGTGCCGTCGACGGGCGTCCGCCGGCGGTGAGGATGACCAGATCGGTCTCCAGGGTGTAGCCGTTGTCGAGCTTCAGACCTTCGTCGGTCAGGCGTACGGCGCGTGCGCCGGTGTAGACCTCCGTGCCGAGTTTCTTCAACCCACGCTTGAGAATCGAGCCCCCGCGCTCGTCGAGCTGGGTCGAGAGCAGGTGCTCCGTGCCCTCGACGATCTCGGTCGCGACGCCGCGCACGCTGAGGGCGCGCGCGACCTGGAGCCCGAGCAGTCCGCCGCCCACGACCACGGCACGTTGTCCCTCACGTTCCGCCAGTGCGGACAGCAGCCCGTTGCAGTCGGCAAGGCTGCGGAACGCGTGCACCTTCGGATGCAGCTGGCCGTCCATCTGCACCAGCCCGCGGATCGGTGGCAGCGTCGGGATGGCGCCGGTCGCCAGCACCAGCCGGTCCCAGGGGATCGTCGTCCCGTCGACCAGCATGACGTCGGACTCCTTGCGCGAGACCTGCAGCACCCGGCTGCCCAGGCGCAGGTCGACCCCCACCGAGGCGAACCACTCCGGGTCGCGCATGGTCAGGGCCTCGGCGCGGTGGGTGCCCTCGAGCACGGCCGACAGCAGGATCCGGTTGTACGCCGGCACCGGCTCCTCGCCGATCACGGTGATGTGTCCGTCGTACCGCCGCGCGACGAGCATCTCGACCAGCCGGGTGGCGGCCATCCCGTTGCCGACGATGACGAGCCGTTCGCTCATGACGCAGCCACCACGTCGGGCAGGTCACGACCGGACGCAATCAGATCGGCGCGCGACACCGCCACGGCGCAGGCCTTGAACTCGGGCATCCGCGAGGCGGGGTCGAGGGCGTCGTTGGTGAGGAGGTTGGCACCGACCCAGTGGAACGGCACGAAGACGGTGTCCGGGCGGATCGTGTCGACGACCCGCGCCGGTGCGGTCATCACGCCGCGTCGCGTGGCCAGCCGGACCTCCTCTCCGTCATACACCGACAGGCGCCGGGCCAGCATCGGGTGCAGCTCCACGAAGGGTCCGGTGTCGGGCAGGTCGCGCACCCGGCGGGTCTGGGCGCCGGACTGGTACTGCGCGAGCACCCGCCCGGTGGTCAGGTGCAGCGGATAGTCGGCGTCCGGCTGCTCGACCGCGCCCCGGTGCTCGACGACGTGGAAGCGGGCCCGACCGTCGGGGTGGCCGAAGGCCGTGAGGAACATCCGCGGTGTGCCCGCGTGGTCGGGTGAGGGGCAGGGCCAGAACACGCCCTGCTCGTCGCGGATCCGGTCGTAGGTGATCCCGGCGTAGTCGGCCTTGCCACCGGCGGAGGCCCGGCCCAGCTCGGCGAAGATCTCCTCCGGCTCGGTGGAGAAGTCGACCGGCGAGTCCAGCCTGGTCGCCAGCCCACGCAGGACGGCCAGGTCGCTGACCACTCCGGCCGGCGGCGTGATCGCCTGCTGACGCAGGATGACGCGTCCCTCGAGGTTGGTCATGGTGCCAGTCTCCTCCGCCCACTGCGTGACGGGCAGTACGACGTCCGCGCGCGCGGCGGTCTCGCTGAGCACGATGTCCGCGACGACCAGGAGGTCGAGGGCGTCCAGGCGTTGCGACACGAACGAGGCGTTGGGTGCGGAGACCACGATGTTGGAGCCGAAGACCAACAGGGCCTTCACCCCGTCCGGTTCACCGAGGGAGGAGAGCAGCTCGTAGGCCGATTTCCCCTTGCCAGGCAGGGAATCGGGGTCGATGCCCCACACCGACGCGACGTGCGCGCGAGCCTCCAGGTCGTCGATCATGCGGTAGCCGGGCAGCTGGTCGGCCTTCTGCCCGTGCTCGCGTCCCCCCTGCCCGTTGCCCTGCCCCGTGAGGCAGCCGTAGCCGGCGTACTCCTTGCCGCACATGCCCAGTGCCAGCGCCACGTTGATCCAGCCCAGCACCGTGTCGGAGCCGGACGCGTGCTGCTCCGCGCCGCGGGCGGTCAACACCATCACCTTGTCCGCGGAGCCCAGCAGCGCAGCCAGGGAACGGATCTCCGACGCCGGCACCCCCGTCACGCGTTCGGCCCGCTCGGGCCACCACGACGCCACCGAGTCGCGCACGGACGAGAAGCCCGTCGTCCGAGCCTGGACATAGTCCGAGTCGACGTTGCCGTCGGCGACGACCTGGTGGAGCACGGCCTGCGCGAGCGCGAGGTCGGTGCCCGGAACGGGCTGCACGAACACGTCGGCCTGCGCGGCGGTCGAGGTCTGGCGGGGGTCGATCACCACGACCTTGCCGCCCCGCTCACGCAGTGCGGCGAGGTGACGCGCGGCCGGCGGCATGGTCTCGGCCAGGTTCGACCCGACCAGCACGACGACGTCGGGCTGCTCGATGTCCGCAAGGGGAAAGGGCAGACCGCGGTCGAGACCCAGTGCCCGGGTGCCTGCAGAGGCGGCCGACGACATGCACCAGCGACCGTTGTAGTCGATCTGGCTGGTGCCGATCGCGACCCTGGCGAACTTGCCCAGCTGGTAGGCCTTCTCGTTGGTCAGCCCGCCCCCACCGAAGACGCCGATCGCGTCGGCCCCGTGAGCGTCGCGCACGGCGAGCAGGCGGTCGCCGATCAGGTCGAGGGCCTCCTCCCACGACGCCGGCGCCAGCTCCCCGGTCTCGGCGGAGCGCACCAGTGGCTGGGTCAACCGCTCGCGATGCCTGTGCAACCCGGTCGACGTCCAGCCCTTGCGGCACAGGGCCCCCTGGTTGACCGGGAACTCCGGCCACTCGGTGACCTCGAGGGCGGCCCGTGCGGGGGCGGGCTTCGCGCCGGTCGAAGCCCCGACGGAGGCCCCGGCCGGCGCGAGCCGCATCCCGCACTGCAGCGAGCAGTAGGGACAGTGGGTCTCGGTGCTCATGCAGGTCCTAGATTCCGGCGCCGGCCAGGCTCGGCACCCGGCCGACCAGGAACGCGCGTCGGGTGTAGAAGAACCACGTCACGCCCAGACACACGGCGTAGAAGGCGGTGAAGACGAGGAAGGCACCCCTGACGGCCGACACCGGGTCCTCGATCCACGGGGCACCGAACGTCATCGGGATCAGGAAGCCGCCGATGGCGCCCACGGCCCCGGCGATGCCGATCACGGCCGACGACTCCTTGGTCGCGCGGGCCAGTGCGTCGGCCTGCTCGGGGGTGCCCTCCGCGGTGGTGGTGCGGGCCTGGCGGGCCCAGATCAGCGGGATCATCCGGTACGTCGACCCGTTGCCGATGCCGCTGGCCGCGAAGACGAAGAGGAAGAAGCCGAGGAACCAGGGGAACCACTGCTGGTTCTCCTCGGCGATCGCCACGCTCGCGGTCGGGTTCGGGGTGAGCTGCGAGAGGGTCCACAGCACCGCCAGCGTGCCGGCGATCATCGCGCCGAACGTGAAGAGGGTGACCCGCGCGCCGCCGTACTTGTCGGCCAGCCAGCCACCGAAGGGGCGGGCCACCGAGCCGACCAGTGCGCCGAGGAAGGCGTAGTAGGCGAAGTTGATGCCGGCGCCGGCACCGTCGGCGGTGGGCACCCAGAAGTTGAGCTTGATCAGCAGCGGCATCGCGGCGGAGTAGCCGATGAACGAGCCGAAGGTGCCGATGTAGAGGAACGACATCACCCACGTGTGCTTGTACTTCACGACGGCCAGCTGCTCGCGCGGCTTGGAGCGGGCGGCGGCCAGGTTGTTCATGAAGAACCAGGCGCAGACCGCACCCAGCACCGCGAGTGCGGCGTACAGGTAGCCGGCACGCTGCAGGGCCAGGCCGCTCTCGCTCGCCTTGACCAGGCCGAAGGCACCCGCGCCACCGACCACGATCGGCAGGAAGAACTGGATCACCGCGACGCCGAGGTTGCCGCCGGCCGCGTTGAGGCCCAGCGCCGTGCCCTTGCGCTTGGCCGGGTAGAAGAAGTTGATGTTCGCCATCGAGGAGGCGAAGTTGCCGCCGCCGAAGCCGGCTGTCGCCGCGATCACCAGGAAGACCCAGTACGGCGTCTCGGGGCGCTGCACGAAGTGCGCGAACAGCAGGGTCGGGATCAGCAGCAGCGTGGCGCTGACCACCGTCCAGTTGCGCCCGCCGAACTTGGGCACCGCGAAGGTGTAGGGCAACCGGATCAGCGACCCGACCAGGTTGGGTACGGCGACCAGCAGGAACAGCTGCGACGTGGTGAAGTCGAAGCCGACCTTGAGCAGCATGGCGGCGCTGACGCTCCACAGCAGCCACACGGAGAAGCCGAGGTGCTCGGAGAAGATCGACCAGATCAGGTTGCGGCGGGCGACCTTGGCGCCGCCGTTCTCCCAGAACTCGGGCTCCTCGGGGCGCCAGTCCTCGATCCAGGTGCCGCCCTTCATGGCGGACGGCGCGGGCCGGGAGGGCAGGGGTGCGGTGGTGGTCACGATCGACTCCTCGAGTGTGCGGATGTCGAGGAACCTAGGCAGTGCAGATTTCGGGCCGGGAACGGTTTGTTTCACGCAGGTGTCAACTTGTCCTCACCACCTCACGGCCACTGGACAAGCGTCCGCCGACCCGTCGCCAGTTCCGATCGACCCGTCGCCAGTTTCCATCCCTGGTCGCAGTTCACGACAGGTCAACCGCAGTTCACGACAGGTCAACCGCAACTCACGACGGGTCGATGGAATGACGAGAGCCCCACGGCCCTGGGGACCGTGGGGCTCTTGCGTGAAACAGGGATCAGGAAGCGAGGACCTCGTCGAGGATCGCCTCTGCCTTGTCTTCGTTGGTGTGCTCGGCCAGGGCCAGCTCGGAGACGAGGATCTGGCGTGCCTTCGCCAGCATCCGCTTCTCACCGGCGGACAGGCCGCGGTCACGCTCACGGCGCCACAGGTCGCGAACGACCTCGGCAACCTTCATCACATCACCCGAGTGCAGCTTCTCGAGGTTCGCCTTGTAGCGACGCGACCAGTTCGTCGGCTCCTCGACGTGCGCGGCACGAAGGACGTCGAACACGCGGTCGAGGCCCTCCTTGTCCACGACGTCACGAACCCCGACCAGGTCGAGGTTGCAGGCAGGAACCCGAACGACAAGGTCCTGCTGTGCGACGATGCGGAGAACCAGGTATTCCCTGTCTTCTCCCTTGATGGTGCGCGTCTCGATGTCCTCGATGACAGCCGCTCCGTGATTTGGGTAAACAACCGTTTCGCCGACGGTAAATGTCATGTGCCAAGTACCCCTTCCTAGGTGACCAGTCTAACACGAGTTCTAGACACCCCTTTCCACGTTTGCGCAGGTCAGGTGCCCAATCCGGGCTTGACAGAACCGCATTGCCTGTGGTGGGCAAGTGTTCTCGAGGCCTCGATCGGGCGCCGCCGCCGTACCGCACTGGCGCGTCGAATCCCTGCAATCACGGGCCCCTTGGTCAATACTTCGGCCTATGTCTGCCAAGAACTACAAGCCCGCACGACGCGTCCGTTCGTCGCGCGCCGACGGCACACCGGGCGCGGTCTTCGAGCTCGGTCGGAGCCTGCCCGTCGCGTTGTTCCGGGCCAGCCACCCGCGGCAGGCAGTGCTGGTCACGCTCGGCCTCACGGTCGCTGCCGCCCTGGCCGGCCGCCCCACGCGCGAGGTCGGCCTGGTGCTGGCCACCGCACTCGTCGGACAGGTGCTGCTCGGCTGGCACAACGACCTCGTCGACGCCGACCGCGACAAGTCCCACGCCCGCGAGGGAAAGCCCGTCGCCGCGGGCTACCTCGAGAAGGGCACGGTGGTCTTCTCGATCGCCGTCGCGGCACTGCTGGTGATCCCGCTGGCGATCTCCCACGGCCTCACGTCCGGCCTGACCTGGCTGGGCATACTGCTGATCGCCATGCTCACCAACGCCGGGCTGCTGCGTCGCAGCCAGTTCTCCTACCTGCCCTGGATGGCCACGTTCGGCCTGTTCCCCGCGTTCCTGTCGTACGGCGGCTGGGGTGGCGACGGCGCGGGTGGTCCGCCGACCCTGGCCCTCACCGTGTGCGCCGCACTGCTCGGCATCGGCGTCCACCTGCTCGTCTCCCTGCCCGGCCTGGTCGACGACAACAAGGACGGTACGACGAGCTTCCCGCTCCGGATCGCGTTGAGGACGGGGGCTCCGAAGCTGATGGTGATCGCCGTCATCTACACGATCGTGGTCGGGGCAGCGCTGATCGCGACCGCCCTCACCGTCGGCCTCGTGCAGTGAATGAATGAGGCGTGAACCCGCCGCCGGGTCGGGATGCGGACACCGCGAGCCCGGCATCTCCCACTCGGAATATGTCGTCTAGGCTGTGACCCGACTGCGGTCCGGTCAGACACGGCCCGCCGACGACACCAAAGGCCTTCAGATGCTGCTTCGCAACCGGATTGCCCGCGCCATCGCTGCCGGCACCTTCGTGCTCGCCGCGCCCATGCTGGCGTCGTGTGGCTTCAACTACGCCACGGACAAGGTCTACACGCCGGCTCCCGGCGCGAACAACCGTGACCACGCCGTCGACGTGCTCAACGCCGTGATCGTCGCCACCGCCGACGGCGAGGGCACCCTGGTGACCACGCTGTCGAACAACGACCTCGAGAACGAGGACACGCTCACCGGCATCACCGGCGAGGGTGTCACCGCCCAGGTCAAGGGCAAGGTCACCGTCGCCCCCGGCGGCGCCACCCGCATCGCGAACACCACCGACGACCTGCCCGCCGCCAGCGGCGACTCGGTCGACGGCATCAAGGTCACCGGCGACTTCAAGATCGGCGGCTGGGCCACCCTGACGCTGAGCTTCAGCCACTCCGACCCCGTGAAGGTGGAGGTGCCGATCGTGGCCAACGCCGGCCAGTGGGCCGGCCAGGACGGCGACGAGCTGACCGAGGGCCAGGAGGTCGGCCACTCGGGCGAGGAGCACGCCACCGAGGGCGACGACCACTGATGACCTACACCCTCATCCTGCTCCGCCACGGCGAGAGCGAGTGGAACGCGAAGAACCTCTTCACCGGCTGGGTCGACGTGGCCCTGACCGAGAAGGGCCGCGCCGAGGCCGTCCGCGGCGGTGAGCAGCTGGTCGCCGCAGGCCTGTTGCCCGACGTGGTCCACACGTCGCTCCAGCGCCGCGCGATCAACACCGCCGTGCTCGCCCTCGATGCCGCGGACCGCCACTGGATCCCGGTCAGGCGCAGCTGGCGCCTCAACGAGCGCCACTACGGCGCCCTGCAGGGCAAGGACAAGAAGCAGACCCTCGCCGAGTACGGCGAGGAGCAGTTCATGACCTGGCGCCGCTCGTTCGACACCCCGCCTCCGCCGTTGGCCGACGACGACGAGTTCTCCCAGGTGGGCGATCCCCGCTATGCCGACCTGGGCGACGAGATGCCCCGCACCGAGTGCCTCAAGGACGTCATCGCGCGACTGCTCCCCTACTGGGAGTCCGACATCGTCGCCGACCTGCGCGCCGACAAGACGGTGCTGGTCGCCGCCCACGGCAACAGTCTGCGCGCGATCGTCAAGCACCTCGACGGCATCAGTGACACCGACATCGCCGGGTTGAACATCCCCACCGGCATGCCGCTGGTCTACCGCCTCGACGACGACCTCGCACCGACGGTCAAGGGTGGCGAGTACCTCGACCCCGAGGCCGCCGCCGAGGCCGCCGCCGCCGTGGCCAACCAGGGCCGCTGACCACCCACCCCGCGAGTAACGCTCCGTCCATGCTGCTTTGCACCCTGCTGGCGGGGGTCGAAGTGTCCGCAGGGGCGCAGCAGACCAGCGGTCAGAGCGACTCGCTCTGACGCACGTGCACGCCGGGGTCGGCGGCCACCGCTGACCCGACGAGTGCCGCGGCCACCCGGTCGACGTGCACGGGACGATATCGGGCCGGCATCAGCGGCTTGATCGCGCGACTGGCCTCGACGAGGTGGTCACCGATGCCGGTCGCACGGGTGCGGACACCACCGACCAGGCCGGCAGGGCGCAGCAGGGTCAGCGACTCGAAGCCGCACTTCTCGAGAGCGTTCTCAGTCTCGCCCTTCACCCGCAGGTAGAACGTGTGCGACCTCTCGTCGGCGCCCACCGACGAGACCAGTGCGTACGACGACGCCCCGGCCTGGCGGGTCAGTTCGGCAACCCGGAGTGGGAGGTCGTGGTCGACCTGTCGGAACGCGTCACGCGAGCCAGCCAGCTTGCGCGTCGTACCCAGGGCGCAGGCGACGGCGTCGACGCTCCAGATGTCGCTGTCCCCGGGCAGGTCGTGGAAGTCGAGCACCGGGTTGGTCAGACCGTCGCGCTCGGCGAGGGGACGCCGGGTGGGGGCGACGACGCGGTCGACCCGGGTGTCGGCGAGGGCCATCTCGAGAGCTCGGGAGCCCACGGCACCCGTGGCGCCGAGGATGAGGAGTGTGGTCACTGATGCAGGCTATGCGACCCACCCGGGTCGATCACGAGTCGGACCCGATCACGCGTGGAGGCTCAGCAGCAGGCGGCCTGCCGGGAGCGTGCTGCTAGATTTCGACGCTCGGGGAGATGGGTTGGGGCACGATCGGAGAACCGTGCCCGCGCTGATCACACGCCCCAACGACTTCGCCACCGCGCTGCGCGAAGCGGTCGAACGCAGCGGGCTGTGTCTGGAGAACATCCAGCAGCGTCTCGCCGAACGCGGGGTCGAGGTCAGCGTCGCCACGCTGAGCTACTGGCAGAGCGGCAACCGGGTCCCCGGCCGCAAGCGCTCGCAGATGGTCGTCGCCCACCTCGAGAGCGTGCTCGGCCTGGCCCCACGCAGCCTGCGGGTGCTGGTCCCGGCACCACGTCCACGAGGCCCCGTCCGGGCCCCGAAGCAGGTCGGCCTGGTGCCGCGCTTCGTCGAGCGCGAGGCCGTACGTCGCATCGCCGAGAAGGTGCAGGCACACTCGGGCGGCCAGCACCTGACACGGATCAGCCAGCACGACGTCGTACGCCTGGACGCCGCGCGACGCATCGAGTCGGTGCGCATCCGCACCGTCGCCCGGGCCGACGCCGACGGCCTCGAGGGCATCGGGGTCACCCAGTTCTTCGAGGACCGCACCGCCGGGACCCCCTGGCTCACCGTCCATGCCGGCGCCGAGGTCGCCTCCCGGCACGTCGACACGGCCCACCGGGTGCTCGGCACGGAGCTGCGCTTCGCCCAGTCCTTGAGCCGTGGCGACACCGTCGTGCTCGACTACGAGATCACCGCCGACGGGCCCGGCCCGCTCGACACGTCGTACGACGCCAGCTGTGCGCGTGCGATCCGCGAGTACGTCGTCGAGGTGCACTTCCCGACGAATGACCTGCCGGAGTGGGTGGAGGCCTACCACCGGCCCCGTGACGAGGGTGGCGACTCGGCCCGGCGGGTGACCGTCGACTCGCTGGGGCACGCGCACTACGTGGTGCTCGACTGTGCCCCCGGCACGACCGGGCTCGCCTGGCACTACTGACCTTCGGGTCGGCCCGTCCACGAGTCAAAAGTTAACAAGCCCGCCTCTCTTGCCTGCCGGCGTACGACGACACAAGGTCGAAGGCAGTGTCGACTCCGGCACCAACTCGGGAAAGAGAGATCAATGAGTCACAACCTCATCTCGCGCAGGCGCCGCACACTGGTGGCCTCCGCGACGATCGCCCTCATGTGCCTCGCGCCGACCGCGCAGGCATTCGGGGGCGACGACGACGTCCAGAAGCCGCGCGAAGACCGCTCGTCTGACCTCCAGGCCCAGCAGCGCAACAGCGCCAAGACGGTCACCGTCAAGGAGCAGAAGCAGCTGCTGTCCCGGGCCCGCTCCGGCGAGGCGACGATGGCGAAGAAGATCGGGCTCCCGGCCAGCCAGGAGCTCACCGCCACCGACGTGGTCAAGGACACCGACGGCGTCACGCACACCCGCTACCAGCGCACCTACCAGGGCATGCGGGTCATCGGCGGCGACATGATCGTCCACGCCAACGCCAAGGGAGCGGTGACCGGCGTCCAGCACGCCAGCCGGGCCGCGGTGAAGCCGACCAGCAGCACGGCCAAGGTCAGCAGGGCCAGGGCCCTCGACGCGGGCGTCCGCACGGCCGGCTACAAGGTCACCGGCAAGTCCGCGGAGCAGGTCGTCTTCGCGACCGACGGTGGCGACCGGCTGGCCTACGACGTCGTCGTGAAGGGTGTGAAGAAGGACCAGACGCCCAGCCGCCTGCACGTCATCGTCGACGCCCAGACCGGCAAGACCCTGGCCAGCTGGGACGAGATCCACACCGGCACCGGCCACGGAATCTTCGTCGGCGAGGTCGAGATCGGCACCAAGGCCGTCAGCGGTGGCTTCGAGATGACCGACACCGAGCGCGGCAACGGCACGACCATAGACCTCGGCAACGGCGAGTCCGGCGGCTCGGTGATGACCGATGAGGACGACGACTGGGGCGACGGAACGATGGCCGACCCGCACTCGGCCGGTGTCGACGCGCACTACGGCGCCGCGCAGACGTGGGACTACTTCCTCGACAAGCACGGCCGCCACGGCATCTTCGACGACGGCGTCGGCGTCCCCTCGCGGGTCCACTACGGCGACAACTACGTCAACGCCTTCTGGGACGGCCAGCAGATGACGTACGGCGACGGCGAGAACAACGAGAACCCGCTCACCGAGCTGGACGTGGCCGGCCACGAGATGAGCCACGGTGTCACCGAGGCGACCGCCGGGCTGGTCTACTACGGCGACGCGGGCGGCCTCAACGAGTCCACCAGCGACATCTTCGGCACCGCGGTGGAGTTCAACGCCAACAACGCAGAGGACGTCGGCGACTACCTGATCGGCGAAGAGATCGACATCAACGGCAACGGGACACCCCTGCGCTACATGGACCAGCCCTCCAAGGACGGTGCCAGCTACGACTGCTGGACCCCCGAGATCGGCAACGACGACCCGCACTACACCTCGGGTCCGGGCAACCACTTCTTCTACCTGGCCTCCGAGGGCTCGGGCGCGAAGGAGATCAACGGGGTCAGCTACGACAGCCCCACCTGTGACGACTCGACCGTCGAGGGCATCGGCCGTGAGAACGTCGAGCAGATCTGGTTCAAGGCCCTCGACGCCTACATGACCTCGACCACGACCTACCCCGAGGCGCGTGACGCGACGGTGCAGGCCGCGACCGACATCTACGGTGCCGACAGCGCTGAGTGCGCCGGAGTCGAGAAGGCATGGGACGGCGTGGGCGTGCCGGAGAACGACGTCGCCTGCACCGGCGGCGGAACCGACCCGGAGCCGGGCACCTGCCCGGACCTCACGCTCACCGACAACGGCAGCCTGACCGGCACGAACGACTACTCGTACGAGCCGGGCGCCGAGGGTTACTACACCTCGGCCGCTGCGGGCACGCACAAGGCGTGCCTCGACGGTCCGGAGGGCACCGACTACGACCTCTACCTGGAGAAGTGGAACGGCAGCTCGTGGGTGCGGGTGGCCAAGAGTGACTCCTCGAGCTCGCACGAGGAGATCACCTATGAGGGCACGGCGGGTTCCTACTCGTACGTCGTCCAGTCCTACCGCGGATCGGGCGACTACTCGATGAGGCTCTCCAAGCCCTGACCGACGACCGGGTCCCCCGAGGGCCTGGCCGAGAAGGGCATCGGCCCGCACTCCACAGTGGAGTGCGGGCCGACGTCTTGTCCTTGCGGTCCCAGCCTGGACTCAGTCGTCGACGACGGTCTCGCCGGTCACCACGAAGACCACCCGACGGGCGACCGAGACGGCGTGGTCCGCGATCCGCTCGTAGTAGCGGCCCAGCAGGGCCAGGTCGACGGCCGGCTCGACACCGTGGGTCCACTCCGAGCTGAGCAGCTCACGCAGGGAGTTGCGGCGCAGGCGGTCCATCTCGTCGTCGTCCTGGGCCAGCTCGGCGGCAGCCTCGACGTCGCGCTTCTCGATGATCTCCGCGGTCTTCGCGGTCATCATCTCGGCCACCGTGGCCATCCGGCGGATGGTCGGCTCCGCCTGCGCCGGTACGGCGACCGACGGGACGCGCAACCGGGCGATCTTGGCGACGTGGACGGACAGGTCGCCCATCCGCTCGAGCTCGGCCACCATGCGCAGCGCGGCGACCACCGTGCGGAGGTCACGGGCGACCGGCTGCTGCAGCGAGAGCAGCTCGAATGACTTCTCCTCCACCGCCTCCCGGGCGAGGTCGATCGCCTTGTCGCCGCTGATCACCTCTTCGGCGATGTGCACGTCACCGGTCATCAAGGCTTCGGTGGCACGCGACACGGCGTGCTGGACCTGGCGGGCGATGCCCGCCAGGTCGATGAAGATGGAATCGAGTTCGTCATGGAAGGCCTCACGCATGCGGGAGACAGTAAGGGGCGCAAGTGACCAGCCGTCGCTGATGCGTGAACTGGGGATGAACAGTGTGAAGCATTGGACTCGTTGGCGAACTCCAGGTGAAACGCTGCGTACGATCATGGCGTGACGACATCGCAAACGGTCCTGTTTGCGCTGCTCATCGGCCTTTTCGTGGCCGGGGTCGTGCTGGCCTTCGTGATGAGCGAGCGGCAGCAGCAACGGATCCCCGACACCGCCGAGCCCGTGGTTCCCACCGGCGTGGCCCAGGTGCTGTCGGTGCTGCGTTCCAGTGCGATGGTGATCGACGACGACGACGTCGTACGCAAGGCCTCCGCGCCGGCGTACGCCCTCGGCCTGGTCGGCGGTCACGAGCTCAAGGACTCCGGACTCTCCGAGGTCGTGCGCCAGGTGCGCCGCGACGGGCAGATCCGGGAGACCGAGATCGTCGTCGCCCGTACGTCGGCCGCGCCCGCGCGCCACGTCACCGCCCGCGTGGCGCCGTTGGGCGCCCGGCTGATCCTGGTGCTGGTCGAGGACCGCACCCGTGAGCGCCGGGTCGAGGCGATCCGCCGCGACTTCGTCGGCAACGTGAGCCACGAGCTGAAGACCCCGATCGGTGCGATCCGCATCCTCGCCGAGGCCGTGCAGGAGGCCTCCGACGACCCCGAGGCGGTCGAGCGCTTCGCCGGCCGGATGATCATCGAGAGCGAGCGACTGGCCCGCCTCGTGCAGCAGATCATCGAGCTCTCCCGGCTCCAGGGCGACGACCCGCTCGACCAGCCGCTGCCGGTCGACGTCGACTCGATCATCGCCACCGCGGTCGACACCGTCGCGATCGACGCCGAGTCGCGAGGGCTGTCGGTGGTGGCCTCGGGCGAGAAGGGCCTCAAGGTCCTCGGCAACACCGAGCAGATCGCCGTGGCGGTGGGCAACCTGGTCGCCAACGCCGTGAACTACTCCCTCGACCGGTCGTCGGTGCTGGTCGCCGCGCGCGCCACCGAGGAGTCCGTCGAGATCTCGGTGACCGACCAGGGCATCGGCATCCCGACCGAGGAGATCGACCGAATCTTCGAGCGGTTCTACCGGGTCGACCCGGCCAGGCACCGCTCCACAGGTGGCACCGGCCTCGGCCTGTCCATCGTCAAGCACGTCGCGGCCACCCACGGTGGCGACATCCGCGTATGGTCCGTCGAGGGACAGGGATCCACGTTCACCCTGACCCTTCCCAGGAAAAAGCAGGAGGCACGTCCGTGACCCGGGTACTCGTTGTCGAAGACGAAGAGAGCTACAGCGACGCCTTGGCGTACATGCTCCGCAAGGAAGGCTTCGAGGTCGCGGTGGCCAACACCGGCCCCGACGCCCTCACCGAGTTCGACCGGGCGGGCGCCGACATCGTGCTCCTCGACCTTATGCTGCCGGGCATCCCCGGCACGGAGGTGTGCCGTCAGATCCGGCAGACCTCGACGGTGCCGGTGATCATGGTCAGCGCCAAGGACGACGAGGTCGACAAGGTGGTCGGGCTCGAGCTGGGCGCCGACGACTACGTCACCAAGCCCTACTCCCCCCGCGAGCTGGTCGCGCGGATCCGCGCCGTACTCCGCCGCGGGCAGGAGCCCGACCTGTCGCCGGCCACGCTCGAGGCCGGCCCGGTGCGCATGGACGTCGAGCGCCACGTGGTGACCGTCGACGGCAACGAGCAGCGGCTGCCGCTCAAGGAGTTCGAGCTGCTCGAGATGTTCCTGCGCAACCCCGGCCGTGTGCTCACCCGCGGCCAGCTGATCGACCGGGTGTGGGGGTCGGACTACGTCGGCGACACCAAGACGCTCGACGTGCACGTGAAGCGGCTGCGCGCCAAGCTCGAGCCCGACCCCGGTGAGCCGAAGTTCCTGGTCACCGTCCGCGGCCTCGGCTACAAGCTCGACCTCTAGCTCTCCGATACTCCCTGACGTTTCGGCCCTTCCTTGGGGATACTCCCTGACGTTTCGGCCCTTCCTTGGGGATACTCCCTGACGTTTCGGCCCTTCGAGGTCGGACATCTCAGGCAGTATCGGGGAGTACGGCGGGATGTCGCGCAACGCTGTCCGAAAATCGCTCGGCAACGACGTACGCCGGTCCCTAGGCTTGGTGAGTGACGAACTCCCCAGCCCTGACTCGCACCTGGCTGCCCACCGCAGCCGCCGGATTCACCCTTGTGTGCTGGGCGTCCGCCTTCGTGGCGATCCGGCACCTCGGGCACGACGTGACCCCGGGTGCGCTGACCATCGGGCGGCTCGGCATCGCGGCGATCGTGCTCGGCATCATGGTCTATCGGCGTCCGCGCACCTGGCCCCGTGGGCGTGAGTGGCCGCTGCTCATCGCGTGCGGCGTGATGTGGTTCGGCATCTACAACCTCGCCCTCAACGAGGCCGAGCGCCGCATCGACGCCGGCACTGCGGCCATGCTGATCCAGATCGGCCCGCTGCTGGTAGCGCTGCTTGCCGCGGTGTTCCTCGACGAGCGCCTCACCAAGTGGCTGGTGGTCGGCATCGCCATCGGCTTCACCGGCGTCGCGATCATCGCGCTGGCCAACGACCAGTCCGGCGACCGCGACCTGTGGGGCGTGCTGCTGACCGTGCTCGCGGCAATCACCTACGGCATCGGCGTGGTCTGCCAGAAGCCGTTGACCCGGCGACTGCACCCGTTCGAGATCACGTTCCTGGCCTGCGTGATCGGCTTGCTCACCGCCTCGCCGTTCACCGGTGAGTTCGTCGACCTGGTGGAGCACGGCAGCGCCTCGTCGTGGCTGTGGATCCTCTACCTCGGCGTCTTCCCGACCGCCCTCGCGTTCTCGACCTGGGCCTTCGCGTTGACCCACATGGACGCCGGCCGCCTCGCGATCACGACGTTCCTGGTGCCGGTCATCGCGATCGTGCTGGCTGCCGTGCTGCTCGGCGAGACGCCTCCGGCACTGGCGTACGTCGGAGGGGTGCTGTGCGTGGTCGGCGTGCTCGTCTCGCGTCGGCGTACCCGCGTCAAGGAGCCGTTGGCCGCCGTACCCGCCGACCAACCCGTCACGACATGACTGCCGCGACGGCCGACCACGGAATCGTCGGGGAGTATCGCGGGTGAGGGGCCGGAACGTCAGGGAGTATCGCGGGTGACGGGCCGAAACGTCAGGGAGTATCGCGGGTGGGTCACCAGCGGGGGGAATCGCCGGGAAGGGCTCTGCCGGGCGGGCGGATCACGTAGGCCACGCCGCCGGACCCACCGAGCCACGCGCGCTCGAACTGGTCGCGACGGTAGACCCGGCGTACGCCGGCATTCGTCGCGGCAGACGGGTCGTTGACGATCACCCGGCCGTCGGCCGCGAACCCCGTGATCACCACCAGGTGGCCCGGCGTCGAGGTCAGCGGCGACCCGTCGAGACCGCCACGCGCGAACGCGATGGAGACCACCACGGGAATGCCGGCCCGGATGAACCGCTCGGCGTCGCGCAGGTTCAGCAGGCGGGTGACGAAGGCGTCCGTGGAGTACTGCCCGGCATAGGCGGTGTTGAACGGCCAGTTGCCGGTGCCCTGGTAGTTGTGGTCGTAGGTGTAGCGCGCAGCGTGGTCGACCTGGCCATCGCGTTCACCGGTCCACGCGTAGTGCTCCGGACTCGGCCCGCGGCCGTAGTAGCGCAGCACCATGGCCGTCGACGTCGGCGAGCACCAGGCCTCGCCGCCCGCGTCCCACTGCGGGTAGTGGCCGGTGTGGATCATCTGGGAGAACTTCGGCACCGCCCTCTCGCTGGTCGCGCGCATCGAGGTCGGCGAAGTCGCCGCGGTGCGCGTGGTGAAGTTCGCCGCGACCGCGCCGATCGAGTCGAGGCGCGGCGTCGCGGTGGTGCCACTGCGCCGCATCAGCGTGACGCGGAGCTGCCACTGGCGCATCCGGCTGGTGCCCTGGCTGACCAGGGTGTCGGTGTTCAGCTTGTTGAGGTCGTCGGTCTGCGCCTCACCGGAGTAGCGATGGATGCTCTCGACGGTGAAGCCCCACACCGCGAGCGTGTCCCACGAGCTGGCCGCCGTCGCCGACTTCGTGCGCGCGTCGATCCGCAGGTAGGTGCCGGCCGGCACGCGGGCGTTCCACGATGCGATGAGGTTGGTCGCGTCGAAGCCCGGCGCCACCCACGGCGAGGTCCAGCGTGCGTAGTCGTAGCGGACCGAGCGCCCCGAGCCGTAGGGATCACGCAGGCTGGCCGACCCCATCGGCCGGGCTGCGAACTGCAGCGATCCGTTGCTGATCAGGCTGCCGTTGCGCAGGCCGGTCGCGAGCTCGGCGTTGCTGCTCCAGCGGGTGGTCTGCACGCGCGGTGTGACGGCCCCCGCCCGCTGTACGACGACCGCGGGCGACGCGTGCGACGTACCGGCTGAGGACGTGATGGCTGCCGGAGCGGCAACCTGCGCTGCGGCCAGGGGCGCAGTCGCGGCCGGACGCGCAGCCGTGGCCAGGGGTGCGGCGGCGGCCAAGGGCGCGGCGATCAGGAGTACGACGGCCAGGCGTGACGGCGTACGACGAGCGGAGGGGAAGGCCATGCCCGACAGCGTAAGTGACGAAAGTGACGCGTGGGACTGACTTCACGCGACCCGTCGCCAGTTCAGGTTGACCTGTCGCCAATTCTGGGCGACCCGTCGCCAGTCTTTCGTGCCGATCGAAACTCACGACGGGTCGATCAGAACTCACGACGGGTCGAACGAAACTCACGACGGGTCGATCAGAACTCACGACGGGTCGATCGAAACTAACGACGGGTCGATCAGAACTGGCGACGGGTCAGGTGAGAGCGGGGATGAGGAGGATCAGGCCGATCAGGGCGGGCACGGCTTGGACGAACAGGATCTTGCGGCTCACGGTGGCCGCGCCGTAGACGCCGGCCACCACGACGCACGCCAGGAAGAACGCGATCGTCGGTTCGTCGCCGCGGATCATCCCGAAGACCAGGCCGGCGACGAGGAACCCGTTGTAGAGGCCCTGGTTGGCGGCCAGCGCCTTGGTCTCCTCCGCGAACTCCGCCGTGAGCCCGAAGGCCTTGCGACCGGCCGGCGCCGTCCAGAGGAACATCTCGAGCACCAGGAACCAGAGGTGCAGTGCGGCGACGAGGCCGGCGATCACGTAGGCAACCGTTGTCATGGGCGGAACCTACTCCTGCTCGAGCCACCCGCGGAACGCTTCGAGGTTCTTCGTGGACTCGCCCCGCGAGATGCGCCACTCCCACTCCTTGCGGATGGAGGAGGCGAAGCCGAGCTCGAGGATGGTGTTGAACGACTCGTCGGCGGTGGCCAGCACCGTGCCGAGCAGGCGGTCGAGGTCGTCGGCGTTGGTCGACGAGAGCGGCAGCCGGGCGTCGAGGTAGATGTCACCGTGCCGGTCGATGGCGAACGCGACGGCGTACAGCCGCAGGTTCTTCTCCAGCAGCCAGCGGAAGACGCCCTCGTGGTTCTCGTCGGGGTTGCGGCACACGAACGCGTGGACGCCGAGCGCGTGCGGGCCGACGTCGACGCGCACCGGAGTCTGCAGCTTGTTCTCACCCGGGAGCGAGAACGAGAAGACGCCGGGGGCGCCCTCGTCGTAGGCGACCTCGTTGTCGACCAGCCAGGCGCGGACGACCTCGACCCGATCGTGATCGGGCCGTTCTGCCTCAACCTGCGGTGACAATCGCCTCGTCCTCCCTCATCAGTCCGGCAGCCCGGCGGTAGACCTCGAGGGTACGGTCCGCGGTGCGCTCCCACGAGAACTGCCGCGCCTGCTCGACCGCACCGGCGGCCAGGCGGGCGTGCAGCCCGGGCTCCCGGAGGACCCGGCCGAGGGCGTGCGCCCAGTCGCGGGGCTCGTGGCTGTCGACCAGGAGGCCGGAGTGCTCGTCGCGGACGACGGTCGGCAGGCCGCCGACGGCAGCCGCGACCACGGGCGCTCCGGCGGCCTGCGCCTCCACGGCGACCAGGCCGAACGACTCGTTGTAGGACGGTACGGCGACCAGGGTCGCGGCCGAGCACCAGTCGGCCAGCACGGACTGGGCGACCGGCGGCACGAACCGCACCACGTCGTCGAGCCCGAGGTCGTGGGCCAGGTCGGCCAGGGCCTCCGGGTGCTCGAGCCCGGACCCGGAGGGTCCGCCCACGATCGGCACCACGAGGCGCGCACGGAGGGACGGGTCCTCGGTCAGCAGCACGTGCACGGCCTTGAGGAGGACGTCGGGCGCCTTCAACGGCTGGAGCCGACCGGCGAAGAGCAGCACCTGGGCGTCGGCCGGCAGCCCGAGGCGTTCGCGGGCGTCGATGCGGGGACGGAACACGTTGAGGTCGACACCCGGGTGCACCACCTCGACCCGTCCGGGCTCGGCGTCGTACAGCTCGATCAGCTGCTTGGCCTCGAGGTCGGTGTTGGCGATCAGCATGTCGGCGGCCTCGACGACCTGCTCCTCGCCGAGCACGCGCGCGATCGGCTCGGGGGTGTCTCCCTCGGCCATCGCCTCGTTCTTCACCTTCGCCATGGTGTGCATCGAGTGGACGAGCGGGACGCCCCAACGGTCACGGGCCAGCGCGCCGACCTGTCCGGAGAGCCAGTAGTGCGAGTGCACCGCGTCGTAGTGGCCGGGCAGGTTCGCCGCCTCGGCGCGCAGCACCTCGCGCGCGAAGACGCACAGCTGCCCCGGGAGCTCGGACTTGGTCAGCCCCTCGAAGGGTCCGGCGTGCACGTGGCGCACCAGGATGTTGTCGGAGAACTCGACGATCGGATCCAGTGTCGACGACGTGGCCCGGGTGAAGATGTCGACGGCGATGCCGCGACGGGCCAGCTGTCGGGACAGCTCGACCACGTAGACATTCATGCCGCCTGCGTCGCCGGTGCCCGGCTGGTCCAGCGGCGAGGTGTGCAGGCTGATCATCGCGATGCGGCTCATCTGCGCGTCGTACCTCCTCGGGTCATCCTCCCCAGAACCACGGTGGCAGGCCTGCTATTCCCGGCTGTTCCCGCCGGCAGGCGGCAGGCGGCAGGCGGCATGCGGCATGCGGGAGGGTGCAGGCGTCAGCGGCTGTGCGAGCCGTGGGTGCGTGGCGCACGGGACCCACGCCACCGGACGGCGAGGAACAGGAACAGCAGGACGGCCAGGACACCGACGCCGAGATCGACCGGGTCAGGGTCGAGCTCGCTGTGCAGGGTGACCAGCACCGAGCCGGCGAGGCACACGACGCCGACCGCGACGATGGCCTGCAGCCAGACCGGAGCCTTCGGGACCAGCATCAGCCCGATGCAGAGGACCGCGACGCCCAGAAGTCCGAAGCCCGCCCACTGCAAGGGATCGGCACTGTCGATGAAGTGGCGGACGACAAGGCACAGCCCACCCAGGATCCCGGTCACGGCGGCCAGTCCACGCACGTCGACGCTTCCTCTCTGTGCACACGCAGGCGCGCTCTCGTGCACGCGCAGGCACGCCACCCCGACGCGCCACCGACCCAGTGTGCCGTGGCTGGCCCGTCCCTGCCACTCGTCTCTCCATCCGGCACAATCCTCGCCATGAGCACTCGCCGCACAGCAGTCGTCACCGGAGCCTCCAGCGGGATCGGCGCCGCCACCGCCCGAGCGCTCGCCGCCGAGGGGTTCCGGGTGGTCTGCGCCGCACGCCGTACCGACCGGATCGAGCAGCTCGCCGCCGAGATCGACGGCCTCGCGGTGGCCTGTGACGTCACCGACGCCGCGTCGGTCGACGGCCTCGCACGAGCCGTCGGCGAATCGGTCCACGTGCTGGTCAACAACGCCGGCGGCGCCTTCGGCTCCGCGCCCGTCGAGTCGGCCGACGCCGAGCAGTGGCAGGCGATGTACGACGTCAACGTGGTCGGGCTGATGCGGGTGACGCAGGCGCTGCTGCCGGCCCTGCGAGCCAGCGGGGACGGCGTCATCGTCAACGTCGGCTCCACGGCCGGGCGGGTCCCCTACGAGACCGGCGCCGGCTACGTCGCGGCCAAGCACGGCACGAAGGTGGTGACCCAGACCCTGCGCCTCGAGCTGCTCGGCGAACCGATCCGGGTCAGCGAGATCGCGCCCGGCATGGTGCACACCGAGGAGTTCTCCCTGGTCCGCTTCGGTGGCGACCAGGCCAAGGCCGACGCGGTGTACGCCGGCGTACCCGACCCCCTGGTCGCCGAGGACGTCGCCGACGCCATCGCGTGGGTGGCCACCCGACCGGCCCACGTGAACATCGACGAGCTGGTCATCAAGCCGCGTGCCCAAGCCGCCCAGAACAACGTGCACCGCACCAGCGACTAGTGCCCGGGCGCCCTCGCTCTGGACCGAGCCCTGCTAGGAGCCACCGGGCGTCACGATGCCGTGGTCGAACGCATAGACCACGGCGGCCGCACGGTCGCGCAGGTCCAGCTTGGTGAACACCCGGCCGATGTGGCTCTTCACGGTCAGCTCGGAGATGTGCAGCGCCGAAGCGATCTCGCTGTTGGCCAGGCCGCGCCCGATGGCCTGGAGCACTTCGTACTCCCGGGCGGTCAGCTCCTCCGGGCGCTGTGCCGACTCGGGGCCGGTGCGCACGTAGGTGCTCAGCACCCGCCCGGTCACGCCGGGGTCGAGCCACGAGTCACCCGCGGCGACCGCGCGCACGGCGCGGATGAGGTCCTCGGCGGGCGAGTCCTTGAGCACGAACCCCGCGGCTCCGGCGCGCAGCGCACCGGAGAGCAGCTCGTCGTCGTCGAACGTGGTGAGCGCGAGCACCGGTGGCGCCTCCGGGTCGGTGCGCAGCCGCGTGGTCGCCTCGATGCCACCGACCCGCTTCATCCGCAGGTCCATCACCACCACGTCGACCGGGGCACCCGTGCCGTCGTACGCCGCGGCGAGCTCGGCCAGCGTGCCCGGGATCTCGGCACCGTCGGCGCACTCGCCGACGACCTCGAACCCGTCACGGCGGCGCAGGATGCGCTGCAGCCCGGACCGCACCAGCTCCTGGTCGTCGACCAGCAGCACCCGCACCGGGTTCATCGAGCCCTTCCCTTCATCCGCTTCACCACGCACCACTCCGCCGAACCCGGGAGGTCCACCTCCACCAACCACTGGTCGGCCGCGCCCGGATCGCGTCCGGCGTACAAGGTGCCACCGAACTGCTCGACCCGGGCCGCCATGCCGGCCAGCCCGGAGCCGCCGGTGCCACGTCGCGCCGCCGCCGGCGCCGGGTTGCGCACCGTCAGGGTCGCGCCGCGCGACGAGTAGTCGACGCGCACCTGCGCGGGCGCGGACGGCGCGTGCCGGGCCACGTTGGTGAGTGACTCCTGCACCGCACGGAACAGGCAGAGGCCGGCCGACTCGGGCACGCCGGACGGGTCGCCGGACTCCGCGAAGTCGACCTCGAGCCCGGCGGCCCGGATGTCGTCGACCAGCCCCGGGATGTCACCGGCCGCGGGCAGGGCCGCCTGTACGTCGGAGCGCGGGCCGTTGTTGAGGACGCCGACGGTGCGCCGGATGTCGGCCATCGCCTGGCGTCCGATCCGTTCGGCGTCCTCGAGGGCGTGGACGGCGTCGTCGACGTCGCGGTCCTCGGTCAACGCCCGGCGGGCACCGGTCACGTGCAGCAGGGTGACGCTGAGCGAGTGCGCGACGAGGTCGTGGATCTCGCGCGCGATGCGCTGGCGCTCCTCGAGGGCGGCACGGGCGCGGGCGCCGTCGACTGCGTCGCGTTCGGCGGAGATCGCGCGCATCTGCCACCGCAGCGTGTAGCCGATCATGAACGCCACCAGGATCGACGGCAGCCCCAGCTCGAGGGCATCCGGTCCTTCGATGACGAACATCATCACCACCGACAGCCCGCCCACGAAGAGGCCGAGGCGCGCACCTTCGGTGGTGGTCATCTCGCCGACCAGCAGGGCCAGGGCGAGCACGGTCGCGTCGGCGTTGGTGTCGACGACCATCGGCGCGGACAGCATCCAGCCCACACCGGCCAACCCGAACGCCGTGCCGATGCTCCAGTGCAGCCAGTCGCGCAGCACGAAGTGCAGGGCGTGCGGGACGGCGATCAGCAGCACCGCCAGGACCACGGGCTGCGGCGTCCAGAGAACGTCGCGCTGTGCGGCCGCGACCAGCATGGCGCCGACCTGGCCGACCGAGGTGATGACCGCGATCCACCACGGGTAGACGAGTCCGCGGGAGGCGCCCTTGTCCTCGATGCGGGCGCGCAGCGCACGCACGAACGCGCCCAGGTCGACAGACATGTGGCCAGCCTAGGGAACTCACGCGCCGTTGCCATCACTCCGCGGGCGGGTGGCGACTCCTACCAGGGTCGGAGCCCGGATGGGTACCGCAGCGCGATGCCCGGCCAGGGTGCCCGCGCCTAGCGTCGCTCTTGACCGATCCAGTAGCAACGGTGCGAAAGTGAGATGACCATGACCTGGCAAGAAACCCACCGACGCTGGCAGGCCCTGCGCGAGATCGAGGAGTCGACCCGACTCGACCTCTCCGGCGAGCTGCCGTGGAACGACGAGATCGCGCTGATCTTCGGTGACCGCGACTGCCTGGTCGCCCACCTGCGCTACCGGTGGAACCTCACCGTCGAGGCACAGCTCGACCAGGACCTCGGTCCCGACGAACGCGTGGCAGTGCTGCGCGACCTGCGCGCCCGCCATGCCGGCGTACTCCGCATCCTGGCCCGCTACCCGGAGCGCGGTGCCACCTCGGGAGGGCCCCTTGTCCACGCGTCCTAACGCAGCGCAGACACCCGACCCGGGCCACGTTCCGGGCAGGGTCTGCCCCGTGACCGACGCCCACGCAGCCCGGCCCACGGCGCCCGCGGAACGCGGCCGGTTCGCCAACCTCCCCGGCCACCGGCTGGTCACCTGGACCGCCGCGCACGGCATGAGCCGGTGGGCGATCAGGTCCGCAGCCAGGCGCGGCGACCTCATCGCCAGGCTCGAGGTCGACCCGGTGTTGCGCGAGGACCCGTTCCCGGCGTACGACGAGCTCCGCGAGCGTGGCCCGTTGGCCCGGGGCCGCATCGCCTGGGCCTCCACCGACCACGCGGCGGTCAACCAGATCCTGCGCAGCGACGCGTTCGGTGTGGCAGGCGGCCACGGTGAGCTGCCGCTACCGCTGCAGCGCCTGGTCGCGGCGTTCGCGAACCCGGACGAGCTGGGCCCGATCGACCCGCCCTCCCTGCTGGCCGTCGACCCGCCCGTGCACACCCGTTACCGCAAGCTGGTCTCGCGAGTCTTCACCCCGCGCGCGGTGGCCGCCCTGGAGCCCGAGATCCGATCCGTCGCCGACAGCCTGCTCGACCGGATCGCCGCGCGTGGCGCAGGCGGATTCGACCTCGTCGAGGAGTACGCCGCCCAGCTTCCCGTCGCGGTCATCGGCCGGGTGCTCGGCGTGCCCGAGGAGATGCACGGGCGCCTGCTCCAGTGGGGCAACGGGGCCGCCATCACCCTCGACCCCGGACTGTCCTGGCGGCAGTTCCGCGCCGCGAGCGACGACGTACGCCACCTGCACGCCTGGTTCGAGGAACACGTCGCGCAGCTGCGTCGCGATCCGGGCGACGACCTGTTCAGCCGGCTCACCCAGCTCGACGGCGATGACCGGCTGACCGACGTGGAGCTGCACGCGACCGGGCTGCTCCTGCTGGGCGCCGGCTTCGAGACCACTGTCAACCTGATCGGCAACGCCGTCGCACTGCTGGCCAGGCACCCCGATCAGCTCGCCGCCCTGCGCGAGGAGCCCGACCTCTGGACCAACGCGGTCGAGGAGGTGCTGCGGCACGACTCCCCGGTGCAGCTCACGCTGCGCCAGGCCTACCGGGACACCGTGGTCGCCGGGGTTCCCGTGCCCGACCGCACGGTCGTGCTCACCATGATCGGTGGTGCGAACCGCGACCCGGCGGTGTTCGTCGAGCCGCACAGGTTCGACGTACGTCGCAGCAACGCCGCCGAGCACCTCGCGTTCTCCTCGGGTGTGCACTACTGCTTGGGTGCCGGGCTGGCCCGCCTCGAGGCGACCGTCGCGCTCCGGGCGCTCTACGACCGGTTCCCCGATCTGATCGTGAACGGCACGCCCACGCGCCGGCCGACCCGGGTGCTGCGCGGATTCGATCGCCTGCCGGTCGGCCCCGGCGCCAATTGACGAGACCCGGGGTGGCCGAATCGTCCGCGGCACGGGAGACTGCGCGTGTGCAGACCATCGGACTCATCGGCGGAATGAGCTGGGAGAGCAGCGCCGCCTACTACAAGGACCTGAACCTCGGCGTCGAGACGCGGCTGGGCGGCTACTCCTCAGCGAAGACGGTGATGGCCTCCGTCGACTTCGCGGAGGTCACCGCGCTCGAGGAGGCCGAGGACTGGGACGGCGTCGCCACGATCCTGGCCGAGGCCGCGCGCGGGGTGGAGAAGGCCGGCGCCGACTTCCTGATGCTGTGCACCACGACCTTCCACCGGGTGGCCGAACAGGTCGAGGCAGCGGTCGACATCCCGCTGCTGCACCTGGCCGACGTGGTCGCCGAGGCTGCCAAGGCGCGGCGGGTCGACACCGTCGCACTCGTCGGTACGACGTTCGCGATGTCGCGCACGTTCTTCACCGACCGGATCGCCTCGCACGGCCTCCAGGTGCACGTGCCGGCACCCGAGCAGCACGAGATGGTGAACGCGATCATCTACAACGAGCTCGTGCACGGCAAGGTGCTCGACTCCTCGCGGCGCAAGATCGTCGAGCTGATCGACCAGCTCTGGGACGGCGGCGCGCAGGGCGTGATCCTGGGCTGCACCGAGCTCGAGCTGCTCATCGAGCAGGCCGACGTCGAGGTGCCGCTGTTCCCGTGCACCACCCTGCACGTCGAGGCCGCCCTCGACCGCGCCCTCGCCTGATCGACCCGTCGCCAGTTCTGATCGACCTGTCGTGAGTTCTGATCGACCCGTCGTCAGTTCGTCGCGGATCGTCGAATTCGCGTCGGGTCCTCGCGAACTGGCGACGGGTCGGCACTAACTGGCGACGGGTCGACACCAACTGGCGACAGGTCGTCGCGAGGGTGGTCCGGATAGGCTCTGGCTCGTGGGTGAGGAACCGGGGAACTCGAAGATGCGCCAGTCCGCGATCGGACGCACGGCGCGTCTGGCCAGCCTGCCCGCCGCCTACGCCGGACGCACGACCATCGGCCTCGGCAAGCGCCTCGTCGGTCGACCGGCCAACGCCGTCCTGACCGAGGTGCAGGCCCGCACCGCCGACCAGATCTTCAAGGTCCTGGGCGAGCTCAAGGGCGGCGCGATGAAGTTCGGCCAGGCGATGAGCATCTTCGAGTCGGCGCTTCCCGACGAGCTGATCGGCCCCTACCGCGACGCCCTGACCAAGCTGCAGGACTCCGCGCCACCGATGTCGGTGCGCATGCTCGAGTCGGTTCTCTCCGAGGAGCTCGGCGACGACTGGCGCACCCGATTCAGCGCGTTCGACGCCTCACCGGTCGCGTCCGCGTCGATCGGCCAGGTGCACCGCGCGACCTGGGCCGACGGCACCGAGGTGGCGGTCAAGGTGCAGTACCCCGGCGCCGCGAAGGCGCTGCGCTCCGACATCCGCCAGCTCGGCCGGATGGCCAGGCTGTTCACCGTGCTCGCTCCCGGACTCGACATCAAGCCGCTGCTGGCCGAGGTCGAGGCCCGGGTCGCCGAGGAGCTCGACTACACCCTTGAGGCCGCGGCCCAGTCGGTCTTCGCCGCCGAGTTCGCCGACGACCCCGACTTCGTCGTACCCGCGGTGGTGGCGCACACCGAACGCGTGCTGGTGACGACGTGGATGGAGAGCCCGTCGTCCCTGGCCCAGGTGATCAAGTTCGGCACGCCGGAGCAGCGCAACCACTTCGGCGGGCTCTACGCCAGGTTCCTCGTCTCCGGCCCCACCCGCACCGGCCTGCTGCACGCCGACCCACACCCCGGAAACTTCCGGATCCTCGACGACGGCCGCCTCGGCGTCGTCGACTTCGGCGCGGTCGCCCGGCTGCCCGACGGGTTCCCGCGTCCGCTCGGCGAACTGCTCTCGCACGGCCTCTCCGACGACTGGGAGACGGTGGTCGACGGCCTGCGCCGCGAGGGCTTCCTGCTGCCGCGCACCGAGTTCACCCCCGAGGACCTCCGCGACTACCTCGGCCCGTTCCTCGACGCCGGCCGCTCGGAGTCGTTCCGGTTCAACCGCCAGTGGCTGCGCTCGCAGACGGTTCGGGTCGCGACGCCCACCCAGGAGAACCTGGCCCGTGCCTTCAAGCTCAACCTGCCGCCGGAGTACATGCTGATCCACCGGGTCTGGCTCGGCGGGTTCGGCGTGCTCTGCCAGCTCGAGGCCGAGGTGGAGTTCCGCGCGCTGCTGGAGGAGTACGTCCCCGGGTTCGAGCCCGCCTGACGCGTTGGCCCGTCGCGACCGTCGCCCGCTGGCCGTCGCCCGCGACCCGAAGTCTGCACCTGCACGATCGTGGTCGCTTTCCAGGCGACTCCGGTGTCACGACTCGCCACCTGCACGATCGTGGTCGCCCGGGGCAGCCTCAGGAGTCGTCGGGGGTCTGCTCCAGCACCAGCGCGGTCAGTCGGCGCAGGTCGTCGGTCAGCTGCGTCTCGGCGAGGGTGACCTCGTCGTCGTCGACGCGGATCACGTAGGAGTACATGTCGGGGTAGGTGCGGGCCGGCTTGGCCGGGCGCAGGTCGACCCGGGACAGCAGTGCGCGCACCTCGTCGAGGTGGGCGCCCTCGCCGCCGAGGTCGCAGCGGCCGGTCGCCGTGCGGCCCGCGAAGCCACCGGTACGGCGGACCTCGACGACGGTCGGCGCTGCCTCTGCGGAGTGGTCTCGACTCTCCGGGCTCGTCCCTCGCCCTGCTCGACCACCGAATGCGGCCACGTCGTCCGCAGTCGCACCGCCAGCCGCGTCGCCTGCGGGCTGCGCGACCTCGACGCCGACCTGCGCCCAGGCATCGCGTACGGCGTCGGCGTGGTCGCCGGCCGCCTCGACCGTGGCCGCGGCGAACCCGGCGAAGTCGACGTCGGGGGCCACCGTGCCCAGCGCCGTCCACCAGATGCGGCCGGCGCCCTCGGCTGAGGTGCCGCCGATTGCGAGCGCGGCCAGCACGAACGCACGGTTCGGGATGCCGGAGTTGAGGTGGACTCCGCCGTTGTCGTCGGTCGTCTCGACATAGGCCGACATGTCCGCGCCCTGGGGGTCCTTGCCGAGCACCGGGTCGTCGTACGCCGTGCCGGGGTTGTGCATGTCGCGCAGCCCGCGGCCGTTGACGCCGGGCAGGAAGAGTCCCTCGCCGACGACCCAGTCGGCCTCGGCGGCGCCCTGGCCGAGGACCCGCTGCTTGAGGCACGCGCCGAAGACGTCGGAGACCGACTCGTTGAGCGCACCGGACTGCCCCTCGTAGACCAGCCCCGCGACCGACTCGGTCACCGCGTGGGTGAGCTCGTGGGCCAGCACGTCGACCGGCTTGGTGAAGCGGTCGAACACCTCGCCGTCTCCGTCTCCGAAGACCAGCTGGGTGCCGTTCCAGAACGCGTTGTCGTAGTTGCGCTCGTAGTGCACGGTCGCCAGCACGTGGGCACCCTGCCCGTCCCACGAGTTGTGCGCGTAGACGTCGGCGTACATCGCCAGCGACGCCTCGAGTCCGGCGTACGCCTCGTCGACCGCGACATCGCCCGAAGCAGGCTCGCCGGAGGCGCGCACGGCGCGGCCCGGCAGGTCGGTGCCGTTGTCGGCGGTGTGCACCGTGAACCCTCCGTCGGCGGCCGCCACGGCCCGTGGCGCACGGCGCCCTGCCCGGAAGCGTTCATCGATCTCGAGGGTGCGATGGCAGTGGTCGGTGGCCCGGGCGTCGGGCTCGGAGGCGATCTGGCGGAGGAGGTACGGCGGCACGATGGAACAGCTCATGACTTCAGTCCTATCGCGACCCACCGACATGCGAAAGGCCCGAAGTACGGCAGTTCGACCCCGTGAAGGGCAGGTCTGCGCAGGGAGGGGGCGCAGGCCCGGGCGAACTGCCGCACTTCGGGCACGAAGCTGCACGGTGCCGGGAGGTGCACTGTGCAGCAGGCGATCAGTAGGTGACGAAGCTGATCGTGTTGTTGACCAGCGTGCCGTCCATGTTGCGCTGCTCGAGGTTGAACACGTCGCCGGACTTGGTGACACCGATCGAGTTGTAGCCGCTGACCGGCATCGCGACACCGAGCGCAGCCGGGTCCCCGACGAACTGCACCTGGTAGTTGCCGGCGCTCGTGTGGCGCACGAGGATCTGGCCGCCGGAGCAGTTGTGGCCGTTGTCGGCGTTGCGCCAGATCGCGTCCTGCGGGATGCCGGACAGGTTGGTGAAGCTGTGCACGAGCCCGACCTGGCAGCCGGCCGAGGCCATGTTGAGGCTGTGCTCCCGGACCGCGTCGCCGGTCACCGAGTTGTTCTTGAAGTCGATGCCGAGCAGCGAGTGGTTGAGCACCGTGCCCGACCTGACCGCGCCGGGAGCGATGTCGACCGCCTTCACCTCACGGTTGATGATGTCCCCCGAGTCGACGGTGTTCGTGCCGGGGATCGCCGAGGCGCTGGCCCCTCCGGCGGTGGCGAGGACCACGAGCAGTCCGTAGCCGATGACATGCCTGAAATTGCTGAGACCCATGACGTTGCTCCTGTCGGGGGCGGAGCGCACGGTGCGTTCCGACACTGCCAACAAAGGACGGGCAAACCAGACATTTGATACATGGCGCAGTGAAAATCTCGCAGGGAACGATTCGGAGCGCACCGTGTCAGCGCCGTAGACTGACCGGGCTGTCCCATGGCCGGGCAGGAATCCATCGCGAACGAAAGCGCTGCCCCATGTCTGGAAACACCTCACGCTCCGATCTGCGCAACGTCGCAATCGTCGCCCACGTCGACCATGGCAAGACCACGCTGGTCGACGCGATGCTCCACCAGGCCGGCGCGTTCACCGCGCACCAGGCCGAGGGCGTCGCCGAACGCGCCATGGACTCCGGCGAGCTCGAGCGCGAGAAGGGCATCACGATCCTCGCGAAGAACACCGCCGTCCACTACGCCGGACCGGCCGCCGACGGCAAGCCGATGACGATCAACATCATCGACACACCGGGCCACGCCGACTTCGGTGGCGAGGTCGAGCGCGGCCTCTCGATGGTCGACGGCATCGTGCTGCTGGTCGACGCGTCCGAGGGCCCGCTCCCCCAGACCCGCTTCGTGCTCCGCAAGGCGCTCAACGCCGACATGCCGGTGATCCTGGTGGTCAACAAGACCGACCGTGGCGACGCCCGCATCGACGAGGTCGTCGACGAGACCTACGAGCTGTTCATGGACCTGCTGGACGAGTCCCACAGCCAGGACGCCCTCGACTTCCCGGTCGTCTTCGCCTCGGGCAAGGCCGGCATCGCCAGCACCGTCAAGCCCGCGGACGGCACGATGCCCGAGGGCAGCGACCTCGAGCCGCTCTTCAAGACGATCCTCGACACCATCCCGGCCCCGACGTACGACGAGGGCGCGCCGCTCCAGGCCCACGTCACCAACCTCGACGCCTCCCCGTTCCTCGGGCGCCTCGCACTGCTGCGCATCAAGCAGGGCAACCTGAAGAAGGGCCAGACCGTCGCCTGGATCAAGCGCGACGGTGACATCAAGAACGTCAAGATCACCGAGCTCCTCGTCACCGAGGGCCTCGAGCGCAAGCCCGGCGAGTCCGCCGGCCCCGGTGACATCGTCGCGGTCGCGGGCATCCCCGAGATCACCATCGGCGAGACCCTGGCCGACCCGGAGAACCCGGTCGCCCTGCCTCTGATCCACGTTGACGAGCCGGCCATCTCGATGACCATCGGCACCAACACGTCGCCGCTGGTCGGCCGGGTCAAGGGCCACAAGGTCACCGCCCGCCTGGTCAAGGACCGTCTCGACTCCGAGCTGGTCGGCAACGTGTCGCTGCGCGTGCTCCCGACCGAGCGTCCCGACGCGTGGGAGGTGCAGGGCCGCGGCGAGCTGGCGCTGGCCATCCTCGTCGAGCAGATGCGTCGCGAGGGTTACGAGCTGACTGTCGGCAAGCCGCAGGTGGTCACCAAGGAGATCGACGGCAAGGTCCACGAGCCGATGGAGCGCCTGACCATCGACGCCCCCGAGGAGTACCTCGGCGCGATCACCGAGTTGCTGGCTGCGCGCAAGGGCCGCATGGAGCAGATGACCAACCACGGCACCGGCTGGGTGCGCATGGAGTTCGTCGTCCCGGCCCGCGGCCTGATCGGCTTCCGCACCGAGTTCCTCACCGAGACCCGGGGCACCGGCATCGCGCACCACATCTCCGAGGGCTACGAGAAGTGGGCCGGCGAGATCCGGTCGCGCAACAACGGCTCGCTGGTCGCAGACCGCTCCGGCGCGGCCACGGCGTACGCCATGACCAACCTGCAGGAACGCGGCATCATGTTCCTCGAGCCGACCACCGAGGTCTACGAGGGCATGATCGTCGGCGAGAACTCGCGCGCCGACGACATGGACGTCAACATCACCAAGGAGAAGCAGCAGACCAACATCCGGTCCGCCACCTCCGACAACTTCGAGAAGCTGATTCCGGCCAAGCGACTCTCCCTCGAGCAGTGCCTGGAGTTCTGCCGCGAGGACGAGTGCGTCGAGGTCACCCCCGAGACCGTGCGGATCCGCAAGGTCGTTCTCGACGCCCACGCCCGCGCGAAGACCGCGTCGCAGGCCCGCAAGGCCAACAAGTAGCAGGCGCCCCGACCGGGCCGAAGGCAGCAGCCGGCAGAGACGACGCTGGCCAGAGTCGCGAAGCGGACCACTCCCGAGCAGGGGATGGTCCGTTTCGCGTTTCCCGCCGTAGAAGGCCACCTGGGAAAGACGGAGAAACCGGACAACCCGGCATTCCTCCCGGTGAGTGGGACCTCCGCCGGACCGCGCTCGCGGACCGCACGACGCTGTGACCACAGACACAGAATGCGGTGACCTCGGACCACCCGTCACACATGGAGGAACAGTGAAGACACGCATCTCGACCCGGGCGCGATGGGCGGTTCTGCTCTCAGCAGCCGCCCTCGTCGTCACCGGGTGCGCCGACACCTCGGCCGACGACGGCGGGACCAAGGGGTCCTCCTCCGACGTGGACTACTCCACCCGGATGATGAACGTCAAGGAGGCGTCGGGCGACCCCGTGAAGGGCGGCACGCTGCGCGTGTCGGAGTACTCCGAGGCGCGCACCCTCAACCCGACGCAGACCTTCCCCACCGGCTCGACCGGCGGCAACATCATGGCCGCGGTCTTCGACACCCTCATGCGCTACAACGGCGACGAGGGAACCTTCGAGCCGCAGCTGGCCGAGTCCCTGGAGTCGAGCGACAACCAGACGTGGACGCTCAAGCTGCGTGACGGGGTCACCTTCACCGACGGCACGCCGCTCGACGCCGACGCCGTGATCGGCAGCGTCAACTACTACACCTCCGGCTACGGCCTGAACGCCCTGCTGATGAAGCAGGAGGTGAAGTCGCTCAAGGCCGTCGACCCGTTGACCGTCGAGATCAGCCTCGCGCACCCGTGGGCCACGTTCCCGAACGTGTTCACCAACGGCCCCGGCATGATCATGGCTCCGGCCGCCTACAAGAACCCCGAGGCCTTCAAGCCGATCGGTGCCGGGCCGTTCAAGTTCAAGAGCTACGCGCCGGCCGAGAAGACCGTCGTCGTGGCCAACGACGACTACTGGGGCGGTCGCCCCGCCCTGGACTCCATCGAGTTCGTGCTGCTCGGCCCGGACAGCACCGGCTACGAGACCCTGAAGTCCGGTGGCGTCGACGTCGCGTTCCTCCGCGGCACCGAGACCGTCGACGACGCCATCAAGGCGAAGGTCTCCGGCATGGTCAACCACGCCGGCATGGCCAACAACCTGTGGATCAACAACCGCGAGGGCTCGCCCGGCGAGGACAAGCGGGTGCGCCAGGCGATCGCCCTGGCCTTCGACCCGGAGATCTACCTCAAGCGCATCGCCAACGGTGCCGGCAACCCGAGCAAGCTGCTCCTCGGGCCGGACTCGAAGTGGTCCCCGGGCGTCGAGGCGACGCCGACCGACTCCAATCAGGCCAAGGAGCTCGTGAAGGAGGCCAAGGCCGACGGCTTCGACGGCAAGATCCGGGTGCTGGCCCGAACCGACCAGGACTCGCAGTCGGGGGCGATCGCGATCCAGGCGATGCTCGAGGCGGTCGGCTTCGAGGTCAAGCTGGACCTGGTGCAGAACGTCGCGGACCAGATCCAGAAGGTCTACGTCGACCACGACTTCGACATCGCCACGTCGGCCACCTCGATCCAGGAGGAGAACGTCTACGGCCGCCTCGTGTCGGCCCTCAGCGCGCAGTCGCCGACCAACGTCCCCGGCTACTCCAACCCCGAGATGGACAAGCTCTTCGCCGAGCTGGAGGGCAAGGACACCCCGGAGGCGGCCAAGGAGGTGCTCACCAAGATCGAGGAGCTCTTCGCCGAGGACGCGCCCGGCGTGGCGATCAACTCCGGCGCCATGGTGAACGCGTGGAACAAGAACGTCCACGGCATCAAGGGCAGCGGCGAGACGATCATCCTCTTCGACAAGGCATGGCTCGAGAAGTGACCTGACGGACCGAACAGACCGAACGCCCGGCTCCTCCCCCGTGGAGCCGGGCGTTCTCCGCATTTCGTCGTACGACGAGCAGCCGGCGCACCACGCGCGCACTCGTCGTCGTACGACGAGCAGCCGGCGCACCACGCGTGCCGTCGTCGTACGACGGGTGCACGCGTGCCGTCGTACGACGGGTGCCCACGTCGTACGACGAGTGCCGGACGAACAGACAACGGTGCCCACGGGCTCTCGATCGCGAGAGCGCGTGGGCACCGTTTGGACGGGTCAGGCCGTGCGGACCCAGGGTGCGGCGGCCTCGAGCTGGCCGGCCAGCGAGAGCAGCAGCCCTTCCTCGCCGAGGTCGGCCGCGAACTGCACGCCGACCGGCAGGCCGTCGGAGTCGGTGCCGAGCGGCACCGACATGGCCGGCATCCCGGTGGCGTTGAAGACGCTGGTCCACGCCGAGAAGGTCGCGGCGTGCTGGTAGATCGACTCGGGGCGGGTGGTGTCGAGCAGCCCCAGGGACGGCACCCGCCGGGCGACCGTCGGCGTCAGCAGCACGTCGTACTGCTCGAAGGTCGCGCCGACCTCCCAGCCGATGCGCTGGGCCGCACTGAGCGACCGTGAGAGCGCCGTGGCCGGCAGGGCGCGGTAGTGCTCGAAGAGCTGACGGGTGAAGGGCTCGAGGTCGTCGTCGAGGAGCTCGCGGCCGAGCTCGGCCAGCCGGTCCTGCACCGCGACCGTGAAGGCGATGCCCATGAGCGGCGCGGTCTCCGCGCTCACCTCACCCGGCACCCACGGGGTCTTGATCGGGACGACGGTGTGCCCGAGCGACTCGCACAGGGCAGCGGCCCGCTCGACGATCGCGAGCACTTCCGGATCCGTCTCCGGTCCGTCGGCGAACGCCGTGGCCAGGCCGATTCGCAACGGCCGGGGCGACTGCGCGGCGAGGGTCGCGAACGACTGGGCGGGAGTCGGGACACCGATGGCGGTGCCCGGCAGGCGTGCCGACGAGATGTCCAGCAGCAGGGCGCTGTCGCGCACCGTGGTGGTCACGGCGTGGTGCACCGAGGCGGGACCGCTGAGGGTCGACGGTGCCGGCGCGCTGGTCACGCGTCCTCGGCTCGGCTTGAGCCCGAAGAGGCCGTTCATCGAGGCCGGGATGCGGATCGAGCCGCCTCCGTCGCTCGCGTGGGCGACCGGCACGAGGCCCGCGGCCACGGCGGCGGCGGAGCCACCGCTCGATCCGCCGGGTGACCGGGTGAGGTCGCGCGGGTTGTGGGTCTGCCCGTGGACCTGCGGCTCGGTGCTGGCGTTCAGGCCGAACTCGGGGCTGTTGGTGGTGCCGAGCACGACCATGCCGGCCCGCTTGTAGCGGGCCACCAGCTCGGAGTCGCGGTCGGGCACGTGCTCCGCGAAGAGCCGGCTGCCGCGGCTGCTGGGCAGCCCGGCGACGTCCATGTTGAGGTCCTTGACCAGCACCGGTACGCCGCGCAGCGGACCGTCGGGCAGCCCGGCGTCGACCTCGGCCAACGCCTCGTCGAAGCGGGTGGCGATCACGGCGTTCAGCACCGGGTTGTGCTTCTCGATCCGGGCGATCGCCTCGTCGACGACCTCACGCGCGGAGGTCTCCCCGTTGCGGATCGACGCCGCAAGGGCGATGGCATCCAGGGGCTGGTTCAGGTCGTGGGCGTCGATGACGGACATCAGACGGCCACGTTGTGGCAGGCGATGAAATGACCCTCACCGACGGGACGCAGCTGGGGCTCCTCGGCGGAGCAGCGGTCCGTGGCGAGCGGGCAACGGGTGCGGAACCGGCAGCCCGAGGGCGGGTTGAGCGGTGAGGGGAGCTCTGTCGCCGCGGCGGACATCGGCCGGTCGGAGGCCACCGGCCCGGTGACCGGGTCGCCGGGGGTGGCGATCTCCTCGCCACCGGGGATCGAGGCGATCAGGGTGCGCGTGTAGGGATGCAGGGCGGCGGTCTCCATGCCGGTCGACGGCAACACCTCGCAGGTCTTGCCGAGGTAGAGCACCATCACCCGGTCGCTGATGTTCTTCACGACCGAGACGTCGTGGGCAATGAAGATCATCGAGAAGTCGAACTTCTCCTTCGTCTTCTCCAGCAGGTTGAGGATCTGCGCCTGGACCGACACGTCGAGGGCCGAGACCGGCTCGTCGCAGATCAGCACCTCCGGGTTCATCATCAGTGCCCGCGCGATGCACACCCGCTGGCACTGGCCGCCGGAGAGCTCGTGCGCCCGCCGGTCCCACACCACGTCGGGGTCGAGGCCCACCGCGACGAGTGTCTCGCGGACGGCGGCGTCCTTGTCGTCCCCCTCGAAACCCCAGATCGCCAGGCCCTCCGCGACCAGGTCGCGGACCTTCCGGCGCGGGTTCAGGGAGGAGACCGGGTCCTGCATGATCATCTGCATCTTCGAGCGCGCGCGGCGCAGCTCACGCGGCTTGAGGCCGGTCAGGGCCTGCCGATCCAGTCGCACCTCGCCCGAGGTCGGCGGCGGCTCCTGCATGACGGCACGGCCGGCGCTGGACTTGCCGCACCCCGACTCGCCCAGGATGCCGAGGGTCTCCCCCGGCAGCAGGTCGATGTTGAGGCCAGACACGGCGTGGACGACCTGCTTGCGGCCGACCGGGAACTCCACGACCATCTGGTCGACGGTGAGCACGGGGGACGCGTCGGGGCGCATGTGTGCGGTTCCGCTGCCGGCCATGTCAGCCCACTTCCTGTCGTTCGGTGACCTCGGTGAGGGGGAAGTGGCAGGCGCCGAGGTGTGACGCCTCGGCATGCAGGCCACGTACCCCGTCGCTCATCTCCCGGAGCTGGGGTTGTTCTTCACGGCACCGGTCCTGCGCCAGGCGGCATCGCGGCGCGAAGCTGCAGCCGCCGGGCGGTGCGAGCATGTTGGGTGGCGCGCCCTCGATCGCCCGCAGCACCGTGTGGGGTGCATCGGCGATCCGCGGGATCGACGCGAGCAGCGCCTCGGCGTACGGGTGCGCAGGTCGGGCGAAGACCCGGGAGGTCAGAGACGTCTCCACCGTCCGGCCGCCGTACATCACGGCGACCCGGTCGGTCCGGCCCTCCACTGCGCCGAGGTCGTGGCTGATCAGGATCGTCGCCATGTTGCGCTGGGAGGCGAGGGACGCGAGAAGGTCGAGGATCTGCTTCTGCACCGTCACGTCGAGCGCGGTGGTCGGCTCGTCGGCGATCAGCAGCTTGGGGTCGCAGGCCAGTGCCATCGCGATGACCACGCGCTGCCGCATGCCTCCGGAGAGCTCGTGCGGGTACTGCTTCATCCGGCGCGCGGGCTCGGGGATGAACACCTGACGCAGGAGGTCGATCGCCCGCTCGTGCGCGTCCTTGCGGTTCAGGCCGAGGTGCAGTCGGAGCGCCTCGGTGATGTGGGCGCCGACCCGCTTGACCGGGTTCAACGAGGTCATCGGGTCCTGGAAGACCATCGCGACCTCGGGGCCCCAGAGCTTGCGCCGGTCCTTCGGCTTCATCGCGTGTACGTCGTGCCCGCCGATGCGCACCGAGCCGGAGACGGCCGTGGTGGCGTTGTCGGCGATGAGGCCCATGACCGTGCGGCCGAGCACGGACTTGCCGGAGCCGGATTCGCCGACGATGCCGAGGGTCTCCCCCGCGCGCAGTGACATCGAGACTCCGTCGACTGCCCGCATCACCCCGCGAGGGGTGGTGAAGACGGTGTGGAGGTCGGCAACCTCGAGGACGAGTTCGTTGGTGTCGTTCACAGCTTTGCACTCCTCGTGTCCCACCGCTTCTGGGCCTTCTCGCCCAGGAGGTTGAAGGAGAAGACGGTCAGGAACAGGAACGCGCCGGGAACCAGCACGATGTGTGGGTAGTCCTCCATGGCGCCACCCTCACCCTCCGCGATCATGTTGCCCCAGGTCGGGTCGGGCTGCTGGATGCCGAGGCCGAGGAAGCTCAGCGAGGCCTCGGCCACGATCAGCGCGGAGATCATCACGACCGCCATCGAGCAGACCGGGAGCAGCACGTTGGGCACCAGCTCGCGGGTCATCACCCGGAACCGGGTGGCCCCCATCAGCCGGGCCGCCATCACGAACTCGCGCTGGGCGAAGGCGATCGTGTTGGCGCGGGCCAGGCGCACCATGCTCGGGATGGTCAGCAACGACAGGGCCAGGGCCATGTTGCGCAGGCTCGGGTCGAGGAAGGTGCTCAGCGTGATGAGCAGGATCAGTGGCGGCACCGCGAGCAGCGCGTTGGTGAAGATGCCGACCACGCTGTCGACGCCCTTGCGGAAGTAGCCGGCCATCACACCGATGGCGCCGCCGACGACGGTGCCGATGGTCACCGCCAGCAGCGAGATCGCCAACGACGTACGGGCCCCGTGGAGCGAGCGGGAGAGCAGGTCCAGGCCCTGGTTGTTGGTGCCCAACGGGTGGTCGGTGAGCAGGCTCGGCGCCATGTTGGTCGGCTCTACGAGGGTCTTCGCGACGTCGTTGTGCTCGCCCAGGGGCAGCAGGGGTGCGAGCACCGCGGCCACGCAGATGCCGATCAGCCAGACCACGGCCAGGACGAACAGCAGGTCGACCGGCTTGCCGCGGAAGCCCACGACCAGGCGGGCGATCCCGTGGAAGATGAGCCCCAGCCCGGCCAGGACCAGCACGGCCTTGCCGGCCAGGACGAGGGTCGGTGTGGTCCAGCCGAAGCCGGCCACGGCACCACCGGCCACCAGGAGCGCCGCTCCGACCAGGAGGGTGCGGGTGCGGTTCTCCGCGCGGGCACGGGACTTGTCACTACGCATGAACACGGCGGGTCCTCGGGTCGAGATAGCCATACGAGACGTCGATGCTGGCGTTCACCACGACGTAGACGAGGGCGATGATCAGGACCGCGCCCTGGACCAGGGGGAAGTCGCCCTGGTTGGCGGCGGTGACGATCATCGATCCCATGCCCGGCAGTGCGAAGAGGTACTCCACGATCACGGTGCTCCCGATCAGGCGCCCCAGGCTGATGCCCATCAGGGTCACCAGCGAGAACGACGACGGGCGCAACGCGTCGGTGACCATGATCCGCCACGGCGGCATGCCCTTGGCACGGGCGGCGAGGATGTAGTCCTCGTTGAGGGTGACGATCAGGTCGTTGCGCAGGATGCGGGTGAACAGCGCCAGCTCCATCATCGCGATGACCAGCGCGGGCAGCAGGGCATGGTGCAGGTTGGCCGGAAGGTCCTCACTGATCCGCACCCACTGCGCCCGCGGGAACCAGCCGAGGCCGTTGGCGAAGACCATGATCAGCAGCAGGCCGGCCAGGAAGGACGGGATCGACAGGATCGCGAACATCGACGCGCTGATGATCCGGTCGACGAGGCCACCGGCGTGGGCGGCGGACCACATCGCCAGCGGGACGGCCAGCACGAGGGCGATCAGCAGGCCCATGGTGGCCAGCTGGAAGCTGACCGGGAGGGCACCGAGGATGCGATCGGTCACGTCCCCCTGCGGCGGCACCAGGGAGCGACCGAGGTCGCCGGTGACGGCCGAGGAGAGCCAGTGCCAGTAGCGCGTCAGCAGCGGGTCGTCCAGACCCAGCTCCTGGCGCAGGTCCACGTAGTCCTGTTTGGGGTGGCCCTCCCCGAGGATGGCGACCGCGGGGTCGCCGGGCATCAGGGTCACCATCGCGAACACGCCGAAGCTGACCACGAAGAGGACTGCCAGCAGCTCGCCGGCACGGAGCGCGATCCGGCGCATCAGCGACCGTCTCCGCTCCGGGGGCGTCGGACAACCAGGCTCATCAGCGGTGGTCCTTTCGTCGGATGGGGCACGGTCGGTGACCGGGCGAGGACATTGTGGGAAGACTAGGTCTGGTGACTGCGACCACACCGGCCGCGATCCCGCTGACCGGAACCGGTGGTGACGGGTTCGGATTCAGGGCAGGAAGCGGCGGCGCCCGTTGGCGTCGAACTCTGCGACCAGGGTGGCCTTGTCGGCCTCGGTCATCGGCTCGTACGCCGGCTCGCCGCGACCCACCCACCAGAAGACGGGGTCGCCGGTGCGCCACCCGTCGAGCTGGATCTCCTTCTTGCGCAGCTTGTTGGAGCCGGTGCTGGGCAGGGCGTGCGAGACCCGGACGAAGCGCGGGGCGCCCTTGGTGCCGAGGTCCTGCTGCCGGGCCAGGAAGGCCCCCAGGTCGAGGTCCTCGAAGGTGCGTCCCTCGGGGATCTCCACGGCGGCCATCACCTGGTCCCCCGCCCGCGGGTCCGGGACCGCGAAGGCGGCAGCGGTGAGGATGTCGTCGTGGCGACGCAGCGCCCGCTCGGTGAGCAGCGCGGAGATGTTCTCCGAGTCCACCCGGATCCAGTCGCCCGAGCGCCCCGCGAAGTAGAGGAAGCCCTGGTCGTCGAGGAAGCCGAGGTCCCCGGTCCAGTACCACCCGTGGCGCACCCGTTCGGCGTCCGCCTCCGGGTTCTTCCAGTAGCCCTCGAACGCCGCGGCGCCGGTGGTGTTGACCAGCTCGCCCACGGCCAGCTCGGCGTTGAGCACCCGGCCGTGCTCGTCGAGCTCGGCGACCGCGCACTCCTCGCGCGACTCCGGGTCGACGACCTTGACACCGTCGTGGGCCGGACGGCCCAGGGCGCTGGTCGGTGCGGCGGGGTCGAGGGCGACCATGCCGGCACCCTCACTGGACCCGTAGGACTCGAGCAGGGTGGCGCCGAAGCGCTCCAGGAACCGGGCCCGGTCCTCCGGGGACGCCTCGGTGCCGAATCCGTGGGTGAGCGCGATCGTGTGGTCGTCGGGGCGTTCGGGGGTGCCGAGCACGTAGCCGATCGCCTTGCCGACGTAGGTGAAGTACGTCGCCCCGTAGGCACGCACCTCGTCGACGAAGCGGGACGCGGAGAACTTGCGGCCCAGCGCCACGGTTCCGCCCGCGGTCAGGGTGGGCACCCACAACCCCATCACCGCGTTGCCGTGGAAGAGCGGCATCGAGCAGTAGGAGATGTCGTGGCGGCGCACGTCGTACTTCGCGGTGTTCTGGTAGCCGAGGCCGACGAGGCGTCCCTGGCTGACCCGCGCTGCCTTCGAGGCACCGGTGGTGCCGCTGGTGAACAGCAGGAGCATCTGGGTCTTCGCGTCGATCTCCGGCCGGCGGGTGGGTTCACAGGTGTGGGCCGCCACCTGTTCGGCGTACGACGGCTCGTCTGTGCGCAGGAACCTGTCCTTCGGGACGCCGATGTCGAGACCGTCGAGGAGGGTGTCGCCGGATGCGTCGGTGACCACGAGCTGGAGCTCGGTGTGCCGTACCTCCTGCTCGAGGTAGTCACCGCTTCGGGTGCTGTTGATGCCGACGACGGTGGCGCCGGCCAGGGCAGCCGCACCCAGCCAGAAGATGAACTCGGGCTGGTTGTCCAGCAGGATGCCGATGTGGAACGGGCGCTCCGGGTCGCGCAGCTCCTCGGCCCAGGCGGCGCGGGCCGCGCTCTCACGGACCACCTCGTCCCAGGTCCAGGAGGAGTCGCCGTCCAGCAGGCCGGGGTGCTCGTCGCCCAGGCGGGCCAGCAGCAGGTCCGCGATCGTCTCGAGCCGTTCCTCCGCAGGGACCTGCGGCCGGCCGACGGGCGCCTTCTTGGCAGTGATGGCGTTCATCGGACCGCCCCGACGTAGCCCTCCGGCTTGCCCCAGCTCGCGGAGCGGGTGGTGCTCCGGTCGACCAGGACGCACCGGGTTCCGGTGAAGTTGGTGGGCATGCACTTGTTGCAGTGGATGCACAGGGAGGCAGTGTCCCGGTCGGCGGCGATGCGGTTGATCAGGTCGGGCTCACGCAGCAGGGCACGCGCCATCGCGACGTACTCGAAGCCGGAGGCCATCGCCTTGTCCATCATCGCCTTGTCGGTGACCCCGCCAAGAAGGATCATCGGCAGCTTGACCGCGTCGCGGATCTGCATGGCGTCCTCGAGGAGGTAGCCGTCGGTGTAGGGGTAGCTGTGCAGCAGCCGCTTGCCGACCAGCTTCACGCCGAGCTTGATCGGCTGGGGCATGACCGCTGCGAAGTCCTCGAGCGGGGCGTCGCCCTTGAAGAGGTACATGGGGTTGAGCAGGGAGCTGCCCGCGGTCATCTCCAGCGCGTCGACGGTGCCGTCCTGCTCGAGCCACTGGGCGACCGGGATCGCCTCGTCGAGCCAGAAGCCGCCGGGCACGCCGTCGTCCATGTTCATCTTGGCGAGGATCGCGATCTCGCTGCCCACCTCGTCACGGACGGCGCGCATGATCTCGCGGGCGAACCGGGCCCGGTTCTCCAGGGAGCCACCGTAGGAGTCGGTGCGGTGGTTGACCTTCGGGCTGAGGAACGAGGAGGCCAGGTAGTTGTGGCCGAGGTGCACCTCGACCGCGTCGAACCCGACCCGCACGGCCCGGCGGGCCGCCTCGGCGTGCTGGCGCACCACACGCTGGATGTCGTGGACGCCGATCTCCTGGGCGAAGCTCAACGAGGTCTTGTGGAAGTGCCGGCTCGGGGACAGCGCAGGCAGGCCGTTGCCCTTGGGGCTGGCCACCGGACCGCCGTGGCCGATCTGGGCCGAGACGGCGGCTCCTTCGGCGTGCACGGCGTCGGTCAGTGCCCGCAGTCCGGGCAACGACTCGTCGGTCCAGTAGATCTGGTGACGGTCGGTCCGCCCCTCCTTGGCCACGGCGCAGTAGGCCACCGTGGTCATCCCGACCCCGCCCTTGGCGTAGCCGACGTGGAAGTCGACGAGGTCCTGGGTGACCAGAGACTTGTGGCTGAGGCCTTCGTAGGTGGCCGCCTTGATCACCCGGTTGCGCAGGGTCAGCGGGCCGAGGGTGGCCGGCGACAGCACGTCGGGCACGGGGGTGGAGGTCGTCATGCTCCGCACGCTAGGACGGCGCCGTCGGGCCGGCGTTCCGCTCTCCCACTGACCGGAACCGTCAGCCGAAGAACGCCTGGGCACCGTCGAGCGGGATGGTGGCCCCGGAGAGGTACTGCAGCTCGGGGCTGACCAGGGCTGCCACCGCCCGCCCGATGTCGGCCACGGGATCGCCGATCCTCCGCAGCGGGATCGAGGCGACGAACGCCTCGGCCTCCTCCGGGTTGCGTTCGGCCCACCCGGCCAGGCCCGGCGACAGTGCGTGCGGGGCGATCGAGTTGACCCGGATGTTGTCGGGCCCCCACTCGACCGCCACGGTGCGGGTCAGCGATCGCAGCGCCGTCTTCGCGGCCGCATAGGCGCCGTACGTCGTGGGGTCCCAGCGCACCATCGCCGAGGTGACCAGGTTGACGATCGAGCCGCCGCCCTGGGCCACGAGGTGGGGGTGCGCGGCCTTCATGAACTCGAAGGCCGCGAACGGACCGCTCCGGAATCCTCGTTCGAAGTCGTCACGGCTCATCCCGAGCAGGGGCCCGTAGGCGCCGACGTAGGCGTTGTTGACCAGGACGTCCAGGCGGCCCAGGTCGCCGACCACGCGGTCGACCAGGCCAGGGATGCCGTCGTGGTCGGTGACGTCGAACTCGTAGGGCCGCGCGGTGACGCCGAGGCCGGCCAGCTCCGCGCAGGAGTCCTCCAGCTTGGCCAGGGTGCGGCCCACGACGGCGACGTCGGCGCCTCGTTCGGCGAGTGCGACGGCGATGCCGCGACCCACTCCCTGTCCGGATCCGGTGACCAGCGCGACATGTCCTGCAAGACTCTTCATGGCAACATGCTTCGCCGCGGAACACGTCCGGGTGGGGACCCGTCCCGGTCACCGGGAGGCACCCGCGTGGCGGCGGTCACGGCTCCGCAGACTGGACGGACCGGCGGAGTACGCCGTCCGACGTACAGACACATGAGGAGCTCCAGCCCGATGACGACCACTCACGACCCGATGGCCGCCTACGCCCGACTCGTCGGCCCCGGTGGGCCCTTCGAGATGGTCGAGGACGACGTCCTGGGCACCCGTATGCCGGTCTACCGCAACCGGGCACGCGCCCTCCACGAGGTCCTCGCCGACTCGGTGCAGTACGGCGACCGCACCTACGTCGCCACCGCCGATGATCGGGTCACCTTCGCCGAGCACGCGTCCCGGGTCTCCTCCCTGGCCAAGGCCCTCACCGACGAGTACGGCGTGAAGAAGGGCGACCGGGTCGTCATCTCCGCCGCCAACACGATCGAGTGGATCGAGAGCTTCTGGGCGGTCGTGTCCCTGGGCGCGGTGGCGGTCGCGTTCAACGCCTGGTGGTCCGACCGCGAGGTGGAGCACGGCCTCGGCCTGACCGAGCCGGTGCTGGCCATCGCCGACGCCAAGCGCGTCGACGCGCTCAAGCAGCACGGGCTGCCGGTGCTGACCGTCGAGGACGACGTCCCCACGTTGCGCGCCGCCCACCCCGACGCACCACTCCCCTCGGCCGACGTCGCCGAGGACGACCCGGCGGTGCTGATCTTCACCTCCGGCACCTCCGGCCACCCCAAGGGCGCCACCCACTCGCACCGCAACCTGCTCGCGGTCGTGGAGTACCACCGGATGAACGACGCTCTGCTCGCCGCTTTCGGCGACCCCACCGACCCGCGGGACCGCGCCTACCTGCTGGTCTCCCCGCTGTTCCACATCGCCAGCCTGCACAACCTGGCGCTCCCGCGGCTGGCCACCGGCTCCAAGGTCGTGCTGCACCTCGGCGCCTTCGACGTCGAGCGCATCTACGCGTTGATCGAGAAGGAGCGGGTCACCAACTGGGGCGCCGTGCCGACGATGGCCTCGCGGATGCTGGACGCCGACATCGCCGACAAGTTCGACCTGAGCTCGCTGACCTCGTTCTCGCTGGCCTCGGCACCGTCGTCGCTGGCGTTGAAGCAGCGGCTCCGCGAGAACCTGCCCTTCGCCACCGCGCTGGTCGACAGCTACGGACTGACGGAGACCTGCACCGGCGTCTCCGCGGCCACACCGGCCGACCAGGCCGAGGTGCCGGGCACCGTCGGCCGGGCGACGTACGGCGTCCAGCTCGAGATCCGCGACCCGTTGGGCAACGCGCTCGGACCCGGCGTGGAGGGCGAGGTGTGCGTGCGCAGCTGCTACAACATGGTCGGCTACTGGCGCAACGACGAGGCCACCTCCGACACCATTCGCGAGGACCGTTGGCTGCACACCGGAGACCTCGGCGAGATCGACGAGCAGGGCCGGCTGCGGCTCAGCTCGCGGCGCTCGGACCTGATCATCCGCGGCGGGGAGAACGTCTACCCGGTGGAGGTCGAGAACGTGCTGACCGAGCACCCCGACGTCGTCGAGTGCCTGGTGTACGGCGTGGCCCACGAGGACCTCGGCCAGGAGGTGGCCGTGGTCGTCGTGCACGGTGAGAAGGAGCCGTCGGTCGACGACCTGACCGCGTTCCTGAAGCGGGAGCTGGCCTACTACAAGGTGCCCGCGCACTGGCGGCTGACGTCGGTGCCCCTGGCCCGCAACGCGACCGGCAAGGTCAAGCGCTCCGCCGTCCTCGCCGAAAACTGAGATACTCCCTGACGTTCCGGCCCTCAAGAACAGATACTCCCTGACGTTTCGGCCCTTGGCAGAGGGACCGGAACGTCAGGGAGTATCTGTGTCAGTGGGGGCGGGCGACCTGGGCGTTGATGAAGAGCGCCTCGGCCGAGACGCACAGCTCTCCGTCGACGGTGATCTCGCCGGTGGTCCAGATCTTGCGTCCCTCGACCTTCGTCTGACGGCCGGTGATGGCGAGCTCGCGGAACAGCGGTGTCGGCCGGTGGTAGGTCAGGGTCAGCACCTTCGTCATCCCCGAGTCGCCGGCCCACGCGTTGGCGACGCCGAGCACGTGGTCGAGCAGCATCGAGGAGACTCCACCGTGCACGTGGCCCGGCGGCCCCTGGTAGGGCAGACCCAAGGTGACCACTCCCCCGATCGAGCCGTCGTCGCGACCCGCCAGGGCCAGGGGCGGGGCGATCGCGTTCTCCGGTCCGGTGATCGGGTCGTGGCGACTGACGCCCTCACCGGCCCACATGTCGACCAGGCGTTCGTCGATCGGACCGACGTGCTCGTCCAGGTGGTCGGCGACGGCGTTGAGCTGGGACGCGATCGCGCCCATCTCGGCCGAGGTCCGGTCGCCGGCGTGCAGCAGCGTCTCGATGACACGTCGTGCGGCGACGACCGCCTTGTCGACGCCGTCGTTGTTGGGCGCCGCGGTCAGCACCTCGAGTCGCCGGGTCTCGCCCTTCACCACCAGGGGTCGCTGGGCAGTCTCTTCGGTCATGTCGTCTTCCTTCCGGAGGAGGTCAGCGGGGAAGGCGGAGAATCCGCTCACCGATGATGTTGAGCTGTACGTCGGTCGTGCCGCCGGCGATGGTCAGCGCCCGGCTGCTGAGGAACCACCAGGTGGCGGTCCGCTCCTCCGGGTCGACGACGAGCGAGGCCCCGCCCTGGAACTCCATCAGCGTCTGCCAGGTGTCCTGGATGTTCTCCGCCGTGACCAGCTTGGCCAGGCTCGACTCGGCGCCGGGCTGGAGCCCCGACACCGACCGGATCGTCTGGCGCAGGCCGAGCAGCCCGCCCGACTGCGCGTCGGCGATCAGGCGCCCGAGGGCCGCGACCTGCAGCGGGTCCTCGCGGTCGACGTGCTCGAAGAGCAGCTCGGCGGTGCCGGTGGCCGAGTTCGAGGTCATGTGGACCCGTTCGTTGGCCAGCGTGGTGATCGCCAGCTTCCAGCCGTCACCCGGCCGACCGACGAGCATCTCGTCGGGGATGAACACGTCGTCGAGGAACACCTCGTTGAAGTGCGATCCCCCAGTCAGCTCACGCAGCGGTCGGATGTCGATGCCGGGCGTGGTCATGTCGAGCACGAAGTAGGACAGGCCCTTGTGCTTGGGCACGTCCATGTCGGTGCGGGCCAGCAGGATCGCGAAGTCGGAGCTGCGTGCTCCCGAGGTCCAGACCTTCTGGCCGTTGATCCGCCAACCGCCCTCGACCTGCTCCGCGCGCGTGCTGAGCGCGGCCAGGTCCGACCCGGCACCGGGCTCGGAGAACATCTGGCACCACTCGATGTCGCCCCGCAGGGACGGCGGCACGAGACGGTCCTGGATCGCCGAGTCGCCGTGCGCGAGCAGCGTCGGGACGGCCCAGTTGCCGATGATCATGTCGTGCGGCTCGAGGCCCCGCTCGGTGAGCTCCTCGGCGATCACCACCTGGGTGACCGGGTCGGCGTCCTTGCCCCACGGGGCCGGGAAGTGCGGTGCGGTGTAGCCGAGTTCTGCCAACCTGGCTTGAGGATTCTCGTCGGTGACGGTGTCGAGCTCGGCGCCGATCGTTGCGCGGATCGCCTCCGCCTCCGGCGGGAGGTCGAGGCCGAGCGGGCGTCGTACGCCGGCCAGCGCGAGGCGGGCCACGCGTTGCTCCCAGACGGCCTTCGAGCCGAGCAGGATCGAGGTCGAGCCGGTCCGGCGCAGGGCGAAGCCGGCCAGGTGCTCCCACGTGTAGCCGATGCCACCGAGGGTGTTGATCAGGTCCTTCACGACGACGGAGGCGCCGGGGACGGTCGTGGCACCGGCGATCGCGGCGGCCAGCGAGGCCTCGTCGGACGAGGCACCCGCCTGTGCGCGCGCCGCGTCCCAGGCACAGGCCCGGCCCTGCTCGGTGCGCACCAGCATCCGGGCGACCCGGTGCTTGACCGCCTGGAACTTCGCGATCGGCTGGCCGAACTGCTCACGGGTGGTGGCGTACTCCGCGGCCGTCGCGGTCGCCCAGTCGGCGATGCCGGCCGACTCCGCGGCGAGGAGTACGGCGGCCAGGTCGAGGGGCCGCTGCGGGTCGAGGTCGAGCACGTCGGCCCTCGACACGTGGAGGTCGTCGACGGTGACGGTGGCGAAGCGGCGCAGCAGGTCGTGGCTGGGCTGCGAGGTGACCTGTCCCGAAGACCTCGGCACGACGATCCAACGGGTCGCGCCCGAAACCTGCACCGGAAGCACGAACACGTCGGCCAGCTGCCCGCCCATGACCACGCCACTGGTCCCGGAAACCCGCAAGCCGTCAGGGGTCTGCGTTCCGACCAGGCCGTCGCGCGAGAGGTCGACCGCACCTGTCGTCGTACCGTCGGCAAGCCCGGGCAGGTGCTGCTCGTGACCGCCGGCGTGGAGCACGGCGGAGGCCAGCACGGTCGGCAGGAAGGGGCCGGGTGCCAGCACCCGGCCGAGCTCCTCGGCGACCACGGCCACCTCGGGGAGGCCGAACCCGGCGCCGCCCACCTCCTCGGGAAGGTGCAGCCCGAACAGGCCCTGTGCCGCCGCCTGCGGCCACCACCCGGGGAGCTGTTCGTCCTTCTGCTCGACGGCGGCGCGCACGGCATCCTCGGTGACGTGGCGGCTCAGCAGCCCCCGCACCGACTCGGCCAGCGCCGTCAGGTCTTCGTCGAGTCCGATGCTGCCCACAGTCAGATCCGCTCGATGATCGTGGCGGTCGCGTGCGCTCCGCCGGCGCACATCGTGACCAGCGCGGTGGACTTGTCGGAGCGCTCGAGCTCGGCCAGGGCCTGGGTGAGCAGGCGGGCGCCGGTGGAGCCGACGGCGTGGCCGAGCGCGATGGCGCCGCCGTTGACGTTGACCTTGTCCATGTCGGCCTTGTGCTCCTTGGCCCACGAGAGCACGACGGAGGCGAACGCCTCGTTGATCTCGACCAGGTCGATGTCGCCGAGCTTCATGCCGGCCTTGCCGAGCACGTGGTGGGTTGCGGCGATCGGCCCGTCGAGGTGGAAGTGCGGGTCCGACCCGATCATGCCGGAGGCGACGATGCGGGCGCGCGGGCGCAGGCCCTCGGCCTCGGCGCGCTCCCGGCTCATCAGCAGTACGGCGGCCGCGCCGTCGCTGATCTGTGAGGAGTTGCCGGCCGTGTGGATGCCGTCGGGGACGACCGGCGAGAGCGTGGCCAGCTTCTCGAGCGTGGTCTCGCGCAGGCCCTGGTCGCGGGTCACCTCCATGGTCTGGCCCGTGGCGCGCAGGGTGCCGTCCTCCTGCTTCTCCATCACCGGCGCGGTCAGCGGCAGCAGCACGTCGTCGAAGCGACCCTCTGCCCAGGCGACGGCAGCACGCTGTTGGGAGATGAAGCCGAGCTCGTCAGCGGCTGCGCGGGTGATGCCGTAGTGCCGGGCGATCCGCTCGGCCGCGGTGAACTGGTCGGGCAGGTCGATCTCGAACCCGTCGGGGATCGGCATCCCGGTGCCGGGAGCCAGGGCGGCGCCGAGGAAGACCCGGCTCATCGCCTCGACTCCACAGCCGATGCCGGCGTCGATCTGGCCCGACGCGATCAGTCCGGAGATCATGTGCACGGCCTGCTGCGACGAGCCGCAGGCGCAGTCGATGCTCGTGCAGGCAGTGGTGTGGGGCAGACCCGCCACCAGCCAGGAGTTGCGGGTCACGTTGTTGGCCTGGGCGCCGGCCTGGGTCACGCAACCGCCGACGACCTGCTCCACGGACGCCGGGTCGATGCCCGCGCGCTCGATCACGCCCCGCTGGGCGGCACCCAGGATCTCGGTCGGGTGCAGGCCGGAGAGCCATCCGTTGCGACGGCCCACCGGTGTGCGGACGGCCTCGACGATCACTGCTTCGGGCATGACTGTTCCTCCTGTGTCGGACTGTCCCAGCAGGGTCGCCCGTTCGCGGGGTCTGGCGGCGTCCGGCGTCCCACTCACCGGGCGTGATCCGTGTCGCGGCCCCGTCGGCTCCACTGACCGGGACTCGTCCGGGCAGCGCTGCCGACGTACGACGTACTTTCGCCGCACCCCGCTGTCCCGAGCCACCCGTGCCCGGGCCGGCGTCGACGCGGCACGAGACGCGTCGGATCCGCACCGAGTCGAAGGAGCAACATGAGCGAGACCAGCCTGGCCGGACGCACCGCGATCGTCACCGGAGCCGGCGGCGGACTCGGCCGCGCCGAGGCGCTGTCGCTGGCCGCGGCCGGTGCCCGCGTCGTGGTCAACGACTACAGCGAGGCCGGCGACGCCGTCGTCGCGGAGATCAAGGAGGCCGGTGGCGAGGCACTCGCCGTCCGCGGCGACGTGGGCGACTGGGCGCTCGGCGACCGGCTCGTCGAGGCGGCGGTCGACACGTTCGGCTCCCTCGACATCGTGGTCAACAACGCCGGTGTGCTGCGCGACTCGATGATCTTCAACCTGACCGAGGACGCGTGGGACGACGTGATCCGGGTGCACCTGAAGGGCCACGCCTCGCTCTCCCGCGCAGCCGCCGTGCACTGGCGCGCCGCCTCGAAGGCCGCTGGTGGTCCGATCTACGGGCGCCTGGTCAACACCACCTCCGAGGCGTTCCTGTTCGGTTCGGCCGGGCAGCCGAACTACTCCGCTGCCAAGGCGGGGATCGTGGCGCTGACCCTCTCCGCCAGCCAAGGCCTCTCCCGGTACGGCGTGACCGCGAACGCGATCGCCCCGCGCGCCCGCACCGACATGACGGCGCACGTCTTCGCCGGTGACCCCGACAGCGAGCGCACTCTCGACATCCTCGCGCCCGAGCGCGTCGCGACGCTGGTCTCCTACCTGGCCTCCCCCGCGTCCGCGGAGATCAACGGCCAGGTCTTCGTGGTGTACGGCGACATGGTCGCGCTGATGGACTCGCCCAAGGTCGAGAAGAAGTTCACCGCATCCTCCGGGGTCTTCTCGGCCGAGGAGCTGGCCGTGCAGCTCGGCTCGCACTTCGAGGGGCGCTCGCCGTACCAGACCTACGCGGCGTACTCGGTTGCCGAGCTCGACACGACCGGCGTGGAGAACATCGCCAACTGATCGGCCGGCCTGCGAGCGGCGGCGACCTCCGTGGGTTCGGGTCGTCGTCAGCTCCGGGTGGCCCCGCCTCCTCCGGGGAAGCGGGACGAGCACTAGGGGCTGCGGCCCGATCGGACCGAGTAGNCCCTCACACTCGGTCCGATCGGACCGAGTAGGCAGTGGCACTCGGTCCGATCGGACCGAGTAGGCGGGCGAGTTGGCCCAGGTGGGCCGCACCACCGAGTGCCGCCCGGNCCTCGGTCGGAGGCTCAGGTGTGCGATCCGCCGTCGACCCGCAGCTCAGCACCCGTGAAGTACGACGCATCGGGCGAGGCGGCGAACGCGATCGCGGCGGCGATCTGCTCGGGCTGGGCGGTGCCCAGCAGGGAACGCACCCGGCCGAAGTAGCTGAAGTCGAGGTCGCCGGGGCTCACTGCGGCGGTCAGCGGCGTGGCGGTGTTGCCGGGCGAGACGGGTACGACGCGGATGCCGCGTCCGACCAGCTCGGCGGCCAGCGTCTTGCTCAGCGCGAGGACCGCCCCCTTCGACGCGGCATAGGCGCTCATGTACGGGTTGCCGTGATCGGCCGCGGTCGAGGCCACGTTGACGATCACACCGACTCCGTCGGGCAGGTGGCGCAGGGCCTCACGGCAGAACAGCGCGGTGCCGATGGTGTTCACCTCGAACAGCTCGCGCATGTCCTTCACGCTCAGCGTCTCGATCGGCGTGGTGCGCTGGATGCCCGCGACGTTGATCAGCACCTCGATGCCGCCGAGTCGTTCGGCGGCGGTCGCCACTGTCGCGATCACCTGCTCCTCGTCGGTGACGTCGACGACACCCGTCTCGATGCGTCCCGGGTTGCCGACGGCGCACTCGGCGGTCTCGGCCAGGCCGGTCTCGTCCCGGTCGACCGCGAACACCGCTGCGCCCTCTGACACGAGACGAAGGACGGTCGCCCGACCGATGCCCGACCCGGCGCCGGTGACCAGTGCATTGACCCCGCTGAACCTGTTCATGCTCGCGACCGTAGGGGTGGGCGGGCCGGGTGCGGCCGCCCGCTCCCGTTCAGTGGTACGCCGAGGGGCCGGGGACGCGGTCGCAGATCAGACGCGGTCGCGGATCAGGAGTGTGACCACTCGGCCAACAGCAGCGCGCAGGAGACCTGGATGTCGTCCTCGACCTGCTCGATCGGGTTCCGCTGGTTGAGCGCGGCGGTGATCACGCCGTACCACGCCTGCTCGATCAGTCGGGCGAGCTGCTCGTCGCGAGCGCTCGGCTCGGCGAGACCCGCAGCACCCAGCAACAAGGCAGAGAACGACGCATGGGTGACGTTGGCGTCGGCGTGCGTCGCGTGCAACGCCGCGTTGTTGGAGACCATCATCGCGTGCGTCAGCAGGGGGGTCTTGAGCATCTGTCGGGTCGCCAGGATCAAAAGCTCGGTGACGGTCACCACCGGGTCGGCGTCCGGGTCCACGTCGGCCACCGCGCCCTCCATGCGCTGGATCTGGCTCTGCATGACCGCGGTGAACAGGTGCATCTTCGAGGGGAAGTAGCGGTAGAGCGTCGCGATCGCGACGCCGGACTCCTTGGCCACCTCGAGCATCTGCACGCGCTCGAGCCCGTTGGCGGCTCCCTGGCGGGCGGCGGAGCGGAGGATGCGCTCCACGCGCTCCTGCTGTTGTGGTGAGTTCGGCTGCGCTGGCGGCCTCACCTCGCCGATTCTCGGCACGTCATTCCCCTCGTCGATGTCGGAGCCATCGTCTCGCGAGGCTCTCACCGTGCGCGCGGAACTCTACCGGTGAGCGGGATCGGCGCCGGGCGACAACGCGCCCGCCCGGCGCTCGGCAGACCTGGGCTCGCCCGACCGGCGCTCGGCAGACCCTGGGCTCGGCAGGCCTGCTGGCAGTGGCTGGGCGCCAGGTCACTCCGACGAGGGCGGCAGCATCCGCTTGGACGCCTCGTGCGCCCCGAGCACCAGCTTGCGGCGATCACTGCCGCTGCGGATCTCCACGGCCTTCTCGTTGCCCTCGGCGACCTGGATCGGTCCGTGGGTGAGTGCGGCGAGTGCCTGCCGGGCGACGTCGTCCGGCTCGGAGACGTGCATGCCGGGGATGTCGAAGTTGAGCCCGGCCCGGGCCATTGCCGGCGTACGGGTGACCCCGAGCACGAACTCGACCACGTCGACGTCGTAGTCGCGCATCTCGAGCCACAGCCCCTCGGCGAAGATCCGGCCGAAGGACTTGGCCGCGGCATAGATGCTGATCTGCGCCGAGCCCAGGAGCCCGGCCAACGAACCGACCAGCAGGATGCCGCCGCGGCGACGCTCCTTCATCGGTGCGCCGAACAGCTGCACGAGTGCCAGCTGGGCGGTGATGTTGAGGTCGATCACCCGGCTGAACTTCTCCAGGTCACCGCTGACGAACTCGTGGCCGTAGGTGTTGGCGCCGGCGTTGAACACCAGCAGGCCGACCTCGAGATCCTCGGTCACCTCGGCGACCCTCTTGGGCGCGTCGACCTCGGTCAGGTCGACCGACAGGGTGCGCACCTCGACACCCTTGGCCCGGACGGCCGCGGCGGTCTCCTCGAGCGGCCCGGTCTTGCGGGCCAGCAGGACGAGGTTGAGGCCGGCGTCGGCGAGCTGGTGGGCGAAGGAGGCACCCACGCCTTCCGAGCCGCCCGCGATGACCGCCCAGGGGCCGTAGTTCTCCGCGTTCAGCTGCTTTGCGTTGATCGAGTCTTCGTTGATCGGGTTGGTCGTCATGCGTGTGCGTGCTCGCCTTCGGGATTCGTCTTGAGTGGTTCGTCGACCTGCACGTCCACGTCGCCGCGGTGGACTGCCTTGATGACCGAGTCCCGCAGGCTGGCGCAGCCGGCGAAGGCGGCACCGTTCGGGCCGGGTCGGGGCGACGCTGCCCGCCGTTCGACACAGGTCTGGGCTGCCTCGTCGGACCACTGGATCGAGGTCTGCTCCCAGCTGCTCTTGCGCGCGAGGACCCGTGCCCCACAGGCCTCGCAGCCGACGGGCTGCATCGGCCCGTCGGCCAGCCGGTTGTCGGGGCGGACGGCCATCAGACCGTCTGCTCCTGCACGGCGGACGCGTCCCGCGCCTTGATGTTCGCGGCGACCTCGGCCTTCCAGGCCTCGTTCGGCCGCGTGGTGTCGATCTCGAACTCGAAGCGCTCGGTCATCTCGGGAGTGACCTCCTCGACGTCGACGTAGAACTGCTCGTACCAACGGCGCAGCTGGTAGACGGGTCCGTCCTCCTCGCACAGGAGGGGGTTGTCGACGCGTGCCTTGTTCTTCCAGATCGTGACGTCCTGCTCGAAGCCGATCTTGATGAAGTCGCCCATCTTCTGGGCCATCGCGTCGGCCTCCTCGTCGGCCATGCCGACCCGCTTCTCGACGATGACGCCGTACTGCAGCACGAAGGAGTTGGCGTCGATCGGGTAGTGGCAGTTGATCAGGACGCTCTTCAGGTCCGCGTCCTCGTAGTGGTAGACGAGGTCGTCGATCATGAAGGACGGACCGTGGTACGCCGCCACGGAGCTGTTGCCGGTGGCCTTCGGAGCACCACTGCCCTCGGACTGGGGACGCGCGACGTCCTCACGTCCCTCCCCCTCCATGAACTGGGTCGCCACCGGGCCCTCGAAGACGTTCTTGAAGTAGGTGGGGAACGAGTAGTGGATGTAGAAGAAGTGCGCCATGTCGACGATGTTGTCGACGATCTCGCGGCAGTTCGCACCCTCGATGACCGTGGTGTACCAGGTCCAGTCGGTCCAGTTGTCGTCGGTGGCGCCGGCGATCCGCGGGATGGTGACGTCGGCCGGCGGCGGGTTGCCCTGCGGGTCGTTCCAGACGAAGAGCATGCCGTCCTGGACCAGCGTCGGCCAGGACGCCGTACGGGCCCGCAACGGGACGCGACGGGCGTACGGGATCGCCTTGCAGCGGCCGTCCCCGCCCCAGCGCCAGTCGTGGAACGGGCAGGCGATCTCGTTGCCCTTGACCGTGCCCTGCGACAGGTCGCCGCCCATGTGGCGGCAGTAGCCGTCGAGCACGTTCACCGTGCCGTCCTCGCCGGCGAACACGACCAGCTTCTGTCCGAAGGCCAGCACCTGGTGCGGCTCGCCGTCCTGGAAGTCCTTGGCCAGGCCGAGGCAGTGCCACCCCCGGGCGAACCGGGTGGGTGCAGCGTCTGCTTCAATCCGGCGAACCTCGTCCTCGACTGCAGTCATGTCCGTCTGTCTCCGTCCGTGCCTGGGGGGGGTGTGCCACTCACCGATCTTTCGCTCGAGTCTCGACCCGCCCCCGAGCGCGCGCGGACCGAAGTCCCACTCAACGGAAGAAGTCGCCGATCGCGTCCCCGAGTGGCCGCATTCTGGCCGCATGAGCCAAGACGTCCTGGACAACGTGCGAGCCCTCCTCCCGGCGATCGCCGAGCGTGCCGTGTCGACCGACGAGGCCCGCGTGGTGTCGAAGGAGACCATCGCGGAGCTCACCGATACCGGCCTGTTCCGGATGCTCCAGCCCAAGAAGTACGGCGGCCTCGAGCTCGAGCCGCTGAGGTTCTACGAGGCGGTCCGGATGATCTCCGGCGCCTGTGGTTCCACCGGCTGGGTCAGCTCCGTGATGGGCGTGCACCCGTGGCAGGTGGCGCTCTTCGCCAAGGCCGCCCAGGATGAGGTCTGGTCCGACGGGCCGGACGTGCTGCTCGCGTCGTCGTACGCCCCGGTGGGGCAGCTGAAGCGGGCCTCGGGCGGCTACCGGATGAGCGGCCGATGGAGCTTCTCCTCCGGCTGCAACCACGCGGAGTGGTTGCTCCTCGGCGCCCTGGTGATCGGCCCGACCGGCAACCCCGTCGACTTCATCACCGCCCTGGTGCCGCGCGCCGACGTCGAGATCCTCGACGTGTGGAACACGGTCGGGCTGCGCGGAACCGGCAGCAACGACGTGGTGGTCGAGGACGTCTTCGTCCCCGAGCACCGCACGCTCCGCAACTTCGAGCACGCCCGCCTCACCGGGCCGGGACAGAAGGTGAACAAGGGGCCGCTCTACCGGATGCCGTTCGGCGCGATCTTCACCACCGCCGTCACCGCGCCGGTGCTCGGCGCCGTGGCCGGCTGCCTGGAGACATACGTCGGCGAGATGGCCGACCGACTCCGGCTCAGCCTCGGCGGCGGTCGTTTCGCGGAGGACCAGTTCGCACAGGTCGCGGTGGCGCGGGCGTCGTCGGCGGTCGACGGGGCGGTGCTGCAGATGGACCGCAACATGTCCGAGATGTACGCCGCGGCAGCGGCCGGCGGCGAGATCCCGATGGAGCTGCGACTGCGCACCCGGCGCGACCAGGTGCTCGGCACCGAGCGCGCCCTGGAGGCCATCGACATCCTCTTCAAGACCGCCGGCGGCAGCTCGCTGCACTGGACCAGTGCGATCAGCCGGGCCTGGCGCGATGCCCACGCGGGTTCGGTGCACGTGGCCAACGACGTCGAGCGCACCCTCGCCCTCTACGGCAAGGGCGTCTTCGGCATCACCGTCGAGGACAACCTCATCTGAACCGACAGCTCGACCGAGAAGGAGCACCATGACCGGCACCGGTCCCCTGTCCACCGCGAGCCAGCTCGCTCTCGAACGGCGGGCGCTCGACCTCCTCGCCACACCGGAGCTCCGGGCCGCCCGCGACCGGGTCGCAGCGCTCTACCGAGCCGACCGCAACTACGGTTCGCACCCCGCCGGCGTCGCCTCCCTCGAGGCCGCGGCCGCGTCGATCACGGTCGCCGCCGTGCAGCACGCACTGGTCGCGGACCCGGCCCGGCCGGTCTTCCTGTGGTCGGCCTGCTCGGCCCACGGCTGGCACGGGATCGACATGCCCAACTCCGGCTACGGCATCGACAATCCCGACAACGTGCACCGCCGCAGCGCGGTCGACGGCGAGTCGACGTACGTCGTCCGCGGTCGGGTGCCGGAGGTGCCGGCCGCCCAGTTCTCGTTCATCTGCTACGGCGCCCCGGAGGCCGACGGAAACGTGACCCGTGAGGGCGCCGCGATCGCCTCCGTGGTGCTCTCGTCACAGCTGGTGCCGGACGCCGATGGTCGCTTCGAGCTCACGGTCGGGCCTGCGCCGGTCGACGACCGACCGCACCTCCTGACCGCACCGACCTCGACCTGGATGCTGGTGCGCGACGCCCTCACGGACTGGGAGTCCCAGGACCCGTTGTGGCTGGAGATCGAGCGGATCGCCGGGCCCGACGCCGCACCCGAGCCGACGGATGCCGACCTGGTCGAGCTGGCCGTGGCCAACGTGGAGCGGTTGAGCCGCTACTGGCTGGACTACGACAACCAGCTGATCCACGACGTACGACCGCTCAACGCGATCAAGCAGCCGACGCCGCGGCCCTTCGGGGCCTCGGTGGTGGGCCGGTTCGACGTCGCCGCCCACGAGGGGTTGCTGGTCACCCTCGACCCGTGCGGCGCCGACTACCTGGGCTTCGAGGTCACCGACCCTTGGGGTGTCACCCGCCCCAGCGTCGAGGCGACCGGCGGTCTGAACAACCGCCAGGCCAAGGCGAACGCCGACGGGACGCTCACCTACCTGGTGGCCGCGACCGACCCCGGCGTGCACAACTGGCTCGACACCGGCGGGCTGACCGCCGGCATGGTCGCCGCCCGGTGGCAGGGCGGACAGGTTGCCGAGGACGCCGAGCCGGTGCGCGAGGTCCGGGTGGTCCCGCTCCGTGACGTCACCTCGTTCTTCAGCGACGAGCACCGGATCACACCCGAAGGACGTGCGGAGCAGCTGCAGCAGCGGGCCGCCGCCTTCGCCCGTCGCCTGCGCTGACGCTCAGGAGGCCTGCGCTGACGGTCAGGCGGGCCGCTTTTGACGCTCAGGCTGCCCGCGGCAGGACCGGCGGTCAGTGCGTGGACCGGGTCGGGAAGGTCGGGGCCTGGAGCCTGGCCAGCTTTGCGATCTCACCGGGCGTGGCGCGTTGGCTGCGGGTGAAGTCTCCGGCGTAGTAGCCGTTGTGCCGGCGGACGGGGCCCCGGTAGGTGCCGCGGTCTTCTTCGATCGTGAACATCTGAGTCATCTCCTTCGGGTCCCGAGGCGACCGCCCGGTTGGCGGTCCGTGTCGGCCTCTCATCAGTTCCACGAACGGCCCCGACCGTATTCGACAGGTCAGCCCGGACGACTTTCTCCCGAGCGAGACCTCGACTGAAAGCTTCCGAAGAAAATCTCGTGACGGATGTCGAGAAACTCTGGTCGGCTCCGACCAAGGGGTGGAAGGACCAACCACGAGTACTGGAGGATCAATCCCATGGCACGCATCAAGCGCTTCGACCACGTTGGCATCACCGTCTCCGACATCGACAAGGCGGCCGAGTTCTTCGTCGGGCTCGGCCTCGAGATCGAGGGCCGCACCTTCGTCGAGGGCGAGTTCCTCGAGACGGTGTGCGCCGTCCCCGACTCCCGCACCGAGGTGGTGATGCTCAAGTCCCCCGACGGCATCCGGCTCGAGCTGGCGCGTTTCGTCCGGCCCGACCACCAGCCGGGCTCACCCGACGCCCTGGCCACGGAGGTGGGCCTGCGCAACGTCAGCTTCGAGGTCGACGACCTCCACGGCGCGGTCGACGAGCTGGCCGCGAAGGGATACGGCCTGGTGGGCGGCATCGGCGAGCACGAGAACGTCGTGCGCATGGCCTACGTGCGCGGCCCGGAGGGAATCGTCGTGTCCCTCTTCGAGTACTTCGGCTGACGCCGGTACGCCGGTACGCCGCCACGCCGCCACGCCGCCGCTCGGCCCCACGCGGCGACCTCAGTGACGCAGGACCGTCAGGGCGTACGTCGTGTCACCACGAGCCGGGCGCCGCGCTTCGGGACGCTGGTGATGTTGCGAACCTTGGCCACGTCGTCACCCTGCGCGCTGAGGTCGTAGCGGGTCAGCACCTCACGCAACACCGTCACGCCCTCCATCAGCGAGAAGCCGGCGCCGATGCAGCGTCGTACGCCGCCCCCGAAGGGAATCCAGGTGTTGGCCTCGACCTTGCCCTCGATGAAGCGCTCCGGCCGGAAGACTTGCGGGTCCGCGAAGTTCTCGCTGTGGGACAGCTCGATCGATGCGGCGACTGCCGCACCGGCCGGCAGCGACACTCCCCCGACGACGGCCGGCTTCATCAGCAGCCGCGTCACGATGGGGATCACCGGGTGCAGCCGCATCGACTCCTTCAGCACCGCCTCGAGGTAGGCGTCGTCGCCGGAGTCGGCCGCCCCCTGCGCCTTGCCGAGGAGCTGCGGTGAACGGCCGAGCTCGTAGAGCGACCAGGCCAACGCGGTGGCCGTGGTCTCGTGACCGGCCAGCAACAGCGTGACGAGCTGGTCGCGCAGCTCGGCGTCGGTCAGTGGGTCCTCGCCCTCGTGGTCGCCGACGTGCAGCAGCTGGGAGAGTACGTCGGTGCGCGTGGCGAGGTCGGCGGCCTGTCGACGCTCGGCGATCTCGGCGTACAGCACCCGGTTGAGCTCGCGCTGGTTCTGGTGGAACGCCTTCCACATGCCGATCTTCCCCAGCTGCGGGTAGCTCGCGCCGACCAGGACGAGCGGGTTCACGTTGACCACGTTGTCGATCAGGGGCTGCAGCTCCACGACCCGGTGCTCGTCGGTCACGCCAAAGACGACGCGGATGATGACGGCCAGGGTCAGCGCGTTCATCCGCTCGAGCGACGCGAACGTCGTGCCGACCGGCCACTGGTCGACCTGGTCCTTGGCGATCTGGGCGATCAGCTCTTCGTACCCCTTGAGCGCGCGGGCACTGAACGCCGGCATCAGCAACTTGCGGGCGCGCTTGTGCTGCGACGCGTCGAGCAGGAGCACCGAGTGCTCCCCCATGACCGGCCCGAGAATGGCGTTTCCCTTGCCCGCATGGAAGTTCTCCGGGTCGCCGGCGAAGATGTCCTTGATCTGGTCGGGCTTGGAGTAGACGACGAGTGGCCGCCCGTCTGGCAGCAGCCGGATCGTGAAGACGTCGCCGTACCGTCGGTGCAGTCGCGGGACGAACGCACTGCGGAACCGCATGAAGGCCAGGGTCTGTACGACGGACGGCAGTCGCGGGCCGGGTGGGAACTCCCCGGTCGGCAGGGGCGGCCAGCCCTCGATGTACGCCGGGACTCTCGGCTCCGCGGAGGTAGTCATGCGATCGAGTCTGTCCCCGGCTCAGGCGCCCGACAACCTCCCCAGGTAGGAGTTCCATGGTGCCTGGGAGTCGCTGCGGCTCCGTCCTCGGCGCACGTTCTAGCGCTGGATCCGCTGTGGGAGAGCCTCGTAGTCATCCGTCGACGGTGCGATGAAGAGCCACCAGCCCGTCTCCAGAGCGACCGTCGAGTGGCTGACCCCGAGGTACTCGATCTCGACAGTCCTGCCCGGTGCCGTCCGCCCCCAGATCGACACCATCCGCCAGGACCAGTGGGTGCCCTGGTCGTCGGCGCTGCCACTCCCCGCCTCCTGCCACTCACCGTCCGGTCCGCGCACGTACTCGTCGAGGTCGATGTCAGCCTCGTCACCGTTGGTGTCGACCAGCGCCGCGGCAATGTCGTCCTGTACGGCGGCCGCAAGGGTCACGGCGTACCGCGGATCCCAGCCCCCGGCCTTGATCGCCGACTCCGCGTTGAGTTCCATCATCTAGGCATCGTGGCAGCAACGAGCCTGGACAGCGATCGAGTTCCCCAGCCCGGTCGGCTGAGCAAGACGGCGCTCATGACGTCAGCAACAACGCCAACGTGATCACGCTGAGCGGGAAGCCGACCCACCGAACAGCAGGCTTCGACCCGTGCCAGAACAACTGATCAAGGCCCATCAACAGTAGGCAAGCTGCGAAGCCCAACGTCGCCAGGTCACTCCGTGTCACGCCATCCGCGATGGCCGTGGAGGTGCTGATCGCGGCGACTGCGCCGGTGAAGAGCAGGAACCATCCCAGGGGCCTTGGAAGGGCTTGACCAGTTGACATGAGCGCATCATCCGCGATGTCGGCGACCTGTGTGGCCATTTCCCGCTGCGTTCGTGAGTGGACAAACCCAAGGGAGACCTAGTCTCGCTCGTATCTATCTCGGAACGACCTGCCGGCCTCGCGAATCGATCGAGCTCCGAAGACGAGGATCGGTAGCCATAGGAGCAACACGAACAGGCTGACGAGCAACCAGGCCCATGGTCCAGAACGCCCGTCGTTCAAGCCGAACACGAGGACGGCGCAGAGGATTGCCGAGATCCCCCACTTCCAGCGATACATGCCTCCCAAGACCGACGAGGCACGGCTGGGCGACTCCGTGACCGTACCCGCCTTGTCTCTCACGTGCCGTTCCGCCCTTCGCGGCTATGCGCCTCGGGCACGGCTCCGCCACGCCTTCAGCGCGGCGGGTACCGAGAGCACCAACCACAAGACCAAGAACACGAAGACAAAGGCTGCTGCACTGACCGCAATCTCTGTCGCTTGGGGCGACAACGGCGACAGTTCTTCTGCCCCCGGTTCCTTGGCCTCTCCGAGAACGAGTAGCACCTGCACGACAAGGAGAATCGCGGTGATGGCGGCCGCGGCCTGCCACGGACTCAAACGCTTAAGCACTGCATGACCGATCAGCGGAACGGGCGGCAGTTCTAGAGCGAGCCCGGTTGGAGCGGTACAGCAGCGTCTGGACAAGCGCTGCCAACACCACGAAGACCACGATCGACAGGACGCGTTCTCCCATGGGTCCCTCGCTCCGAAGCAGCATGTATGCACCGGTCACGACGACGGCAAGGAGGGGTGGAAGGATCCAGAAGGCGTAGGCACGGGCATCTCTCACGTCGCGAATCATGGCACCTAGCTCCGCGGCGCGTGTGTCTTCTTCAGATATCGCGGTGGAACGCAGCCCTCCCCACTGCCTGGTTGCCCCGTGCGGCCGATGACCCTTACGTGAGCCCAGCCCCTCAGGCGCCGTCCTCGGTCAGGGTCGTGGTCGGCAGCCAGTCGGCTCCGAGGAGGTTGGCCAGGTCGGTGAGGCCCGTGGTGTCGCCTCCCACCGTGTCGGAGGCTGCGGCGATCCGCTCCACCATCACCTTGCCGACCTGCTCCTCAACGGTGCCCTCGGCGTACGCGATGTGCCACGGCGAGACCTGGTGGTCGCGGTGGGTGCGGCCGGTCACCTGTCGTGCGGCGATGCCCGAGAAGCGGGCTTGGTGGAAGACGCCGACGCGCGGCTCGATGCTCGCCTGACGGCCGTCTGGCAGGGTCTCGCCGGCGTGCAGGCTGATCGAGGCGACCGTGGTGAAGACGCAGACCTTCGCCTGTCCGGTCTGGAACCTGAGCCGCTCGGCCTCGGGGTCGAACCGGTTGCGGCCATAGATCGTGGCGACTTCGATGCCGGAGTCGCGCAGTCGATCGGCGATCGGGTCGGCGGCGGTCGCGACGAACTCGACCGAGCACGCCACCTGTCGCTCGGCCTGGACCTGCTGGGCGATCCAGGCGACCGTCGAGTCGACGCGAATGAGCCCGGCCTTCTGCCGGAAGCGCAGCAACGCGGCCCGGCCCTTCGCTACATTGCGGCCGCGCCGAGCGATGTCCATCTCACGACAGAACTCTCCCCATTCGGCCTCGTACGCCGTCCGCTCCGCCGGCGTGAGCGCCACCGGCATGCCGGAGATCGGCACCGGACCCCACGGCGCAGCGCGGTGCAGCATCGCCGGAGGACGTTCCTCGGCCAGCCAGCCGCGCACCAGTTTGAGGTCCGCAGTGCGTCGCGCCGGATCGGAGGTCCACGTCGCTCCGTAGCGTCCTTGCTCCACTCCCACGCCGTGACGTTCGAGGGCGGTCGCGAACGCGGCACCGGGTTGCGTGGCCGATGCCCAGTCCTTCATGGGCTCGCCCAGCACCTGCGCATACGCCGGAGCGAGGTAGGGCAGCTCCAGTGGAGTGTGGCCGGGCGTCGCAGTCGTTGCGATGACGAACGGCGCCTTGTCGTGCGGCTTCCCGTGTCCCGAGATCCGCGCCCACAGCTTCCACCGCTTCGTCGTCGTCCGTCGCAGGGCGTGGGCCTCGTCGGCAATGATCACCTCCCACGTGTGGTCCTTGACCTTCTCCAGTCGGTCCCACGTGATCACAACCCATTCGAGACCGCCGTGACCCAGCGCCATGATCGTGCGGCACCAGTGACCGATCGTGATCGCGGCAGGTCTGTCGGCGATGACGAGCACACGTCGCGCACCGCGCAGGTCACCCACCGCAGTCGCCCCGAGGACCGCGGAGATCGTCTTGCCCACGCCAGGTTCGTCAGCCAGCAGGAATTGCCGTCCGCCTGCTGCGGCACGCGCCGCGATCGCATCGGCCGCCTCGTACTGAATCATCCGGGGTTCAAGTGCGTCGGTCGGCTCGGGGCTGGGCGTCGGGTTGTCGGGATTGAGGGTGTTCTCGATGAACCGACCGAGCGTGAACGGACCCGGAGCGTACGGCGCGAGGTGCGAGGGCACAGCACGCCCGACGTACAGATGGGCCTTGACGGTCGGATGCCACGCGGCATCGTCGACCTGCGTCCCGTACGGGACGTCAAGCACCCACAGTCGCTCGTCCGGACCGGGTGCCGGCAACGGCCGCTGTGACTGTCGCACGCCACCCCGGCGCGGGGACGAGCTGCGCCGACGAGCACTGGATCGGCGAGGACTGGCCACCCCCGGACACTATCGGGGTCGCCCCCACGCACAGGGTCGGCTCGCCCACCGCCGCGGCGCCCAGTGCAGACGCCGACTTGGGCGGCATCCAGTGCCCCGTTGGCGGCGGTATGACGCACGCCGCCACGCATGATCAGCCACAACGCCGACATACCGATCGAGGTAAAGGCCCGACCACGAAGAGAGCAAGAGCGCGGCTACCATTGACTAGCAACGAGCGCGTCGGATGTCATGCGGCGACGCCGTCATTCGTCGGCGGCCGGGAACAGGGCGCGAGCGTCGAGGAATACAGCCACGCGGTGACCAGGATCAGCACCCGAATGGCGTTTATCCGGGACGACACGGCCGCGCTCAGGGACGACTACATACCCGCCGTCGCCGTCAGCGCCGAGAGCGGCCCACTCGAGATTCGCCGCTTCGAACGGATCGAGGTCTGCCGAGTTACGAAGCAGTCTAAGGACCTCTTCTCTGCGAAAACGGGCACGTCCGCGCGCGTTGACAGCGGGAATCTGGACCATCTGTGGCCAATCCGGTCGCCCGCACAACTCCAACTCGGACCAGAACTCGCGCCATGGCGTTACAGCGGGAGCAGGCGTCGCCCCAGTGCCCCACGATGTCTGCCAGTGGGGATGCCGGTGGGTGGGATGATGAAACCGGACGAGCACTGTCTTCTTGCCACGGTCCCGCCGGTTCCAAGCCGCAAGCTCGGCACGGAGTACAGCGGCCACTTGTGCTGTTGTGAGCACAACCATCCACTCTGCGAACCACCACTGTGCGCCGCTGCGCGAAAAAGCGACCTCTGCCTCGTGCACGCCGGCGGCCTGCGCCGCGATACGCAGTTCACCCTGCCACGACGGTCTTGGAAAGACGTAGTACGGCTGACGGGCGAACGGTCGCTGGAGATACTCCCACAGCTGCCCGATGTCGACACCCACCTTGTGTTGGGTCGCGCCGACGATTGTGGTCTTCAGTTCGAGCTGGACCGACTTTCCTGGACGACTCGGCAATGCCTGTGGACGCCAACGTCCTCCCCGTCGGCGGGCCACCATAACGCTGCTTTGGACCGGTAGCGATAGGTGAGATACAGGCTGGCCCAGTGCTCAAGGGTCTTTTCGGGAACTGAGACCGGCATGTGCGAACCCTAAGGGGTACAGCTTCTGCTCGCTGCTGATCCGCACAACCATTAGGTGAGGCCGGTTCGATGGCGAATCGCAGTCGACTATTCATCGTCGATGTTGCGCATTGGATCAGGTCGTTTCGCTCCTGTCGCTCGTCGCCGTGCAGGTGCCCTCCTGCCGAAGAACAGCAACGTCTTGTTTTGTCACTCGGCAGCCAAGGTCCGGATGCCCCGCGTATGCTCCGAGACGTTGAGCCATGAGCAAAGGAAACGAACTGATGTCGACCGACCTGGTCGTGTTTGAGACGGATGGTAGGACCGTCATCGTCGAATTGAGCGAGCCACTCGCTCAGGGGGGCTACGAGACTGTCGGTGTCGGGGGCGCTTCGCTAGCCAAGGCTGGCGAATCTCTAGAAGCGGCTATGAGCACGATTCGAGATGTCGCAGACTCAGTCATGACCTCAGTGGCCGAGGCGGTCAGACCACCAGATGAAGTCGAGGTCACGTTCGGCCTCAAGTTTGGTGTTAGTGCAGGGGTCTTCGTAAGCAAGGGATCTGCGGAGGCAAACCTGCTGGTGAAGTTGAACTGGGACCGTCCGAGTAGCAGTTCGGCCTGAGAATGGCGAGTCCGCTCGATCATGTGACGCAGGTCGTCTCGGAGGCCGGCCAGCATGTCGGAATGGCCACGCTCATTGACCACGAGCAGGGACTGGTGTTGACGTGTGCCCATGTCGTACGCGAAGCACTCCAGCGGCCTAGCTATAGTCCAGACGTCGACGGACCAGCAATAGTCCAACTCAAGTGGCCGCGCACGCCCGAACAACTCTCGAACGCGCAGGTGCAACGAGAAGGTTGGACGCCCCCGGATGACTTTGGGAGGGGCGATCTAGCGGTTCTAAAGCTCATGGAGCCGGCTCCGGATCGTGCGACAGCGGCAACCTTTATCGAGGGCGTCGAAGTAGACGGTCACGCCTACCACATTTATGGCGCTACGCATGAGGACCCTGCGACCGTCCGGGCGACAGGCAAGATTGGCGGACTGGAAGGGCCTGCCGCCACTTGGCGAGCGCTCCACTCCCAGGTAGGCAGTCGGTACATTGACCCGGGATTTTCGGGAAGCGCCGTTTGGGATGTCGAACTGGGATATGTCGTTGGACTTGTCATCGCGCGGGAGCGCGGCCCCGATCGAACTCGTGCCTTCTTCCTCCCGAGCGAACAACTGCGTCGTCATTGGTCTCGTCTCGACCGATACGTACGGAGCAAGTTCGAGATCAGCAGGGAGGCTCGTGAGCACTGGCTCCCGCGCGCTCGTGGAGTCGCAAGCGCCGCCGAAGATGGTTGGTACTTCACAGGACGGGAGGTCCTAATTGATGAGTTGACCATGGCCGTTAGATCCCCCGAGTCGCGGGGTGCGAGGTTCATGGTTGTGGCGGGTGCGCCCGGAGCGGGCAAGTCCGCAGTCCTCGCACGCCTCCCTGTTCTTGCAGATCGACGCCTGTCAATGCTCGCCGCGCGGGGCGTTGACGAAGTGTCATTACCTGGCGCCACCGTCTACGGCATCTACCTACGCCAGCGCACGGCGGCCGGCTTCATCGAAGCTCTTCGCCGCGCATTCGGAGGCTCGTTCACTTCCATCGATGGTTTCCTGGATCACCTGAACGCCGACCCCCGCCTCCGGAAGCAGCGGAAGATTCTTGTCTTGGATGGATTGGACGAGGCCGCAGACGAAGCCGCGAGGCTACGTATCGCTCGAGAAACGCGACGAGTAGGGGTCTCTGCGCCTGTCTTGAATATCTCCGTTGTGGTTTCTTGCCGATCCGGTGTCGGTGGCAGTGAGAACGAACGCCTAATTGAGACCCTGGGCCCGAAATGCACGCGGCTGGATGTGGACAATCCCCGGTATGTGAATCGTGAGGACTTCAGGCGATTTGTAGAGCGAAGATTGTTGAACGAGGAAGACGGACGGAGTCCCTATCAGGGCCAAGACGAGAAAGTCGAACTCGTCGCGCGCCAAGTAACTGCGGCTGCGTACCCCATCTACCTAGTAGCGCAGTTGATTACACGAGCATTGCTCGACGATCCGGAGCTCAGTGAAGAGGAGCTTCGGGCACGGCGTTTTCCATCAACCGTGAGTGACGCCTTCGACGACTACCTCGCACGGTTTGAGAGCGACGAAGACCGAGCGCGCGATCTCATGTCTGGTCTCTCACATGCTCGCGGCGCCGGCTTCGCTCGCGGAGACGTCTGGCTCAACATCACGCAAGTCGTGACTGGTGTTCGCTACGAACTTGAGGACATCGACTGGCTGCTGCATTCGGCTGCTGCGTTCCTAATCGAGAGCGCCGAGGTTGACGGTTCCGCGAGGTACCGCCTCTACCATCAGGCACTCGTCGACATGCTCCTTGGAGAGCGGACGTCTGAGGTGTTCGATCAATGCGTCCTCCTGGCCAGGACAGTCACCGATGACGCCGACACCCGCTACTTCAGGTCGCACTTACCCGGGCACGCCCTGGCTGCAGGGCGCCTTGCGGAGCTCCTCACCTCGCCACACATGCTGAGCGATTGCTCCATCGAAGCGGTCCTGCGCGACTCAGAGAGAAGTGGCGTCGATCTGCCTGAGCCCGCTCGGCGAGCCCGTTCAGCGCTTCGTTCAGTTCAGTCCTACCTGGACAACGGCGACGCCAATGAACACTCCGCCTATCTTGCGTTGGCTGGACAGCAGTTCGGGGTGCCAGAATTCACAGGACTCAATCAAACAGGTCCGTGGTGGCCGCACTTCGCAGACTGGCGAGCTTCAAGTGATCACAGAGTCCTCGTTAAGGAGCGACCCGTGACCAAGATCGAGCACGCCAGGATCAGCGGTGAAGATGTCGTTGTTGTGGGGGACGCAGACGGCACCGTTACTTTCGAGTTAATGGACGGTTCCGGTCGAGCGCTACAAGAAATGATGTTCTCGGGTTCCATCTCGCATCTCTCTGCGAGGTGGAACGACCGCGTCCTTCACGTTGGAATCGCAACGGATGCAGGCGACGTTCACCTTGTCCGGGTCAGTCCAGTCGGGGTCAAGTCGGTTCGCGTAATGCACTTCACGGCTCCATTGGCGGGGATTGCCTTGATTTTGCGTGGCATTGAGACACACTTGCTTGCCGCATGTATTGACGGCACTGTCCAGTTGGATGTTCGGAAAGCCATGCGCCGAAAGACGAGCCTGCACAAATCACTGGGCCAGCCAGTTAATGGTATTTCCGTCCTACGCGGTGGACGGAGCCTTTCGACGTTGCTCACTTCAGACAACTCACTGATGCTGTGTCGTACAGAGGATCTCGCGTTGGCTGAGAGTTCCCCTGTGCTGATCGACGAGATCATCTACCAGTTGTTTGACTCTTGGTACTCACCAGACCGGGAGTCGAGTGTCATCTACTCGTCGGCAAGTGGTCTCCATGAGGTTGGCCTGGAGTTCGGGGAAACACGGACGCGACTCGGCCACGTCTCCAATTCTCGATTCGTCTGCTCTGTTCCTCAGAACCTTAGCCAGGGTCTCGTCTGTTCTGATGCCACATCACTTGTCGTTTATGAAAAGGAAGGCCCGGAGATCCAGCGCCTGCGTGGTCACGAGGACCATGTCGTCGACATAATCCAGGCTGAGACTACGGACGGCCATCGGATCATTAGTGCCGCCGAGGACGGATCCGTTCGGGTATGGGGTACTGACTCGGCCGACAACCTCCGTGAAAAACGCCCTGAAGTCGTACGAATGGCCGTATGGCCGACCCCTTTCGCAACATTCTATCAATTGAAGGATGAAACCGTTTGGTTTCGATCCGCGCACTCCAATCGCCGCGTTGCGATGACGGCGACGAACCTGAAGTTCGATGATTTCGGCATGCCATTTGTTGAAGCCCACAACGCTTGGACTCCGGCCGATGTCGGCGATGACTGGTTTCCCCATACGGATTGCATCTTGGGCGAATCCGCTCACGCCGTTCACGTTGACGAGGAGAGAGAGGTTGATTGGCAGGGTGAGTGGAGTTTCGTCTCCTTCCTCAGCGGTACAGAGGACCAGATGCTCTGCGTGAGCGATGGTGCACTGCGAATCGCTGGCGTTCGCGATGATTATCGGTTGGTGTATCGGGATGAGGCACGGCCCGGTTTGAGTGAGCGCGCAGGGTCATCCCTGACGGCCGTGACGTGCTGCTTCACAGATGGCGTCCTACACATCTTCGTCGCAGACGGCTCTTGGCTGCGTGTATACGACGACAGGCTCAAGGAGTTGGCCCGTGTTGCCGTATCAGGTGGACCCGTACGTCGTCTGGTCGTACGAACCGCGAGGCTCAACCGAACGGTTCGCGCGAGCTTCGGGTTGGTGTGTGAGTCTGGTCTGCTTGCGGGCGAGTTGTCTCTCAATCACCGCTAGACGAGACACGATGCTGTGGTGCCGCATACCCGTTTCAGACCGAATAGATATTGAGAATGTTGCAAAGGCCGTGGCTCATCGAGTCCTGTCGACGAATCGTCACGGCTGGGACGGCTCCCAAGAACAAAGACAATCGAACAGGCTTCAGCTGCGTCAATGTGGGTGGAAAGACGCGGGATCCCACCGGAACGGCTGCGCGCACACGCAGGCCCGGACACAATGACGCATGTGAACACGACCGGCGTCCCCGCCGCTGAAACTCAGACGGCGCCGACCCGACTCGATCGACCAGTGCTGGTGGCCAACCTCGTCTCGGGAGCACTGTGCCTCCTACTGGTGGCGGCTCTGGGCGCTTGGGTGCTGGCGCTGATGGGCGCGGCGTACGTCGTCGTGGCGAGCGTGTTCCTTGCCGCGGTCTATGGGCGCGAGTCGCTCACCGTGCGCCAAGAGGCGCTGGCCTGGGCAACGCCCTGGCTGGCAGCCGTGGTGCTGTGGACCTGGGTGGCCGCCAGCCTCGAGGGTGGGGACTCAAGCTGGGCACCGAACCTGTGGTTCGGCGTGGTCCTCGCGAGCGGGTGCTACCTGGCGTGGCAGCTGCTGGCCTTGGCCGCGCGACAGCTGATGGAATGGACGGCACGAATGCGCCGCTGAACCGGTCCCGGCCCAGCAGGTCTGCCGCAAGCGAGGCGACGACCGGTCAAGGGATGCGCACCACGGCCGTCGTGACCGGCGGGATCGGCCCGGCGCTGCGGGCATGTCGCAGGGCGATCATCCCCTCAAAGTGCCCCTGGGTGGCGAGCCAGTCGTGCTCGGCAAGGCCTGGGTCCTGCTCCGCCAGCACCAGCCGTACGACGCCGTCCCGGCCCGGGCTGGTGTCGAAGCTCGTGGCGTGCACCCGGTCGCCGAAGCGCCACTCGAAGGACTCCATCCAGAAGTTCATCGGCACCAGGCTCCAGTAGCCATCGGGGTCCGGAGTGAACTCGATCATCAGCGCCTGGCCCGGTTCCAGCGACCAGTAGCCGGTCAGGTAGCCGTGGCCGGCAGGGGTGTGGATGTCTCCCGCATCGGGCATCGCCTCGAGCACGTTGAGCCGCTGCGACCGTTCACGGTGGGCCCATTCGGCCCACACACGGGTGTTGAACTTGGCGAACCCGATCGCCTGCTCCATGCCGACTGCCAGGTCCTCGGACGTCAAGGGCTCCCGCGGGGGTGCCGGCGTCGTACGCCGGATCGAGAGCGGGCGCGGTCGGTCCCGCAACGGGTCGCGCAGGTAGCGACGCACGGAGATCGAGTTGGCGTCAGGCTCCATCCGCAGGGCATTGCGCCCGCCGCGGGCGTCGAGTCGGAGCTCGAAGCTCCCGTCGTCGTCGAGGTCGAGGTCCTGCTCGGTGACCGACGCGATCATCCGACGGGGCGAGGCGTTGAGTCCGGTCAGGTCGCCGGCGTAGAGGCTGAACTCGATGAACTCGGTCTCGGCCATCGACCCGGAGACGACGTACTCATGGCCGAAGCTGACCAGTGCGGCGTCGTAGAGCTGACCCGGGCTGTCCCCGGCGAACTTGCGGACGCCGTCACGGGTCTTGCTGTGGAAGGCCGGCCAGACCGGGTCGCCGTAGTCGATGAACAGCTCCAGGCCGATGGTGAGGTAGCGCAGGTACAGCCGGTGCCCCTCGGCCGAGTCCAGCGGCCGCTCCGGCGCGTCGAGCCGGGCGAGGTCGCCCGGTGCTGCGGCCACGGCCTCGGCGAGCCGGGCAAACCCGGCGCCGTCCTTGTTCGTCATCGGTCACTCCCTCGGTCAGTTGCCGAAACGCTGTTGGACGTGCCGGCGGCGTACGGCGATCTCCTGGGCGCGGTCCTTCGCACCCAACCGCGGAGTGTCTGCCGGCAGCACGTCGCCGAGCGCATCGATCTTCACCGTGACCGCCCGTGGATGCTCGTCCTCCGGGAAGTCCGGGGTCGTGGACCCGTCGTAGCGCATCAGGATGACTCCCTGGACCAGACCCATGGTGTCGAGCCAGTTCGGGACCCCGGGATCGCGGGCACTGACCACGAACCGGTAGGCGCCGTCCGCGTCGCGGTGCGCCTGGTCGCCCGAGAGGCTGGTCTGCCGATTCGCGTACTCCAGCGAGGAGAACCACGGGTCCAGGAGCTGGATCCCCTGGTAGTCGCCCGAACCCGGCCAGGCGGTGATCACCATCGCCTCGTCGTCGCCGAGGGCGAAGTTTCCCCGAACCATCCATCGCCCGGGTACGCCGCCGCGCGACCCCGGGTCGAACGGCTCCGACAGGGTGTTCGGCGACGCGTCGAGGTAGCCCTTCTTCACCAACGCTGGCCAGGCGCGCGCCTGCGCGACCAGGTCGGAGGTGGCCTCGCGCAGACGCGCGGCCAGGTCGTCAGGCTGCAGGGCGGGACGCAGGTCACCCTCGTGCCCCACCCGGTCGATGTGCACCTCCCCGGGAGTCGCCGCGGACGCCCAGTCGCTGTAGATCTGGCGCACCAGGACGCGGGTCGCGTCGGCCGGATTCTCCAACCAGTTGCCCGGCTGCTCGACCGACGACGCGATCACCTCGAAGGTGCCGTCCTCGCGCACCTGGAGATCCTCGGCCGCCAGGTAGGACGCCATCCGGCCGGAGCCGAGGTAGGGGTCCCCGGCATAGATCTGGACCTCGAGTCGCTGCGCGTCTCCGAGCGTGCCCCAGATCCTGTAGGTCTCACCCGGGTTCAACCGGGAGATCAGGTACCGCTGGTCACTGTTGTCGCCACCCTCACGGATCCGGGTGTCGAGCACCCGGAAGAACGGGAAGTCCGGTTCGAAGAGGACGTGCTCCTCGAGCCGGGCGATCGTCATCCCCAGCAGGAACCTGTGGGCGCTGGCGCGGTTCTCCGGTGACGAGTAGAGCTCGTCGTCCCGCAGCTCGTCGGCCAGTCGGCCGATGGTCTCCACGAAGCCGTCGAAACTCTCTGCCAGTTCATCGGCGCCCATGGGAGATCCCTTCAACTGCGTGAGATGTGACTGCCGAAAGCATGGCGTCGGGAGTCCTGCAGGTCCCCGTCACGGGGTCGTGAACGCGGCCAGCGGCTCGGAGCCCGACCAGTCGTGGCCCCAGTAGGAGTCGGCGGTGATCTCCTCGGCGGTGTAGTAGGACTCGTCGACGAGCATGCCCTCGAAGCCGTACTCGAGGTCCCAGCCGCCGGGCGCGCGCACGTAGAACGACACCATCTTGTCGTTGGTGTGCCGGCCCAGGGTCGAGGAGAGCGAGAAGCCGGCCTTGTTCACCTTGTCCAGCGCCCGGCCGACGGCGTCGAGCGAGTCGACCTCCATCATCAGGTGCACCAGACCGGGCGCCTCGCCGTGCGGGGCCGGGCAGACCGCCAGGCTGTGGTGACGCTGGTTGACGCCGAGGAAGCGCACCCGCCGTACGGGCGGCGGCGAGTCGAGCCCGCCCAGCCGGATCGCGCCGCGTGGCAGGAAGTCGAGCACCTCCGTGTAGAAGTCCACCGTCTCCTCAGCGACCGTGGTCGGCAGCACGACGTGCCCCAGCCCTTGGCCGCCGGTGACGAACTTCTGCGCGTGCCCGGTGAGGACGGGGCTGTGGTCGAGGACGGGACCGAAGAAGACCTCCACGGGTGTCCCGGCCGGGTCCTCGAAGAACACGCCGGCCTCGACGCGCCGCTCGTCGCACTCCTCCTGACTGAGCACCTTCACGCCGATCCCGGAGGCCTCGACGGCACGGCCGACGGCGGCGAGGGCGAACTGGTCGCGCACCTCCCAGCCCACGGCGAGCACCTTGTCGGTCTCCCCCGGTACGACGACCAGACGGGCCGCGCGCTCGTCCATGCGCAGGTAGAGGCCGTTCTCGTCGGGCCCGGTGGTCTCCTGCATTCCCAGGCAGTCGACGGTCAGCTCGCGCCACCGCGGGATGTCCTGGCTCTGGACCTTCAGGTAGCCCAGTTGGCGGATGTGGGTCATGGCTTCGTCCTTCGTCAGGTGCGGGAGGGTGCGGCGGAATGAGGGTGGTGGGTCAGATCATCGACAGCATCGGGCCGGGCGGCGGCGTGATGTCGATGTCGGTCAGTGCGGTGGCGTGGAAGACGGAGCCGGGCACGTGGATCGCGTGGGCGAGCCCCATGTGGCCGTCACGCCAGAACCGCTGGATCGGGTTGTCCATGCGCAGGCCGTTGCCGCCCGAGCGGGCGACAACCTCGTCCATGGCCCGCACCGCGCGCCAGGCAGCGGCCACCTGCGTACGACGGGACGCGGCGCGCTCGGCGAACGTGACCTCCTCGCCCGCGGCGGCCTTGTCGTAGAAGCGGGTGACGTTGTCGAGCATCGCCGTGCGCGACGCCTTGATCTCCTCGGCCGCCGCGCTGATCGCGAACAGCACGTAGGGGTCGTCCTTCACCTTCGTCCCGGTGATCTGCACCCGGGTCTTCTGGTAGGCGAGGTGGGCGGCCAGCGCGCCCTCGGCGATGCCGACCACGGCCGACGTGATGCCCAGCGGGAACGCAGTCGTGAACGGGATGTGGAAGCTGGGGTCGGTGTGGCCGGACTCGGCCGGCTGCGAGCCGTCGAGGAACTTGGCGAACTCGACGACGCGGTGCTCGGGGATGAACGCGTCCTTGACGATGACGTCCTTCGACCCGGTGCCGCGCAGGCCCACGACGTCCCACGAGTCCTCGACGATCTCGTAGTCGGAGCGCGGCAGGATCACGTGGTAGTTCTTCGGCGGCATGAGGGTGTTGCCCTCCTCGTCGCCCAGGAAGGCGCCGAGGAAGATCCAGTCGCAGTGGTCGGTGCCCGAGGAGAACTGCCAGTGCCCGTTGAAGATGTAGCCACCCTCGACCGGGCGCAGCACCCCCATCGGGGCGTACGGCGAGGCGATCCACGTGTCGTGGTCCTCACCCCAGATCTCCTCCTGCACGCGGGGGTCGCACATCGACATCTCCCACGGGTGCACGCCGACGATGCCGGCCACCCAGCCGGTGGAGCCGTCGAGTGAGGCCAGGCGCATGACCACCTCGGCGAAGTCGCGCGGGTGCGCCTCGGCGCCGCCGTACTTGGCGGACTGGAGCATCCGGATCACCCCGGTCTCGCGGAGCAGCTCGACGGTGCGGTCGGTCAACCGGCCGAGCTTCTCGTTCTCCGGGCCGAGAGCAGCGAACTCCTCGGCGTGGGCCTCGACGGCGTCGAGCACGGTGTTGGTCATCCTGGCCTCTTCTCTGGTGGTGCCTCCCACCAAAGATCACAGCCGGTGCCGCGGGGCGTGCCGCGGGCTCCCGCTGATCGGGACGATGCGCAGGAAGGTCAGGCGAAGGCGGCCGAGCAGCCGGTCAGCACCGGGCGGTCACCGACCGTGGCCGTGAACGACGCGGAAGCCGCCACCCGATCGGTGGTGGCCCCGACGGAGAGCACGTCGCCGGGGAAGACCGGCCCGGCGAATCGCGCCGACAGGCTGGTCAGGTCGGCCGGGTGGGCACCGAGCGAGGCGGCGAGCGGGAGCGTCACCGCGGCGACGGAGCACAAGCCGTGCAGGAACGGCCTCGGCTGTCCGGCGGCCTGTGCCGCGGCCGGGTCGACGTGCATGTGGTGCCGGTCGCCGAGCAAGCGGTAGAGCGCGGCCTGCTCGGGACGGGTGGGCACCTCGAGCTGCAGGTCCGGGGCGGCGGGAGCGGCCGGCGACGAGGGTCCCCGCTGTCCACCGAACCCGCCGGCGCCGGGGGCGAACAGCGACCAGGTCGCCACGAAGTGCTCGCTCTCCACGGCCACCTCGAAGACCGCGGCGGATCCCTTGTCCCACACGTTCGCCACCGACGCCTTCATCGTGAAGGAGCCGGCGCGCGGCAGGGGCGCGCGGACGTCGAGGCGCTGGGCCCCGTGCACCGCCGTACGGATGTCGAAGGCGCCGGCCGAGCCGAGCGCATCGGGTGCCCACTGGGCCAGGGTCAACGCGAAGGTCGGCAGCACCCGGAGCCGCTCCTCGAAGACCAGGTCGAGGTCATCGGCCGGGGCGCCGACGGCCAGTGCGTAGAGGATCGCGTCGCGTTCGTCGTACGACACCTGCCGCTCGCCCAGGTCGCGGCCCACCCAGTCGCCGGCGTCGCTCACGCCACGCCCACGATCACGCCGCTGGTGGGTACGCCGGTGCCGGCGGTGACCACCACGTTCTCGACGGTGCGCGGCTGGTTCACCGAGGTGCCGCGGACCAGCCGGACCGCCTCGGCGATGCCGTTCATGCCGTGCAGGTAGGCCTCGCCGAGCTGGCCCCCGTGCGTGTTGAGCGGGAGAGATCCGTCGAGCTCGAGGTGCCCGTCCAAGATGTAGTCGGCCGCCTCGCCGCGCCCGCAGTAGCCGAGCTCCTCGAGCTGGGTCAGCACGAACGGGGTGAAGTGGTCGTAGAGGATCGCGGCGCCCATGTCGGTGGGCCGCAGCCCGCTCTGCCGCCACAGCTGGTCGCCGACCAGGCCCATCTCGGGGATTCCCGAGATGGAGGGCCGGTAGTAGGAGGTCATCATGTGCTGGTCGTCGGCGGAGCCCTGGGCCGCGCCGAGCACGTACGCCGGAGTGTTCGGCAGGTCCTTCGCGCGTTCGGCCGAGACCAGCACCAGCGCCTGGCCGCCGTCGGTCTCCTGGCAGCAGTCGAGCAGGTGCAGCGGCTCGGCGATCCAGCGCGAGGCCTGGTGCTCCTCGAGGGTGATCGGCCGACCGAAGAAGTGCGCCTTCGGGTTGGTGGCCGCGCGGGCCCGGTCGATCACCGAGATGCGGCCGAAGTCCTCCGACGTGGCGCCGTACTCGTGCATGTAGCGCTGGGCGAACATCCCCACCCACTGGGCCGGCGTGGACAGGCCGTACGGCGTCATCCAGGAGTACGCCGCCCGGTCGGCGTTGGTGTCCATCGGGCGACTGGCCTGCCCGAGTCCGTAGCGCTCCCCCGAGCGTTCATTGAACGACCGCCAGCAGACCACCACGTCGGCGAGGCCCGCATGGATCGCGGCCGCGGCATGGGCGATCGTGCCGCACGCGGCGCCGCCGCCGTACCCGACCCGGGAGAAGAAGCTGAAGTCGCCGATGCCGACGTTGCGGGCCACGTGGATCTCGGAGCTCGATTCGGCGGTGAACGTGACCAGGCCGTCGACGTCGGAGGGTTTCAGGCCCGCGTCGGCGATGGCGGCGGTGACCGCCTCGCAGGCCAGCTGCAGCTCGCTGCGGCCGGACTCCTTGGAGAACTCGGTGGCGCCGATGCCGACGATCGCGGTCGCGCCCGAAAGCCCGCTCATGCTGCGTCCTCCGGAAGCTCCACGACGACCGAGCCGGTCGCGTGCGGGCCCAGGCTGTTGATGCCCTTGACGTCGACGGTGACCAACCGGTCGTCGACGGCGGTGACGGAGCCGCTCATCGTCATGGTGTCTCCCGGGTAGTTGGGCACGCCGAGCCGGATCTTGATCTTCTTCACCCGCGCGGCCGGTCCAGCCCACTCGGCGACGTAGCGCTCGACCAGCCCGTTGCTGGTGAGGATGTTCATGAAGACGTCCTTCGAGCCGCGCTCGACCGCGAGGCCCGGGTCGTGGTGGACGTCCTGGTAGTCGCGACTGGCGATCGCGGTGGCCACGATCAGCGTGCGGGTCAGTGGGATCGCCAGCTCGGGCAGGTCATCGCCGACGGTGACCGAGCTCGGCGTACGTGTGGGTGCGAGGCTCATGAGGTGACCTCCTCGACGGCCAGCAGGGCGCCGAGGTCGGCCAGTGCCGCCGAGGATCCGCCCAGGGTGCTGGAGATCTGCTTGCCCCACAGGAAGTGCCGGTGCACCGGGTAGTCGACGTCGACGCCGATGCCGCCGTGCACGTGCTGGACGCGGTGGACGACGTCGAGGCCGGCCTGGTCGCACCACCACTTGGCGACCAGCGCGGAGCGGTCGGCGCCGTTGTCATTGTCGCTGCCGTTGCCCGCGTCGGCGTCGTCGGTCAGTGCCTGCCACAGCGTCACGCGCATCGCGTCGACGTCGATCCAGCAGTCAGCGAGCTGGTGCTGCACGGCCTGGAACGACCCGAGCGGGCGACCGAACTGCTCGCGCGTCGAGGTGTACGACGCGGCGAGGCGCATGGCGCCGTCCGCGACGCCGACCTGGACGGCGGCGAGGGCGAGGGCGGACTGACGCAGCGCGGCAGCCAGCGCCCGACCACCGGGCTCGCCGAGCGCCTCGGCCGGGGTGTCGGTGAGGGTCAGGGTGCCGGCCAGGTCGAGGCTCGTGGTCTCGGCCTGCTCCCAGGCCAGGTCGGTGTTGGCGACCAGGAACAGCCCGGCGCCATCGGGCGTGGTCGCGGAGACCAGCACGTGGTCGGCGCCACCGGGGGTGGGCACGACGGCCTTGACCCCGTTGAGCAGCCAGCCCTCACCGGCACGGGTGGCCGTGGTCGTCGGCACCGAGGGCGCGGCGCCGCCGAACTCCTCCAGGGCGAGGGTCAGTCGCAGCGAGCCGTCCGCAGCACCGGGCAGCAGCGCGTCACGCTGGGCCGGTGAACCGTCGCGGGCGACGGCGAGTGCTGCGACCACGGCCGACCAGAGGGGCACCGGTGCGACGTGGCGGCCCTGCTCCTCGAGCACGACACATGCCGCGTCGAGGCCGAGCCCGGCGCCGCCGTACTCCTCAGGCAGCGCGAGGCCGAGCAGGCCGGTCTTGGCCAGGTCTCCCCAGAGCACGTCGTCGACGCGGGTCGCGGTGGCCTCGACCTCGCGGACCCGGTCGGTCGCCGCGCGGCCGTCGAAGATGTCGCGGGCCAGGCCCTGGACGTCGATCAGCTCTTCGTCGAGGTTGAAGTCCATCAGCTCTCCTCGGTGGGTTCGGGCGCTGCCGGGCCGAAGACCGGCAGGGTGAGGTCGGGTCCGTCGTCGATCCACTGGACGGCGAGCGGCATGCCGATCGTGACGTCCTCGGGGGTGACACCGGTCAGGTTGGTGATCAGGCGGGTGCCCTCCTCGAGCTCGACGACCGCGATCAGCAGCGGGTAGTCGAAGGCGGGGTGGCGCGGGTGATGGGCGACGACGTAGGAGTAGAGCGTGCCGCGGCCCGAGCACTCGACGGTGTCCCACTCGAACGACTGGCACTCGGGGCACTCGGGCCCCGGTGGGTGCCGCAGCGACTGGCACGAGGTGCAGCGCTGCACCACGAGCCGGCGCTCGCGCGCCGCCTCGAACCAGAAGGCGTTGTCGAGGTTGATCGCCGGCTTCGGGCGCTCGGCACGGGGCTCGACCTTGGCGGCTGGCTTGAACCGCAGGGTGCGCCAGCGCTGGGTGGCGACCACCTCGCCGGCACCGTCGCGGTAGGTCTTCATCGTCGTCACGAAGCGCCCGACGCCCAGGCCGGTGGCCTTCTCGGGCGAGATCGAGTCGACGACCTCCTCCACGGAGATCTCGTCGCCGGGCACCACCTCGCGCACGAAGTCGAACTCGGAGTCGGTGGCCACCACCGAGGTGTAGCCGCCCTCGTCGAGCAGGGCGATCAGCTCCTGGAAGCCGCCGGTCGCTGCCTGCGGGCGCACCGTGGCGGCGTACCCGCGCATCGTCCACGCCTGGATCATCGAGGCCGGGGCGACCACGTCGTCGCGCCCGGTGGCCCGGGCGGCGTCGGCGTCGAGGTGCACCGGGTTGGCGACCTCCATGGCCTCGACCCAGTGCCGGATCATCGGCACGTTGACCGGGTCCTGCCCGGGGGTGCGCTCGTTCAGCACGCGGCCGACGAAGGCTTCCACGCGCTCGTCGTACTGCCGGTCGTCGTACGACGTCCCGGCGCTCATCGCTTGCCCCTCGGCATGCCGAGCCCGACCGTGGCGACCATGTCGCGCAGCACCTCGTTGACCCCGCCGCCGAACGTGTTCACGATGCCCTGGCGGGACAGCTGCTCGACCTGGCCGTGCAGCACGGCTCCCTCCGAGCCCGGACGGATCCGGCCGGCCGCGCCGATGATCTGGGTCAGCGTGCGTTGCACGTCGATGTGCGTCTCGGTGCCGTAGGTCTTGGCGGCGCCGGCGGTCTCGCCGCGCAGCGACCCGTCGCCGACGGCCGCGGTCAGCTTCCAGTTCATCAACCGCATCGCCTCGAGCTTGGCGTGGGTGCGGGCGAACTCCTGCTGCACCCACGGTTGCTCGATCACGCCGTTGCCCTTGGCCCAGGCCAGGGTCTGCTCCCAGAGCTGGATCATCCGGCCGCCGAGGGCAGCGAGGGCGACGCGCTCGTGGTTGAGCTGGGCGGTGATCAGCTGCCAGCCGCCGTGGAGCTCGCCGACCAGCTCGGTCGACGGCACCCGGATGCCGCTGTAGTACGTCGCAGTGACCGTCATCCCGCCGACCGCCTTGATCGGGCTCCAGCTGAAGCCCGGGTCGTCGCACGGCACGATCAGGATCGAGATGCCCTTGTGCTTGGCCGCCTCGGGGTCGCTGCGACAGGCCATCCAGACGTAGTCGGCGGTGTTGCCGCCGGTGGTGAAGATCTTGGCGCCGTCGACCACGAAGTCGTCGCCGTCGACGACCACGCGGGTGGAGACCGAGGCGAGGTCGGTGCCGGAGTTCGGCTCGGTGTAGCCGATCGCGAAGACGATGTCGCCGGTGAGCATGCCGGGGAGGTACTTGCGCTTCTGCTCCTCGGTGCCGAACTGCATCAGCGTCGGACCGACGGTGTTGATCGTGACCAGCGGGAACGGCACGCCGGCGCGCTGGATCTCGTCGTAGAAGATGAACTGCTCGTCGGCGCCCAGGCCGCGCCCGCCGTACTCGGTGGGCCAGCCGACGCCGAGCCAGCCGTCCCGGCCGAGCATCTTGACGACTTCGCGGAACCGGTCGCCGCCGGCTCCGGCCTCGCCGACCGCGCGGCGCTCGTCGTCGGGCAGCAGCTGGGCGAAGTAGGCCCGCAGCTCCTGGCGCAGCGCCGTCTGGGCGGGGGTCTCACGCAGGTCCATGACACTCCTGATTCCGGGCCCGGTCGTGGGCCCACTCGTGCAGATTGACACTTGAATAGACACGTGTCAACCACATGTCTATTCAGCGGGAGTGAACCCGGTTAGAGTGACCGGCATGACTGCCCACCGCGTCGTACACAACGTCCTCTCGCCCGCGCGTGCCGCGACGCGGGAGCGCCTGATCGACGCCGCGATCGAGCTCGCCACCGAGGGCGGGTACGACGCGGCCGGCATCCGCCAGGTGGCCGCGCGCGCCGGCGTCTCGGTCCCGACCGTCTACCAGCACGCGAGCTCCAAGGACCAGCTCCTGGTCGAGGCGCTGATGGCACTCGGCGAGCGGTCCACGGAGGGCGTCCGCCAGCGCCGCCCGCGCGAGAAGACCCCGGCGGCCCGGCTGAGCGCGGTGTTCCGCCGGGTCATGCGCCAGGCCGGAGAGAAGCCGCTGCTCTACCAGGCCCTCTATCGGGCGTACGTCGCCAGCGCGCCGGCACTCACCGCCCTCGACGGACCGGTCGGGTTCGGTCCCGAACGCGCCCGCTGGATCGGCGAGACCCTGCGCGCCGGCGACGTCGGCGACCGCACCGACGAGGAGATCGAGTCGGCCTCCCGCATCCTCAGCATGATGTTCCTCGGCGCGATGATCGGCGTCGCGGCGGGACGCGACGTCGACGAGGTGGTCCGGATCCTCGACGAGGCCACCCACCAGCTCATCCGCTGAGGCCTGCGCCGAGGCGTTCCCGCGCGACGAGCGGCCACTGACCGGGATTGGTCGGACACACGGCCCTCCGACTCCGGATGATTCGAGGCATGAGCACCGACGTCCGCCCCACCGACACCACGCCCACCTCCGGGGACATGCGCGCCGCGATGGGCATCTTCGCCTCCGGGGTGACCATCGTGACCGGTATCGACAGCGACGGGCCGGTCGGCTTCGCCTGCCAGTCCTTCGCCTCGGTCTCGCTCGAGCCGCCGCTCATCCTCTTCTGCGCGGACCACGGCGGCCGCAGCTGGCCACGGATCCAGAAGACCGGGCGCTTCTGCGTGAACGTGCTCGGCGAGGCCCAGTCCGAGCTGTGCGCCCGCTTCGGCTCGAGCCGCGGCACCCGCTTCGAGGGTCTCGACTGGGAGCTGTCGCGTTGGGGGGCCCCGTCATTGCCGGGTGTGATGCTGCGGGTGCACTGCGAGGTCGAGGACGTCCACGTCGCCGGCGACCACGACGTGGTGATCGGCCGGGTCCGCGAGCTCGAGTACGACGGCTACGAGCGGCCGATGATCTTCTACCGCGGTGCGTTCGGGACCGACTTCGACGAGCGGGCACAGAGCCACCACGACGCGACGCCCGCCTCCATGCTCACGTGGGGCGACGGCATCCGCTGGGGCTGAGCACCGCAAGAACCCACGGCTCGCGCATCAAAAACACACGGCTCGCGCATCAAGAACTGACGGGTCGCGCTTCAAAAACACACGGCTCGCGCATCAAAAACACACGGCTCGCGCATCAAAAACCCACGGCTCGCGCATCAAAAGGACGCGGGTCGCGTCACATCCAGCTGCTGCGACCGGCGGCCATCAGGCGGCCCATCGTCTCGGGCGACCAGGTCTGCTCGGGGACGAGGCCGTCGGTACGACGACGCGGGCGCACCGGCTTGGCCAGCTGCGGCGAGAGGGCCTGAGAGAGCTCGCGGGTGGCGGCTGCCACCAGCCCGGCCACTCGCTCGAGCGGCGCCTGGGAGTCACCGACCAGCGAGATCGCGCCGATCGGACCGTCGGCGTCACGCACGGCGGCGGCGACGCAGGCGATGTTCGTGAAGCACTCGCCGCGCTCGTAGGCCAGACCACCGCGGGACCGGATGCGGTGCAGCTCCTGGTGCAGCGTGTTCAGGTTGCCGATGGTGTTGCGGGTGGTGCGGTCGAGCTCCTCGCCGACGATCTCGTCGACGGTCTCGGGCTCCAGCCAGGCCAGCATCGCCTTGCCCAGCGCGGTCGAGTGGGCCGGGGCCCGTCCTCCGACCCGCGACGGCACGGCGCCGGCGAAGCGGCCGCCCATCTTGTCGAGGTAGTGCACCTGGCCCTGGTCGAGCACCGCCAGGTGGACCACGAGACCGGTGCGCACCATCAGGTCGTGGAGCATCGGCGCGGCCTCGGTGCGCAGGTCGTTGATGCCGCGGTCGCCGGTGGCGCCCAGCGTCAGCGAGCGCGAGCCGAGTGCGTAGCCGAAGCTCGTGTGGTCCAGCCAGGCCAGCTTGACGAGCTGGTCGAGGATCCGGTGCGCGGTCGAGCGCGGCAGGTGGGTGGCGCGGGCGATCTGCTCGAGCGTCAGGCGCGTCGTCGGCCCGGTGAACGCATCAAGGATCAGCGTCATCCGCTCGACCATCGACGGCGGCAGCTCGCGATCGGCCTTGGCCGGCATCTCGACACTCTCGACAGCAGACATGTGCGCCACTCCCTTGCAGAACGGATCCCCCAAACTGAAATGAATTCTAGGTGACCGCAGCCACAAGGACAAGCCCTTCGCGAAGTTCCGTTCACCGGGAGGCCCGGACCCGGCCGAGCTGACCGGTGGCAGCATCCCCAGCAACCACCCCACCGCGTGTCAGGAGAGCCCATGCGCATAGGCATCGTCAGCCCGATCGTGACCGCAAATCCCGGAGCACACAGTGACTGGGAGGCAGCAGCCGGCATCGCCGAGCTCGCCACGATCGCCGAGGCCGCGGACCGACTCGGCTTCGACCACCTGACCTGCAGCGAGCACGTGGCGGTCCCGACCGGGGTCGCCGAGCAGCGCGGCGCGACGTACTGGGACCCGCTGGTCACCCTCAGCTACCTCGCCGCCCGCACCACCGACATCCGGCTGGTCACCCAGGTGCTGGTGCTCGGCTACCACCACCCGCTGGAGATCGCGAAGCGCTACGGCACCCTCGACCTCGTCTCCGGGGGCCGGGTGGTGCTGGGCCTCGGCGTCGGGTCGCTCCAGGAGGAGTTCGACCTGCTCGGCGCCACCTTCGAGGGCCGCGGCGCCATCGCCGACGACGCCCTCAAGGCCCTGCGGGCCAGCCTGGGTCGTCGTACGCCGACCTACCACGGCTCGCACTTCGACTTCGAGGACCTGGTCATCGAACCGCACGCGATCCAGGAGCACCTGCCGCTGTGGATCGGCGGGCGTACGCCGCGCTCCCTGCGCCGCGCGCTGACCCTGGGCGATGGGTGGGTGCCCTTCGGCCTCTCCCTCGACGACCTCACCCGGATGCTGGCCGACGCCGACCTCCCCGACGACTTCCAGGTCTCGCTGAGTGCCGGACGACCGCTGGACCCGATCGGAGAGCCCGAGCGCACCGGGGACCAGGTGGCGCGCGTGCTGGAGGCCGGCGCCACCGTGGTGAGCACGGCGATCGACGCCACGTCGGCCGGCCACTACGTCGAGCAGCTGGAAGCCCTGGCCGTGCTCGCGAAGGAGATCTGATGGACGTCGCCGCACTGGAAGAACGCCTGCGCCGCCTCGAGGACAAGGAGGCGATCGCCGAGCTGATCGCGACCTACGGACCGCTGGTCGACGGCGGGGCCGCCGACGACGTCGCCGCCCAGTGGACCGAGGACGGCGTCTACGACGTCGACGAGATCACCATGAACGGCCGCGACGAGATCCGCTCGATGGTGCGCTCGAAGAACCATCAGGGCTGGATCGCCGGTGGTTGCGCCCACTTCCTCGGGCCCGTGAAGATCACCGTGACCGGTGACGAGGCGGTGGCGGTCTGCCACTCGCTGATGATCGTCAACCGCGGCGGAGATTTCGAGAAGGACCCCGAGTTCGTCGTACGCCGGGCCACCGCGCACCACTTCGAGCTGGTCCGCGGCAGCGACAGCTGGCTGGTCGCCAAGCGGACCAGCCGGGTGCTCGACGGCCGGGCCGAGGCGCCCGAACTGCTGGTCAAGGGCGCCCATGGGGAGCGCGCATGACCCGACAGCTCGAGGGCAGGGTCGCGATCGTCACCGGCGGCGGTGACGGCATCGGCGCCGGCGTGGCACGGGCGTTCGCGGCCGAGGGCGCGAAGGTGGTGGTCGCCGGGCTCGACGCGACGAAGGGACAGGCGGTTGCCGACGAGATCGGTGGCAGCTTCGTGCGAACAGATGTCGGCCGGCGCGACCAGGTCGAGGCGATGGTCGCCCACGCACTCGACGAGCACGGCTCGGTGGACGTCCTGGTGAACAACGCCTGGGGCCGCGCCACTGTCTCCCGGGTCGAGCACAAGACCGACGAGAACATCGACCACGGCCTGGACGTCGGATTCCGCGGTCCGTTGTGGGCGATGCAGGCGGCCTTCCCGCACATGAAGGCTGCGGGCTGGGGTCGGGTGATCAACATGGTGAGCCTCAACGGCATCAACGCCCACATGGGAACGCTGGAGTACAACGCGGCCAAGGAGGCGCTGCGCGCCCTGACGCGGACGGCGGCCCGGGAATGGGCCCCGACCGGCATCGTGGTCAACGCGATCGCTCCCGGCGCCAAGAGTGCGGCGTACCACCGGGTGATGGCCGAGAACCCCGCGCTGGCCGCGGCGGTCGACGGCCAGAACCCGATGGGGCGCGTGGGCGATCCGCTGGCCGACATCGCACCCGTGGCGGTGTTCCTGGCCAGCGAGGGCGCACGCTACGTCACTGGCAACACGATCTTCGCCGACGGCGGCGGGCACATCAACGGGGTGGCCTGGGCGCCCGAGCTCCCGGACTGAGCCTGGAACGGGCCTGACCGAGCACGCGAGCCACAACGCGGAACATCCCAGTCACCGGGTGACTGGGATGTTCCGCGTTACAGGGATCTCAGCGGCGCACGGCTCAGGGCAGGCGCGCCGAGAGCCGCGGGGCGTCGATGACCGTGCCCAGCAGTGCGTTGGCCTCCGGGTCGTCGCGGCCCGAGCGCGCCAGCCAGGCGATCACCCTGCCTGACGCCTCGACGGGCGCTCCGGTGAAGCCACGAGCCTCGATCTGGTCGGTGCCGCCCCGGGCACGGCCCGACTCGGTCACCACGAATCCCGGTTCGAGGTTGAACGCACGGATGCCTTGGTCACGGAACTCCGCGTTCACCGCACCGGCGATCCGGCCGAAGCCAGCCTTCGCCGCGGCGTACGCCAGGCCCCAGCCGCCCTCGCCGGGAGGACCCGGTGGATCGATGCTCGCCGACCCCGAGCACATGTTCGCGACGATGCCTCCGCCCGCGGCGACCATGGCCGGCAGCAGCGCCTGCACCAACGCCACCTGTCGCACGAGGTTCGACTCGAGGCTGTCCCGGAGGTCACCGAGGTCCAGCTCGAGGAAGCGCGCGTGCGGGACGTGGTGCACGGCGTTGTTCACCAGCACCGTCGGCGCACCCCATTGCTCCAGGAGCAGGTCGGCGACCGCCGCCGGACCGGCCGGGTCGGCCAGGTCCATCCGCAGGGGCAGGGCCCGTACGCCGAGTGCCTGGATCGCCGCAGTCGTCGAGTCGAGGCTGCCCGGCACCGAGTGGAGGACACCAGCCTCCCGCGTGGTTCGCCCCGGAACCGAGCCCTCACCCTCGGTGACGGTGCGGGCGGTGAAGGCCACGTCGAAGCCGTCTCCCGCGAGGGCCAGCGCCGTGCTCCGGCCGATGCCCCGACTGGCGCCGGTCACCAGCGCGATCCTGCGTGGTGAAGTCATGTCAGACCCGCTCGATGATCGCGACGATGACCGGCCTGCCCATCAGGGTCGATCCCACCGATCAGCCGATCCAGGCGTCCTGGAGCAGCACCATGCTGTTGGTGGTGTCGACGACACCGTGCACGTCCTTGCTCCACATCAGGAACTCACCGGTCGGGCTGAAGATCAGCGCCGGCACCTGCTCGTTCCACTGCGCCTGGATGCGGCCCATGATCTCGCGCTGCTGGTCCTCGGTCTCGGCGGCCTGGAACTCGTCGAAGAGGGCGTCCATCTCGGGACCGGTGGGCATGCCGACGTTGAGGTTGCCCTCGCTGTGCAGCGTGGCGAACATCCGGCCGTAGGGGCCGGCCTCACGCCAGCTGATCCCCCACCCGGCGACGTCGTAGTTGCGGTCGACCGCAACCTTCTGGATCTGCTCCTGCACGTTCGAGACCAGGTCGAGCTTGACCGTGAGCCCGACCGCCTCGAGGAACGCCTTGACGGTCAGCGCGGTCTCCTTCGAGGCCGCGTCGGAGGCGTCGAGGTAGGTCACCTTGCCGTCGAAGCCGTCGGCCTTGGCCTCGGCGACCAGCTTCTTGGCGGCGTCCGGGTCGTAGGGCAGCGGCTTCACGTCGGTGTGCCACACCGACGAGCTCGGGAAGACCTCGTTGCTCGGCAGCCCGGCGCCGCCGTACGACCGGTCCGCGATCACCTTCGGGTCGATCGCCATGTGCATCGCCTGGCGCACCCGCGGGTCGCTGCCCGGGTGCCCCTCCTGGCCGTTGATCACGGCCACGCTGCCGAGGGAGACCATGTTGAGGAAGCCGCTCTGTCCGGCCTGCACGGCCTCGTCGACCAGGTCGGGCTCGCGCGTGAACGCCGCGTCGAGCTCGTCGGACTTGAACGAGTCGTACGTCGCACTCGGGTCGTTGAGGAACACGACCTTGATGCCGTCGAGGTTGGGCGCACCGCCCCAGTAGTCCTTGTTGGCCTTGAGCTCGATGCTCTCCGCCGTCTTGTGCGAGGCGAAGGTGAAGGCGCCTGCACCGACCGGCTTGAACTTCTCGCCCTCGCCGGCCGACTTGGCGACGATCATGCCCGGCCCGGTCGTGAGCATGTAGTCGAAGCTGGGCCACTTCGTCGCGAGCTCGAACTCGACCGTCAACGGGTCGGTCGCCGAGACCGACTTCACGTTGTCGCTCCACAGCATCGCCTCATCGGCGCCGAGGCGCACGTAGCGCTCGATGCTGAACTTCACCGCGGCGGCGTCGAGCGCCGTACCGTCGCTGAACTTCACGCCGTCGCGCAGCTTGAGGGTCCAGGTCTTGTAGTCGGCGCTGTGCTCGAGGCTCTCGGCGAGCTGCGGCTGCACCGTGTTGTCGGCGCTGTTCCAGCGCATCAGCACGTCGTAGATCGCGGACATCTCGAGACCACCGGTCGAGCCGGCCACGATCGTCTCGGCCGGGTCGAGCACCGCGGGCTCGGAGTAGGCGCCGAAGGTGAGCGTGCCGCCCTGCTTCGGGTCGCCGGCGTCGGCGATGTTCACCAGGCCGGTCTCGTAGGTCGCGGCGTCGCCGTGCTTCTTCTCCCCGTCGTCGCCCGAGGCGCACGACGTGAACATGGCCGCGGTCAGCACCAGTGCGGCGACGCCGCCCAGCTGGCGCCGCGCGCGGATCTTCATTGATGTCATACGAATGGACTTCCTTCCACTGCCAGGGATCCACGCCTCGTGCGGGCAGCCCGGCCTGCAGCAAAGCAACCCGTCGGCCGGTGCACCCGGACCACTCCCACCCAGCGAGAGCCGCAGCCGAAACCCGGCGACAACCAGACCAAGCAAGTGCTAGGTTTCAAGACCTCGGGAGGAAACGGAGGGCACCCCATGAGCGTGCTGCAGATCGAACCGACACCCACACCCCGACCGGGGGTCGCCGAACGTCTGACCTGGATCCTCGACAGCTTCGTCGACGGACCCGAGGTGATGTTCCTCGAAGACATCACCGAAGCCACCGGCCTGCCCCGCTCGACCGCGTTCCGGCTGGTCACCCAGCTCGTCGACCTCGGCTGGCTCGAGCACGCCGTCTGCGGCTACCGACTCGGCCCGCGGGTGCTGGCCCTCAGCGCCCAGGCCCAGACCCACGCCACCCTGCGCTCGGCAGCGTCCGACACGCTCAACGACCTGCACGAGGCCACCGGTGCGGTGGCCCACCTCGGGGTGCTCGAAGGAGGCCGGGTGCACTACCTCGACAAGATCGGCGGGCCCCTGCGCAACAGCATCCCGGTCACCGGTGTCGGCAAGCGGATCGCCGCCGACCGTGGAGTCAGTGGGCGGGTGCTGCTGGCCGGGCTGCCGCCGGAGCAGGTCGACGTCCTGCTCGCGCAGGAGAACCGGACCCAACGGCTCCCGAGCCTGCACCAGCAGCTCGATGCGGCACGTCGCCGCCACGGCATCGTCCAGTCCCCCGCCGAGAACTGCCCGATGCACATCAACGCGGTCGCGGCACCGATCCTCTCGCCCGCGGGTGCGATCGGGGCGATCGGAGTGGCGAGTCGTCGACACCTGCGCCTCGACGCGCTGGCTCCCCAGGTCGCCCGCGCCGCCCGCCAGATCAGCCTGGCGATGTTTCCCGGCTGGACCGGCCGCCGCTGACCGCTGCCGGCCCGTTCACCCAGGTCGTCCTACGCCGCCCCGGCGACGCCGCAGCCGCGCGGTCACCAGATGATGTCGCGTCGGTTCACCTTGCCGGTCGCGTTGCGCGGCAGCGGTTCGGTGCCGATGTGCCACACGGTGGGCGTCTTGTACTTCGCCAGCCGCGGCGCGAGGTGCGCCCGCAACGTCGCCTCGTCGACTTGGCTGCCGGGTCGCACGACCACCGAGGCCGCCACCGCCTGCCCCATGTCGGGGTCGGGCACGCCGAGCACGATGCACTCGAGCACGTCGGGCAGCAGTGCCAGCTGGTTCTCGACCTCGGCCGGATAGACGTTCTCCGCACCGCGCAGGATCAGGTCCGAGCGTCGGCTCGAGAGACGCAGGTGACCGTCGACGAGACACCCCAAGTCGCCGGTCCGGAACCAGCCGTCGGCCGCCTCGGACTCGGCGGTGGCCTCCGGGTTGCGCCAGTAGCCCAGCATCATCTGTGGGCCACGCAGGCAGACCTCGCCCTCGACCCCGTCGGGCACCGCCGCGCCCTCCGCATCACGCACCTCGACCTGCAGGGTCACCACCGGGGTGCCCACCGACTGGGGGTCCACCTCGAGGTCCGCGGCGGTGGCCAGGGTGGCACCCGTGGACGACTCGGTCAGGCCGTACGTCGTCCCCAGCGCTGCACCGGCCACCGGCAGGGCCACCCTCAGTCGCTCCTTGAGCACCGGCGCGGACGGGGCGCTGTTGACCGAAAGTGCGCGCAACGAGGACAGGTCGTACGCCGACAGGTCGCACTCGAGCAACCGGGTGAGCATGGTCGGAACCGCACCCCAGTTGGTGATTCCCTCCTTCTCGATCAACCGCAGCACGGCGTCGATGTCGAAGCGCCCCAGGTGGAGGACGGCGGTGTCGCCGACCGCGAGCCTGGCGATCGCCAGGTTGTGCAGCCCAGCGATGTGGAACAGCGGAGTGGCCAGCAGGTAGCGGCGGTGGCTCGGCGGGAAGCCCAGCTCGGTGGCGACCGCGTCGTTGAGCAGGTGGAACCAGACCGCGCAGAGCACGTTGCGGTGCGAGTGCGTGGCGCCCTTCGATCGGCCGCTCGTGCCACTGGTGAACAGGATCACCGCCGGGTCGTCCTCGTCGACGTCGGCGACGGGCATCGGGGTCCCGCGGTGCCGCTCGACGAGGGCGGCCAGGTCGGTCTCGAACGACAGCACGGGCGCCGCGGTCTCCGCGACCAACGCCGCACGCGGACCGTCGGCGAAGATCACGGAGGGTTCGGTGAGCTCCAGGCCGTGGGCGATCTCGTCGGTGACCCACATCGAGTTCACCCCGACCGCCACGGCACCCAACGCGACGGTGGCCCAGAACGCCACGATCCACTCCGTCGAGTTCGCGCCGCACAACGCGACCCGGTCGCCGGGGTGGACGTCGTACTCCTCACGCAGTGCGGTGGCCAGCGCGGCGACCGCCTCGTGGTGCTGGGCGAACGTCATCCGGCCCTCGGTGGTGACGAGGTAGTCGGTGTCACCGAAGGCCGCCGAGGCGTGGAGCAGCTCGGTCAGGCTGCGGTGCCGGTTGCGGAACACCTGCATCGGCACACCGCGCACCAGCTCCTCGTGCAGCTCGAAGGGCTGGCCGGGGCCGGTGAGTCGAGCCATCGCCTGCTCGCGGGGCGTCATCCGTTCGTCCTCCAGAAGGGGTGGGCTCACCGGACGGTGAGCTGGCCACCGTCGATGTTCCAGCACTGCCCGGTCACCCACGCGGCCTGGTCGCTGGCCAGGAACACCGCGGCGTGGGCGATCTCGACCGGTTCGCCGACCCGGCCCAACGGCAGGTTGGCCCGCACGTAGGTCTCCCACGCCTCGGGCGACCAGTCGTCGAGGCGGCTGGTGGCCGTGACGCCGGGACAGAGTGCGTTCACCCGGATCCCGTGCTGGCCGAGCTCCTTGGCGGCGGTGGAGGTCAACGACTGCACGCCGGCCTTCGACGCCGAGTAGACGCCGGTGCCCGGACCCGACAGCTTGCCGCCGATCGAGGAGATGTTGAGGATGCTTCCTCCGTCACCGCGTTCGACGAAGGCCCGGGCGAAGGCCTGGGTCATCAGGAACGTGCCGCGCAGGTTGATGCGGACCACCCGGTCGAAGTCGGCGACGTCGAGGTCGAGCAGCGGCGCACGGTCGCCACCGCGGGAGGCCGCGGCGTTGTTGACGAGTACGTCGACCCGGCCGAACTCCTCAAGCGTTCCCGCCAGCAGCGCATCGACCTGGTCGGGTTCGGAGACGTCGCAGACCACCGGCAGGGCGCGGCGTCCGAGCGCACGGACCTCGTCGGCCACCGACTCGATGTCGCGCCACCCCGCCTCCTGCTCGTCGGCCGGCCGGTGTGCCGGCGTACGACCGGTGCCGGTGACCACCACGTCGCACCCGGCCCGGGCCAGCTCGACGGCGATCTGGCGTCCGATCGACCGCATCCGGCCGGCACCGGTGACGACCGCGACCTTCCCGTCGAGCCCGGTCAGCTCGTAGCTCATGCGTGCACCCCGTCGATCGTGATGAAGAGGCCGGTCGCCTCGACGCACCGGACACCCTCGTGCTCGATCCAACCCACGGCGTGGATCTTCCGGCCGCTGCGCCCGGTGATCTCGGCGTGCAGGTCGAGCGGTGCGTCCAGCGGCGTACGGCTCAGGTAGCGCAGGTCGAGGGTGCCGGTCACCGCCCGTTCGCCCGTGCCCTGGACGAGGCTGCCGAGCAGGCAGTCCATCAGGTGCGCCGAGAAGCCGCCGTGCAGGTGATCGGGCGGGCCCTCCAGGAGTGCGTCGCCGACCAGGGTGGCCCGCGCGGTGTCGCCGTCGAAGTGGATCTCGAGCGGGATGCCGAACGGGTTCACACCGTAGGTGCGCCACGGTTCGCCGGCCCCGCGCAACTGGGCGGGCAGCTCGAACGATGTCCTCAGCACCCGGGTCCGCGTCTCGGTGCCGAGCAGGTCGGCCAGGCCGGAGATCGACTTGGTCGCCTCGACGAGGTCGTCGACCGGCAGGTCGGTGGTGGCCACCGCGAGCATCAGGGCCCGGGTCGCCTCGACGAGCTCGACGGTCGTGGCCCGGCGCTCGGGGTCCGTCACAGGGATGGCTTCGGATTCTCGGGGGTTGCTGGACACGCACTGTTTCTAGCGGCTGGGCCTCGGATTCGATGGGACCGCTCCCGGCCACCGGGAACACCTGCACCGCGGGGTGGGTCCGCGCCTAGGTTCGCGACATGAAGTTCGCCGTGATCGCACCCACCGCTGCCGGAACCACCGCCGATCCCGTCTGGATGACGGCCTACGCCCAGCACGTCGAGGCCTGCGGCTTCGAGTCCCTGGTCCTCGTCGAGCACGCGGTGGTGATGAGCCGCTACTCCAGCGTCTATCCCTACGACGCGTCCGGGAAGATGGAGCTGGCCGACGACCTCGACATCCCCGACCCGCTCGACCTGCTGGCGTTCCTCGCCGGTCAGACCACGACGCTCGGCCTGGCCACGGGCGTGCTCGTCCTTCCGAACCACCACCCCGTGGTGCTGGCCAAGCGGCTGGCCACCATCGACCGCCTCTCCGGCGGTCGGCTGCGGGTCTGTGTCGGCATGGGCTGGATGAAGGAGGAGATCGAGGCTTGTGGCGCCCCGTTCGAGTCCCGTGGCCGCCGCGCCGACGAGCAGCTGCAGGTGCTCCGCGAGCTGTGGGCCGACTCGTCGCCCGACGGCGCGGACCACCACGGCGAGTTCTTCGACTTCGACGGCGCGATGTCCTACCCGAAGCCCGCGCAGCCCGGCGGCGTACCCCTTCATGTCGGCGGCCACAGCAAGGCCGCGGCGCGCCGAGCGGGCCGGTACGGCGACGGCTTGCAGCCGCTGGGCGTCGCCGGTGAGGAGCTGGCCGCACTGGTCAAGCTGATGAGGACCGAGGCCGAGGGCGCCGGGCGCGACCCGGAGGCGCTCGAGGTCTCCCTGGGGCACCTGGTCTCCAGGATCGACCAGCCACGCGCCGAGCGGCTCGCGGCCCAGGGCGCCGACCGGATAGTGCTCGCCGCCGGCGAGACGGCTGACCTCGACCAGGCCCGCGACGAGCTGTCGGCCTGCGCCCAGCGCCTGGGACTCTCATGAGTGGCCCGGCTCTGACGCCGGAGTCCGCCGACCTCGTCGAGCTGCGCCACCTGGTCCACCGTTATGCCGGGGCCGTCGATGACCGCGACCCGGCCGGGGTCGCCGGGCTCTTCACCGACGACGGGGTGCTGGCCACGGCGCAGCCCCCGACACACCTGGACCCGGTCGAGGAACACGTCGGGCAGGCCGGCGTACGTGCCGCGATGGAGCAGGTGCTCGGACTGCGCGGCACGTTCCACGCGGCCTGTGGCGAGGTCTTCACCGCCGGAACGGACGCGGACACCGCGACCGGGCGGATCGCCTGCGAGGCGCACCACTACACCGACTCCCCCGACGGCCCACGTGACCTGGTCTGGACGGTGACCTACCGCGACCACTACCGGCGTACGCCGGCGGGCTGGCGGTTCAGCCGCCGGGAGGTGCACGTCGGCTCGGTGCGGACCCAGACGTTGAAGGCCGTCCGGTGAGCCGGGTCAGCGTGGTGACGGGTGGGGCGCTCGGCATCGGCGGCGCGACTTCGAGGCGCCTGGCCGCCGACGGGGACACGGTCGTACTGGTGGACATCGACGCCGCGGCGGCCGACTCCACGGCCATGGAGATCCGGGCCGCGGGAGGGACCGTTCACGTGGTGGTCGGCGACGTGGCCGACGACGACGTGGTCGAGGCGGTGTCGACGCAGGTCGGCGAGCTCGGCCGGGTCGACGTCCTGGTCAACAACGTCGGTGACTTCCGCCCGGCGTCGAAGACGTTCCTGCACAGCAAGCCCGAGCAGTGGCAGCGCCTCTACGAGCTGAACCTGCTGCACGTGCTCAAGGTGACCCACGCCCTGCTGCCCCGGATGGTCGAGCAGACCTCCGGTGCGATCGTGAACAACTCGACGGTCGAGGCGTTCCGCGGCATCCCCGGCAACGCCGCCTACTCGGCGTACAACGCGGGCGTCTCGGCGTTCACCAAGAGCCTGGCGGTCGAGGTCGGGCAGTACGGCGTCCGCGTGAACGCCATCGCGCCCGACCTGGCCGACACCCCGCAGACCTCGCGCGACGCGATGCTGCGCGGCCGCGACCCCGACCTGCTGCGCACCTGGATCCCGCTGGGCAGGTTCGGGCACGTCGACGACTACGCCGCGGTGATCGCGTTCCTCGCCGGCGACGAGGCGCGGTTCGTCACCGGCCACACCATCCCCGTCGACGGCGGCACCCTGGCCGCGTCGGGCTGGTATGCACGCGAGGACCGCAAGGGCTGGACGAACATGCCCGACCATCCCTAGGCGGGTCGCTCAACGTGAGCTGAACTGCACGGTCTCGCCCTTGACTCCCTGGCGGCTGTTGGCGGCGATCGCGACCCCTGCAAATCCGACGCCCATGAACACGATCGTCCACGACCCGAACAGGCGCGGCGCCAGCGCACCGAGCGGCAGGGTGGCCACGTGGGCCAGCAGCAGGGCGGGCACCCACTTCGACGTGGTGCCGGCCCGCAGCAGGGCCAGGCCGATCAGCAGCTCGCCCAGGTAGAACGCGGCCACCCACCCGAGCAGGAAGCCGTTCAGTCCGGGATCGGCGACCACCTCGTCGAGTGCCTCCGCGCGCACCGCACCACTGAGGGCAAGGGCCCGGAAGAACGCCAGCAGCATGGCGTAGCCGGCCGTCCCGACACAGCCGATCAGGAAGATGCAGCAGCCGACCAGGCCGAGCAGCCCGCCACGCTTCTGGAACAGGGTGAGCACCGCCGGGAGGCCGAGGACGAGTGCGATCGCGGCGATGAAGAAGAGCACCGAGACCGCGAGCCACTGCGAGTCGTGCTGCTCGACGAGGTGCAGGGACTCCGTCGGGGTGTCTCCGCCGGGCAGCAACGTCGATCCCAGGGCCAGCGTCACCGCGCCGGCGATCAGCGACGCCGCCGAGGCCGGCACCCAGTCGAAACGCATGGAGACACGGTACGGCGTGCTGCGGCCACGGTGCAGGCGTTCGCGCGAGTGGACGCGGTGAGAGTTACCTATCGGTAGCGGTTAGCGTCGTTGTGACAGTCGTCGATCGGATCAACGAGGAGAAGACATGGAGAAGATCGGGGTCGTCGGATGCGGCCTGATGGGAGCCGGCATCGCGGAGGTCTGCGCCCGCGCGGGGCTCGACGTCGTGGTCGCCGAGTCGTCGCAGGGCGCCGCCGATGCAGGCCGGTCGCGACTCGAGAAGTCGCTGGCCCGTGCCGAGGCCAAGGGCAAGATCTCCTCCGCCGCCGACGTCCTGGCCCGGATCCGTGTGGTCATCGACCTCGACGAGCTCGCCGACCGCGACCTGGTCGTCGAGGCGATCCTCGAGGACGAGGACGCCAAGACCGAACTGTTCCGCCAGCTCGACAAGATCGTCACCTCCCCCGACGCGATCCTGGCCTCCAACACCTCCTCGATCCCGATCATGAAGCTCGGCGTGGTCACCAACCGCCCGCAGAACGTGCTCGGCATCCACTTCTTCAACCCGGTGCCGGTGCTCAAGCTGGTCGAGCTCGTGCCGTCCATCGTCACCGCGCCCGAGGTCACCGAACGCTCCCGCGCGTTCGTGCAGGACGTGCTCGGCAAGGAGGCGATCGACTGCCAGGACCGCGCCGGCTTCGTGGTCAACGCGCTGCTGATCCCGTTCATCCTCTCCGCGATCCGCATGATGGAGTCGGGCTTCGCGACCGCCGCCGACATCGACCGCGGCCTGGTGCTCGGTGCCGCCCACCCGCAGGGCCCGCTCGCGCTGGCCGACCTGATCGGGCTCGACACCACCAAGGCCGTCGCCGAGTCGCTCTACGAGGAGTTCAAGGAGCCGCTCTACGCCGCCCCGCCGCTGCTCAACCGCATGGTCGACGCCGGCCTCCTCGGCCGCAAGACCGGCCGTGGCTTCTACACCTACAACTGAACGAGGAATCCATGCCTGACGAGAAGATCGTCCTGGTCGACGGCGCCCGCACGCCGGTCGGCAGCTTCGGCGGAGTGTTCAAGGACGTGCCCGGCTTCGAGCTCGGCGCGACCGCTGCCCGCGAGGCCCTGAGCCGCGCCGGCGTCGACGGCGCCGACATCGAAGAGGTGGTGATGGGCTGCATCGGCCAGGTCGGGCCCGACGCCTACAACGCCCGCCGGGTCGCGATCACGGCCGGCCTGCCGAAGAACGTGCCCGCCTACACCGTCAACCGGTTGTGCGGCTCGGGGCTGCAGGCCATCTGGTCGGCCGCGATGGAGATGCGCTGGAACGACCTCGGCCTCACCCTGGCCGGCGGCGACGAGTCGATGACCCGCATGCCGTTCTACGACTTCGGTGCCCGCAACGGCTACAAGCTCGGCAACCGGTCGCTGGTCGACGGCACCGTGATGATGCTGACCGACCCGTTCCACGACATCCACATGGGCGTCACCGCCGAGAACGTCGCCACCAAGTACGGCGTCTCGCGCCAGGAGCAGGACGAGTTCGCCCTGCTCTCCCAGCAGCGCGCCGCCAGCGAGGCCGCCAAGGCCGCGTTCGCGGAGGAGATCACCCCGGTCGAGGTGGGTGGCCGCAAGCCGTTCACCGTCACCGAGGACCAGCACCCGAAGCCCGACACCACGCTCGAGACGCTGGCCGGACTGCGTCCTGCGTTCAGCAAGGACGGCACGGTCACGGCCGGCAACGCCTCCGGGATCAACGACGGCGGCGCGGCCGTCGTACTCGCCCGTGAGTCGGTGGCTGCCGAGCGCGGCCTGACCGGACTGGTCTCCATCGAGGCCGTCGCCACGGCGGCGATGGAGCCCGAGCTGATGGGCTACGCACCCGTGCTCGCGTTGCAGAACCTCTTCGAGAAGACCGGCACGGAGCCCTCCGACATCGGCTCGATCGAGCTCAACGAGGCGTTCGCTTCGCAGGCCGTCGCGGTGATCCGCGACGCGAAGCTCGACCCCGAGCAGGTCAACCCGTACGGCGGCGCGATCGCGCTGGGCCACCCGGTCGGCGCGACAGGGGCGATCCTGTCGCTGCGGGTGGCCAAGGACCTCGTGCGCCGCGACCTCGAGCTGGGCATCGTCACCATGTGCATCGGCGGCGGCCAGGCCCTGGCCGCCCTGTTCCGGAGGATCTGACATGAGCGACCTTGTCTCGTACGCCGTGACCGACGGTGTGGCCCGCATCGAGCTCAACCGCCCCGAGGTCTCCAACGCGGTCGACCTGCCCACCGCCCACGCACTGTCGGCGGCGATCAAGTCGGCGGCCGCTGATGATGACGTACGCGCCGTGCTTGTGACGGGTGCCGGCAAGCGGTTCTGTGCCGGTGGCGACGTGGCCTCGATGGTCGCGTCGGACGGCGACCAGGCGGCGTACCTCCTCGAGCTGGCCGGCGCACTGGACGGCGCGCTGCAGGAGCTCACCGCGCTCGAGAAGCCCGTCGTCGGCGCCGTCCAGGGTGCCGTCGCGGGAGCGGGTCTCGCGGTGATGCTCAGCTGCGACCTCGTGGTGGCCGATCCCGGCACGAAGTTCGTGACCGCCTACCCCGGTGTCGGGCTGACCCCCGACTGCGGTGTCTCGTGGCTGCTCCCCCGCGCGATCGGGCAGCAGCGCGCCCTCCACATGGCGCTGACCAACACCCCGATCACCGCCGACGTGGCCCTCGACTGGGGCCTGGTCACCGAGGTCGCCGGCGCTGACCGTGCCCTCGAGCTGGCCACGACGCTGGCGGCCGGGCCGGTCTTCGCGTTCGGCCAGGCCCGGCGACTGATCCGTGGTTCGTGGGAGTCCGACCGGGCCTCTGTCGGACGCGACGAGGCGGTCACCATCGCCAAGGCCGTCGGCACCGACGACGCCCAGCGACTGCTCGCCGCCTTCACCAAGCGCTGAGCTCGGCTGGCGCGTCCCTGACTGGGACGCCTTCGCACTTGTGCGGCGCTGTGGTCGCCTCGCCCGCGTCACGACGCGTGTGGAGCGACCGTAACCCCGCGTTGCACGAGGCGGCGCGGGTGTGTTCGGGTCAGGGCAGCGGCGGGAAGATCGGGCCGCCACCGAACATCCGCCTCGGCGACACCGGGGTCCCACCGCCGGGCTCGACGATGCCCAGCTCGGCGGCCGCCTCGGCGGTGATCACCACGCCGCCCGTGCGCCGGTGCAGGTCAGGATCCGCGGCGATCGCGGCCAGCACCCGCCCCTGCAGCTCCGGCGTCTCGGTGTCCGACACCGAGACGCCCGCGATGTTGTCGACCCCGCTGGCCAGCAGCTTCTCGGTGCGGACCAGACCGGGCCACAGCGACAACACGGTCACCCCGTGCTCGCGCAGTTCCAGTGCCGCGTCGTGGGTGAGTTTGTCCAGCCCTGCCTTGGAGATCCCGTACAGCGTGGAGTGCAGGTAGGCGCGGGTGCCGACGGAGGAGATGTTGACGACCAGCCCCGTGCGCCGGGCGATCATGAGGGGCGCGGCGACGTGGGTGGCCACGTAGTGCGCGCGCAGGCCCACGCCGATCAGCGTGTCCCAGTCGGACAGCGGCCTCTCCCAGAACTTCTCCGGCGTCACGTGGTTCATCGGCGGACCGGCCCAGGCGTTGTTCACGAGCAGGTCGAGACGTCCCGCGTGGTCGTGCACCGTCGTGACGAGTCGGCGTACGTCGTCATCGTCAGTGTGCTCGCAGGTGTGGGCGTGGCCCGTGCCTCCTACGGCGTCGACGCGGTCGACGGTGGCCTGCAGGCGCTCGCGGTCGCGGCCGGAGACGTGCACGGTCCAGCCGGACTCGGCCAGGCCCACCGCGATCCCCTGGCCCACGCCCTTGCTGCCCCCGGTGACCAGGGCGACCCGGCTCCCGCCGCTCACGAGAACGACTCCGTGACGGCGAAGCCCTCGGGCAACGGTGTGGTCAGGGTCCACAGCACCGTGACCTCGCTGCGGGCGATCCGCCACTCCCCGTCCTCGACGACGTAGCGGTCTGCGTATTCGACGGCGCTCACCGACTCGGTGCTCCGGGTCAGGTCGACCTGGCGGAAGCGCAGGGTCCAGGCACCGGTGGCCTCGTCGTCGTCGACTTCGATGTCGGCGTGCAGGGCGTGGTGCATGTCGAGGACGACGACCTTCCCGTCCACCCGCTGCAGGGCGATCCGGCGAAACACCGCCGCGATGCCGTCGGCGTCGTCGAAGCTCCCGATCCGTGGCCCGTAGTCGAGCACCGCACCGCGCTCGATGAAGCAGGCGCGGAAGTCCTCGGGACGCTTCGCGTCACAGGCGCGCAGGTAGCGATGCTTGAGTGCCTTGATCTGCTCGACCGCCTCGAGACGGGAGACACGTGCTTCCAGGTCCACGGGGACACCTGCCCTTTCGCGGGGTGGTCGGTCTCGCGCAGGAACCAACGGCCCCGAGCGTTGCTGCAAGGCAAGCACTGACCCGCCATCAGCTCGACGTCAGTCCCGCCCAGTGGGCACCGTGGTCAGGCTGGGTGCCGGAGCCGTCCGGTCCCGCAGCATCGGCAGCAGGGCGGCCAACCCCACCAGGGGCAGCAGCGCGAGCGCCACCAGGCTCCAGTCGATGCCGACCACGTCGCCGAGACCGCCGACGACCGCGGAGCCGATGGACCCGCCGACCAGGAACATCAGGGTCGCCACGCCCAGCGCCACACCGCGTACGTCGGCGTGCACGGCGTCACCGACCGCGGCACTGAGCGCGGGCTGGCCCATGCCGAACGAGGCGGTCGCCAGCATCACGGCGACCAGCAGCACCGGCGCCCACGTCTGGTGAGCACCGACCGCGGCCACCAGCATCGCGACCGAGACGATCGCCCCCGATGCGGCCAGGGTGTTCGTGGCGCCGACCCGGTTCAGCAGCGGACCGGCGAAGCGAGGGGTGATCAGGCCGACCGCAGCGCTGGGCACCATCAGCAGGCCGACCTGCCACGGCTCCCAGCCGTCGCCGACCAGCACCGCCGGGATGGCGATCAACAAGGCGAACCATGCGGCGGGGATGGCCATCGCGGCCAGCGCGCTGCGCACCACGACCGGGTTGGTGATCACCGAGGCGGGCAGGAAACCGTGTGGTCGGCGGCGGACCCGCAGCACGACGGCCGGTGTGCCCAGTGCCATCAGCAGGACGCCGGCCACCGCCACGGTCACGCCGGTCGACGGTGACTGCACCAGCAGGACGGCGCCGGCGGCGGTGGCCGCGACCAGCACGGCACCGACGATGTCGAGCCGGGCCCCGGTGCCCTCGTTGTGCAGGGCGTGCCAGAGGAACGGGATCACGAGCAGCCCGAGGATCGGCAGCGCCATCACCGCACGCCAGCCGAACTGGTGCTCGACGACGCCGCCGATGAGGGGTCCGAGGCAGCTCAGTGCCGCGGCGAAACCGGCCAGCCGGCCGAACGCCAGGCCCCGGATCTCGCCGTGGTAGCGCGCGCTCAGCACCGCGACCCCCATCGTGGGTACTGCGGCCGCGCCCGCACCCTGGAAGATGCGGGCCACCAGCAGCACCTCGAAGTTGGGGGCGAGGGCAGAGACGATCGCGCCGCTGGTCATCAGCGCCACACCGACCAGCAACGGCAGGCGTACGCCGACGAGGTCGGCCACCCGTCCGTAGACCGCGGTGGTGACCGCGAGCATCAGCGCGTAGAGCGTGATCGTCCAGGTGCTGACACCGACGCTCACGCCGAGGTCCTGGGAGATCAACGGCAGCGCGATCGCGGCCGAGGAGGAGCCCATGCCGGCGAGGCCGAAGAGGAGTCCGAGCAGTACGGACACACGTCTCGCGTCTTTGGCCATCACAACCTTCACCAACCGCCGCCCGGCACCATTCATTCCTCTCCGGCGGGGGCGGATGTCGGGCGAGGCCCCGACTCGTCACACTCAGGAGACGAAGACGACCGAGTCCTCGACCGTGGCCCGGCTGGTCCGGAAGGCGTTGACCGGGTGATCGGTGTCAGCGAAGCCGAGAGAGACCGCGCAGACCACCAGACGGTCCGCCGGCAGGTCGAGGACGTCGCGAACGGTCGGCGACTGCATGGCGATGGCAGCCTGCGGGACGGTCGCGACCCCCAGCTCGTGGGCGGCGTTGAGCAGGTTGGCGACATAGCCACCGCAGTCGACCGCCCCGTAGACACCCTGGTTGGCGTCGGTGGTGATGATCGCGACGTGGGGTGCGTCGAAGAACGTGAAGTTCTTCAGCATCTGGAGATCGCGCGCCACGCGGTCATCACGGGCGATGTCGAGGCTCTCGTAGAGCGCGTAGCCTGCCTCGCGCCGACGCTCCTGGTGGACCCCGACGTAAGCATCCGGCATCGGCAGGTCGGAGCCACCGGCTCCAGAGACCACAGCGTCGACAAGGCCCTTGGCCAACCGCTCCCTGGCCTCGCCGCTGAGCAGGTGCACCTGCCACGGCTGGGTGTTGCACCACGACGCCGTGCGTTGTGCGAGCGCGAAGATCTTGCGCAGAGTCGTCTCGGGCACCTCGTCGGTGGTGAAGGCGCGGCAACTCCAACGCTCTTCCAGAACACTGTGAAACTCCACTGTCCACTCCTGTCTCGTGTCTGGCACTCGTCTGGTGCCCGCGTGGTGCTTGGTCGACCGAGTCAGAGGCCTCACACGGTCAGCGCGCCGACGACGAGCGCGGCGAGCTCGGTGTACGCCTCCGCGTCGCTCATCTCGAGCCGCGCGAACATCTCACCACGCTGGATCTCGAACATCGTCGCGGCCACCATCTCCGCGGCGAACGCGGCGTTGACCGCGCGGAACTGGCCGGCTGCGATGCCTTCCGCGATCAGCTCGCGGATGCGGTTGGCCGCGGCGATGGTGTTGGTGCGATAGACCTCCGCAGCCGGCGCGAACGACGCCACGTCGTCCATGAAGTCGCGCGAGAGCGGGGCGAGGTAGTCGGCAACGGCGAGCAGGTAGGCCGTGACCCGATCGGCCGGCGCCTCGGCCGCCGCCACCGACTCCTCCATGCGTGGCACCGAGTTGCGGAAGTACTGCTTGACCACCTCGACCACGAGCTCCGGCTTCGAGGGCGCCAGCGCATAGAGGGTGGTCTTGGAGCACCGCATGCGCACGGCGATGTCGTCGAGGGTGAACCGCGCGAAACCCTCGCTCGTCATCAGGTCGACCAGGCGGTCGAGCAGGTCGAGCTGACGGGGCGTACGCCGACGGCCGGTGCCGCGCACCACCGCGCGGCCCGGCCCCTTCGACGTACCGGCACTCACGACTGCGACGCCGCCGCGATCTCGGAGGCCCGCTGCGACCGGAGCTGGAAGCGCTGGATCTTGCCCGACGGGGTCTTCGGGAGCTCGGCGACCAGGTGGATCTGGCGCGGGTAGGCGTGCGCCGCCAGCTTGGTCTTGACCCGCTGCTTGAGCTCGTCGACGAGTTCCGGCGTGGCCGAGGTTCCGGGGGCGAGCACGACGAACGCCTCCACGACCTCGCCGCGCAGGTCGTCGGGGACCCCGACCACGGCCGCCTCGACGACCCGCGGGTCACCGACCAGCACGCTCTCGACCTCGAACGGGCCGATCCGGTAGCCGGCCATGATGATCACGTCGTCGTCGCGCGACGAGAAGTAGACGTAGCCGTCCTCGTCCATCGAGCCGGCGTCGCCGGTGTAGTACCACCGGCCGTCGGCGCTGAACCGCTCGGCTGTCTTCTCGGGAGCGTCGACGTAGCCGGTGAACCACATCAGCGGACTGCCCTGGAGGTCGATGGCGACCCGGCCCAGCTCGCCGGCGTCGGCGGGTTCGTCGGCCTCCTCCTTGAGCACGGCGGCGTCCCACCCGGGCATGGGGCGCCCCATCGAGCCGTGGCGCAGCTCGCCGGCGACGTCCGCCTGCCAGCCGTTGACGATCGACATGCCGAGCTCGGTCTGGCCGTAGGTGTCGTGGATCGCGGCGCCGAGGACGTCGGCGCCCCAGGTGACCACGTCGGGGTTCAACGGCTCGCCGGCGCTGGAGATGCGGCGCAGGTCGAGCCCGGCCGGGGCAGGCGTCTCGGCGCTGCGCAATGACCGGAACACGGTGGGCGCGGCCGCCAGGTTCGTGACGCCGAGCGACTGGATCACCTGCCAGGTGGTCTCGGGGGTGAACTTGGCCTGTAGCAGGATGTTGCGGCGACCAGCGGCGAGCGGACCCGCGATTCCGTAGTAGAGGCCGTAGGCCCAGCCCGGGTCGGCAGCGTTCCAATAGACGTCGTCGGCGGTGACGTCGAGGCCGTACTCCAGGTAGACCACGAACGTCGCCAGCGCCTTGACCGGGATCGGCACGCCCTTGGGGGTTCCTGTGGTGCCCGAGGTGAAGAGCCGCACGAACTCGGCGCTCCCGGCAACGGCCACGTTCGGGGCGGCAGCCGGGTCGGCCTCGGCGAGTACGGCGGTCAGCGAGAGGTCGCCCGACGCGACCCGGTCGCCGGCCACGATGACCTGCCGGGCCGGGTCCTCGGGGAGGTCCTCGCCGGGCTCGAGCTTGGCGCGCTGGTCGGCGTCGCAGACGACGTACTTCGCATCGCTGCCGTCCAGGCGCAGCGCGATCGCCGGCGTCGCGAAGGCGGTGAACAGCGGCACGTGCACCGCCCCGGCGCGCCAGATGCCGAGGATGACGGTGACCAGGTCTGCCGACTTGCCCATCAGGGTGGCCACCCGGTCGCCGGGCTCCACACCCTGGTCGGCGAGGTAGGCGGCGAAGCGGCGCGAGCTCTCGGCCAGGTCGCCGTACGTCAGGTCGAGTGTGGTCAGGTCGGGCTGGACGACGGTGAACGCGACGGCGTCGACCGGGTGGCCGTCGCAGAGGAGTTCACCGAGGTTCACCTCCGGTGCGTCGAAGGTGTCCAGCAGTTGTGCCACGCGGGCCTCGGGGGTCATCTGTTCTGCCTTTCGGATGCGCTCGGGGTCACTCCGTCGTGACAAGATCGTACTCGTATTAGTACGCTAGGTTCAGCCACAGTATCAATATCGCATGACCCAAGCCACAGGAGTGACCATGCCCGCCAGCCGCGTGCTGCCCACGTCCGAAGCCGCCGACCTGCTCAAACTGGTCCGCGACCTGGCCACCAAGGAGCTGCTCCCCCGCGCCGCGCAGGACGAGGCGACCGAGACCTTCCCGCGCGACGTCTTCAAGTTGCTCGGTCGCGCCGGCCTGCTCGGACTCCCCTACTCCGAGGAGTACGGCGGCGGAGGCCAGCCCTACGAGGTCTACCTCCAGGTGCTCGAGGAGATCGCCTCGGTCTGGTCGAGCGTCGGCGTCGGCGTCTCGGTGCACGCGCTCAGCTGCTTCGGCCTCCACGAGCACGGCACCGAGGAGCAGAAGCAGGCGTGGCTGCCCGACATGCTCGGCGGCGAGCTGCTCGGCGCCTACTGCCTCAGCGAGGCGCACGCCGGTTCCGACCCGGCCGCAATGAAGACGTCGGCCCGCCGCGACGGAGACGACTACGTGCTCAACGGCGCGAAGGCGTGGACCACCCACGGCGGCAACGCCGACTTCTACAAGGTGATGGCCCGTACGTCGGACGACCGCAACGGCATCTCCTGCTTCCTGATCCCGGCCGACACCCCGGGCTTCGAGGCCGACCCGCCCGAGAAGAAGATGGGCCTGACCGGCTCCTCGACGACCACGATGCGCCTGAACGACGTACGCATCCCGGCGTCGCGACTTCTCGGCAACGAGGGCGACGGGCTCAAGATCGCGCTGGCCGGGCTCGACTCCGGCCGCCTCGGCATCGCCGCGGTCGCCACCGGCCTCGCCCAGGGAGCGCTCGACCACGCCGTCGCCTACGCCAAGGAGCGCGAGACGTTCGGCAAGAAGATCATCGACCACCAGGGGCTGGCGTTCGTGCTGGCCGACATGGAGGCGGCGATCCAGTCGGCCCGCGCGATGGTGCTGCACGCCGCACGCCTCAAGGACCGGGGGCTGCCGTTCAGCCGCGAGGCGTCGATCGCGAAGATGGTGGCCACGGACAACGCCATGAAGGTCACCACCGACGCCGTCCAGGTGCTCGGCGGCTACGGCTACACCCGCGACTTCCCGGTCGAGCGCTTCATGCGCGAGGCCAAGGTCATGCAGATCTTCGAAGGCACGAACCAGATCCAGCGCATGGTGATCAGCCGCGCGCTGGCCAAGGACAACAACGGAACCATCAAGGAGAGCAACTGATGCAGGTCGAGAACACCGCGGCGATCGTCACCGGCGGAGCGTCGGGTCTGGGTGCGGCGACCGCCGCCGCCCTCGCCGGTCGCGGAGCCACCGTCTACGCCTTCGACCTCCCCTCGGCGATCGACGGCGCGCCCGCCGTCGACGGCGTGCACTACGTCGGCGTCGACGTGACCGACCCGGAGCAGGTCCAGGAGGCGGTCGACCAGGCCGCCGCCGACCCGACCACTCCCCTGCGCGTCGTCGTCAACTGCGCCGGCATCGGTCCCTCGGCGCGCATCCTGTCGAAGAAGGGCGTCCACGACCTCGCGCTCTACGCCAAGATCGTGCAGATCAACCTGATCGGCTCGTTCAACGTGCTGGCGCTGGCGTCCGAGAAGATCGCGGCCACCGAGCCGCTCGAGAACAACGCCCGCGGCATCATCATCAACACCGCCTCCATCGCCGCCTTCGAGGGACAGATCGGCCAGGCGGCGTACGCCTCGTCGAAGGGCGGCATCGTCGGCCTGAACCTGCCGGCCGCCCGCGACCTCGCGCAGCACGGCATCCGTGTCAACACGATCGCCCCCGGCATCGTCGAGACGCCGATGCTGGCCACGGTCTCGGAGGAGTTCCGGGCCGGCCTCGCTGCCGGCGTACCGTTCCCGCAGCGCCTCGCCAAGCCGTCGGAGTACGCCGACCTCGCGCTGTTCCTGGTCGACCACGACTACCTGAACGGCGAGGTGTTCCGCATGGACGGCGCCCTCCGCATGGCCCCCCGCTGACAGTTCCCGCTCGTCGTGTCGTTCACGCCGCGGGCCGTCCGGGAACCCACCGGTGCAGACTTCGGCTCAGCATGACCGCTCGACTGTTCAGGTGAACATACAGTTCGCTGTCCCGGCCCCGGATCCACGCTCACCAGCGTGGATCCGGGGCCGAACTGCGTGCTCAAATGAACGGCGCTCCGCCAGTGGCGGCGAGGCACGAGCAGGCTAGGCGAGTCTTGACCAGCAGGTGCAAGGCTTCGCGGACCCGTTCGGGCGCGTGCATCACGTCCTCCCAGAGGAACCGCGCAACCACCCATTGCTGCGTCGCGAGCCACGTGTAGCGGCGCACGTCCGCGCGGAACAGCTCCTTGCTCCCGTGGAAGGCGTAGGACTCGGCCTCGATCACCAGCCGGAGCCGGCGGTCGGCCAGATCGACGCGGTGAGGCCCGATCTCCACCTGCGGCTCTGCACAGAGTCCGGTCACTTGTGCGGCGATCACGCGAAGACAGCTCTCGAACGGGTTGGCGGCGCGGCCATCGGCGAACTCGACGACCGCCATCGCTCGTGAGCGACCAGTCCTCGGCAGCGACACGACAACAGCTCGGAGGTCCTCCTTCGTCACCAGCCTGCTGCGCAGAGCGGAGTCCGCGACACACACCGCCTCGTCGAACGGGAGCCAGCGCGCGCAGTCGGCCACTGTCCGGGCGAGTGAGGTCACGCCTTGGAAGACGTGGCCGGCAGGCAGGGTGTCGCGATGAAGCTGGACACCCTCGCGGCGCGATGCGTCGACCCGGCGACTGCGAGGCACGGTCACCGTCGGATGCTCCGGTTCCTTCTTCATCTTGAGGCCCCAGTGCAGGGCAGCACTCAGGCCAGAGACGACTCCGCAGAGTTCCCCGGCCGCGCGACGATGATCGTCCGTCGGCAGTGCATAGCTCCCGTGCCTGTGCTTGACGATCACGCCCAGCTGCAGTGCCTTGTCGAGGCCTCGACGGTTGGTCAGGCCCTTGAGCTCTGCCCACGTCGCGCTGCCGCCACAGCGGTGCAGAGCGGTCAGAGCGTCCATGGACCCAGTCTTCTTCGCATGGCGCGGCGGCGCATCTCGCTGTCCACAGGCTCTGTGCTCGGAGGCCTGTGGAGTCAGCGTGCGTGCAGATGGACCTGCAGTTCGCGGCGCCGCCTGTCGATGCACGCTCGACTGCCGGGCGACCGGTCCGAACTGTATGTCGAACTGAACATCTCGCGCTGGGTTGTCGCGTGGTACGGCGGTGTACGGCGGTGTGCGGATCCGTGCGCGTGTCGCCGGAGGCAGCTGCGCCGTGTGACGCGCAGATCAGCGGGCGATGAAGAGGATCTCCTCGCGCCCGTAGGTCATGCCGGGGTGCTCGGCCGCGAGGTGGGCCTGTGTCTTCTCGACCAGGTCGTCCTCGTCGGTCCCCTTGATGTGCGCCCCACAGGGGCAGTGCAGCTGCGTCTTCATGGTCGTCACCCTACGACCGGTCAGTGCAGGAGCGCCGCGAAGCGACGGTTCATGTCGGCCACGGCGGCGTCGGCGGCCGGCGAGAACGCGGGCATGTCGACGAAGCCGTGGATCAGGCCGTCGTAGGTCACCGAGTCCACGGGTACGCCGGACGCAGCCAGTGCGTCGGCGTACGCCCGGCCCTCGTCGCGCAGCGGGTCGAACTCTGCGGTGACCACGATGGCCGGCGCCAGCTCGGGGCGTACGCCGTGCAGGGGCGAGAGGCGGGCGTCGTCGGGTGCGGCGGCGGACTGCAGGTAGTGGCCCAGGAACCACTCCATCAAGGGCAGCTCGAGGAAGTAGCCGGTGCCGTTGGACTCGCGTGAGGCGTAGTCGCCGAACACGTCGACGGCCGGGTAGATCAACAGCTGGGCAGCGACCCCCGGCACCTGCTGGGCGACGACGGCGGAGAGGTTGCCGCCGGCGCTGTCGCCCGCGACTGCCCAGACGTCGGAGCCGCCGTAGGCCGCGAGGTCCTCGCTGATCGCCGTGGCTGCCGCGAGCGCGTCGTCGACCGCGGCCGGGAAGGCATGTTCAGGTGCCATGCGGTAGTCGACCGAGACGACCACGGACGACGTGTCGCGGCACAGCCGGCGGCAGGTGTTGTCGTGGGTCTCGAGGTCGCCGACCACCCAGCCGCCGCCGTGGAAGAACACGATGGTGGGCACCGGGCCGTCGACCGCCGGACGGTAGACCCGGGCCGCGAGTCCGGCGACCGAGGTGTCGACGACCGATCCGACCTCGATCCGGCCCGACTGCGCGACCGCGATCTGGGCCAGGCCGGCGAAGGCCTTGCGCGCATCGTCGGGCGACGACTCGTGCATCGGCGGGTTCCCCGACGATTCGATGAATTGGAGCAGGGCCGAGATTCCTGGGTCCAGGGGCATGTCCGCGACGATATCGGTGCGCCGTGCCGAACTCCGGCAGTTCCCGCGGTGGGTCGCCTCAGCGGGCCAGGAAGACGCGCAGGCCGTTGGTCAGCCCGGCGGCGTACGACGACCGCCCGCGCGGCGTGGTCATCCGGCGGGCGTCGGCGGCCGAACGCATGTTGCCCAGCTCGACCATCACCGCGGGCATCGCGGAGAGGTTCAACGTGCCGAGGTCGCCGCGCACGTCGAGGCCGTCGCCGCCGGCGATGTAGCCGGCGTACGGCAGTCGGCGCGCGTGCAGTCCGGCGCGAACGTCGAGCGCCAGCCGACGCGCTGCGCGGTCACGGGGCGGCGTGATCACGTGGAAGCCCGGGCCGCCGGCGTACGACCCGTCGCCGTGGAGGCTGATCTTGACGTCGGCCCCGAGCGCGTTGCCGCGGCGGCCGCGGACGTCGACGCACGGCCCCCAACGATCGAGGCGGTTCGACGTGCGGGTCAGCACGACCTTCGCGCCCAGGCCGGTCAGTCGGGACTGGAGGAGGCGGGCGACCTGCCAGGTGAAGGTCGCCTCGGGGTAGCCGTTGTTCGTCGAGGCCCCCGTGGTGTTGCAGGGTTTGCGGAAGCCGCCGGCCGGCACGAGGCGGTTGATCTCGCTGGGGAAACGCGCGTTGCCGAGCTGGTGCCCGGGGTCGATCACGATCACCTTGCCGGCCAAGGGCTTGGGAGCGGCGGGGGCCCGGACGGCGGCCGGGTGGGTCGGCGCCTCCACCGGCGGCACCGGCAGCAGGGCTCCCGCACAGGCCGCGGCGGCGACCACGAGCGCAACAAGACCGGACCGGAGCATGGCCGCCAGCCTACGTGGCCGCGTGGTTGCGAGACGGGTTGCGGAGCAGCAGGCCCGCGACCGCGTCGACTGACGAAATGGCGTACCCGCGAGTAGGTCGGGGAACCCCCGAATGGCCGTCACCTCGGCGTGCTGGCGTCGTTGGGCAGGACAGCGGTCACCTGCCGGCCGCACTGGTCGACAGCGGCCACTCGCGAGACAACGGGGACCTGTGTGAGCAACGACGTGGAACTGGACGGACCGGAGGTCGGCACCGTCGACACTGCACCGACGTCCGGCGAGCGAGTCCTGGTCCGGCGGCGTCGGCGCCGCAGCTGGATCAAGCGGCGCTGCGCATGGTTCCGCAGGCACAAGGCGATCACCACGCTCGTCGTGATCGCCCTCGTGCTGCTGGCGATCCTGATCGGCTGGCTGCTCTACCTGAACTCGAAGCTCGGCGACGTACGCCGGTTCGAAACCGACCTCGGCGACAACCGCCCGCCGCAAGGCCAGGGCACGGACATCTTGCTGATGGGAGTCGACGACCTCGACGGCTCTCGCGAGGTCGGCGACAGCGTCTACGAGATGCTCGAGGCCGGCACCTGGAAGCCGGGCACCGCCCGCAGCGACACGATGATGGTGCTGCACATCGAGGCCGACCACCGGGCCGCCCAGCTGGTCTCGATCCCGCGCGACTCGTACGTCGCCATCCCGGGCCACGGCCGGTCGAAGATCAACGCGGCGTTCTCCTGGGGCGGGCCCGACCTGGCCGCGCGCACGGTCGAACAGACCATGGGCATCCGCATCGACCACCTCGTGATCGTCGACTTCGACGGCTTCAAGGACGTCACCGGGGCCCTTGGTGGCGTCAACGTCTTCGTGCCCAGGACGGTGAGCGATCCCCGGTCCGGCACGGTCGACTGGGAACGAGGCTTCCACCACCTCGAGGGTGACGAGGCGCTGCACTACGTGCGCACCCGCTACAGCCTGCCGAACGGCGACTTCGGCCGCATCCAGCGCCAGCAGAACTTCCTCCGCACGGTGCTGGAGAAACTGACCACGCGTGGCGTGATGTTCAACCCGGTGCGCCTCACCAGGCTGGCGCGGAACCTCTCGAGCCTGGTGATGGTCGACGACAGCCTGACCAGCGCGAAGATCCGCGACCTCGCCCTGGCGAACAGGCACCTGCGCAGCGGGTCGTTCCGCTTCCTCACCCTGCCCAACTCGGGCAGCGGCATGGTCGGCGACGCGAGCGTCGTGAAGGTCAAGCCGCGCCAGGCCCGCGCCATGTTCGAGGCGATCTCGAAGGACCAGTTCGAGTCGTGGTACGCCCATCACCCGGTCAGCGAGCTGCCTGCCGGCAACGAGGTGCCGTGACGTCAGTCGAGCAGGCCGAGCAGGTACTCGCCGTACCCGCTCTTCGACAGCGGCTCGGCCACTCGCCGCAGGTCGTCGTCGCTGAGCCAACCCTGACGCCAGGCGACCTCCTCGGGCGCGCCGATCTTCATGCCCTGGCGGCTCTCGATGGTGCGCACGAAGTTGCTGGCGTCGTTGAGGGAGTCGAACGTGCCGGTGTCGAGCCACGCCGTGCCGCGCGGCAGCACGGTCACCTGCAGCTTGCCCTCGTCGAGGTAGAGCCGGTTCAGGTCGGTGATCTCCAGCTCGCCGCGCGCCGACGGCTCGAGCGTGGCGGCCCGCGCCAGCACGGAGTTGTCGTAGAAGTAGAGACCCGGAACGGCGTACGACGAACGCGGCGTGGCCGGCTTCTCCTCCAGCGACAGTGCGCGTCCTTCGTCGTCGAACTCCACCACGCCGTACGCCGTCGGGTCGGCCACCTGGTAGCCGAAGATGGCCGCACCGTCGAGATCGGCGAAGCGGGTCAGCTGGTTGCCCAGGCCGTGGCCGTAGAAGACGTTGTCGCCCAGCACCAGCGCGACCGACTCGTCGGCGACGTGGTCGGCGCCGATCAGGAAGGCCTGGGCCAGACCGTCGGGCGAGGGCTGCACGGCGTAGGTCAGCGAGACGCCCAGCTGCGACCCGTCACCGAGGAGTCGCCGGAACGCCTCGGCCTCGTGAGGGGTGGTGATCACCAGCACCTCGTGGATGCCGGCCAGCATCAGCGTGGAGAGCGGGTAGTAGATCATCGGCTTGTCGTAGACCGGCACCAGCTGCTTGCTGATGCCCTGCGTGATCGGGTGCAGCCGGGTGCCGGTGCCACCGGCCAGGATGATTCCACGCATGGCGGTCAGCATAGGGGCGAACGCGTGAATAGGGTGGCCGCATGAGACTGCTCGTGACCGGTGGCGCCGGGTTCATCGGCTCCAACTTCGTGCACCACGTCATCACGCACACCGACCACCACGTGAAGGTGCTCGACAAGCTGACCTACGCCGCCTCCCGCGAGGCACTGGCCGGGCTGCCCGTGGAGCTGGTGGTCGGCGACGTCGCCGACGCATCCACGGTCGACGCACTGGTGGCGGAGACCGACGCGGTCGTGCACTTCGCCGCCGAGTCCCACAACGACAACTCGCTCGACGACCCGTCGCCGTTCATCCGCACGAACCTCCTCGGCACGTTCGCGATCCTCGAGGCGGTGCGGAAGCACGACGTACACCTGCACCACGTCTCGACCGACGAGGTGTACGGCGACCTCGCCCTCGACGACCCCAAGCGGTTCACCGAGGACACCCCCTACGCGCCGTCGTCGCCGTACTCCGCGTCGAAGGCCGGGTCCGACCACCTCGTCCGTGCGTGGGTGCGCAGCTTCGGGGTGCGCGCGACGGTCAGCAACTGCTCCAACAACTACGGCCCGTGGCAGCACGTCGAGAAGTTCATCCCGCGGCAGATCACCAATGTCATCGACGGCATCCGGCCGCGGGTGTACGGCGACGGGCTCAATGTGCGCGACTGGATCCACGCCGACGACCACTCGTCCGCGGTGCTGCGGATCCTCGATGCGGGCCGGATCGGCGAGACCTACCTGATCGGTGCCGACGGCGAGAGGAACAACCTCGAGGTGGTGCGGCTGATCCTCACGCTGATGGACCAACCGGCCGACGCGTTCGACCAGGTGACCGACCGGGCCGGACACGACCGGCGCTACGCGATCGAGTCCGGCAAGCTCCGGGCCGAGCTCGGGTGGGCGCCGCGCTTCGAGGACTTCGAGCAGGGCCTGGCCGACACGATCGAGTGGTACCGCACCCACGAGGAGTGGTGGCGTCCGCACAAGGCCGCCACCGAGTCGTCGTACGCCGCGAAGGGCATGTGATGGGCGGTCCCTCCCTGGAGGTCGAGGCCACCCCGATCCCCGGCCTGCTGGTCGTCCGCCTGCCGGTGATGGCCGACAGCCGCGGCTGGTTCAAGGAGAACTGGCAGCGCGAGAAGATGACCGCGCTCGGGCTGCCCGACTTCGGACCGGTGCAGAACAACGTCTCGTTCAACACGCGCCGCGGCACCACCCGCGGCGTGCACGCCGAACCCTGGGACAAGTTCGTCTCGGTGACGAACGGCCGCGTGTTCGGTGCCTGGGTCGACATGCGTGAGGGCCCGAGCTTCGCGGCGTCGTACTCGATCGAGATCGACCCGTCGGTGGCGGTGTTCGTGCCGCGCGGCGTGGGCAACAGCTACCAGACGCTCGAGGACGCGACCACCTACAGCTATCTCGTCAACGAGCACTGGCGGCCGGGCGCGGCGTACCCGGCACTCGACCTGGCCGATCCGACGGTGGCGATCCCGTGGCCGATTCCGCTCGCGGAGGCGGAGATCTCGGAGAAGGACCGGCACAACCCGCGCCTCGACGAGGTCGCCGCGATGGCGCCGCGGCGTCCACTCGTCATCGGCGCCCACGGACAGCTCGGCCGCGCCCTCGTCGCCGAGTTCCCGGACGCCCGTGCCGTCGACGCGGACGAGCTCGACATCACCGACGCCGAGGCACTGCGAGCCTGGCCGTGGCACGAGCACGACGTGGTGCTCAACGCCGCGGCCCACACCGCCGTTGATGCCGCGGAGACCGAGCGCGCGGAGGCGTGGGCGGCCAACGCCGCAGGTCCTTCACTGCTGGCGGCGATCGCCCGCGAGCACCGGCTCACCCTGGTGCACTGGTCCAGCGACTACGTCTTCGACGGCACGGCCGAGTCCTACGACGAGGACGACGCGGTCTGCCCCCTGGGCGTCTACGGGCAGTCGAAGGCGGCCGGCGACCTGGCCGTGGCGACGGCCCCCCGGCACTACCTGGTCCGTACGTCGTGGGTGATCGGCGACGGCCACAACTTCGTCGCGACGATGGCGCGACTGGCCCGCGACGGGGTGTCGCCCGGCGTGGTCGACGACCAGGTCGGCCGGTTGACGTTCACCACCGAGCTGGCCCGCGCCGTACGACACCTGCTCACCACGCGCGCGCCGTACGGCATCTACAACGTGACAGGCGGCGGCCCCGCGACGAGCTGGGCCGACGTGGCCGCCGAGGTGTTCGAGCAGTGCGGGCGCTCCCGCGGCGACATCACCCGGCTCACGACGCAGGAGTACGCCGCCGGCAAGGCGCTGGCACCACGTCCGGCGCGTGGTGTGCTGTCGACCGGGAAGATCGAGGCCACCGGCTTCATCCCCGAGGACGCGATGACGACCCTGCGCCGCCACGTGGCGGGCTGAGCGAAGGGGCCGGCGGCAGGCGCCGGCCGCAGAGTCAGCGGCGGGTGAGCTCCTGGACCGCCGGGCGTACGTCGACGAGATAGACGATCGCGGCGATCGAGCCGATGAGGTGCAGCAGGTTCAGCGGCGAGGAGTCGATCAGCAGCAGCTGTGCGGCCAGGGCAACGCCGAGGATGCCGACCCACGCGGGCTTGGTCAGCTTGTTGGCCGCGTGGTAGGCCTCCGCGGGCCAGAGCAGCGCGTTGACGAACGCGAAGACCTTGACGGCGATCGCGATGAAGACCACGGCAAGCATGACGTAGCCCTCGACGGCAAAGATGTTCAGCACGCCCCAAAGCCTACCGGGGACATTCCCGGAGGCGGATTCCGCGCGAGATCGCGTGCCGCGGCGCGCGACCTTTCGGCACTGGGGACTCGGGCCCGATCGCCCCAGAACGTGCACAACCCCGGACCGCATACGTCCGGGGTTGTGCACGCCCCCGAGTTCGGGGCAATGAAGTCAGAACAGCGTCAGCTGTTCCGATTCAGCCTCAGTCCTTCAGGCCTGCTCGGCCGCCGGCGCCTTCTTGGCGGCCGGGGCCTTCTTGGCCGGAGCCTTCTTGGCGGCGGGCGCCTTCTTGGCGGCCGGGGCCTTCTTGGCCGGAGCCTTCTTCGCGGCCGGCTTGGCGGTGCCGGTGGTCGACTTCGCCGAGGCGGAGACGGTGGTCTTCGTCTGCTTGGCGTCGACGTCCAGCTTCAGCTCGACCTTGCGGAGCTTGGCAACGGCCTTCTCGCCGCGCTTGGCGAGCTCGGTGTAGGTGTCGGTCGCCTCGCTGACCGCGTCGGCGACGAAGTTCTGCGCCTTGGCGGGGAACGCCTTGGCCTCGGCCTGGAGCTCGTTGACCTGGGCCACGAAACGGGCCTGGGCCTTCTTCGCCTCGGCCTGCAGCTCGGCGAGCTTCGCCTCCAGCTTGGCCTGGGCGTCCTTGGCTTCCTTGGTCACCGTCTCGACGCGGGCCGACACGACGGTCTGGGCCTGCTTGTTGAGGTTCTTGGGCTCGAACTCGAAGCCGGCAACCTTCTTCTGCACGTCGGCGACCTTGGCCTGCACGTCGGCGGCGTACTGGCGGGCGTACTCGACGGTGAGGTCGGTGGCGCCGACGGTGGCGTAGAACGGGCGAGCCGCTTCGGTCTTGATGTCGAACTTGGCCTTGGCCATGTCGATCTCCTTGGTTTGTACGTCGCGATCCCGGGGACCGCTCCGAGTGGGATGGTCAGCTGTCGGTCGGCTCGTCGTCCGTGGCGTTGAGCGCCAGGAACGAGGAGTAGACGTCGAGCAGGGACTGCTTCTGACGCTCGGTGAGCGCAGGATCGGCCAGGACGGCCAGCTCGACGGAACCGCCCGCGGTGTCCTCGGGGCTGAGGATGCCGGCACGGATGTAGAGCTGCTCCGCGGAGATGCGGAGCGCCTTGGCGATCTGCTGGAGAACGTCGGCGGAGGGCTTGCGCAGACCACGTTCGATCTGGCTGAGGTACGGGTTCGACACGCCGGCCTGCTCGGCGAGCTGCCTCAACGAGAGCTTCGCAGTGGTGCGCTGCTCCTTGAGGTAGTCACCGAGTGACTCGACGGTCTTGCCGACCACGCCCTTTGCCATGGCTCCATCGTGCTAACAAAAGTTAGCAAATGCAAGCCGTCACGACGTGTGACGGGCCACAGCTGCCGTGGAACCCGCACAGGACAAAGAGATTGCGTCTTCAACCACTGCTAACTGCAGTTACCGCCCTGTCGATCAGAAGGAGGCGCGGATCTCTCCGACGGGCTTCCCGCCACCGAGCAACGGAAGCTCACCGGTCCTGTTCATCGCCGCGACGTCGACGCCGTCCAGCTTGTCGACCCCGGAGCGGCGCAGCGCCTCGGCCATCAACACCGGCCGGACCCGCGGTGCCCCGTCGTCGCACTTCAGTGCGAACGCCTGGCCGTTGGGCAGCGCCACGGCGTAGCAGGACTCGGCTCCGGCCTTGCCGATCGCGCCGGGGATGGCGGTGAAGAGCGCGAGCTCGTCGCGGGTCGAGCCGGAGACGTTCTGAGGGAACTCCCGCATGGCCCGGGCGATCGTCGCCTCAGGACCGGAGGTGGCGAGAGCGAGCGTGCGGAACGCCCGTGCCAGGCCGATCAACGAGGTCGAGAGCAGCGGGGCCCCACACCCGTCGACGGCCACGTGGGCGACCGCCTCACCCGTCAGCTCGGCGAACGTCTCGGCGATCGCGACCTGCAGCGGGTGGTCGACCGCGAGGTACGTCGCGGTGTCCCAGCCGTTGACCACGCAGGTGGCCAGCATCGAGGCGTGCTTGCCGGAGCAGTTCATCAGCACCGGCGCCTTCTCACCGCCGGACCGGATCAGCGCCTCCTTGGTGGCGTCGTCCAGCGGGTAGTCGGGCGGGGTCTGCAGCGCCGACTCGCCGAGCCCGGCGCCGGCGAGGATGCGGCGTACGCCGTCGACGTGGAAGGGCTCGCCCGAGTGGGAGGCGCAGGCCAGCGCGAGCAGGTCCGGCGGAAGGTCGAGACCGGCCCGGACCATGCCGAGCGCCTGGATCGGCTTGTTGCACGAGCGCGGGAAGACCGGCTGGTCCACCATGCCGACCGACCACTCCACCTCGCCGGAGGTGTCGAGTGCGACGACGGAGCCGTAGTGGTGGCCCTCGACCACTCCGGAGCGGACGATCTCGGCGGCGACAACGGGTGCAGACATGAGTCCGACGCTATCGCCCACGCGACGGCGCTGTTACCGCGCCGTCTCCAGGGGCACGATCTCCCCCCGCTGGCCCGGACGGACGGCGCGACACGGCCGACTGACCCGATCACCGTGGTGGACGATCTGCTGCACACAGAACCCGGGTGCCGACGCGTCACCGCGTCCGGGCGTCAGGATCGCGCCACATCCGTCAGCGACACGACCGATCGCGTGCCCCGACCCGGCGCTGCCCGCGGGGATGACACAGGCCTGCGGGTCACCGAGGTCCAGCTGCGCCTCAGGTGCGAGAACCCGCTCGGGGCCCGGGAAAGCCGCCCGGGAGTGGCCCGACGCCACAGGCACGGCGGTTCCGGCCGGGGCGGCGCCGAGCAGCACCAGCGCAAGGAGTGCGCAGACCGCGACGATCCTCAGGTCCATGCGCCGAGTATCCGCCCGAGCAGGTCATCGCGGCAATGAGGCAGGATTGCGCCCGTGTCGACGACTCCGCAGAACAGCCCGGCCCAGCACTGCCCGACCCAGCGCGAGCTGGACGACCTCGAGCTCCTGGTCACGGGGGCCTACTCGCCCCTGACCGGGTTCAACGAACCCGGCTCGCCGGTCAAGCTGCACCTCCCCGAGGGCCTCGGTGACGAGGTGGAGCTGGTCGACCCCGAAGGCCTGCCGCTGGCCACGGTCACCCGTGACGGCAGCGTCACGCACCTGACCCACGCGCAGTACGGCCCGTTCCGTCGGCTCTACCTCTCCCCCGGCGACGTGCGCGAGCAGCACGCCGGCGCCACGTTCGTTCCGGTGACCGACGCACTGACGCAGGCCGAGCTCGACTCGCTGCCGACGGGACGCATCGTCTTCCTGGCGCTGGTCGGCGCGGGCACTCCCGACGACCTGAGCCCGGTCGGGCTGATCCGGGCCACGCTCGCGGCGGCGGCACTGCTGCCGGACGCGGCCGTGGTCGCCGTACCGCTCCCTTCGCACGACGACCCGTCCGCCGACCACCTGCTCGGCACGCAGGTGGTGGCCCACTACGCCGCCGGCGACCCGGTCTTCGCGTTGCCCTCGAATGAGAGTTCGCTGGTAGATGAGGTGGGGAACGAGTCGTCTGCCTCGGTGGTTGAGGAGGCGAGGAACGAGCCGTCTCGAAACCACCCCGCCGAGATCCAGGCCGTCGTGGACTTCGACCGCCCCGCGCCCGACGAGCGCGGGCTCGTGCTCTTCTTCACCGGACTCTCCGGCAGCGGCAAGTCGACCATCGCCCGGGCCCTGCAGGACAAGTTGCTCGAGCAGGGTCGTCGTACGGTCACCTCCCTCGACGGTGACGTCGTACGCCGCAACCTGTCGGCCGGCCTGACCTTCTCCAAGGAGGACCGCGAGACCAACATCCGCCGCATCGGCTGGGTGGGCGCGGAGATCTCCCGCCACGGCGGCGTGGCGATCTGCTCGCCGATCGCGCCGTTCGACGAGACCCGCCAGCAGGTCCGTGCGATGGTCGACGCGGCCGGCGGCCAGTTCTTCCTGGTCCACGTCGCGACCCCGCTCGAGGAGTGCGAACGTCGCGACCGCAAGGGCCTCTACGCCAAGGCGCGCGCGGGCGTGATCCCGGAGTTCACCGGCATCTCCAGCCCGTACGACGAGCCGACCGACGCCGACGTACGCGTCGACACCACCGGCCGCACGATCGAGGAAGCCCTCGACGACGTGCTCGACGCCCTGCGTGAGGCCGGCCTGCTCGACCTCTGATCCGTCGACCCGTCGCCAGTTCGGATCGACCCGTCGCCAGTTCGTGCGATCGGCCGCGAACTGGCGACAGGTCGACGTGAACTCACGACAGGTCGACGTGAACTGGCGACGGGTCGACAGCCTTGCCATTTCGGTTTCGCGGGCATATCGTCAGTTATTGAACAGGTTGTTCGTATCTGAACAGGAGACACCATGCGGGTCGGAATCATCGGTGGCGGGATCGGCGGACTGGCCGCGGCCATCGCACTCGAGCTCAAGGGCGTCGAGACCATCGTGCTCGAGCAGGCTCCCGGGCTCGGCCGGGTGGGCGCCGACATCAACCTGACCCCCAACGCCGTCCGCGCCCTCGACGGACTCGGCGTCGGTGACCGGATCCGCGAGACGGCGGCCCGTCCCACGCACCGGATCAGCCGAACCTGGGACACCGGCGAGGAGACCTCACGGCTCCCGATGTCCGATGCGGCGCAGGAACGGTACGGCGCACCCCAGCTCACGATGCACCGCGCCGACCTGCTCGACGCTCTGACCGCGGCGCTCCCCGCCGACCGGCTGCGGCTGGGCAAGAGGCTGGTGCGCATCGAGGAAGGACCCGACTCGGTGGTGGCCCACCTCGAGGACGGCAGCACCGAGACCGTCGACCTGCTGGTCGGCGCCGACGGCATCCACTCGGTCGTCCGCTCCGCGCTCCTCGGCGAGGAGCACCCCGAGTTCACCGGAGTCGTCGCCTACCGCGCGGTGGTCCCCGTCGAAGCAGTCTCCGCAACCGTGCAGAACCTCGACGCCTTCACCAAGTGGTGGGGTCCCGACGCGGCCACGCAGATCGTCACCTTCCCGCTCAACCAGGGCAAGGACGTCTTCATCTTCGCGACGACCCCGCAGGACTCGTGGCGCGAGGAGTCGTGGACCTGCCCCGGCGACGTGGTCGAGCTGCGGGCGGCGTACGCCGACTTCCACCCCGAGGCCCGCACCCTCCTCGACGCCTGCACCAGCGTGCTGAAGTCGGCGCTCTACGTGCGCGACCCACTGACCCGCTGGAGCACCTCACGCGTCACCCTCCTCGGCGACGCCTGTCACCCGATGATGCCGTTCATGGCGCAGGGAGCCGGCCAGGCGATCGAGGACGCCGTCGTGCTGTCGCGATGCCTGACCGAGCCCGGCGACGACATCCGACCCGGCGCCCAGCGCGACCCGGCTGCGCGACTGCAGCGCTACGAGGGGACCCGCCGCGAGCGCACCGCGCTGATCCAGGTGGGCTCGCGCGAGAACAACTGGCTCAAGGCGGCCGGCAACGGCGACTGGGTCTACGAGTACGACGCGTGGACGGTGCCGCTCGCATGACCGAGCCGAACTCTCCGACCGAGCGCGTCTTCGCGCTGTTGCGTCACGTGTCCGAGGGCGGGTCCACGGCCAACCTCAGCGAGCTCGCTCGCGCCACCGGCATCAACCGGGTCACCGCGATGCGGCTGCTGGAGGACCTCGAGGCGGCCGGCATGCTGGAGCGGCAGGAGAGCGGCGGTCACCGCATCGGGTTGGCCTTCCTCAAGCTCGCCGGGCACTCCCTCGGGTCTGTCGACCTGACCAGCCTCGGGCGTCGTTGCCTGCGGGCCTTGAGCAACCGCCTCCAGCTGACCGCCTACCTCGTGGTGCTCGACGGCAACGAGTGCCTCTACCTGATGCGCTCCGTGCCGGCCACTCCACTGGTGAGCAACATCGCCGTGGGCAGCAGGGTGCCGGCCCACTGGGTGGCACCGGGCCGGGTCCTGCTCGGCGGGCACACCGAGCCCGACCTCCGCGCCCTGCTCGGGACGGAGCCGCTGCCCACGGTGAGTGACCAGACTCCGTCGTCGTACGACGCGCTCACCGCGCTGCTGGCCGAGGAGTCTGCACAGGGCACGGCGTGGAGCTCAGGGGCCTACGAAGCGGGCGTCGATGCCTGCGCCGCCGTGGTCAACGGTCACGACGGCCGACCTGTGGCAGCACTCTCGGTCGCGGGGCCCACCGCGCAGCTCACCGACCGGCGCGACGAGATCGAGCGGGCCGTCGCCGACGAGGCGACCGACCTCTCCACCATGCTCAGCGGCTGAAGACCCGCTCAGGCCCGGCGCCGATGATCCCCTGCGCCTCGACCTCGACGGTCAGGCCGGGCTCCACGAGCGCCGACACCTCGACCAGCGTCGACGTGGGCATCACGCCGGTGAACACCTCGCTGCGCGCCCGCCCGACCAACGCCTTCTCGCCCATATCGGTCAGGTAGACGCGCAGCACGAGGATGTCGTCGACCGCCGCCCCACAACTCTCGGCCAGGACCACGACCCGTCGGAACGCCTCGCGCGCCTGAAGCAGCGTGTCGGCGCCGCCGACGATTCCGTCCGGACCCCCGGCGTGCATCCCCGAGAGGAAGAAGTGCTCGCCGTGCACGCGGGCGTTGCTGAACATGCCCGGCCGCGGAGGCGCCGGAACTCCCGCGGCGTCGGGGCTCACGACGGCACGCCGGAGCGGCTCGCGTCGGAGAGCCGGGCGTCCGACTCCCGGGTCAGCCGCTCACGCACCGGCACGAAGTCGTACGTCGGATAGAAGTCGGTCTCGAAGACGCCCCAGGCCCGACGTTCCAGCTCGACGTTCACCTGGGCCAGGCGACTCGCCGGGAGCCGGAGCGTGACGACCTGCCCGAGGCCCATCGCCACCACCCACGAGACGACCTCGCAGCCCTCCGGCGGGAAGCCGTGCCACCAACCAGCATCGTCCAGCCTGCCCTGCAGCTCCTCGAGGTTCTGGGACTGGTCGTGTCGCAGGACCACGGTGAGCAGCAGCGTCTCGGACGACATCAGCGTGCCGGCGTACCGGCCAGCACGGCGGCCTGGGCGCGCGCGTCGGCACGATAGATCCGCCGGATCCGCGACACCCCGAGGTCGTGCTGGTAGAGGTGCTCCTCGGTGTCGGCGTCGCTCGCCAGCGCCTCGAGGACCTCACGGTCCTGCTCGAGGACCGTCCAGTGCTTCGCCTCGAGCTGGGTGCGGTAGAGGAAGCGCCAGACCTCGCGCTCCCAGCCCTGCACCCGACGGGTGCGCCAGTGGAAGATCGCCGAGTTGTCGGCGTCGATCGGCGTGGCCATGCCGACGATGCCGAACACGCCGCCGGGGCCGGCGTTCGGCGCGTAGGGGATCTCCAGGTCGACGTAGTCCATCGAGCCGCGCACGTATTCGACCCAGTCGAAGTTCACCCCGACCTGGTCGGTCTTCTCGAAGAAGAACCCACGGTCGGTCTCACGGATCCGGAAGCGTGCGGACGTGTCACCACCGAACATCGAGTGCGAGTCGCGGTGCAGGAACGCGCCGTGCATCGGGTCGAGCACGTTGTCCATGTAGAAGCGCCAGGGCCCCGCCCACTCGGCGTAGTTGGGGAACCACGACACCTCGTCGTCGGTGAGCCGGTCGGGCAGGACGAACGGAGTCGGCTCGGAGTCGGCGGTGAGCGGCACGAACGCGAAGATCGTGTCGGCGGCCTCGACGACCTGCAGAGACACCGTCGCCTGCTTGCCCTCCAGTGCGCAGCCGGGCATGCCGGGCACGGAGACGACCGTGCCGGTGCCGTCGACCTGGACGCCGTGGTACTTGCAGGCGACCCGGTCCCCGAGGTGCTGGCCGACCGAGAGCGGTGCACTGCGGTGCGGGCACCTGTCCTCGAGCATGAAGAGCTTGCCCTGGGCGCCGCGGAAGAGCAGCCAGTCGACACCGAGTCGGGTGACCTTGACCATCGCGCCGGGCTTGACCATGTGGGACGGGTAGATCGGGTACCAGCGGTCGCGGAGTCCGGTGGCGGCGAGGTCGCCGGCATCGAGCGGGCGTCGTACGCCGACAGCGCGGCGAGGTGCCGACGCGGTGGTCGTGGGTGCAGCAGTGGTGGTCATGTCAGTCTCCCAGTCGGCGCATCTCGGCGCGGAAGTTGGCTTCGTTCCAGGCGTCGCCCTCGGGGGCGTTGAGCCCCATGGCGTTGAGTCCGGCCAGGAGCCCGTCGAGGTCGTGCACTCCGGTGCCGAAGATCTCCATGAGCGCGCCGGAGAGCTTCTGCTCGTAGGGGCTCAGCGGCTCCGGGTGGGTCTGGTTCTGGACGAGATACTGCTCAGGCATTGATGTCCTCCTGTCGTTGCGGCGCCAGCGCCATGAGGCCCTCGGCGATGATCGTGAAAGAGCTGACCCATTCGTTGAACGAGCTGCCGCGCTCCCGGTGGGCCGGGACCCGGCAGCCGTCGATGATGACGAACACGCCGTTGTCGATGCCGCCGGCGAGCGCCTGGGCGTCGGCTGTGCCGTGGCCCGGGTCAGGGGCCGAGGCGATCACGAGCGTGGGTGCGACGATCGAGCGCAGCAGGTCGGCGCGCTCCGTCTCTGCGCCGGCTGCGTGTGCCAGCTCGGGGTCACCGAGCAGGAGGCTCACGACCAGCTCCGGGTGCCGGGAGGCGAGCACGATCGCGCCGTACGCCGCGGCGCCGGTGGCCAGCACGTGCACGGGACCTTCGCCACGCGAGGTCACCGCGGTGACCGCTCCCTCGACCCAGCGGTCGACGGAGCCCGGGTCGGTGGCGTCGAGGGCGAGGTCGCCCGGAGTCTCCCAGGCGATCACGTCGAGATCCTCGTGCTGCTGGTCGAACCAGTCGGCGGCGCCGGGTGTCGGGTGCAGGCACACGATCGGCCGCACCGCCGTGCGCTCGGCCTCGAGGAGACCTGCCACAGGATCTGTCATCGGACTCACCCCTCCTTCGTGGGCACGTGGACGGGTGGCACGAAGGCGCCCGGCTTCGGTTCGACGGCAGCCACGTCGACCTCGACGATCACCGGGCCACGGACGGCGAGGGCGTCGCGGAAGGCGCCCTCGAACTCCCCGGGCCCCTGGACGAGGTGGTACGGCATCGCCAGCGAGGCGGCCAACAGGGCGAAGTCGGGGGTGAAGAGGTCGACGCCGGCCTCGTCGAAGCCGTTGGCGCGCTGCATGTTGCGCAGCACGCCGTACCCGCCGTCGTTGAAGACGACCACGACACACCAGGCGCGGGAGCCGGCCAGCGAGGCCAGCTCACCCAGGTGGACGGCGAGCCCGCCGTCGCCGGCCATCACGACCGTGGGTACGTCGGTGCGCGCCGAGGCCGCACCCAGTCCCATCGCCAGGCCCTGGCCGATCCCGCCACCGAGCGGGAAGATGTTGGTCTCACGGGAGTAGAGCTCGAGCAGCCGGTTGCCCCATTGGCTCGACGGAATGGTGACGTCGCGGGCCACGACCGACTCGCGGGGCAGCATCGCCCGCATCGTCGAGCAGATCTCCGCGTAGCCACCGATGTAGTCGGTGAGCGTCCTGCGCGCATCGGCCCGCACCGTGCGTACGGCGTGGGTCCAGGTGGACTCCACCGACGTGTCGACGAGGGCCTCGTTGATCGCGGCCAGGGTGGCCGCCGCGTCCCCGGTGACGCCCACGTCCGCGGGGTGCACCCGGCCGATCGCCGCGGGGTCCACGTCGATCTGGATGTGCGGGGTCGGCAACGGCAGGTGATAGCTCTTGGTCTCGTTGGACCGGAAGTGCGACCCGACGCTGAGCAGCAGGTCGGCCCGCTCGAGGAGGCGCGCCACCTGCGGGGTGGAGGCGAAGTTCCCGATCACCAGGTCGTCGTCCTCCGGGACGATCGCCCGGCCCGAGTTGCTGGTCAGCAGCCCGGCCCCGAGGGTGTGCAGCAGCTCGGTGAGCTCGGCCCGGGCACCGGCCGCTCCGCCGCCGACCCAGATCAGGGGCCGCTTGGCCGTGGACAGCAGGCGCACCGCCTCGGCCACGTCGGTCGGTTCGGGGGCGACGGTCGCGTCGACGACGGACTCGAAGGGCAGCTGCTCGTCGGGGCGTGCGAGGTACTGAAGATCGCTGGGCCACTCGACACTCGCGGGACCCTGGGGTGCGGACAGGATTCGGGCCACCGCCTGCTCCAGGTCGGCCTCGACGCTCTTCGCGTCGGTGATCGTGTGGGCATGCTTGGAGATCGCGTCGAGCATCTGCAGCTGGCGCGGCACCTCATGGATGACGCCGCGTCCCGAACCGAGGTGCTCGGTCTCGATCTGGCCGGTCACGTGCAGGACCCGGCTGCCCGCGGTGAGGGCCTCCAGCATGGAGCCGGCTGCGTTGCCGGCACCGGTGCCGGTGCTGGTCAGGGCGACGCCGATCTTGCCCGAGGCACGGGCGTAGCCGTCGGCGGCGTTGACCGCGGCGGCCTCGTGCCGGACCTCGACGAAGGTGAGCTCGCGGGCCACCGCCTCGACCAGGGGCAGGTTGTGGATGCTGATCACGCCGAACGCGGTGTCGATGCCGTGACGGCGCATGACCTGCACCAGCACGTCGCCGCCGGTGGGCTCACGAGCAGGCAGCTGGCCGGCGGGTCGGCCGGTGGGGTGGGGCGTCTTGTCGTTGCTCATCTTCGAGTCCTTTGTCCTTGCCTGGTCAGACGTAGCGGCCGACGCCGCCGCCGACGTCGATGGAGGCACCGGTGGTGTAGCCACTGAGCGGTGAGAGCAGGGTGACGATCTGGAAGGCGACCTCGTCGGCCGTGCCGAAGCGGCCCAGCCCGATGCCGCGCCCCGCGGCGATCTCCGCGCTCCAGGCGTCGTAGTCGAGGTCGGTGTCTGCGGCCTCGAAGCGCCGACGCCACTGGCCGGTGTCGACCAGGCCGAGCAGGACCGAGTTGACCCGGGTGCCCTCGGCGGCCAGCTCGGTGGCCATCGAGTGGGTGAGGTTGAGCAGGGCGGCCCTCGCGGCGGAGGTGACCGCCAGACGACCCTCGGGCTGGCGGGAGAGGATCGCGTTGACGTTGACCACAGCACCGCCGTCCGACTTCGCCAGCGCTGAGCGCGCACCCCGGACCAGGTTCCACGAGCCGAAGATCTTGAGCTCGAGCTCTTCGCGGATCTGGTCGTCCTCGGTCTCGCCGAGCCGCGCCATCAGCGAGCGTCCGGCGTTGCAGACGAGGGCGTCGACACCGCCGAAGGCGCCGACGGTGCTGGCGACGAAGTCCTCCGCGGCCGCTCGGTCGGTGACGTCGCACGAGGCGAGGTGGACCCGGTCGGGATCGGCCCCCAGGCCGCCCACCGCGTCCTCGAGCCGGCCGAGGTCGCGGGCGCATCCGGCCACCCGGGCTCCCTCCTGCAGGAGGAGGCGCACCGTGGCGAGCCCGACGCCGGAACTGGCGCCGGAGACGATCACGGTGCGATCTGCGAGCTTGAGGTCCATGTGGGTCTCCTGGATCTGGATGGTCAGGTGTTCATGACGAAGCCGCCGTCGACGACCAGCGTCGAGCCGGTGACGAAGCCGGCGTCGTCGGAGAGCAGGAACGCCACCGCACCGGCCACGTCCTGCGGGGTCTGCTCGCGGTCGAGCACCTGGTGGTCGGCGTACAGCTGGTAGCGGGAGGCCGGCACGGTCTCGGTGGCCTCGACCCGGGTGAGGCCGGGCGCCACGGCATTGACGCGTACGCCGTGCTGCCCGGCGTCGCGGGCCATCGACCGGGTCATCGCGAGGACGGCCCCCTTGGAGCCGACGTAGTGGACGAGCCGCGGCGAGCCGTAGAACGCCGCGTCGGAGGCGATGTTGACGATGGCGCCGTTGCCGGTGGCCGCGAGCTGGCCGAAGAGGTGCTTGCTGACCAGCCAGGTGCCGTAGGCGTTGACGTTCATCACCCGCGAGAAGGCTGCTTCGTCGAGCTCCCAGAAGGTGTCGCCGCCGACGCCGTCGGCCAGGGCCGCGTTGTTGACCAGCCGGCTCGCTCCGCCCAGGGACGCGGCGTGCTCGGCGAGCGCCGCGACCGAGTCCTTGTCGGAGATGTCGGTGACCACGGCGTGCGCGTCGACGCCCTGGTCCCTCAGCTGCTTCTCGGCCTTCTCGGCGAGCTCGGGGCGCAGCTCGGCGACGATGATCCGGTCACCGTCGGCGCCGAGTCTCTCGGCGATCGCGAAGCCGAGCCCGCGACCCGCTCCGGTGACCACAGTGAGACTGCTCATGCGGGAACCCCTGCCCAGAAGGCGATCAGGAGGTCGGCGATCTGCTGCGGCTTCTCCTGCAGTGCCGCGTGCCCGGCGCCGGGGATGACCTCCAGCCGGGCGTCGGCGATGCGGTCGGAGAGGAGCTGCGACTCGGGGACACCGGTGACCACGTCGTCGGCGCCGACCACGACCAGGGTGGGAGTGGTCAGGTGGGCGAGTACGTCGCCCAGGTCGGTGGCGGCCATGTGCTCCGCCGCCGCCGCGTAGCCGGGCACGCGCACCCGCGCCATGCCTGCCTCGACGGCCGAGGCGACGTCCGGTTTACAGGACGGAGCGACCAGGCGCGGCGCGCGGGCCGCGGCGAAGTCGCGTGCCCCGAGACGGGCGAGGTCGTCGACCCGGGCCCGCATGGACGCGGCACGCTCGGGAGTGACCGCGGAGCCGCGGGTGCTGTCGGCGAGGACCAGCGAACGCACCAGGTCGGGACGCGCGAGTGCCACCTGTACGGCGATCACCCCGCCCCACGAGGTGCCGAACAGATGGGCCGGCGCGTCGACGCACTCCTCGAGGAGTGCGATCGCCTCGGCCACGTGGTCGACCTGCGCGCCCTCCGCGGGGTCGGCGGAGTCGCCGTACCCGGGGGCGTCCCAGCACAGGGTGCGGTGTCCGTCGAGCTGCTCGGCCAGCGGGCCGCAGGACTCTGCGTGCCCGCCGATGCCGTGCAGGAGCAGCACGGGATCGCCGCTGCCGCGCACGTCGACGGACACACCGCGGGTGGTGCGGATCCGTTGGAGGGCGGGGAGGACGGTCATCGCCTGGTCACTCCCCGGAGAGGAAGTAGTCGGCGACGCCCGGGACGACGCGGTCCCGGTGCCCGAGGTCCGCGACACCGGCCATCGCCGAGCGCACGGCGGCGGTCGGCGGACCGGCGGTCCCCCACTGGTCGGACAGCTCGGGCGTGCGCTGCCAGGTGCGGCAGAGCCAGGCGTCCTCGTCGATCTGCGCCACCTCGGAGGTGTACTCGCAGACCAGTCCGGCCGGGTCGGTGAAGTAGGAGAACGTGTTGTCGCCCGGACCGTGGCGGCCGGGACCCCACTGGGGCGCGATGCCGTGGTGCTTGAGGCTGCCGATGCCGCGCATGAAGTGGTCGATGCTCTGCATCTCGTAGGCCACGTGGTTGACCGACGTCCACGGCGCCTGGTTCAGCGCGATGACGTGGTGGTCGGAGTTGCAGCGCAGGAACGTCATCTGGTGCTCGGACCAGTCGGAGATGCGCATGCCGAGCACCTGGGTGTAGAAGTCGGCGGCCCGGTCGATGTCGACGGTGTTGAGCACGACGTGGGCGATCTTGCGGGGCACGGCGCGCCGTCCGGCCGGCTCCTGGGCGACGACGGCGTGGGTGTCGGTGGAGAGCTCGACGCAGCGTCCTTCGGGGTCGACGAGCTGGAGGCCGTAGCCGCCCCCGGCGTCGTCACTGAGCAGGCCGGGCTCGCGCAGCAGCGGGATGCCGAGCTTCTGGAGCGCACGCGCGGCCTCGTCGACCTCGACGCGGGAGCCGAGGGCGAAGCTGATCTTGCCGAGGGCGTTGACGTCGTGCTGCTCGAGCCGGAGCACGTGGTGCTCGCTGCCGGTGGCGCGCAGCCAGAAGGTCGAGCGGTCCTCGTCGACGGTGCTGAGTCCCCAGGCCTCGTGGTAGAAGTCCTTCGACTGCACCGGGTCCGGCACTCGGAGGGTGATCGAGCGCAGTGATCTCATGCGGCACACGGGGGTGTCGGCGTAATGCATGGTCGTGTCCTTCCTTCGTCACTTCCCGGACCAGCATGGTGGATCCGGTGCGGGCTGCCCATGGGATCGGGCCGCACAGGGGTTCGGGTCAGAGGTCGAGCACCAGCTCCGCGGACCGGCACCGGGAGACGCACACGAACATCGACTTCCCGCTGGCCTGCTCCTCGGCGCTGAGGAGGAAGTCGCGGTGGTCGATCTCGCCTTTCACGACACCGGTCTCGCAGGTGCCGCAGATGCCCTCGGTGCACGAGCTCTCGACCGGGATGCCGGCGTCGCACAGCGCAGCGAGGACCGAGGTGTCCGGTCCCACCGGGATGCGCTGGCCGGTGCTGTCGATGACCACGTCGAAGGCGACGTCCTCGCCCGCGACGACGACCGGCTCGGGAGCCTTGAAGCGTTCGATCCGGAGTCGAGAGCTGTCGGGCAACGCCTCGGCGCAGGCCTGCATCAGCGCCTCGGGGCCACAGCAGTACGCCGTCGCGGTCGCGTCGAGGTCGCCGAGCAGGGCGACCAGGTCGGGGAAGCTGCCGTTCGCCTCGTCGTCGGCGTGCACCGTGACGCGGTCCGCGGGCAGTGCCGCGACCTCGTCGAGGAACGCCATCGTCGAGCGCGAGCGGCCGGTGTAGAGCAGGTGCCAGTCCGCGCCCTCGTCGTGCAGTCGCCGGACCATCGCGATGATCGGCGTGATGCCGACCCCTCCGGCCACGAGGACGTGCCGGCTGGCGTCGCCGTCGAGCGAGAAGTTGTCGCGTGGTCCCTCGACGGTGATCACCTGCCCGACCGGCAGCGCTTCGTGCACCAGGCGGCTGCCGCCCCGGGAGTCGGGCGTCTTCAGCACCGCCACCTTCCACTGCGAGCGGTCCGCCGGGTCCGAGCACAGGGAGTACTCACGGACGAGGTTGTCGGAGAGCCGCAGCGCCAGGTGTGAGCCGGGCGTCCAGGCGGGCAGCTCGGCGCCCGCCGGGTCGACCAGCGTGACACTGGTGACGCCGTCGGCCTCCCACGTCTTCTGCTGGACGCGCAGTGCGCGTGCCGTGTTCTCGTCCATGAGTTGCTCCTGTGTCCGGGTCGGGCGTCAGCGCGTGACGCCGTACATCTCCGAGGTCTTGGGGTACGTCGGCAGCTGCGGCTTCTGGGTGCCGATGACCACGCAGAACAGGGCATCGGTGTCGCCCACGTTCGTCAGGCTGCGCGGCACGCCGGCCGGGACCCGGATCAGGTCGCGGTAGCCGAGCTTGCGGACCGCCGTCTTGGTGCCGTCCTCGACGTCGTGCACGGCCACCTCGAGCTCGCCCTCGAGCACGAAGAAGACCTCTTCGACGTCGTGGTGGGTGTGCTCCGGGCCGACTGCCCCGACGGGAAGGCGCATGTTGGAGAACGTGAAGTGCTCCGACGGCAGCGAGCGGCTGTCGTCGTCGTGGTTGCCGGTCGCACCGGAGCCGATGTAACGGATCTGGGCCCGCTTGAAGCGGTCGCCGCCGGCAGCCGCCTGGAAGCCCAGGGTGTCCCAGTCCTCGTGGCGGGTCTCGCGCGAGGCGATGCAGGAGTCGATGAGCTCCTCGAGGTCGACGGCGCTCTGCGGTTCAGCCTGCTGGGTCTCGGTGCTGGTCATCTTTTCTTCCTTCCTGTGGGGTGCTGCAAACCGGCGTACGCCGGGGGTCGGCATGGGTGGGTCACGCCCGGCGGGCGATGGCCTCGATCTCGACGGTGGCGCCGTAGGGCAGGGCTGCCACCTGGACGAACGACCGCGCGGGACGCGGCTCGGCGAAGATCTCCTGGTAGTGCGCGTTGGCCTCGTCGCGCAGGGAGACGTCGGTGACGAAGTAGGTCGTCTTCACGACGTCGGACAGCTGCATGTCCACGGTGGCCAGGCGCTCGGTCAGGCGGGCCACGGCGGCTTCGAGCGCCTCACGACGACCGGGTACGGCGACACCGTGCCCGTCGACGGACAGGGCGCCCGAGACGAAGCCGAAGCCGGCGCTCTCGAAGGCGGGACTGTAGGGATGGGCGGTGGTGGTCATGACTCCTCCTGGGGAGTGGCCCACGGGAGCGCGTGCCCCGACAGGTCGACGTAGATGCTCTTCTGGTTCATGTAGGAACGGATGCCGTCACGGCCCTTCTCGGTGCCGATCCCGCTGTCCTTCAGCCCGCTGAAGGGCGTGGAGATGCTGAACTGCTTGTAGGTGTTCATCCAGACGGTGCCGGCGCGAATCGCCTGCGCCGCGCGCCAGCCCTTGACGAAGTCGCGGGTCCAGATGCCGCAGGCCAGGCCGAAGACGGTGTCGTTGGCCTGGGCCACGAGGTCGTCCTCGTCGTCGAACGACAGGACGACGGCGACCGGCCCGAACACCTCCTCCTGGCAGATGGTGGCGGCGTTGTCGACGCCGGTCAGGACGGTGGGGAGGTAGTAGGCACCCGACTGGAGCGCGGGGTCGTCGGGGATGCCGGCGCCGCACAGCACCTGCGCCCCCTGCTCGACCGCTGCGTCGACCATCGCGGCGACACCGTCGCGGTGGGAGTGGGTCACCATCGGGCCGACCTGGGTGCGCGGGTCGTCGCCCGGCCCCACGTGCAGCTGCCGGGCACCGGCCACGAGGCGGTCGACGAACTCGTCGTGGATGCTGGAGTGCACGAAGATGCGCGACCCGGCGATGCAGCTCTGCCCGGACGAGGAGAAGACGCCGAAGAGCACGCCGGCGACGGCCTGGTCGAGGTCGGCGTCGCTGAACACGATCGTGGGCGACTTGCCGCCGAGCTCGAGGGTGATCGGCATCAGCTTGTCCGCGGCCACGTGCGCCAGGTGGCGTCCGGTGGTCGTGCCGCCGGTGAACGAGACCTTGCTGACCTGCGGGTGGGCGACCAGGGCCTCGCCGACGGTGCGGCCGGGGCCGGGGAGCACCGAGAGGAGTCCGGTCGGCAGGCCGGCGTCCTCACACAGGCGGGCCAGGAGCAGGGTCACCCAGGGCGCCCACACCGGGGGCTTGGACACGACGGCGTTGCCGGCGGCCAGGGCCGGGGCGATCTTCTGGGCGTCCGAGGCGATCGGCGAGTTCCACGGGGTGATCGCTCCGACCACGCCCATCGGCTCGTACGTCGCCAGCGTGAGGAAGTTGCCACGGGCGGGCGTCATCGCGCCCTCCATGGTCTCCAGCGCGGCCGCCATGAACCGGAAGGTGCCGGCCGCGCTGCGGGCCAGGGCCCGGGTCTCGGTGAGGGTCTTGCCGGTGTCGAGGGTCTGCAGGGCGCCGATGCGGTCGACGTTGGCCTCGAGCGCGTTGCCGATGCGATGCAGCACCGCGGCCCGCTCGTGGGGCAGCCACGTGGCCCAGCCGGAACCGGCAGCGGCGCGGAGGCCGGCGTCGACGGCGAGGTCGACGTCGTCGACGACCGCCCCGTGCAGCTGGGCGAACACCTTGCCGTCCGCGGGGTTGACCGACTCGATCAAGGTTCCGCGTCCGCGGGTCCAGCGGCCGCCGACAAAGATCTCGTCCGGGGTGTCGGCCTCGGGTACGGCCACGCCGGTCCCCTCGCTTCGCACGTTCATCGAGTCCTCATCCATGTCAGATTTGTTTAACTACAAAGAGTTTGAGCGCTAAGATATTAGGTGTCAAGGCTTTTTCCGAACCTTCTCGGACGTTCTCGGATCCGAGGGGTCAGGCGATCAGCGGTGGACGCTCGGTCAGCCCGGAGACGGTGCGCAGGATCGAGTAGGGCACCACGGCACTGGTGCGTGGGTTGTCCGCGCTGGGACGGTTCTCGATGCACCAGCTGTAACGGCCCACCGGACCCCACGCCTCGATCTCGTGGCGGGTCAGCTCGGCCGTGCGGTCGGCGTACAGCTCGACGGAGACGTCCGTGCGCGCGCCCACCGAGAGCGCCACCGACACCGCCACGTTGAGCAGGGTGGGAAAGGCCCGGGCAGCCTCGCGCGGCGTGCCGGCGAAGACCAGGTGCGGGCCGGTTGCTGTCAGGATCTCCTGCTGCTGCGACTCGGGCATCCACGACTGCACCAGCGACTTCGGTCCCTTCGTGGTGCGCACCCGGACACCGTCGAACGGCGCCGCATCGCTGGCCGAGGCCAGCAGGTCCAGGCCCCCGACCGCGCCGTGGGTGCAGAGCACCCGGCCCGGTCCGGCCAGCAGCCGCTCGGCGACGGCGGGATCGGCCAGCGCCCCGACGGAGGAGACGACCAGCGTCCGTCCGGCGGCCACCACCTCGGGGCCGAAGCTGCGGAGCGCCTCCTGTCCGGCAGCCTCCACGACGACGTCGCTGCCTTCGATCGCCTGGGCGAGGGAGATCTGGAGCCCGGGAGCACCGGGCAGCGGACTCCGGTTGACGACCCCGACCAGTCGGGCACCGGGCACGGCACCGTCGCGCAGCCCGGCGGCCACGACCTGTCCGATCGCGCCGTACCCGAGGACGCTGACGCGGAGCGGACCAGCGCCGGTCACGACGACTCGATCCGCGGGTGCAGGGCCCGGAAGACCCGTTCGGGTGACATCGGCAGGTCGGTGAGCTGTGCGCCGACCGCATCCGCGATCGCCTGTGCGATCACCGGAGCGACGGGGAGCATCGTCCCCTCCCCCATGCCCTTGGCGCCGAACGGACCGGCGCCGTGGCCCTGTTCCTGGGTCAGGGACCAGAAGCGCTCCGGGAGGTCCTCCGCCAGCGGCACGCGATAGTCCAGCGCCTCGGCGTTGACCGGCCGGTCCCCGTCGTAGCGGAGCTCCTCGAAGAGTGACTGGCCGAGCCCGAAGACGGCTGCGCCCTCGTCCTGGCCGCGGCACCCGAGCTTGTTGATCACCTTGCCGGCATCGCCGCTCACGACCAGCTGCAGCACGGTCACCTTGCCGGTCTCGGGGTCGACCTCGACCTCGGCGGCCGCCCAGCCGATCTCCCAGAAGACACAGGGCGCCTCCAGCGGCGCGAGGTGGGAGTTGCCGGACTTGAAGAACCCGTCGGCGGTGAACTCGAAGCCGGTGCCGCCGAAGGTGCCCATCACCAAGGGCGCGAGCGGGTGCTCCGCGCCGTCCGGACCGACCACGACCCAGTCCCGCAGGGCCAGGGACCCGGGGTCGAGATCGAGCTGGCCGCCGGCCCACGAGAGCACCTCTCGGCGCACCTTCTCCGCGGCCTGCTGCACCGCCTGGCCCATGACCGCGATGCCCGACGACGCGTTGGTGCCCTGGTCGAACGGCGTGTTGTCGGTGTCGATCCGCGCGAACGCGACCCGCCCGGGAGCACAGCCGAGGACCTCGGCCACGATCTGGCAGAGCGCGGACTGGCTGCCCTGCCCCATCTCCGTGAGACCACTGGAGAGGAAGACGTCTCCCTTGGTGGAGACCTTGACCCTGGCCTGGGCCGGCTTGTTCACGCCGCCACCGTCCTTGATGCCGATGCAGACACCCATGCCGCGGCCGGGCACCTGCACCCGGTCGGGGTAGCCGATCTCGTCGGCGACGAGCCGCAGTCCCTCGCGCAGGTCCGAGTCGATCGGTGCCTCGCCGGGGACGAACTCCTCACCCAGCTCCTTGAGGTTCTTCATCCGCAGGTCGAACGGGTCGATGCCCAGCCGCTCGGCGATCAGGTCGAGCTGCCGCTCGCTGGCCCAGGTGGCCTGGGTGCCGCCGAAGCCGCGGAACGCGCCGGCGGGGACGGTGTTCGTGGTGACCACCGACGCCTGGGAGTCGATGTGCTGCCAGCGATAGGCGCCCGGGGTGCGGTAGCCCGCCTTCTCGCACACGAGCGGGCTGAGCTCGGTGTAGGCGCCACCGTTGAGGAGCACGCGCGCCCTGCGCGCCACGAACGTGCCATCGGCCATCACGCCGGTTCGGTAGACGAGGCGCGCCGCGTGCTGCGAGACCGTGAGGAAGACCTCCTCGGTCGTCATGGCGTAGCGCACCGGGCGGCCGCCGCTGAGCTGCGAGAGGCGTACGGCGACCGGGTCGGCCTTCAACCCGTTCTTCGCGCCGAAGCCGCCGCCGAGCAGCATCGTCTGCACGCGGATCCGGTTCTCCGGCAGCCCGAACGTCCAGGCCAGCTCCTTGCGCAGCGGGAACGGGGACTGGGTGGAGCTCCAGATCTCGATCGCGTCGTCGGTCGCCTCGGCCACGGCGACGAAGGGCTCGAGGTGCATGTGGTTCATCCGCGAGAAGGTGAACGTGTCCTCGAAGACGTGGTCGCACTGGTCCCACACGTCGGGCGAACCCGTGGTGTAGCGGAACGTGTAGCTCACGTTGTGCTGGGTGCGCAGCTCGCCGGAGGCGCCCTGGCCGTAGTCGGGAACCATCCCGACCGGTGCCTCGGGCCAGATCTCCACGCCCGCCGGGTCGAGGGCCTCGTCGAGCTCGGTGACGTGGGGCAGCACCTCGTAGACCACCTCGATCAGGTCGAGGGCCGCGAGCGCAGTGCGTTCGTCGACCGCGGCGACCGCGGCCACGACGTCGCCGACGTACCGGACGTGGTCGATCGCGACGACGGGTTGGTCCTTGACGAAGGTGCCGTAGGGGTTGAGGTGGCGCACGTCGTCCTGGGTGAGCACCGCCGTGACTCCCGGCACCGTCCTGGCTCTCGCCGCGTCGATCGACACGATGCGTGCGTGGGCGTGCGGGCTGCGCAGCACCTTGGCGTGCAGCATGCCCGGGCGCACCACATCCGTGGTGTAGACGGCCTTGCCGGTCACCTTGAGGGGCGCGTCGGCGCGGGCACCGTCGCGGCCCACGACCCGGTGGGCGGACGGGGCGGTCGGCAGCTCGTGGAGCACCGGGCCGGCGTCGGTGGACGGTTGCGTCAGGGTCATCGTGCGCCCCCGTCGCCCAGCTCGGCGGCCCGCTCCACCGACTCGAGGATCATCTCGTAGCCCGTGCAGCGACACGTGTTCGAGCTGATCCACGACCGGATGTCCGCGCGCTTCGGACACGGGTTCTGGCGCAGCAACCCGGTGGTCAGCATCAACATCCCCGAGGTGCAGAAGCCGCACTGGAACCCGCCGCACTCGGCGAAGGCCTGCTGCTGCGGCGACAGGGAGCCGTCGGCGGCGGCGAGTCCCTCGACGGTCTCCACGGAGGCCCCGTCGACGTCGAACGCGAAGGTCGAGCACGACGCGACGGGCAGGTCGTCGACCAGCACCGTGCAGGCTCCACAGACGCCGCGCTCGCAGGAGCTCCGCACGCCGTGGCAGCGCAGGTCCTCGCGAAGCAGGTCGGCAAGGAGCCGGTTCGTGGGCACGGTGACTTCCGTCGGTGTGCCGTTGAGCCGGAAGTCGATGGTGGTCTCGTTCATGCGGTGACTCCTTCGGGTGCCTGCGCGCCGCTGTCGCGGGCCGTGGCGACCAGTCGCCCGACCAGTACGGCGACCAGGTGGCGGCGGTACTCCGCGGAACCGGCCCGGTCCTCGATGTCGTCGGGGAGCCGGGAGGCGACCGCCCGCCCCACTGAACCGGGGTCGAGATCGGCCGGGTGTGCGACGTCGGCGGTGGTCGAGACGGTGACGGGACGGCGGTACTCCGAGCCGATGGTGGCGGTGACGCGCAGGGAGCCGTCGACGGCCCGGATGGCCAGGGCAACGGTGGTCGTCGGTCGCATCGATCGCTCGTAGCCGAACCAGAGCAGGTCGGACGTGCCGATCGCGACCCCGGTGAGCAGTCCCCGCGTGCGCCAGGCTCCCGCGCCGGCCCCGTCGTGGTCGGCACCGTCGTGGTCGCCACCGCGCCACAGCCAGTCGACCGGGCGACGGGGCTCCGTTGCGCCGGCGAGCTCGAGGCCGGCCTCGAGCGCCCCGAGGAGGACCGGCATCTCGTAGCGGAAACGGCGGGCCAGCAGGTTGCCCCCGATCGTGGCGGAGTAGCGGATGCGCACAGTGGCGATGTCGGCCCAGGCCGCGGCGAGCGACGGCAGGGTCGCCTGCAGCACCGGGTGACGGCTGCCCTCGTGATGGGTCAGCCCCGCGCCGATGCGCAGCACTCCCCCGTTGTGCCGGACCTGCTGCAGGTCCGGCACTCGACGTACGGAGATGAGGTCACGGGGGACGCGGCCCTCCCGCAGCTGTGCAGTGAGGTCCGTGCAGCCGGCGGCGATCACGGCCTCGGGGTGTACGGCGAGCAGCGCCACCGCCTCGGCCACGGAGCCGGGGCGGTGGAGCTCGAACGGCGGGATGCTCGACTGGGTCTGGGCAACCAGGCCGGCGCCCAGCGCCTGGGCCCGCACGTCAGTGGGTTCCGTCGTCGGCCGGTCGGCCAGCCCCTCGCAACAGCCGGGTCACGTGGCCCCGGATCTCGACGAAGCGCGGGTCGGTCTTGGTCGTGACGTGGTCGCGCGGCCGGGGCAGGTCCACCTCGATCGTCTCGGCCACCACACTCGGCGGTGCGGAGAGCACGATGACGTGGTCGGCGAGATAGACGCTCTCGTCGATGTCGTGGGTGACCACGAGCACGGTGATGCCGAGCCGGGCCTGGATCGCGAGCAGCAGGTCCTCGAGGTCCGCGCGGGTCTGCGCGTCGACGGAGGCGTAGGGCTCGTCCATCAGCAGGAGCTTGGGATGGCTGGCGAGGGCCCGGGCGATGGCCACCCGCTGCTGCATCCCGCCGGACATCTCCCACGGGTAGAGGTGTTCCTTGCCGGCGAGCCCGACCGCGTCGATGGCCTCCTGGACCCGTTCCGCACGCTCGGCGGGCTTCAGGTGCCGCAGGGGGAAGGCCACGTTCTTCGCGACCCGCATCCAGGGGAAGAGTGAGCGCGAGTAGTCCTGGAAGACCATGGCCAGTCCCTCGGGCACACCGGTCACCGGGCTGCCCTCGAAGGTCACCGAGCCCTCGGTCGGGGTGTCCAGCCCGCTGATGATGCGCAACAGCGTCGACTTGCCGCAGCCGGACGGGCCGACGATGACACTGACCTTTCCGGCCGGCACCTCGGCGCTGATGCTGCGGACAGCCAGATTGGCCCCGTAGCTCTTCGAGACGCCGTCGAGGACCAGCTCGGCCTTCGTGTTCACAATCTCAAGTGTCTCAGTCATGTTGTTGCGTCGCTCCTCGGTGCCAGGCCAGGACCCGGCGTTCGATGATGGTGAAGATGATGTTCATGACGACGCCGAGAATCGCCAGCACGACAAGGACCGCCCAGAAGCCGGTGTAGTCGAAGTTTCGTTGGCTCTGGATCAAGAGGTAGCCCAGGCCGTTCTGCGACTTCTGCAGCTCCGAGATGATCATGATGATCAGCGAGAGGGACATCGCCGTACGCATGCCGGCGAAGATCTTGGGAGCCGCACCGGGCAGCACGATGTGCACGAGCCGGTCCCAGCGGTTGATCTTGAAGACGGCCGCGGCCTGCATGCGCGCTGCGCCGATGCTGGAGACGCCGTCGATCGTGTTGAAGAGGATCGGCCAGACGACGCTGAACGCGATCAGGAAGACCTTGGGGCTGTCTCCGGTGCCGAAGACGAAGAAGAAGACACCGACCAGGGCCGGGCTCGGCAGCGACCGACCGAGGTGGATCAGCGGCTGGAACAGCGCCATCAGGATCCGGTTGCGTCCGAGCGCGATGCCGATCCCGACGCCGACCACGACGGCCAGGCCGAGACCCTGGAGGGCCCGCCAGACGCCGGGGAAGAGGTGGTCCCAGGTGGCGTCACCAAGGAACGCATGCCCTTCGCCTGCGGCGAGGAAGTCGGTGCGCACGCGGGTGAAGGTCTCGAACGGGTCGGCCACGAACAGGCCTGCGGTCTCGGCACGCGACCCGGTCCACCAGGCGGCGAGGATCAGCGCGGGGACGATCAGCCGGAGTCCGGTCGTGGTGGCGACGCGTTGCAGTCGCCGTGAGCGCTCGCTCGACACGGCCCTCCTTCCCGGCACGAGCGGACGTCGCTCGTGGGTCGTGGTGATGCTCATTGGGCGAGTCCCTTCTTCCAGCCGAAGACCTTCGCGTCGACCACGGTGAGCAGCATGCTGATCGCGATGCCCATCAGGCCGGCCATGAGGGTGGCGGCGTAGACCAGGTCGAGGTCACTGGCCTGCGAGGTGCGGACCAGGATGAACCCACCGATCCCGCGGCCGTTCCCGATCAGGAGCTCGGAGCTGACCGCCACGATGAGGCCGATGGAGGCGGCGACCCGCAGACCGGTGAAGGCGAACGGCATGGCGCTGGGCAGCTTGATCCGGAAGAAGATCCCGAGGTTCGAGAGCCCGAAGCTCCGACCGGACTGGACTGCTGTCGGGTCGGTCGCGCGGACGCCGTACATGGTGTTGAGCAGGATCGGCCAGACACAGGCGAGTGCGACGGTGAGCGAGAGCGGCAGCATGCCCGTGCCGATGACCAGCATCAGGATCGGGCCGAGTGCCACCGACGGCAGCACCCGGAAGACCTCCACCGGGAGCTCGAAGGCGATGAAGACCTTGGTGAAGGCACCCATCAGGCCACCGAGCACGACACCCACCACCGTGGCCATGACCAGGGCGAGGAGCCACTCCCGGAACGTGAAGCCGATCTCGGTCCAGAAGATCGAGTCGCCCAGGAGGGTGCCCAGCTTCGAGATCACGTCGCTGGGAACCGGGAAGCCCGGCGTCGTGATGATGTCCTTGCGGACCAGCAGCTCGGCGAGGGCGCCGGTGCCGACCACGCCCAGGGCGCCGTAGCCGACCTGCTGCCACGTGCCGAGAGGCTCACCCGTGTCCATCGAGGTCACTTCTCCGGGACGTAGGTGTGGTCGAGGATGGAGAAGTCGTCGTCCACCAGACCCTGGTCGACGAGGGTCTTGTTGACCTTCTCGAGCCCCGCCGTCGGCAACTCCGTCGCGAAGACCGGGATGGACATGGTCTGCGCGGTCTTGGCGTCCACGCCGGCCACGCCGGGAAGCCAGGCCCGGAACTCCTTCTCGTGCTTGCTGATGTCGGCGTTCGCGGCGTACATCGCGTCGATGAAGGCTGCCACGGTGTCGGGGTTGGCATCGATGAACTTGTCGCTGGCGATGAAGGTGGAGGCCGCGAACTCCGAGTTGACGCCACCGGCCAGGTCGACCACCTCGCGGAGCCCGGCTGCCTCGGCAGCCGACTTGAAGGGCTCCGGCACGTAGCCGGCCTCGATCGATCCGGCCTCGACGCCGGCGATCATCTCGCTGAAGGGAACCTCGATCCACTCAGGCTTGACGTCGAGTCCCTCGCTGTCGACGAGGCTCTGGAAGGTCACGTCACCCATGTTGTTGGTGGTGTTGATCCCGATGGTCTTGCCGTCGAGGTCTTCCAGGTCCTTGATGTCGGAGTCCGGCTCGACGAACACGCCCATGCTGTCGGGTCCGAGCGAGCTGCTCAGCACCACGGTCTGGACCGGGGCGCCCTTCGCCTGGGCGATGGAGCCGGAGACGGAGTTGGTGAAGCTGAAGTCGAGCTCACCGGCGGCGACCTTCTGGACACCGACCGGTCCGCCCTGCAGCGGCTCGAGCTCGACAGTGAGGCCCTCGTCCTCGAAGAAGCCGTTCTCCTTGGCCCAGTAGACGGTGGCGTAGTCGGCCAGCGGCAGCACGCCGATGGTGACCTTGGTCTTCTCGAGCTTGCCGTCGGCCTGCTGTGCCTCGCTGCCCGAGCCGCATGAGGAAAGAAGAAGGGCGAGGCTCGCAGCTACCGCAGCGGTGGTGATTCGGGTCGTGCTCATGGGCTGACTCCCTGGCTCTGGCGCGATGGGTGAATTTATCTCACCGGAAAATTACTTTGCGCCAAGATTGTTACCGCCCTCACATGCCTCCGTCAACGGTTTTGCCGATCTTTCTTGCCGAAGAGGTACGCCTGGGGCAGAAATGGAGAAGGGCGCCCGCGACCAACCGGTCGGCGAGCGCCCTGATCGAGGCGGTCGGGGTCAGGCGGAGTCCTTGACCTCGCCGTCCGGGCCGAGCTGGACGACCGCGCGCAACGACGACTCGAGCTCGCCGAGCAGGGCGGAGAGGTTCGTGCGCTGCTTGTTCGTCAGGCCGGCGAGCATGCGCTGCTCGTTGGCGAAGTGGGCGTCGGCAACCTCGTCGATCAGCCGCCTCCCCGCTTCGGTCAGGGTCACGTAGACCACGCGATTGTCGACTCCGTCGCGCTGGCGCTGGACCAGCCCGGCCTCCTGGAGGCGGTTGACCCGCAGCGTGAGACCGCCCGTCGTCACCAACGTCTGGGCGGCCAGCTCCCCCGCCGTACGTCGATGTTCGGGCGCGGCCCTGCGCAGGCTGGCGAGCACGTCGAACCCGGCCTCGTTGGTGCCGTAGCTCTCGAAGATCGCCGAGATCTGTGCCCGGTAGAGCAGGAAACTGCGATGCAACGGGCCGAAGACGCTCATGGCAGAGACGTCGAGCTCGGGTCGGACCGCAGCCCACTGCTCGATGATGTCGGCCACGCCGTCGGAGGAGGACTTCACACGCTCCACAACCTTCCAGTCGGCCAAGCGGCGAAACCATGAGGACCGCTCAATATCTTGGCGCCAAGGCACTCTAGTGGCTTCGGCGTCCGGACACAACGGCCCACGCGGACGGGAGCCACCTTGTCACCACGGGAATGTCACCGCGACGCAGACAACGACGCACTCCACAGCGGCTCGCGGGAGCGAGCCACACCCCACGCAATCCATGCGCTTCGCACGGTCAGCGGTAGCGCGCCACCAGCTGGCGTGCCTCTTCGATGGTCACGATCACGCCTTCCGAACCGAACAGCGAGAACCAGTACGGGTAGCCCTTCAGCTGGAAGTAGGTGACCCGATAGGTGCGGTCGCTTCCGCATCGGCGGTACGTGCGCACCTGGCTGCGCAGGTCGCCATGCCAGGCGGTGAGCCGGACCTGCTTGCCGGAGCTGTCAAACACAGTCTCCACACGCGAGAGGGTCGCGTAGAGACCTCCCCTGTCGGGCTGCACGCTCAACCATTCGCCGGTGGTGACGCAGGCCCGCGCATCCCTTCGGGTCGGCAGGTCGTAGATCAGCCGGACCCGGTTCACCCGGAGGTTCGCGTTGCTGGCATGCACCAGGATCCCGTAGGTCCGCCTGTCCATGCGCATGCCGAACGACCCGGTGTCGGAGTACGGCCCCTTGGCGAGGACGTCGTACATCGCCTGCGTCCGCAGGTTGATCGCTGCCCCGGGGATCTCGAACTTGTAGATCAGCGAGTCGCCCCGGTCGCGCGCACACTTCAGGGTCGCGGTGGGCGCCGCGTTGGTCACCGAGCAGTTCCCGCTGTGCCGCTCGTGCTGCACACCGTTGAGGTCGACGACGACACGCGTCGAGTCCTCGGTCAGCAGGTCAGTGCCCGCACTCGCGGACGCCGGCGTCGCCAAGAGGGCGACTCCCGTCGCCACGGCAGCAGCCAGGACCAGCAGTCGACGCATCATGCGTTTGTTCTCCCCGTTCGAACCGAATCCACGTCCGCAGACCGTACGACGACGCGGGCCTCGCCGTCCGCCGAACGGCACAGTTCATCGCCCGAGATCAGCGCATGCGCCAGACCGGTTCCCGCTTCTCCTTGAACGCGGCGACGCCCTCGCCGATGTCCTCGGTGGTGAAGGCCAGTGCGAGCTGCGAGCGCAGTGACGAGAGCGCGTCGGGAAGACTCTGGTCGCGGGTCGCGTTGATCGCGTCCTTCCCGAGCCTCATCAGCAGCGGCGACTTGGCCGCGATCCGGTGCGCCCACTCACGGACCGTGTCGTCGAACTCGGCGGCCGGTACGACGGCGTTCACGACGTCCATCCGCTCCGCCTCGGTGGCGTCGATCGGTTCGCCGGTCATCATCAGCTGGTTGGCGCGCATCCGTGGCACGTTGCGGTAGATCAACGCGGAGATCATGAACGGGAAGACACCGACGTTGATCTCTGGGCAGCCGAAGCGGACGCCCTCCTTGGCGATGATCAGGTCGCAGGCCAGGGCCAGCCCGAAGGCTCCGGCGAGGACGTCACCACCGGCGGCGCAGATCACCGGCTTGCCCATGCCGCCGATCGTCTCGTAGAGCCGGGGGAAGCGGTCCAGTCCCGCATACTTTTCGATCGTGGGCCGGTCCGAGGCGAACGCCTTGAGGTCACCGCCGGCGGAGAAGATCCGCTCGTGGGACGACCCGATCACCACCACCCGGACAGCGTCATCGTCGCCGGCCCGCTCCAGCGCATCGAGCAGCTCGTCGAGCAGGGCATCACTGAGCGCGTTGCGGGTCTCGGGGCTGTCGAGCGTGACGAACGCGGCACCGCGCTCGTCGACCTCGTAGCTGACCTTGGGCATCCGGTTTCTCCTTGTTGTGCAGTCAGAACTGGCCAGAACAGACAGTGGCAGTCAGATCTCGAGCACGACCTTGCCGAAGCCGCCGCCTGCTTCGAGGTGCCGGTGGGCATCGGCGGCCAGGTCGAGGGCGAAGGTGCGGTCGATGACCGGCGGCGGGACGACATGCTCGGCCATCAGGTCGAGGAGTCCGGCGAAGTCGCGCGGGCTGCCCATGGTGGTGCCGAGCAGGTCGAACTGGCCGAAGTAGTAGGGGCGAACGCCCAGCTCTGCCGTGTCTGCGCGGTTGGCACCGAGGACGACCAGCCGACCTCCCGGACGCAGCACCTCGAGGGCCTGCGCCCAGTTGCCGACCGGGTCGAGGACGACGTCGAAGCCACGCCCGCCGGCCAGCTCGCGCGCGGCGGTGGGCCAGGCCGGGTCGTCGTACCGCACTCCGCCGTGGGCGCCGAGCTCCTGCGCGGCGACGATCTTGTCGTCGCTGGAGGAGGTGACGAAGACCCTCGCACCGGTCGCGGACGCCAAGGAGACCGCCATCGTGGCGACACCGCCGCCGGCGCCGAGCACGAGCAGGCTCTCCCCCGCGCGCAGCCGCCCACGGGTGAACAGGGCGCGATGCGTCGTGACGCCCACCAGCGGAAGCGCCGCGGCCTGGGCCCAGGAGAGCCCCGCAGGCTTGGGCGCCACGGCCTCGGTCGGGACCAGCACCCGCTCGGCGTAGGTGCCGGGTCGGTGGTCACCCAGGATCTCCCAGTCGGGACCGGGTGCGGACTCGTCAGATCCCCACCACAACGACGGGAGTACGACGACCTCGTCACCGGTGGACAGGTCGATGCCCGCCCCGTCGGCACCTGGCGTGTGCGGGAGCGGGGAGCCGTACTTCCCCTGCCGCACCAGCACGTCGTGCCAGTTCAGCGCCGCCGCACGGAGCTCGACGACGGTCCAGCCGGGTTCGGCGACGGGATCGGGCACCTCGGCCAGCTCCAGCACCGACGCGTCGCCGTACGAGCGCTGGCGGACCGCCTTCATCCGGCGACCGGGACGGCTGGCTGCAGCTGGCGGCGCACCTCACCGGAGAGCTCGATGGCCTCGTGAATGGTCTCCGCGACCGGGATGATCGTGATCGTGCGGGCGCCCGCCTCGACGTAGGTGTTGAGGAACTCGGCGACGGTCTCGGGGCTGCCGGCGGCGGTGATGTGCTGGAACTTCTCGGCGGGCAGGTTGTAGAGGGCCGACATCCGCTCGCCCAGGCTCTCGCGCGCCTTCGCGGCATCGGACCCGAGCCCGACCCAGACGTTGAACCCGGCGAAGGTGGGCCCTCCTGTGCGACCGCGCTCCTCGAACGCCTCGTGCAGCTGCTGGTGGGTGGCCGCGTAGCGCCGGGCCGAGCACCACATGCCGAGCCAGCCGTCGCCATGGTCGGCGGTACGACGCACCGCCACGTCGCCTGCGCCACCGATGACGATCGGCACACGCGGCTCGGGTGCGGGAAGGATCAGACCCTTCTCCAGGGTGAAGAACTCGCCCTCGTGGTCGACCGCCTCGCCGGTGGCCAGGCGGCGGAGCAGTCCCAGGGTCTCGTCCATCCGTCGTCCGCGGCTGGAGGGATCCACACCCATGTTGGCCACCTCGGTGCGGTCCTCACCGGCCACGCCGACTCCGAGCGTGAGGCGGCCGGGGGCGATCTGGCTCAGGGTGGCGAGCTGCCGGGCAGTGGCCATCGGGTGTCGCAGGCCGGCCAGGTAGACGCCCATCAGCACCTTGAGCGTGTCGTGGGTCGCCAACGCGGTGCTCGCCGCCACGAAGCCGTCGAACCCGACGCCGCCGTGGAAGCTGATGTGGTCCCCGACCGTGAGGTGGTCGAGACCGACCTCGCCCATGTGGTCCAGGAGAGCACGCCGTTCGGCGGGATCGGGGTTCAACAACTCGTCGTTGACGGCAATGCCGAGCTCGATGTCAGTGGTCACCTGCATGATCATCGACCCTCGGACACTCCCGATCAAGGAATGGACTGACCAAAAGTGGGGAGATCTCCATCGTCCCTTGCCCGGCCGGTTGCGCAGGGGCGCCGGCGGCGCCGACAGTGGCCCGGTGACGACACGAGGAATCACCGTTCTGGCCGGAGGTCTCAAGGAGACCGTCGAGATCACCAAGGCGGCCGACGAGGCCGGCTTCGAGGGCGCGTGGTCAGGAGAGTTCCTGAACCGCTCCGCCGTGGTCTCGGTCGCCGCCATGGCCGCCGCGACCGAGAGGATCGGCGTCGGCACCGCCATCGCGTACGCCGTGGGCCGCTCACCGCTGGTGCTGGCCAACGACGCCCGCTTCCTCGACGAGATGAGTGACGGTCGCCTGACGCTCGGGCTCGGCACCGGCACCCGCGGCATGATGGTCGGCTGGCACGGGGTCACCGACCCTGACGGCCCGGCCAGCCGGATGGAGGAGCTGATCCCCCTGCTCCGCCGACTGTGGCACCTGCACGAGGAGCCGGTCCAGCACGAAGGCCGCTTCTACTCCTGCAACATCACGCCCACCGCCGACATCGAGCCCCCTGTGCGCCCCGAGATCCCGATCTTCACCGCTGGCGTGAACGCGCGGATGATCGAGGTCGCCGGCCGCGTCTCCGACGGGCTCATCTGCCACCCGACCCTGACCGACCAGTACCTCGCCGACATCGCCCGCCCGGCCATCGAGAAGGGCGCGGAGAAGATGGGCCGCGACGCCTCCTCCGTGCAGCTCAAGGGCGTCATCATCACCTCCATCCACGACGACCCCGCCCAGGCACGGCGTGAGGCCGCGGCCCAGATCGCCTTCTACGTCGCGCCCAAGGCGTACGGCCCGGTGATGGAGGCCTCCGGGTTCGGCGACGAGGCTGCGGCCATCCAGACCGCGTTCCGGGCCAAGGACCATGACGCCATGGTCGCCGCGGTCAGCGACGAGATGCTCGACCAGATGGCCGCCGCCGGCACTCTCGACGAGGTGCGCGAGCGCGTGGCGCACCTGGAGAAGCGCTACGACCACGCGGCCCTCTACTCGCCGAGCTTCACCCTGTCCGCGGATCGGGTGCGTGAGAACACCTTCGCCATCATCGACGCCTTCCGGCGGTGAGCGACGGGCGGCTCGACGGGACCGTCTCGCTGGTCACCGGCGCCACCAGCGGTATCGGCCGGGCCGTGGCGCGCGCGTTGGTCACGCAAGGCAGCCACGTCGTGGCCGTGGGACGCCGACGCGACCGGCTCGAGGAGCTTGCCGAGGAGCTCGGTGACAGCTGCCATCCCGTTGTCGCCGATCTGACGGTCCAGCCCGAAGCGACCGACGCCGTGGCGACCACGATCGAGCATTTCGGCCGGCTCGACACGGTGGTCAACAGTGCCGGGGTGATGCTCAACGGACCGACCCTGGAGGCCCGGCTCGACGAGTGGGACACCATGGTCGACCTCAACGTCAAGGGCCTGATGTACGTCGCCAGGGCGGCGCTGCCCCACCTCGTCGACGCCGCGGGTTCGAGCCCACGCAGAGTCGCCGACCTGGTCAACATCTCCTCGATCGCGGGACGCTTCGCGAACCGGAACGTGGCCGTCTACAACGCCACCAAGTTCGGCGTCACCGCGATGTCCGAGGCCTGGCGCCAGGAGTTCTCGCCGTACGGCGTGCGCGTGTCGGTGATCGAGCCGGGCGCCGTCGAGACCGAGCTGTTCGACCACCAGCAGCAGCCGGTGATCGAGCACTACGAGCGACTCTTCGCCGGCGTCGAGAAGCTGCACCCGGAGGACGTGGCCGACGTCGTGCTCCACGTCGTCACGGCCCCGCGCCGGGTGGCGCTGGCCGAGGTCGTCATCCGCCCGACCGACCAGGTCTGAGCCGGCAGGTCACGACTCCTCGACGGCCAGTGCATGGGTGGGACAGCGACGAATCGCCTGTTCCACGGCCGCGCGCTGACCCTCCCCGGGCGTCTCGTCGAGCACCTCGAGGTCACCCTCGTCGTCGATGGTGAACACCTCCGGCGCGGCGAACTCGCACTGTCCGTGACCCTCACAGAGGTCCCAGTCGACCAAGACCTTCATGTCAGCCCTCCTTCTCGATCACGACTCGAAGCCGCTTGTAGGCGTTGAACTGGTTCGTGTGCAGCCGGTCCGGCTCGGCGACGGGGCGGATCCGGATCCCGCGCTCGAGCGCCTTCCTGAAGAAGGTGGCCACCTCGGCACGTGCCAGGTGCGATCCCATGCAGGCGTGGATCCCCCAGCCGAAGCCGACGTGGTCGTTGGGGTGCCGATCGATCTTCACCACGTCAGGGTCCTCGAACACCGCCGGGTCACGGTTCGCGGCCTGGAACCAGCAGACCACCTTGTCGCCGGCCTTGATCGTCCTGCCGTCCATCTCGACGTCCGCCGTCGCCGTACGCCGCATGGCCCGGATCGGGGTCACGTAGCGGAGCATCTCCTCGATCGCCGAGCCCAGTAGCTCGGGCTCACGAACCAGCCTCTCCCACTCGTCCGGGAACTCCTCGAAGGCCAGGACGGTTCCGGTGATCAGGTTTCGCGTGGTCTCGTTGCCCGCACCCACGAGGACGAAGTAGTAGGCCGCCAGGTCCTCCCACGGAAGGGGTTCGCCGTCGAGCCTCGCGTGCACCAACTTCGAGACGAGGTCGTGTTGCGGCTCCTCACGACGCTTCTCGGTGAGCACCTTGAAGTAGTCGAACATCTCGTTCCGGGCGCGCTCCTTCTCGTCCGGACCACGCATGTACTCCGGGTCGTCGGAGATCACCCGGTTCGTCCAGTCCAGGAGCAGGTCGCAGTCCTCGCGTGGGACGCCGAGGACCTGGCCAAGGACCTGGATCGGGAGCAACGCCGCAGCGGCCTTCACCAGCTCGACCTCGCCCTTCGCCTCCAGCTCGTCGAGCAGGACATCGACGCACTGGTCGATCACCTCCTGCCACTCCTTGACCCTCATCGCCCGGAGGTGCGGCGCGGCCAGCTTGCGCAGGGGGCCGTGCCGGGGAGGGTCGGTGTTGTGGACCGTGCTGGTGGAGCCCTCGACCTTGCGGCTGAGGATCTGGGTCCCGTCTCCGTTGATGAAGGTGGCCGGGTCACTGACCACCTTCACCACGTCGTCGTACCGGGTGACGGACCAGAAGCCCGGGCCGTCCGACTCGTCGTTCCAGTGCAGGGGCCGGTGTTCTCGCAGGGCGGCCAGGAGGTCGTTCTCCCGTCCCTCGATGAAGGGGGCAAGGTCCATCAGGTCGACCTCGGGACCCTCGACGTACGCCGTCATGTCGTTCACTCCTCGGTGACGTGGGGGAATCCCTTGCCGAAGAGCAGCACGGGCGTGAGGATCTCGGCGGCACGGGGACTGGTGAGCACCGGCCAGGCGGCCTGGGCGTTCGGGTGCAGGGTGTCGAAGCCCTCGGCCAGGAACTTGTCCCAGATCCCGGCCCGGGTCGCGTGCGGCAGGAGGAACTCGCGGGTGTAGACCATGACACCGTCGCGGATCTTCTCCTCGTGCGACTTCTTGGCGAGCACCTTGTACATGTCCATCGTGCCCTTGCGGCACTGCGCGGAGATGCGGGCCATCTCCTCCTGCTCGAGCACCCGGAGCTCGCCCATCGGGGTGTCGATCCTGTCCCGGGCGAACACGACACCGGCCTCGAGGTAGTCCAGGTAGTTGGACGGCTCGGAGAACGTGGTCTGGATCTCGGTGACCACCATGCTCACCTTGTCCGCGGGGAAGATCAGCACTTCGGTGACGCAGTAGGGCAGGCCCTCCGCGACACCTGCCCAGGGGTAGGCGGTCTCGTTGAGGAAGTGGTCACGCACGATGGCCACACGACCGTCAGGCAGCGGGTAGGGACCGGTGTCGGCCATGCCGGCCCGGCAGTCGTAGTGCAGCATGAAGCCGAAGAGCTCGGTGCGCGCATTGAAGGCGCGGAAGCTCGCGAGGTCCTCCGGGTCGTCGAACGGCTTGGCCTGGCTGACCAGGCTCTGCAGGACGTCGTCGTCCAGGGTCGGCACCTTGAAGCCGCGGGCCGAGACGAACCCGGGTCCGTCCCCCCAGGTGCCGTTCTGCAGGCGGCGGCCGTACTGGATGATCGACTCCAGGTCTTCACGGCGGGAGGCTGCGGTGTCCTGGTCCAGCTCGATGCCGATGCCGCGGCCCAGGATCGGGCACACGGACGCGGCCCAGTTGCGAGTTACGTTGATCTTGGTGCCGACCTCGCGGGTCGACGTCTTCGCCAGCTCCAGGAGGCCCTCGACTCCGAGCTCGTCGGTGAGCATCTGCTGGAACTTCGGGTAGGTGTTCCACTGTTGGACGAAGGAGACGGTCTCGTACTCCTGGCGCGGGATCAGGCCGGACTCGCCCTCGCTGGCCCGCCCGAGGATGAAGTCCCACAGGTTCCACGCCGCGTAGTCCAGCCAGCTGTTGACCTCGTCGGTCTCCAGGCGATCACGGCGCACGTTCTCGTGGGTGGTGTCGATGAACGGGACCGCCAGGCGGTCGCGCATCATCGCGTTGCCGGGCTCTCCCTGGGGCACCTCGCCGAGGAAGGCAGCGAGGTAGGTGGCCGGGTCGAAGGTCTCGGTCATGATGTCGTCCCCACTCAGCTCTCGACCAGGTGCACAAGACCCTGGTCACCAGAGATGTCGAGTCGGACCGTGGTGCCGTCGGCCGGGATGGTCTCGCCACGGCCGGTCTGGACGCCTTCGGTGAACTCGGTGGACATGACACACGGGATGCCGAACTCACGGGAGAGGATTCCGAGGTGGCTCTCCGGCGCCCCCTGCAGGGTGATCAGGCCGGCGACCCCCGCCATCAGGGCCGGTGACATGAACGTCGTGGTGCCACCGCGTGAGATGACGACCGTGGTCTCCACGTCGGGGCCGTCGATGAAGTCCAGCACTTCCTCCGGGGAGTCGAGGAACCTGATCGTCCCCGTTGCGCTGTTGGCCGAGGTGAAGGCCTTGACCCCCGTACCGATCTGCCGTTCCTGAACCGCGTCGGTGGTGCTCATGGTGACTCCTCCAGAACCTGTGATGAAAACGATCAGTAAATGGACTGACCGAAGTTGCGCCATCGTGTGTTCGCGGTCACACTGACGTCAAGGGTTTCCTCGCCCAGGGCCGGCAATTCACTCTTTCGAGGGAAGCCGGGGCCCGGATCGGGCGATCGGAGCAGAGGTGAGTGGACGTGTCGACGGCAAGTGACTACGAACCCGCCATGCAGGCTGCGGTGCGTGCGATCCTCCGTGCCGCCCAGAACCTCGATGCCGCGGAGAAGGACGCCGTACGACGGGTCACTGACCCCAACAGCGCGCTCGAGGCTCTCGACGCGATGGAGGCCCACCTGGGTGCCACGGCCGGGCGCGATGCGAACGGCTCACGCAGGGCCATGATCGACATCGGCGCAGCCCGGTCCGACCTGCTCGCCTACCAGCTCGCCCGACAGCGGGCCATGTTGGGCCATCTCACGGAGAGCCTGACCCGGCTGCGCGCCACCACCTCCGTCGCCGACCTGGCCGACTCCATTCCGATCCATTCGGTGGAGCTGGGCTACGAGCGCGCCCTCTTCTCCTGGATCCGCAACGAACGCTGGATCCCCCACGCGATGCACACCCTGAACGGGCCCTCCGAGGCACACGCCGTCGTCGACGCGGGCACCCGGGCACCGCGACACACCCGCGAGCTGCTCGAGGTCGACGTCGTGCGCGGCCGGCGCACGATCCTGGTGCTCGACGCGATGACAAACCCTCGAGTCCATCGAGAACTCCATGACGTGACCCAGTCGCAGACCTATGTGGCCGCTCCCATCATCGCCAGGAACCACGTGGTGGGACTCCTCCACCTCGACCGGAACGCCGACACCGGCACCACCGACGAGTTCGACCGCGACCTGCTGACACTCTTCAGCCAGAGCGTCGGCGCACAGCTCGACCAACTGCTCTTGCAGGAGTCCGTGGGACCGGCCACCGCCGTGGGCACCGTCGACTCGTCCTGGACCGACGTGCTCACCGAGCGTGAGGCCGAGGTCCTCCAGCTGGTTGCCAGGGGCCTCACCAATGCCCAGATCGCCGAGCGTCTCTTCATCAGCGAGGAGACCACGAAGACCCACATGCGAAAGCTCCTGCGCAAGCTCGGTGCGGCCAACCGTTCCGAGGCCGGCGCGATGTACCACCGTCTTGCTGCGAGGCGGTTACCTGCCCCATCCCTCTAACGGGTGATATCTCCGGGAGCGGGTGATGAACCCTTCCGCACCGGTCGACTTCGTTGTTAGGTTCGCCACATCCACGTTCGGTCTGACCATTTGGAGTGGCAATGCCCAAGATCTTCGCCTTCGACCACGACCACGGCCGTGCGCCAGCCGAACTGGCAGGTCTGCTCGGCGGCAAGGGCGCCGGCCTGGCGGAGATGAGCTCCGCCCTGGGCCTCGCTGTTCCGCCCGGCTTCACCATCAGCGTCCCGGTGTGCCGGGACTACGCCTCCGGGGGCTGGCCGAGCGACCTGGACGCCGAGATCGACGACCACCTTCGCCACCTGGGTGAGCGGATGCGGCGCAACTTCGGCGACCAGGGGGACCCCCTCCTGCTGGCCGTGCGCAGTGGGGCCCCGGTTTCGATGCCGGGAATGATGGACACCGTCCTCAACCTCGGCCTCAACAGCGAGACCGTGGTCGGCCTGGCCGCGAAGGCACGGGACGAGCGGTTCGCCTGGGACACCTACAACCGCTTCCTCACCATGTACGCCACCACGGTGATGGGCGTCGCTCCGGACGAGCTGGAGCCCCCGCTGAGGACGGACCGCGTCGAGGAGTTGAAGGCCCAGAACGAGCGCCTCAAGGAGCGCATCCTGGAGCTGGCCGGTCGCCCCGTCCCCGAGGACCCGACCGTGCAGCTCAAGGAGGCCGTGGAGGCCGTGTTCCGCTCCTGGGACTCCGATCGGGCCCGCGCCTTCCGGGCCAAGGAAGGCATTGACGGCGACCTGGGCACGGCGGTCAACGTCCAGGCCATGGTCTTCGGCAACCGGGGCGAGGACTCCGGGACCGGGGTGGTCTTCAGCCGGAACCCCTCCACCGGCGAGAACTGCCCCTATGGTGACTTCCTCCTCCGCGCACAGGGCGAGGACGTGGTCGCCGGCATCCGCAAGACCATGCCGATCGCCGAGATGGCAGTCCACCAACCAGCAGCCGCGGAGGAGTTGTTCGAGGTGCTGCGTCGCCTCGAGGCGCACTACGCCGATGTCTGCGACGTGGAGTTCACCGTCGAGGACGGCCGCCTCTGGCTGCTGCAGACCCGCATCGGCAAGCGCTGTCCCACGGCGGCGGTCCGAATCGCCGTGGAGATGGTCTCCGATCCTCACATCTTGCTGTCCAGGTCGGAGGCGCTCCTCCGCGTGTCACCCGCCGTCCGGGCCGCCGCCCGCCAGGAGTTGGCCGCAGCGTCGGGGGACGCCGTCGACGACGAGCACCTGCTCGGACACGGCCTCGGCGCCTCACCCGGGTTCGTCTCCGGCAAGGTGGTCCTCAACCCGCTCGACGCGCTCGACGCGGAGGAGGACGTGATCCTCGTACGCCGGGACACCAGCCCCGAGGACGTGGCCGGAATGGCCGCGTCCGTGGGGATCCTGACCACCACCGGCGGGCTGGTCAGCCATGCCGCCGTGGTGGCTCGCGGATGGTCCATCCCTGCCGTCGTCGGGGTGGCCGACCTGGTGCTCGGACAGGACGAGTTCACGTCGGCCTCGGGCCTGCGGGTCCGCGCCGGCGACGTCATCACCATCGACGGCACCAGTGGCAAGGTCTGGAAGGGCCACCACTCGGCTCCGGACCCGAATGAGGAGGCCCCGGCCCGCCACTTCCCGGAGCTCGCCCAGCTCGAGGAGTGGGCCGCGCACGAGGAGTCGGCCACGGTGACGCCATGAGGCCGAACGCGGATCACGTCGTCGTGGTCGGCGCATCGCTTGCCGGGCTTCGCGCCGTCCAGACTGCGCGCCAACTCGGCTTCGCCGGACGCCTGACCCTGGTCGGCGCCGAGGAGCACCTCCCCTATGACCGGCCGCCGCTGTCCAAGGAGATGCTCCACGTCGAGAAGGAGCCCAGCACGCCGGCCCTACCCGGCGCCGCCGACCTGCACGAACTGAATGTCGAGTGCCTGCTGGGCACACCGGCCACAGCACTCGATGTGCAGGCCCGCCGGCTCACGGTCGGCGAACAGCAGCTCTCGTACGACGCCGTGCTGATCGCCACCGGCGCCCGACCCCGACGGCTGCCCGGTACGGACAGCATGGCCGGCGTCCACTGCCTGCGCACGCTCGAAGACTCGCTCGCCGTGCGCTCTGCCCTGGACCGAGGTGCCAGGACGGTGGTGGTCGGCGCGGGCTTCATCGGGGCCGAAGTGGCCTCTGCTGCCCGCCGCCGGCACCTGCCGGTGACGGTCGTGGAGGCGATGACGATTCCCCTGACCCGAGCGGTCGGGGAGACCGCAGGCGCCAGCCTGTCCGCACTGCATGCGCGCCACGGCACCGACCTGCGCTGCGACGTCTCGGTGGAAGCAGTTGTCGGAACCGACCGGGTCGAGGCCGTCCGGCTCAGCGACGGCTCCATCGTCCCGGCGGACCTGGTCGTGGTGGGCATCGGCGCGGAGCCGGTGACGGACTGGCTCGAGTCCTCGTCACTGACCATCGACAACGGGGTCGTCACCGACGCGAATCTCTTGGCGGGCCACAACGTGTGGGTTGCGGGCGACGTCGCCCGGTGGCACAGCTCGCTCTTCGACCGCCACCTGCGGCTGGAGCACTGGACCAACGCCGGGGAACAGGGTGCCCACGCAATGCAGAACCTGTTGCAGCCGAGCGAGCCCACGCCGTACGAGCACGTGCCCTACTTCTGGTCCGAGTGGTACGGCCAGTGGATCCAGATGGCTGGCCTCCCGGAGGGGGAGCCTGAGGTGGTCACCGGCACCTGGGACGCCGAGGCCTTCGTCGCGCTCTATCGCCAGGGAGAGCGCCTGGTCGGTGCCCTGGCCATGAACCGGCGCGGCGACATCATGAAATACCGCACACTCATCGCCCGCGGGGCCACCTGGCAGGACGCCCTCGAGCTCGCGAGCAAGCGCAACGAACGCTCGCCCGTGCCTGCTGTGACCGTCTGACCAGCCGAGGAGAATCCGATGCGCCACGACGACATCTACGTTGCCGGCCGATGGGTCCAGGCCCATTCCCAGCAACGCCATGACGTCATCAACCCCGCCACCGAGGAGTTCATCGCCTCCGTGCCCGACGCAGACGTCCAGGATGTCGACGCCGCGGTCGATGCTGCCCGCGCAGCCCTTCCGGCCTGGCGCAGTCTCAACGCGGAGGAGCGTGCCGCGGCCCTTGAGCGCTTGGCCGACGAGATCTCCCGTCGCAGCGAGGACCTGACCCGCCTGATCACCACCGAGAACGGCACCCCGGTGTCCGAGAGCTCCGGGGCACCGAAGCACGCCGCTGCCCATCTGCGCGTGACTGCGGAGTTGGCTTCCCTGCTCAGCGGGCTGGACGACCGCCCCAACCCGATGGCTCCCGGGCATTCGGTGGTCAAGCGCGTGCCGGTGGGCGTGGCCGCACTCATCACGCCCTGGAACTTTCCCCTGGGCCTGGTCATCATCAAGCTGGCCCCCGCGCTGCTCGCGGGCTGCACCGTGGTGATCAAGCCCGCGCCCGAGACTCCGCTGGCCACCCGACTCCTGATGGAGTGCGTGGGCGCCGCGGGCATTCCCGACGGGGTCGTCAACCTCGTCACCGGCGGTGTCGAGACCGGGCAGGCCCTGGTCGAGCATGCTGGCGTCGACAAGGTCTCCTTCACCGGATCGACCGCCGCCGGGCGCTCCATCGGCGCCTCCTGTGGGCATCAGCTCAAGGCGGTCACCCTGGAACTCGGCGGCAAGTCCCCCGCAATCGTGCTCGACGACGCCGACCCGTCCGTGATCGAGCAGCACCTGCTCAAGGTCGCCATGCGCAACACCGGCCAGACCTGCAAGGCCTGCACCCGCCTGCTGGTGCCCAGCTCCCGGTACGACGAGTACGTCGACCTGGCCGCCGACGTGATCTCCGGCGCGAAGCTGGGCGACCCCTTCGACCCCGACACCTTCTTCGGCCCGCTGGTCTCCGCCCGACAACGCACACGCGTCCTCGACTACTACGAGATCGCTGCCGCCGAAGGCGCCAAGGCCGTCATCGGCGGACGAGCCGCCACGGGCTTCGCGAAGGGGTACTACGTGGAGCCGACCGTCTTCCGTGACGTCGACAACGGCATGCGCATCGCCCAGGAGGAGATCTTCGGGCCGGCCCTTGCCGTGATCCCCTACCGCGACGTCGACGACGCGGTCGCGATCGCCAACGACTCGCCGTACGGCCTCGCCGCAACGGTCTTCAGCAGTGACCTCGACCGGGCCACCGGCGTGGCCGATCGTCTGTCCACCGGCAACGTCGGCATCAACCACTACGGGTCGAATGCGGCCGCCCCCTTCGGTGGGCACAAGGACAGCGGTCTCGGCACCGAGTTCGGCGCCGAGGGCCTCGAGGCCTATCTGACCTATACGTCCATCCATTACCAAGCCTGACGCGCAGAGGGAGCAGCCATGAGAGCCGCAGTGATGTGGGAAGCCGGGAAGCCGTTCGAGATCGCCGAGGTGGAGATCGCCGCCCCTGGCCCGGGCCAGGTGAGCGTCGAGCTCCACGCGTGCGGCGTGTGCGCATCCGATCTGTCCCTCACGACGGGCTTCGGCCAACCGGTGCCCGTGGTCCTGGGTCATGAGGGTGCCGGGATCGTGACCGAGATCGGCGCAGGTGTGAAGCACATCGAGCCCGGCCAGCACGTGGTCGTGGCATGGGTCCCGCCGTGCGGGCACTGCACTCCGTGTCGGCGCGGTGATGACTACCTGTGCGCCAACCGTCGTTCCTCGGCGGACGCCCGCGCCGGACGCGGCACCCCTGTCACCTCGCCACTCTCCGTGGACGGGATGCCCATCCATCAGGGCATGGCCACCGCCACCTTCTCCGAACGGACCGTGGTGCCCGCGAACGCCGTGGTGCCGATCGATGCCGACGTGCCGTTCCCGGTGGCCGCGATGATGGGCTGTGCGGTGCCGACCGGTGCCGGGGCGGCGCTGCGCAGCGCGAAGGTCCAGCCCGGGGACGCCGTGGCCGTGATCGGTTGCGGTGCGGTCGGCCTGAATGCCGTGATGGGAGCCGTGGTCGCCGGCGCAGCGGAGCTGATCGCCGTGGACCCGATGCAGAGCCGGCGGGACAAGGCCATCGAGCTGGGTGCCACCCGGACCATCGCCCCGGAGCAGCTGGAGGAGCTCTCCGACCTCGACGTGGTCATCGACGCCGTCGGCAACCCCACCACCGTGCAGGCCGCCTGGCGTGCCACCCGTCGCGGTGGCACCATCACCGTGGTCGGTGCCGGCCGTCCCGACCAGACGGTCGAGATCAACGCCTACGAGCTCTTCCACGACGACAAGCGCATCACCGGCAGCTTCCACGGCGGCATCTCGATGCACCGCGACCTGCCGACTCTGGTCGGACTGTGGCGCAGTGGGCGGTTGCCGGTCGAGAAACTCATCGACGACGTGGTCGACCTGAGCGAGATCAACGACGTGGTCAAGCGCCAACAGTCCGGAGACGTCGTGCGCACCATCCTGACCGCCACCGGAACCGAGTCCGCAGCGGGCAACGATGCCTGAGACCCACGAGTCTGCTGCGACCCACCTGCCTCTGCCGGGCACCACGAACCTGCGCGACCTGGGCGGCCTGCCGACCGATGACGGAAAGGTCGTCGCCCACGGCCGGCTCTACCGCGCCGAGGTCCTGGCCCGCGCCTCGGACGACGTCCTGAACGCCCTGCACGGCGCCTACGATCCGATCCATGCCGAACTGTTCCGTGGGTTGGGCGTGCGTACGGTTCTCGATCTCCGCTCCGACCGCGAGTTCGAGTCGACTCCCTCTGCCTGGCCCGAGGCCACCGGCGGCCAGGCCCGGCGTTTCGTCTTCGCCGAGGGAGGCGAGGGCAAGGACACCGGCATCGTCCTCAGGATCCTGGCCGGCGAGCTCACGAAGTTCGATGCCGAGGACCTCGCCGAGTTCTACAAGGGCACGATCGACCGGACCGGGACCACGTTCGCGCAGGCGATCTCGACCCTCGCCGACGATGGCCAGTTGCCCGCACTGATCCACTGCACCGCCGGCAAGGACCGGACCGGGCTGATGATCGGGCTCGTGTTGGAGCTGCTCGGTGTCCCCCGCGAGGTGACGGTCACCGACTACGCCTACACGCAGGTGCTCCGGCCGAACCGGGTGGACGCCTACGCCTCCATGATCCGCGAGGCAGGCGTCGACCCGGACGCCGTGCGGGTGGTGTTCGAGACGCCGGCCGAGAGCATGCGCAGGGCTCTCGCCCATCTGGACGAGGAGTACGGCGGCCCAGTGGCGTACCTCGTCGCGGCCGGGATGAACCCTGATGTGGTGCCGGCACTGCGTGCCGCGCTTCTGGTGGAGCCGACTCAGCCGGCGGCGTAGGTGAGGTAGACGGACTCGCCGACCATCGCGGGGCGCTCCTGGCCGTTGATCTCGATCGTGAGGGCCACGCGGTACTGCACACCGCCGTCCGGCCGACGAGTGCCTTCGGGGATCGAGGCGCTCAGCCGAATCTCGGCGTCAACGGGCACGGGTGCGGTGAACCGCACCTTCTCGAGGCCGTAGTTGGTGCCGCGCCCGTGATCGGTGATGGTCATCAGCTGCTTGAGCATCGACGGCACGAGGGAGAGCGTCAGGTACCCGTGCGCGATGGTGCCGCCGAACGGCCCGTCTGCCGCCCGCTCCGGGTCGACGTGGATCCACTGGTGGTCGTCGGTCGCGTCGGCGAAGGTGTCGATGCGGGTCTGCTCGAGCCTGCGCCAGGGCGAGGAGCCCAGGTCCAGGTCCTTCGCCTCGGCCAGCTCGGCCACCGTGATCTCAAGCGTCATCAGGTCCTGCTCCTCGTTCGACTCGTCCAGCGTTGTGGCGAGACCATCACTGCCGACACCGCTGGTCAACCGGGACAGGACCTTCCGCCTGTCGCGATCGACAGCGCGGCGCGTGGGACGAGAGGACCGGGAAGGCTCCGACGTCTTACGTTGGCCCCATGAGCAAACCCGCACTGCCGTCGTACGCACAGGTCCTCGAGCTCGAGCCCCTGCTGTCCGGCGAGGTCTCCCCCGATTTCATCGACGTCAACGGGCACATGAACATCCGCCACTACCTCGACTACTGCGCCACGAGCGCCGATGTCATCTGCCGGCGGGTGGGCATCGACGACGACTACCGGGCGCAGCGCCGGATGGGCGTGTTCACCGCGGAGCACCACATCCGCTACTTCAGCGAGATGCACGAGGGCGGCAAGTTCTCCGTGCACACCCTGCTCCTCGGGCGCTCGCGCAAGGCCGGCCACGTGCTGGCGTTCCTGGTCGATCGCGACCGCGAGGTGCTGGCCTGCACCGTCGAGATCGTGCTCGTGCACGTGGGGATGGACACCCGTCGGCCGGTCGACTTCCCCGAGGACGTGTCCGCGGCGATCGACGGCTGGGTCGCAGAGGCTGCGCAGGTCACCTGGCCGATTCCCCTGTCCGGCTCGATGGGCCTGCGGTCCTGAAGGACCGGCGTCAGCCAGCCGCGAGCTGGGCCCGCAGCTCGTGCTTGCGCACCTTGCCGCCGACCGTCTCGGGCATCGCGGCCATGACGACGACCCGCTTGGGCGTCTCGTAGCCGGCCAGTCGCTGACGTGCCCAGGCGATGAGGTCCCGCTCGTTGACCGCGGCCCCCTCGGCGGGGATCACCACGGCCGTGACCAGCTCACCCCACGTGTCATCCGGTACGCCGACCACGGCAACGCGACCCACGGCGGGGTGACCGGCGAGCACGCCCTCGACCCGGATGCTGGAGACGTTCTCCCCACCCGACTTCACGACGTCCTTGAGCCGGTCGACCATCACCTGCGCACGGTCACCCTCGGCGACGTAGGCGCAGCTGTCACCGGAGTGGAACCAGCCGTCCCGGAACGCTTCTCGGGTGGCCTCGAGGTTGCGGTAGTAGCCGGCAGTGATCATCGGGCTCCGATAGACGGCTTCGCCTGCTGCGCCGACCGTGCCGGCGAGCGACGTACCGGACGGGTCGTGCACGTCGGCGGCGAGCAAGGGCGTCGGGAGGCCGACATGGTTGACGCCCTGGAACGACTCCGCCGCCCTCCCGGGCTGGGCGTCGGGCCAGAACCGGAAGCACGACTGGGACTCGGTCTGGCCGAAGACCTCGAGCATCGCGACGTCACCACCCGCCGCGGTCTTCAAGCGGGGAAAGAGATCCGGGGTCATCGCGCCCCACGAGAACATCACGACGGTGAGTGAGGAGAGGTCGACTCCGGCAGGGTCGGCCTCGGCGGCCTCGACCAGCTTGCCGACCCACAGCGGTGAGCCGGCCCAGACGGCGGTGACCTTCTCGCGGGTGACCGCCGCCGCCAGCCCCTCGGCATCCGGTCGGCGGCCGATCACGACGGTGCCGCCGCTGAGCATCGCAGGCATCACGGTCGAGTTGTGCCCGCAGTGGTAGACGATCGGCAGGAACGTCGCGAGCACGAGGTCGGTCTCGTGGGCGAGCCCGCGCGTCAGCGACATCGCGTAGGAGTACGCACTCAGATAGGAGTAGGAGTGCGCCGTCATCGACGCCTTGGGCATCGAGGTCGTGCCCGAGGTGAACAGCAGGGCCCAGATGTCGTCGCCGTGGATGGTCACGTCGACCTCTTCGGTCGGCCGGTCGCCGATCCAGTCGGCGAACTCAGTGCTTCCGGCCGGAGTCTCCCCTCCGATGGGGATGCTGACCGCCGGGCGCAGGCCCCGCGCCGCGAACACCGCGTCACCTCGAGCCGCCAGTCCGGCATCGGCGACGACGAGTGAGACCTCGACGTGGTCGAGGACATGGGCGAGTACGTCGTCCGCGAGCAGCGAGTTGACCGGCACCGCGACCATCCCGGCCTTGGCGATGCCGAAGAACAGGACGATCGCCTCGACGGAGTTGTCGCAGTAGAGCAGGACCCGGTCACCGGGCTCGAGGCCTTCGCCGAGCAGTGCATGTGCCACCTGGTTGGCGGCCTCGTCTGCTTCGCGGTAGGTCATCCGGGCGAACCGCGGGTCGCCGTACGCCCCGTCCCAGCCGACCAGAGCGGTCTTGTCAGGCGTGCTCCAGGTGACCCGCTCGAGGATGTCGCCCACTGACATCCTGTTCCAGCGCCTGTCGGCGCGGCGCGCACGCAGGGTCTCGACGTCGAAGTCTTCGGCTGTGGGGTCGAACCTTGGAGGAGTCACCCTGCGAGTCTGCGCAGGTCGGGCGCCCGGCTCCACCGTGACCAGCATGCAGCGGTGTGGACCTCGACAGTCGCCCCGACTTCAGGATCCGTTGATCTCCGAGAACAGGGCCCGCACCGACGGTGTCCACTTGGCGCGGCGCTCCTCGATCTCCCGTGCCACACGGCGGCCGATCCAGTCGGGCAGCAGCGCCTCGGGCAGCTGCGGGTCTGTGCGGGGCAGCTCCTGCCACTCGCTGATCATGCGGAGGAAGGCGAACATGGTGTCCTCGCCCGGCTTCGGGTCCAGCGTGCCGATCGCCTTGAGCACCATCCGGTAGTGCTCTTCGAGGGCAGCGAGGTCCCACCCCCGAGAGACGATCTCCAACTCCCCGATGCCCACCTCGTCGGTCCTGCCCACGAGCGAGATGGTGTGTTCGTGCAGGTCGAGTTCGGCGATCAGCTCGCGCACCTCGTCGACGCGCTCCACGTGCGGGCTGAGCCAGAGTCCGGGGACGGGGTTCCCGAAGCCTGCCCAGGTGAGTCCGGCGTACAGCGGCCGGCGGGTACGACGGTGCGTCGAGGGGATGGTGACCAGGACCGAGAGCCAGGTGCCCGGCCAGTCCTCGAACGGGTCGCTGAGTGAGAAGACGCGCTTCGAGCCGACCTCGAAGATGTGCTCGAGCCGCGGCCCGAGCGACCAGCTGACCTCGCGGCCGCGTCGCTCCGGGACCATCCAGCCCGACTGTGCGCCTCGTGCGATGGCCTGGCGAGCGGTCTGCTCCTCGATGCCGAGGCCACGCAGGAGCCGCACCAGTGTGGAGGTCCACACCGGTTCGCCGGTGGGCCAGACCAGCTCACCGAGGATCGTGACGAGCAGGGAGCGCGCACTTCCGGGCGCCAGGCTCTCGCCCTCGGCCCGGAGCAATGGCGATCGCCCGACGAGCGGTGCCGTCGATGACGGTGTCGGCATGTGCATTCCTCCTGCGTCCGGACGGCAGCCTAGCCATCTGCCCTTGCCCGATGCGGACCCGAGGTTTAGATTCTACGTGAATCGTGATCGAGTTACATTGAATGTCAATCTTTGGAGGAGCCGATGGACCACGCACCGAGCGACGACCAGCTGGCGATCCGGGAGTCCGTGCGCAGGTTCGCCCGCGACGAGCTGGCCAGCGGATACCTGACCCGCGCGCAGGCCGACGACTTCCCGTGGAAGCAGCACAGACAGGTCGGCGAGCTCGGAGTCCTCTCCTTGCTGGCCGGGCCCGACCACAACCCGCTCGACACCGAGGACTACGTCGCCGTCGGCCTCGCGGTGGAAGAGCTCGCGTACGCCGACTTCAACGTCGCGAACGCCGTCATCCCGGTGCTGCTCATGACGTCGCTCATCGCGCAGCACGGCGACGACGCGATGCGGAAGCGCTGGCTGCCTCCGCTGACCTCCGGCGACACCTACGTCGCATTCGCGCTCACCGAGCCGCACGCGGGGTCGGACGCCACGGCGATCCGGACCACGGCCACGGCCCATGACGGCGGCTACCTGCTCAATGGCGAGAAGACCTCGATCACCATGCTCGCCCAGGCCGAGGCGATGATCGTGGTCGCCCGCACCCTGCGCGACGGGGAGGACGTCGGGGTCTCGACGTTCCTCGTCGACCTGGAGGCCGCCGGGATCACCAAGAGCACCATGTCGGACACCGGCTGGCGACCGATGGGCCGCGGCACGATCTTCTTCGACGACGTCCACGTCCCCGCCGAGGCCCTCGTCGGAGCGGAGGGAAGCGCCTTCCGCAGCGTCCTCGGCGGCTTCGACTTCACCCGCCCCCTGCTGGCGCTCACCGGCATCGGCGCAGCCCAGGCCGCGGTGGACCTGACCGCCCGCTACGTCCGCGACCGCCACGCCTTCGGCCAGCCGCTGTCGCGCTACGAAGGCGTCTCGTTCCCACTCGCCGAGCACAGCACAACCTTGGAGGCCGCACGACTGCTCTGCTACTCGACCCTGTCGCGGCGTACGGCCGGCGAGAAGCACACCGCCGAGGCCGCCATGTCCAAGTGGTTCGGACCCAAGCTGGCCAGCGCCGCGGTCAAGGAATGCCTGCTGCTGCACGGCCACTACGGCTACGCCACAGAGATGGGGCTGGAACAACGACTCCGCGACGTGATGGCCGTGGAGATCGCCGACGGCACTGCCCAGATCCAGAAGATCATCATCGCCCGCGAGCGGTTCGGCCGCGACTTCGTCCCCTACACAAAGGAAACCTCATGACCTCGTCACCGACCGCGCAGCCCACCGCGCCGCCCGCTGCACCACCCGCGCCACCGGCCACCACCGCCCCACTGGCCAACCGGTGGACTCGGCTCGTCGGCGTCGACCATCCGATCGTGCAGGAAGGCCTCGGACCGTTCCGTACGCCGCGCCTTGCCGCGGCGGTCTCCAACGCCGGAGGTCTCGGCACGGTCTCCATGCCAGGCATGCCCGAGGACCTGGCCGCCGGCGCCCGCACCTTCCGCGAGCACATCGAGGAGTGCGCCTCGCTGACCGAACAGGCGTTCGCGGTCAACATCCCGATCGGAGTGGACGCCAACGGCGACGTCCTGCCGTTCACCGACATCTACGTCCGCACCGCCCTGGAGGCCCGCGCCGCGGACAGCTCCATCGCCGCGCGGCTCCGAGTGGTGACCACCTCCGCCGGATTCCCCGGCCCCTACATCGGGATGCTGAAGGACGCCGGCGTGGTGCACCAGCACAAGGTCGGATCGACCCGACAGGCCGTGAAGGCCGCCGAGGCCGGCGTCGACGTGGTCATCGCCGCCGGGTTCGAGATGGGCGGGCACGCACCCAGCGCCGCCGTGCACACGTTCGTCCTGGTCCCCAGCATCACCGAGGCGGTGGACGTACCGGTGCTGCTCACGGGCGGTGCACGCGACGGGCGAGGCCTGGCCGCCGCCCTCGCGATGGGCGCCGACGGCGTCGCCATGGGCACCCGGTTCATCACGACCCACGACAACAGCGACTGGCACCCGGCGTACCTGCAGGCCCTCCTCGACGCGAAGGAGGGCGACGACGTCGCGTTCAACGGGGTCTACGGACCGTGCCGGGGGCTCAGGAACACGGCGTCGCGCGAACTTCTCGAGGGCGCGAAGCTCGGTGAGGTCGATGCCGTGAGCCTGGTGCGCCACAAGATCGAGTCGATGCAGCGGGCCCAGACCGAGGGAGACGTCGAGAACAGCCTGGTCCTCACCGGACAGGTCGCCTCCGCGATCCACGACCTCGTGGACGTGGCCGAGTTCGTGCCCCGGACCGCACGAGAGGCGGCCGACATCCTGCGAGCCCTCACTCGGGACATGGTCGTCGCCTGACCAAAGGCACGCAGAGCCCGACCGTCCAGTGGCGGTCGGGCTCTCCGTTTACTTGTCAGCCTGGCTGTCAGATCGAGGTCGATCGGAGCTCTGCAGGCTCAGGCCTGGGCGCTGACCCGGGTGGTCGCGCAGACCTTGCCGTTCCACACCGCGTCGACGTCGGTGACCCAGAGGGTGCGGCCCGCGTGGCGGGTCGTCGTACGCAGCTCCAGGTCCACGCCGCTCGGCACAGCGCGGGTGTGGACGATGTGCAGGGACGAGGTGGCCAGGTCGCTGCCCGCCTCGACCCTCGAGGCCGTGGCGGCCGCCTCGCTGGCCGCGAGGGAAACGCCGCCGTGCAGTACGCCGCGTGGGTTCTCCCAGCGTGGCACGACGGGAAGCACCCAGCCCTCCCCCATTTCGCGCAGGGAGAGCACACCACTGAGGTCCTGGTCGAGGTCGACCGCGCCATCGAAGGCGAAATCAGTCCGGGCCACGGCGAAGTCCGGCGGATCGGCAATCTCCCGACCACGCTCACGACACTCGGCGATCAAGTTTCCCGAAGCATCGATCAGCTCACCGGTCGCGAAGGATCCGGGCGCGATGCTGCGCGCCGACGCACTCAGCTCACCTTCGGCATCGGCAAGTGGGCGGACGATGTCGATCCAGATCTCGGTACTGACGGTCCAGGCACCCTCGGGGAGGCTGCCGATGATCGAGTAGCCGACCACCTCGTCGACCAGTACGCCGAGGGATCCGACTGCCGGCCGACCGTCAGCCCCCGGGAACAAGCGATCGGCGGGCATCACGCCCCGCACAGTGTCGCCGTCCTGCCAAGGGTCTGCTCCGAAGAGCTTCGTCGGTCCGGAGAGGACGAACTGGATGGCACTCAATGCGTTCACGCCGTCGGCGACGCTCACTCCTGCCCTCATGCTGCCGAGATCCCGCCGTTCACGCTGATCGCCTGGCCGGTGACCCGCGCGGCGCCGGGGCCGGCGAGGAAGACCACCATGGCAGCCAGGTCCTCGGGCTCCGCCACTCCGAGGTGGGCCTGCTCGGCCGCCTTCTCGAAGAGCTTCTTGCTGAAGCCGTCGCTGAGCACGTTCTTAGCGGTGGCCGTCCCGGCGATCAGGGAGGGTGTCAGCACATTCACCCGCACGCCGTCCCGCTTGGCCTCGATCGCGGCGACCCGGCTGAACATCACGATCGCCGCCATCGCCGCACCCAGCACGGACTCACCGGGAGTGGCCACCTTGGCAGCGTCGGAGGCGATGTTGATGATGCTGCCACCACCCTGCTCACGCATGAACGGCAAGACCGCACGGGTCAGCAGCATGGGCGGGACCGCCTGCCCGGAAAGAATCCCCGCGATGTCGAGGGGGTCGGTGCGATGCAGCAGTTCGGGCCGGTACGCCGTGGTCACCGAACTGACGAGGACGTCGAGACCACCGAGCCTCCGGTGCACTTCTGCGACTGCCTCCTGCACCAGGTCGACGTCGCCGGCGTCGACCGACAGGAACTCGACCTGCGCGTCGGGACAGCGCTCGAGGAGGGTCGCCCGGGCACGCGTACCGCGCTCCTGGGACCGGCCCATGAGCGCAATCCGCCGTACGCCGGCATCGAGGAACGCTTCGGCACTGGCCAGGCCGACGCCCGACGTACCACCGGCGACCAGGACCGCCTGTTCTGAGTGAGTGCGGACCAGAGGCCTGGCGTTCATGGGCTCCTCCTGTGGAGTACTACATTATTGGCAACTGAGTTCTCTTGAGTGTCGCACGTTTTCGATCTACCGTGCAGGTGGCACGCATCACACGACCGACTTCTGGAGCGCGACATGACCGATGGCACCGCACGCATGAATCTGACGGAGTCCTATTGGCCGGCCGAGCCCGGCGAGGTCCGCGAGGTCACCGTCTGCGACGTGATCCGTCACGCGGCGACGACCGTGCCCGATCGACTCGCCCTGGTGAACTGCGTGCCGGACGCCGACGCCCGCAAGGAGTGGACGTACGCCGAGTTCCTCAGCGACATCGAGGACGTCGCCAGGGCACTGCTGGCCCGCTACCAGCCCGGGGACAGGATCGCGATCTGGGCACCCAACAGCGCGGAGTGGATCGTGCTTCAGCAGGGCATCGCCATGGCCGGGATGGTGCTGGTCGCGCTGAACCCGGCGTACCGCGCCCGCGAGATGCAGTTCGTCCTCTCCCAGTCGGAGTCCGTGGCGGTCTTCCTGGTCGACACGCACCGGGACTTCGACATGCGCGGCATGGTCGACGAGATGAGCTCCGGACTCCCCCACCTGCGCGGCATCCACCCCTTCTCGGAGTGGGACGAGTTCCTCGCCTCGGGCAGCCCGTCCACCGCGCTGCCCGCCATTGAGCCGCGGGACGTCGTGCAGGTGCAGTACACCTCGGGCACGACCGGCTTCCCCAAGGGCGCCGTCCTGCACCACATGGGCCTGGTCAACGAAGCGACGTTCGTCGCCGAGCGGGCCGGCATGTCCGACGGAGGCGTCTACATCAACGCGATGCCGATGTACCACATCGGCGGTGGTGCAGTGACCTCGTTCGGGGCCTGGGCCAAGCGCGGCACGTTCGTGATCCTTCCCGGTTTCGATCCCGGCCAACTGATCGAGGCGTTCGAGACCTACCGGGGCACGCACACCCTGGTCGTGCCGACCATGCTCATCGCGATGCTCGACCACCCCGAGCTTGACCGGCGGGACATGTCGAGCCTCCAGACCATCCTCAGCGGCGCGGCAGCCGTCCCCGCCGCTCTGGTCCGCAAGACCATGGCTCGGCTGCACTGCCAGTTCAGCATCCTCTTCGGGCAGACGGAGGCGCACGGCGTCGTCTCACAGACGCGCGTCACCGACTCTCCCGAGGACCAGTCCGACACCGTCGGCCAACCGCTCCCGCAGCTGGAGATGAAGATCGCCGACCCCCTCACCGGTGCCCCCGCGGCTCTCGAGATCGCCGGGGAGATCTGCGTGCGCGGCTACCAGAACATGCTCGAGTACTACAACATGCCCGAGGAGACGGCCCGGACCATCGACGACGAGGGCTGGCTGCACATGGGGGACATCGGGAAGATGGACGCCCGTGGCTTCCTCAAGGTCACCGGACGGGTCAAGGACATGATCATCCGTGGCGGCATCAATCTCTACCCCGCTGAGATCGAGGCAGCCCTGCAGGACCACCCGGCCATCGAGACGGCGGCCGTCGTGGGCGCGCCCGACGAGAAGTGGGGCGAGCAGGTCAGTGCCTTCCTCAAGATCAGGCACGGCAGCGAGCAACCCACGGTCGCCGAGCTCACCGACTTCCTGCGCCAGCAGATCGCGCCGCACAAGACGCCCGTCTTCTGGAAGTTCGTCACCGACCTGCCGATGACACCGACCGGCAAGATCCAGAAGTTCGTGCTGCGCGACCAGATCGTCGAGGGGTCGGTGACCTTCGACGAGGTCCGTACGTCGACGAGCGCTCCCGCCGACGCGTAGCTCAGGGCGCGCACGCGTAGCTCACAGCGCCAACGTGTAGCTCCCAGCGACGCCGGGTGCCTCTGGCGCGACTCCGCGAATCCACCAGCGCAGGCCCTACGCCTGAGGTGTGATCCACGTTGAATGAACGTTTGTTCAAGACCTGTTCTTGAACAAACGTTCATTCAACGCCGACCGTGTCGGTGGCGGTGACGTCGGGCTGTTCCGAGGCATCGAGGATCGCCTCGACGGGCTCAGCGACGAACCGCGATGGAGGCGCCGAGGTCGACAGGTCCGGCCAGGTTGCCGTCACACCCGGCGCAGGAGTGGCCGGGCTCGTCGTGCGACGTACGCGGAAAGAGGTGATCGGCGCCGGCCACGTCCTGCACGGGCCGACCCCGCTGGTCGGCCTCCAACGCAAGCAGCGCGGCGCCGTACGCTCCGGTGATCTGCGGCTGCTCCGGCACCCCGACCTCGACCCGGAGGGCACGCGAGAGGAAGTGCACGGCCGCCGGATTGCGCGCCACACCACCGGTGAGCACCACCGGTGTGCGCTTCCCGACCTGCGCCACCAGGGCGAGTGTTCGCGCTGCGATCGCACGGTGCACGGAGGAGGCGATGTCGGCCACCGGCAGGTCCTGCGCCATCAGCGAGACGATCTCGGTCTCGGCGAAGGTCGCGCACATGGTGCTGATCTCGAGATCGTCGTTGCCCTGCATGGCCAACGCACCCAGATCGTCGATCTCGCACTCCAGGGCGCGGGCCAGCACCTCGTAGAAACGGCCGGTGCCGCTGGCACAGCGGTCGTTCATCGCGAACTCGTCGACCAGGCCGTCCGAACCGACGGTGATCGCCTTGCTGTCCTGGCCCCCGACGTCGATGACCAGTCTCACTCCGGGCACCATCTCGGAGGTTCCCCGCGCATGGCAGGTGATCTCCGTGAAGGTGCGCTGCACCCCGGGCACGAGCTTGCGGCCGTACCCCGTCGACACCGTGCCTGAGAGCTCCGCAGTCTCGAGGCCCGCGGACTCCAGCGCGGCATCGATCGCCCGCTGCATGCCGCGTCGGCTCACCGCGCCCATCGCGATGGTGCTCGACGCGGCAATGCCGCCAAGGCCGTCGATGACGACGGCCTTGGCGGTCGTGGAACCGAGGTCGACCCCGAGGTAGTGGCGAGTGGTCACATCGACCCACGCTCACGGCGTACGTCGATCACCTCGAGCATCGCCGCGAGGCGGCTCTCGAGGATCTCGTCCTTGTAGAAGGAGGCGTCCGCGACGTCGCCCTCGAAGAACATCGAGGGGATCCCGAGGTTCTTCTCGGCCGAGGCGGCGAGCAGGCGCTGCGGTCCGGTGAAGGCGCGGCAGGTGCGCGTGGAGTGGAACGCGATCCCGTCGACCTGGTAGTCGGCGCAGTCCTTGAGCGTCAGGTGGTCCAGCGTCCGGGTGCCGTGGTTGGTCGGGCAGAGCAGGTAGTGCTGTGCCATGCCGAGGAGCGGGTCGGACGGGTTTAGGAGCTGCGGCTCCTGCCAGAAGGCGTTCTGGATGTAGCGACCGGCCACCACCGATGCGCCGTGCTCGGCGAACTTGCGGGACAGGAAGCCGAGCTTGTTCCAGTTCATGATGCCGTCGAAGTAGATGCGGTACTTCTCCCCCTCGACCGCCTGGACGCCGGTGTCGATGCGGCCCTGGATCTCGTCGCGTACGCCGGCGAAGTAGTCGACCAGCGCCTGGTCCCCGGGAAGGAAGTTGATCGGTGCGACCGAGGCGATCCAGTCCCAGAAGGTCGCCGGTGCCGGCTTCTGCTTGCAGAGGTCGAGGCCTTCCCGGCGCAGCTCGGCGGCCTGCTTGATGTAGAACATCGACTCACTGAGTGCGTCCCAGTCGAAGGGCCGCCCGGTCTGGAACTCGAGCCAGCTGATCAGCTCGCGCAACTGGTCGGCGACGTACTTCGAGGCGGCGTCCCACTCCTCGCCCTTGAGGTAGCCCGCGTCGGGCTTGTTTCCCCAGAGGAACGGGTGCGAGACGTTGAAGATCGGGACCTCCTTGCCGAACACACGGTAGGACACCTCGTCCCACTGCTGGCCGGTGCTGCAGCCCGCATAGTTGTTGACGAAGAAGTCCGGGCGGGGCAGGCGGGCAGCCAGCTCCTTCTGGTCGTGCATGCCGACGACACCACTGCCGTCGCCCTCGCCCTGCACGGTGAGGACGGAGCAGCCGAGGTGGGTGCGCGAGTAGGAGCAGAGCTCGGAGCTGTAGCCGTACTCTGCGCCGGCCAGCTGGGCCGGCCCCTCCATCTGCTGCGCGGCCAGACGGGCGGAGAACGCCTCGCCGTGGCACCACGCGACACCCGCGGCCTGGAAGATCGGGTTGAGCGCGCCACCGTTGTACCAGACGATCTGCTTTCCCTCGTCGCGTGCGGTGAAGAGCTTCTCCCAGTAGTCGGTGATGAGCTGGCCGCCAGCGCGAGTGATCGCGAGGCGGTTGGTGCGGTCAGGTGCAGTCACAGTCATCGTGCGTTCCCTCTTCCATGCAGTAGGTGGTGGATCAGGCGTACGCCGGCCGCTTGCGCAGCACACGTTCGACGAGGGCCTCGACCCTGGTCCGGAAGGCCTCGAGCGGAATGCCCTCGTGCTCGGTCTCGATCAGCAGCTGCGCGATGCCCTCGGCGTCGAGGCGCTTGCGGAGCTCGGGGTAGAGCAGCATGTGCGGCTCGCAGAACTTCGGCATCAGGTGGATCACTGCCTCCGCACCACTGCGCTCCGTCGACTCCACGAGCCAGGTGTCCCAGTCGGCGTCGTGCTGCACGCGGGTCGGGCAAGGGAGGTTGCCGTTGCGGGAGGTGTACCAGTGGCCGATGGCCTCCATCGGCTCGAGGACCTCGTCCACGTCGGTGGACAGGAAGCGCCGCCCCGTCCAGAGGTCGTCGTCGACCACGAGCGCGCCGCTGTCCTCGATCACCTGGAGCAGCTCGCGGCGCGGGGCGTGGCACATGTGGCCGGAGAGGTGAACCCGCACGCGCTCGTCGCGCGGCTGGCCGACCTTCTCGGCCCGGGCCAGCTCCAGGAGTGCGAGGTGCTCGACCGGGTCCATCACCATCGCCGAGGCGACCAGGTCCTGGAGCTCGGTGGGCGCCCAGGCGGTGCTGCCCGCCGTACGCTCGTCGAAGATCTGCCGCAGGGCGCGCCGGTCTGCGTTGTACGCCGCGATGCTGGCCCTCAGCGACTCGTCGGTCACCTTCGACCCCGAGAGTGCCTCGACCTCCTCGCGGAAGGTGTTCATCATCTCGGCGACCTTCTGCCCGGCCCAGGCATCGCTCAGGGAGGTGGCGAGCATCCCGAAGAAGACCGGGGTCTCCGGCTGCAGCTGACGGGCGACGTCAGCCGCGCCGACCAGCTGGATGCAGTGGTCGGCCATGAAGACGGCGTCGTAGAGGTCGAGGCGACCGGTGGCCACCTGGTCGGCCAGGTTGCGGGTGAAGCCGCAGTAGAACTCAGGAAGCAGGGCGCGTCCCTCGGTCACCGGCTCCTGGTCGTCCGGGACGATCACCGGCAACAGCCCGGCGGCGTGGGCGAGTTCGCGGGGGAAGTTCATCGGCATGACGCCGAGGACCTTGCCGTCGGGGTGTGCCGCACGCCAGGCCGCGACGTACCCGCGTGTGTCGCGAGCCGCCCGGACCAGGCGCTCCATGGCTGGGACGGTCATGTCACTCTCCTGTGGGATGTTCTACGTATTCTGTAAGCGAGTTCCCAATACTGTACAACAAATGATGCATCCCGGGAAGAGCGGCCGCCACAGAGGCATTGCCGGACCAGGGGTTGTGAACGATCGTTCTCAGGGCTATTCTGCAAATGGTCAGGCCAAAGCCTGCCCGCACCCCGAGAGAGGACAGCGACACCTCATGGACGACTTCACCGACATCACCTACGAGGTCGAGAACGGCCTCGCCACGATCACCATCAACCGGCCGGAGCGCTACAACGCCTTCCGCGCGCAGACGGTCGACGAGCTGGTCCTGGCGTTCAAGCGCGCCTGGGGCAGCAACGAGGTCGGCACCGTCTGCCTCACAGGTGCCGGCGAGAAGGCCTTCTGCTCCGGCGGGGACCAGAAGCAGCGCGCGGAGACCGGCGACTACGGCCCGTCCGTGAGCGGCCTGTTCGAGGTCGAGGCGCTGCACCGCGTCATGCGCGACATCCCCAAGCCCGTGATCGCCGCCGTCAACGGCATCGCCATCGGCGGCGGCCACGTGCTGCACGTGCTCGCCGACCTGACCATCGCCGCCGACACCGCGACCTTCGGCCAGAACGGTCCTCGCGTCGGCAGCTTCGACGCCGGCCTCGGCTCGGGCTACCTGGCCCGCGTCATCGGCGAGAAGCGCGCCCGCGAGATCTGGTTCATGCTCCGCCGTCTCTCCGCGAAGGAGGCCGAGGACTGGGGCCTGGTCAACAAGGTCGTGCCGGCCGCCGACCTGATGACCGAGGTCCGCGCCTGGGCGGACACGATGAACTCCTACTCCCCCACCGCGCTGAAGGTGCTCAAGCAGTCGTTCAACAGCGACACCGAGCACTTCGTCAGCATCGGCAACATGGCGATCACGACGTTGAAGATGTTCGGCGAGACCCCTGAGGCAAAGGAGGGCATCACGGCGTTCAACGAGAAGCGCCAGCCCGACTTCTCCGCCTACCGCGGCAACTGACGGGTCCGGGAGACGCCATGAGGCTCGACGCCGAACGACTCGAGTTCGCGGCCGCGATCGCCGACTTCGCAGCCCGCGAGTGTGGGACCCAGGCCCGGCTCGACGAACTGACCGAGAACGAGACGCGGGCGCACAGCCCGGAGATCCTCACCAAGCTCTCGGAGCTCGGCTGGCTCGGCGTCTCCCTTCCCGAGGAGTACGGCGGAGGCGGGGCCGGCTTCGTCGACGAGTGCGTCTTCATCGAGGAGGCGCACCGCGGCCTGCTCCCGGGACTGCTCGCCTACACCACCGGACTCACCGCTGCCCAGACCTACCTCAAGTGGGGCAACGAGGAGCAGAAGAAGCTGATCTGCTCCAACCTGGCCGGCGGTGTCACGGAGGCCATCGCGCTCTCGGAGCCGGGCACCGGGTCCGACCTCGGCGCGGTCCGCACGCGCGCGGTGCGGGACGGCGACGAATACGTCATCGACGGACAGAAGACCTGGATCTCCGTGGCCCACATCGCGGAGCACATGCTGGTCCTGGTCCGCGAGGACTCCTCCGGCCCCAAGCACGAGGGGCTCACGTTGTTGATGGTCCCGACGGCCACGCCGGGAATCGAGATGCGCGAGGTGCGCACGATGGAGGCCCGCACCTGCAACGACGTGTTCTTCACCGGCGTCCGGGTGCCCGCCGCCAACGTCGTCGGCACCGCCGGACAGGGCTGGAAGCACCTGATGCGCGGACTCAGCGTGGAGCGGATGATCATCGCGGCCTTCAGCATCGGGGCCGCACGCCGATCGCTCGACGACGCGGTTGCCTACATGAAGCAGCGCGAGGCGTTCGGCCAGCCGACCAGCAACTTCCAGGCCCTGCGCCACCGGGTCGCCGACCTCGCCACCGACATCGCGACCACGAGGGCCTTCGTCTACGACGTCGCCCAGGCCATCGACGACGGCCACGAGGACGGACTCTCGGCGGAGTCGTCGATGGCCAAGATGCGCGCCACCGAGGTCGCCAAGAACGCCGCCCTGGAGGCCATGCAGCTGATGGGTGGCGCCGGCTACGCCCGGGAGTACGGCATGGAGTTCCAGGTACGGCGCGCGCTCGCGCCGCCGATCTTCGGAGGAACCAACGAGATCCAGCGCGAGATCATCGCCAAGTCGATCTTCTGACCCCGACCCACACGACGGGCCTCGCCGGCTTACCGGCGGGGCCCGTTCCCGTCTGTGCGACAGACGGGAGACACGCCTCGATGTGCTGGCCCACAGCGGCTCCCGCCGGCGCGCTTACGTTCCTGCTGCCGCAGACCTACGTTGACGCAATGAGCCAAGGCAACGAGTTCGAGAACAAGGTCGTCATCATCACGGGGGCGGGCGGTGGCATCGGCGGCGCCACGGCGCGGCTCTTCGCGGCAGAGGGAGCCGTCACCGTCCTCGTGGATCGCGACCAGGGGCCGCTGACCGAGGTCGCGGATGAGATCGGTGGCCATGCGCACCCGTTGGACCTCCGGGACGAGTCGGCCATCGACGGCTTCGTCGAACAAGTGGTCGCCGAGCACGGGCGGATCGACGCGCTGATCAACATCGCCGGCGTCTTCGTCGGCTCCGAGGGCTCGGTCGAGGAGAGCTCCCGGCGTACCTGGGACCTGAGCCTCGACGTGAACCTCCGCGCCACCAGCCACCTCACCGCCCGGGCCCTGCCCCATCTGGTCGCAGTGGGGAACGGAGCCGTCGTGACCACGTCGTCGACGCAAGCCCGCGCGGCCGACGTCGGCTGGTCGTCGTACGGCATCGCGAAGGCGGGGGTCGAGGCACTCACCCGGTACGTCGCCACCCAGTACGGCCCACAGGGCGTCCGGTGCAACTGCGTGGCGCCGGGCGTCACCGCGACCCCGCGTGCGCTCGAACGCTTTCCCGAGGACCGGGCGCGGAGCGTCCGCGCCAACACGCCGCTGCGCCGGTTCGGACAGCCCGAGGAGCTGGCGGAGGCCTACCTGTTCCTCGCCTCGCAACGGGCTTCGTTCATCACCGGTCAGGTGATCCCGGTCGACGGCGGCATGATGGTCCACCTGCCGAGCTGATCGGTGAACCCGATGCCCGCCCGGCGGTTCTCACCGGGCAGGCATCAGGCGTCAGTCGTCGTTGGTCTCGTCCAGATAGATCGTCTTCATCGACTGGAACGCGGCGAGACCTTCGGGGCCGAGCTCACGACCGAGCCCGCTGGAGCGCACCCCGCCGAACGGTGCGAACGGGTCGTTGGAATATCCGTTCACCCCGATCGTGCCAGTGCGCACACGCCGGGCGAAGGACTCGCCGCGCGCAGGATCGGCGGTCCAGACCGAACCGCCGAGTCCGTACTCGCTGTCATTGGCGATCGCCACGGCGTCGTCCTCGTCCTCGTACGGAATCACCGCCAGGACTGGACCGAAGATCTCCTCCTGGGCGATGGTTGCCTTGCGATCCACGTCAGCGAAGACCGTCGGCTCGACGAACCACCCCTTGTCGAGGTCGGCCGGTCGGCCGCCACCGACCACCAAGCGACCACCGTCACTGCTTCCCTTCCGGATGTACGACTCGACGCGGTCGCGCTGACGTTCGGAAACCAGCGGGCCGACCTGTGTCCCGTCCGCCAGCGGATCGCCGACGACGAGCGACTCTGCCAGTCCGGCGATCGTGTCGAGCACTTCGTCGTACCGCGTGCGAGGCGCCAGGACGCGCGTCCCGAGCCAGCAGATCTGCCCGTTGTTCAGCATCGTGGCGGCGAAGAAGTCCTCGATGGTCTCCGCGAGGTTCGCGTCGTCCAGCACCACCGCGGCAGACTTGCCGCCGAGCTCGAGAGTGACCGGACGCAGCAGGTTGCCGCAGGTCGAGGCGATCGCCCGACCGGCGGCGGTGGAGCCGGTGAAGGAGACCTTGTCGACACCGGGGTGCTGGACCAGGTAGCCGCCTACCTCGCGCCCGGCGGGGACGACGTTGAGCACTCCCGGGGGCAGGCCCGCCTCAACGGCCGCCTCTGCCATCAGGAACGCGTCAAGGACGGTCTCCGGCGCCGGCTTGAGCACCACGGTGCAGCCGGAAGCCAGCGCCGGGGCGAGCTTGAGGAACGTGATCGCCTGCGGAACGTTCCACGGCACGATGGCGGCCACCACACCGATCGGCTCCTTCAGCACCAGAGCCTGCTTGCCGAGCATGCCCTGGCGACGTTCTTCCTTGCCCGTTTCGACCAGGCCGGCGTAGTAGCGCAGGAGAAGTGCGGGGAAGCCGGCCTCGAAGTTCATCGCCAGCCACAGCGGCATGCCGTTCTGGATGGAGACGCGTCGCGCGGTCTCGGGGCCGCGCGCCTCGAGGGCGGCGGCGAACCGCTCAAGGACCTCGGTGCGCCTGGCCGGCTCCCACGTTGCCCAACCGGACGGGTCGTCGAAGGCACGGCGGGCGGCGGCCACGGCGTTGTCGACGTCGCCTTCAGCCGCTTCCGGGACACTGCCGATGAACTGCTCCGTCGTCGGCGAGTGGACGTCGATGCGCTGGGTGGTGGTCGGCGACGCCCACTCGCCGTCCAGGTAGAAGCTGTCGTAGTCGATGGTGGTCATGGTTCTCTCCTGAGGGTGGTGGGATTCCCGAGGTGGTGGGTCGTACGGCAGCGCGTCACTCGTGGACCAGGACGACCTTGACCGCCTCGCCGCGCGCCTGGGCGGCAACGGCGTCGTTGATCTTGGCGAACGGCATGGTCGTGACCAGGCGGTCGAACGGGAACCTGCCGGCGAGGTGCAGGTCCACCAGTTCCGGGATGAAGTGGTCGGGGTCGCTGTCGCCCTCGACGATGCCTTGGAAGTGCAGGCCGCGGGCCTGCATCTCGATCAGTCCGACGGCCAGTTCGGAGGTCGGGTCCGACGGCACACCGACCATGCCGAGGGTGCCGCGCTGAGCGAGACTCGCGATGATCTCGTTGACCACGGGGATTGCGGCCGTGGTGTCCAGGGCGAAGCCGACGCCCTCAGGCAGGATGGCGCGGACCTGCTCGGACAGCGGTCCCGCGGCCGGGTCGATCACGTGCGTCGCGCCGAGCTCCAGGGCCAGTTGGCGACGTGCGGCGAGGGGCTCGGCCACGATGATGGTCCCGAGCTCGCGGACCACCGCGCCGAGCACACCGGAGAGGCCCACTGATCCGCCGCCCACGACCAGGAGCGACGACCCGCCGGGGCAGGCCATGGACTGCATGACCGCTCCGGCGCCTGTCTGGATGCCACAGCCCAGGGGGCCGGCCAGCGCGATGTCGAGGGCCGGGTTCACCTTGACGACGTTGCGCTCGCGAGCGATCGAGTGCGTGGCGAAGCTCGACTGGCCGAAGAAGTAGCTGCCACACGCCGTGTCCTGGCGGTGCAGGGTGCTGGTGCCGTCGGGACGCGCTCCGCCAAAGTTCCGGCCCATGAAGTCGGCGCAGTACGACGGAGCGCCCTGCGCGCACTGCGTGCACATGCCGCAGGAGTTGAACGTCGCTGCAACCGGGTCGCCGACAACTACCTTGGTGACGTCGCTGCCGACCGCGACCACGGTGCCGCTGCCCTCGTGGCCGACGACACCGGGGAACGGGAACGGGAGATGGCCGTGCTGAACGGCCAGGTCCGTGTGACAAAGCCCGACCCCGGCGATCTCGATGACGACCTCGTCAGGGGCCGGGTCGGCGAGCGTGAGTTCCTGGAGGACGAAGTCCTGGCCGAGTCCTTCGAGCACTGCTGCGGTGATCTGCATGGTTCTTCCTTTGTCCGATGGGATCAGTTGGTGTCCGGCACGACGACGCGGGCGCCGTCGCACTCGGCCGAGACGATGAGTTGGCAGGAGAGCCGTGAGCGTTCGCAGGCACCGTCGAGGAACTCGACCAGCTCGGTCTCCTCGTCCATCGGCTCGTCGAACAGGGCCATGTGCTCAGGGGCGACATGGACGTGGCAGGTGGCGCACGAGCAGCTGCCCCCGCACTCGGCGACGATGCCCGGCAGGTTGTTGCGCACCGAGCCGTCCATGACGGTCTGGCCTTCGGGCACATCGACGGTCTGTTCACTGCCGTCCGGCAGCTGGTAGGTGATGTTGGGCATGGGCTTGCTCCTGGAATCGGACGAGCTGTTGATGGGTCAGGCGAGGGCGAGCTCGCGCAACGGGACTGTCGGGTCGCCGAGTCGGTCCGCGTCGACGGGGCGGTTCGAGGCGAGCAGCCGACGTCCCGCCATGAAGTCGGCATTGGCGTTCGCGGCCTCCACGGCCACGAGGCGCCCACCGTGGTGGTGGAAGAGCGCGAACGATCCGGTCGCGGGCTCGCCGCGCAGGACGGTGTCGTACGGCGCCGCGACGACGCCGGCGATCTTGAGCTTCAGGTCGAACTGGTCGGACCAGAACCACGGGACCTCGGGTTCCACCGACGGCTTCCCCATGATCGATGCGACTGCCTGGCGGGCCTGCTCGGTCGCGCTCGGGATGCTCTCGAACCGCATCGGCTCGCCTCCGCCGTGCCGCGGGCGCACGGTGACGTCGCCCAACGCCCAGATGGCGTCATCACTGGTCCGCGCGGCCCCGTCCACCACCACGCCGCCACGGCAGAGGAGGCCGGAGCGTGAGGCGAGTTCGTCGCACGGGATGGCACCGACTCCGACGACGACCGTTCCAGCGTCGACGGCCTCGCCATCGGCCAGGCGGATCCGGCGAACTCCGTCGGCGTCGCCCTCGAAGGCCACCACGTCGGCGCCGGTGCGCACATCGGTGCCCCGACCACGGTGGTGCGCGGCCAGGATGCCGGACAGCGCCGGGCTGGCCACTCGCGCCAGGACCCGGTCCTCACGTTCGAGGACGGTGACCGGCACGCCTCCCGAACGGGCCACGGCGGCGACCTCAAGGCCGACGTAGCCTCCGCCGACCACGGCCAGCCCCGCGGCTCCGGCCAGCCCGTCGCGGAGTGCGGCCGCGTCCTCGATCGTGCGAAGGCTGAGCACCCCGGGCAGGTCGCATCCGGGCACGTCCAGCATGCGCGGCCGTGCCCCGGTCGCGAGCACCAGGGCGTCGTACGTCAGCACCTGGCCCAGCGATGTCTCGACCGTGTGCGCGACCCGATCGATCAGGGTGATCGTCTCGTGGAGCCTGACAGTGATCGAGTTCTCGACGTAGAAGGGAGCCTCGCGGAGCCATTGCGTGGCCGGCTCGGCCAGGAAGGTCTTCGACAGGGGTGGTCGCTGGTAGGGGAGATGTCGTTCAGCACCCACGAGCACCAGCTCGCCGTCGTACCCCGCCTGGCGCAGCAGCGCCGCGAACGTGCCGGCCGCATGCCCGGCTCCGACCACGACGACCCGGCCCGACATCAGGCTCACGTGAGTTCCAGGCGCATCGGCAGCCTGCGAAGTCCGCCGACGAAGTTCGTCTGCACCACCTTGCGCTCGCCGGTGACCCGGAGGTCCGCGATGCGAGGCAGGAGTTCCTCGAGCATGATCCGCAGCTCCTGCTTGGCGAGGTGCTGACCGATGCACATGTGCGGGCCGTAGCCGAAGGCGATCTGCTTGTTGGGCTTGCGGTCGAAGTGGAACTCGTCGGGGCTCTCGAAGACATCTGCATCGCGGTTGGCCGACTGGTAGAGCAGCATCATGCGCTCTCCCTTGCGGATCTCCTGGCCACTGAGCACGTAGTCCTGCTCTGCCCGGCGGGTGAACTGCTTGACGGGCGAGGCCCAGCGCAGGCCTTCGTTGACGAGGTCGGGGATGCGGCTCGGGTCGGCCTGGACCTCGGCCAGCTGACCGGGGTTCTGGGCCAGCGCCTCGAGGAGGGACGCCATGGTGCTCGACGTGGTGTCGTGCCCGGCGGTCGCGATCGCGATGAACCAGCCGTAGGCGACCTCCTTGGGGAAGTAGTCCCCCGTCTCCGGGTGCCTGGCCTGGGCGATGATCGTGGCGAGGTCCTCGCGCGGTTCGGCACGCCGCGCGTTGAGCAGGGTGTCGAAGTAGGCGTAGAAGTCCTGGATGGTCGCCGACCATTGCTGGGCGGCAGCGTCGGGCGTGAGTGGTTCGACGTCCTCACGCTGGGTGTCAGGGTCGGCGGTGCCGAAGAACTCCTGGGTCAGCGCCATCATCCGGGGCTCGTCCTCGGCGGGGACCCCGAAGAGCGTCATGATCACGTGGAGGGGGTAGCGCAGGCAGAAGTCGGCGACCACCTCGATGTCGTTGACACCTGGCTTGAGCTGGTCATCGATCGCTTCGCGGGCCAGCTCCCGGATCCGGTCCTCCCACTGCTTCAGCGACGCCGGTCGGAACCATTGGGTCGCAATGTCCTTGACCATGGTGTGCTCGGGCGGGTCGAGGTAGGTCAGCGTCTCGAGGACCCGGAGGCTGCCACCGGTGAGCGACTTGGTGAAGGCGTCGCCGGCCTGGTTGGCGAGGACCGGGTTGTGCGACCCGGGGTCGTCGCCGCCGCCACTGGTGAAGACGTCCGGCTGGCGCTCGATCTCCATGATGTCGGCGTGCTTGACGACCAGCCAGAGCGGGTCGTAGCCCTCGACGTCGGAGAGCGCGAGCGGTGCGTTCTCACGGAGCCACCGATAGGCCTCGAACAGCGCCTCGTCGTCGCTGTGCCCCTCCGGAAGGACGACGCGACGGCCGATCTCGTCGGGAACTGTGGCCCGGGTGGAAGGGGCGGTGACAGTCATGGTTTCTCCTCGATGTGATGCCGGTCACGAACTGGCACCATCTTGCGAGGATCGGGGGTTGCGGCTCATCCCCCTCGAGGGGTGGCTTCCTACCCCTCCGTCCACCCCGGCTCCCGGCGGGGACGGGAGCGATAGAGCGCCCCGGCGTGGGCCCGGTTCTCGGCACTCACCTTGCGGAGCACGTGCTTCACGTGGGTCTTGACCGTGCCCTCCGCGATGTAGAGCCGGTCGGCGATCTCGGCATTGCTGACGCCGTCGCCGAGCAGCGCGTAGACCTGCGCCTCGCGTCGAGTCAGCCCCTCTCCCAGACGGAGCGGCACGGACTCGGACGACGCGGGAAACGCCACCTCCCCACGTGGCTCCTCCACTGCAGAGGTGCGGGGCTCGGTCGCATCGATGTCTCCGATCTGCGCCACCAGGTCACTGAGGGCCGAGGCCTGGCGCCCCAGACGGGAGCGAACACTGTCGAGTTCCTCCCGCATCGCCACGCGCTCGAAGGCAAGGCCCAGTCCCTCCACGAACATGCTGATCAGGTCACGGTCGAACCCGTCCAGCTCCGCGCCCTCGACGCTCTGGTCGGCGTGCACGAATCCGACCACCTTCGACCCCCGAATGAGGGGCGCGGCGACGTACGACGTCGAGTGCATGACGGCCTGGATGTCGAGGTGCACATGAGGGTTGTCGAGCGCATCGCGGACCAGCATCGAGCGCCGATGCCGGATCATCGCCGCCTCGAGCAGGTCGCGGGTGTGCCAGTAGGGCGCGTCGCCCGCGGCCATGATCGCCCGCGCCTCTTCTGGCCCGCTCGCGGTGTACGTCGACACCGGCACCCAGCGGGCCTGGTCCACCCAGGAGAAGAGCACGCGCCGGAAGCCGAGCGCCGACACCTCCCGGGGCACTTGCGCAGTGAGCGCCTCGACCGAGCCAGCCGTACGCATGCGACGCAAGGCGGACTGCAAGGCGTCGACCGACTCGCGGCGGCGGGTGAGTTCGTGGGTCTGCACCTGCAGGCGGACGGCCCCCACCTCGTTGGCCACGGCGCCTGCTCGCACCTGCTCATGTGGGTGGGCGGCCAGCCAGCCGCTCAGCGTCGCGTCAGCGCGATCCAGGGCGTGGTTCAGGGACTCAATGCCCCCCACTGCATGGAACGCCGCAAGGCCCGGTTCCGCCGTGAGGCCCGAAGTCAGGCGCAGGACCGCATGCACGCGCTCGGCAAGTTCGTCGAACATCAGTCCCCTCTCGGCACACTCTGGATCGGACTGGTGTCGGCAATGGTACGACCTTTTTGTCCTGATGCGCACCCCCGGAGGGATCAGGTCCAGATCACGCCCGGGCGGCCGCCGTCGACCGTGATCACCGACCCGTTGGCCACGCCTCCCCGCGGCGAGGCGAGGAAGGTGATCACGTCGGCGACCTGCTCCGCGGTCACCGGCCGACCCAACGCATTGCCCGCGGCCTGCTCGGCGTACGCGGCGTCGTCGGCAACCCGCTCGGTGACGGTCAGGCCTGGGTGGACACACGTCACCGAGATGCCGAACGGGCCCAGCTCGTCGGCAAGGTTCTTGGTGATCGCGACGACCGCGAGGTTGCGCACCGAGCCGGTGATGGAGCCCGTGAGGCGCGCGTTCATCCCACTGACGTTCACCACCGCGCCCCCACCTGCGGCCTCGAGGTGAGGTGCGGCTGCCCGGACGACGCGCACGTAGCCAAGCGCCTTGGTGTCCATCTGCCGCAGGAAGTCGTCGTCATCGAGGCCGGCCAGCCCCGGAACCTGACCGGGCGTGGCGCGGGGCGCCGCACAGTTGACCACGATGTCCAGCCGTCCCAGTTCGAACACGGCCCGGTCGACGGCAGCACGAACCTCGACATCCTGCGTGGTGTCTGCACGGACGACGACAGTGCCCGGGCCGACCCCTGCGGCACTCTCGGCCAGGCTCTGCCGATCCCTCCCGAGAAGGGCCACGCGGGCGCCTTCCCGGCCGAGCGCCTTCGCCACCGCAAGGCCGATGCCGCGATTGCCGCCGGTGACGAGAGCCGCCTTGCCGTTGAGATCGAGATCCATGGAGTCACTCTGCCGGATGCCGGGCATGGCGGCGCTCCGGCGTCCAGCAAGGGGTGGAGCCTCCCACACCCGAGCCGACCTCGACGACCTGCCCACCCGTTGACGTTTTAGGTCTGACCATTCTATTGTGAGTCAGTTCCCCACAGGAGGCGAGATGTTCCCCGACCAACTCGCGGTGGAAATCAGGCTCTCCGACACGAGAGCCGAAGGCGGGTCGCTGCGTGATCTGGTCGCGACCATCTCGGCCGTCTCCGACACCGTGGCTTATCTGATCGACCCCGACGAGCGCATCGTGGCGAGCTCCGTCCCCACCGGACGCGAGGCATCGATCCCGCGGCTCGGACGCCTCCTCGCGGCCATCGGGTCCCAGGGCGAACCACCGATCTCCGCCACGGTGCTGCCCCGTGACCGACGACTTCCCCTGCGGCGCCACGTCATCGCACCGGTCGCGCACGACGGGCACCTCTTTGCCTATCTGGTCCTCGCCTGCGACGACCCCGACGACTCGTCTGAGGACCTCGTCTGGATCGCCGACCGCGCCACGATCCATGTGCGCGGGGAGTACCTTGCCCAGCGCCGGCTGGCCCGCGTGGCGTGGAACGCGCGCACCAACCTGGGCCGCCAGATGGTACGCAGCACGACGTACGACGCGGACCTGCGTGCGTGCGCCGAGTACCTCGGCGTCGACCTGGCCGCCGACCGCGTGGTGGTGTTCGTGCTCGAACGCGGGCGTTCCTCCGGGTCGACCGTCGACGCGGGCCGCCTCTCCGACCTGGTCGCCAAGGACTTGGCGGTGGAGATACTCCCGATCCGCGGTTCGGAGGGCGTGCTGCTTGCAGTCAAGGTTCCCGAGGACTCCGCCCATGCGCCGTTCCTCGACCGCATCAAGGGCGCCGTCATCGACGGGCTGGAGCGCATGGGGGACGAACAGGCCGTTGCCGGCTTGTCGTCGGTGACCAGGCCGGGGCAACTCCGCCGCGCCTACCGTGAGGCGCGCGAAGTGGCCCGGTGCCTCGACCGCTACGGCTCCCCCGACACCAGGGCAGTGGGCTGCGACGAGCTGGGCCCCGCCCGGCTGTTCGTCGCCAACAGCGACGAGAACTCCGTGCGCATCTACGTGCATGACGTGGTCGGCCCGCTGCTCGAGGGCGGCGAGGCGATGCGCATGCTCCTGAAGACCCTGCAGGTCTTCTTCGAGTCGGGACGCAGCATCCGGGACTCTGCCACAGTCCTGCAGGTGCACGAGAACACCGTGCGCCATCGCCTGTCCCGGGTGCATGACCTGACCGGGCTCGACGTCGCGTCGACCCCCAATGACCAGTTGAGCGTGCAGACTGCCCTCCTCGTGCTCCGCCTGCAGGGCCACCACGCCGTTCCAGGGTTCGGTCGTGGCACCGAATCGACGCTGCGAACACTCGCCTGAAGGCTCTTGGCACAGCCCTGGGCTGAACGGGTTGTGGGTTACTCCAACCGCCGTCCGGCCGTGAACCCACGATTCCTTGACCCCCTTCTCGCCCCGTTCCTACATTCCGGTATCGCCCAGGCCATGTGACCTGCGCCACCGGAACCAAGGAGAGCTCATGTCCATGAACCCCACCCGCCGCCTGTCCCGGCTCATCGTGCCGGGCGCCATCGGTGTCCTGCTGGCCGCGACTGGTTGTGCCGGTCCGTCCGCCGGTGACTCCGATGCCGTTCAGGTCGGTCTGCTGGCCAATCTCTCGGGCCCGGCTGCCACGTCGTTCGGGGTTCCTTTCCAGCACGGCTTCGAGCTCGCCCTGCAGCAAGCCAAGGCCGCCTTCGACGACGCCGACGTGAAGGTGGAGATCCAGACACAGGACGCCAAGTCGGAGGTCACCTCGGCTGTCACCGGCTACAACAAGCTGCGCCAGGCCGGCGCACCGATTGTCATCAACGACTCCCAGAGCCCGCTCGGCCAGGCAGTCGCGCCACTGGCCAACGACGACAAGATCGCCTTCCTCTCCGGTGCCGGCAGCGAGCTGGAGAACAAGGACGGCTTCGCCTTCCGCTTCACCGACCTCGGCACCCCGACGACGGCGATGGGCCAGTACCTCACCGAGCACGGCGCCAAGCGAGTCGGCGTCATCGTGGCCAGCGACAACCCCTCCTTCGCCACCCTCGCTGACACCACGGAGAAGGGCCTCCCCGGCGGGTTCGACTCCCGACAGGAAGTGGCTTCCACCGACACCGACTTCTCGGCGGTACTGGCCAACCTTCGCGACGACGACGTCGACGCGGTCGTGCTGTCCGTCCTCCCGGCCCAAGCCGGCAACCTGATGCTGCAGATGGACCAGTCCGGCGGCTTCGACGACGTGATGCGGGCCGGAACGGTCGCCATCAGCAGCGAGACCTACACCGTCGCCGAAGACGCTGCCGACGACTTCGTCTTCCCGCAGGTCTGGGCGCCGGGCATGCAGGGCGGGTCATCGTTCGAAAAGGCGTACGCCGACAAGTACGACGAGTCCCCCACGGCGTACAGCGCCCTGGGCTACCAGGTCGGCTGGACCGTCGCGGCGGCCATCCTGGCTGCTGACGAGGACGGCGACGTCGACGGCGCGTCCCTCCGCGATGCGATCCCCGCGGCGTCGACGAGCGACCTGGTCGCGGAGCACAGCATCCTCTCCCTGGAACTCACCAAGGACGGCGCCGCCGTCTCTGAGGGTGTGATGGCGAGCTTCGCCGACGACGGCTCCATGCAGGTCGCGGGCAACTGACATGGACTTCTGGCTGCAGCAGACGGTGAACGGCATCGTGCTCGGAAGCGTCTACGCGCTCTATGCATCAGGCTTCGGCCTGGTCATGGCCAGCCTGCGGATCTTCCACGTGGCCCACGCCGCCGTCTTCACCTGGGGAGCCGTCGTGGCGTGGGACCTCACCACGCGACTCGGATGGCCCCTGCTCGCGACGCTCCCCGTGGTGATGCTGGCGGCCGGACTGCTCAATGTCGCCGCCTACTTCCTGCTGATCCGCCATCTGCTCAAGCGGCAGGACGCCGAGCTCGCAGCCTTCATCTCCAGCATGGGCGGGCTGATCATCCTGGTCGAGGTGGCCCACCACCTGCTCGACGGTGCGGTCGAGCGGATGCCCGCCGGGGTCTTCCCGGTCAGCCCGCTCGAACTGGGGCCCGTGCGGATCACCACGCTCCACGCCACCATGGTGGTCGTCTCGATCGGGCTGATCGCACTGCTCGCCTGGGGCATGGCGCACACCCAGGCAGGCCGCGAGGTCCGCACCGTGGCTGCTGATCGCGAGACGGCCTCCCTGCTCGGCATCAACGTCGACCGGGTCAGTGCCGGCGTCTTCTTCGCCTCGGGAGCGCTTGCCGGTCTGGCCGCCGCAATGGTGGCAACGGCGTTCAACGTGGTCAGTGCCGACCTGGGATCCGGTTACCTGGTGATCGCCCTTGCGGCGATGGTGGTCGGCGGGTTCGGCTCCGTCGCTGGCGCCCTCGCCGGCGGGTTGCTGATCGGTGTCGCATCGACGTACGCCACGGGCTACCTGGACAGTTCCTACCGGGACCTGGTCGTCTTCGCCCTCCTGCTGGGCTTCCTGGTGGTCCGGCCCACGGGCCTGTTCCACACCCGCTCCGAGCTGGCGAGGGTCTGAGCCATGGACGACTTCCTCTCCCTCTTCGGCGTCTACGACTTCGCCGTCCGTGACGCGCTCGTCCTGGTGCTGGTCGCGCTCGCCCTCTACGTCCTGCTCAGCGCGGGAATCTTCGCCGTGCCGCAGGTCGGCCTGATGGCGATCGGGTCCTACGGCTCGGCGATCCTCTCGGTCGACATGGGAGTGCCTGTCGCCCTGGCGGTACCAGCAGCAGCCGTCATTGCGGGCGCGGTCGGCGTACTTCTGGCGACCCTGGTCGCCCGACTCAACGGGATCTACCTGGCCATCGCCAGCATCGCGTTCTCCGAGGTGGTCCGGGTCGCGGTGCTCAACGTCCCGCTCACCGGAGGCTCCCAGGGCAAGGTGGGGATCTCCCGCGAGGTGACCGACCTGTGGATCTGTGGGGCCGTCCTGCTGGCCACCGTCGCCCTGGTGTGGCTGCGCCGCTCCCGGCACGGTCTGGTGATCTCGGCCATGCGCGTCGACACCCTGATGGCCCAGCACCAGGGCATCAACGTGGTGCGCGTCCGCACGCTGCTCTTCGGCCTCTCCGGTCTGCTGTCGGGCACGGCCGGCGCCCTCCAGGCGCACACCGCTGGATTCATAGACCCGGGTCAGTTCAACTTCGACCTGCTCACCAAGCTCCTGGCGGTTGTCGTGATCGGCGGCATGACGTTCGTGGGTGGCTCGTTCGTCGGCGCCCTGGTCATCTTCGGCCTGCCTTTCACCCTCGAGGGCTTCGCCGAGTACCAGGTGCTGGTCAACGGGCTGATCATCGTGCTCGTGGTTGCCTTCGCCCCCGGCGGCATCCTCGGCGTGCTGTCACGGCTCCTGGCCCGGCTCCGTCGGTCCGACGCACCCGGTGAGGCCGGATCGCCCGTGGTGCCGGGGCCCGGGGACGCTCCCGCCGGAATCGGCCCGGTCGCCCTGGACGCCGACGACGTGCGCGTCACCTTCGGCGGTGTCCACGCACTCGACGGAGTCAGGCTCACCGTCGGACAAGGTGAAGTGCTCGGCGTGATCGGGCCGAACGGGTCCGGCAAGACCACGCTCATCAACGCCCTGTCGGGCGCCTACACCCCGAGCTCGGGCACGGGCGCAGTGGACGGCGTACCCCTGGCACTGCTGTGGGGCCGGCCGCACCTCCTGGCCCGCGCCGGCATCGCCCGCACGTTCCAGACCATTCGTCTGATGGACGACAAGTCGGTCGCCGCCAACGTCGCCCTCGGGTTCCCGCCCCAGGTCCCACGCCGATCGGAGGCCACCCGCGAACTGCTCGTCCGTATGGGGCTGGACCAGATCTCGGGAGTGCCGGCGGGCGAGCTGCCCTACGGCGTACGCCGGCAGGTGGAGATCGCCCGGGCCCTGGCCCGGAACCCGCGGGTGCTCCTGCTCGACGAGCCCACGGCAGGGATGAGCCCGACGGAACGCGAGGGCGTGTTCACCGCGGTCGACGCCGCTCGGCGCCATGGCCTGGCCGTGGTGCTGGTCGAACACGACGTCGCGATGATGCGGCGCTTCTGCGACCGGCTGATGGTTCTCGACTTCGGCCGTGTCCTGGCCGAGGGCTCACCCGACGACGTGCTCGACTCGAAGGAGGTCATCGATGCCTACATCGGTTCCGGCGCTCTCGCTTGAGGGAGTGAGCGTCTCCTACGGCCACGTGCGGGCGGTGACGGACGTGTCCTTCACCGCCCACCCCGGGCGCGTGGTGGCCCTGCTCGGCCCCAACGGCGCAGGCAAGTCCACCCTGCTGCGGGCGATCTGCAACCAGGCCACCAAGGTCTCCGGGCGGGTCACCCTGTTCGGGGCGGACATCTCGACGACACGCACCCACCGCATCACCCATCGTGGCGTCGCACTGGTGCCCGAAGGCCGTCGGGTCATCGCACCTTTGACCGTGCAGGAGAACCTGCAGGTCGCGGCCGGTGGCGCTCGACGGCTGGAGCCACGCGACCGCACGGCGGCCATCGAACGCGTCTACCACCTGTTCCCACCACTTCAACGGCTGCGGGACCGACCCTCGGCACTGCTCTCCGGGGGCGAGCAACAGATGGTCGCCATCGGTCGCGCGCTCGTCGCACGACCCGACGTGCTGCTCCTCGACGAGCCCAGCATGGGCCTGGCCCCGGTGATGGTCGAGACCATCTACGGCTTCCTGAAGGAGCACGGCGCCACCCTCGGGGAGACCGCCGTCGTGCTCGCCGAGCAGAACCGCTCCGCCCTGGCCGTCGCCGACGAGGTCGTCGTGCTCTCCCGCGGGCGCGTCGTCCATGCGGGGCCGGCCAGCTCCCTGCCCGAAGACGTGCTGACCGAGGCCTATCTCGGGTCGGCCACCCCCGAACCACCCGTGCCCGCCTCGAGCGGCGCCAACTGAGGAGACAAGATGATCACCGACGCTGATTCCGAGTTCCACCCCCGCGACCCGAACGACCGGACGTGGACCGAGACGATGTTCGTCCCGTTCTCGATCCCCGAGCACAACATCTTCGGCAACGTCTACGTGCTGGCACGCCCCAATGCCGGAGTCGCGACATCCTCGATCCTGGTCGGCCAGGGCTTCTGCCACCAGCCCTATGAGATCGACTTCACCGATCCGCAGGTTCACCTGCCGTGCCCCAAGTCGTTCCGCAAGTTCGACCTGCCCAACGGGCTGAGCGTGAACACGCCCAACCCGAAGGAGTACGACGCCACCTACCGCAACGTGCTCGGCGCATGCTCCTTCGACCTGTCGTTCCGTGCCCTCCACGAGCCGTTCGATCCGGGCGACCCCGACCAGAACCCGCTCCTGGAGAAGGACCGCTCCACCGGCGACACCCGCCACGGCGACGAGTGGGAGAACGGGCACTTCGAGGTCAAGGGCCACATCACCGGTGAGCTCGAGCTGCGCGGCAAGAAGTACACCATCGACTGCTATGACGGCATGGACCACAGCTGGGGCCCTCGCCTGGAGACCGGTACGCGGTCCGTCGCATGGGTCTCGGTGAACTTCGGCCCCGAGCTCGCCATGCACCTGGCCGTGCTGATCTCGATCAACGCCGGCAAGGTCACCTATGAACGCCTGCGGTTCGGGTTCGTCAGCCGCAACGGCGAGGTCCGACCGATCGTGGCAGCCGAGATCACCGCAGAGCACACCAGCATGCTGGCGATCAGCAACCACATCGTGGCCACCGACGACCGGGGTGAGACCTACGAGTTCTTCGGCGCCGCCATCTCCAGCCACCCGTGGCACAGCTTCAACCCCTCGCACGTGGCCTACCAGGGCATGTTCCGCTATCACTGGGGCGACAAGGTCGGCTATGGCGAGATGGCCGACATCTATGGCCTCGACTACCTGGCCGAACGCATGTCGAAGCACGGCCGTCACCGTGGCCTGGCCGGACAGGAGATGGCATGACGGCGTCAATGGACGAGACGGAACCCGCGAACCAGACGGGGCCTGACCACGACCCCGGTGTGGACCTCATCTGGGACGTCGACTTCGACGTACGCGACGCCCCGTCGGCGGCCTTCATCGACGAGGTGCGACGCACGTTCCCCACCGAACCCGAGATCGACCGGACCCTCACCCGCAAGATGCACCACCGGTCGGGGCCCGCCTACCAACGGCCCTCCCTCGAAGAGCTCGCGAAGCATCTGGAGACCTTCTTGCGCCATGAGCTCGGCGACGTCGAGTTCGAGGTGGTGGACCTGCACTGGTTCACCGGCGGGGTCTCCAAGATCCAGGTCGGCTTCGTGCTCGAACGCCGCGAGCCCGACGGGTCGACGCGGTCGGACCACATGGTGGTGCGGATGGATCCCTCTGAGGGCTCCAACGCCACCAGTCGGGCCCGGGAGTTCGAGCTGCTGCGCCTGCTCAAGGGCACGGTCCCCGTCCCGGAGACGTACTTCATCGATGCCGAGGGAGAGTTCTTCCCCGAGCCAGCGCTGATCTACGCCTTCGCCGAAGGCGTGACCAAGCCCCGGGTCGCGACGACCGGGAAGATCAGCGGGTTGGGCACGAACTTCGGTGACCACCGCAGGCTCCTGGCCCCGCAGTACCTCCAGCACCTCTCGGCGATCCACAACGCCGACTTCCGCGGTCACGAGTTCAGCACCCTCGCCGTCCCCGAGGCAGGCACCACCCAGGCCGCCGAGTGGGCGGTCAACCACGCCCTGCGTTGCTGGGAGGAGGACCGTGGGGAGGACAGCCCGCTGATGGAGGTGGCCGCCCGCTGGTTGCGCCGCAACCTGCCGACCCTCGACGTCGCCAGCGTGGTCCACGGGGACTTCCGCAGCGGCAACTTCCTGTTCGACGAGGACAGCGGCCGGATCAACGCCTGGCTCGACTGGGAGCGCGGACTCATCGGCGATCGTCACCGAGACCTCGCCTGGATCACGCTCCCGACCATGGGCCACTACGACGCCGAGGGCACCTACTGGGTCTGCGGCCTGGTTCCCCTCGACGAGTTCTTCACGACGTACGAGGAGGTGTCGGGTCTGACCGTCGATCCGGAGCGCCTGCGGTTCTACCAGGTCCTGTGCTGCTTCTCGATCATCGTGTCCACGATGGCCTCGAGCTATCGCATCGCGCGGCTCGGCAAGTCGCACCAAGACATCCTGCTCACCCGGGTCGAGGGCATGGTCCCGGTGATCTCCCGCGTGCTGATCGATCTGCTCAAGGAGCCAGTCACATGAAGGACCACAGCGAGAACACCCTCCGCGCCGCGATCAAGTCCCTGCGGGACACGGTCACCCCGGCGGTCGACCCGAGCGACCCCCAGGCCGCCGAGCAGCTCCGGCTGACCATCGACTTCCTGGAGTTCCTGCGCACCAGGCTGTACGACGTCCACGCCCGGCACCGCTACGAGCTCGAGCACCAGATGGTCGTCGCGCGATCCCTCCTCAAGGACGCCCACCAGGTCTCCGACCGGGTCGGAGACGCCATGATCCGTGCGCTCAGCACGGCCGCCGCCGCGCATGCAGACGCGGCTACCCACACCCGGGACCTGCAGGCGGCCTCGGATTCCCTGTGGGGCAGCGTCCGGACCCTCGTGCGCGAGGCCGCAGCGGCTCCCGAGGCAGTGCAGGAACGGATCAGCACCAGCATCCTGTCCGGGATGGAGCCGCTGGTCGAGCTGGAGAGCGCGTGGTATCTCCCGTTCGGGTTCGAACCGGATCCGGAATCGGTGACACCGCTCGCCGACCTGTGGTCCACACCGAGCGGTACGGCGTCTTGAGGATTCTGGTCACCAACGACGACGGGATTCGGGAACCCGGTCTGATCGCACTCGCCGGAGAACTGACCCGGGCCGGGCACGAGGTGCACGTGCTCGGGCCGGCGCGCGAGCGCAGCGGCAGTTCCGCCGGGTTCGCCACCGTGGTCGACCACGCCCGGATCCCGATCGAACCGGTGGTGCTGGACGGCCTGCCCGGCATCACCGCCCGAGCCATCGACGCCCCGCCGGCGCTGGCCGTCAAGGCGGCGTGCGCCGGCGCCTTCGACTGGACGCCGGAGCTCGTGGTCTCGGGAATCAACCCGGGGTTCAACACCGGCCGGATGGTCCTGCATTCGGGCACGGTCGGAGCGGCCCTGACCGCTGTCAGCCACGACGTCCCCGGTCTCGCCGTGAGTACGGCCAGGGCCGACGCCGACGGCTTCGCCACCGCCGCCGTACTGGCCGCCTGGCTCGTCGAACTGGCAGAGGCCGAGTCCCTGCCGCCGATCGCGCTGAACCTGAACGTCCCGGCCCTGCCCCTGGCAGAGCTCGACGGGATCAGCGCAGCTTCATTCTCGGACACCTCGGTGAGCGACGTCGGGTTCGTCCTGGAAGGGGACGCGTTCGTCGTCCATCGTTGGCAGAACCAGCCGCCGTTCACGCCCGGGACTGACGCCGCACACCTGCACGCGGGTTGGGCCACACTGAGCGCCGTCTCGCCGCCTTGGGCATCCGCCGGCCCGGTCGATGCCCTTGCCGACGCCCTGTGCAAACGCTGGATCGACACGGTCAGGTCATGACGTGACGACGACGCCCCTGTCCACCGACGCGGGCACGCAGGGGCGTCGTCCGCGCGCAGCAGACATCCTCAGCGGCCCGGACCGAGGCCAGCCACGAAGGCCCGGATCTCTTGGGCGAACAACTCCGGGACCTCGGCGGCCGCGAAGTGGCCGCCACGATCCTGCTCGCTCCAGTAGGTCAACCCGCGGTAACGCCTGGCCACAGCCTTACGGGGCGGACGGATGAACTCGTGCGGGAAGACGGTGACGCCTGTCGGCACGTCGACGTACGTCGCCCGGTCGAGCCCGACCGCTTCCCGATAGAGGCGGGCCGAGGACGCAGCGGTGCCGGTCAACCAGTAGGTCGAGACCACGTCGAGCATCGTGTCGTCATCAAGCAGGCAGTGCCCGTCCTGATCGACGCCTGACCAATCCTTGAGCTTCTCCACTATCCAGGCACACTGACCCACCGGAGAATCGGCGAGCGAGTAGCCGATGGTCTGCGGCCGGGTGCGTTGGAGCAGGTTGTAGCCGTGGCCGTGCCTGCGGAATCGGCCCTCGCGCTCGACACCCGCCAGCTGAAGCTCTGACGCGCCGTCCTCATCGCCCTCCTCGCAGGCAGCCATGGGCATCGTCAGGTGCACCCCGAGCAGGCGGTCGGCGTGGCGTACGCCGAGCTCGGTGGTCACCATCGCACCCCAGTCGCCACCCTGAGCGATGAACCGGGAGTAGCCCAGGGCCTCCATCAGAGCGACCCAGGCATCGGCGGTGTGCTCGACACCCCAACCGGACCCGGTCGGCTTCCCGCTCCAGCCGTAGCCGGGCAAGGACGGACAGACCACATGGAAGGCCTGGCCCTGCTCGGGCTCAGTCAACAGCTCGATGACGTCGAGGAACTCGAAGCAGGTGCTGGGCCAACCATGCGTGAGCACCAGCGGCACGGCATCGGGATCACTGGACCGCACGTGGACGGCGTGGATGTCGAGCCCGTCGATCTCCACCAGCACCTGCGGCACCGAGGCAATGCGGGAGGCGTAGCGCTCCCAGTCGTAACCGTCCTGCCAGTGGGCCACCAGCCGTTTCATCTCGTCCAACGGCGGGCCCTGGGCCCAGTCGGACTCGGTGGCCGCTTCAGGCCACCGGGTCCGGCTCAATCGGAGTCGCAGGTCAGTGACCTGTTCCGGGTCGAGGCTCGGTGTGAAGGGCCGCGGCTCAGCCATGGCCAGTCAGACCAGCGTCGGCACGTAGGAGTACGACGACGAGCGGGTCAGCGCGAACTCGAAGATGCCCGAGCCGTTCACGCCGTCCAGCGTGAACGACGCGAGCCGGTCGGTGAGCGACGAGTCCACGGTGCGCTGGGTGACCGAACCGTCGAGCGGCCAGGTCTCCCCCTCGACGTGGTCGACGCCCAGCGCCTCGCCGTGGTGGCCGCCGTACCCGGCGCCGGCCATCAGCCCGCCACCACCAGAGGCATCGGTCTCGATCGGCAGCACGTCGCCGGACGCGGTGGTCACCTGCACCAGTCCCGACTTGAGGTCGAGCTGGTCGTCGAAGACAAGGTCGTGCTTGACGTCGGTGATCTCGTCGAGCCGGCCGTCGGTGTGCATCACCGCGCCCTCCAGGAGCAGCCGTGAGCCGTCGCGGCCCTCGACCAGCAGGAAGCCGACGGAGCGATCCGGGAACTGCGCCTGGTACCAGATGTGCAGGCCCTGGCCGCCCTGCATCGTGCGTACGCCGCGGGAGCGGTCGCGCTGGCTGTACCACTGTTCGACGCGCTGTTCCTCGCCGTCGATGGTGACCGTGCCGTCGGCGTACCCCGACTGGAAGAGGTGCGCGAAGGAGGTGGTCTCACCCTTCGGGTTGGTGACGTCGATGTCGCCCCACCAGGCCGGCGTGCGCGCGTGCCACGTGAGGTCGAAGGTCAGGCCGGTCGGGTTGTCGGCGAGCTTCAGACGCCAGGTCGTGTTGGGCTCGACCACCTCGTAGGAGAAGGGCCCGCACGTGTCCCAGGACGTCGCCGAGAGCTCGGTCGAGTAGCGGGCGTTGCGCTGCTCGGTGTCCGTGCTCAGCTGGGCGAAGCCGTCGACGGTGTCGCGCAGCGGGTGCAGGCCCAGGCCGACGATGATGGAGGGTCGGGAGCCGTCGGTCCGGTGGAAGTTGAAGACGAACCGGTCGAAGAACTTCTCGGGCAGGCCGTCCAGCTCGTCGGGCGTGACGATCGGGTCGTGGAACGGCTCGTTGGATCGGTTGGTCATCTCAGTCCTCCGGTGGAGCAGGGGCAGGGGGCAGTCCGGCGGTGTGGTGGGCGGCATCGAGGAACGACTGCACGAGGGCCTGGTCGGCGTAGTAGTCGTCGCCGACGCCGCGCGCAGCCCGTCGGCGGCCGTATTCGTAGAGCACGGCGAGCTTCCACAGGGCCAGCGCGGTGTACCAGTCGAGCTCACCGAGGTCGGCACCGGTGCGATCCGCGTAGCGGGCAGCAAGCTCCTTGCGGGTCGGGTAGCCGTCCTCGAGCATGGCCGTGCCCAGCTCCTCGGTCGGAGTCAGCGGCTCCTCCGGGTCGGGCACACTGCTCAGGAAGTAGCCGAGGTCGAACAGGGGGTCACCGATGGTGGCCAGCTCCCAGTCGAGCACCGCCTTGATCTCGCCGGGCCGGTCCGCGTCGAGCACGACGTTGCCGATGCGGAAGTCGTTGTGCACGATCGCCGCGCCCGACTCGGCCGGGACATGCACCTGCAGCCAGGCGTCGATCTCCGCGAAGTGCGGCGGCGGCTTCCCGTCGTCGTCGGCCACCAGGCGCGCCATCCGCTTGAGGTGGCGGGCGTTGAACCCCTCGGGCTTGCCGATGTCGGTGAGCCCGGCGGCCCGCCAGTCGACGGCGTGCAGGTCGGCCAGCGTGTCGACCAGGGTCTCGCCGATCCGGCGCCGCACCTCAGGAGTGTCGAGGGGTGCCGGGGACTCGGTGGTGACGACCGGACCGGCGGCGAAGCTCATCACGTAGAAGTGCACGTCGATGACCTCATCGGCCTCTGCAGTGGCCAGGACATCGGCGACCGGGACCGGCGTTCCCGCCAGAGCCCCGACCAGCCGGGCCTCGCGCAACATGTCGTGGGCACCCGGCGGGGTCGGCGGTGGCGGCGGACGGCGTACGACGACCTGGCGTCCGGTGCTGTCGGAGACCAGGTAGGTGAGGTTGGAGTGGCCGTCACCGATGCGCTGCGTGGTCACCTCACCCGAGGTCAGGCCTCGCTTCTCGAGGAAGGCGGCGAGTCGGCCGCGCTCCTCGACGGACCAGTCCCAGTCGCTCATCGCGTCCTCACTCCCCGGTGAAGCGGGGTGCCCGCTTCTCCTTGAACGCGGCCAGCGCCTCGGGCATGTCCGTGGTGCGCGACATCAGCGCCTGGCCGCGGTTCTCGAGCTCGATCGCCGCGGCGTACGACGTGATCTCCTGGTTGCGCTGGATCGCTCGCTTGGACATACGGACTCCACCGGGCGAGTTCTGCGCGATCATCCGGGCCATTGCCAGGGCCTCGTCGAAGAGGTCCTCGGAGGGTACGACGCGGTTGACCAGCCCGATCCGCTCGGCCTCGTCGGCCTTCACGATGCGTGCGGTGTAGCCGATCTCGGCTGCCTTCGCAGGGCCGATCAGGCGGCTCAGGTTGTACGACGTGCCGAGCTCGCCCATCGACAACCCGACCTTCACGAAGGCGGCGCTGAACTTGGCCGTCGGCGCGGCAAGCCTGATGTCGGCGGCCAGGGCGAGGGCCAGCCCGCCACCGGTCGCCGGTCCGTGGATCGCGGCGATCACCGGGAACGGCAGGTGCCTGATGCCCTGGATGCCACCCGTGGCGATCTCCTGGAACTTGAGGAACTCACGCACGCCCATCTCGGTGATCCGGTGGATCTCGTCGAGGTCGAAGCCTGCGCAGAAGGCGCGGTCACCCGTGGCGGTCAGGATGAGGGCGCGCAGGGGCGCGTCGCGCAAGGCGAACGCGGCCTCGCCGTACTCACTGAACATCCGGATCGTCTGGCTGTTCATCCGGTCGGGTCGGTTGATCCGCAGGACGCCGATGTCTCCCTCGAGGACCTCGAAGGTCAGCTCCTGGAGGGGCGGGAAGTCCACGGCCACGGTTGCCTGCTGGGGTCGGTCGGTCACGGTCATCTCACTCACTCCCCCGTGAAGACGGGCTGGCGCTGTTCCTTGAAGGCCGCGAGGGCCTCGGGCATGTCCGATCCGCGGGTCAGGAGCGCCTGGCCACGGTTCTCGAGCTCGAGCGCGGCGGCGTACGAGCCGACCTCCATGTTCGCCTGCAGCGCACGCTTGGAGAGCTGCACTCCCCCGGGGCTGTTCGAGACGATCTGGGCGGCCAGCGCGAGGGCGTCGTCCAGCAGCTCGTCGTCCTTGCTGATCGAGTTCACAAGGCCGATCCGCTCGGCTTCCTCCGCCTCGACGATGCGGCCGGTGAACGCGATGTCGCTGGTCACCGCCGGCCCGACGAGCCGGGTGAGCAACCAGGATGTGCCGAGGTCGCCGGCCGACAGGCCGATGCGGACGAACGCGGCGTTGAACTTCGCGGCCGGCGTGCCGATCCGGATGTCTGCCTGCAGGGCGAGCGCCAGGCCGCCTCCGGCAGCAGCTCCGTTGACGGCGGCGATGACCGGCACCCGCATGGACCGTACGGCGACCAGGGCCCGGGCAGCACGTTCCTGCTGGTTGAGCATGCCCATGGCACCCAGGCTCGAGAGGTGCTCGGCGTCGGCCAGGTCGTAGCCGGCGCAGAACGCCTTGCCGGCACCGGTCAACACGACGGCTCGGAGGCTGTCCTCGTCGTCGAGGTCGAGCGCCATCCGCTCGAGCTCGGCGAACATCTGGTTGGTCATCGCGTTGTAGCGGTCGGGCCGGTCCAGCGTCACGACGACGACGCCGGGACTGACCTCCTGCAACCGCAGGGTCTCGTAGGACCTCTCGAGGCTCTTCATCTTCTGAGGCTCTCCTTGTGGGTACTCGTGTTGTCGGTGGATGGGGGATCCGTCTGGGCGATCGCACCGGACCGGGTCCACTTCTCGATGCGGTCATGGGGCACTCCCCAGGCGGCAAGCGCCTCGAGGGTGTGCTCGCCGGGCGCGGCCGGAGGACCGTCCACCTCGGCGGGGGTGCGGCTGAACCTGGGCTGGGGCGAGGGCTGGGTGATGCCCGCGACGTCGACAAAGGTTCCGCGCGCCACGTTGTGCGGGTGCTCCCACGACTCCTCGACCTCGAGCATCGCCGAGACGCAGCCACGGCCGTCGGCCCGGTCGACCCACTCGTCGCGCGGCCGGGTGCGTACGGCGTCCGCAAACACCTTCTTCATCTCGGGCCAGCGGGCGCGGTCGTTCTGGTCCGGGAGACTGGCCGGGTCGATGTCGAGGATCTCCAGGAGCTCGGCGTAGAAGTGCGCCTCCATGGCCGCAACCGCGAGCCACTTCCCGTCCGCGGTCTCGTAGACGTCGTAGAAAGGCGCCCCCGAGTCGACGATGTTCGCGCCCCGCGTGGTCTCCCAGGTGCCACCGCTGACGAAGCCGTGGAAGGCGGCGCCGAGCAAGGCCGAGCCGTCGACCATGGCGGCGTCGACCACCTGGCCCGTGCCGGAACGCTGCGCCTCCCACACCGCGGAGACGACGCCGAGGGCGAGGACCAGCCCACCCCCACCGAAGTCACCGACCAGGCTGAGCGGCGGTGTCGGCGGTTGGTCGGGACGCCCGATCAGGGCGAGCACGCCGCTCTGTGCGACGTAGTTGAGGTCGTGCCCGACGGCCTGGGCCATCGGTCCGTCCTGGCCGTAGCCCGTCATCCGCCCGTAGACCAGGCGCTCGTTGACGGCGGCACAGTCGTCCGGCCCGATGCCGAGTCGTTCGGTGACGCCGGGTCGGAACCCCTCGATCAGGACGTCCGCGTCGCGCACGAGCTCGAGGACGACGTCGCGTCCCTCGGGGTGCTTGAGGTCGACGGCGATCGACCGCCTGCCGCGGTGCATCACCTCGGTGCGGAAGTCGGCGTTCGGGCCCACCAGCGCGGCACCGCTCGTGCGGTCCACGCGGATGACGTCGGCGCCGAGATCGGCGAGCAGCATGGCGCAGAACGGGCCCGGCCCGATGCTCCCGATCTCGACCACCTTCAGGCCCGCCAGCGGACCTGTGAACGATCGTTTCGTCATGTCACCAGCCTACGCGATGTGTCAATGGTCAGTCCATAACTCGCGGCATGCGGAGTGGGGACCTCTCCACCTGCAGTGCTGAGTGCTGAAGTGGTTGCCTGGACGACCACTTCAGCCCTCAACCCGCCTACAGCGCGATCAGTTCCTGGACGGCCCGGTCCTCGAGCTGCGACACCGGGCCGTCGCCGACCAGGCGGCCGCTGCGCAACGCGAGGTAGCGGTCGGCGAGCTTCTGGATCATCCCGATGTGCTGCTCGACGAGGAGCAGCGCCGTCCCCCGTGAGCGGATCTCCTTGAGCGCCTCGATGATGCCGTCGATGATCACCGGGGCGAGGCCCTCGGTCGGCTCGTCGAGCATCAGCAGCGCCGGCTCGGCCATCAGGGCACGACCGATCGCGAGCATCTGCTGCTCGCCGCCACTGAGCGACGTGCCGGAGCGCTTCTTGCCACGGGCCAGGTTGGGGAACAGGTCGTAGATCGCCGGCAGCGTCCAGGTGCCCTTGCGGCCCGAGGCGCGGCCGAGCATCAGGTTCTCCTCGACCGTCAGGTTGCTGAAGATCCGCTTGCCCTGCGGGACCAGCGAGACGCCGCGCGACGTCGGCACGTGTGCGCGACCGGAGACCTTCTTGCCGCCCACCAGGATGTCGCCCTTCACACTCGGTACGCCGTAGACCGACATCAGGGTGGTCGACTTGCCGGCGCCATTGCGGCCCACCAGGCCGACCGTCTCGCCCTCGTTGATGGCGAACGAGATCTCCTGCAGGATGACCGCCCCGCCGTACGCCGCCGACACGTCGCGGAACTCGAGAACCGGGCTGCTCATGCTGCACTCCCCAGGTAGGCGCGGATGACGTTCTTGTCGGCACGGACGGACGCCGGGTCACCGGTGGCGAGCAGCTTGCCGAGGTCGAGCACGGTGATCACGTCGCAGGTCCGGAAGACGCCCTCGACGTCGTGCTCGACCAGCAGGGCCGCAACGTTGCGCTCCTTGCAGAGGTTGCGCACGTGGTCGAGCATGCGCACCGACTCGTCGGCGACGAGACCCGCGCACGGCTCGTCAAGGAGTACGACGCGGGGCTGGCCGATCAGCGCGATGGCCAGGTCGACCGAACGCTGGGTGCCGTAGGCGATCTCGGAGCAGACCCGGTCCCGGATCTCGTCGAGGCCCAGCGTCTTCATGATCCCGTCGAGATCGGGCTCGTCGTTCTTGCGGGCCACCATCTCGAGCTGCTGGCCGACGGTCATCGAGCCGAAGACGCTGGTCCGCTGGAAGGACCGCGAGACCCCGTTGCTGCGCCGCCAGCGCGCCGACCGACGGGTGATGTCGGCCTGTTCGAGCAGCACCTTGCCCGACGAGGGCCTCTTGCGGCCGGACAGGGCGTCGATGAACGTCGACTTCCCTGCCCCATTGGGCCCGATGACGCCGTGCACGACGCCCGGCTCCAGCGTGATGTCGATGTTGTCGAGGGCGACCACGGCGCCGTACTTGACCGTCAGCCCGCGGCCTTCGAAGATGCTCATCGGCGTTCCTTTCCACGAATGCGTCGGCTGAGCTTCTGCAGGGCTCCGGTGATGCCGCCCGGCATGAAGACCAGGACCACGATCAGGGCGATTCCGGTGAGCAGGTGCAGGTTTCCGCCGAAGTTGAAGTTGGCCTGGGCGTAGACGAAGAGGAACGTCCCGAGCACCGGGCCGAGGATGATCCCGAATCCGCCGATCAGCGCGGCGATCAGTGAGTCACCGGCCTGGGTGAAGCCGAGGATCTGGGGCGAGATGTAGCCCGCGTTCAGCGCGAAGAGTGCGCCGCCCAGCGAGGCCACCGCACCGGAGAGGACGAAGGCGACGAGGCGGGGCAGGAAGGTGTTGTAGCCGGAGAAGCGCATCCGCTCCTCGTTCTCCCTGATCCCTTCCAGGGTGGTGCCGAACTTCGAGCGACCGACCATCCACAGGACGATCCCGCTGATCACCAGGGCGCTCCAGGCGAAAGGCCAGTAGAGGCCGGGGTTGATCAGGTCGGCCTGGGTCAGGCCGAGGAAGGTCATGTCGGGTTCGTAGGCGATCAGCTTGCCGTCGTGCGCGCCCGTCCAGGGACGGGCCGAGATCTGCACGCTGAGCTGGTAGAGCGCCTGCGACAGCGCCAACGTCAGCATCAGGAATCCGAAGCCGGATGCCCGCACGACGAGCACGCCCATCAACAGCGCGGTCGCGGATCCGACAAGGATCCCGAACCCGACTGCGGTGAGTGGACTCCAACCCCAGTTGGTGATTCCCACCCCGACTGCGTACGCGGAGACGCCGAAGAAGGCGCCGTGGCCGAGGCTGATCATGCCGAGGTGCCGGGCGAGGAACCCGATGCCGAGCGCCAGCATGCTGAGGATGGTGGCGTCGAGCACGAGGCTCATCCGGTAGGTGTCGGTGAGGACGTAGGGGATGGCCAGCCCGACGAGCAGGACGGCGATGCCCACGCCGAGCCCGAAGAGCATCCGGCCGGGGCGACGCTTGATGACGACTGGCTCCACCATCTCGCCGGTGATGTCGTCGGCAGGTGCGGTGGTGGTCATGAAATCCTCTTCCCGGCGAGCCCGGTGGGCCGCCACAACAGGACGATGGTCAGGGCGAGGTAGGGAACGAGCACCGCGAAGCTCGGCGACCAGACGGTGCTGAGGGTCTGGATGAGGCCGAGCCCCATGCCCGCGATCATGGCGCCGGCGATGCTGCCGATGCCGCCGACCACGACCACGATCAGCACGGTGATCAGGAAGGCATTGCCCATCCCCGGGTCGAGCGCGATGTACGGCGCGGCAAGGGTTCCGGCGAGTCCGGCGAGGGCCGAGCCGAGGCTGACCACGATGAGGCTCACCTTGTCGACGTTGATGCCCATGATCGAGGCGGTCTCGATGTCCTGGCTGGCTGCGCGGATGTGCAGGCCGACCGTGCTGAGCCGCAGCCACAGGATGAGGCCGGCCGCCAGGGCGAGGGCGATCACGATGATCGCGAGGCGATAGCTGGGGTACTCGACGCCGAAGACGGTGCTGGTGCCCTGGAGGAACTCCGGCGGCACGACCCGCAGGGTCTTCTCACCCCAGACCAGGATCACGACGCGCTCGACGATCAACGCCAGTCCGAACGTGATCAGGCCCAGCTCGATGTGCGACCGGTGCTGCAGCGGCCGGAAGAAGCACAGCTCGAGCACCACACCGATCACGGCCAGGGCGAGCGGGACGATGACGATGGCCGCGCCGAAGCTCATCCGGTCCGAGACCGAGTAGGCGATGTAGGCGCCGGACATGTAGAGCGCACCGTGGGCGAAGTTGGCCACGCCGCGCAGCCCGTAGATCATTGCCAGTCCTGAGCTGAGGACCATCAGGAGTGATCCGAGGGCCAGCCCGTTGAGCACCTGTGCTGCGTTCACGAGTTTCCTTCCATTGCGTCGGCGCCCGCCGCTCCGAAGAGTGGGCCGCGGGCGCCGACGTCGAGTGGGCGAAGGCGCGCTGTGGCTACTTCTTGCAGGCGGAGTCGGGCTCCGGCGTGGTCACGTCGGGTGAGGAGTTCGTGAGGATCTTGAACTTCAGCCCATTGCCGGCCTTGACCACCTCACCGAGGTAGGAGTCACGCATCAGGCTGTTGTCAGCGCCACGCAGCGTCACGTTGCCGACGATGCTGTCGAAGCTCAGGTCCTGGAGCGCGTCGGCAACCTTGGCCGGGTCAGTGCTACCGGCCTTCTCGATGCCTGCGAACAGGGTCTCGGCAGACAGGAAGTTGTCGGCCGGGACGTAGTAGGGAGCCGAGCCGTGGTCCTCGGTGTAGGCGGCGACGAACTCCTTGTTCAGAGCGTTGTCGCCGTCGACGTCGTAGCCGACGTTGTTGTAGTAGCCGGCGATGGAGTTGCCCAGTGTCTTGAAGAGCGGCTCGGAGACCATGTTGAAGCCGAGGACTGTCTTGAGCTGCTTGTCGAGGTTGAACTGGTCGGCCTGCTGCACGAACGCAACGCCGTCGGCGCCGTACTCGACCGCGAAGACCGCGTCGGCGCCGCTGTCCTTGATCTTCGTGATGTACGAGCCGAAGTCCGTGGTGTTCAGCGGAGCGAACTGCTCGAGGACGACCTCCTTGCCTTCGGCCTCGGCTGCCGCCTTGAACTTCTTGGCGGCACTGTGACCGGTGGCGTAGTCGACGGCCATGATGGCCCACTTGTCGCCGGCCAGCTCCGAGATGGACGACGCCAGGCCGGTGATGTCCATGCTGCTGGTCTGCACGACGTGGAAGGCATTCTTGGAGCACTGCTCACCGACGAGGGCGTCGTCCTTGCCCAGTCCGTTGAAGGACAGCACGTTCAGGCCCTCCAGCTGGGCGTTGAGCGCTGCGTGCTCCGGGGAGGTCATCACGGCACCGATGAACTGGGCGCCGTCCTTCGTGGCCGCCTCCCGCGCCTCGCGCAGGGTGGTGGCGGGGTCCGCGTCGGTCCCCTTGATGATCAGCTCGACCTTCTTGCCGTCGATGCCGCCGTTGTCGTTGGCGAGACGTGCCGCGGTCTTCCAGGCGTTGACCGCGTCGGTCCCGAACTGGGCCAGGGCCCCGCTGGTGGGTGGGATCAGGGCAATCTTGATCGTGTCCCCGCCATCACTTCCCGAGTTCGTGCTGGCGGCGCCGCAGGCTGCCGTGGTGGCCAGCGCGAGTGTCGCCGCGGCCGCAATGAGCTGTCGTTTCATGATGGTGTTCCAATCCACTCGGGTAGCACCGACCCGTGCCGGTGTGCTCCACATCACGAAAGTATGGTCTGATAATTAGATACATACGACCCTAGTAAGGGGGGTCTCTCTGCCCCTTAGGTGATAGAGAGACCCGCTCAGGCCGGCGGCAGCGCCTCGACCGACTCCCGAGACTTCGCCACCGGGCGGCGTTCGGCGCTGACGATCAGAACCACGGAGGCGACCACGATGCCGCCGCCGACGAGCACCGGCGGTCCGATCGGTTCGGCGAGCACCAGCCAGCCGAGGCCCACCGCCACGACCGGATTGACGTACGCGTGCGTCGCGGTGAGGGAGAGCGGCACGTGGGTCAGCAGCCAGGTGAAGGCGAGGAAGCCGACGATCGAGACCGCCACGACGAGATAGCCGAGCGCGAACCAGGCCCGGGGCGAGTAGTCGATGCTGAACCGCTCCCCCGTGCCGATCGCCAGCGCACACGAGCAGGCAGCGGCGACGAGCTGCTGGTAGGCGGCGATGGTGAAGACGTCCCGGGGCACCTTGAGCACCCCCTGCAGGTATGAGCCGACCGCCCACGCAACGCTCGAGCCCAGGCAGAGCACGACGCCGATCAGCGGCATCTCGCCCGTGACGCCCCGGCCGAGCGCCACCATCAGCACGAGCCCGGCGAAGCCGATGCCGACCCCGACCAGTGTCAGGCGTGCGGGACGGTCACCCGTCACCAGGCGGAGCAGCACCGCCCACGCGGGTACGGCGGCGACGATCAGGGCAGCCACTCCGGAAGGCAGGCCCTTGACCTGGGCCAGCGCCTGGAACCCGTTGCCGAGTCCGAGCAGCAGAACGCCGGTGACAACGAGCGCACCGAGCTGCGCCTTGGTGACGCGCAGCCCGGACCAGCCGCGGCGTACGGCGACGATGGCGACCAGGATCAGGCCCGCGAGGAGGAACCGCTGCGCCATGGCCTGGAACGGGTCCACCTCGTTGACCACGAGGCGGATCGCCAGGTAGACCGATCCCCACAGGATCCACACCGCCGCAAGGCAGAGGGCGAGGGTGGTCCGGTTGGTCCCGGGCGCCAGCTCAGGCACGGCGGCGCTGCCGGGCCGGGGAGCTCACGCGAAGTTCGGTGGACGCTTCGCGATGAACGCCGCGATGCCTTCCGCCGCCTCTCCGTCCTCGAAGAGTCCCTGCTCCTGCTTCGCCTCATAGGCGAAGCCCTGCTCCAGCGGCATCTCGAACGCGGCGTCGACGGTGCGTACGACGGCCAGCTGGGCCGGCAGCGAGGCGGTCACCAGCTCGGCGGCCAGCTCGAGAGCAGCCTTCTCGACGTCGCCGTCAGCGAGGCGGTCGACCAGGCCGATGGCGAGCGCCTCGTCGGCGCGCACCTGGCGGGCGGTGAGCATGATGTCGAGCGCACGGCCGCGCCCGACCAGTTGCGGCAGGCGTTGCGTCCCACCGGCTCCGGGGATCAGCCCGAGCTTCACCTCGGGAAGTCCCAGCTTTGCCTTGGGGCCGGCCACCCGCAGCGTGCAGGCCATCGCGAGCTCGAGTCCGCCACCGAGGGCCAGTCCGTCGACCGCGGCGATGGAGATCCAGGGAGAAGCCGCCAGGCGGTCGTTGACCGCACGCATCGTGTCGCCGTACGCCATGAACGACTCGGCGGTGATGGTCGACATGTGCTTGATGTCCGCGCCGGCAGCGAAGAACCCGTCGAGCGCAGAGGTGATCACCATGGCCTTGACGTCTCCGGCCGCCTGCGCGGCATCGATCGCCGCGTCCAGGCCCTCGAGGATCGGCAGCCCCAGCGCATTGGCCGGAGGCCTGGCCAGCGTCACGACAGTGATGCCGGGTGCCTCGGTTCGCCAGGTGACAACAGGTGCGTCGGACATGGGCCCTCACTTCGCCTTCGGATGCAGTGTGATGAATTTGGTCTGACCTTAACCGAGGACGCTCACCTGTGTCACGGGTCGACAAGAGCCCACTGTGGAGACTCCCACCGGTTCCGGAGCCCGGAACAGCCTGTTCTCCCGACGCTTCCGGCCTCCGACAGTGGGACCACGTCCGTCCAGCCTGAGGAGACCGTGGTGGAGACACAGACCGTGCAGAGGCCGACCTCTGCGGATTCGCTCGCGTTGCATCATGAGGTGGAGCAGTTCCTCTACCGGGAGGCGGACCTGCTCGACACCTGGCGCCTGCCCGAGTGGCTCGAGCTCTTCCTGCCCGAGGGCGTCTACCTCGTGCCCGCCACCGACAAGCCGGACGGCGACCCGGGGCGTGACCTCTTCATGGTCCAGGACGACAGGTTCCTGCTCGAGCAGCGGCTCAACTCCTTGATGAAGCGGTCGGCGCACGCGGAGTACCCGCACTCCCGCACGCGCCGCATGGTCACCAACGTGCGCGCCACCGACCTCGGGGACGGCACCCTCGACATCCGCGCCAACTTCACCGTGCAGCGGATCCGCAACGGAGTGCTCGACACCTACGTCGGCCACTACGAGCACCTCGTGGTGCGCGATGACGACGAGGGATTCCTGTTCCGCACCCGACGGTGCGTGCTCGATCTCGACGCCCTCCGCCCCCACGGCAAGGTCAGCATCATCCTGTGAACCGGCTCGCAGGGAAGGTAGCGATCGTCACCGGCGCCAGCCCCAACATCGGCGGGACCCTCGCCGCTGGCCTGGCCGCGGAAGGGGCCCGGGTGCTGTGCGCCGACCTCGACCCCGACGTCGCCAAGGCCAGTGCAGCCCGCATCGAGGAAGCCGGCGGCGAGGCCGTGGCGATGTCGGGAGACGTCACCGACCCGGCTCATGCCGAGGAAGTGGTGGCCCGCGCCGTCGAGACCTGGGGTCGCGTCGACATCCTCGTCAACAATGCGGTGTTCTTCCAGCAACAGGGCCTGATGGACATGCCGTACGACGACTACCGGCGCCAGCTCGACGTGATCCTGGGTGGCTCGTTCCTGTTCTCCAGGGCGGCGGCCGCAGTCATGATCGAGGCCGGCACGGCGGGAAGCATCATCAACGTGCTCTCCACAGCGGCCTGGCAGGGCCAGCCCGGCAACATCGGCTACACCACCGGCAAGAGCGGGCTGATCAACTTCACCCGCTCGACCGCGATGGACCTGGCCCGGTACGGCGTCCGCGTGAACAGCTTCACCCCGACCGCCACGATGCCCACCGACCCCGAGGCGCGGGCCCAGCTGGAGGAGCTTCTGAGCCGCCCGGGCACGCGGTCGATGGACTTCAAGGCACAGTTGCCGCTCAACCGGCTGCCCACCCCCGAGGACTACGTGGGAGCCGTCGTCTATCTCGCCTCCGACGAGGCCTCGATGGTGACCGGCACGAACATCACGGTGGACGGCGGGGCCACGGCGAAGTACTGGCCCTGGCGCCCCCACGACTCCTGACCGCTTCAACACTGAATGAGGACGAGATGAACGACGTCATCATGATCGACCCGACGCGGTCGGCACTCGACACCGCGACGGGTCCGCTCCCGGTCCTCGAGATCTCCCTCCCGGGCACCCCGCACGGCGTCGTCCTGCTCTTCTGCGACATGGGGACCCTGGATCGCGATGCCGCGACCCGGATGAACCATCTGGCCGAGGACGGCTACGACACCCTCGCGGTGGAGGTGGGCGACGGTGTCCTCGAGGTCCTGCCCGTGCTGCTGCAGCGCGCAGCCGAGCGCGGTTGGTCGGCCGAGCAGGTGGCCGTGGTCGGCATCGGCACCGGTGGACGAGCCGCCCTCACGGTCGCCGCGCACGCCGAGCTCGCCGCGGCGGTCAGCTTCTCTGCGCCCCTGCACGGATCAACACCGCACGGATCACCACCGCACTCATCACCCCTGCCTGACCGGCCGGCGCGGACGCCGTGGTTGGGCCTCTTCGGCGCCGAGGACACCGCAGCGCCGGCAGACCGCGTGCGCACCCTTGCCGCCACGATGAGCTCTTCCGACGTCTTCACCAAGGTCGTCCGCTATCCCGGGGTCGGCCCGGACTTCCACGCCAGGCTGGACGACGGGCTGAACTACGCAGCGTCGTACGACGGGTGGCAGCGCACCGTCGAATGGCTCAATGCCCGCGTGGCGCCTCGCCTCTCGCCGCTGGCAGTGGCGTGGCGCAGTCGCACGAGCTGAACGACAACGACAACGACAAGGCGGAACATCGCAGTCATCAGGTGACTGCGATGTTCCGCCATGTGGGGAATCCGGTCGGTCAGGAGGGGGCAGTTGCTGCCTCGGGCGCCTTGCGCGGTGCCCGGAACACCTCTCCGAGGGGTTCCTTGTCCTCGGGCGGCAGCTTCTCGCCGGTGATGATCTCGTTCCAGCGCCGCCACCAGGTGCGCATCTGCAGCTCGTCGGTGGTGTTGTTGACAGGCTTGTTCATGCCACGGGAGATGTCCGACCAAGGCAGCTCCTGGCGCCCGCCGTACCCGATCTGGCAGGTCTCGAGGGCCTCGACGTCGTCCGGGGAGGCGAGACCGCCCGGGCCCCAGAAGGTGAGGAAGTTGTCGAGGCGCTGCTTGCGGAGCTCGTCGCCTTCCTCTGGTGGCGCCAGCTCCCAGGCGGTGACCTCCATGTAGTCGGGGGAGATCGGGTCGATCTTGCGGACCACGACACCCATCACCAGGTCGATGATGACCAGGTTCGGGAAGATCACCAGGTTGCGGTTGCCCTTCATCCGGTCGACCCAGCCTTCGCCGTACAGCTCGCGGAACCGCTCGAACCTGGCGTCCCGCTCGACGGCGCCGGCCTCCGACAGGGGCCGTCCGAACAGGCCCTCGGTGGCCGGTGCCCCGGCGACCACGGCGTGGCCGTTGCCGAGGTCGATGCCGCGCGAGTCGCCCAGGGCTGACGGGTCCAGGCTGCCACGGGCGGCGAGGACCATCTCGAAGTAGCGCTGGTGCGTGGAGACCGCGTGGTAGCCGTCGTAGCTGTTCTCGACGAGCAGCTTCCAGTTCGCCTTCACCGAGTACTCATGGGTGCCCTCGAGGATCTCCATGCCCTGTTCGGACTGATCGCAGACGAGGTCGATGTAGTCCGTCGCTCCGGCCAGGTGGGTCTTCAGGTCCACGATGTCGGGATCGAAGCTGATGAAGACGAAACCGCGGTAGGAGTCGACCTTGGGTGGCGAGGCCAGGCCGGGCCGCTCGAAGTCCTCGCCGTACGACGCATCGCTGGGCATCGAGACCATCTCGCCGGCCGTGCTGAACGTCCAGCCGTGGTAGAAGCAGGTCAGGAACCTGGCGTTGCCGGAGGGCTCGCGGCAGAGCATCGCGCCACGGTGCGGACACGAGTTGATCCACACCTTGATCGCCCCCGACTTGTCGCGGGCGAAGATCAGCGGACGGCCGGCGACGTTGCGGGTCTTGAAGTCGTTCTTCTTCTTCAACTCGGTCTCGTGGCCGAGGTAGAGCCAGGTGTGGTTGAAGATCTTGTCCCGTTCCTGGGCGAAGACCTCCGGATCCACCATGACGTTGCGGTTCACTCGGAACCGCGGCATCTCCCGGTCGTCAATCACGTATTCGGACACCGCGCGACCCTCTCAATCTCTTGCACAGACTCTTTGGCTGGTTCCTTGAAGGTGCCCGAAGTCGCAGTTGGTGGCATCGCCACGTTCCGATCCCCGGAACTGCCGGTCTCGAGGTTCCAATGGCTGAAACCAGGCCTGTGTCGCAGTCGATGCGCCGCTGAGACTGAGGGTCCCCCGAACACCTGGAGAGGACGGACATGGAAGGCACCACGACGATGAACCGGCGCTTCGCCTGCACCACCGGAGACCTCGACCCGGGTGAGTCCATGACTGTCCCGGGCGAGGTCAAGATCGCTCTCCATCGCACCGAGGACGGCGAGTTCTTCGCCACCGCGGACACCTGCAGCCACGAGGAGTGGTCGCTCGGCGAGGACAGCGACCTGGAGGACGACGAGCTGATCTGCCCGCTGCACATGGCGCGCTTCAACCTGCGCACCGGGGAGCCCACGTGCTTCCCGGCCACGATCGCCTTGAAGACGTACGCCGTCGAGGTCGAGGGGGACGACGTCTATGTCGTCGCCTGACCCGACACTCGACACGGCGAACGACACCCGGAAGGTGCTCGTCGTCGGCGCTTCCGTCGCCGGCGTACGTACCGTCCAGGCACTGCGCAGCGCCGGCTTCACCGGAGTGATCACGGTGCTCGGGGCGGAGCGGCACTTCCCCTACGACAAGCCGCCCATCTCCAAGGAGATGCTGTCGTCCGAGAGCACCGGCGAACCTGTCCCGCTGCTCACCGAGGACGACGTGGCGAAGCTCGACGTCGAGCTGCGACTGGGCGCGGCCGCCGTACGGCTCGACCCCGCGGCGAAGGTCGTCACCACCGAGGACGGCGAGGCGCACGCGTACGACGTTCTGGTGATCGCCACCGGGGCGAGTGCCCGGAACCTGCCCAGTGGCGAGGGCCTGGCCGGCGTGCACACCCTGCGCAACGCCGAGGACGCCGTACAACTGAGGAGCGAGCTCGCCCCCGGACGGAAGGCCGTGGTCGTCGGAGCCGGCTTCATCGGTGCCGAGTTCGCCGCGGCGGCACGCGCCTGGGACGTCGACGTCACGGTCGTGGAGGCCCAGCCGATCCCCCTGGCCCACATCCTCGGCGACCGCATCGGCGCCGAGCTCGGGGGCCTGCACGAGCTCCACGGCGCAACCCTGATGACCGGTGTGACCACCAAGCGCCTCGTCGGTGAGACCAGGGTGGAGGCGGTCGAGCTCTCGGACGGCCGCACCCTGCCCGCGGACATCGTGGTCGTCGGTATCGGTGCCGAGCCGGCCACCGCCTGGCTCAAGGGATCCGGGCTCCCCGTCAGCAACGGCATCGACTGCGAGGCGTCCCTCGAGGTGACCGGCTTCCCGGACGTGTACGCCGCCGGGGACGTGGCACGGCCGCTGCACTTCCTCTACGGCGAGCCTGTGCGCATCGAGCACTGGACCAACGCCAACGACCACGCCGCCCTCGTGGCCTCGAGCATCCTCGGCACCCCCGTGCCGCGCCCCGCACTCCCCTACGTGTGGTCCGACCAGTACGGGCACCGCATCCAGATCATCGGCCTGCCCTCCCGGGGCGAGCTCGTGCTCACCCGGGGAAGCGCCGCGACCGGCAACCTCGTGGCGGCGTACGCCGGTCCGGACGGCGTCCTGGTGGGCGCACTGGTGCTCGGGAACCCACGGATGTTGATGAAGTGCCGCAAGGCCGTCATGAAGTCGGTGCACCACGCCGACTTCGAGCGCGACCTTCCCGCGGCTTCCTGACAGACCCAGACACGAGGAGAAGTGAGATGGCAGAGGTACTCGGAGTGGGCATCACCCACTACCCGCTGCTGGCCGGCGCGGACACGCACATGGCGAGCCTGCTCAAGACGGCACTGAAGGACCCCGACATTCCCGCCGAGAGGAAGGACCCGGCGAACTGGAACGACCTCGCCCGTCGGGAGTGGGGCGACGACGGCGGTGTCACCGCAGCTGCCGGCCACCGGGCCGCGCTGATGGAGGACCTCAAGGTCTGCCGCGAGGCGATCGACGAGTTCCAGCCCGACCTGCTCCTGGTGTGGGGCGACGACCAGTACGAGAACTTCCGCGAGGAGGTGATCCCGTCGTTCTGCGTGCTCGCCTACCCCGACACCGAGGTCGAGCCGTTCGGCGTGCTGGGCAAGATCATGGTGCCCAACTACTGGGGCCTGCCGGACGACACAAGCTTCACCATGCGCGGCAACCAGGACTACGCGAAGAAGCTGACCAGCGACGTTCTCAACTCAGGCGTCGACGTCGCCTACAGCTACGAGCAGCGCAAGGGCATCCATTTCCCGCATGCCTTCGCCAACACCCAGGTGTTCCTCGACTTCGACAACATCGGCAGGGAGTTCCCCTACCCGATCGTGCCGATGGCGGTGAACTGCTACGGCGAGCACGTGATCGCCCGCCGCGGCGGGATCGCCCGCTTTGCCGACATCGTCGACGAGGTCCTCGACCCGCCCGGCCCGACGCCGAAGCGCTGCTTCGAGTTCGGCAAGGCCGTGGGACGCTCGGTCATGGACAGCGACCTGAGGGTCGCCCTGGTCGCCTCCTCGAGCTGGTCGCACGCGTTCCTGCACGACAAGGGCTGGCACCTGCGCCCTGACACAGAGTCGGACCAGAAGTTCTACGACGCGATGCTCGCCGGTGACTACGACTACTGGGTCTCCCACACCAGCCGGCAGATCATCGACGCCGGGCAGCACGAGATGCTCAACTGGTTCTGCCTGCTCGGTGCGGTCTCCGAGCTCGGGATGGAGCTGGACTGGTCGGACTTCGTGCCCACCGAGATCTTCAACTCCAACAAGGCCTTCGCCCTGTTCCGTTAGATCTCCTTGGGGAACCAGTGCCCGCGGCCCTTGGCCAACCCGGCCTCCACGTCCTTGACCACCTTGGACGCGGTGTCCCTCAACGCCGACTCCAGCTGGGCCGGCATCGCGGTGCCGGTAGGGAAGCCCACCGACACCGCACCGATCGCGAACCCGTTCATGACGAGCCCCGTGGCGACACAGGAGAGGCCGAGCTGGGCCTCGTCGGTCTCGCGGGCGACGCCCTCGCCACGAGCGGTGCGCAGCTGGTCGACGAGGGTCGCCACGTCGGTGACCGACTGCGGTGTCATGCCCGGCATCGGGGAAGGCAGGAAGTCCGCCAGGTCGTCCAGGTTCTCGTGGGCCAACAGGATCTTGCCGATGGCCGTGCAGTTGGCCGGCAACCGTGACCCCACCTGGGCGATGGAGGACGGCGAGTCCGTGGGCGCCAGCTTTTCCAGGTAGACCACGTCGAACTCGCGCAGCACGGCGAACGCGACCGTCTGCCCGGTCCAGCGGTGCAGGTTGGCCAGGTAGGGCATCGCGAGGTCGCGCATGTATCCCGCCGGGGTCGACGCTCCGAGCTGGAGCAGGCCGACGCCGATCTTGTAGCCGGAACGATGGTGCTCCACCGCACCGAGGTCGACCAGCCGGGCCAGCAGTCGGTGAACCGTCGACTTGGGCAGGCCGGAGGCGCGGGAGAGCTCGCTGAGCGTCATCACCCGCTCGTGCGGGTTGAAGGCGTGCAGCAGGTCGAACGCCTTGGTCAGGATCGAAGGTGTCTCGGCGCCCTGGGGTCCCGATCCGTCAGCGCTGGAGCGGGTCATGGAGCCACCTCGGACGGGACACAGACGGGATTGTCAGAAGGTAAGCCTGCCGCGTCCCCTGCCACCACCCCATGCGAAGTTCCGACTGTCGGAACCTCCACTGTCACGTGGGCTGGCCAGTGCCTAGCGTCTCCACGTGCATCCTGTTCACGAGAACGGTGCCGCCCCGGCCGGGGTCGACATCCACGCCCACCACTTTGGTGCGGACGTCGCTGCTGCCGGGCTTCCCGACGACCCCCGCTGGCCACGCCTCGTCACGCACGGCGACGGCGCAGGTCAGATCATGCTGGGTGACCGCGTCTTCCGCCAGGTGCACGCCCCGTTGTGGGACACGGCCCAGCGGATCGCCGAGCTCGACGCGGCCGGGATCGGCGTACAGCTCATCTCGCCGACTCCGGTGATGCTCGCCTACTGGGCCGACGCGGAGCCGGCCGACGCCTACGCGCGGGCCACCAACGACTCCGTCGCCTCAGCCCTGGGCGAGTCCGGCGGGCGACTTGCCGGCCTCGGCACCGTCCCGCTCCCGTACGTCGACCGCGCCGTCGCCGAGCTGCGACGCTGTGTCGCCGACCTCGGGCTGGTCGGCGTCCAGATCGGTTCCCGGATCGCGGGGATGGAGCTCGACGACCCGGTGCTCCGGCCGTTCTTCCGGGCCGCGGACGAGCTGGACGCCGTGGTGTTCGTCCACCCGACCGACGGTGGCGGTGGTGTGATCCGGCGCGGGGGCCAGCCCTACGACTTCGGCCTCGGAATGACCACGGACACGGCGATCGCAGCCTCCGCCCTGGTCTTCGGCGGGGTGCTGCGTGAGTGTGTCGACCTGCGCGTGGTCCTGGCCCACGGATGTGGCACGTTCGCCTGGGCCTGGCCCCGCCTGCGCCTGGGCGCCGGCATCTTCACCGACGCCGCACCCGGCGAGCACGACGACCTCGTCGGCCGGCTGTGGGTCGACTCGCTGGTCTTCGACCCGGAGCACCTGCGCCTGCTGACCGAACGCTTCGGTGCCGGTCACGTGGTGCTCGGCACCGACTACCCCTTTGTCGCCGGCCAGCTCGACGGCGCCCGACGCTTCCTCGCCTCCGCCGTCGCCCGGGGAGCGCTGACCGGCACACAGGCCGCCGGCGTGCTGGGCGGGAACGGGCGCGAGCTCCTCAGGACCCGCACCAGACAAGGAGCCTGCCGATGAACGAGACCGACGTGGTGGTGGTCGGCGGGGGTCCGATCGGACTGATGACGGCTCTCGGCCTCGCTCGCGCGGGGGTCGAGGTGATGGTGGTCGACCCCGCCACCGAGCCCGAGGGATTCGGCTGGAGCGGCGTGCTGCACAACGCAGTGCTCCCCCACCTGGACTCTCTGGGCGTCCTCCCGGACGTCATCGTTGCGGGCTTCGCCGACCCGCTCTGGTCCCTGTCTGTCCTGCGCACCGGCGAGCAGATCGTCTTCGACCTCGGCGATCTCGCAGACCGCCTGGCCCACCCGTTCAACGTGTACGTCGAGTCGGCGCCGCTGATCGGGGTGCTCGAGTCGCATCTCGCCGTACAGCCCGGGGTCACCTGGCGACGTGGAGAGCAGGTGCTCGACGTACGGCAGGACGCCTCGGGTGTGGAGGTGGTCCTCGGAGCGGACGAGGCCCGGGTGCGCGCTGCGTGGATGGTAGGCGCGGACGGGGCCAACAGCGCCGTACGCCGTGCGGTGGGCCTCGGCTTCCCCGGCAGCACGTGGCCGGAGCGCTCCGTGGCCGCGCTGGTCGAGTACGACTTCGCCGAACTCGGCTACACCGCCTCGACCTTCCAGGTCGACGAGGTCAACGGGGCCGTGGTCCAGCGCGTCCGCGACGGCTTGTGGCGCTACACCTACGCCGAGGCACTGTTGCTTCCCGAGGCGGGCATCCGGGAACGCATGGAGAGGACACTCGGTGTCGTCATCCCCGGCTCTCGAGCCATGGTCGTCGACTGGACCTGGGCCCGCATGCACCAACGCACCGCATCGCGGTTCCGCGCCGGCCGCGTGCTGCTGGCGGGAGAGTCCGCCCATGTCGCCAACCGGTTGACCGGCCACCGGTCCGTCAGCGGGTTCCTCGACTCCCGCGACGTGGTGGTGGCCCTGGCCGCGGTGCTGCGCGGCGATGCCGACGAAAGCATCCTCGACGGCTACGCGGAGAACCGGCGGCGACTGTTCCTCGACCACGCCTCACCGGCGAGCAAGAGGCGCATGCACCTGGTCACCGACCTCGCCGAAGGAACGTCGTACGCCGACGAGCTGGACGCGTTCCGAATGGCCAGGACTGACGCCGATTCGCACGAGGAGCTGGTGATGTTCGGTGTGGACGACCCAGAATCCGGCCACTCTTTCTAGCCGTTGGAACTCTCCGTTGTCGGTCCCTCCCGGCCTTCCTACGCTCGCAAGAGCACGCCAAGTCGTCCCGACGTCAGGAGAATCGCCGTGAGCACCGCCACCGCCCCGCTCGACCTTGCCGCCCTGGAGGCGGGTCAGTTCATCGACGCGAAGGGCACCTCGACCCACTACCACGACGTGGGAGAGGGCAAGCCGCTGCTGCTCCTGCACGGTTCCGGTCCCGGTGTCTCGGCGTGGGCCAACTGGCGTCACGCCATCCCCGCCCTGGCCGAGAACCACCGCGTCATCGCCATGGACAGCGTCGGCTTCGGGCTGACCGAGCGGCCCGACTCGGTGCGCTACTCGCTGCGCACCTGGACCGACCACGTGTGGGACCTGCTCGACGCCCTCGGCATCGACCAGGTGTCGGTGGTCGGCAACTCACTCGGCGGACGGCTCGCCCTGCAGATGGCCGAAGACCACCCCGAGCGCCTCGACCGCATCGTGCTGATGGGTGCGCCCGGGGTCGGCATGACCATGACCGAGGGCCTCAAGGCGCTGCGTGCCTACGAGCCCTCGCCGGAGGCGATGGAGTCCCTGCTCAAGAACCACTTCGCGGTGGACAAGTCGATCATCACCGACGACCTCGTGCAGATCAGGTACGAGGCGAGCGCCGCGCCCGGCGCGCACGAGGCCTACCGAAAGATGTTCTTCGACCCCGAGCACGCCGGCGGCGAGCTCGGCATCACCGAGGAGCAGGTGGCGAAGGTGACCATGCCGACCCTGCTCGTGCACGGTCTCGAGGACGCCGTCGTCCCCGTCGACGTGGCCTGGACGATGCTGCGCCTGCTCCCCGACGCGGACCTGCACGTCTTCGCGCGCTGCGGGCACTGGACCCAGATCGAGCGCTCAGCGGAGTTCAACGAGCTCGTGGCCGGCTTCGTGGGCTGACGGCATGACCACCGCCCGGCGGGAGAACGACGTCGCGGAGCAGATTCCCCCGAGTGGCGCGACGACGTGTTCCCCGACCTCAGCGCAGCTGGACGCGACCCCGACGACGAACCGTCTCAGGGGCGGCGGGGGAACTGCGTGAAGTCGGGGGTGCGCCCTTCCTTGAACGCCTCCCGCCCCTCCTTGGCCTCCGCGTTGCCGTAGAACAGCAGGTTCGTGTCGTGGGCGAGCTGCTGGATGCCGGCGTAGCCGTCCTCGTGCGCGTGGAAGCTGGCCTTCGACAACCGCAGGGCGTACGGCGAGAGGGCGAGCATCTCGCGACACCACTTCAGGGTCTCGGCCTCCAGCTCCTCGAGCGGTACGACGGTGTTGACCAGGCCCATGTCGAGCGCGGTCCCTGCGTCGTACTGCCGGCAGAGGAACCAGATCTCCTTGGCCTTCTTGGGCCCGACCAGGTCGGAGAGGATGCTCGACCCGAAGCCGCCGTCGAAGGAGCCCACCTTCGGACCGACCTGCCCGAAACGGGCGTTGTCGGCCGCGATCGTCAGGTCGCAGACCAGGTGCAGCACGTGGCCGCCACCGATCGCCCAACCTGCCACCATCGCCACGATCGGCTTGGGGCAGCGTCGCATGGCGACGTGCAAGTCGGTGACGTGGAACCGACCGGTGGCACCCGGGTCGAGCTGGTAACCACTGTCGCCACGCACTCGCTGGTCGCCCCCCGAGCAGAAGGCCTTCTCCCCCGCGCCGGTCAGGATGATCACGCCGACCGACTCGTCCTCACGGGCACGCATCAGCGCACGGTCGACCTCGACCAGGGTCTGGGGCCGGAAGGCGTTGTGGACCTCCGGCCGGTCGATCGTGATCTTGGCGATCCCGTCGTCGGTGGTCTCGTAGCGGATGTCCTCCCAGGTGCCCTGGGCCCGCCACACGGTGGTTTCACTCATGGCGCCATCATCCCTGAGCCCGGGGCACAGGACCGCCTCCGATCGAGGCCGTCACAGGAGAAGTCCACATCACCCCCGCGGCTCGAGCCCCTCGCCGAGTCCGGAGGGCAGGTGCGGCCCGATCGCGATGTGCTCGAAGAGTCCGAGCCCGACCGCGCCGTCGGAACGCACACCACGGCAGATCTGGTGCACGTGCACGTTCTCCCGGGCGGTGGGATGGAGGTCGGCGAGGTTCCAGTGGTCTGACCCGACGGCCGGGCCACCGTGGTCGGCACCGTGCGTCCAGGTCGGGTGCGAGTAGCCGAGCCCCTGCATCAGGAACGTCAGCGTGGGCTCGATCCGGATCCTCCGGTCGACAGCGCCACGCGGCCCTACGGTGAGGTCGACGAGGTGGGGTCGGCGGGTGCCGGCCACGTAGTCGATGTCGAAGTTGAACACGTCGCTGCGCACGATGGCCTCCTCGACGCCGTACGCGGGGTCGTCGGGGCCGATGAACGGGAGTACGGCGACCGTGCGGGCCTCGCTGCGACCGTCCGGCATCTCGTTCACCGCCACCAGGAGACACTCGTCCTCGAAGCGGAGCAGGGTCCACGCGAAGTAGATGTTGGACTTCGAGGCGGCCATGGTGTGCTCGCTCTTGGTGCCGGTCGTGCGACTGCCCCACGAACGGTCACGGAAGCCCCACCACCGGTCGCGGGTGACGTCGGTGGTCTCCCCGTTGACCGTGAACTGGCCCTCGCAGTCGTTGAACTGCACCGTGCGGGTGCGTTCTGAGATGAGGGTGCCTCGGGAGTAGCGCTCCATCCGGCCGTCCTCGATCGTCTGGGTGACGCCGTGCCAGGTGAGGTCGGCGGCGACCCCGTCGTGTTCCTCGAGGACCACACGGAGTGTGCGCATCGGCTCGATCACCTCAATGCGCAGCGGACCGACCTGGGTGGTGCGGTCGCGCGGCATCGGTGCCGAGGCATAGACCGAGTGCTGCTGGCCGCCGCGGGAGACGCTGAGTGCGCCATCGATGATGCCGCGGTTCGGATAGACACAGAGACCGACACCCAACTGCGTGGTGAGGTCGGTGTCGTGCATGGCCAGCCAGTGGCGGTCATAGCGACCGGCATCCGCACCGATGGGATAGGCGATCGGATAGGAGGTCTGGTGGATCGGGAAGTCATCCCAGGGAGACAGCACGGTCAGTTCCTTCTGTTGGACGGACGGGTCAGGTGAATGCCAGGACGTCGTGGTCGATGGCGTGTTGGGCGCCGCGCTGCACCAGCGAGGCGAACATCTCGAAGCCGCGCTCTGTGGGTTGCACGAAGCCGAGGGCGGCGACCATGGCGAGCAAGACGGAGCCGCTGAGCCGGCGGTGCTCCTGCCAGGCCGTGTCGTGGTCCCAGCCGGTGACGCCGCGCTCGTGCAGCGCGTCGACGTGTCGGCGGACGACTTCGCGCTCCACCGCGCGCCGCGGCTCCGGTTCGAGCGCCGAGCCGAGATAGAAGGCCAGGTCCCAGGCGGGCGTGGTCCAGGCCAGTGTCTGCCAGTCGACGAGCCAGGCGCCGTCGTCGCCCCACAACAGGTTGTCCAGACGGAGATCCTGGTGCACGAGCGTGCGGGGTCCGCCGACTGTGGCAGCCCAGTCGAGGACCTGCGCGCCGAAGCGCTGCACCATCTCCCGCTGCGCGGGATCCAGGCCGGCTCCGACCACGTCCCCGTGGCGCTGCCACGAGATCGCATAACGCTCGGACAGTCCCTCGATGTGGTCGTCGAGCCGGTTGTAGAACAGGTGCGCTCCACCCACCGAGTCGGCGTCGTCCCAGAACGGTGCCTGCAGCCCGGCGAGTTGCGAGGCCACCGAACGGGCCTGCTCGACGCTGCCGTCGCGCATCTGGTCGAGGGGTCTGGTGCGACCGCTGAGGTCCTCGAGCACGAGCCCGGGGTCGCCGGCTCCGTCCTGGACCAGGCCGAGCAGGCGCGGTGTGCGGACGTCGAGGTGCGGCAACAGGTCGCGATAGAAGCGCGATTCCCGTTCGTAGGCACCGATGCGAGCAGCGGTCGCGGCCGAGTCGGCGTCCGAGGACGGCATCTTGACGAAGACCGACCCCGGGCCCGGTTGCCCGTCGTACCGCAGTTCGACGCGGAAGCTGTCGGCGAGCTGGCCCGCGCCCAGCGGGACGGCCGCGACCTGCCGGATCCGTGACGCCTCGCCGAGGATGCCTCCCGCACGGAGGGCGGCATCCAGGTCGCGCGCCGTCGGCGCGGTGATGAGCGCGGTCAACGGGTCATCCCTCCAGGACGGTCACGGTGCCGGCGGTGCCGTCGACCTCGATCAGCGCGCCGTCGGGGATCTTGCGGGTGGCGTCCTCCAGTGCGACCACGCAGGGCGTGCCGAGTTCGCGGCAGACGATCGGGCCGTGCGAGAAGATGCCGCCGACCTCGGTGACCACACCCGCCGAGGTCAGGAACAACGGCGTCCACGCCGGGTCCGTCGTGGCCGCGACGAGGATGTCCTCGGCGTCGAGCTCGTCGACCTCGGTGGGACTGCTGATGATGCGTGCCCGCCCGCGGACGACGCCCGGGCTGCCGGCCGCTCCCCGCAGGACGGCGTCGTCGCGCGTCGCGACCTGCGCCCGGTCCGAGACCCGCTGCCAGGTCTCCCGGTCGGGCACGTCGCCGGTGACCATGAACGGTGGGATGTAGTCGTAGAGGGAGAGGTAGATCTTCTCCCGTTGGGCGATGAGGGAGGTCCAGGCGGACGGGTCCGCGACGAATTCGTCGAGCTCGGACTCGAGCAGCTGGAAGACCTGGAGGGGCGCCTCGAGGTGACCGGCCTCGTGGGCACGACGGCCCAGCTCCCGGGCGGTCATCCGCTGCTCGTGCAGCAGCATGGCCGCGGTGGTGCGCGTGCGCTCCCGGCCACGCACCCAGGTGCGTGCTGCGGCCACGGTCGCGTCCCAGCCGGCCACGTCGGCTTCGGCAAGCGAGTCGCGGACCTTGCTCGCCGCTGCGTCACGGGTCTCACCGGATGCGGCCATCCGGCCGCGCGCGTCGGCCTGCACTGCGCCGCGCCGCAGCCGGTCGACCAGGGCAAGGGGCAGGCGTACGTCGGTCTCCCAGGTCTCGCAGCGCAGCTCCCACTCCCCCTGGCCGCGGAAGCCCCAGTCGGCGCGCACCGCATCCAGCGCGGCCAGGACCTCGGCGGCCTCGGAGCCCAATTGCTGAAGGCGTTCGTGGAGTCCGTCGAGGCCCTCGTCGAAGGCGGCAACCACGGCCGGCGAGCGGCGTACGGCGGCAGCCACGTCGGCCAGCGCGACGGTCGGACCGGTCGAGTCGACCTCGCCCACACCACCGACCACCTCGAACGCGATGTCACTGTGTCCGGCCTGCGCAGCCAGTGCCATCACGGCACCCAGCGTGAAGCCGGTCTTGGAGGTGACCAGGGCATGCTGGCGGAACAGGTGGCGGAGCTCGGGGTTGAAGGAGCGGATCCGGTCCACCAGTTCGGTGTCGGTGAGCGCGGTCAGGTCCGGTCGGGCCGCGCGTGTCTCGAGGACCTTCTGGCGATCGGCGTCGAGGTCGCCCAGGCCGACGTCGCCGAGGACCTCCTTGTCCAGCCACTGCTGGACCTCGGCAGTGCGTTCCGGATCAACGTGCCAGTCCTCCTCGACGTACGGGAACGCCTTCGAGTCGACGCCGTAGGACAGGTCGAGCAGCTCGGGCGTGTAGCCGGGGACCCGGACGGCGAAGACCCGCAGGTAGGACATGTTGATGTAGACGTAGCCGCCCAGGAGACCCAGGAGCGCGAAGCGCACCTCGCCGTCGTAGATGTCGGGGCCCCACACCTTCGAGGCCACGAAGGCATCGCGGTAGCCGTCCTCGAAGTTCTGCAGGAAGCCGGTGGTGGCGTTCAGCGGGGTGATCGGGTCAGGGAAGACCTCACTGACGTTGCCCCTGGTGTGCACAGGAAAGCGTGGCGACGGATCGAAGTCCAGGATCCAGTCCATGGTGTCCTCTTTCAGTGGGTGACGGTCCCGAGAAGGTTGCGTTCGAGTGCTTCGAGGTCGGCCGGGTCCAGCCCGCCCGCCTCCAGGAGATAGCTGCGGGACCCGCCGTACTCCTCGTCGGCATGGGCCAGGGTTGCCTCCATCGCCTCGGGCGGTGACTCGAAGAGGACCCGCACGTCGTCGAGTGCGACGCCGAGCCCGTCGAAGACCTCGGCATGGAGTTCGACGCGGTTCGGCCGGAACTGCTGGGTCAACGCATAGTCCTGGACCACCAGCTCACGTGGCACGCCCAGCGCGTCGAGGACCAGGGCGATGGTGACCCCGGTCCGGTCCTTGCCCGCCGAGCAGTGCACCAGAATGGGCCCCTTCGCGGGGTCGGCCAGGACCCGGACCACTTCGCCGAGCACCGTGCCCTGGCGACGCAGGATGTCCTTGTAGAACGAAACCATGTCCGGGACCAGGAACGATGTGCTCGTCCCCGACAGCAGGTCGCCGAAGAAGTAGTTGTCGGTGCCCTCCCCGCCCTCGAGGATGGGCAGTGAGAGGACCTCGGCTCCCGTGGCCTCATGCCAGGTAGACGGGTCCTGCTCGTTCTCCTCGACGGAACGCAGGTCGATCACGGTGCGCAGCCCGAGCCCGACGAAATGCTCGGCGTGCACCTTCTCGAAGACACCGAGCGCCTCCTGCGCGCCGGGCCGGGAGAGTGCCTCGGAGCGGAAGACCCGGCCCGGCAGGATCGTCCGTCCGTCTGTCGTCGGGTAGCCGCCGAGGTCCCGCAGGTTCGCCGTACCCGGGATCACGAGCCTGGTCGACGCGGGGTCGAAGGCAGTCACGCCGGACGACCTCACGGAGCCACCATCACCCTCAGTGCCTCGCCGGCCGCCTGTCGTCGGGCCACCTCGTTGATCTCGGCCAGCGGCACGACGCCGTCGACCATCCGGTCGAGCTGCAACTGTCCGGAGCGCCACAGCTCCACCATGCGCGGCAGCTCGAAGCGCATGTCGGAGGAGCCGTAGTAGGAGCCGAGCAGCGACTTCTGGTCGTGGAACAGCTCGGCAGCACTGAACTCCAGCATGTCGTCCGCACCACCGGCACCGACGACCACCACGCGGCCGCCACGGCGTACGGCGTCCCAGGCCTGGCGGATCGTCGTGGAGTGGGCGACGGCATCGATCGCGACGTCGTGGCCGACCCCGGACGGACTCTCTGCGAGCTGGGGATCGTCGGGAGCGAAGGCGCGCGTGGCACCGAGTTCGAGCGCGAGCTTGCGGCGGGACTCCTGTGGATCGACCGCCACCACGGTCCCGCCGGCAGCACGGGCACCTTGTACGGCGCTCATGCCGACCGCACCACAACCGATGACCAGGACCGTCTCGCCGGGCCGGACCCGGCCGGTGTTGATCGCCGCACCGAGGCCAGTGGGCACCGCGCAGCCCAGGAGGGCGGCGTACTCGAACGGGAGGTCGTCGGGGATCGGGATGACCGCATGCGCCGGGACCACCGACTCCTCGGCGAAGGTCGCCGTGCCGAGCCCCTGCATGATCGGGCGCCCCTGGGCGCTCAACGGCGCATCCGACTGGTCGAGCTCGCTGGAGCGCTTGCGGGTCGCACAGATGTAGGTCTCGCCGCGGACACAGAAGTAGCACCGGCCGCAGGCGGGCACCCAGGTGAGCAACACCCGCTCCCCCACCACGGTGGAGGTCACGCCGGGGCCGACCTCCACCACCTCACCGGCGCCCTCGTGGCCGAGGATGACCGGCATCGTCTGACCGAACTTCCCCCTCGACAACGAGAGATCGGTCTGGCAGACGCCGGCGGCACGGATCCGCACCACGACCTCGCCCGGCCCGGGGTCCCGACGGACGACGTCGTCCTGCACCTGGAACGGGCCACCGGCCTCCCAGCTCACTGCTGCATGCATCGTGCTTCCTCTCTTCAGGACGAGCGGGGTGTCAGGACGGCACCGGGTCGCCGAGGATCGCCTTGACCTCGAGGAACTCTTCGAGCGCGAAGGGCCCCATCTCCCGGCCCAGGCCGGATCGCTTGTAGCCACCGAACGGCGAGATCGGCAGCGGCGGCGTGCGGACGCCGTTGACGCGCACCTGGCCGGCCTTGATGCGTCGGGCCAGGCGGGCGGCACGCGCCTCGTCACCGGACCAGACCTCCGCGGAGAGTCCGTACTCGCTGTCGTTGGCCAGCCGGACGGCGTCGTCCTCGCCGCTGTGACCGAGCACCACGAGCACAGGCCCGAAGACCTCCTCGCGGACCACGGTCGCGTCCTCCGCGACGTCGGTGACGATCGCCGGGCGCACGAAGAGACCGTTCGGGTCGACGAGGTCGCCGCCATTCACGGTGGCGCCCTCGGCACGGGCCGCCTCGAGGAATCCGAGCACCTTGTCCCGCTGGACCGGCGAGGCCAGGGGCCCCATCGTCGTACCGTCCTCGAGTGGGTCGCCCAGGACGTAGGCGTTGGCGGCCTCGGTGGCGATGGCCACTGCCTCGGCGCGCCGGGCTTCGGGCACCAGCAGCCGGGTGGGCGCGTTGCACTTCTGGCCGGCATTGGTGAAGCAGTTCTTCACGGTGGTCCGTACTGCGGCCTCGAGGTCAGCGTCGTCGAGCACCACGGCCGGCGACTTGCCGCCGAGCTCGAGGGTGGCCCGCACCACCTGTTCGCCGGCAACGGCCCCGATGTGACGACCGATCTTCAGCGAGCCGGTGAAGGAGACCAGGTCGTAACCGCCGCCGCGCACCAGCGCCTCTCCGGTCTCGGCACCGGTGCCGGTGACCAGGTTGACCACTCCCGGTGGCAGGCTCACCTCTTCGCAGAGGCGGGCGATGAACACCGCGTTCAGCGGGGTCAGCTCCGCGGGCTTGAGCACCAAGGTGCAGCCGGCGGCCAGGGCCGGGGCCAGCTTGGCGATGATCTGGTGGACCGGGAAGTTCCAGGGCGTGATGCCGAGGACGACGCCGACAGCCTCACGGGTGATCGTGCTGCCGGAGGCGTCGCGGGACTCGAAGGCGAAGGTGCGCGCGATCTCCGCCGTGCTGCGCAGCACCTTGGCGGGCAGGGAGGCCTGCACGGCTCGCGACTCGGCCAAGGGCATCCCGATCTCGGACGAGGCCAACCGCGCGAGCTGCTCTCCGTGCGCCTCGAGGGCATCTGCCAGCGCGTCCAAGAAGTCTGCACGCTCGGCCGGCGGCCGTGCCGACCAGTCATCGAGTGCCGTCCTGGCGGCGGCCATGGCCCGGGCCCCGGTCGCTGCGTCCGCGTTCGGCACCCGGCCCATGACCGCCCCGTTCGCCGGGTTGACCACGGCGATCGACTCGCCGGGCACCTTCTCCCACTGTCCGCCGATGAACACGGCGTCCTGCGGGATCGTCAACGCTACGACACCTGCCTGCGTGGCGGTCATCAGCGTCACCGGCTCGCGCGCGTGACGGTGACGGGCATGGAGTTCCATCCCCGGAAGATGTTGTGCCTCAGGCGCTCCGCCTCGCCGGTCACCTCGAAGGTGAGCCTCCGGTCGCGGGCCTGCTTGAAGAAGTCACGGATCTCGGCCCGCGCGAGGTGCGCTCCGAGACAGAAGTGGATGCCCCACCCGAAGGTCAGGTGGTCGTTGGACTCGCGGTCGAGGCGGAACGTGTGCGGGTCCTCGAACACCTCGGGGTCCCGGTTCGCCGAGTTGAACCAGAGCACGACCTTGTCGCCCTTGGCGATCTGCTTGTCACCGATGGTCAGGTCCTCGAGGGCCGTACGGCGCATCGCGGCCACCGCAGTGACGTGGCGCAGCGTCTCCTCGACCAACGGGTTGAGGAGTGACTCGTCCGCCAGCACCCGCTCCCAGGTGCCGGGGTGCTCGTGCAGGGCCAGGACTCCGCCGGACAGGGTGTGCCGGGTGGTCTCGTTGCCGGCCGCCACGAGCACGATGTAGTAGGCGGCGAGCTCCTCACGGGTGAGCAGCAGTCCGTCCTTCTTGCCGTTGGCCAGGATGCTGATCAGGTCGTTCTTCGGCTCGGCCCGACGCTGCTCGGTGAGCCCGTCGAAGTAGGACATCACCTCCTCGCGGGCTTCGGCGAGGGCTCCCTCGGCAACCGCGTGGTCGGGATCCGAGCTGGTCAGCCTGTTGGTCCAGTCGACCATCTTGGGCGCATCCCGCTCGGGCACGCCCATGACCTGGGAGAGCACCAGCATCGGCAGACGCGCGGAGACCAGATCGACCAGGTCGAAGCTGCCATGCTCCTCCGCCTCGTCGAGCAGCAGCGCGCAGGAGCGGTCGATCACGTCCTGCCACTCGCGGATCTTGGTGGCACGCAGGTGCGAGATGGAGATCTTGCGCAGCTTGGCGTGCTCGGGGTCGTCCATGTTGTGCAGGCTGGAGGCCCCCTTGCCCTCCACCTTGCGGTCGACGATCTGGGTACCGTCCGCCGACGACAGCTGGGCGGCATTGGTGGCACCCGCGCGTACGTCGGCATAGCGGGTCAGGGCCCAGAAGCCGGGGCCGTTCTCCGACGGTTCGTTCCAGTGCACCGGGTCCTCGGACCGGAGATGGTCAAAGGCGGCGTCCTCCTGGTTGGAGACGAACAGGTCGAGGTCCATCAGGTCGACCTTGGGACGTGCTTCGGAGATGGTCATTTCGGGCCTCCGGGCTCCGCTGAGGGGTACGGCGCCCATCACTCCGGCGCCTTCACAAGCAAGATTGGGGCCTCTGTCATTAAATGTCAACCATTGATACGGTCAGACCACTATGGTTCGTGGAGGCACCTCCCGAACCCCTCGGCCCCGCCAGGAGGAGCACCATGAAGATCAGCATCGACCGCGAGAAGTGCGCCTCACTCGGCGTGTGCGAGTCCATCTCCCCCGACCACTTCGAGATCAATGACGACGGCGACCTCGACGTACTGCGCGCAGACGTCGCGGGAGACGAGGCCGCGCTGATCCAGCGCGCGGTGACCAGCTGCCCGTCCGGCGCACTCAGCCTCGTGGAGGACTGAACGCGACCAGACAGGGTCGGCACCGGCGACCCGGTGCCGACCCTCGTCGAGGGCCGCGGCGACAGCTACTCGTCCTCGTCCGCGCGCTCACGACCGAGCGTGGCGAGCAGGTCTTCGTGCAGTTCCATCCACACGTCGTGATAGCTGTTGCTCATCGGACGGGCGAGGGCACTGCTGTCTCCGCCGCGGAGCCGTTCGAGCGCCTCGGAGAAGCGGCGCTCGTAGGTGGCGAACCAGGACAGACCGGACTCCGAGGCCCGCGCCAGCACCCGAACCACGTCCTCATGGATCGCGTCGAGGCGCCCAGTCAGCGCATCACCGCCGAGGCCGTTCAACTGCACGTCGGTGGTGAACTGCTTGAAGACCCGGTTCGGCGCCAGGAAGTCCTCATAGGCCGCTGACACGTCGGCCAGCGCGTCGGCCTCGACGCTGTCGCCTCGCAGGAGCACGTGGCGGGACTTGCCGGCCGGCGTGAGCATGTGGCCGGAGATGCGGCCAGAGCGGCTCTTGGTGTGGCCGGCCTCGTCGGTGCCGGCGAGCACCGTGGCGATGCGCTCGGCATCGAGTTCCGTCCGGTCCGCCACCCGGTCGGCGTCGGCGAAACCACAGACCTTCAACGCGTGCAGGACTGCGAACTCGTCGCGGGTGTCGCCCATGGAGTCGGCGACGTCCTCGGGCACCGGGTTGCCCCAGGAGCCGGTGAGGAACAGCCGGGGGATCATCTCGGTCGCCACACCGCTCACAATGGTGTCGTAGCAGGCCGAGACCGCGGGGTGGATCTCGAGCAGTCCGTGGTCGGCGACGAGTTCGTCGTACATGCCGGCGGCTCGGACGATCGGCAGCGCGAACCCGGCTGTGTAGGTCAGCGCCCCGGCCTCGATCTTCTCGCGCTGGGTCATCGCGGCGATGCGGCCGTAGAGCGCAGCCGAGGCGCCCTCGCACGTGGTGCGCAGGGCGACCATGTCGTCGAGGCCGAGCGGGCGCACCGACTCCATCGGGGTGTCCCAGGTCGATCGCTCGTAGACCGCGACGGACTCGACGTGGGGCAGGTAGTTGGCCGGCGTGGTGAAGACGGTGGACAGGTCCATCATCTGCACGTCGACACCCGAGTCCGGCGGGAAGAACATCGCGATCGTGACGGACCAGGGCAGGCCCGAATGGGTGTCGCACCAGGAGTACGCCGGCTCGTTCAGGAACACGTCGCGCACCAGGACGAACCCGCCGTCCTCGAGCGGATAGGGACCGTGGTCGCCGACGCCCAGTCGGTTGTCGAAGGACAGCAGGAAGCCCATCAGCTCGGCAGATCCGTTGAAGCGCTGGAAGGTGTTGCGCGCCTCCGGATCCTCCAGCGAGATGCGGTTCTCGGCGAACCTGTCGATCCAGGAGCGCTCGAGGATCTCAGCACGGTAGTCCTGCATGGAGGCGAGGATCGGGCCGTCGCCCCACATTCCCTTGTAGAGGCGGCGAACGACGCCGAGGCAGTCCCGGATGCGGTCGGCCTTGTAGTCGAGGTCGTGGAGGTTCAGCTCGAGCGCGATTCCCCGACCGAAGCTGGGCGCGGTGGCCAGGGCCCACAAGTGGAGCATGTTGACCTTGGTGCCGATCTCGTTGCGCCCTAGGGCACCGATCTCGATCACCTTGTCGATGCCGATCTTGTCCTCGATCACACGCAGCCAGTCGGGGTGCCGGAACCAGCACTGCATGATGCCCATCGCCTCGTACTCCTGGCGCGGGATCAGTCCGGACTCACCCTCGGTGGCGCGCGACGCGAGCGCGTCCCACTCGTTCCAGGTGTAGTAGCGGATCGCTTCGTTGACCTCCTCGACCGTGAGGTCGCGGTGCATGGTGTCGTCATCGGCGTAGAGGACTCGGGTCTTCATCTCGGCTTGCATGACCTTGTCGCCCTCGACACCGTGGGGCACGACACCGGTGAACTTCTCCAGCAGCAACTGGATCTGCGCCATCTGCTCGGGGGACATGGCCGGCGAGGCGTCCTCGCTCGGCGGCGAGTCGTCGACCGGCGAGCCCACCTCCACGCTGACCAGGCCAGCCGGACGGTTCGACACGTCGAGCCGGATCCGGACGCCGTCGGCGGGGATGACCTCGCCGCGGCCGGTGCGGACGCCCTTGTCGAAGGCGACCGACATGATGCAGGGGATGCCGTACTCACGACAGAGGATGCCGAGGTGGCTCTCCGGGGCACCCTGGAGCGTGACGACCCCCTTGACCCCGGCGTTGAGCGCCATGGTCAGGAACGTCGTGGTGCCACCACGGGCCACCACGACGACATCGCTGACGTCACCGCTGCTCGCGAAGGCGATCACGTCCTCCGGCGTCTCGAGCCACTTGACGACGCCTTCGACCGCATCGGGCGACTCATAGACGTTGAGGCCTTGGCCGACCTGCTCGAATCCTTCACTCCCCGCGACGGAACGGGCCGGCGTGGGTTCGGTGACCTGGGACATCTGACCTCCGGTGGATTGCCTGACTGGTGGTGCGTGCTGTGACACGCGTCACTTTGGTCCGACCATAGGACTTGTTCGCCAATTCGGCAATGGGCGACCGAAGGATGGTTCTGGAGCAACCTCCAGTGGATCGGTTCCGTCGGCGCGGTATCGTCCCCGAGCATCCTCTTACAAACAGCGCTCGAGAAGTGGACTCCCTTGACCAACGACCCCGGCCTCACGACGCCCGGACCCCGCCGTACGGGTGCGCCTTTGATCACCCCAGTCAAGGTGCCGAAGCCGGCCGAGCTGTTCGCGGACATGCTGCGGGAGAAGATCTTCAGCGGCGAGTTCCCGACCGGCGAGGCGCTGCCTCCGGAGCGGACGCTGGTCGAGCAGAGCCAGCTGAGCCGCGCCACCGTGCGCGAGGCACTCGGCGTGCTCAAGCAGCAGGGCCTGCTGATCACCCGGCCCGGTCGCACCGGCGGCTCCATCGTCTCGAGGCCGACAACCAAGGACCTGGTCGGTTCCATCGACCTCTACGTCCAGGCACAGGGCTGGGATTCCGACACCCGGACCCTGGTCGAGACCCGGGAGGTCGTCGAGCCCTGGTGCGCCGCCATGGCCGCAGAACGGCGCTCCGATTCCGAGCTCGACGAGATGCGACACCACAACAGCGCGATGGAGGCTGACCTCGACCATGTCGAGCGCTACCTGGAGGCCAGCAGCGCCTGGCACGTGGCGGTGGCGACCGCGAGCCACAACCCCTTGCTGTCGGCCCTCATGCACGCCAGCCGACAGGCCATGATCACCGGAACACAGGCCAGCCGCTTCCACCGGCACGAGGCCCGCGAGCAGTCGTGGCAGGCCCACCTGGCCATCACGGAGGCGATTGCGGCGCAGGACACGGCCCACGCCCACGAGCTCATGGGCGGGCACGTCAGGCCCGGCGACGGGTCCGTGACGGACCTTCTCGGCGGGTGAACCTCAGCCGAGGAACTCGTCGGCACCGAGGTCGAGCGCGATCCGCGCGCCGCGCCGCAGCAGGTCGCGGAAGACCTGGTCACCGCGTTCGGTCCGCTTGACGCTGCCGGTGGGGGGCACGAGCATCAACAGCGTCGCGAACGACGCCTCGCGATAGGCCCGCCACGCCTCGTCCTCATCGAACTCCACACCACGCGCGAACAGGTCGGCGACATGGGTGCGTACGACGTCCCGCTCGACCTGCGCCCGGGTGTCCGGTGTGAGCGAGGTGGCCATGGCATAGGCCAGGTCGAACATCGGAGCTCCCCAACCGACCGTCTGCCAGTCGAGCACCACCACGCGGTCCGGGCCGAAGAGCATGTTGTCGATGCGGTAGTCGTGGTGCACCAGGCTGACCGGGCCGCCGACCCGTTCGGCCCAACCACCGGCGCCGGCGACGAAGCGGTCGATCTGCGCCCGCTCCTCGTCGTCGTACCCGTCGGCGAGGTAGTCCCTCGCCTTCGCCCAGGAGCCCTGCATCCGCTCCACGATCCCCGGGATGGGAACACCGAGGCGTCGGTGCAGCCACGGCGTCTCGGCCAGCCGGGCACTCCCCCAGAACGGCGCCTGGAGTGCGGCCAGCTGGGCACGCATCTGCTCGAGGACGTCGAGTCCGACCGGCTCGAGCTGGTCGCGCGCCGACAGGGCGGAGAGGTCCTCGAGGAGCAGGGTGGGCGCGCCCGTGGAGGACTCGATCACGCCCAGTAGCGCCGGGACGTCGATGTCGCTCTCGCCGACGAACTCGAGATAGAAGCTTGCCTCCCGCTCATAGGCACCGAGGGAGGCAGCGGTGCGAGCCGCCGCCTCGTCGGTCGACGGCACCTTGGCCACCGCAGAGGCAGGGCCGGCACCCTCCCGCCACTCGAGGGCGAGAAGGAGGGTGTCGGCCATCAGGCCATTGCCGATGGGGCGCGCCTCGACCCGCCGAAGGACCGCCTGCGGCGCGGCCGCTCCGGAGGCGCGCATCGCCTCTGCGAGCTGGTCCGGGGCGATCCCGGCGGATTCCGTCAGGGCGGTTCCCGTCGTCACGACGTCCTCAGGCCATCGTCAGGCCACCGCTGACCGACAGGGTCTGGCCGGTGACGAAGCCAGCGCCGTCGGAGGCGAAGAACGAGACGGCAGGGCCGATGTCCTCGGGGGTGCCGAGTCGCTTCATCGGGACCGCGCCGGTCATCCCCGCGATCACCTTCTCTGCGTCGCCACCGCCCGCGCCGTCCGCAAACTTGCGCAGCGCCGGGGTGTCGGTCGGGCCGGGGCACACCGTGTTGGCGGTGACGCCCTTGCGGGCGACCTCGCGGGCCAGGGTCTTGGTGAAGGCGATGATTCCGCCCTTGGCGCCGGAGTAGACCGCCTCCATTGACGAGCCCACTCGGCCGGCGTCGGAGCCGATGTTGATGACGCGACCGAAGCCGCGCTCCATCATGCCGGGCACGACGGTGTGGATGACGCGCAGCGCACCCTTGTAGTTGATGTCGAGGATCTTGTCCCAGAACTCCTCGTCGGTCTTCACGAACGGCATGAAGTCGTCCCAGCCGGCGTTGTTGACCACGACCTCGATCGGGCCGAGCTCGGCCTCGACCGTGGCCACCGCGGCCTTCACCGAGTCCAGCGAGGTCACGTTGATCTCGACGGCGATCGCCTCACCACCGGCGGCGGAGATCTCCTTGGCGGTCTCCTCCGCGACCGGCAGGTTCATGTCGGCGACGACGACCCGGAAGCCGTCCCGTCCGAGGGTGGTGGCGATGCCCTTGCCGATTCCCTGGGCACCTCCGGTGACCAGTGCGACGCGGTTGCTCATGTCTCTCCTTGGGTTGCTGCGGTGATTGTCAGAGGGTGGGGATCAGACGGCCTGGGACCAGAGGACCGGTCCCGCGATGATCGAGTGGCTGGTCAGCTTGCGGCCGAGGACCGACTGGGCCTCGCGTGCTGATTCGATGATGCGCCCGAGGTCGAGGCCGGTGTCGACGCCCATCTCGTGGAACATCGAGACGAGGTCCTCGGTGGCGATGTTGCCGGTCGAACCGGCCGGCACCGGGCAGCCGCCGAGCTCGCCGAAGCTGGACTCGAAACTGGTGCAGCCGGCCTCGAGTGCGGCGTACGCGTTGGCCAGGCCCTGGCCGCGGGTGTTGTGGAAGTGCGCGGTCACCTCGATGCCGGGAAGTCGCTGCACGGCCGCGGCGAAGAAGCGCGAGGAGTACGCCGGGTTGCACATGCCGGTCGTGTCGCCGAAGCCGATCTCGGTGGCGCCCGCCTCGGCGAACTGCTCGGCCAGGTCGAGCACGCGGTCCATCTCGACCTTGCCCTCGAAGGGGCAGCCGAACGAGGTGGCGATCACGGCACAGAACTTGAGGTCCTCGGCGACGATGCGCGGTCCCATCACCGCCACGTCGGCCATCGTCTCCTCGACGGTGCGGTTGATGTTGCGCTTGTTGTGGGTCTGGCTGGCGCTGACGAACAGCGTCGCGTCCTCGAAGTACGCCCGCTCCTTGAGCGCGTTGTCGAGCCCCTTGCTGTTGGGGATCAGGACCATGCGCTCGACGTCGGCGGGTACGTCGATCCGGTGCAGCACCTCGACCCCGTCGGAGAGCTGCGGGATCACGTCGGGCCGGACGAAGCTGGCCACCTCGATCCGCTTGAAGCCGGCCCGGCCCAGCGAGTTGATCAGCCGCACCTTGTCGTCGGTGGAGATCGTCTCGGGTTCGTTCTGGAACCCGTCGCGCGGACCGACCTCGCGAACGTGGACCCGGCGGGTCTCCTGGTCGGTGCTGTTCGGGAACCCGGTGTTGGTCAGGTCTTGGGTCATGGCTCAGTACTCCTGGTCTGCGAGGGCCCGTTCGAGCTCCTCGCGGTGTTCTGGCGCGGCCACCTCGATCAGGCGCAGCGCTCGTTCGGCCACCGTGCAGCCGGTGAGCATGGCGACTCCGTGCTCGGTGACGACGGCGTCGACGTCGACGCGCGACGTGGTGACGACGCCGCCGTGGAGCGAGGGGACGATCGTGGACTGCCGCTGCTCCCCCGACCCGTTGGTCGAGCGGAGCGCGATGATGGAGCGGGACCCGGTGAGGGCGGCCGCGCGACTGAAGTCGACCTGTCCGCCGACGGCCCCGATGTGCACCCCGCGGGCGAGCTCGGCCCCGACCTGGCCGAGCAGGTCCACCTCGATGGCCGAGTTGATGGAGACCAGCGACCGGAGCTGGGACAGCACTCCCGGCGCGTGCGTGTAGCTCGCCGGCCGGAACTCGACCGGGAACTCATGCAACCGGTCGTAGTAGTCGCGGGTGCCGAATGCGGCGCCGGTGATCACCAGGCCCGCGTCGATCTCCTTGCGGGCACCGGTGATCACGCCCTTCTCCACGAGGGTGAACACGCCGTCGGCGGTCATCCCGCTGTGGAAGCCGAGGTCGGCGTGACCGGCCAGGGCGTCGAGGACCGCCTCGGGCAGTGATCCCACGCCGATCTGGATCGTGTCGCCGTCGTCGATGATCGAGGCGACGTTCTTGGCGATGCCGAGCTCGACCTCGTCGGGTTCGCGCTTCGGCGACTCGACCAGGGGACGGTCCGTCTCGATGATCGCGGCGAACGCGGAGAGCGGCAGCTTCGGCCCACCGACGGTGGCGGGCATCTGCTGGTTGATCTCGGCGATCAGCGTGCGGGTGTGCGGGATCGCGTCGGCGACGTACTCGACTCCGATACCCAGCGTCACGAGGCCGTCGCTGTCGGGCGGCGAGACCTGCATCAACCCCACGTCACAGGGAAGCTGGCCCTTGGCGAACATCCTCGGCAGCGCTGAGTAGTGACAGGGCACGACGTCGAGCAGGCCGTTGCGGCTGAGCCGACGGAGCTGGCCCAGTCCCCCGTAGGAGATGACGGTGAGCAGCTCGGGCAGGTCACCCGAGAGGCGCGCGTTCCAGGTGAGGCCCGAGAACGCCCGGATCGGGCCGACCTCGTCGACCGCGTCGAGCACCTGGTTGACCAGCTGCTCGGGCTCCGCGCTCCCCTGTCCCCACCAGACCCCGTCCCCGGGGTGCAGGAAGGCTCCGACGTCGAGCATGGCCGTCGCCCTCAGACCCGCTGGACGAGGGTCGCCGTGCCGAGTCCGCCACCGCAGCACATGGTGACCAGGCCGATCTCGACGTCGCGCCGCTCCATCTCCGCGAGGAGCGTGGCGAAGAGCCGGGAACCCGAGGCGCCGACGGGGTGGCCGAGGGCGATGGCTCCGCCGTTGACGTTGACCCGGTCCATGTCCGGCTTCAGCTCGCGCTCCCAGGCGAGTACGACGGGGCTGAACGCCTCGTTGATCTCGACGAGGTCGATGTCGCCCATCGCCATCGCGTTGCGCTCGAGCAGCTTGCGGGTGGCCGGGATCGGGCCGGTGAGCATGAGGGCCGGGTCGACGCCGACGGTGGTCTGGTCGAGGACCCGGGCCCGCTTGGTGAACCCGTGGCGCTGCACGGCCTCGTCGGAGGCGAGCAGGAGGCCGGCAGCCCCGTCGGTCAACGGCGACGAGCTGCCCGCGGTGACCTTGCCGCCGTCAGGGCGGAAGATCGTCTTCAGCCCGGCCAGCGACTCCACGCTGGTGCCCGGCCGTACCGACTGGTCGCCGGTGCGGGTCTCGCCGTCCAGCTGCATCGGGATGATCTCGCGCGCGAAGCGTCCGGCCTCGTGGGCTGCGGCAGCCAGCGCGTGGGAGCGCACCGCGAACTCGTCGATCTCCTGGCGGGAGATGTCCCACTGGTCGGCGATCCGTTCGGCGGCCTCGCCCATCGACGGGAAGTCGTAGAGCTCGCGCAGCTCGGCGGGCCACGCGGCGCCGTACAGCTCCTCGATCCGGGCGACCGCGTCCATCGGGATGCGGCCCATGTTCTCGACGCCCCCGGCGAGCACGACGTCGTGGGTGCCCGAGGCGATCAGGGCGGCGGCCATCTCCACGGCGGTCTGCGCCGACCCGCACCGTCGGTCCAGCACGGTTGCCGGGATCTCGGCCGGGTAGCCGGCCTGCAGCCAGGCGTTGCGGGCCACGTTGCGAGACTGCTCACCGAAGGGAGCGGTGCAGCCGACCACGAGGTCCTCGACCTGGTCGGCGGGTACGCCGGTTGCCTCCAGCAGCGCGGTGTAGACCGCACCCAGCATCACGTTGGGGTGGGTGTCGCGGAACCAGCCCTTGTCGGGGTGGGCCTTGCCCATCGGCGTACGAAGCGCCTCGACGATCCAGGCGTCGCGCCCGGTGCCTGCGAAGCTCATAAGTCATGCCTCCTTGGAGCTGGTCGTGGCGAGCGACGTTCGCCGGAGTGCCTGGCAAGGCGGAAGAGGGAGACGGGACGGAGTCCCGGCGACTGATGAGAACGCAGTCCAGGTGCCCGGCGAACGCCGTGCAGCAGGCCAGAGCCGAGGAGTCATGGCTAGATCACCGTCCCGCCGTCGACGGGGAGCACCTGGCCGGTGATGTATCCCGCGGCGTCGGAGGCGAAGAAGACGAACGCCCCGGCGATCTCGTCGGGGGTGGCCCAGCGAGCGAGCGGAATCCGGGCCAGGGTCATCGCCGCGAGCTTCTCGTTGGACCGGATGTTCTCGGTCATCGCGGTCGCGGCCAGCGGGGCCAGCGCGTTGACGGTGATGCTGCGCTTCGCGAGCTCCTTTGCCAGGGACTTGGTGATCCCGATGATCGCGGACTTCGCGGCGCTGTAGTTGACCTGTCCGATGGTGCCGACCAGCCCGGCCGCGGACGTGACGTTGATGATGCGGCCGGTGCCGTCCTCGGCCAGCAACGGCGCGGCGGCCTGGCTGACGGTGAACGCGCCACCGACGTGGACGTCGAGCACGAAGCGGAATTGCTCCGGTGTCATCTTGTGGAACATCGCGGGAGAGATGGCCCCGGCGTTGTTGAGCAGGATGTGGAGGACGCCGTCGGTCAGCGCTGCGGCGCGTCGGGCGGCTTCGGCTGCCGCTTCGGCGTCACGTACGTCGAGGGCGAACGACTCGGCCCGGCCACCGGACTCGGTGATCTCCTTGGCCACGGCCTCGGCCGCGGACCCGTCGAGGTCGGTCACCAGGACGGCGGCGCCGGCGGCGGCGTACGCCCGGGCGACTGCGGCACCGATGCCGTTGCCGGCTCCGGTGAGCAGTGCGGAGCGTCCTTGCAGTGAGAACATCAGTAGCTCCTCGGCAGGCCCAGCACGTGGGACCCCAGGTAGTTGAGAACCATCTCCTGGCTCAGGGGGGCGATCTTGGTCAAGCGTGCCTCCCGGAAGTAGCGCGCGACGTGGTACTCCTCGGAGTAGCCCATGCCTCCGTGGGTCTGCAGGGCCCGGTCGGCGGCCTGGAAGCCGGCATCTGCGCAGAGGTACTTGGCCGTGTTGGCCTCACGGCCGCAGGGCAGGCCCTTGTCGTACATCCAGGTGGCCTTGCGCAGGATCAGCTCGGCGGCGTCGAGGCGCGCGAGCGAGTCGGCGAGCGGGAACTGGATGCCCTGGTTCATCCCGATCGGACGGCCGAAGACCTCCCGCTCGTTGCCGTAGCGCACGGCACGCTTGAGCGCCGCACGGCCGATGCCAAGAGCCTCGGCGGCGACCAGGCAGCGCTCGGGGTTGAGCCCGTCGAGGATGTACTTGAACCCCTGGCCCTCCTCGCCGATGCGGTGCTCCTCGGGGATCCGAAGGTCGTCGATGAAGAGCTCGTTGGAGGTGACCGCGTTGCGGCCCATCTTGCGGATCGGCCGGATGTCGACATGGGCGCGGTCGAGGTCGGTGAAGAAGAGGGTGAGCCCATCGGTCTTCTTCGGGGAGTCCTCGTACTTCGCGGACCGGGTCAGCAGCAGGATCTTCTCCGACTCCATCGCCTTGGAGATCCAGACCTTCTTGCCGTTGACCACGTAGTCGGAGCCGTCGCGCTTGGCGAAGGTGGTGATCCGCGTCGTGTCGAGGCCGGCGCCCGGCTCTGTGACGCCGAAGCAGACGTGCAGGTCGCCGTTGACGATGCGCGGGAGGTTCTCCTTCTTCATCTCCTCCGAGCCGTGCACGATCACCGGGTGCATGCCGAAGATCGACAGGTGCATGGAGCTGGCGCCGTTCATTCCGGCGCCGGAGGCGGCGACTTCCTCGAGGAGCAGCGAGGCCTCGGTGATGCCGAAGCCGTGGCCGCCGTACTCCTCCGGGGTGGTGATGCCGAGCCAGCCGCCGTCCGCGAAGGCCTGGTAGAACTCGGACGGGAACTCGTGCGCCTCGTCCTTCTCCATCCAGTACTGGTCGTCGAACTTGGCGGAGAGCTCGGCGACCGCCTTGCGGATCGTCTGCTGGTCCTCGGAGAGCTCGAAGTCCACGGTGCCCGTCCTTGGTCTCGTCGGTGCGGCCCGAGATGTTCCCGAACCAACTAATGGAGTGACTATAACAAAAGGTAAGACCAAAAACTATACGAGCTGGAGTCGATCGGCAAGCCGTTCGTTCCACTCCTTCGGAGCCCCGAACAGCTGCTCGTCCAGCCGCGCGCGCTTGTAGAACAGGTGCAGGTCGTGTTCCCACGTGTAGCCGATCGCACCGTGCATGGTGAGTGCGGTGTCTGCCGCCCGGGAGGCCGCCGCGGTGACCTGCGCCTTGACGGCTGCCGCACGCAACGGAGCCTCCGCGTCGTCGATCTCCAGCGAGGCTGCGGCGAGGTAGACCCCGGAGCGGCCGGCCTCGAGGTCGACCAGGATCGAGGCGGCGGCGTGCTTGACCGCCTGGAAGGAGCCGATCGGCACGCCGAACTGGCGGCGCTGGAGGCTGTACTCCACGGCGAGGTCCAGCATCCGCTGCATCGTCCCCAGTGCATCGGCCGCGACGAGCAGGCCGGCGAGGTCGACGACCCTGGCCAGTCCGACCACCGGATCCCCGTCGACCGCTTCGGACACAACGCCGTTGAGTCGTACGTCGGCCAGGGTGCGGGTGCGATCCAGCAGGCGACGCGGCGTGATCGTGAGTCCCGCTGCGCCGGCGGAGACGATCCGCAGCTGGGGGCCTGCCGACGACTCGACCGGCACCAGGAGCGTCTCGGCACGATCGGCCGCGAGGACCTGCAGCACGTGTCCGCTCAGCCTCCCGTCGGCGCCCATCGACACCGTCGGACTCGCGTCGGGAAGGTGCCCCGACGGGACCAGCAGGGCGACCGGCGAGCCGGCGACCGCCGCCTTGACCAGGTCGGGGTGGCGCTCCAGCAGCGGTACGGCGAGCACGGTGGCCAGCCACGCCGAGCTCGGGACCCCGGCCCGGGCAAGCTCCTCGGCGGTCAGGGCGAGCTCGACGACGCCTCCACCCTGGCCGCCCAGGGACTCGGCGATGCCGACACCTGCCATGCCGCCCTCGTTCCACCTCTGCTCGAAGGGCCCGTGATCCCCGCGCTCGTCATCGGCCTCGAGCCAGGCTCGGACCTGCTCCGGTCCCGCGACGTCGGCCAGCCAGCCGGACAGTGCCTCTCGGTAGGCGTCCTGCTCCTCAGACAGCTTCCACTGCATGGCTCTCCTCAGGGTGTGTGTTTGTCCAGTCGTTCGCCGGTCGATGCGTAGTCAGGCGGCCGACGACTGTTACTTTGGGTATGACCAATCGAACGATGGAACTTCTCAAGAAGCGGTGGGCGATGACTGAATCCACAGAGGCCGGGCCCCAAGGCATACGGCGTCCGGTACAGCTCACCCCGATGCAGGTCCCGAAGGCCTCCGACGTGCTGGCCGACGACCTGAGGGAGCGCATCCTGCGCGGCGACTTCCCCGAGGGCACGGCGCTTCCGCCCGAGCGCGAGCTCGTCGCACAGACCCGGATGAGCCGCACCACGGTGCGCGAGGCGCTGCGCATCCTCGAGGTGCAGGGACTCGTGCAGATCCGCACTGGCCGGGCCGGTGGCGCGTTCGTGCAGACCCCGGGCGAGGAGTCGATCGCCAGCTCGGTGAACCTCATGATCCGCGGCCGGCAGATCCGCATGGATGCGCTGCTCGAGACCCGCGAGGCCGTCGAGCCGGCCTGTGCCCGGCTCGCCGCGCAGTACCGCACGGCCGCCGACCTCGAGCGCCTCGAGCGGGCCAACGAGGCGATCGCCAACGCGGGGCCGCTCTCGGAGTTCCTGACCGCCAACGTCGAGTGGCACGTGGCGGTCGCGGTCGCGTCGCACAACGACCTGCTCAACGGCTTCATGCTGGCCCTCTCGCGCGCCATCTACGAATCCACCGACAACAAGGGCTTCATCGACGACGCCGTGCGCAAGACGACGGTCAAGGCCCACAAGAGCATCACCGACGCGATCCGCGCCCAGGACCCCAACGCCGCCGTACGACGCATGCAGCGCCACGTCCACACGTACGCCGAAGCGGTGCTCGAAGTCGAGGAGCGCACCGCCATCGAGGTCGCCGAGATCTGAGCCCGGGCTGCGGGCCTCACCGCAGGTCCTTGACCAGCTCGCGGATCTCGTCGACGGCCTGGGGGTTCTCGGCTCCCGAGAGGTCCCCGGGGTCGGTGTCCATCACGGCTGCCCGGATCGCTCGCCGCAGGATCTTGGCAGACCGGGTCTTGGGCAGCCGTTCGACGCGCACGACCTGGCTCGGAGCGAACGGCTTGCCGACGCCGTCGGCCACGAGACCACGTACGCGCGCGGCGACCTCGGCGTCGTCCTGCGCGACGTCACCCTTGGCGACGTAGAAGACCCAGACGGCCTCACCCTTGGTCGCATCGGGGATGCCGACCACCGCGGACTCGGCGATCGCCGCGTCGACCGCGACGACCGACTCGATCTCGGCCGGCGCGACGCGCTTGCCGGCCACGTTCATCACGTCGTCGCTACGACCCAGGATGAACCAGCTGCCGTCGTCGTCGACGAGCGCGAAGTCCCCGTGCCGCCACAGGTTCTCGAAGGTGGACCAGTAGGCCTCGTGGTAGCGCTCCCCCTCGGGAGTGTCGTTCCAGATCCCACGGGTCATCGACGGCCACGGCTGTCGGCAGACCAGTTCCCCGATCTGTCCCCGCACCGGCTGCGCGTCGTCGTCGACCACGTCGACGTCCATGCCCAGGGCCGGACCGCCGAGGGAGCAGCTGCGGATCTCCTCGACCGGGTAGGGGCAGAGGAACGAGCCGCCGACCTCGGTGCCCCCGGAGAAGTTGATGATCGGGACCCGGCTGCCGAAGACGTCGCGGGCCAGCCACTCGTAGGACTCCGGGTCCCACGGCTCGCCGGTGGAGCCCAGCACCCGGACGCTGGCGAGGTCGCGGTCGGGTACGCCGCCGGCCGCGCGCAGGGTGCGGATCAGGGTCGGGCTGACCCCGAGCATCGAGACCCCGTGCCTCTCGACGAGCTCCCAGAGCCGGCCGGTGTCGGGCACGTCCGGCGAGCCTTCGTAGAGCAGCAGCGTGCCACCGGTGCCGTGGGTGCCGAAGATCGAGAGCGGGCCCATGATCCAGCCCATGTCGGTGATCCAGCAGAAGGTGCGCCCCGGCCCCATCTCGAATCCGTAGGACACCTCCGAGGCGGTCTTCGCGACGAAGCCGGCGTGCGTGTGCACCGCGCCCTTGGGCTTGCCGGTCGTGCCCGAGGTGTAGGCCAGCAGCAGCACGTCACCGGCCGCGGTCGGCTCGACGGCGTCGTCGGGTTCACCGGCGACCAGGTCGCTCCAGGCCACCTCGCCGGCGCGCAGCTCGAGGCCGGACCCGAGGTTGTCCACGACCACCACGTGCTCGACGCTCGGGCAGCTCTCCATCGCGGTGCGCAGCTGCGGCAGCATCGAGGCGACCTTGCGGCGGCGGATGGTGCCGTCGGCGGTGATCACCGCCTTGGCGGCGGCGTCCTGGATCCGGCTCGCGATCGCCGGGGCGGCGAACCCGGAGAACAGCGGCACGAGTAGAGCCCCGAGGCTCGCGACGGCGTACGTCGCCACCACGGCCTCGGGAGTCATGGGGAGGTAGATCGCGACGGCGTCGCCCTTGCCGACGCCCAGCGACCGGAGCCCGCCGCGCACCCGGGCCACCCGGTCGGCCAGCTCGGCGTAGCTGAGGGTGTGCACGGTTCCGTCCTCGGCCTCGTGCACGACGGCGGGCGCCTCGGGCGTGCGCGTGACCCACTTGCCGAGGCACGCGTCGACGGCGTTGAGGCCGCCGTCGACGAACCACTCGGGCCACTTGACTCCGCGGCTCAGGTCGACGACCTGCGAGTACGGCGTGTGGAACGGGATCTCGAGGTCCTCGACCACGGTGCCCCAGAACGCACCGATGTCGGCGACCGACACGGCGCGGAGCTCATCGGCGCTCGTGACGTCGAGGCGGCGCATCAGTCGGGCCACGTTGGAGTTCGTCAGGTAGTCGTCGTCCGGCTGCCACACGTAGGTCATCGGGGTCTCCTCAGGAGCGGGGCATGCCGAGGATGCGCTCGGCCGCGATGTTGCGCTGGATGTACGTCGAGCCACCGGCAATTGCCGTGCCGCGCGACTGGTTGGCGAGTCGGAGCCAGGCCCGGACGTCGTCGAGGCCGGTGGCGGCCTCGTCATGGAGGTCGAACTGGCCGCCCATCGGCGCCAGGGAGAGCCGGAAGTCGGCAAGGTCCTCGACCAGGGGGCAGAAGTAGAGCTTGCCGATCGAGGTGACCGGCCCGGGAGGCGCACCCGTGTCGGCGCCGGTGATCACGCGCTGGCCGATCGCCTTGTGGATCATCGCCCGGGACCACAGGTCGGCGACCTTCTGCCGAACCTCGGGGTCGGCACCCAGTGGCTCCCCGACCGCGTCGCGCAGATGGCGGACGTCGTCGATGATGTCGGCGACGGCCTTGGTGGTGTTCACCCGTCCGGTGGCGATCGCGACCCGTTCGAAGGCGAGCGTGCCCATGGTGACCTTCCAGCCACCGTCGACCTCACCGACCACCAGGTCGTCGGGGACGAAGACGTCGTCGAGGAACACCTCGTTGAACTCGGCCTCACCGAGCATGTGCCGCAGCGGGCGCACCGTGATGCCGTCGGAGTCCATCGGGAGCAGGAAGAACGTGATGCCCTTGTGCCGCTGCTTGTCGGGGTCGTTGCCGCCGGTGCGCGCGAGCAGGATCGCGTGGGCGGCGATCTGGGCCCGACTGGTCCAGATCTTCTGCCCGTTGATCCGCCAGCCACCCTCGACCTTGACCGCCTTGGTGCGCAGGCTGGCCAGGTCGGAGCCGGCATCGGGCTCGGAGAAGAGCTGGCACCACACGTCCTCGCCGGTCAGGATCGGCTCGAGCAGTCGCTCCTTCTGGGCATCCGTGCCGAAGTGCGCGATGGTCGGACCGCAGAAGTCCTCGCCGATGATGTTGAGTCGTTCGGGCGCCCCCGCCCGGTCGCACTCCTCGGAGAAGATGGCGCGCAGCTGCTCGCCGAGCCCCTGCCCGCCGTACTGCGTCGGCCAGGTGATGCCGGCCAGGCCGGCGTCGTGCAGCAACCGCTGCCACTGCTGCCAGAACGGCACCTTCTCGACCAGGTCGCTGGGCTCGGGCCAGGCAAGCTTCGGCAGGGCCTCGTCGAGGAAGGCCCGGACCCGTTGCCGGTACTCCGCCTCCTCCGGGGTGTCGACGATCTCCATCAGACCGCCTCGGCCTGCTGTGCAGATACAGACGTGGCGTGCCTCGGCGCTGCCATTCCACCGGCCTCGAGCTTGGCCGCGATGTCGGCGCGCAGGACGTGCTTCTGGATCTTGCCCGTCGCGGTGGTGGGCAGCGCGTCGACGATCTCGAGCCGCTCGGGCACCTTCTGGATGGCCATGCCCTCGCCGAGGAGGAAGTCCCGCATCTCCTCGAGGGTGAGCTCCGGCTGGCCCTCGTGCATCACCAGGTAGCAGCAGACCTTCTCACCGAGGTAGGCGTCGGGCATCGCGACCAGCGCGACCTGGCTGACGTCCGGCCTGGAGGCGAGGGCGTCCTCCACGGCACGGACGCTGATGTTCATGCCGCCGCGGATCACGATGTCCTTGAGGCGGCCGGTGACGCGCACGTAGCCGTCCGCGTCCATCCGTCCGAGGTCGCCGGACCTGTGGAAGCCGGACGGCGTGTAGTTGGCGGCGGTCTCGTCGGGCTGGCCGATGTACTCGAGGCAGTTCATCGCGCCGCGGTAGGCGATGTCGCCCTCTTCGCCGCGCGGGACCTCGTTGCCGGCCTCGTCGACGATGGCGACCTCCTGCAGGGGCAGCGCCTGGCCGTCGGACGTGACCGACCTGGAGGGATCGTCGTCGAGGGTGCACATCGTGGTGGTGATGTTCTCGGTGCGACCGTAGAGACTGAGGACGGCCATGTTGGGGATCGCCGCACGGCCGGCCTCCACGAAGCTGCCCGGGATGGGCGCACCGGCCGAGGTCCAGAACCGCATGCTGCTGGCGTCGTGCACCTCGGGGTCGTAGACGTCCAGCAGCATCTGCAGGAAGGTCGTCGCACTCACGCAGGCGGTGCACTTGAACTTCGCGATCCGCTCGAGGCCCTCCTTGGGCTCCCAGCGGTCCATCAGGTGGCTGGCCGCACCGTGGGCGAGGGGCAGGAGATAGCTGGTGACCAGCCCGGTGGTGTGGGTGACGGGCGACGGGCCGAACTGCACGTCGGCCTCGGTGTAGTTCCAGCCCCTGCCGAGCAGGCGGGCGCCGCAGGCCATCGTGTTGAAGGTGTGCAGGCAGCCCTTCGGTCGCGACGTGGTGCCCGAGCTGAACACCACCACGAACGGCTCGTCGGGGCCGACACCCGTGCCGATCTCGGCGTCCGCCTCCTCGCGGGACAGGTCGACCAGCAGGTCCTCGAAGTCCACGGCGCCACTGACCAGGTCTCCCTCGCGGCGCACCACGACGATGGTCTCGAGGAGCGGCCAGTCGGCGCGCAGGTCCGCGAACATCCGCGCGTGGTCGAAGCCGCGGTACGTCGACGCGGTGAAGGCGGCCTTTACGTTCGCGGTCTCGAGGATGAAGCCGACCTCCTCGCGACGGTAGATCGGCATGATCGGGACGATGACCGCACCGATCCGGGCGATCGCGGCACTGATCACGAAGAACTCGGTCCAGCTCGGCAGCTGGACGGCCACCCGGTCGCCCGGACCGATGCCACGGCGTCGCAGGCCCACCGACAGGGCGAGGACCCGCTCGCGGAGCTGGCCGTAGGTGATCTCGGTCGTCGAGTCGGTGCCGAAGACCTTGTCGGGTTGCCGGTCGGCCTGCTTCTCGATCATCGCGAAGAGCGTCTCGTCGGTCCAGAGCCCCTGCTCGTGGAAGCGGGCGATCTGTTCGTCGGTGTAGCGGTCGTGCACCGTGGCGAAGGCCATGGATTCCTCCTGATCGGAACCGATGTCATCAGGCGCGGGGACCACTCGGACGCAGTCCACCTGCAGTGGTCCTGAGATTACAATGGTCAGACCGAATAGGCAATGGGTGGCCAACCGGCGGGGTGGAGCGTCAGTCCTCCCGCGCACCGATCGTCAACCGGAGGTACTGGGAGATGGCCTCGGCCCGGTTCTCCACGCGCAGCTTGCGCAGGATCTGCTTGACGTGGGACTTCACAGTGCCGACGGCGATCACCAGGCGCTGGGCGATCCGCTCGTTGGTGGCACCCGTGGCCATCAGGGTCAGGACCTCCAGCTCGCGGCTGGTGAGGAGCCCCTCGAGGACCGCCTGGCGGTCACTCACGACCGGTCGCAGCGGTCGGCTCACGGCGAGCGCGGTCGTCTCCTCCCTGGTGGCCAGGTCGATCTCGCTGGTGGCCAGGTCGTCGAGGACTGCCTCGACCGTCTGCATCACCCGCATCACTTCAGCCCGCTGGTCGCGCAGCCGGCCGAGCAGGACCGCCCGCTCGAAGATCTGCGCGAACCCGACCGCGTAGAACCAGAGGATGTCCCGGTCCAGCTCCACGACGTCGTGGCCGCGAAGGTCGGCGTGCAGCAGGCCGATCACGCGGTCGCCAGCGATCAACGGCGCAACGACGTACGACGTCTGCGCGGCCGCCGTCGCCAGGGGCTGGTAGACGCGACTGTCGGTGCTGGCGTCCGCGACCAGCCCCGGCTCGCGCCGCCGGACCACCTCACTCTCGAGCAACATGTGCGACAGACGAATCTTGGGGACCTCACGGATCCAGTCGACGAAGGCGCGCTCGTCGGGCCCCACGTGCGCCGAGTAGCTGCGCCACGGCCGCCAGGTGTCGTCCTCGACGCGGGACAGCATCAGCCTGTCGAAGCCACCGCCCGCGGCGGCCGACTCACAGACCTTCTCGAGCAGCTCGTCCTGGTCGGTGATCCGGCGCAGACGTGCCAGCTCACGGTCCAGCTGGTCCATCCGGCGCAGTCGCTCGTGGCCCAGGAGGTCGTGGATGGAGAACCGGACCTGGTGCACGGCGTGCAACGTCTCGCTCAACTCGACCACCCGTTCTCTCCCGAGCTCGTGCCCGGGGTCACTGAGACGCTCGCGCATCATCCCCGCCAGGATCGTCAGCTGCCCGTCCAACGTGCGCAGCTCGGCCGACGGAACCTGCTCCAGGTCGTCCAGCTCGTCGGCGTCGAGCGAGGTCGACGGCAGCGACTCGACCAACCGGATGGCAGCGGAGTACGCCGATTGCCCCTGGCTGATCAGATCGGCACGGCGTCGCGCTGCGGCCGCGGATGACGACTCCATCAGTCTCCCTCTCGCCCCGTGAGAATGCATTGCGACGACCACGAGCCCTGAGAACGATCGTTAGCACCCCATGCTACGGTGCCGCCGTGGGTCGCCACAGACGAATTCTCGATGCAGCCGCAACGGCCTTCCATGAGAAGGGCTTCCATGGGGTCGGTGTCGACGAGCTCGGCACCCGTGCCGGCCTGAGCGGGCCGTCGATCTACCGGCACTTCTCCGGCAAGGACGAGATCCTGGCGACCTTGCTCAACGAGGCCATGGACGAGCTCCTGGCCGCGACCCGCCCCACCGGCGAGGACCCGGACGCCGAGCTGCGGCGCGCACTGCGCCACCACATCGACTTCGCCCTCGCCAACCGCCAGCTGGTCACGCTCTACCAGCGCGAGGTCCGCTCGCTGGCCGACCCGTGGTCGAAGTCCTTCGCCGGCCGGCGCGGGCAGTACACCCGCAGCTGGGAGGCGCTGTTCGCCAGCTGCTTCCCCGATCTCTCCCCCGGGACGGTCGCCGCCACCACACAGGCCTGCCTCGGCACAGTGTTCTCCGTGGCGTCGTGGCCCGAGCGCGCGCTGGCGGCCCCCGGCGTACGCGAGATGCTCCTGGAGCTGGCCCTTCACGGTGTGTACGGCGACCGCCGCTCAGCTACCTGATCGACTGCGCGCCGAACCGAAGTCCCACATGCCCGCAGCGATCCGGCGGTACTGCAGCTCGTCGGAGCCCTCGGTGATCCGGTAGCGCCGGTGGTGGCGGTAGATGTGCTCGAACGGGTAGTGCCTGCTGTAGCCGACACCGCCGTGGATCTGCATCGCCCGGTCGGCCGCGTTGCAGGCGAGCTGGTTGCCACGGACGTTGACCATGGCGACCTTGTCGCTGACCGCGGTCTTGCCGTGCACGTCCATCTCCCAGGCAGTCTTCATGATCGTGTTGCGGACCAGTTCGGCCTCCGTCTGCAGCTCCACGAGCTGCCACTGCACGCCCTGGTAGTCACGCATCTGCTGCCCGAAGAGCTTGCGCTCCTCGGTGTACTCGATCGACCTGTCGATGCAGAACTGCGCCGCCCCGAGCGAGCTGGCCGCCTGCCGGATCCGGTTCTCGTGGACGAAGAGCTGGGCACAGTCCAGGCCACGCCCCTCCTCGCCCAGCAGCGCCGCGCCCGGCACGCGGACGCCGTTGAGGCGCACCTCGGCATGGTCGGTCGGCATGTTGAACGTCCACCAGTAGAACGGCACCTCGAAGCCTTCGGCGTTGGTCGGCACCAGGAAGGCGGAGATCCCCTCGGCCTTGCCGTCCTCCCCACTGGTGCGGGCGAACACGAGGTCGATCTCGGAGACGTCGACGACGCTGTTCCAGCGCTTCTCTCCCGTGATGATCCAGTCGTCGCCGTCCTTGACCGCCTTCGTCTCGAGCCAGGTGACGTCACTGCCGTGGTTGGGCTCGGTGAGCCCGAATGCCATCTCCATGTCGCCGGAGACGAGGCGTTCGAGGTACTGCTCCTTCTGCTCGGGCGTGCCGTACTCGTGCAGCACCAGCGCGAGCGGCACGTTGGCCACCATCGACGCCTCGTGGCTGAGCTCGGCGTGCAGGCCCGGCCCGCGACGCGCGAGGTGCTCGCGGATCGTCGCCATCGCGACGTTCGAGCCGTCCTGGCCGCCGAGCTCCTTCGGCAGCGGGTAGCGATAGAAGCCGGCTTCGTCGGCCAGCTTCCGGGCCTCGCGCATGATCTCCCGCCAGCGCCGGGTCGGGATGCCGCCGCGCTCCAGGTCGGTGCGGGTGAACTCCCGGCGGTGGTCGAAGTGCTCCGGGTTGGCCTCCTCGATCGGCTTGATCTTGGTGTCGATGAATTCGTCGAGGTCGGCGATGAAGGACGTGACGTCCTCGGGGATGGACCAGTCCATGGTGTTCCTCCAGCTCGTTGCGGTGATGGACCGACGGTAGGTCGGTCGCTCTCCGCAGGACCGTTCGTGCGAGCCGGGCGGTGTCGAGATCTCTACCGGTCGGCGTACGACGGGTCGCCGCGGTTCGCCTGCCGGGGTTCCATGGGGCCATGAAGACAGAGACGAAAGTGATGAACAGCGTCGACGAGCTCCGTGCCCTGGAGGGGCAGGTGCTCGGCACCACGGAGTGGTTCGAGGTCACGCGGGAGCGCATCCAGGGCTTCGCCGACGCCACCGAGGACTGGGAGCGGATCCACGTCGACCCCCAGCGGGGCGCCGAGTCACCGTTCGGCACGAACATCGCGCACGGGCTCTACACACTCTCGCTCGGGCCGAAGTTCCAGTACGAGATCTTCGAGATGAACGGCCACTCGCTGGCCCTCAACTACGGCTACGAGAAGGTCCGTTTCACCTCTCCGGTCAAGCTCGGGTCCCGAGTGCGGATGACCCAGGAGCTGCTCGCGGTGGAGCCTCTCGAGGGCGGGTCGAAGTTCCGCACGCTCCAGACGTTCGAGATCGAGGGGCAGGAGAAGCCGGTCTGCGTCGCCGAGTCCGTCTTCGCCTACTTCGACTGACCTGATTCGCCACCAGATTCGCCAGACCCGAGGAGCAAGAGATGCGCGCAGTAGTCGTCGAGACCCTGGACGGGCCCCAGTCCGCCGTGGTTCGTGAGGTCCCGGCACCCGAGGGCGCCCACCGGCGGGCCGACGGACGGCGGGTGCTGGTGGAGGTCCACGCGGTGGGCCTCTCCTTCATCGATCCGTTGCAGACCCGCGGGAAGTACCAGGCCGGCGTCGAGGCGCCGTACGTCTGCGGCTCGGAGCTGTCCGGGCTGGTGCTCGAGGCGCCCGAGGACTCGTGGGTGAAGCCCGGCGACCGGGTCGCCGGGATCGTGTGGCAGGGCGCGATGGCCGAGCAGGCGCTGGCGATCGACGACTTCCTGGTGCGACTGCCCGACGGGATGTCCTACGAGGAGGGCGCCGGCATCTACATGAACTACGCGACCGCCTGGTACGCCCTGGATCGCGCCGGCGCGAAGGCCGGCGAGACCGTGCTGGTCACCGGCGCTGCCGGTGGCGTGGGCACCTGCGTCCTGGACCTGTGCCGGATCGCCGGCATCGACTCCGTCGGCCTGGTCTCCAGTGACACCAAGGCCGCGACCGCCAAGGCCGCCGGCGCCACGCACGTCGTCCGCACGGACGAGGGTTGGCTGGAGGAGGTCCGCGAGCTCACCGGCGGTGGCGTCCAGGTGTTCGTCGACATGGTCGGCGGCGACGGCTTCCTCGATGTCGTCCGGTCGCTGAGGATCGGCGGCCGCGGCGTGATCGTCGGGTTCGCCGGCGGGTCGATCCCGTCGCTCAAGATGAACCGTCTGCTGCTGCGCAACCTGACCGTCACCGGCATCACGATGGACGTGATGGAGACCGAGCACCCCGGCACCCTGGACCGCGTGCGCCTGGGCGTCCAGGAGCTGCTCGACGCCGGCCAGCTCACCCCCGAGATCGGCGCGAGCTATCCGATGGAGAAGGCGTCCGATGCCTTGGCCGCACTGGAGGACCGCACCGCCGTCGGCAAGGTCGTCGTCACCATCCCCTGACCCGGCACTCTCGGTGGTCGAGNGCCAGCGAGCGTATCGAGACCCAGCCAGCACGACGGTCTCGATACGCCGACTCGTTCCTCGCCGGCTACTCGACCAGCGAGGAACTGCGTCGGTTCCGTTGGTCGAGGACCCGATGTCCGGCGTCCAGTACTTCGCCGAGGTGCCGGGCCGCCACCTCGAGCTTCGGGTCCGGGCTCTCCCGCTTGCGCTCGCGCTTCCAGATCACCGCGATCGTGGAGGCGGTCTTGTAGTGACAGACCCCCAGGAACCAGTCGAGCTCTGATGTCGCCGCCCTGACCTCCTCCTCGGAGGCGCCGAGCTCGCGTCGCGCGGCGGCGTACACGTCGATCAGCTCCTGCTGCGAGGGCATCTGCGAGCCCGCGGCCCGATCGGCCTGCGACCGGTGCTCGTGGAAGACCTGGGCGGGCTCGACGTGCATGAGCAACCAGGCCAGGTCGGAGCGTGGGTCGCCGACGGACCAGATCTCCCAGTCGATGACGGCTTCGAGTCCGGAGTCGGTGAACAGCATGTTCGCCACCCGGTAGTCGCCGTGGAGAAGCCGCGGATCGATGCCCTCCGGCGTACGTTCGGCCAACCTGGCGTGGAGCTTCTCGTGGCCGGCACCGATGTCGGGGTCCACGGTCGCGAAGAGTCGCTGCCACCTGTCCAGCTCCTCAGTGACCGGCGAGACCGGCTCGTCACCCACACCCAGTGCCTGCGGCGAAACACTCTGCATCCGGGCCAGGGCGCGGGCCGCGACCCGCATCCTCTCCGCAGCCACCTCGGGCAAGGGCGGGGTGTCCGACACGTCGAGCATCGGCTCGTAGGAGTCGCCCGGCAGCAGCTCCATCGCGAACAACGGGGGTACGCCGGGCGGGTCGCCGCCGTCCTCGAAGAGCACGCCGGGCACGGGGAAGCCGGCCAGGCCGTCCAGCTGCTGCAGGACCCGCGCCTGACGCAGCACGTCACGGTTGCGAACCGGTGCCAAGTCGGGAGGTGCCACCTTGAGCACGATCGGTCGCACGCAGTTCTCGTCGAGGAGTTCGGAGGCGTAGGTCAGGCTCGAGACCCCGCCTTCGAGCTGACGAAGACCGCGCACGGTGGCCGTCGTCGACGTACGCCGGGCGGCGCGCGTCGCACGCTGGATGAGGTCATCGGGGTCGAGTTCTCGCACACCCTCACTGTGCGCAGCGCCAAGGCCTCCGGCAACAGGCACACCAGCTCCGGATGGAGGTGCCCACACCAGCCCGGCCCGCGGGCGTCGTGGCGGACGGCCGGATCGGCGTACAACGGGAGCATGCTCCCCCAGACATCACAGGAAATCGCCGCGTCCACCTGGTCGGACCGGTTCCGCCTCGACGGCAAGGTGGCCGTCGTCACCGGCGCCTCCAGCGGCCTCGGAGTAGCGATCGCCCAGGGCCTTGCCGCGGCCGGGGCCGACGTCGCCATCGGTGCACGACGGGTCGAGATGCTCGAGGAGACCCGCGCACTGGTGGAAGAACTGGGCCGGCGCTGTGTCGCGGTCGAGACCGACGTGACCAAGGTCGACGACTGCAACCGCCTGGTCGAGGCCGCCGTCGAACAGCTCGGTGGCTGCGACGTGCTGGTCAACAACGCCGGCATCGGCGGGGAGTACCACGCCGCAACCGAGGACCCGCCGGACCACTTCCGCCATGTCGTCGACGTGAACCTGATGGGCTCCTACTGGATGGCGCAGGCGGCCGGGCGCGTGATGCCCGCGGGCAGCGCCGTGGTGAACCTCTCCAGCGTGATGGCCGTGACCACCGCCAAGATGCCGGCCGCCGGCTACAGCGCGGCCAAGGCCGGCGTCCTCGGCATGACCCGGGACCTCGCTGCACAATGGGGAGAGAAGGGCATCCGGGTCAACGCGATCCTGCCCGGTGTCTTCCTCACCGAGGCGACGGCCGACTACAGCCCCAACTACCAGGCCAAGATCATCAAGGCACGAGTCCCGGGCGGACGCCTGGGCGATCCTGTCGAGATCGCCAGTACGGCGGTCTTCCTGGCCAGCCCGGCGTCGTCGTACATCACCGGCGTCGGCGTGCCGGTGGACGGCGGCGTGCTGCTCTTCTGACCCGCAGAGACGCGTTCAGGGGAACTCGACGACGACCTTGCCGCGCGCCTCACGCCGGTCGAGGATGCCCAGCGCCTCAGCGGCCCGGTCGAAGGGCAGTCGGTCTCCGATGAACGGGCGCACCCTGCCGTCCTCGGCCGCTGCCTCGAGGCCGGCCACGAGCTCGGGCGCGTAGCCCGGGAAGCGCTTCTCCCACGGGTCGAGTGCGACGCCGAGGACGCTCAGGTTGCGCAGCAGCAGCCGGTTGACCTTCACCTCTGGGATGGACCCCTCGGCGAAACCCACCACCATCAGCCGACCGCCCACGTCCAGAGCCCGCAACGAGTCGACGAAGCGGTCACCGCCGACCGGGTCGACCACCACCGCCACACCGTGACCGGTCAGCTCGCGGACCCGGGCCGCCCATGGTTCCGTGCTGCGCAACACGTGGTCGGCCCCGCAGGCACGGGCGACCTCTTCCTTGGCATCGCTCGACACCACCGCAATCGACGGTTTCGCCTTGCCCCGCAGGAGATCGAGGGTCGCCGTACCGACACCGCCGGCGGCTCCGTGCACCAGCACGGACTCGCCTTCGGTGAAGCCGGCGCGATGCAGGGTGAACCACGCGGTGGCGTAGTTGAGGAAGAACGCGGCCCCCTCCGCCCAGTCCATGTGGGCGGGAAGGCGGACCGTGTAGCGCGGGATGCCGAGCACCCGCTCCGCCATCGCGCCCCACACACTGAGCCCGGCCACCCGGTCGCCCGGACGGAACCGTGAGGACTCCGGCGCCTCGAGGACGACGCCGGCGTACTCGCCGCCAGTGACGTAGGGCGTCTCGGTACCGTGCTGGTAGAGCCCCTTGCTCTGCAGGACGTCGGGGAAGTTGACGCCAGCGGCGCGTACGTCGACCAGCAGGCGCTCGCCCTCGGCCCACGGGTGTGCCCCGGTCGGCTCGGGTACGTCGTCACGCAGCATGGCGGCGTCCGGTCCGGTGGTGGCGGGGATGACGACGCCGCGCATCAGCAGGCGGCTCCGGGGCGGGCGACCAGTGCTCGTCGCGTCATGCGGTGTTCTCCGTCTGTGTCTTCTTGAGGGCGGGAGCGTGCCGCTCCTCGAAGGGCGGGATCGCGGGGTGGCCCTCCAGTCGGAGGACCAGCAGCGCCGTCTGCGCGCTGAGCTGGTGGTTGGCATCGGCGGCGACCTCGAGGCCGGTGAGGTCGTGCACCTTCGCCAGGCGCAGCCGCACGGTGTTCTCGTGGATGCCGAGACGGGCCGCGGACTCCCGGACGCTCCGCCCGGTGTCGAAGAAGCACTGGAGGGTGCGGAGCAGGTCGGCGGTGCCCGGGGCTCCGGTCAGGAGGGCTCCGAGCACGTCGTGCACGTAGCGCCGGACGGCGCCGACGTCGCTGTTGGCCACGAAGAGGCGGGCGGGCCCGAGGTCGTCGACGGCGATCACCCGCTCACCCGACGTGGCGAAGCGGTCGACGCAGAGGACGACCTCGCGGGTCTCCCGGTAGGCGCGCTGGAAGGCGCCGGCCCGGGTCACGCCGGAGAGTCCGACGATCGCGTCGGGCTCGCCGAGCTCGGCCATCAGGAGCCGCATGACGCCCTTGACCTCGTGCACGAAGGCAACGTGCGCCGACGCCTCGGGCGCCTCGATGAGCAGGATCGTGCCCTCGCGGCCACGGCTGGCGAGCACCTCGACGCCGAGTCGTGCCGCGACCCGGTCGGAGATCATCTCCTCGTCGCGCGGCTCCGTCCCGATCCCCTCGGCGATGTAGACCAGAACCCGGTCGGCGTCGGCCTGCACGCCGAGGTACTCCGCCGCGTCAGCGAGGTCGTCCTCGCGCGTCGAACCGCGCACCAGCTGCCGGGCCAGGGCCGAGCGGGCATTCCAGGAGGCGCGGGCGACCCGGCGCTGGACGACGTACTCGCTGGCGAGGTGGAAGGCAGCCCGCTTGGCGAGGAGCTGGTCGTTGTGCCCGAGCCGGCCGGACACCTCTGCCACGACGAGCCACGCGAAGAGGCAGCCGTCCCGTGCCACCGGCACCATCAGGTGGCGCCGGGCGATGCCACGGGCCGGCTCCGCGGACACCAACAGGGGCTCGGGCGAGGAGAGATCCGTCGGGCCGTTGCGGGCCAGGAGCAGGTCGAGCTCGGGCGGCCGGAAGTCGGAGCCGCGCACCCGCGCGGAGCGGGCGACCACACGGCGGCGAGTGTCCATCAGCCAGATGGGGTTGGCGGTGAGCTCCGCGACGGTGTGCACCAGCGCTGCGATGCCTCCACCGGCTGCCGCCACCGCACTGAGCTTGAGCTCGACCGCGTGTCGGCGCTGCAGCTCCTCGTGTCGGCGCAGCAGGTCCGAGGGCTCGGGCAGCTGGTGCGCGGCGGTCATGACAGCTTCTTCGCGATGTCCGCGCGCAGCACGTGCTTCTGGATCTTCCCGGTCGCGGTCATCGGCATCGCCTGCACGATCTCGAGCCGCTCGGGCAGCTTCTGCGTGGCGACCTTGTGGTCCTTCAGGTGACCGACGACGTCGTCGAGGGTGATCTCGCCGTCGGGGTCGGCCGGGACGACGTACACGCAGACCTTCTCGCCGAGTCGTTCGTCGGGCATCCCGACCACGGCCACGTTGGCGATCTGGGGGTGGGCGAGGAGGTGGTCCTCGAGCTCGCGGGCACTGATGTTCATGCCGCCACGGATCACGATGTCCTTGAGTCGGCCGGTCACCCGCACGAAGCCGTCGGCGTCCATCCTGCCAAGGTCCCCGGAGCGGGAGAAGCCGTCGGACGTGAAGAGCGCCGCCGTCTCCTCGTCGTTGCGGAAGTACTCGATCATGTGACTGGGGCCCTTGTAGGCGATGTCCCCCTCGTCGCCCCGCGGGACCTCGTTGCCAGCGACGTCGACGACGTGGATGGCAGCACCCTCGAGGGCCGAGCCGTCGGAGGTCGCCGACCTCTCGGCGGGGTCATGGACGGTGCACATCGTGGTGAGGAAGTTCTCGGACCGGCCGTAGAGGCTCAGGGTCTGGCATCCGGCGAAGAGGGCGCCGGCCTTCTCGACCACGGAACCGGGGATCGGCGAACCCGCGCACACCCAGCGGCGCAGGCTGCTGGCGTCGTGCTTGTCGGCGTCGTAGGCGCCCATCAGCATCTGCAGGAACGGGGTGGCGGTGACCGCCGTGGTGCAGCCGTGCTGCTCAATCAGGCGCAGCGCCTCCACCGGGTCCCAGGCCTCCATGAGGCAGGACTGGGCTCCCGCCAGCAGGGGCAGGACGACGCTGGTGACCAACCCGGTGCTGTGAGTGATCGGCGACGGCCCGAACTGCACGTCGTCGGCGCTGTAGTCGAGGCTCTTCGCGATCGCCGCGGCGCTGGCCCGCAGCGTGTTGAAGGTGTGGAAGCAGCCCTTGGGGCGCGACGTCGTACCCGAGGTGTAGACGATCAGGAATCCGTCGTCGGGGTTGCTGTCGGGGCCGATCTCTGCCTCGAGGGCGTCGAGGTCACCGTCGGCGACCAGGCCGTCGAGGGGGGAGCCGAGCGCGGGGGCCAGGTCGGCGTCCGCCCGGGCGATGTACGTCGCACGCAGGTCGGGGCATTCCTTGGCCAGCTCGGCGAACATCTCGGCGTGATTGAAGCCGCGCACCTCGCCGCAGGTGATCGCGACAGCAGCGCCCGAGTGCTGCAGCACGTAGCCGACCTCGTCGTCGCGGTAGATCGGCATGATCGGCACGACGATCGCGCCGATCCGGGAGAGTGCCGCGGCGACGACCGCGAACTCCGTCCAGTTCGGCAGCTGGACGCCGACCCGCTCGCCCTTCCGTACGCCGGCGCGGTGCAGGCCGGCGGCCAGGCGGAGGGCCCGCTCGCCGAACTCGCGGAACGTGAAGGAGCTGGTGCTGTCGAACACGAACGTGGAGTCGGGGCGCTCCTCGACCTGCTGTGCGACCAACGCGTTGAAGCTCGTCCGCTGCCAGAAGCCCGCTTCGTAGTAGGACGCGATCTCTTCATCCGTGTACCGATCGTGGACGTTCTTCAGGGCAGCCATGACGTGTTCCTCTTTCGGGCCGGGGTGAGGTGACGATCACTCATGTCGCAGATTAGAATGGTCTGACCCTTTATGCAAGGCTTTCGTCAGTTTCGAGCATCGCCGTACGGAACTCCTCGATCTCCTCCGCGTTGATTCCGTGCGCGAGCAGCCACGCGACTGCTCCGCCCTCGGCATCGAGCCAGGCCAGGAAGCCGCGCATGTTCTCGGCTCTCGGCCGCTGGCCCTCCAGCCCGTCCTGGCCGAGCATCTCGGCGTAGAAGTCGATCCCGCCCAGGCGCTGCATGACCGGCTCCAGGCCGGCCTCGGTCAGCACGTAGTCGGCCACGACCTGTTCCGCGTCGACGCCGAGCACGGACAGGACGAGCGCCGCGACAGCGCCCGTGCGGTCCTTGCCGGCGGCGCAGTGGAAGAGCACCGGATGCGCACCGACGTCCATCACGCGGCGTACGGCCAGCACCACGGTCTCGGGCCGGTGCGTGAGGTAGGCGTGGTACTTCGCGTGCCAGGACGACGCGCCCCCTGCGGAGAGCGGAATGCGGTGATGTTCCACGCCGTGGTCGGCCCACGACACCAGCTCGAGGTCGGCCTCCGCACGACGGCGCAGGTCAACGACCGACCGCAGCCCGAGCGCACGCACTCCTTCACCGCCGGCGACGTCGGCGAAGCCCGGGTAGTCGCTGCGGAAGATACGGCCCCGCCGCACCTTCCGGCCGTCGGCGGCGACCAGCCCGCCCAGGTCCCGCACGTTGTGCGAACCCTCCACCGATCGGATGCGGTCCACGGGCAGTGACTCGGAAGCACTCATGCCCGCATGCTCGACGGCCCGGGACAGCCGCCACAACCGTCGGCTTCCGGGCCGGTGTCGGTCGCCACAGCGGCACGGCTCATCAGGCCTCGAGGCGACCCCGACACAGAAGATTCCGGGAGAGTCCCAGTCAGCGGCGGGATTGCGTCATGATCGGTTCCACCTATTACGCTCACTGGAGCCGTCTAGACCTATCGGCTCACTCGACTATGGGACTGCCTACATGCCTGACGTGTTCACCACCGCCGCGCTCGCGGTCCTCTTCGTCTCCTTCGGAGTGGGCATCGTCGTCGGCCTGACCGGCATGGGCGGCGGCGCCCTGATGACACCCGCCCTGATCTTCCTGGGCATCAACCCGACTGCTGCGGTCGCCAACGACCTGGTCAGCGCGTCGGTGACCAAGTCCGTCGGTGCCGGAGTGCACTGGCGCCACGGGAGCCCGAACCTCAAGCTCGCGGCCTACCTCATCATCGGGTCGGTGCCGTTCGCCTTCGCCGGGGCGTTCATCATCGACCACTTCGGCGCGGCCCACGAGCAGGAGGAGTTCGTCAAGACCGCGATCGGCTGCGCACTGCTCTTCACCGCGGCGACGTACACCTTCCGGATGTACATCCAGCTGCGCCAGGTCACCAGTGGCAACGAGGCTCCGTCCGAGCAGATCGAGATCAAGCCGGTCCCGACACTGCTGGTCGGCATGTTCGGCGGCCTGCTGGTCGGCATCACCTCGGTCGGCTCCGGTTCCCTGATCATGGTGGCGCTGCTGCTGCTCTACCCGACGCTGAGCGCGGTGAAGCTGGTCGGCACCGACCTGGTGCAGGCGGTCCCGCTGGTGCTGGCCGCGGCGATCGGCCACGTGCTGGTCTCCGGGGTCGACTGGGAGATCCTGATCCCGCTGCTGATCGGCGGCATCCCCGGCACCTTCCTCGGCGCCCGCATCGCCCACTGGGTCAGCCAGTCGGTGATCCGGCGCGGCATCGTGATCGTGCTGAGCCTGACCGGGCTCAAGCTGCTCGGCGTCTCTCCGGAGCTGGTCGGCATCATCGGTGCCGCCCTCCTTCTGCTCGGTCCGCTGGCCTGGGGCTTCGTGCGCCAGACCCGCGGACTGCCGGCGTTCGACAACAACTCCGGCGCCTGGCGTGTGCCGGACACCACAGCCCAAACCACCACCAAGCCCACAAACCGCGACTGAAAGAGACTCGCGCGCAGCAGACCGATACGATGACGGCTGCTGTTCCAAGAGGAGAGGTCCCAAACAAATGGCAGAGCCGGTCAAGGCCGCGACTCACGCCGACTACCAGCTGAGTCAGCTCGACCAGCTGGAGGCGGAGTCCATCCACATCTTCCGGGAGGTGGCGTCGGAGTTCGAGAAGCCGGTGCTGATGTTCTCCGGGGGCAAGGACTCGATCGTCATGCTCCGCCTGGCGGAGAAGGCGTTCTACCCCGCGAAGATCCCGTTCCCGATGCTTCAGGTCGACACGGGGTTCGACTTCCCCGAGGTGCTGGCCACCCGTGACAACTGGGTGAACCGCCTGGGTGTGCGCATGGTGGTCGCCAGCGTCGACGACGCGATCAAGAACGGCGTCATCGTCGACGACGGCAAGACCAGCCGCAACCGCATGCAGATCGGCACCCTGCTCAACGCCATCGAGGAGGAGGGCTTCACTGCCGCCTTCGGTGGTGGCCGCCGTGACGAGGAGAAGGCCCGCGCCAAGGAGCGCGTCTACTCCCACCGTGACGAGTTCGGCCAGTGGGACCCCAAGATGCAGCGCCCCGAGCTGTGGAGCCTCTACAACGGCCGCATCCACGAGGGCGAGCACATGCGGATCTTCCCGCTGTCCAACTGGACCGAGCTCGACATCTGGCACTACATCGACCGCGAGCAGATCGAGATCCCGTCGATCTACTTCTCGCACCAGCGCCAGGTCATCGAGCGCGACGGCATGCTGCTCTCCGCGAGCGACGCCGTACAGCCGAAGGGCAACGAGACGATCGTCGAGAAGACGGTCCGCTTCCGCACCGTCGGCGACATGACGCTGACCGGTTGCGTGGAGTCCCCCGCGGCGACGACCGCCGAGATCATCGACGAGATCGCCATCGCCCGGGTCACCGAGCGTGGCGCCACCCGTGGTGACGACCGCTTCTCCGAGGCAGCCATGGAAGACCGCAAGAAGGAAGGTTACTTCTGATGGCCGAGCAGACCACCAGTCACGCGATCAACCCCGACATGGACCTGCTGAGGTTCGCCACCGCCGGTTCGGTCGACGACGGCAAGTCGACCCTGATCGGTCGCCTGCTGCTGGACTCGAAGTCGATCTTCGAGGACCAGCTCGAGGCGGTGGAGTCCACCAGCCAGTCCAAGGGCTACGACTACACCGACCTGGCGCTGCTGACCGACGGACTGCGTTCCGAGCGCGAGCAGGGCATCACCATCGATGTCGCCTACCGCTACTTCGCGACGCCGAACCGCAAGTTCATCATCGCCGACACCCCCGGCCACGTGCAGTACACCCGCAACATGGTCACCGGTGCCTCCACCGCCGACCTGGGCCTGGTGCTGGTCGATGCCCGTCAGGGCCTCACCGAGCAGTCGCGCCGCCACGCGGTGATCCTCTCCCTGCTGCGGGTGCCGCACCTCGTGCTCGCGGTGAACAAGATGGACCTGGTCGACTTCGACGAGGAGATCTACGAGAAGATCCACAAGGAGTTCACCTCCTTCGCGACCAAGCTGAACATCCCCGACCTGGAGATCATCCCGATCTCGGCGTTGCAGGGCGACAACGTGGTGACCCGCTCCGAGAAGATGCCGTGGTACTCCGGTCCCACGCTCATGCACCACCTCGAGCACGTCCACGTCGCCTCCGACCGCGACCTGGTCGACGTCCGCTTCCCCGTGCAGTACGTCGTACGCCCCAAGTCCGACGACTTCCACGACTACCGCGGGTACGCCGGCATGGTCGCCGGCGGCGTGCTGAAGAAGGGCGACGAGGTCGTCGTGCTCCCCTCGGGGATGACCTCGAAGATCGCGGCCATCGACCTCTTCGACACCGAGATCGACCAGGCCTTCCCGCCGATGTCGGTCACCGTGCGCCTCGAGGACGACGTCGACGTCTCACGCGGCGACATGATCGCCCGGGTCAACAACGCACCCAAGCCCTCCCAGGACATCGACGCGATGGTCTGCTGGATGACCAACGAGCCCCTGCGCCCCCGCCAGAAGCTCGCCATCAAGCACACCACCCGCACCGGCCGCGCCATGGTCAAGGACGTCCAGTACCGCCTCGACGTCAACACCCTGCACCGCGACCAGGACACCAAGGAGCTCGGACTCAACGAGATCGGCCGCGTCCAGCTGCGCACCACCGTGCCACTGCTGTGCGACCCCTACTCCAAGAACCGCGCCACCGGCTCGTTCATCCTCATCGACGAGGCCACCGGCGTCACCGTCGGCGCCGGCATGATCAACAACGCCAGCTGAAATCGCTGGTTGCGGTTCGCCGCGACCCGCGCTGGTTGAGGAGGTCGCTCTGCGACCGTCTCGAAACCAAGGCACCAGAGACCCGCTCGCCCCGTGAGGGACGAGCGGGTCTCTGCTTTCCACCGACCCGTCGCCAGTTCCGATCGACCCGTCGCCAGTTCGGGCTGCGCCGAGTGGACCGTGCAACATGCAGTTCGGCCTTCTCGTCGTACGACGCACGCTCACCGGCGTACGGCGCGTCGCGAACTGCATGTTCAACGGTCCGCTTCGACGGCCTGGTTGCCTCAGCGCGTGAGCCTCGGCAGCAACGCCCGGGCCGACCGCGCCCGGAACGCTCCCGACCAGACCCCGGCGCCGTAGGCCAGGTCGTCGAGGCGCCGCGCCACCAGAAAGTTCACGGGGTCCAGGTCGGGTCGGGTACGCCGCCACTCGTGGGCCGCATCCGCGACAGCGGCCACCGCGACGACACGACGGACCCGCGACGACACCAGTGCCGCGGGAAGCACGACGGGCCACCAGTGACGCAGGGCCAGCGCGCCGACCTGCTGGAGCGAGGACGACGCCCCGTCGTACGACAGTCGGGCGGCGAGCTGCGTGGTGGCCGGCCAAGCGATGCCCTGCCCGGTCGTGGGGCGGCACCGCTGCACGAGGCGGCCGGCGGCGAGCGCCCAGACGGCTCCGGCGACGGGCAGGCTCCAGCGGCGTTGGGCGACCACGGCCGCGGCGAACGCCACCGTCCATGGGGTGAAGACCGCGGGCGCTACGGCGGGTCCGTGGCGCTCGGCCAAGGGCGCCGCGCTCGTGCCGTAGACCGCCTTGCGGACCAGCCAGGAACGGGGAGAGACCCGGTGCTCGTGCTGCACCGAGACCCCCGGCTCGTAGCGGACCCGGTGGCCCGACGAGGCGAGCCGCCAGACCAGGTCGACGTCCTCCCCGACCCGCATCTCCTCGGAGAATCCGTCACAGGCCGCCAGCGCAGTCCGTCGTACGACGACACACGCGCTGGGCAGCCATGCCACTCGGCTCATCGGTCGCACCAGCGCGGGGTCCGGGCCACGGTCGAGGGACGACATCGCCGCCTCGTAGCGATCCAGCACGTCGACCGTGCCGCGCGATCGAGCCGTCTCGGACTGCAGTCCCAGGATCCGCGGCGCGACCAACGCCAACCCGGGATCGGCGAAGTGGCGCAGCAGCACGTCGAACGTCCCGGGATCGGGCACCACATCGGAGTCGACGAACGCGACGTACGGCGTACGGCTCGCCGCGAACCCACGGTTCCGCGCGGCAGCCGGGCCCACGTTCACCGACAACGCCACGACCTCGGCGCCGTGCTTCTTCGCCGTGGCTGCCACCAGGTCGGGCCGCTTCGAGGCGTCGTCCACCACCAGGACGTGTACGTCGCGGGGCAGGGCGCCGAGCAGGCGGTCGAGCTGTCGGGGGCGATCGCGCACCGGCACCACGACCGACAGCTCGTCCAGGGAAGGAGTGGGCAGCGTCGCCGCGACCGGGTCCATCATGCCCGCGTCGAGGAGCCGCTCAGCCAGTACGGCGGTCACGGACGACACTGCGAGCTCATCCCCGTCGAGCAAGGTCACCGCCTTCGCGGACAACCGCATCAGTCGACCGGGGCTGCCACCGACCAGGACGCGTCCGCCGTCGTACTGCCGGACGTGGGGGTTCATCCGCAATCGTGCGCCCTCGGGGAGAAGCGGCGGGCGCGGCACTCGCTGCGGCGCGGCCAAGGTCGGCGGCACCGGGCTCACCCCGAGAATCCGCCGTCGGCGGCGACCACCGAGCCGTTGAGCACACCGCCGGCCGGTGAACAGCAGAACGCGATCGTCGCGGCCATCTCCGCCGGCTCGATGGTCCGCTTGATCAGCTGGGACTCGGCGAGCTCTGCCGGGTCGGTGAGCCCGTAGATGCCTGCGGTGGCGGCCAGCATCGCGGTGTCGGTGGAGCCGGGCGAGACCGCGACCGCGGTGACGCCGGTGCCGACCAGGTCGGCAGCCAACCCGCGGATGATCCCGAGTGCCGCGTGCTTCGACGCGTTGTAGGCGGCCAGGTGGAACAGCCCACGGCTCCCGGCGGCGGAGACGACGGCGACGAACCGGCAGTCCGACGGGTCGGGCTGGGCCAGCAGCACCGGCACGCAGGCGGCGGCGGTGTGCCACACGCCGAGTGCGTTGACGCTCCACTGGGTCTGAAGGTCTTCGACCGGCGTCTCCCACAGCGGCGCGCCGCCGGCGATGACACCGGCGGCCGCGACCACTGCGTCGAGGCGGCCGAAGCGATCCACCCCGGCCGCGACCGCCTGCCGCACGGAGGCCTCGTCGGCGACGTCGGCCTCGATCGCCTCGACACGCGCGGGGTCGAGTCGGGCGACGGCGGCGAGGTCCTCACGCGTCGCCAAGGGGTAGGACAGCCCGCTGTCGGCGCCGCGGCAGGAGTCGATCGCGATCACCCGGTGGCCGGTGTCGAGCAGCTCCGCCACAGTGGCCGCGCCGATCCCCCGGGCGGCGCCGGTGACCAGGACGACTCGTTCGGTGCCGGTCACGGCCGGCTCCCCGCGACCAGGCAGCCGCGTTCGTCAACCGCACCCGAGGCCAGGCGTCGGAGTGCCTTCTCGACGATCTGCTCGAGCAGCCGCTCCCCCTCCGCCGCAGTGGCAGTGGTCGGGTCACCCAGGACGCCGTTCGCACTCACCCCGATCACGCCCTGAGCCATCAGCGTGGGGAGTACGTCGGCCAACGCGCGTGTGTCACCGACCTCGGCGGCACCCATGTCGACGGCGGCGGGATCAAGGTGCAGCATGATCGAAGTCTCGACGTGGCCGGCGTGCAGATCAACCTCCTCGGTGGCACACGGCAGCCACCGCACGTTGTGCCCCTCCGTGCGCATCCGGGCGACGGCGGCAGTCAATGCGGTGAGGTTTCCCCCATGGGCGTTGACGAACGTGACCTCTCCAGCCCAGTCGCGCATCGACCGGACCAGCTCGACCAACATGAGCTCCAGGGCCTCGTTGCCGATCGACATGAGGCCGGGAAAGCCCTTGTGCTCGCCCGATGCGCCGAAAGCGATCGGTGGCGCGACGTACGCCGTACCACCGATGCGTGCGGCCAGCCGGTCGGTGACGGCGACTGCGATCGCCGTGTCCGTGCCCATGCCCAGGTGCGGCCCGTGCTGCTCGGTCGACCCGATCGGCACCAGCACATGGCAGTCGGCGGCCAGGGTCGGCCAGTGCGCCCGGGCCAGCGGAGTCATGAGCGGGACCTACTCCCCGAGCCGACGTTCGAAGCCCTCGGGGATGACGAGGTCGGCGGGGCTGAGCTGGTCGATCGAGGAGTGCCCCATGCCGAGCAGGGCGCTGTCGATGCCGCTGCGCAGGAGGTCGAGGACGTTCTCCACGCCGGCCTGGCCGTTGGCGCCCAGGCCCCACAGGTAGGCGCGACCGATCATCACCGCACGGGCGCCCAGGGCCAGCGCCTTCACGACGTCGCTGCCGCGCCGGATGCCGCCGTCCAGCACCACCTCGATGTCGTCGCCGACCGCTTCGGCGATGCCGGGAAGGACCCGGATCGGGGCGGGGGTGCCGTCGAGGTTGTTGCCGCCGTGGTTGGAGACCGAGATCGCGGTGACGCCGAGGTCGCGCGCCCGCTTGGCGTCGTCGAGGCGGCACACGCCCTTGAGCATGAACGGGCCACCCCACTCCTTCGCCATCCACTCGACGTCCTCCCAGGTGGGCGGCGGCGTGGTCATCCACTCGTAGTAGGCGGCGAAGAACGTCGGGCCCTTGCTCTCCCCGGGCGCGGCCAGGTTCGGCGCGGTCAGGTCCGGGATGTTGCGTTCCTTGGCGAACTGCCACGCCCACCGGGGACGGCGCGCCACCTCGGGAGCCAGCCGCAATGCCGACTTGAAGTCGATCTTCTCGGGGATCTCAGGGCTGCCCCAGTCACGTCCCATCGAGAAAGACCAGTCCAGGGTGGCGATCAGGCCCTTGGCGCCAGCTGCGCGGGCACGCTCCATGCGCTGGACCATCACCTCGCGGTCACCGGTCCAGTACATCTGGAAGAACGTGTTGGGGTTGGCCTCCACGACGTCCTCGACCGATCGGCTGGCGAAGTTGCTCAGCCCGATCACCGTGCCGCGCGCTGCCGCGGCCCTGGCCACCGCGACCTCACCGTCGGGGTGCACGGCTTGTACGCCGGTGGGCGACATGATCACCGGCAGGGAAATGTCGATGCCCATGACACTGGTGGCCATCGCACGTTCGGGGCGCTGGCCGGCGACGTGCGGTGCGAGTCCGAGCTCGCGGAACGCGGCCTCGTTGTCGGCAATGCTCTGGCCTCGTTCGGACCCGGCGACGAGTGCGCCGTAGACCGACTTCGGGAGCCGCTTCTTCGCGCGCTGCTGGGCGATCGCGACGGACTCGAACCAGGGATTCTGGGCCCAGGGGTTCTTGGACATGGGAGGAAACCTCTCGAAGGAGCTGGTGGATCTGGATCAGGCAATGGGCTCTGCCCGGCCAGCCGGCCAGACCGAGCGCACCGGACAGATCAAGGAGTGAAGCCGGCCAGCGGGTTCTCCGCGCACGCAGAGACCGGCGCCGACGTGGGCGGCGTGAAGTCGGTGGGTCGCTTCCCGAGCGTGAGCATCACCGGCTGGTTGCGTCCCGGAGTGGCCCGCGAGTGGTCCTGACTGGCGGCGGGAATGCTGCGATCAGCAGCCAGCGCGGACTCGCCGTACCCCTGCACGCACTCGGGGTCCGGACCGTCCATCGGCAGACCGGTGAAGAACTTCGCAGCCATGCAACCACCACGGCAGGAGTCGAAGAACTCGCACTTCGTGCAGGCCCCGGAGGTCTGCGGCGCGCGCAGGTCCTGGAACAGCTCGGAGGTCTGCCAGACTTCTGCGAAACCACCGTCGGCGAGCAGGTTGCCGGCCAGGAAGTTGTCGTGGATCGCGAACGGGCAGGCGTAGACGTCTCCGATCGGGTCGATCAGGCAGACCACGCGTCCGGCGCCGCAGAGGTTGAGGCCGGGCAGTGCCTCGCCGAATGCGGCGAGGTGGAAGAAGGAGTCTCCGGTGAGCACGTCCTCACCGTTGGCCATCAACCAGTCGTAGAGCTCGCGCTGCTGCTCGGGAAGCGGGTGCAGCTCGTCCCACACGTCGGCCCCGCGGCCGGAGGGACGCAGGCGGGTGAGGCGCAGCGTGGCGCCGTAGTGGTCGGCGATCGCCTTGAACTCGTCGAGCTGGCTGATGTTCTCCCGGGTGCAGACCACGGAGATCTTGGCGTCCTTGAAGCCGGCTTCCTGGAGGTTCTTCAGGGCCAGGATCGCGGTGTCGTAGGAGCCGGGGCCACGGACGTAGTCGTTGACCTCGGCGGTCGCGCCGTCGAGCGAGATCTGCACGTCGACGTAGTCGGTGGAGGCCAGGAAGCGGGCCCGTTCGGGGTTGAGCCGCACGCCGTTGGTGGAGAACTTCACGCCCACCTGATGGTCGACGGCGTACTGCAGGAGGTGCCAGAAGTCGGGACGGATCGTGGGCTCGCCGCCGCCGATGTTCACGTAGAACACCTGCATGCGCTGCAGCTCGTCGATCACCGCCTCGCACTGCTCGGTGGTCAGCTCGCGCGGGTCGCGGGTGCCACTGCTGGAGAGGCAGTGCGCGCACGCGAGGTTGCAGGCGTAGGTGAGCTCCCAGGTCAGGCAGATCGGCGCGTCGAGGCCGAGCTCGAACTGGTCGACCAGGGTGCCGCCCTGCGGTCGGGGTGCCTGCGGGCGTGGTGCGGTGATGGTCATCGCTGACCCTCCTTGCGGGGGTGGATCATGTCGGATTCGGCGAGCGTGGACAGTGCGCCGACGTACGCCGTGAACTGCTCTTCGGGCACGCCCGACTCACGCAGGGCTGTGCGTACGTCGGGTGCCGCGGCGAGTGCGCGTACGACGGTGACCAGCTCGGGTCGGCGCAGGAAGGACAGGCGTCGGTTGCCGAAGTGGTAGGCCAGGGCGCCGAACGGTTCGGGACGCAGCGCGACCCGGGGGTTGAGCCGCCACCCGTCCTCGAGACGGACCCCGACCCCGGCTTCGGGCAGGGCGTCGGGCGCGGTCTCGAGGACGGGCGCTGGTGCGGTGACTGACATCGGCTCAGTACACGCCGCACATGCCGTCGATCGAGACTTCCTCGACCAGCATCTCGGCAGTGAGCTCGTCAGTGTCGGCGGTGGTGTTCTCCGGGTTCTGCATGGTTCCTCCTCGGCTCGTATGACGTGGCCCACACATTAATGGCACTCAGGTGCGAAATGGAAGGGCGTCTCGGAAATCCTGTCCGAGCGGGTAGGTTCGCCCCGTGCAGAAGACAGGGCCGGGTCGTCCTCCCGCGACAAGTCACGCCCGGATCGAGGAGGTGGCCTTCCGGCTCTTCGACGAGCAGGGCTTCGAGAACACCACCGTCGACGAGATCGCGGCGGCCGCGGCCGTCAGCCGGCGCACGCTCTTCCGCTACTACCCCTCGAAGAACGACATCCCATGGGGTCGGTTCGACGAGAGCCTCGAGAGCCTCGCCGAGCACCTGCGCGAGATGCCGGCCGACCTCCCCGTCGCCGAAGCGGTCCAGGAGTCGGTCAAGGCGTTCAACTTCGTCGACCCCGATGCGGTGGTCCAACACCGACGCCGCATGCGGCTGCTGATGGAGACGCCGGCACTGCAGGCACACGCGGCACTGCGCCATGCCGCCTGGCGCGGCGTGATCGCGTCGTACGTCGCCGAGCGGCGCGGCCTGTCGCCCGACGACCTGCATCCACGCACGGTCGGCCGGGTCGCGCTGGCCCTCGCACTGTCGGCATACCAGCAGTGGCTCGAGGACGAGCGGGCCTCATTGCCCGACCTGCTCGACGAGACCTTCGAGGCCCTCCGAGTCCACGTCTCCGACGTCAGCGGATGAACCAGCGCCCGAGCAGCGTGCCGTCCTCCTCGAGGAGCAGCGCCAGCTCAAGGGGTACGTCGAGGGTGAGGCCTGCGGTGATGCGGGTGTGCGTGCCACCGACGAGGCGCGGGATCTGGGTGGCGCACAGCTCGTCGGCGACACCGGAGGCGAGCAGTCCGTCGAAGAGGTGGGGTCCGCCTTCGCAGAGCATGTCCCGGAACCCGCGCCCAGCAAGGGAATCCTTGAGTGCGGCGAGATCAACTCGTTCCTCACCCAGCACGAGCACGTTGTCCTCACCCAGCAGCGACCGGGCATCCGCGAGGCCGGGGGCCGTCGAGACGGTGGCCATCAGGACGCGACCGGGCTCGGCCTCGCGCAACAGGTCAGGCACCTGACCGCTGAGGCTGACCACGACGACCGGCTTGTCGGAAGGGCGGTAGTTCTCGGCGCGGGCGGTGCCGGCGCCGACGATGACCGCGTCGCACAGCTTGCGCAGCAGGTGGAAGACCCGGCCGTCCGCATCGTTGTTGATGGAGCCGCTGCGTCCGTCGCTTCCGGTCGCCGCGCCGTCGACGGTGCTGACGAAGTTCACGCGTAGCCACGGCGCGGACGGCGCGGCGTACAACGCGAGCAGGTCGTCGTCGGTGACAGACCCGCTCGTTGGTCGAGTAGGGCGTTCTGCGCCCGTATCGAGACCTTGGCCAGCAGACATCAGGACGCGCATTGCCACCTCGCCACCCAGTACTGGACGCCGAGCGGATCGCCGGAGTAGGTCATCTCACATGTGTGCTCGGCGCCGCCGGCCAACGCACCGAGCGCGCGGAAGGCCGGGACCCCGGCGGCCAACAGCTCCGCGCCCAGGTCGACCGACAGCGTGGCAAGTGTGTCCGCATCGCAGGCACGAAGCGCCGACTCGATCGTGGAGTCGAAAGTGAAGGCACGGTCGTCGAGGTGCCCGGGCGCCTTCTCCCCGCGGCGGGCAGAGCCGTCGCCGACGATCAGAACCCCTGTGCTGACTGGCGATTCCGACTCCGAGGTGGACACGACGATCTCGCGGTCGAAGCCCGCAGCCGACAGCAGCGACCGCGCCACTCGCTCGCCCAACGGCGTGGTGACCCCGCGCGCGACGTTCGCCGGATCAGCGGGCGAACACAGCACCTGGATGCGGTCGGGTGACGAGGCGACCAGCCAGCGCACGGAGTCCAGCGCCAGGGCGCGTACGCCGGCCAGCGGGTCGGCCGTGCCACCGGCGGCGATCATCAACGGTGTCGACGGGACGACCACCGCGTTCCAGCCGGATGAAGGAGCAGGGGTCATGCCAGGCCTCGCGTCACTCGGGCGGGCTGCCGGGAGCCCATGATCGTCGCGACCATGTCGACCACCTGGCGGGTCTCGACCACCTCGTGCACCCGATAGATGCGGGCGCCGGCCTGGGCGCAGAACGCCGTGGCGGCAAGGGTTCCGATGAGGCGCTCCCCCACGGGCAGGTCGAGGGACTCGCCGACGAAGTCCTTGTTGGACAGGGAGACCAGCACCGGCCACCCGGTGTCGACCATCTCGCCGAGGCGCCTGGTGACCTCCAACGAGTGCGCGGTGTTCTTGCCGAAGTCGTGGGCCGGGTCGATCACGATCGAGTCGCGTGAGACGCCCGCGGCCAGTGCGCGCTCCGCGTACGCCGTGGTGTCGGCGATCGCGGCGGCGACGACGTCGGCGTACTCAATGCGGTGCGGGCGGGTGCGCGGCGTGACGCCGCCGGTGTGCGTGCAGATGATGGCCGCGTCGAACTCCGCGGCAACGTCGACGAGCTCGGGGTCGGCGCCGCCCCACGCGTCGTTGAGGAGGTCGGCGCCCTCGCTGCACACCGCGCGGCCGACCTCAGCGCGCCAGGTGTCGACGGAGATCACCAGTGAGGGGTACGCCGAGCGCACGCGGCCCACGAACGACCCGACCCGGCTGATCTCCTCGGCGGCGTCGATCTCGACACCCGGCGCTGCCTTGATGCCGCCGATGTCGACGATCTCCGCACCCTCGTCGACGACCTGCGCGACCCGGTCGAAGGCACTGTCCTCCGCCCAGGTGGCGCCCTTGTCGTAGAACGAGTCGGGCGTCCGGTTGACGATGGCCATCATCAGGGAGGCGTCATCAGCGAACGCCTGCCGGCCGAGCTTGAGGGTCATCAGGCGCCTTCCGACAGGTCAGACAGGTCTGACGGGTTCGACAGCGAGGCAGCCGGCGGGCGTTCGGCGACCTCGACGGTGCGGGTGCTCGGCTGCACGCCCTCGCCGTCGGTGACCGGCACGAACTGCCGCAGGTCGACCGAGGAAATCGAGGAGCCGGAGACCCGCGCCTGGACGGCCGCGAGGATCTGCGTGGCCATCGCGCCCAGGTCGAGCAACGCCTGGTGGCTGTGCGCCCGGCGTCCGAGGTCGACCTGTGCGATCGCGTCCAGCCCCGGCCCACGCAGGGTGTCGATGAGCGCGGCCAGTTCGACGGCGTACCCGGTCGGCACCGACAGTTGCGCGAACCACGACCGGCGGACCGCCCACTCGCCGGCCAATGGCTGCACGAGACCGGCCAGCTGCGGGAAGAGCAGCGCGATCAGCGGACGGGCGACCAGCTCGGTGACGCGTCCCCCGTCGTACGAGGGCACGGCGGAGCCGTCGAGGAAGGGACGCTCGTAGAAGCCCTTCACCAGCGCCACGTCGGGCTCGGTGAGCAAGGGACCGAGCAGGCCGGGCACGAAGTGGGTGTCCCAGTCGAGCAGGTCGGCGTCCATGAAGACGATCACCTCGCCGGTCGTGACGAACTGCGACTTCCACATCGCCTCGCCCTTGCCGGGGCTCCAACCGAGATCGGGACGGATGTCGACGGCCCGGTGCACGACGGCCCCGGCGCCCTGCGCGATGGCGATCGTGTCGTCGGTCGAGTCCGAGTCGATGACCACGATCTCGTCGAGCAGCTCGACGGTCTCCATCAGCGCCTCACGCACCCGAGAGACCTGCCCGCCGACCGTGGCGGCCTCGTTGCGGGCCGGCATCACCAGACTGACCTTGGTCTCGCCCTTCGCCTTCATGAGATCGGCCAACGACCAGTCGCACCAGCGATAGGTCCGCCGCGCCGCCCAGTCGTCGATCACGCTGTCACCCTAGTTCGGCGCGTGAAGGGACCGCGCACAACCCCGCTGGTTGGGAAGGTCGCGCAGCGAGCGGCTCGGACCGGAGATGTGGCGTGGACTCACCCGCGCTCGAGCTGCAGTCGTCCCACCTGAGCGTCGGAAACCCGCACTGCCTTGAATGAACGTTTGTGCAAGACAGACTTTGAACAAACGTTCATTCAACGTGGGTCAGTCGTCGTCGAGCAGGCCCTTCTTCGCCGCTTTGGCGACCACACGTCGTACGTTCGTCAGCGAGCCGCAGCCTTCGTCGATCAGCTGGTTGCGTCGCGCGGCCCACTTCTCGCCGAGCTCGCGACGGACCCGGTCCGAGACCTCCTCGCGGGCAGGCGCGATGATGCTCAGCTCCTCCTCCGCGATGTGGTGGGCGACCATGTTGCTGAGCTCCTCGACGGCGTCCACGAAGGCCTTCGTGTCGGTGCCCTTCAGCTCGAGGACGGCGAGCAACGCCTCGTTGCCCTCGGCGTGCTCCTCCGAGCCGTGCTCGATGTCGTGGGCGTCGACGTCCTCGGCCTTGCGACGGAGGACCGGATAGACGATCTCCTCCTCCGCCTCACCATGGGCGATCAGGACGTCGGCGAAGGCATGGCGGACGGCATCACGATCGGCCGTGCCCTGGCGCAGCTGGGCCAGCAGCCGCTCGAAACGACGGTGGTCGTCGACGATCAGGTCGAGGACGTCGCCCGAAGTGGGGCGACCCAGGTCGATTCCAGTAGTCATGGGTCGACCGTACCTGCCCGGAGAGGCCCGATGGTCGAGCAGCGACGAAAGAGCCTCCGTCCCCGGTGGTCGAGCAGCGACGAAGGAACGTCCGTCGAGGCCACTCAGAACCAACGCTCGAGCTCCACGGCCACGCCGTCCTCCACCACTGTCCCGGTCGAGGCGTCGGCGGCATCATGCACTTCCTGCACGGCCTGCCCCATGGCCACTCCGCGGCCGGCCCACTGCAGCATCTCGATGTCGTTGTGCCCGTCGCCGATCGCCAGCACGTCGTCCCGCCGTACGCCGAGCTGCCCGGCGACGTACGCGAGCGCCGCGGCCTTGTTCACTCCCACCGGCGAGATGTCGAGCCAGCTGGACAGCTGCGCCACGTAGTCGGTGCTGGACAGCCCGAGCTCGTCCGCCAACGACGCGAGCGCGTCGGAGGAGCCTTCGGGGTGCCGGATCATCACCCGGCAGGCGGGGCGTACGCCGAGCTCGGCCGGGCTGGTCACCACGGACCCGCCGGACAGCTCCCCGCGTGGGAACAGGCGATTCACCCGATAGTCGAGCCCCGGCTCCTCGACCGCGACCATCGCATCGGGGAACCTCTCGAGCACCGCAGCCACGGCAGGTCGCGCGTCGAAGGTCGTGGCCCGCACGACCTCGAGCGGCGCGAAGCGCGCCACCACGGCACCGTTCGACCCGACCAACCAGCCGGGTGACGGCAGGCCGGCCAACCTGGCGACGTCCACGAGCCCGAGCGGCGATCGCCCGCTGGCGAGTACGACGGGAATGCCGGCACGCACCACGCGGGCCACGGCGTCGACCACGGCCGGCGCAATGGCCTCCTCGGACTTGTCGGTGCCGCGGACCCACTCCAGCAGGCAACCGTCGACGTCCAGCGCCACGAGTCCGGGTCGCCAGGTCATGCGAGCACAGTAGCGACCACCCTTCCGTGCGCCGCTATCACCCGAAATGGCGATTACCCCTCACTCCTGCCGGGTCCAGAGTGAAGCCATGAGGGCGGACAAAACGGTCAGCGCGCTCGCCGGCTTGTGCGCGGTTCTGCTCCTCTCGGCGGGCAGCTGCGTGGACGACGTGGCCAAGGGCGCCTCGAAGGGCGGCGGCGGGCTGGTCCGCTCCGAGGGAGATGACGCCATCGTGCTCGGGACCAGGCGCGCGGACGACATCCTCCTGCAGGTGCCGACAGCGATCCAGCCGACGTTGGGCGCCCGCCTCCGGTCCAGCGTCGACCAGCTGAGCAGCAACACCGAGGTGCAGGACGCCTTGGAGGGCCTCGCATGGGAGACGACGTGCGCTCTGGTGTTCGACAGGGTGCCCACGAGCCTCGACGAAGTCGCCAGCTTCCTGGTGGAACGGGCCGTCAGCTTCGGCATCTCGTTCTTCGACGAGGGCGAGCAGCAGATGGCCGAGATCGTCCTCGACGCGTTCAGCGAACAGGGAAACGAGGCCCAGGACGCATGCAACGACATGTACTCCCAGTAGCCGGCGATCCACTCGAGATCCGCGTGCACGGCATCGGCGACCACGACGACTGGTCCCAGTTGGGCAGCCCCACCTTGCTCGAGCGGCCACCGGAAGGACCCGAGGCGGCGCTCCCGCCAACTGTGCCTCAGCACGACCTCCTGCTGGTCAACTGGTCCCGCGCATCGCGTGGCGTTGCCGGCTTCCTCTGGTACGTCGCACTCCCATTCACCTTGGTCAATGCGGCGGGCTACATGACACCGCCCGACGGCCTTGGCCCGACGGCCGAACGACGCACCAGGTTCGCGGTCGTGCTCACCGGCCTGCTGCTCAGCCTGCTGACGTTCGTGTGGGCACTGGCCCTCGCGGAGACGATCGCGAGGCGGACGTTGGTCACCTGGACGTCCTCACCGGACGCCGGGCGCTGGCTCGCGGGGGCGATCGGGTTGGCGCTCATCGCGGGCATGCTGGGCCGGCAACGACGTACGGCTTCACACACCAAGCCCTTGGTGCTGTGGCTCAACGTGCTGCTGGTCGGCAGTGCCGCGGCCGTCACCGCGTTCACCCGGCCGGCCCACTGGCAGGTGACGTGGTCGAAGATGCCCGACTTCCTCACCACGTGGGGCCCGAGCGCGACCTTCGTGCAGGCGCCTGGGGACCAACCACCCGGTGAGTTCAAGGCCCTGGTCGCCAACGGCCAGCTCGTGCCGTACGTCGACCCGGTGGTCAGCGTGAGCCTCTTCTGCATCGTGGTCGTCGTGCTGACGGGTGCGGTCTTCGCGATCCGCGGGCTCATCGCGGCCGGAACCGGACGGCCGGCCACGCCGGAGTACGTCGTCGACGTGGCGCTGGTGGGCTCGGTGCTCCTGATGGTGTCTGTGGCGTCGGCGCTGCGGCTCTTCGCGGACAACCTCGTGCTCTACCTGTCGAACCATCACGTGCCGTTGTTCGCGGAACCGGGCGAGACCGCAGGATTCGGGAGCCGTGCGCTGCTGCCGCCCCGGAACAGGTTGTACGTCGGGCGGGACGACGCCCTGGTCGACATGCTTCCCCTGGTCGGACTGCTGGCCCTGCTTGCCTTCGCCCTGGCCTTCGTGGTGGCCAACTGGACTCCCCGAGGCGCAGGACGTCCGCGGTTCGGCAAGCGAGGTTCGACGCTCGCCAAGCGCCTTGCCGCCGCACGGTGGCACCGCCGTCTGGTCCTGAGTCTCGAATCGACGCTCGGTCCGACGATCCTGCTGTCGACGTTCCTCTGGGGAGTCTCCATGGCAATGGTCGTGAACTGGATACTGGACGGTTCGAATGCCACATGGGACCGCGCCATCTTCACGGTGCAAGCACTCTCGGTGCTGGCGATCTTCATGGTGGTGGCGGGGCGCAGCCTCCAGAAGGTCCGCAAGGTCGTCGGCATGGTCGCCGACGTGCTGGGCTTCTGGCCGGTCGCCAGCCACCCGTTTGCGGGCGCTTCCTACCGGAACCAGGTCGTCGACGGCATCATCGACGAAGTTCGTACAGCGGGCCGTCGCCCCACGGTGCTGATCGGACACAGTCAGGGATCCGTTCTCTGCGCATGGGCCGTGCACCGGATCCGCACGGAGGAGGAATTCCACGACACCGGCCCCGCCCTGACCCTGGTCACCTGCGGCTGCCCGCTCGAGTCGCTCTATCGCGAAGTCTTCCCTGCCTACTTCCCCGGCTCGTTCTACACCTCGATCTGGGCGACGACGCCGTGGCTCAACTTCTGGCGGGCCACGGATCCGATCGCGACTCCCCTGCCACTGCCCCAGCCTCAACCAGTGGACGCGACCACGGACAACCTCGAGATCGCCGACCCCGACGCGGCCCGCCGGCTGCAGGTCCACTCCGACTACTGGATCGCACCGGAACAGGTCGAACGGGTCGCGCTCTGCCTCCCTCAAGCCGGTCGACACCGGGACGTCGGTCGCAGGCCGGACGTCGTTCCAGCGGCCGGCAAGGCCAAGGGTTGAGGGCAAGGATCACCCGTCGGGTGCGGCGACACCACCCCGTCTCATGCCGCCTCGAGCATGCCGGCGCCGACCCACAGCGTGACGATCGACCAACCGTCGTCGTCAGGCGCAGCCACGGCGATGTGGCCCTCCCAACCGGCCGTCGGGCTCACCCGCCGCCAGCCGATGAGCAGGGCGGCCTGGCGACCGTGCGGGCCGGCGTACCAGCAGTGCCGCAGGTCTGGTCGTTTCGAGACGGTTCCCGAGGAGGCGAGGGACGAGCCGTCTCGAAGGACGGGCGCCGGAGCGCCCTCCTCGACCACCGAGTTGCGGCGGGTGGCGGCCACGCGCTCGGCCATCGTGCCGTGATCACCGAACCTGCGCGCGCCTCCTGCCATGCGGCAGATGCTAGGTCGACGTGGGGACAGCGGCCCCCGGAACCGACCTAGGAGGCCTCGCGCTCGGAGACCAGGTTGAGCGCGATGTCCATGATCATGTCCTCCTGGCCACCGACCAGACCACGGCGACCGCACTCGACGAGGATCGTGCGCACGTCGAGGCCGTAGCGCTCGGCGGCGGTCTCGGCGTGGCGCAGGAAGCTGGAGTAGACCCCGGCATACCCGAGCGTCAGCGTGGCGCGGTCGACCCGCACCGGGCGGTCCTGGAGCGGCCGCACGATGTCGTCCGCGGCGTCCTGGAGGGCGAACACGTCGCACCGGTGGTCCCAGCCGTAGATGTCGGCGACCGCGATGAACGCCTCGATCGGGCAGTTGCCCGCGCCGGCGCCGTGACCGGCCAGGGAGGCGTCGACCCGGTAGATGCCGTTCTCGACAGCGACGACTGAGTTGGCCACCGACAGCGAGAGGTTCTCGTGCGCGTGGATGCCGATCTCGGTCTCCGGCTCGAGGATGTCGCGGTAGGCCTTGGCCCGCGCCTCGACGTCGGGCATGGTGAGCCGGCCGCCGGAGTCGGTGATGTAGACGCAGTGCGCGCCGTACGACTCCATCAGCTTCGCCTGGCGGGCCAGCTCCTCCGGAGGCGCCATGTGGCTCATCATCAGGAAGCCCGAGACGTCCATGCCGATCTCGCGCGCGGTCGAGATGTGCTGCGCCGAGACGTCGGCCTCGGTGCAGTGGGTGGCGACGCGCACGGAGCGGACCCCGAGGCTGTAGGCGTGCTTGAGTTCCTCGATGGTGCCGACGCCCGGGAGCAGCAGGGTGGTCAACCGGGCCTTGTCGATCGCGTCGGCCGCGGCCTCGATCCACTCCCAGTCGGTGTTCGAGCCCGGCCCGTAGTTCACCGATCCGCCGGCCAGCCCGTCGCCGTGGGCCACCTCGATGGCGTCCACACCGGCGGCGTCGAGCGCCGACACGATGCGGCGTACGTCGTCGGGCTTGATGCGGTGGCGCACGGCGTGCATGCCGTCGCGCAGCGTGACGTCCTGGATGAAGAGCTCGGTGCTCATCGGCTGGTCTCCTTCTGGGCCGCGATCCGCTCGGCGACCTGGAGGCCGGCGGAGGTCATGATGTCGAGGTTGCCGGCGTACGCCGGGAGGTAGTGGGCCGCGCCCTCGACCTCGAGGAGCACGGTCACCTGGTGCGTGGGCCGGGTCGTGGAGCCCTCCGCGAGGAGCGTCTCGACCGGGGAGTCGGCGGCGATCTCGGTGATCTGCACCTGCTGCTTGAGCCGGTAGCCGGGGACGTACGCCGACACGTCGCCGACCATCTTCTCGACCGACGCGCGGATCTCGTCGTGCACGGACTCGTCGGCGGCGTCGACCAGGCAGAACACGGTGTCGCGCATGATCAACGGCGGCTCGGCCGGGTTGAGGATGATGATCGCCTTGCCCCGCTTCGCCCCGCCGACCGAGACGATCGCGTTCGACGTGGTCTCGGTGAACTCGTCGATGTTCGCGCGCGTGCCGGGGCCGGCCGACTTCGACGAGATCGAGGCGACGATCTCGGCGTACTGCACCGGCACCACCCGCGACACGGCGGCGACGATCGGGATCGTCGCCTGGCCACCGCAGGTCACCATGTTCACGTTCTGCGCGTCGATGTGCTCGTCGATGTTGACCGCGGGCACGACGAACGGGCCGATCGCCGCGGGCGTGAGGTCGATCAGCCGCTTGCCGTACGGCGCCAGGCGGGCGTTGTTGGCGATGTGCGCCTTGGCGGAGGTCGCGTCGAAGACGATCTCGATGTCGTCGAACCCGTCCATCGCGATCAGGCCCTCGACACCCTCGGCGGTGGTGGGCACCTTGAAGCGTGCGGCGCGGGCCAGCCCGTCGGACTCGGGGTCGATGCCGACCATGGCGCCCATCTCGAGGTGCTGCGAGTGGCGCATCACCTTGATCATCAGGTCGGTGCCGATGTTTCCGGAGCCGATGATGGCGACCTTCGTGCTCATGCGTTGTCCTCCTGCGTCGTGGTGCCGAACCGGGTGGAGACCGTGCCCAGTCCGGTGATGGTGGCGGTGACGTGGTCACCGGGTGCGAGCGGGCGCATCGGGCCGAGTGCGCCTGAGAGGATCACCTGGCCGGCGCGCAGCGGCTCACCGAACGTGCGGGCCTGGTGGGCCAGCCACGCCACGGCCTTGAGCGGGTCGCCCAGGCAGGCGGCCCCGTTGCCGGTCGAGACCTCCTCGCCGTTGATCGACATCGTCATGGTGACGTCGACCGGCTCGACCTCGTCGAGCGTGAGGTGCTCGGTGCCGAGCACGTAGAGGCCGGACGAGGCGTTGTCGGCCACGGTGTCGGCGAAGGAGATGTCCCAGTCGCGGATCCGGCTGTCGACGATCTCGAGCGCGGCGACGGCGTAGTCGATCGCGCCGCGGATCTGCGCGTCGTCGAGCGGCCCCTCGGCCAGGTCGGCCTTCAGCACGAACGCGACCTCGGCCTCAGCCTTGGGCTGGATGAGTCGATCCGACGGGATGACCTCGCCGTCACCGAAGCCCATGTCGTCGAAGAGCACGCCGAAGTCGGGCTGGTCGACACCGAGCTGGGTCTGCACCGCCTCGGAGGTGGCGCCGATCTTGCGACCGACGACGCGCACGCCGCGCTCCACCTTGGCGGCGTTGAGCCGCTCCTGGATCTGGTAGGCGGCGGCCACGTCGTCGCGTCCGATGAGGTCGCGGACCGGCGTACAGGCCTCTCCGCCGAAGTGGGCGGCGACCAGGCGGTCGGCAGCCTCGGCGATCGCCTCCGGTGAGACGTCGGTCGTCGGCGCCGCGGCGGCGGCAGGGTGCGGGCTGGTGCTCATCAGCGACCTTAGGTGCGTGGGGGCGGGAACGTGTGACCCACACTCTCGCGTCGATTCACCACCGCGCGAGGGAAGCGTCCCGCTCAGCGATACGCTCTTCCGCGGAGGTTCCGATGGCCGAGGACGTTGACCTGGACACCGTCCTGGGCAAGGCGGTGACGATCCTGCGCGCCTTCCGCGCCGAGGACAAGGCGTTGCCGCTCGCCGAGCTCGTGCGGCGCACCGGCCTGCACAAGGCGACCGTGCACCGCCAGGTCGGTGAGCTGGTCGCGACCCGCCTGCTCGACCGGGTCGAGGGCGGCTACCGGCTCAGCGGCGGACTGTTCGAGCTGGGCATGCGGGCCTCGGTGGAGCGCAGCCTGCTCGAGGTGGCGATGCCGTTCCTCCAGGACCTCTACGAACGCACCCACGAGACCGTGCACCTGGGCATCCGTGAGGGCCACGAGGTCGTGTACGTCGCCAAGATCGGCGGCCACCGCCAGGCCGCGGCGCCCTCGCGCACGGGCGGCCGGATGCCGGTGCACTGCACCGCCATCGGCAAGGCGCTGCTCGCGTGGGCCGATCCCGAGCTGCGCCGCGAGGTGCTGGCCGGCCCGCTGGAACGACGTACGCCGCGCACCGTGGTCGCACCCGGCCTGCTCAGGCGACAGCTCGACGCCATCGTCGAGCGCGGGGTGTCCTACGAGCACGAGGAGTCGGCGGTCGGCATCGTGTGCGTCGCCGCGCCGGTGCTCGACGCCGACGAACGCCCGCTCGCCGCGGTCAGCGTCACCGGCCCGGTGACCCGCTTCCACCCGGAGTCACACGCCAACGCCGTACGCGCCGCGGCGGCCGGCATCGCCGCCACCATCGCCCGGCGCCGGGTGATGACCGACCGCTGATCGTCGCTTCGGGGTCGGCGCTCCGTTGCTTCGGGGGCGGCGCTGCCATCGGCGTTCACTTGAACCTGCAGTTCAGGCCGCTGGTCCGCTGATTGAGCGCGGGCACAGGACGTCGTACGGCGAACTGCATGCTCAGGTGAACGGATCCTCGAGACGCAGGACCAAATGCGGAGCGCCCGCCGCCGAGGGTTCCTCGGGCGACGGGCGCTGCACACCGGGTCAGGAGACCGGGGTCGCCTCACGTTGGTCGAGGGCGGGCTCCGTAGGGGCGTCGGCGTCCTTGCCGAACGTGCGCTTGAGCAGGGCACGCGAGGCCACCAGCGAGATGAACGTGGTGATCACGCCGAACACGACCGGCAGCACGACGGTGCCGGAGGAGTCCAGCAGCCACTGGAGGATCAGCGGGGTCATGCCGCACAGCGCGCCGGACAGGCCGTAGGCCACCGAGATGCCGGTGTAGCGCACCTTGGTCGGGAAGGCCTGGGCGAGCATGCCGGCCATCACGGAGTAGAACATCACGTCCGGGATCGTGGCGACCACGGCGCCGAGCATGGCCAGCCAGTAGTTGCCGGTCGCCATCAGGATGAACATCAGCGCCAGCGCCGGGATCTCGATGCCGAGCAGGACCGTGACGATCTTGCGGACGTCGTACCTGGTGGTGAGCAGGGCACCGAAGGGCTGCACGAAGAACTGCAGCACGCTGGCGACCAGGATGATCGACAGGAACGAGTCGCGGGAGAAGTCGAGCTCCTTGGTGGCCCACGAGAGAGCGAACGTGTCACGGGCGTAGACCACCACGAACACGCAGAGGATCGAGAAGACACCGAGCGTGACCTCGCGGCCGTTGTGGCGGAACAGCTCGACGACCGGGACCTTGGCGGTCGCGTCGTTCTTCTTCAGCTTCTCCATCTCCGGCGACTCCTCGAGCCGGAGCCGGATCACCAGGCCCACGACCACGAGCACGGCGGAGAACAGGAACGGCACGCGCCAGGCCCAGTCGAGCAGCGCCTGCTCGGGCAGCAGGCTGGTGACCGCGAGGAAGGCGAGGGTGGCCAGGATGCGGCCGGCCGGCGAGCCCTGCTGGGCGAAGGCACCGAAGAGGTAGCCGCGGTCCTTCTTGGTGTGCTCGGTCGCGATCAGCACCGCACCGCCCCACTCGCCGCCGACGGCGAGGCCCTGCACCAGGCGGAGCACGATCAACCCGATCGGCGCGAGCGCACCGATGGTGGCGTACGTCGGGAGGAGGCCGACGCCGAACGTCGTGACACCCATCAGCATCAGGGTGAGGATCAGGGCGCGCTTGCGGCCGATCTTGTCGCCGAGGTGGCCGAACACCACACCGCCGATCGGGCGGGTGAGGAAGCCGACCGCGAAGGTCGCGAAGGAAAGCAGGGTGGCCACGGCGGGGTCGGAGCCGCTGAAGAACAGCGGACCGAACACGAGGGCCGAGGCCGTGCCGTAGATGTAGAAGTCGTACCACTCGATGGTGGTGCCGACGAAGGCGGCGATGCCGGCCTTCCTCGCCATCCTCTCATCGGGGTTGAACCTGGTGGTGCTCGACATGGGGGGCTCCTTGGGGATGGTGCTAATTCGTGGCTGGCCGGCCTGTGACCGCATTCACGTTAGGTGGGTTTCGTGATGCACGTCCAACACCAAATCCGCACACCATTTGTGCCGTTTGAGGTATGAATACGGACGTGTGTGCCCTACTCGTCGGTCACTTCACCGGACGACGAGGGTCAGCGTCTCGGCGACGCAGACCGGCTTCGTGGCGCGGTCGCACTCGACCACCCACCGCACGGTCACCTGGTCGCCCGCGGGCACCTCACGGACGCCGACGATGGTGGGCGTGGCACGGATCCTGGACCCCACCGGGACGGGTGCCGGGAAGCGCACCTTGTTGACGCCGTAGTTGAGCCGTGAGGCCCCTGCCTCGAGCCGGTAGAGGGTCGCGGCGAAGGCTGGCAGCTTCGCCAGCGTGAGGTAGCCGTGCGCAATCGTGCCGCCGTACGCCGACGAGGCTGCGCGTTCGGGATCGACATGGATCCACTGGTGGTCGCCGGTGAGATCGGCGAAACGGTCCACGGACTCCTGGTCGATCTCGACCCACTCCGTGGTGCCGAGGGGCTCGTCGACGACCTGCTGCACCTCGTCCATCGAGGCCAGCACGCGGGGCGCCATCAGGCGATCCGCTCGAAGACGGCGGCCAGGCCCTGGCCGCCACCGATGCACATGGTCTCGAGGCCGTAGCGGGCCCGGCGCCGGTGCAACTCACGGGCCAGGGTGCCGAGCATGCGGACTCCCGTGGCACCGACGGGGTGGCCGAGCGAGATGCCGGAGCCGTGCACGTTGGTGCGCTCGTGGTCCTCGTCGGTGAACTTCCACTCGCGCATGACGGCGAGCGCCTGCGCGGCGAAGGCCTCGTTGAGCTCGATGACGTCCATGTCGCCGATCGTGAGGTCGGCCCGCGCCAGCGCCGCAGCGGTGGCGGGCACCGGGCCGATGCCCATGACGTCGGGTCGCACTCCGGCCACCGACCAGCTGACCAGCCGGACCAGCGGGACCAGGCCGAGGTCCTCGGCGACGTCGGCGGTGGTGACCAGGCACATGGCTGCGGCGTCGTTCTGGCCGCTGGCGTTGCCGGCGGTGACCGTGGACTCGGGGTCGTCACGCAGGATCGGCTTCAGGCGGGCCAGCGACTCGAGGGTGGTGTCGGCGCGCGGGTGCTCGTCGGTCTCGACGACCACGTCGCCCTTGCGAGAGGGCACGGTCACGGGGACGATCTCCTCGGCGAGGATGCCGGACTGCTGGGCGGCCACGGCGCGCTCGTGCGAGCTGACCGCCAGACGGTCCTGCTCCTCGCGGCTGATGGCGTACTCCCGGCGCAGGTTCTCTGCCGTCTCGAGCATGCCTCCGGGCACCGGGTGGAAGCGGCCTCCGGGGGTCTGCCGGCCGCGGGTCAGGCCGTCGTGGATCTGGACGCCGTTGCGGGCCCCGCCCCAGCGCATGTCGAGGGAGTAGAAGGCCACGTTGCTCATCGACTCGGCACCACCGGCGACGACGACGTCGCTGGCCCCGCTGGCCACCTGCATCGCGGCGTTGATCACGGCCTGCAGGCCGGACCCGCAGCGCCGGTCGACCTGCTGGCCGCCGACGCTGACCGGAAGGCCGGCGTCGAGTCCGACGACCCGGCCGATCGCGGGCGCCTCGGCGTTGGGGTAGCAGTGGCCGAGGATCACGTCGTCGATGCGGTCGGGGTCCACCCCGGTGCGGGCGAGGAGGCCCTGGAGGGCGGTCACGCCGAGGTCCACCGGGCTGAGGTCCTTGAAGACCCCGCCGTAGCGACCGATGGGGGTGCGTACGGGTTCGCAGATGACGACGTCGCGGGAGCTGTTCATGGTGGTGCCTTTCAGGGGAGATCGGTGTCGGCGGTGAGGGTGACCAGGACCCGGTCGTCGGGGTCGCGCAGGGCGACCTCGGTCGCGCCGGTGCCCGAGCCGGTGTCGGAGTCGGTGCCGGCGGTCAGCGAGATGCGGGCGGGTTGCGCGCAGAAGAGCGGTGCCAGGTTGCGGTGCCGCAACCGGCGCGGGGCGGCCGAGTCGCCGAGGCGCAGGGCCTCGGCCAGCAACAGCGTGGACAACGGTCCGTGCACGACCAGGCCGGGGTAGCCCTCGACCCGGGTCGCGTACGGCCAGTCGTAGTGGATGCGGTGCGGGTTGGCGGTGGCCGCGCTGAACCGCATCAGCAGGGTCGGGTCGGTGACCACGTCCCAGCCGTCACCGGTCGCTCGCAGCGGTGGGCCGGCTGGCTCCAGCTCGGATGCCGGTTGCGGGTCGGCACCGCTGTCGACGACCGACGGGCCGTCGCGGAACACCAGGTCCTGCCGTTCCTCGATGCGTACGTCGTCCGCCTGCCCGCGCAGCACGTGACGGACCCGCACCACGACGAAGTCGCCGCTGCGGCCGCTCTTCTCGTCGACGGACTCGACGATCGACTCGCGTCGTACCCGCTCCCCCACGCGCAGCGGGGCGTGCAGCTCCAGCGATCCGCCGGCGAACATCCGCCGGGGCTGGGGCAACGGCGGCAGCAGGCCACCACGGTGGGGATGGCCGTCGACCCCGAGCTGGGAGGAGAGCGGCCAGGCCGGCAGAGCGACCCAGTGCCACAGGGGCGGCAGGTCCTCACCCTCGGCCGGGGCCGGTGCGCCCGAGTCGAGGAGTGCCGCGAGTGCCGCGACCCGACCGGGGTCGACGTACTCCTCGCTGGTCACCTCGTGCGGCGACCAGCCGGTGCCTTGCTGATCGGTGGTGGACACGGTCACATGAACCGTCCGCCGGTCACCTCGGCGACCGTGCCGGTCATGTACGACGACAGGTCCGAGGCGTAGAAGACGGCGACCGACGCGACCTCGGCCGGCTCGCCGGCGCGGGCCATCGGGATCTCGGCCATCTTGCCGTCCCATGCCTTCTGCGGCATGGCCTCGGTCATCGCCGAGCGGATCAGGCCGGGCTGGATCGCGTTGATCCGCACGCCGTGGTGCGCCATCTCCTTGGCGGCCGCCTTGGTCATGCCGACAATGCCTGCCTTGGCGGCGGAGTAGTTGGTCTGCCCGATCATGCCGACCTTGCCCGAGAGCGACGAGATGTTCACGATCGCACCGGACTTCACCTCACGCATCCGGGCGGCGGCCAGGCGGGTGCCGTTCCAGCAGCCCTTGAGGTGCACGGAGATGACCTGGTCGAAGTGCTCCTCGGTCATCGTGCGCATCGTGGCGTCGCGGGTGATGCCGGCGTTGTTGACCACGATGTCGAGCGAGCCGTACGTCGACTGCGCCAGGTCGAGCGCGGCCTCGACGTCGTCGGCCTTCACCACGTCGCAGGCGATGCCGACGGCTACGTCGGGTCCACCCAGGCCCTTGGCTGCGACCTCGGCGGCGGCACCGTCGAGGTCGGCCAGCACGACCCGCGCACCCTGCGCGACGTAGGCCTCGGCGATGGCCAGGCCGATGCCCTGGGCGCCACCGGTGATGACGGCGGTCTTGTTCTCGAGCAGGTTCATCAGGAGTTCCCCTTCTGGGAGTGTGCGTCTCGGGCCACCACTTGGGCCGCGATGACGTTGCGTTGGATCTCGTTGGTGCCCTCGCCGACGATCATCAGCGGGGCGTCGCGGAAGTAGCGCTCGACGTCGTACTCACGCGAGTAGCCGTAGCCGCCGTGCACGCGGATCGCGTCGAGGGCGACCTCCATGGCCGCCTCGGAGGCGAACAGCTTGGCCATCCCGGCCTCCATGTCGGCGCGCTTGCCCTCGTCGAGGCGCTCGGCCGCGTCGACCGTCATCAGCCGGGCGGCGCGGACCTTGGTGGCCATGTCGGCGATCAGGTTGCCGACCGACTGGTGCTTCCAGATCGGCTTGCCGAACGACTCGCGCTGCTGCGCGTAGGAGACGGCGTCACCGAGTGCGGCCTGGGCCACGCCGACCGCACGGGCGGCGACCTGGATCCGGCCCACCTCGAGGCCGCGCATCATGTGGCCCCACCCGAGGTCGGGCTCGCCACCGAGCACGGCGTCGGCCGGGACCCGCATCGAGTCGAAGACCAGCTCGCAGGCCTCGACGCCGCGGTAGCCGAGCTTGGGGATCTTCTCGCTGACGGTCATGCCGTCGCCGGGCTCGACCAGCAGCACGCTCATGCCGCGGTGGGCGGGCTCGGCGTCGCGGTCGGTGACGCAGAGCAGCCCGATCAGGCCGGCGTGCTGGGCGTTGGAGATCCAGGTCTTCGAGCCGCGGATGACGTAGTGGTCGCCGTCGCGGACGGCGTACGTGCGCATCGCCTGGAGGTCGCTGCCGCCGGACGGCTCGGTGAGCGCCATCGTCGCCCGGATCGAGCCGTCGGCCATCGCCGGGAGGTACGTCGCCTTCTGCGCGTCGGTGCCGAACGTGCGGATCAGGTAGGAGATCACCGAGTGGCCGCCGATCGCGCCGGCCAGGCTCATCCAGCCACGGGCCAGCTCTTCGGTGACCCGGGCGAAGCAGGCCGTGCTGACGTCGACGCCGCCGTGCTCGGCGGGGACGAGGAGCCCGAAGAAGCCGAGCTTCTTCATCTCCTCGATGAACTCCTCGGGGTAGGTGTCGGTCGACTCGTACTCGCGCACGTTCGGCCGCACCCGCTCGTCGACGAAGTCGGCGACCAGTCGGACCATGTCCTTCTCGTCGGGTGTCAGCGTGCTCATGGGGTGCCTCCGGTTTCGGTGTTGCTGCTGGTGAGGATGCGTCGGGCCCGGTCGACCACGGGCAGGTCGACCATGCGGCCGTCGACGAGGAGTACGCCGTCCCCGGCGGCCTCGGCCGCGGTGACGACCCGCTGTGCCCACGCCACTTCGGTGGCGTCGGGCGCGAAGGTGGCCGCGGTCGGGGCGACCTGGGCCGGGTGGATGCAGAGCTTGCCGGCGAAGCCCAGGGCGGCGGCCCGGCGTACGTCGGCAACGAGTCGGTCGGCGTCGCGCACGTCACCGGTCACCCCGTCGACCGGTCCGGCGAGGCCCGCGGCGGCAGACGCCAGGACCAGGGCGCCACGGGCGGACGCCATCGCGGCGACGTCCTCGGGATCGACGCCGAGCTCGGTGGCCAGGTCGTAGGTGCCGAGGGCGAGCCGGACCACGCCCGGGACGGCGGCGATCGGCTCCGCGCGGAGGACGCCGCGGGCCGTCTCGAGAAGCGCGACGACCTGCGCGCCGTCACCCAGCGAGGCGACCGTGGCGGCGACGGCTGCGGGGTCCTGGGCCTTGGGCAGCATGACGGTGCATGCCACGCCGCTCGCCAGGAGCTCGGAGAGCGCGGCCAGGTCGGCGTCGTGCCACGGGGTGCCGTGGGCGTTGACCCGCACAGCGGCGGCCGTCGTGGTGGTGCGCAGCCAACTGACGACGTCGTCGCGGGCGCGGTCCTTGGCGTCGGGTGCCACGGCGTCCTCGAGGTCGAGGACCACGAGGTCCGCACCGGCTGCGGCCGCCTTGTCGAAGCGGTCGGGCCGGTCGCCGGGGACGAAGAGCAGGGTGCGTGCGTCCATGTCAGGCCACCTCGGTCTTCGGGGCGTGGCCGGTCGTGCGGACGACTCCGCGGGCGAGCAGGTCCGCCACGGCAGCGGCATCGAGGCCGAGCACGTCGCCCAGCACGTCGCGGGTGTGTTGACCGACCGCCGGGGCAGGACGAGGTGGCGCGCTGGCGCGGTCGACGTACACGGGTGAGCCGGGGGCGAGCAGGCGGCCGACGCCGGGCTGGTCGACGGTGCCGAAGAGCGGGTGGCTGCGGAGCACGGCCGCGTCGTCGGCGACCAGGTCGCCGAAGGTGCGGTACGGCGACCAGAGGATGCGGGTCTCTCCCAGGGCGGCGGTCACCTCTGACTCGGTGTGCCGCTCGAACCACTCGGCGACCAGGCCGGCCAGCACGCCGCGGTGGCGGTAGCGGTCACCCTCGTCGTCGAAGTCGGCCGCGAGTGCCCCGGCCAGGGTGTCGATGACGTCGCCGAGCCCGGTCATCGACCGCAGGTCCGACCACTGGCGCGGGGTGAGCGCGACCAGCATGAAGCGGGCGCCGTCGCTGGTGACGAAGTCGCGACCGAACGTGCCGTAGACGTAGTTGCCGTCAGCGGTGCGCTCCGAGGACGGGTTCAGCATCGCGTCGGCGAGGTAGCCGAGGTGTCCGGCGGCGGCGAGGGCGACGTCCTCGAGGGCGACCCGCACCTCGCTCCCCCGGCCGGTGGCGGCGCGGCGGCGCTCGGCTGCGAGCAGCCCGACGGCGAGGTAGAGGCCGGCGGCGAGGTCCCATGCGGGGAGCAGGTGGTTGACCGGGGCGGCCTGGTCGGCCGGGCCGGTGACCAGCGGGAAGCCGGTGCCGGCCTGCACGGTGTAGTCGACCGCGGTGCCGCCGTCGTGCTTGCCGGTGAGCAGCACGGTGACCACGTCGGGTCGGCGCTCGCTCAACGCGGTGTGGGTGAGCTCGGGCCAGCGCTCGGTGTTGGTGACCAGGATGCCGGCCTCGGCGACCAGGTCCGCGACGAGGCGGCGCCCCTCGGCCGTGCCGAGGTCGACCTCGATGGCCTGCTTGCCTGGGTTCAGCCCGTTCCAGTAGAGGCTGGTGCCGTCGTCGGTGAGTGGCCAGCGGGTGCGGTCAGGTCCGCCGCCGATCGGCTCGACCCGGATCACCTCGGCACCGAGCTGGGCGAGGGTGAGTCCGCACAGCGGCGTGGCGACGAAGCTGGAGACCTCGACGATCCGCAGGCCGGCGAGCGGGCCGGCGAGCGGGCCGGTGGCTTGGCCGGCCGAGGCACCCGCGGGTGCCGGGTCCGGGCGGGGTTCAGTGGACGTCATCGAGAAGGGTCCTTTCGGGGCGGGACGGGGCGCGGTCCGATCGGGCGGCGCCCGCGAGCAGCCAGGTGGCGGCGATCACCGCGACCGGTGCGCCGTACACGAGGAGGAGGCGGTCGGGCGCCCACGTGGCGGCCACCCAGGAGTAGCCGACCGCGAGACCGGCGAAGCGGAGCATGTTGGAGACGCCCAGGGCGGTGCCGTGGTCGGCTGCCGACGACGTCATCAGCACGTGTGCGGACGTGGCCTGCACGGCGCCGATGGCGCAGCCGGTGACTGCGAGGAGCACGACGGCGAGCGGCAGGGAGTCGTGGTCGAGGGCGAACGCGAGGCCGAGGGAGAACAGTGCGGCGGCCAGCACGACGAGTCCGACGCGCATGGTGCGGACCGCGGTGAAGCGCTCCGAGAGCCGCGACGTCACCGGCGCGAACAGGGTCAGCGGGACGGCCAGCGACAGCATCATCAGTCCGATGTGGCCGGGCCCCAGCCCGACGTCGCGTCCGAGGTGCAGCGGGGTGGCGGTGATCGCGACGCCGAGCGCACACATGACGGTGCCGGCCGCCGCGGTGCCGGCCAGGAAGCGCGGGTCGGCGAGGTGGTCCGGGTCGACGAACGCCCTCTCGCTGCGGCGCGCGATCAGCACGTGCAACAGGAGGGCCAGCGCACCGACGATCACCAACGCGATGCCGACGACGGCACTGCGGTGCTGGCCGGCCCAGGCGAAGGCACCGACCAGGGCGCCGACTCCGGCGACCAGCGTCATCATCCCGGAGACGTGCAACGGGGTCGGCACGGCCGGGACCGAGGGCACCAGGGTCACGACGAGCACGAGCAGGACCAGGCTGAGCGAGGCGTGGGTGAGGAAGACCCAGCGCCAGCCCAGGGTGTCGGCGATCAGTCCACCCAGCGGCGGGCCGATCGCCTGGCCGACCCCGATCGCGGAGGCCCACGCGGCCATCACGCGGGCCCGGTTCTCCGGCCAGTGCCGACCGAGGACCTGCTGGACCGACGACGGGATGGCCGAGCACGCGACACCTTGAAGGGCCCGCATCAGCACGAGGTACCAGAGGTCCTGGGCCGCCGCGGCGCCCGCCCCGGCGATGACCATCAGCACCAGCGAGGCGCCGAGCACGAGCCGGGAACCGAAGCGCTGGCACATCCACCCGGCGACCGGGGAACACAGCACCATGGCCAGGGTGAAGGCGCTGACCGCGAACACGATGCCGCTGGCGCTGGCGTCGACCGCTTCCGCGATCACGTTGATCGGCGCGCTGATGATGGTGCTGGACAGGGTGCCGAGGGTCGAGCACGCCAGCAACGCCGCGTAGGCGTGGCGACGTGAGGAGTCCCGGCGGTGTGCGCTCATCGCAGGTAGAGCCGCACCGTGTCGATCTCCTCGCGGAGCAGGCGCACGTCCTCGACGGTGGGGCGCTCGGTCTCGCGCACGTCGTCCGCGACGACGATGTCCCACCCGGTGGCGGCGCGGACCTCGTCGACGGTGACGCCCGGGTGCACCTCGCTGACCTGCAGCTCGCCGAACTTGTCGGGACGGCGCAGCACGGCCAGCGGCGTGATCACGGTCGAGACGCCGTGGCCCGGCGGCACCATGCGCGGGTCCTCCTCGCGGGCCCGCACGGGGCTCGGCGAGGTGCAGAAGTCGACCTTCGCGGGCAGGGCGCCCGGGTCGTGGCGGCGGAGCACGACGATGCACTCGCCGGCGTTGGGCACGATCTCGGCCGCGCCGCCGGCTCCGGGCAGACGCACGGTCGGCTTCTCCCAGTCACCGATGAACGTGGTGTTGAGGCTGCCGCAGCGGTCGACCTGGGCGGCACCAAGGAAGCCGACGTCGACGTGCCCGCCCTGGAGCACGTAGCCGAAGAGCGCGTGCATGCTGAGCACCGCCTCCGCACCGGTGACCAGCACCGAGTCGGCGATGCCCTCGGCCAGGCCGTCGGGGTGGGCGCCGCAGACACCGGACTCGTAGACCAGCTCCACGTTCGGGTTGACCGTGCGCAGGGCCAGGTCGACAGCCAGCGTGGGCAGGCCGACACCGGCGAAGACGCGGCGCAGGCCGACCAGCTGGCGGGCGGCGATAGTGGCGAGGAACTCGGTGCTGCCGGGTGCGACGTCTGCATAGGTCATGCCCGCTCCCCCGTCTCGAGCTCGGACCAGCGTGAGGCGCCGAGTTTCGCCAAGTAGGCCTGGCGATCCGGGAGGTCGTGCACCCATTCGTCGAGCCAGGCCAGCAGCTGCGTGCGGTCGCGGCTGATCGGCTCCCACGCCCGGTAGAAGTCGTTGTCGCGCACGTAGTGGTCGTGCGTGTACGACGGGTGCGCACCGCCGGGCACCTCGACCACGGCGTCCACGGCATGTGCGGGGAGCAGCGTGCGGTTCGGGTCGGCGCGGACCACCTCGTCCTCGACGATCTCCTCGACGGTGACGATCACCCGCGTGGCGGCGTACGCAGCTTCCTGCTGGGCGCCGGTGATGCCCCACATCTGCACGTTGCCGAGCCGGTCGGCGCGCTGGGCGTGCACGATCGTGACATCGGGCTTGAGCGGCGGGACGACGTAGATGTCGGGCCCGCCGAACGGGTCGGCGACCTTGCGGATGTTGGGGTTCAGCTTCGGGAGGTCACTGCCGGCGTACGACCGGAGGGGGAAGAACGGCAGGTTGGCCGCGCCGGCCTCGTAGCGGCAGAGCATGCCGTAGTGGCTGTACTCCTCGACCTCGAGCGGCTCGGGGTCGGCGCGCTCGATGCGTCGGCGCACCTCGTGCAGCGAGCCCGCGGAGCCGCTGGCGAAGAACGAGGCGACCAGCTTGCTCACGCAGCCTGCGGCGACGAGCTGGTCGTACATGATGTCGGGCGTCATGCGGCAGACGGTGAGGTCACGGCGGCCCTGGCGGATGATCTCGTGCGCGGCGGCGAACGGGATCAGGTGACCGAACCCCTCGAGGGCGACGGTCATGCCGTCGCGGACGTGCGCCGCGATCGCGGCCGGCAGGTCGGTCACCTTGTCGGTCACCTCGCCGGTCAGCTTGGTCGCGATCGTCGCAGTCAACGCGGGCTCCTCGAGGCTCAGTGATGGGTGTCGAGTGCCAACGATGCCGCCGGAACGGTGCAGAACTCCAATACTTCTTGGGTGGCCCATTGATACCTGATCCGACATGAAAAACGTGAGACAGATATCGCAGGCGGTTCCAAACCGCTGCATCATGGATGCCGTGGACGACACCCTCACCGACCCCGTCACCGCACCTGCCGTGACCCTGCAGGACCTTCTCGGGCTGCTCGATCTCGAGCGGCTCGGGTCGACCGACCGCACGGTCACCTGGCGGGGCCAGCCCCAGGCGCACCCCGAGGACCGCATGTTCGGAGGCCTGCTGCTGGCCCAGGCCCTGGTGGCTGCCGGGCGCACGGCGCCGACCACCCAGCGGGCGATCAGCCTGCAGGCCGACTTCCTCGAGGGCGCGCCCACCGACCGGCCGATGACCTGGCGGGTCGACCTCCTGACCGACGCCAACTCGCTCAGCACGCGACGCAGCACGCTGGTCGCCGACGACGGCGCCGAGCTGTTCACCGCCACCACCCGCTGGGCGACCACCCGCGAGGACCTGCCGTCCTTCTCGGCGGTGGCGCCGGCCGACGTGCCCGGCCCCGAGGCCCTGGCCGAGCTGGCCGAGCGCTACCCCGACGACCCGCGCATCCCCTCGTGGTGGCGGATCCGCCGTCCGGTGCACTTCCGGCACGTCGAGCCCCCGCCGTACGTCGCACCGGAGCCGACGACCGACCGCCAGACGGCGCACGTCCGCAGCACCGACCCACTGCCCGAGGACCCGGTGCTGCGTGCCGGCGTGGCGGCGTACGTCACTGACATGAGCCTGCTGGAGCCGGCCTTCCGTGCACTCGGCGCCGCCCGGCACGCGCCCGGGTCACGCATCCTCAGCCTGACCCACGGGCTGACCTTCCACCGCGAGCCCGACCTGTCGACCTGGCACCAGTTCGACTCCCGGGTCGGCGCGGTCGCCCATGGCCGCGCGTACGGCGTCGGGGAGCTCTTCGACGACCGGGGCCGGCACGTGCTCACCGCCACCCAGCTGGGCCTGGTCAAGACCGTCTCAACACCGACGCAGTAGAGGGGCCGGAATCAGTCGACGACCTCGACGGTGACCTCGGCGCGTTCGAGTCGGGCCAACTGTTCGACCGAAGCATCGAAGGTGCCCAGGGGGATGGTCTGGTCGGAGTATCCGACGCAATCAGCGTTGTAGAAGAAGCCCAGGCTCCCCCACGGGGCAAAGCAGATGAGGTCGCCGTTCCCCGGGTCGGAGCCGGGCGAGCCCTCGGTGTCGAGCTCCGGGGACAGGCGGCCGACCTTCTCCTTCCCCTCGAACTCCTCGAGCGTCAGGGCGAGAGGGAGCCTCGAGAGAAGATCGCGGACGGTGGGGTTGTCCTCGCTGATGGTGACATCGACCGAGGTGTCTTCCGAGGTGAAGCGGATGACCGTCCCCACGACCGCGGCGTCTCGAGCGCCTGTGCTGAGGTCGGGCCTCGGGCCTGTTGAAGAGGTCACGGAGACCGAGGAAGGCGTCGCACCGGACGATGCATCGCCGTCCGATGACCTGCATCCAGTGACGACACCGAGGGCCACCAACAGTGCAGCCGTGAACAGCCCTCGCCGAACGACGGCCATCTCAGAACGTTGCCGCATCGATGACGAAGCGGTAGCGAACGTCGGAGTCGAGGACTCGCTGGTAGGCGTCGTTGATCTCGCTGGCGGGGATGACCTCGATCTCTGCGCCGAGGCCGTGCTCGGCGCAGAAGTCGAGCATCTCCTGGGTCTCGCGGATGCCGCCGATCATGGAACCGGCGAAGGAACGGCGGCCCATGATCAAGGAGAACGCCTGCACAGGGAGCGGTTGTGCGGGCGCTCCGACGTTGACGAGGGCACCGTCGAGGGCAAGGAGTTGCAGGTAGGCGTTGATGTCGATGGAGGCGCTGACGGTGTTGACGATCAGGTCGAAGCTGCCGGCCAGGTCGGTGAACGTGTCCTCGTCGCTGGTGGCGTGGTAATGGTCGGCTCCCAGGCGGAGGCCGTCCTCCTGCTTCTTCAGCGACTGGGACAGGACGGTGACCTCGGCGCCCATGGCGTGGGCGAGCTGGACGCCCATGTGGCCGAGGCCTCCGAGCCCCACGATCGCGACCTTCTTGCCGGGTCCGGCGCCCCAGTGGCGCAGCGGGGAGTAGGTGGTGATGCCCGCGCACAGCAGCGGGGCTGCGACGTCCAGGTCAAGGCCGTCGGGGATGCGGAGAACGAACTTCTCCGTCACCACCACGTGCGTGGAGTAGCCGCCCTGGGTGATGGTCCCGTCACGGTCGACGATGCCGTAGGTGCCGGTGTTCCCGGCCAGGCAGTACTGCTCCTCCCCGGCTCGACAGTTGGCGCATTCGCCGCAGGAGTTCACCATGCAACCCACTCCCACTCGGTCACCGACAGCATGCGCGGTGACGGCCGAGCCGACCTCGGTGACGATGCCGGCGATCTCATGGCCCGGCACCAGCGGGTAGGGCTGGGGACCCCAGTCTCCGCGGACCGTGTGGATGTCGGAGTGGCAGATGCCGGCGTACTTCACCTCGATCAGCACGTCGTACGGGCCGAGGTCTCGGCGCTCGATGGTGGTGGGCACGAGGCCGCCAGTGGCGGATCGAGCGGCATAGGCGTTGACGGTCACCATGGGTTCTCCTGTTCGGTGTTCAAAGGGTCTGTGGGGTGGAGTGGGAATCGGGCATGGCCGGTGACTCACGGCTTCATGGGGAACGCCGTACGGCGTCCGAGGAACGCCAGCGTCAGGGCAGTCAGGGCGAGCACGACCATGACGATCGGGAGGGCGAAGCCGTCGAAGTTGCCGATGACGACGGCGCCGACCACGCCGGCGGCGAAGATGGCCAGGTTGAAGGCGACGCCGAGCATGGAGTTCGCGACATCGGCGTTGTCGCCACTGGCGATGCTGATGGCCGTCTGCAGTTGGGCTGCCGCGCCACCGAAGGCCAGCCCCCACAGGACGATCGCCATCAGGACTGCGACGACGGAGTGGTGGCCGACGATGAAGAGTGCGCCGGCGGCGATGAACAGAGCGATGCTGGTCAGGACCAAGGGCCGCAACGTGTGATCGATGACGGCGCCGGTGACGCCGATGCCGAGCAGGGCCGCGACGCCGAAGGTGACCAGCGCGACGTCGACGGAGAGGTCGATTCCGCCCGAGCTGAGATAGGCCGAGATGTAGGTGTAGACGATGTTGTGCGCGAGCATCCACGCCACGATCACGGCGAGGATCACCGCGACACCGGGAAGGTGCAGCACCCGGACCAGCGCGATCTGCGTGGTTGCGGCCTGGCCGGGTGCGTCGGGGATCAGGAGTGCGGCCAGAACCGCGGTGATCAGCGTCAGGACCGCCAGGGTTCCGAAGGACCAGCGCCAGTCGGATGTCGCGCCGAGCCACGAACCGAAGGGTGTTCCGACGGCCAGGCCCAGCGGCACTCCGATCGAGGCGATCGCCAGTGCCCTGCCGGTGTACCGGGGTGCGGTGATGCGTCGTGCGTACCCGGCGGTCATCCCCCAGACCAGGCCGGCGAACGCCCCACCCACGAACCGTGCGGCGAGGGAGAGGGCGATCTCACTGGAGAGCGCAGTCACGACGTTGGCGGCAAGGATCCCGAGGATGCCCACGATGAAGACCGGCTTGCGGCGCATCCCCCGGGTCAACGCAACCGCGGGGATCGCGGCGATCACCGTGCCCAAGGCAAAGGCGCTCACGAACTGCCCCGCGACTCCCTCACTGACGCTCAGCCCCACAGCGATCTGCGGCAACAGGCCCGCAGGCATGGTCTCGGTCGCGATGAGCAGGAATCCCATCAGTGCCATCACCAACAGGGCCGCCAGGGGAAGCCGGTCCCCGTCGTCGGTGGACGCCTCCGCCACGCGGTCGGACGTGGTGGTCTGGCAAGTCACGGAGCGGTTCCTCTCGGGTCAGCGGGTCTGTTGCATCCATGTCACCTGATCGGCGGACGCCGAGGAAGTCACGGTCGGAAGGTGTACCGACAGGGCACCCCACGAGGCCGCCAGCCGCCGTACCGTTGGCGGCATGGACAACCGAGCCGAGGTGCGTGAGTTCCTCACCAGCAGGCGAGCAAAGCTGACACCTCGCGACGTGGGCATGCCCGACGTGGGTCAGCGGCGAGTCCCCGGCTTGCGCCGCGGCGAAGTGGCTGCCCTGGCGGGGGTCAGCATCGAGTACTACTCCAAGCTCGAACGCGGCGCCCTGGCCGGCGTCAGCGCCTCGGTGCTCGACGCGATCTCGCGGGCGCTGAAGCTTGAGGAGGCCGAGCGCGCTCACCTCTTCCACCTCGCGCAGGCTGCCGACGGCACCAGCGCGATCCTGCGCCCCCGTCGGCGTGCCAAGCGTGCCTGGACGGCACCGCCCACGCTCCAGTGGGTGTTGGACGCCTTCGCGAACGGTCCGGCGATCGTCCGCAACGGGCGGATGGATCTGCTCGCATCCAACGAACTCGGCCGCGCGATGCACGCCTCGCTCTACGAACGGGCCGGGACCGAGGTCCCCAACTTTGCCCGCTACACGTTCCTCGACGAGGACTCCCGACGGTTCTATCCCGACTGGGACACGGCCGCTGACACGTGCGTCTCGATCCTGCGCACCGAGGCAGGTCGGGACCCCCATGACAAGCAGATGCACGACCTGGTCGGCGAGCTCTCCACCTGCAGTGACGACTTCCGGCGACGATGGAGCAGCCACGACGTACGTCTGCACGGTTCCGGAACCAAGCAGTTCCACCACACGGTCGTCGGAGATCTCGATCTGGCCTACGAGAGCGTCGACATGGTCTCCGAACCCGGCCTCACGCTCACCTTGTACGCCGCCGAACCGGCCTCGCGAACCGCAGAGGCGCTCGCACTGCTCGCCTCGTGGACCGCGCCAGCAGTGCCGACACGGAACAGCTGAGGATCGGCGTCACCACCGCTCCGGGGCCACGCTGAGCGACAACCCAGCTCAGGACCGCTCCGCACCCTCGGGCGTAGGCAGCGCCTCCTCCGAGGAGCGCAGCACCGCGAGCAGGGCCGGGTTGCGGTCGCCCTTGCGCCAGACCAGCTGTTGGTACGACGCCCGGTTGCCCTCCTGGAGCGGGATCACACCGATGCCGCGCTGGACGACGTTGGCGACCGCCGTGTCGAGGGTGAAGGTGATGCCGACACCGGCCGCCACGAGCGCGATCACGGTCCACGAGTCGGGTGCGGTCTGCACGACGTTGGGCTGGAAGCCAGCCGCCTTGGCCAGGTCGAACATGCCGTCGCGCACGCTGGATCCGGGGTCGGCGGGCAGGGCGACGAACTGCTCGTCGCGCAGGTCGGCCATGGAAAGCCGTTTGCGTGAGGCGAAGCGGTGTCCGTGCGGGACGACGATCACGTAGCGCTCGGCCGCGATCGGGCGGTAGTCCACACCTTCGGGCTCGATGCGCCAGCGCGCGATCACGAGATCGAGCTCGCCGTCGACCAGGGAGCGCAGGGCCTCGTAGTTGTAGGTGGTGCTCCGCAGCGAGAGCTCGATGCCCGGGTGCTGCTCGCGCACGACCCGGCCCAGCTGGCCGACCAGCACGTGCGACGACGGGCCCGCGAAGCCGAGGCGGACCCGGCCGGTCTCGCCACGGCCGGCCGAGCGTACGGCGCGCTTGGCCACCCGCACTCCCTCGAGCACGTCGTTGGCCGGGCGCACCAGCGCCTCGCCGGCGGTGGTCAGGCGCACGCTGCGGGTGGTGCGCTCGAACAGCGGCGACCCCAGCTCACGCTCCAGCTGCTTGATCATGCGGCTCAGCGGCGGCTGGGCCATGTGCAACCGGTCGGCGGCCCGGCCGAAGTGCAGCTCGTCCGCGACCGCGAGAAAGGCCTCGAGGTGGTGCAGTTCCATCCGCCAACTATTGCGTCAGAAGCAATGATTGTCCACCGATTGGGTATTGGACGCGCAATAGACTCCTCGGCGATGCTGAGGGCATGACCTCACCGCTCCTGCCGCTCGACGGCATCACCGTGGTGGCCCTCGAACAGGCCGTCGCCGCGCCCCTCGCCACCCGGCACCTCGCCGACCTCGGCGCCCGGGTGATCAAGCTCGAGCGCATCGGTGAGGGTGACTTCGCCCGCCAGTACGACACCGCAGTCAACGGCCTGGCCTCGCACTTCGTGTGGCTCAACCGCGGCAAGGAGTCGGTCGCGCTCGACCTCAAGGACCCCGACGGTCTCGCCCTGGCCCGCGAGCTGATCGCCGGTGCCGACGTGTTCGTGCAGAACAACGCCCCGGGCGCCGCAGCGCGCCTAGGTCTCGACCTCCAGGAGCTGGCCGACGAGAACCCGCGCCTGGTCGTGGCCTCCATATCCGGCTACGGCACCGACGGACCCCTGCGTGACCGCAAGGCCTACGACATGCTGATCCAGGCCGAGTCGGGCCTGGTCTCCGTGACCGGCACTCCCGACACCGCGACCAAGACCGGCGTGCCCAGCTCCGACATCGCCGCCGGCCTCTACACCGCGCAGGCCGTGCTCGGCGCGCTGTTCCGTCGCGAGCGCACCGGCAAGGGCGGCGTGGTCGACATCTCGATGTTCGACGCCACCGTCGAGTGGTTGGGCCACCCGCTCTACATGCACCTCTACGGCGGCGTGCAGATCCCGCGCATGGGACTCAGCCACGCCTCGATCGCGCCGTACGACGCCTACCCCAGCTCCGACGGCCAGATCCTGATCGGCGTGCAGAACGACCGCGGCTGGCGCGCGCTGGTCACCCACGTCCTCGAGCTGCCCGAGCTCGCCGAGCACCCCGACTACGCCACGAACCCGCAGCGCGTCGCGAACCGCGCCGAGGTCGACCGGATCGTCGGCAAGGCGACCCGCGGCTTCACCACCGCAGAGCTCGACCGGCGCCTGGCCGAGGCCGGCGTCGCAGCCGCCCAGGTCAACGACATGGCCGGCCTCGCCAAGCACCCGCAGCTCTCCGAGCGCGACCGCTGGCGCACGGTCGAGACGCCGTCCGGCCCGGTCGACGCGGTCCTGCCGCCGACCACGTTCCGCGACGTCGAGCTGCCGATGGGTCCGATCCCGGCGTTGGGCGAGCACACGGCCGCCGTGCTCACCGAGCTCGGCCGTGACGACGTCGCCATCGCCAAGCTCGCCGCCACCGGCGTCATCGGCCTCGCCTGACTGCCACTCCCCTCACGACCTCCACCGAACGAGCCCCCAGGAGCCCCCATGGAACCCGACGAATTCGCCTTCGTCCTCGACGCCGTCCGCACCTTCATCCGCAAGGACGTGGTCGCGGCCGAGGACGAGATCGAGGAGAGCGACCGGATCCCCGACCGCCTGCGCGACAAGGCCAAGGCGATGGGGCTGTTCGGCTACATGATTCCCACCGAGTACGGCGGCCTGGGCATGTCGGAGCTCGAGGACGTGCGGCTGGCGATGGAGTTCGGCTGGACCACGCCGAGCTTCCGGTCGATGTTCGGCACCAACAACGGCATCGCCGGGCAGGTCCTGGTCAACGCCGGCACCGAGGCCCAGAAGAAGCGCTGGCTGCCCGGGTTGGCCAGCGGCGACCTGGTGGCGTCGTTCGCGCTCACCGAGCCCGAGGCCGGCTCCGACCCGAGCGGCCTGCGCACCAAGGCGGTCCGCGAGGGCGACGACTACGTCATCTCCGGCCAGAAGCGCTTCATCACCAACGCGATGTACGCCGACCTGCTGATGGTCTTCGCACGCACCGGTGACGTCACTGACGGCACGAAGGGCATCTCGGTGTTCGTCGTACCCACTGACACACCGGGCGTCACCGTCGGGCCGAAGGACGCCAAGATGGGCCAGCGCGGCGCGGCCACCTCCGAGGTGTTCTTCGACAACGCGCGCGTGCCGGTCGGCAACCTGGTCGGCGAGGTCGAGGGCGAGGGCTTCGGCACCGCCATGCGGTCGCTGGTCAAGGGCCGGATCCACATCGCCGCGATGTCGGTCGGCCTCTCCAAGCGCCTGATCCACGAGAGCCTCAAGCACGCCACCACCAACACCCAGGGCGGCACGAAGCTGGCCGACTTCCAGCTGGTGCAGGCGATGCTCGCCGACAGCGAGGCCGAGTCGTTCGCCGGCGAGTGCATGGTGCTCGAGGCGGCCCGCCGCTACGACGACGAGTCCGACCGGCGCATCGCACCGTCGAGCGCGAAGCTGTTCTGCACCGAGATGGTCGACCGGGTCGCCGACCGGGCCGTCCAGATCCACGGCGGCATGGGCTACATGAGCGAGGTCCCGGTGTCGCGGTTCTACCGTGACGCCCGCCTGTTCCGGCTCTACGAGGGCACCAGCGAGATCCAGAAGCTGATCATCGCCAAGCAGATGATCCGGGCCTTCGAGGCATGAGCGCCCCCACCAGCCCTGGCCTCCTGGTCGAGGACCACGGCCCGGTCCGCGTCCTGACCCTCAACCGCCCCGAGCGCCGCAACGCCGTCGACCTCGACGACCGTGCCACGCTGCTCGACGCGCTCGTGCTCGCGGAGCGGGAGTCACGCGCGATCGTGCTCACCGGTGCCGCCCCGATGTTCTGCTCCGGCGGTGACATCGGCTCGATGACGACGGACCCGGAGATCAGCCGCCGCCGACTCGAGCTGGTCAACGCGATCGCCCGACAGATGGTCACCTCGGCGACACCGATCGTCGCGGCCGTCGAGGGCGGTGCCTTCGGCCTCGGCCTGGCCCTGGCCTGCGCCTGCGACCTCGTGGTCGCCTCCGAGTCGGCCCGGTTCGCCGCGTCGTTCGCGAAGATCGGGCTGGCCCCCGACACCGGCCTGCTCTGGTCGCTCCCCCAGCGGGTGGGGCCGGCGCTGACCCGACGGATGGTGCTGACCGCCTGCACCCTCGATGCTCCCGCCGCCCTTGCCTGCGGCCTGGTCGACGAGCTGGTCGACGATGGCACTGCCCTCGACAGGGCGCTCGTCCTGGCCGGCGAGCTCGCCACGAAGTCCGCACCGGCGCTCGCCGGCGTACGCCGCATCCTCGCCCAGCCCGACCAGACCCTCGAGGGCATCCTGACCGCGGAGGCTGAGGTGCAGATGAGTCTCTTCTCAACCCCTGAGTTCGCCGAGGGCCGCGCCGCCTTCTTCGAGCGCCGTCCCGCGGACTTCGCGGGCGCTGCCGCGTCCCCCGTCTCGGTCGAGGTGTTGTCATGACGGCACCGGCGCCCCGCCTGCGCACCAGGTTCACCGAGCTCTTCGGTGTCGAGCACCCGGTCATCCAGGGCGGCATGCAGTGGGTCGGCCGCGCCGGGCTCGTCGCCGCCGTGGCCGAGTCGGGAGCACTGGGCTTCCTCACCGCGCTGACCCAGCCCACGCCCGAGGACCTGGTCAAGGAGATCCTCCGCACCCGCGACCTCACCGACCAGCCGTTCGGCGTGAACCTGACCATCTTGCCGACGATCAACCCGCCGCCGTACGCCGAGTACCGGCAGGCGATCATCGAGTCCGGCGTACGCATCGTCGAGACCGCCGGCAGCATGCCCGCCGAGCACCTCGAGGTGTTCCGGCCGGCCGGCGTGAAGGTGATCCACAAGTGCACGAGCGTCCGGCACGCGCTCAAGGCCGAGGCCCTGGGCGTCGACGCGGTCAGCATTGACGGCTTCGAGTGCGCCGGCCACCCCGGCGAGGACGACATCCCGGGACTCGTGCTGATCCCCCGCGCCACCCGGGCGCTCTCGATCCCCGTGGTCGCCTCGGGCGGCTTCGCCGACGCCCGCGGCCTGGTCGCCGCACTGGCGCTGGGCGCCGACGGCGTCAACATGGGCACCCGCTTCCTGTGCACCGAGGAGGCGCCGGTGCACCGCCGGATCAAGGAGCAGATCGTCGCTGCCACCGAGCACGACACCGAGCTGATCTTCCGGCCGCTGCGCAACACCGCCCGGGTGGCCCGCAACGCGGTCAGCCAGGAGGTCGTACGCCGACTCGACGCCGGCGCGGAGTTCGCCGAGGTGCGCGAGCTGGTGGCCGGCGTACGCGGTCGGTCGGTCTACGAGAACGGCGACCCCGAGGCCGGCATCTGGAGCGTCGGCATGTGCCAGGGCCTGATCGACGACATCCCCACCGTCGACGCCCTGGTCAGCCGGATCGTCGCCGAGGCCGTCGACCTCATCGCCGGTAGGTTGGCCAGCGCGATCAGCTGATCCGAGGCCGAGTCCGCCGCACGGCTCCGTGTCTCGAACTGCGGCAGTTGGCGCCTCTCGTGCGGTCGCTCGAGCGGAACCGCGGACGCCGCACGAGCGAACTGCCGTAGTTCGCGACAGGTTCTGCCTGCTCGGGGACGCAACGCCCCCAGCGAAAGGATCAGGCCTGCAGTGGACCGGCCCAACGCCAGTGCTTGTCAGGTCCGAAGTACTCCACACGGTTGACGCCGTCCGCGGTCTCTTCCTCGATGCGGGCCCACTCGAGAGCTGCGGCGTGGTCTGGATGGTCGCCCTCGGCCACGACCTGGCCGAGGGCGTCGAGGAAGCGGTAGCTCACCATGGCCCACACGATTCACTCTTGTGCCGGCTCCACCGGTCTCAAGTTGAGACGAAGGCCGTCAGCCCTACTCGGACCCCCCGATCCAGCTCATCGCCATTGATGGTGGGGACGGAGTGGAAGGACGACGTTCGCGGCGGCCCTCATCACGCGTGCGGGTTCACCAGCACCTTGGTGTGACTGCTCTTGCCCGAGTCGAGCTCCTCGAGGAGGTCGCCGAGTTCGGACAGGCTGACGGTGCCGGTGTGCAGCGGGGCAACGTCGATCCTCTTCTCGGCGATCAACCGGATGGTCGCGACGAAATCGTCGTGGTTGTAGGCCAGGGAGCCGATGACGGTCAGCTCGCGGACCTGCCAGTCGCCGTAGCTCACCGTCGAGGTGTCCAGCGGGAAGCCGAGCAGGGCAAGCGTGCCGCCGCGGCGTACGAGTTCGGCGGACGGCTGCAGTAGTGCGGCGACGCCCGTGCATTCGTAGAGCACGTCGGCGCCACGGCCGTCGGTCATGGCCTCCACGCGAGCCTTCAGCTCGCTCGGGTCCACCACATCGGTGAATCCGAGACCGGTGGCCATGTCGCGACGCGCGGACGAGGGCTCGGAGACGATGACGTGGCCGGCACCGGCGTTGCGTGCGTTCTGCGCGGTCAACAGTCCGATCGGGCCGGCTCCCTGGACAACGACGATGGCGCCGGGGGCCGCGGCGACCCGGCGTACGGCGTGGAAGGTGACGGTGGCGGGCTCGACCAGGGCAGCCTCGATGTCGGTGACCTCGTCCGGGACCGGGATGAGCCGGCGGGCCGAGACATGCACCTGACCGGCGAAGGCGCCGTGCTCGGGGGCTTCCGGGTCGACGCCATTTGCTTCGGCGAAGGCGGTGTCGCACTGGCGCGTGTGTCCGGCGACGCACTGGGAGCAGGTGCCGCAGGCCGGTCCGACACCGCCGACGACGCGCTGGCCGACGTCGAGTCCGGTCACTCCGTCTCCGACGGCGCTCACGCGTCCGGTCCACTCGTGGCCGAACACGGCCGGGGGCAGCATGTGCCCGTCGGTGTAGCCGTGGACGTCGGTGCCACAGACGCCGGTGTAGGTGATGTCAACGATGGCGCGGCCCGGCTCAGGCAGGGTGAGCGTCTCGTTCGACTCGTGCAGTGTGCGGGGTCCGGTGACGGTCACCACCGGGTGTGCCTTGGGCGTGCCGCTCTCGTTCACTGCGCCGGCCATGGCTCCACTCCTTCGGTTCGCAGGGCTGTGCGCCCATTTGGTTGAATATTCAACAATCATACCCGGCAACCCCAGCGATGGACCCTGCTGGTCGATCAGGCCAGGCGCGTCGGGAAGCCGCCGGTCGCGATGGGACCCCACGTGGTGGGCGTGATGCGCAGCAGCGACTTGCCCTGGTCGAGCATCGCCTGGCGGTATTCGGCCCAGTCGGAATGCTCACCGGCAATGTTGCGGAAGTACTCGACGAAGGCGTCCAGGGCTTCGTCACCTTCGGTGGCGTCGAGGACCTCGCACGTTCCTGAGACCTGCACCCAGGCTCCGTTCCACTCGTCGGAGACCACCACCACGGAGACGTCGGGACGTCGTCGCACGTTGCGGGTCTTGGCGCGCTCGGGGTAGCTGGCGATCACCAGCCGGCCGGAGTCGTCGACGCCGCCGGACACCGGCGAGGCCTGCACGCCCCCGTCGGCTCGTTGGGTGATCAGAAGCATGTGGTGGCGCGGGCGGACGAACTCGAGCAGTCCGTCGAGGTCGACCTTGGTGTTGGTGGCGATCGTGCGGGCCATGGTCGCTCCGTTCGGGGAGGGGAACGTGTCACCTCAACCCTAGTGCGCCCGGCCCAAGGGTTGAGGCCTGCGCGAGCGGGTGCCCCGTGAGCCCACCGCGCCCCTTCCCGCATGTAACGCGCTGTCCATGACGGTGTGCACCCGGCTGGCGGGGTGTGAGGTGGCGACAGGGGCGCGGTGGTGCCGGTGTACGGCGGCCCTGTGTTGTTCTGCCTGGGCTAGAACGTCCGCCAGGCGAGGGCGACGAGGGCGCAGACCAGGCCGGCCAGCCCCAGTGGCAGGAGGGTGGCGAGGGTTGTCCATTTCAGGGAGTGCGTTTCGCGCCAGATCGTGAGCATGGTGGTGCTGCAGGGGTTGTGGAGCAGGCAGAAGAGCATCAGGTTCACCGCCGTCAGGAGGGTCCAGCCTCCGATGTCGATCAGCACGGTGCCGGCTTGGGTGTCGGAGAGGTTGACCATCACCCCGGCGGCTGCGTCGGCGGCGGGTGCACCTGGGGTGTGGCCGAGGGTGAGGGTGAGCATCAGGATGGTCGGGATGACGATCTCGTTGGCGGGGATGGCGACCAGGTAGGCGAGCAGGATGATCCCGTTGAGGCCGAGCACCCACCCGACGGGTTCGAGGCCGGTCACGAGGTGCGCGGCCAGGGTGGTGCCGCCGAGGTGGAGGTTGCCGAGCAGCCAGATCACCGCACCGGCCGGGGCGGCCATCACCAGTGCCCGGCGCAGCACCTTGTAGGTGCGGTCGATCATGCTGGTGTAGATGGTGCGCCAGACCTGGGGTGGCCGGTAGGGCGGCAGCTCGAGGGAGTAGACCGAGGTCTCGCCCCGCAGCACGGTGCGGGACAGGACCCATGACACGGCCAGGGTGGTGAGGATGCCGAGTACGGCGACGAGGACCACGCTCCCGGCGGCGAGGACCCCGGCGAGGGCGGGTGGTGCGAGGGAGCCGATGAAGATCGTGCCCATCAGGATCAGGGTGGGCCATCTGCCGTTGCAGACGCTGAAGTTGTTGGTGATGATCGCGATCAGCCGCTCGCGGGGACTGTCGATGATGCGGGTGGCCGTCACGCCGGCGGCGTTGCAGCCGTAGCCCATCATCATGGTGAGGGACTGCTTGCCGTGGGCGCCGGCGCCGGCGAAGAGGCGGTCGAGGTTGAACGCCACGCGGGGCAGGTAGCCGAAGTCTTCCAGGAGGGTGAAGAGCGGGAAGAAGATCGCCATCGGTGGCAGCATCACCGCCACCACCCAGGCCGTGCCCAGGTACACCCCGTCGACCAGGAGGCCGGTGACCCACCAGGGCGAGCCGACCACCTCGAAGCCGGCGCGGAGCCAGGTGTGGCCGTGGTCGACGAGCAGCACGTAGAGCAGGTCCGAGGGGACCGCGGCACCGGCGATGGTGAACCAGAAGACCGCGTAGAACAGTGCCCCCATCACCACGAAGCCCCACACCCGGTGGGTCAGCGCCCGGTCGAGGACCTGGTCGAACGCCGGACGCCGCGCGGCACCGTCGGCCACAGGAGTGGTCACACTGGCGCGTGCGATCCGGGCCGCGTCGTCGAAGATCGAGGTCACCACACCGTCACCGAAGTCCTCCGGCAGGGTGCGCCGCAACCGGGCCGCGCTGTCGAGGACTGAATCCCTGCTCATGAGGCCAGCCGTCCCGTCTGCTGGCGGGCCAGCTCGCCGAGGGTGCCGTCCTGGACGGCGCGCTCGATGCCGGGGTCGCCCTCGAGCAGCCGCAACGCCACCCAGCGCGCGTTGGCGATGCCGGGGAACTCCTCGCGCAGTTGGGCGGCCAGCTCGTCGACGGCCCGCGAGACGTCCGGCTCGAACTTCTGCTTGCGCAACCGCCGCCCCGATCCATGGCCGTGCCCGTGCCCGGGTGCGTGTCCGGGTGCGTGGCCGTGTCCGGGTGCGTGGCCGTGTCCGGATGTGTGTCCGGGTGCCGATTCGGCGATCGCGGCCAGCAGCTCCGACATGCCCTCGCCGCGTCGGGCCACCATCGGCACCGCCGGTACGCCGAGTGCCCGGGTCAGGTGGCGTACGTCGATCTCGACGCCATGCCGCCTCGCCTCGTCCATCAGGTTGAGGGCCACCACGACCCGGTCGGTGACCTGCAGGATCTGCAGCACCAGGTTGAGGTTGCGTTCCAGCCGGGTCGCATCGACCACCACCACGGTCACGTCGGGGTCCCCGAAGAGCAGGAAGTCGCGTGCCACCTCCTCGTCGCTGCTGGTGGAGAGCAGCGAGTAGGCGCCGGGCAGGTCGACCACCTTGAACCCACGCTCACCGAACCCGTAGGAGCCCTCGGCCCGGGTGACCGTCGTACCGGGCCAGTTGCCCACGTGCTGCCGCAGGCCGGTCAACGCGTTGAAGACCGTGCTCTTGCCGGTGTTCGGGTTGCCGGCAAGAGCAACCACCACGTCGGCATCGTCGGCGGCCACGCCGAACCTCTTGAGGTTCGCGACGCCGTGCAGGGCGCAGGTTCCACAGGCCGGACCGGCGGCCCCGGGAGACTCGTTCGGCATCGGCAGATCGACGTTCATCGCTCGCCCCACAGGACGACATGGATGCCACGGGCCTGCACCCGACGCAACGCGATCACCGTGTCCCGGACCCGGTACGCCGTCGGATCACCCAGAGGACTGGTGCCCTCGGCCGTCACCTCAACACCCGGCAACACCCCAAGATCCATCAACCGACGCCGCGCCGCACCCTTCGCATCGAGACCGGTCACCATCGCCCGCCCGGAGCGGGGCAGCTCGTCGAGGGTCATCGCCGCACCTCAGAGGGAACCAGGGCCCTGTCGCCGGCCCGGTAGGGCTCCGGGTCGCCGAGGGCCGCCCTGGCGTGCTCCATCCCGTGCGCGGTCAGGGTCACCCACCCATTGCCCCCGGCCTCCACGAGACCGTGCTCGTGGAGGCCGCGCAGGGTGACCCTGGCCGCAGCGCTCGAGGTGCCGACGCGTACGGCGATCGTCGCGACGGTGGCCCTTTCACGAACGTCGGCGAGGGCGAAGACCGCCGAGAGGAACGCGGCGAACCCCTGCTCCAGCTCGGGGTCGCAGCAGGTCCCCCGGTCGACGGCCGACCGGTCGTGGGAGGTGGACACCATCGTCATGCCGTGACCCTAGGGTGATCCACTTCACACCCCTGTCGCAATTTGAGAAAGCACGATGAGCGCGATGCCACCGAGCAGCACGGCCGTCGCCGCGACCAGGAGGACCGGCGACAGCCGGTTGCTGAGCCGGAGCCGGCCGGCCAGGCAGGTGGGCACCATGTCGGGCGTGACGTGGCCTGCTGCCGCGTTGCGCAGCAGCAGGCTCGTCACGAGCAATGCACCGACGGCCACCAGGAGCAGTCCGCTGTCCATTGCCCGATCACCTCAGTAGATGTTCGAGGGCCGGACCATGCCCTCGGCCAGGTCGCCGAAGCCGGGCGCCATGATCGCTCCCGGGTTCCCGAAGACTTCCTCGACCACTGCGGTCTCGGTGGTGATCAGCAGCGCGGCGATCGAGGCGGCACTCTCCAGCGCGGCCCTGGTCACCTTGAACGGGTCGATGACACCGTCGACGAACATGTCGACGTACTCACCCGACAGCGCGTTGAAACCCTGCGCGGGCGGCAACGTGGCCACCTTCTCGACCACCTCGTCGCCGTCGTAGCCGGCGTTGATCGAGATCCAGCGCAGCGGCTCGGCCAGTGCTCGCCGTACGACCTCACGGCCGACCGCGTCGTCGCCGGTCAGCTCCACCCGCGACACCGCGTCCTGGGCGTGCACGAGTGCAGCGCCGCCGCCGGCCACCACCCCTTCCTCGAGCGCGGCCCGGGTCGCGGACAGGGCGTCGTCGACGCGCAGCATCCGCTCCCTGAGCTCGACGCTGGTAGCGCCTCCGACCTTGATCACCGCGACCGTGCCGGCCAGCCGGGCGAGCCTCAGCTGCAGGCTGTCCTGGTCGGCGTCGAGCCGGGCCCGCTCGAACTGGGTCTCCAGCTGCTTGATGCGGGCATCGAGCAGCTCCTTCTCACCGTGCCCACCGACCATCGTGGTGTCGCTCTCGGTGATCGTGATCCGATCGCAGGAGCCGAGGTGCGCAGCGGTGACCTCGCTCAGCTCGAGCCCGGTGTCCTTGGCGATCACCTGACCGCCCAGAGCCACCGCGAGGTCCTGCAGCTCGGCGACGCGGCGGTGCCCGAAACCGGGAGCGCGGACGACGACCGACTGCATGGTGTTGTGCATGTTGCCGCCGACCAGGAGCTGCAACGCCGGCCCGTCGACGTCCTCGGCGAGGACCACCAAGGGCCGTTCAGCGCGCTTGGCGAGCTCGAGGGTCGGCATGATGTCCTGGACCTGGCTGATCTTCTTGTTCGTCAGCAGGATCACCGGGTTCTGGTAGACCGTCTCCATCTTCTCCTGGTCGGTGACCATGTAGCCGGAGATGTAGCCGTGGTCGAACTCGATGCCGTCGACCACGTCGACCGAGAGGCCCAGGGACTCCGACTCCTCGGTGGTGACGATGCCGTTGCGACCGACCCGGGCCACCGCCTCGGCGATCACGACGCCGATCGACTCGTCGTCGCTGGCCGCCAGGGTGGCGATCCGCTCGAGGTCCTCCTGCCCGGTGACGTCGACGGCCATCTCGGCCAGGGTCTCGATCAGGACCGGGATGGTGCGCTCGATCCCGCGACGCACGCGCATCGGGTTGGCACCCGCAGTGACCGCGGCCATCCCCTCACGGACCATCGCCTGGGCGAGCACGGTGGCGGTCGTGGTGCCGTCACCGACCACCCCGTTCGTCTTCATCGCGACTTCCTTGACCAGCTGGGCGCCCATGTTGGCGAACGGCTCCCGCAGCTGGATCTCCTTGGCGATGGTCACCCCGTCGTTGGTGATCGTGGGTGGGCCGGTGAGCTTCTCCAGGACGGCGTTGCGTCCCTTCGGGCCCAGCGTCACCTTGACCGCGTCGGCCAGGGCGTTGACCCCGGACTCGAGCAGTCGCCGAGCGTCTTCGTTGAATCGCAGTTCCTTTGCCATGTCGAGCAACCCTTCACGTAGTGATCGATGGTCTGTTGATGGGTGGGTGGTGGGTAGGTGATCCGTGGGTGGGGTGGTGGGTCGGTGCGGTCGGGCCGTCAGGGCACGAGGATCGCCCGGCCCCTGACCCGGCCGGCGTCGAGATCGTCGAGCGCCCGCTGGAAGTCCTCCAGTGGGTACGTCGTCGTGTGCAGGCGTACGTCGCCCCTGGCCGCGAGGACCATGAGCTCCTGCAGGTCGTTGTAGGAGCCGACGAGGTTGCCGATGAAGTTGATCTCTGTGGAGATCACGTCGATCGTCGGGACGTTGATGTTCTCGCCGTACCCGACGACGTAGTAGTTACCGGCCCGGCGCAGCATCGCGATGCCCTCGGCGGTCGCGCCGCCCTCACCGACGAAGTCGACGACGGCCTCGGCCCCGTTGCCACCGGTGAGCTCCAGCACCTTCTCGACGTGGTTGCCGTCGGCCAGGATCGCGTGGTCGGCGCCGATCTCGAGGGCCAGGTCGAGGGCCGCCTGGTTGCGGTCCACGACGACCAGCGTGGCCGCGGAGATCGCCTTCATCACCTGGATGCCGATGTGGCCGAGCCCCCCGGCGCCGATCATCACGCAGACGTCTCCCGGTCGCGTGGCGGCGGCCGTCTTGGCGACCGCGTGGTACGCCGTCAGGCCGGCGTCAGCGAGCGCGGCCACGTCGGCCGGTTCCAGCGAGTCGTCGATCCTGACGACGCTGCGCGCGTTGGTGAGCAAGTACTCGGCGTACCCGCCGTGGGTGTCGATGCCCGGGAACTGGCTGTTCTCACAGTGCACGTCGTCACCGAAGCGGCACGCGCGGCACAGGCCGCAGGTCATCAACGGGTGCAGGATCACCTTGTCCCCCACTGCGACGTTGGTAACCGCGTCGCCCAGGGCGTGCACCCAGCCGGCGTTCTCGTGGCCGATCGTGTACGGGAGCTCGACGCCGGACTTGGCCTCCCACTGGCCCTCGAGGACGTGCAGGTCAGTGCGGCAGACCCCCGCGCCACCGATCCTGACGACGACGTCGAACGGTCCCTGCACCTCGGGGTCGGGAACCTCTGTCAACTGCATCTTGGTGTGGTAGCCCACGACCTGCACTGCCTTCATGACGCCCTCCTTGCTGACCCGCCACTCGAGGAGCGGGTGTTGGTGATGCGGGTGGCGAGGTCCTCCCCCTCCTCGTAGCGCGTGGCCAGCAGCCCGCGGCAGAAGTGGGAGTTGCCCTCGATGGAGATCCGTACGGCCTTGGCGAAGCGGAGTCGCAACGGCACCTCGTCCGGCGGCACGGGTTCCCCGTGCTCGTCGACGAACACCCGTGCGTGGGGGCCGATGCCCAGCCCGATCGCCGTACGCCGCCGCAGCAGCGCCTCCTTGAGCCGTCCGCCAGGCAGGTTGTTCAGCCGCAGGCGGTAGATGTCCGCCACGGTGAGGCCGGAGTGCTTGAGCCGGTCCTCGATGCAGCGCTCCATGGCCGCGGTGTGCGCCTTGCGCTGGAAGATCAGCCGTAGCTCGTCGAGGCTGTCCTCGGCCTCGACCCCGAAGGTGCCCCGGTAGCCGGCGTCCGCGGCCAACCCGGCGTTGATCTTGTCGGAGTCGTGGTGGTCGTCCAGGAACACCCGGACCTGACCGATGTCCTCCACGCGACGCAGCGCGTCCACGGCGTCGGAGGTCATCAGGTAGGCGAAGTTCGGTGAGCAGAACGACGTCGGCAGCCGCACGTGCACGGTGACACCGGTGTCGTCGATGGCCACCGAGCGGACGAAGCCCAGGTCCGTGATGGGCTCGTCCAGCTCGGGGTCGAGCACCGTCGACAGCTCGGCCATCACTTCGGACTCGAGGGACGTGGCCAGGAGTGTCATGACGCCACGGCCTGCTTCGCGCCCGGGGCGACCTCCGTCTCGGCGTCGCCGGCCGAGGTCGGCAACCGGAGGTGCTCGGGCACCTCGATGTCGTAGAGCGCGGCGGCATTGAGCCCCAGGATCTTCTTCTTCTGGTCGGTGGTGATCTGCGCGTAGTCGGTGAGGTCCTCGGGGATCTGGAAGTCCACGAACTTCTCGATCAGCCACTTCGGCGTCCACAGCGCGTAGTCGCTGGAGAACGTCATCTTGTCCTCGCCCACCCAGTAGAGGAGCTCGCCGATCACCTCGGCGAAGTAGCGCGGCCGGGTGTGGATGAACGGCATCACGACCGAGAGCCCGGCGTACACGTTCGACTCCTGGGTGGCGATCCAGCAGAAGTCCTCCAGGCGCGGCAGTCCGCAGTGCTCGACGATGAAGTTCAGGTCGAGGTAGTCCGAGGCCACGGCGTCGACGTCGGCGACGTCGAAGGCGTCGCGGTCCAACGGCTTGAGGGTCGGGCCCTTGTGCACGTGGATGTTGGTGATCCCCAGCTCGAGGCACTTCTCGAGGTAGGTGCGACAGCCCGGGTCGCTGAGCTTGTAGCCACGCGAGTCGCCGTGCCATTCAGCCGTGTAGAGCTTGACGCCCCGGAGGTCGAACTTCTCGGCGTCTTCCACGAGCTGCTTGAGACCCGCCTCACCGTTGCGCGGGTCGAAGGAGTGGTTGTAGGTCAGCTTGTCCGGGTGCTTCTGGGTCAGGGCCCAGCTCTCGTCGGAGCAGGAGAACCCCCGCTCGTAGAACTCCATCAGCATCGTGGACTGGAAGATGGCGTGGTCGACGTACCCGTCGTCGAAGAGGTCCTTCATGAGGCGCTCGCCGCCGTAGTAGACGTACTCCTCGTAGCTCCACTTCTCGGAGTCGGGGCTCAGGTTGCTGTGGTAGTCGAAGAAGCAGTCGATGAACTCCTGTCCGTGGACGTTCTTCTGGTTCTCCTTGCGGCCGTCCCACAGGTGAACGTGACTGTCGACGATGAAGTAGTTCTCGCCATCCTTGGTGTACATGTCGTGCCTCGCTTCTCGTGCGTCTGGTGGTCTGTTGGTCTGTTGGTCTGCTGCTGGTCCCGCCCGGGGCCACAGACCCGGGCCCCGGACGGGACGCTCGTGGGTGGCTCAGCTGCTGGCCGTGAGGTCGAAGCCGATGTACTCGGCCGCGTCCTCCGGGCTGGCGAACAACATGGTCTTGTCGTCCAGGTGCACCATCCGGCCGTAGTGCGTGGAGCTGATCTCCTCGAAGACCGAGCCGTCGAACTCCGTGCCGAGTGCGTCGGTCAGCTCGTCGTACTCGAACTCGAGGAGCCGGACTCCGTCGACGCGGATCATCGAGGGGTACTCGGTCAGCTCGACGCCGTCCTTGCCGCCCATGACCTCCGCGACGACGCGCCCGATCGGGGTGTTCATCAGGGTGACGCCACACATGTTGGAGAACTCCGTGGCGGATCCGAATTGCATGTTCACTGGTCAAGCTCCTTCGGGATGTCGAGGCCGAGGTCCTCGAGGAGGGATACGAACTTCGCGGTGGCGTTGGCCTGGCTGGTCGCGAACGTGACCGGCTTCTCGGCGGCCTGGGACCAGATCGGCTGGAGGGCGTGGGCGGCCTCCTGGCAGCGGGGCACCCACTTGGCGAGCCACGAGCCGAAGAGCTCCTTGTTGGCCGCGCCGTGCTCCTCGTCCTGGGTGAGCAGGCGGAACAGCACCCGGGTGTAGCCCAGGTCGCGGTCGTAGTCGTTCTCGCCGGTGCCGACCAGGGTCGGGGTGATGTAGTCGCTGTTGCGGGCCGCGACCTGCATCACCAGCTCGGTGCGGAACAGGGACCCGATCAGCTGCTCGAAGACGATGTTGGTGGCGAACAACAGCTCGCACCAGTCGCCCACGGCGGTCAGCTGCTCGACGACCTCACGGGTGGGCTGCCACTCCGGCGCCTCCTGCCAGACCTCCTTGTGCGCCGAACCCTCGAACGCGACGTCGGCCTCCGCGAGGTCCAGGTTGAACAGCGCCAGGTCCTGGGCGAAGCGCATCTTGTGGGCGGCGTTGAAGGCCACGGCGGTGTTGATCATGTTGGTGGGGCCCGAGCGCTGAATCGAGGTGAACACGTGCAGCGCCAGACCGTTCTCGGCGTGCATCCACGCGCCCACGTTGCGCTCGATGAACTTCAGCCACGGGCCGTTCCACGAGTCGTAGACCCGGGCCCGCTTGGCGTTCTTCAGGCACAGCTCGACCTGGTGCACCACGGCGGAGTTGTTGCGGTAGATCGACTGCTCCCACTCCTCGTTGGGGTCGAGGAACGCGTGCCAGTTCGACGACTTCGCCGTCGTCCACTCCTGGGGGTAGCCGCCGGGACCGTCCCCGAAGCCGTAGATCCACCCTTGGGTGAGGTGCCGTTCGGGGTCAGGCTGTACGTCGACGGTGACGTCTTCGTACATCGTGGCCCGCAGCTTGGCCGGCTTGTAGTAGTTGTAGCTGCGACTCTTCGAGCTCGGGAAGGTCAGCGCTCCGGCCTCCGAGTCGGTGAACTCGATCTTCGGAAAGCTCCGTTCCTTCTGATCGGTGATGTCTGCCATGTCTTTCAACTCCTTGGTTGATCTGCTTGTTGATCTGCCGGGTTGATCTGCTTTGTTCGGCTCGGGTGGTGCTCAGTCCCCGGTCACGGGGCTGGTGAACGAGTCGTGGAAGACCTGGTCCTTCGGCACCCCGTGCTGCTCGAGGAACTCCATCGCCGCGTCGACCATCGGCGGCGGACCGCACAGGTAGACCTCGGCCTTGTTCAGGCTCTCCTCGCGGCGGGCCACCACGTCGGTGACATTGCCGGCCTCGGCCTCGAACGGGTACGCCGCGGGGTCCTCGGGCATCGACTCGGACAGGCAGACGACGAACTCGAAGTCCCGCAGGCCCTTGCCGATCGTGGTGATCAGGTCGACGTAGAAGAGATCCTCGGCCGTCCTGGCGCCGTAGTAGAAGCGCACCGGCCTGGTGCTCCCGGTTTCCTCGAGGCACCGGAGCAGGGACAGGATCGGCGCCATGCCCGCGCCGCCGCCGATGCAGACCACCGGCAGCACGTGACCCTCCTTGAGGGTGAACGACCCGTAGGGGCCGGTCAGCTTGATCTCGTCGCCGACCGACAGGCCCTCGTCGAGCAGGGCGGAGAACTTCCCGCCCGCGTACTTCTTGATCAGGAACTCGACCTCGCCCGGTGTCGACTGGGTCGTCGCCATCGAGAACGAGCGGGTCTCGTCGGTGCCGGGGATGGTCAGGTCGGCGTACTGCCCGGGCTTGAAGTCGTACGTCGTGGGCTCGGTCGCCGTCAGTCGCAGGGACACGATGTCGCGGGTCATCGGCTCGATCGCCGCGATCCTGGTCGTCACGTCCTGGATCGGGACGCCGCCGAGCAGCTCGTCCTCGTCGAAGTTGAGCAGCTCGATGGTGCAGTCGCTGTAGGCGTGGGCCCGGCAGAGCAGGACGTAGCCCTCGTCGACCTCGGCATCGTTGCAGGCGAACGTGGAGTAGCGCTCCATCTGGATCTCGCCGTCCAGCACGTAGGACTTGCAGGCCGAGCACTGGCCTTCGCGACAGCCGTGCATCAGGTGGATGCCCTGGCGGAACGCGGCGTCCAGGATCTTCTCGTCCTCGCCGACGTCCATCTCGATGTCGACGGGCTCGAAGTAGATCTTGTGCGTCTCGGGCATGGGGGCTCCTCTCGTCGTGATGCTTCGATGTCCGTGGGGGCGGGTTGGCGGGAAGGTTGTCGGCCGGGTTGGCGGGAAGGTTGTCGGCCGGGTTGGCGGGAAGGTTGTCGGCAGGGTCGGCGGGAAGGTTGTCGGCAGGGTCGGCGGCGCCGCTGATTCGTGGCGGCGCCGCCGACCCGTGCTGGCCGAGAGTCCCGGCGGCGGACGAAGGTCGCTCAGGCGATCTTCGACATGTCGTTCAGCCGGTACTCGGCGATGTGCTTCTCGCGCTCGTCGTCGGACATCTGGTTCAGGAGCACGTTGGGGCTCATGAACTGGATGCCGCGCACGTCGTCGAGGGTCCACATCTTCTTCGGGTCATCGAGGTGGAGGTGCGGCTGACCGATGAGGGTCTTGCCGTCGTCGCGCACATAGCCCAGGTCCTCGACGATGTCGGCGAGGTCCTTGTCGTGGTGCAGTGTCTCCCACTCGCGGAAGCCGGTGAGGCGACCCATGTTGGGCGTCTCGCGACCCTCGTACTCCGCACGGAACGCGACGGCGTCGGTCCAGTGGCAGGTCTCGGAGCAGTAGGTCTTCCACTGGCCGTCGACCTTCTCGCACACGGTGTCCTCGCGGATGAGGCACGGCACCATGCAGGTCCAGCAGCGGTGCGGGTAGTTGTACCCCACGTCCTCGAAGGCGATCGGCTTGTTGTTGCCGGGGTAGGCGAGCCGGTTGTAGTTCTCCCACCACGCGCCGAACTTGCTGTACCAGCCTGGGTACTTCTCCTCGAACCACTCGAAGTCCGTGTCGGTCATCGTGTCGATCCGCCAGTAGTTGACCGGCCAACCGGTGGCGAAGAACTGCGCGACGCGGTGCACGTAGTCCTTGTTGACGATCCGGTTCCAGGCCTCCTCGACCAGGTCGTGCGGGATGGTCAGCCCGTACTTCTCCAGCGGGAGGAGGTAGCTGCGGTAGTAGTCGTCGTAGATCCAGCGACGCCACATCTCGGCGTAGCTCTCGCGGTCCTTGCGGCGGTCCTTGGTGCCGTACTCGATGAAGGTGCCGATCGCGGCGTCGACCACGCAGTGGTTGTTCCACCAGGCGTAGCGCATGTCGCGCTCGAGGAGGGGCCGGTTGCGCTCGTCAGCCAGCGCCATCAGCAGGATGGAGTAGCCGTTGGAGATGTGCCGGGACTCGTCGGACTGGACCGAGTGGAAGACCGTCGGCAGCAGGTAGTCGCCGTTGGCGGCCGCCTCGTCGGGCATCGCGACGAACAGCGTGTTGGTGAACGCCGTCTCGGCGACCACCGTGAGGNTGCCGGCGTAGTTGTTGGCGAACGCCTTCTCCGTCATGTCGAAGCCGGCCGGGTCGATGTAGTTGTTCATGTACAGCTTCTTGAGGTTCATCTGGATCGTCGAGTGACGCACCTCGTCGATCATCTGGACCGCAAGCCCGTTGTGGATCTCCGGGTTCGGGACCGCGTCGATGGCCATCGGCATCGCACGGGCCGCCGAGATCTCCGGGAACGGGATGATCGAGAGGAACAGCTTCTGCCACTCGAGCCAGCGCTGCTGGACCTGGCGGAACATGTTGCCGCGGATGGCGCCGTCCATGGCGCCGTACACACGGTTGTCCTTCTCCTCCTCCATCGGGAAGTAGGACCGCATGATCTGCTTGAGCGGGTCCTTCTTGGGTGCCTTCTCGAACGTGTAGTCGGTGCCGAAGCGGGTTGCCGGGGTGGCGAAGGTCGGCTCCCAGGTGAGTTCGCTGATCTTGGCGTGGGCCTTGGTGAGACTCTGTCTGCTCATGTTGCCTCCTAGGTCGGGGCGGGGAGAGCACTGATGAAACCGGGGGGCGAACCCCGGTCCTGTCTCAATGTGAGACGCGGGTCACATCCGGCGGCGGTAGCCTGAGTTTTCGTGAGCACAGTCCGCCCGTTCATCCGCATCTCGTGGGAGCGCTCACTCGCCTCCCGCGTCGACACGGACCACCCAGACCCGACGTACGTGGAGAGCGCCCCCGAGTCGGTGCTCCTGCGCGCGGCCCGCCCCGTGCTGGCCTCACTCTCCGACGAGCTGGCCAACGAGCCGGCGTGCCTGATCCTCACCGACAGCAACGGCGTCGTGCTCCAGCGCGGCGGCGGCGACTCCCACCTGCTCAAGGCACTCGACGCCGTCCACCTCGCACCCGGGTTCTGCTACGCCGAGCAGGACGTCGGCACCAACGGCATCGGCACCGCCCTGGAGATCGGCGCGCCGATCCTGGTGAACGGCAACGAGCACTACACCGGCAACCTGCGACAGTTCTCCTGTGCCGGCGCCCTGATCAACCACCCGGTCACCGGAGCCCTGCTCGGCGTCATCGACATCAGCACGAAGGCCGAGAACTCCAACTCCCTGCTGCTGTCGTTCGCCAAGCTGGCTGCCCGTCGCATCCAGGAGCGGATCCTGGAGGAGGCCAACGAGCTCGACAGCGCCCTGCTCGGCGGCTACTACGCCGCATGCCGCCACTCCGGGGGCCCGGTGATCGCGGTCGGCGAGAAGGTCTTCATGATGAACGCGCTGGCCCAGCAGCACTTCGACGCCACGGACCAGGCGGCGCTGCTCGACCAGACCCGCGAGGCAGTGGGCATGCAGGACCCGTGCACCTTCCTGGCCGACCTGCCCAGCGGGGTCATCGCACGGATGGCCTACCAGCCGACCTTCGCCGGAACGGCGCTCGCGGGCGGGATCATCCAGATCAAGGAGCAACGGACGGCCGGACATGTGCCCCGGCCGCGCGGGCCGGCCCTTCCCGGCATGGCGGGTGCCAGCGCGGTGTGGCGCCACGTCACCCAGGAGCTGCTCGAGACCGTCGCCAAGCGCGAGTGGGTGGTGCTCCAGGGAGAGTCCGGCGCGGGCACGCACACGCTGGTCACCGCCGTCCACCAGCACAGCGGGTCCAACCGCCAGCTGAGCGTGCTGGACGTCGAGACCGCGGGCGCGGACCTCGTGCAGCGGGCGCGCGCGGAGCTGGAAGCCGGGACAGACCTCGTGGTCCGTCACGCCCACGCACTCGACGAGACGCAGCTCGACGAGCTCACCGAGCTGTTCCAGGAGATCCAGGACGCATCGGTCGCCCAGGACCCCTGGGTGGCCCTGACCACGCGAGCCGGCGCGGTCGACGACAAGCTCGACCTCCACCTGCTGCACTTCTTCCCGCGCACCGTGCTGGTGCCGCCCCTGCGGCACCACCTCGAGGACGTGCCGGCGCTGGTGCGCCTGCTGCTGAACCGTGCCGGCGCACCCGAGCTGATCCTGTCCAAGCCGGCGATGAACCAGCTCATGCGGCTCCCGTGGTCCGGGAACGTCACGCACCTGAAGCAGGTGATGAGCGCGATCGTGCGGGTCCGCCGGTCCGGCGTCGTGGAGGTGGAGGACCTGCCGCCGGAATGCCGTGCCACCACCCGTCGCAACCTGACGCGGATGGAGACCCTCGAGCGCGACGCCGTGATCGACGCCCTCGCCGACCACGGCAACGACAAGTCCGCCGCCGCTGAGGCACTCGGGATGTCACGGGCCACGATCTACCGCAAGATCCGCGACTACGGCATCGTCACCTGACCCCGCCCCCTCGCGAGTAACGCGGGGTTACGGTCGCTCCACACGCGTTGTGCCGCGGGCGAAGCGTCAACAGCACCGCTGAAGTGCCGGCGTACGGTCTCAAATCGAGACTGCGATCCTCCGCCGGCGTGGTTTGCTGGGGCGATGATCTTCATCACCGCAAAGTTCCTGGTCCGCCCCGAGAGCGTCGATGCCTGGCCCGAGATCACCCGGGAGTTCACCGAGGCCACCCGCGCCGAGGAGGGTTGCCTGTGGTTCGACTGGTCACGCAGCCTGGACGACCCGACGGAGTTCGTTCTCGTCGAGGCCTTCCGTGACGGTGAGGCCGGTGGGGCTCACGTCGGCTCGCAGCACTTCAAGGACGCCCAGAAGAACCTGCCGCCGCACCTGGTCGAGACCCCGCGCATCGTCTCGCTCGAGGCCCCCGGCGACGACTGGTCGCGACTCGGAGAGCTCGCCGTCGACTGATCCACGGTCGCCGGCGTACGGCGGCACTACCGCGCCCCTCTTGACGCTGTGCACCCGGCCAGAGGGGTGCACAGCGTCGTGGACAGCGCGTTACTCGCGGAGGGCGACGACGCGCCACGGCGGCACGAACCCGTCGCCGATCCGCTCGTCCCAGACATGGAACGTCGCCCGGATGCTCTCGGCGGTCTCGGCAGTGGTCTGGTTCTGCGGACCGGAGGCGATCGCCAGCAGGCCGTAGTGGAACAGCGAGGCCACCTGAGCCTCAGGCGTGTCCTTGAGCCGCTCCAACTCGCCGACCGCGGCGCCGAGGAATCGGGTCACCAGCTGATGTACGCCGTGTCCCCCGCGCCCCGCGAACCGATGTGCGCCGTCCACGATCGCCGTACGGGCCGCGGCCGCAGCGGCGTCCCGGTCATCGGGTTCGACGACCAGGTCCACGGCTGCCGAGTCGGCGGCGGCCCTGAGCAGCAGGCTGGCGATCGCGGCACCGTGCTCCACCGTGTACGGCGCCGTCGGCGCGTCCGGGCCGAGCAGGTGAACGGCCAGGGCATCGAGATAGATCAGCTCCATGGCAGGCATGGCCTCCACACGGAGTCGGGCCAGGCCCTCGGCACTGTGACTCTGCCAGTCCACTGGCGCGGCGTTCATCGACGGCTCCTCTGCTCGGCTCGATCCGGCGTCCGCCTCGGTCACCCTCGTCGATCAGAGGGGCTCGATGCGGCCACCTGTCATTGAACCGGTGCTGAACCGGCCCGACGTCTCAATGTGAGACGCGGGCCGAGCCGTGACGTCTGCCTCAGGCCTTGGCTTCTTCGTCCTCGCGGCCGTAGTCGTCCTCGAGGCGGCAGATGTCGTCCTCGCCGGTGTAGGCGCCGTGCTGCACCTCGACGATGACGAGCTCCTCGGAGTGCTCGTTGGTGATGCGGTGCGCAGCGCCGACGGCGACGTCGATCGACTCGCCGGGGCCGGCCACGATGGTCTCGCCGTCGATGACACAGGTGGCGATGCCGAAGATGATCACCCAGTGCTCGGAGCGGTGCTTGTGGGTCTGGTAGGACAGCCGCTGACCGGGCTTCACCTGGATCCGCTTGACCTTGTAGCCCTGGTTCTCATCCAGGACGTGCCACGATCCCCACGGACGCTCGGCAGATTCGAGAGCCATACCTATCCATTCCTTCGACGGGACTACGGCCGACAGCCTACGGGTCGCGGGTTGTCCCGACCAACCACCACCCGGCGACGTTCGACACGCCAGCATCGACAGCGCGGAACATCGCAGGCATCACGTGACCCGGATCTTCCGCGTTGTCGCGTTCCGCGCTCCTCGTGCCGGTCAGCCGCGAAGGTTGGGCCGCACGTGGAGACCGGCGTCGGGGTCGACGATGACCTCCTGGCCGGCGGGCATGCCGTCGACGGTGAGGTCGGCATCTGTCGGCACGTTGCGCTTGACCATCGCCAGCGCGATCGGGCCGAGCTCGTGGTGGCGTGCCGACGTACCGACGAAGCCGACCGCCTTGTCACCGTGGTGGACCTCGGCGCCCTGGTCGGGCAGCCGGTTCTCCGAACCGTCGAGGTGCAGCAGGGTCAGGCGACGCGGCGGACGACCGAGCGTGTGCACGCGGGCCACCGTCTCCTGGCCGCGGTAGCAGCCCTTGTCGAGGTGGACCGCGGTGGTGATCCAGCCGGCCTCGTTCGGGATGGTGCGGTGGTCCGTGTCGAGGCCGAGTCGCGGCTCACCGCGGGCGATCCGCAGCGCCTCGAAGGCCCACAGGCCAGCTGCCGGGCCGGCCGCCTCGGCGTACGCCGTCAAGCGGTCGCGCGGGATGAACTCGTAGCCGTCGAACGGGACGCCGATGCGCTTGGAGGGGCGCCAGGCCACCGCGGTGTCAGCGGTGACGTCGTCGACCTCGACCCGCATCATGAACCGCATCTTGAGCAGGAAGTCGATCAGCGCCTGGGCCTGGCCCGGCTCGACGTGGGCGGTGAAGGTCTCGCTGTCGGCATCGTCCACGCCGTACATCGCGTGCTCGACGTGGCCCTGCGGGCTCAGGATCAACGCCATCGTCGGGCGTCCGGAGCCGAGCTCGCTCTCGTGCTGCGTGGTCAGGTTGTGCAACCAGGTCAGTCGGTCCGGGCCGGTCAGGCGGATGACCTCGCGGTGCGACAGGTCGACGAAGCCGTCGCCGGCCTCGAGCGCGCGCTGCTCGGTGTTGAAGGAGCCGTAGTGCGCGGCGACATCGGCGTCGATGCCGTTGCCGGAGACCGCACCGGGCAGGTCGAGGAGAGGGCTGGTCACGCTCCCCAGCGTACGTCGTGCGTTCAGGGCCGCATGTCGGTGGTTTCCTGACGGACCCGTCCCTCGAGCCCCTCGATGACGGTGGGCGTGGCGGCACCCCCCATTTGGGGGTCGAACGGCTTGACAGATCTCGCTAGTGTGGACGATTGCGCGGGTCGCAGCCCTCCCCCCGATTGGGCTGCGGCCCGTCTCCCTTTTCCGGGGCCGGACGCCACGGCCGCACGCTATCCGGGGAGGCAGTCGGCGCAGTGTCCGAACACCGTGAGGTGCCCGATGTCGGCGACGAAACCGAACTCGTCGTCGAGCCTCCGCGCCACCGGGGCCACCACGTCGGGATCGACCGAGACCACCTTGTGGCAGTCCCGGCAGACGATGTGGAAGTGCTCGTGCTCGCCCACCGAGTGGTACGTCGGAGCGCGGTCGCTGAGGTGCGCGTGGCGAACCAGCCCGAGCTCCTCGAGGACCTCGAGGTTGCGGTAGATCGTCGAGGCGTTGACCGCGGCGGAGTGCTTGCGGACCTCGGTCAGGATCTCGTCGGGGGTGGCGTGCTCGAGCGCCTCGACAGCCCGGAGGATCAGCTCGCGCTGCGCGGTGAGCCGCTTGCCGCTCGAGCGGATCCGGTCCGCGAAGTCGTCACTCATGTCTGGCCACTCACTGGCGCTGGAGGCGCGCCCAGATGTGCGGTTGCAGGCCCTGGCCCATCGCGGCCATGTCGAACGCGTAGAGCAGGTCGCCCTCGACGTACCCGTAGAGACGCTTGCCGGCGGTGTACTCCTTGGCGGTCTCGGTGCGGGCGATCGCGTCGGTGACGATCTCCATGCGGGCCTCGCCCGCGGTGCCGTACCAGATCTCGGTGAAGCCGGTGTTGTGCGCCATCACGACCTCGACCTTTCCCTCGGGCTTGCAGCGCACGAAGCCGGTCTCGATCGCGGCGTCGCGGACCTTGTTGCCCTCGTCGTCGACGACCCAGGCACGCGCCATGTAGTGGAAGAACGGGCGGCCGTCGTGGGTGAAGATCAGCTCCTGGCCGAACTCGAACTTCTCGATCGTCGGGTAGTCGCCGTGGCCGTTGCCACGCCAGGTGCCCAGCATCCAGGCGATGGGGGCGCAGTCGGGGTGCAGGTTGTCAGGGAGCTCGAACGGCATGGGCGGCAGTCTAGTCCGCGACCCGGACCATCAAGAGTTCCCGGTTCGCGCATCAAGGATCCACGGTTGGCGCATCAAGAACCCACGGTTCGCGCAGATAGGGTCGGGGCATGGCTCGCAGACTCTTGATCAAGGTGACCTGTGGCGTCGAGGACCCCGAACGCTGCAACCAGGCGTTCACGGTCGCCGCGGCGGCGGCTGTGTCCGGCGTCGACGTCGGACTCTGGCTGACCGGCGAGGCGGCATGGTTCGCCGTACCCGGCAAGGCGGAGGAGTTCTCGCTGCCGCTGGCCACGCCCCTGGCAGACCTGCTGGCCACCGTTCGCGAGGCCGGGCAGGTCACGCTCTGCACGCAGTGCGCGGACCGTCGTTCGATCACCACCGCGGACGCGTACGACGACATCCGCATCGCCGGAGCGCCGGTCTTCGTCGAGGAAGCCCTGGGCGACGGAGTGCAGGCGCTGGTCTACTGACCCAGGCATCGCTGAAGGGAATCCGGCGGAATCCGCGCGATTTCCTGCAGCGTCGAGTCAGACCGGGTCCAGCAGGATCGCGGCCAGGCGGTCGATCTGGTCGGCCATCAGTGCGGCGACGCCGTCGTAGGTCTCCGGCGAGCGCCCGATCGGGTCCGCGATGTCGTACTCCTCGAGGCGAAGGGCGCCACGACCTTCGGCGCATTCCTCGACCAGCCGGCGGAGGCGCTGGTCGTCGGACACGACCGGTGCATGCGTGCGCTTGCCGGGCTGTACCTCGCCCGCGGCCCGGTGCGCTTCGGCGAGCGCGACGAACTCCAGCAACGTGAAGGTGCGTCTCAGCGCCCGCGGCGCCTCCTCGAGCAGCCGCGACCGGATGTCGCGGGTGGCGGCCAGGACCAGCCCACCGGTGTCGGCGACGGTCGCGTCGACCAGTCCTGACTGGAACTGGCGCGCGGTGAATCCGTCCGGGGACCCGCCGCGTTCGACCAGGGTGCGCGCCGACTCGGGGTGCATCGGGCGGCCGGCCATCGCCCGGACTCCGGCGCTGGAGACCTCGAACCGGTCACCGATGCCCAGCGCGTCCAGGCGCGTGCGCAGCAACCGTTCGGCGAACGGGGAGCGGCACACGTTGCCGATGCAGACGAACAGGACGGGGAAGCTCACCTCGAAAGGCTAGTTGGTCGGCGAAGCCCGTCAGTAGGCGCCGCGACCGAGCAACACGGCCCGGACCGTCTTCAGCATGATGATCACGTCACCGATCAGCGACCAGTTGTCGACGTAGTACAGGTCCATCCGCACGGCCTCGTCGAACGACAGGTCGCTGCGACCGGAGACCTGCCACAGCCCGGTCAGCCCGGGGCGCACCAGCAGCCGGCGGTGCATGTCGACCGGGTAGTCCTCGACCTCGGCGGGCAGCGGCGGGCGCGGGCCGACCACGCTCATCTCGCCGGAGAGCACGTTGACCAGCTGCGGCAGCTCGTCGAGGGAGAACTTGCGCAGGAAGTGGCCCAGGCGGGTGATCCGCGGGTCGTCCTTCACCTTGAACAGCACGCCGTCGGCCTCGTTCATCGCCGCCACCTCGGCCAGCCGGCGGTCGGCGTCGACGACCATCGAGCGGAACTTCAGCATCCGGAACGTGCCACCGTCGCGACCGCTGCGGGTCTGGCGGTAGAACACCGGCCCGCCGTCCTGCAGCTTGATGGCCAGCGCAATCAGTGCCATCAACGGGGAGAGTACGACGAGCATCGCCGAGGCCACCACGACGTCGAAGATGCGCTTGACCAACCCGCCGGCGCGACCGACCTGGGGCTTGTCGACGTGCACCAGCGGCAGCCCCCCGACCTGGCGCATGTGGATGCGGGGGCCGGCCACGTCGATCAGGCCCGGCACTACGACGAGGTCGACGTCGAGCGTCTCGAGCTGCCAGCCGATGCGCCGCAGCGCCTGGGAGGACGTGTGACCACCACCGGCCACCAGCACCGTGTCGGCGCCGGTGAGCTCGCAGGCGGCGACGATGTCGTCGCTGCCGCCGAGGATCGGCACCGACGGCTCCGAGCTGAGCTCACCGAGGTGGTGGGACGGCACGCAGGCACCGACCAACGTGTAGCCCGCCCACGAGAGTCGTTCGAGGCTGGCCTTCACCTCGTCGAGCGCGGTCGGTGAGCACACCGCGACCACCCGTGCGTGCAGGCGACCGGTCTGACGCAGGTGGTGCAGGACCTTGCGGACGGCGTACCGCGTGGAGAGCAGGAGGACCGTGCCGACCGCGAAGCAGAGGATCACGTAGCCGCGGGAGATGTTGCTGCGACTGAGGAACGACACGGTGCCGACCGCGCCCACCGCCATCAGGGAGGCGATCGCGACCCGGCGGAACTCCTCCGTGCCTCCGCCGAGGTTGCGGCGTGCGTAGGCGCCACCGAGGGCAAGGCAGACCAGCCAGAGCAGGAAGACGAACGGGGTCATCCCGCTCAACAACGCGAACTCGAGATAGGTGTCCTTCTCGAGGACCCCGTCGAGCCGGGCCCGGAACGAGACCGCGATGAAGGCGGTCAGGGCCAGGACGAGCACGTCGCACAGCGCCACGACCGCCACCACCCGAGAGAGGCGGCGGGCGAGCGGCACGCGCCGCGGGGGGAGGTCGAGTGCGGCGTCCTGCTGGGCCGTCGGAGCCTGGGCCCCCGGAGCCCGGGGACCGGGCTTTCGGGCCAGCGGAACCGACGCCGTACGCACGGGGTGGACGCTCGGCGTGAGGTCGGTCAGGGCGACCCCGGCTGCAGGCAGCGTGGCACCGTGACGCACCGTGCGCGGAGCGAGCTCCGTCATGCTCGACCTCATTCCCGGATGGCGGGTTCTCGGGAGGTCAACGAGCCATCCGCGGAGAGGTCACGGACGCGCCGGACGAGTAACGGATCGCCCTAGACTTCGTTGACCTGACGACAGCACCTCTATGCAAAGGTTCGGCGTGGACTTCAAAGACCTGATGCGCACTGCCCGGCGACGCTGGAAGACCATCGTCGCCCTGTTCCTGGTCGCCCTGGTGGCCGCCGGTGCGTATTCCTTCCTCGTGACTCCTCAGTACCAGTCGACTGCCCGCGTGTTCATCTCCACCGACGTCGAGGACTCGTCCGAGGCGATCGCCGCCAGCCTCGTGTCGTCCGGCCGGGTGGCGTCGTACGCCGATCTCGCCACGAGCCGCGAGATCATGTTGAAGGTCATCAAGGAGCTCGGCCTCAAGCAGTCGCCCGAGGAGCTCGCCAGCCAGATCAAGGCCGAGGTCGAGCCACTCACGGTCATCATCGACGTCACCGTGACCGACCCCGACCCCAAGGCCGCGCAGCTGATCGCGGAGGCGCACTCCGAGCAGCTCACCAAGTTCATCACCCGCGTCGACGCTCCTGACCGCGCGGCGACGCCGATCCGCGCGACGGTGGCTGACCCGGCCAGCTACAGCTCCGACCCGGTCTCCCCGCGCACACTCCTGAACCTCGTCGTCGCGGGCCTGATCGGCCTGGTCATCGGCTTCGGTGTCGCAGTGCTGCGCGAGATCACCGACAACACGGTCAAGACCGCCGAAGACGTGCGCAAGATCAGCGGTGTCGGCGTGGTGGCTTCCATCGGGTACGACGCCGACGTGCCCAAGCACCCCCTGCTGACCGACCTCAACGGCTTCGCACCGCGTGCCGAGGCGTTCCGCGTGCTGCGCACCAACCTCGACTACCTCGACCTCGACGCCCAGCCGAAGTCGTTCGTGATCACCAGCGCACTGCCCGGCGAGGGCAAGACCACCACCTCGACCAACCTGGCCGTGGCGCTGGCCCAGGCCGGACGCCGGGTGCTGCTGGTCGACGGCGACCTGCGCCGTCCGCGGATCGCCGGGCTGCTCGGACTCGAGGGCCGGGTCGGACTGACCACCGTGCTGGTCGGCAAGACCTCGCTGGTCGACAGCATCCAGCAGCACACCGAGACCGGCGTCGACTTCCTCAGCGGCGGCCCGATCCCGCCGAACCCCACCGAGGTGCTGCAGTCCAACGCCACCCGCGACCTGATCGGCAAGCTGCGCGACATGTACGACGTGGTCATCATCGACGCTCCCCCACTGCTGCCGGTGGCCGACGCGGCGATCCTGGCCCGCGCGGCAGACGGTGCCCTGCTGGTCACCCGTCACGGCAAGACGACCAAGGAGCAGCTGCACGACGCCTGCCAGCGCATCGAGCAGGTCGACGCCAAGCTGTACGGCGTGATCGTCAACATGGCCCCGCGTCGCAGCAACCAGGACTATTACTACTACTACGCCGACGAGGACGACGCGGCGAACAAGACCGGCCGCTGGGTCTCGCTGAAGCCCTGAGATGAAGCCTGTCGCCACCTACGGTTCGGGCCTGCTGGTCCTGGCCGGCCTGCTGGCGCTGGCCTCCGTCAACACGATCACGATGATCCTGGCGGTGGTCCTCGCCGTCGGGCTCACCATGCTGGTCGCCCTCGGCACCGAGCGCCTCGGCACCCTTGCCATGATCGCGGCGATGGTGTTCGCACCGCTCAACAACGTGCGTCCCGCCGAGGCCGTCAACTTCGTGACGTTCAGCGATCTGTTCTTCGCCGCCGGCTTCGGACTGCTGGTGCCGACGATGCTGATGCGCAAGTCCCGGGTGCCGACCGGTTTCGCCGTCGCGGGCAGCCTGATCCTGGTCCTCACCGTGATCGCGTCGCTGCTCAACGAGGCGCCACTGATGAGCCTCAACTACGGGTTCCGCCTGGTCGCCGCGGTCGTCGTACTGCCGTTCCTGTTCCTGTGGTGGCGACCCTCGATCAAGCTGATCGACGGGTTGGCGTGGTCGTTCGTGGCCGGGCAGGTGATCAGCCTGGTCGGCGGCATGGTGGTCGGGGCCAACCCCAACGGCCGCTACATGGGCCTGACCACGCACACGAACTTCTTCGCACTCGGCGCCCTGATGTCGTTCGCGATGTTGATCCACCTCTACTCCCGCTACGAGACCACCGGCATGCGGTTGCTGGTCTGGGCTGCGGGCGGCGCGGTGATCGCCAGCGCGATCCTCTCCGGTTCGCGGGCCTCGCTCCTCGGCATGGTGATGCTGGCGGTGCTCTACCCGCTCGTGGAGCGCTCGGTGCTGTCGGCGTACCTCGTGGTGTCGGCGGCGATCCTCGGCCTGGCATCGCTGAACTGGCTGATCTCGATCGCCGGCGAGAGCTCGGCGCTGGCCCGGCTGAAGGGCGACTCGACCGCGTCGTACTCCGACCAGGCCCGCGAGCGCGCGTTCACCACCGGCGTCCAGGAGTTTCTCGCAAAACCCTTGCAGGGCAACGGATTCGACATCACCGCACTCGACGCGCACAACGTCTACCTGCAGGTCGCGGTGGGCATCGGCATCTTCGGCGCGGTGGCCTTTGTGATGGTGCTCTGGAACCTCGTCGTGCCACTGTTCCGGCCCGGCCCGTTGCGGCGGCTGGGCTACGTGCCGCTGGCGTACGCCGCGGTCGCGGTGATCACGAACTCACTGTGGGACAGGTTCGTCTGGGCCGGCCTGGCGCTGGCCGCACTGGCCGCCGTCTACTCGGACGACGACGTGCCCGCCGACCCGTCGCCAGTTCCCGCCGACCCGTCGCCAGTTTCGGGCGACCCGTCGCCAGTTTCGGGCGCCCCGTCGTCGCGGCGTTCCGCGACCAACCTGACTGCCTGGGAGCAGTCGTTCACCGCGGGCAAGCACCGCGCCCCCACCCACACCCCGGAGATCATGTGAGCCGCCGTCCCGCCCTCGCCGCACGCCGCGTGAGGCAGACCCTGCAGTACGCCAACGGCGCGTCGCTGCTGTTCAACCTCGCCTCCGCGCGGACACCGTGGGCGCGGCCGTCGCTGACCTACCGGCTGCGCGGCGGCGGCACGGTCTCCTGCCCCAACGTGGCCGGTGCCCGGGTGCCGATCTACGAGGTGTTCTCCGAGGACACCTACCGCATGAAGGAGACGATCTCGGGCCTTCCACCGTCGCTGGTCGCCCTCGACATCGGCGGCCAGGTCGGGTGCTTCTCACTTGCCCTGGTGCGTGCCGCCAAGCGGGTGCAGGTGCACGCCTACGAGGCATCGCCGTCGACCGCCGCGTGGCTGCGCCGCAACGTGACCGACAACGGCTTCTCCGCGTCGATCACGGTCCACGCCACCGCGGTCTCCGACCACGAGGGCACGATCTCGTTCAACGACAACGGCCAGGCCTCCGGCCTGAACGGGCTGACCGCTCCCGATGGCACCCTGGTGGAGGTGCCGTGCATCCGCTTCGCGGCTGCCGTCGCCGCGGCCGGGGGGCGGGTCGACCTGGTCAAGATCGACACCGAGGGCGCTGAGTACGACATCGTCCTGGGCTCCTCGCCCTCCGACTGGGCGTCGGTCTCGCGCGTGGTCATGGAGTACCACGACGTGCCGGGCCACTCGTGGGACGAGCTGCACGCGTTCTTCACCTCGTGCGGCTTCACCCTGCGCCGCCACGAGCCAGCCGGCCCGCGCCAGGGCACCGTCTGGTTGGCGCGCTGACGTGTCCCGACTGCCCAACTGGCTCGAGCCGGCCTTCCCGGTGGTCAAGCGCGCGCACCGCTTCGCCACCCGTCGCGTCGGCGCGCTGACCCGTCGCCAGTTCGTGCCGACCCGTCGCCAGTTGTCGCTGACCCGTCGCCAGTTCGTGGCCCACGCCGAAACTGGCGACAGGTCGATCGGAACTCGCGACAGGTCGATGCGGGCGATGCCGTGGATCGGGACCGAGTCGGTCGACGAGACGTGCCGCCTCGACCCGGCGGCCGTCGTACAACCCCTGGCGCCGGCGCGCCCGGCCCCACGCCTCGAGCCGACCGGTCACTGGTTCTGGCGCGGCCTCGGGTCGTACGACGAACCGCGCCGGTTCCTCCTCACGATCGAGAACGGCCTCGTCGTCGGTGACTACGCGGCGCACGTGACACCACGAGGTGTGCTCGACTACGAGACGTCGGAGTACTACGGCGTCAACGGCTGGCAGGAGCACCCGATCTACCTGCGCCGGCGGATGCCGCCGGTCACCCCGGTCGACGGGTCGCTGCTGTCGCTCGCCACCCGCGGCACGGGCGGCAACTACTACCACTTCGTGATGGACCTGCTCCCGCGTTGGGGCGTCCACCAGGAGGCCCGGCCCGGGGACCTGCCCGACCACTTCCTGCTCAGCCGTGGCTCGCGCTACCAGGAGCAGCTGCTGGGCATGCTCGGCCTCGACGCGGTCTCGACCCTGCAGCCGGCCAAGCACCTGGCCCTGAGGCCCGACACGTTGCTGGTGCCCTCGATGTCGAACCCCGACACGATGGCGCCCCCGTGGACGACGCGGTGGCTCTCGACGAACCTGCCTCCGAGCGCCGCCGCCTCGACGCTGCCCGACCGCATCTACATCACGCGTGGGTCGGCGAGGAACACCCGGCGCCTGGTCAACGAGGACGAGATCTTCGCGGTCCTCGAGCGACAGGGCTTCGTGAAGATCGACTGCGGCGCACTGTCCGTGCAGGAGCAGATCGACCACTTCGCCGCGGCGTCGGTGATCGTCGCGCCCCACGGTGCCGCGCTGACCAACCTGAACTTCTGCTCGCCCGGCGTGCGCGTGCTCGAGCTGTTCGCACCGCGCTACCTGAACAAGTGCTTCTGGGCGATCGCGTCGAACATCCCGGAGTCGACGTACGCCTTCCTGGTCGGCACGTCTGCCCGCCCGGTGCGCGAGGGCAACCCGATGGGCGGCGTGCAGGACGACATCACCATCCCCGTGGCCGACTTCACGGCCGCACTGGAGTCCCTGCTGGCAACGGCCCCGGTGTCACCGGCAACGCCGTCGCCGGGCACAAGCTTTCCGGGCGCTCTGCCCGGTCGTAGTTGAGGAGTAGATCGAAGTGGGCAACCAACAGCGCGTCGTCGTCCTGGGCGGCGCCGGATTCCTCGGGTCGCACCTGTGTGAGCGGCTGGTCGGGGAAGGACACGAGGTCGTCGCGGTCGACAACTTCATCACCGGCTCGGAGTCGAACGTCGAGCACCTGTCGGGCACCCCGCTGTTCTCGCTGGTCGAGGCCGACGTCTCTGACGGCATCCCCGTCGAGGGACCGGTCGACGTCGTGCTGCACTTCGCCTCACCGGCCTCGCCGATCGACTACCTCGAGTTCCCGATCGAGACTCTCAAGGTCGGCTCGCTCGGCACCCTGAACGGCCTCGAGCTGGCCCGCGCGAATGACGCCCGCTTCATCATGGCCTCGACGTCCGAGGTGTACGGCGACCCGCAGATCCACCCACAGCATGAGGACTACTGGGGCTACGTCAACCCGGTCGGCCCGCGCAGTGTGTACGACGAGGCGAAGCGGTTCTCCGAGGCGCTGGTGACCGGCTTCCGTACGACGTACGGCACCAACACCGGCATCGTGCGCATCTTCAACACCTTCGGCCCGCGGATGCGCCCGAACGACGGCCGCGCGATCCCCAACTTCGTGCGCCAGTCGTTGCGTGGCGAGCCGATCACGCTCGCCGGCGACGGCAGCCAGACGAGGTCGATCTGCTACGTCGACGACCTGGTCGACGGCATCCTCGCGCTGACCCGCGCGTCGATCCCGGGGCCGGTCAACATCGGCAACCCGCACGAGATCTCGATGCTCGACCTGGCCCAGTGGATCGTGAAGCTGGTCGGGTCGTCCTCCGAGACGGTGCACATCGAGCGGCCCGTCGACGACCCGACCGTCCGCCGCCCCGACATCACCCTGGCCACCCGCGAGCTGGGCTGGGAACCGCAGATCTCCGCCGAGGAGGGCCTGCGTCGCACGATCGAGTGGTTCCGCACCCACCCCGACGTCACCCGCTGACAAGGTTCGCGTCCCTCGACCGCCGAGAGTGAAGTTCATGTCGGGTCCGCGACTCAGACCCGACACACAGTTCACTCTCGGTGCGGGAACGGCCACCGCGGCATCTCCCTGGTCACCCGCTCCCCATCCCTGCCCAGCTCACGGGCCCGGATGCGTTCGTCCAGCGTGAGCGGCGGTACGCCGTCCGGAGGCTCGAGGGTCCACGTCTGCGGCAGACGCGCCTTCCCCGCCCTGGTCACGGCTGCCACCATGCGTCGTACGGCAGCTCGTCGGTCATGCAGTTCACCGGCGACGAAGCTGAAGAACTCGAGCCCGTGGGTACGCAACCGCGTCTCACGAGAAATGTCACGACTGCGCCGTGCGGTCTGCGCGTGATGCAGCCCGTCGTACTCCCCGACCACGCCGAGCCCCGGCGCCAGCAGGTCAGGTCGGGCCAGGTGCTGCCCTGCCGGGCCGTAGACGTCGCGATTGCTCAGCGGAGGGGGCAGTCCTGCGTCCTCCTGCCACACCAGACGCATTGCGGTCTCCTGGCGAGACTCCGCCCCTTCCACCGCCAAGGCGAGGGCACGTCGAGCCTGCTGGATGCCACGGCGCGGAGGTACGGCGGCCAGGTACGTGGCGAATCTCGCGCGTGAGGTGAGCTCGGCGTGGAGGACCATGTCGATGTCGGCCACGGCACGGCGTACGTCGATGGCCGCACAGATCTCGTCGGTCAGGGCCCGGTGCACGTCGGTGCACGGCACCCCGTATCGCAGGACGATCTCGGACGGGTGCACGGCCGCCCTCGTGAACGCGACGTTGCCGTGCACCCGTTGCGTCGGGGTGATCACCTGCACCGGAAGCTCGACGCCGGGCCGCACTGTGCCGTCGAAGTAGCGCGCGCCCGCCAGGTGCAGACTGGCCCAGCCGGTGACCGCGAACCCCGGCGGCAGGTGAGCGACCGCCTCGATGATGCGCTGTTCGGGTTGCTCGAAGACCGCATCGGCAGGCAGCACGCGACCGGGCCCCGTTCGTCTCCATCGGCGTCCTCGCGCCTGTCCCGGAGTGGGCCCATCCCTACCTGATGCGTCGATCTTCATCGGCACGACCAGGCGCGGCCGCCCCAGCCTGGGGGGCGGGAGGACGCGTCGAACCCCGGCGAGGGGATCGGGTGGCAGGTGCATGGCCCGAGCGTGCCTGAACCGGAGCGAACGCGCGCGCCGTCATCCACAGGCTCCGCCTGACCGCGCGCGACGCGCAACTCCGCGATGACCACCGAGAGTGAATTCTGCGTCGAGTCTCGGGCCGCAACCCGACACAGAAGTCACTCTCGATGCCCACGACCGGACCGCGTGGGCGGCTCGAAGATGACCCGTTCTGGGGAGGCCGAGGACCGACGCCACGACCTACGCTCCGGACATGAGGCAGCGACTCCTGGGCAAGGCTGTCGCCGCCGGGGTGTCGGTCGTCCTGCTCCTCTCCCCGGCCGGCGCGTCCGGGGACGTGACCTGGACGCGGGTCGGCACCGGCATCACGCAGGGGGTCAGCGGCATCGCTCCCGCGGCCTCGGGCTGGGTGATCGTGCGCGACAACAAGACCAGCGGCCAGAACCGGGTGGCGCTGCTGAGCGACGCCCATGTCGTCACCAACCTGACCTGGCCGGGCACCGCGCCGTCCGACCTGGAGGCCATCGATGCGGTGCCCGCGCAGGCCAACCGGTACGCGGTGGTCACGAGCACGGGCGCCGGGCGGATCATCACGATCTCGGGAACCACGCTGAAGGTCGTCCGCAGCTTCACCCTTCCGGCCGGCAGGGTCGAGAACGAGTCGTTCGCGCTCACCCGCTTCGGCACGACGACGGTCGCCGTGTGGGCCAACCGTGGCTCGACGACGACGCCGGGGAGGTTGTTCGCCGCCACGTTCAACCCGTCCACCAGCGCCTTCGGTGCCGTGGCGCAGGCGAGTGTCTCGGTGCCGTTCCCGACCACCAACGTGCGTCCGATCAGTGACACCAAGGTGCTCTCCGACGGGCGCATCGTGATCTCGAGCGCCTCCGACAACGGCAACAACGGCCCCTTCGACACGGCTCTGTACGCGGTCGGAACAGTCAGGCTCGGCTCCGGTCGCGCGCAGCTCGCGATCGTGGCACCCGTCTCGCTCGGGACCTATCCGGGCCACAAGGTCGAGGCAATCGCCTGCAAGGGCTCCGCGGGGATCCTCGGCACCGACGACGAGAACCTGGGCGGCTGGACCGCGGCCGGCACGTTCTGCGACTGAGCGGCCGAGCGCTCCCGGCTATCGAGGGTCCGAGCCGGCAACGACCTGCCGCATCAGCTGGAAGCGATCCGGAGCATCGGACCGGGGCAGACCCGTGCGCTGGCGGGCCCCCCGACGGCCCGCCAGCGCCCAGGCTGGTCTGGGTTCAGGCGAACTGGTGGCGCCCCAGGGATCGGTAGTCGAAGCCCGCGGCGATCCAGGCGGCCGGGTCGAGGCAGTGCCGGGCGTCGATGATCACCGGGCGCCGCACGATGTCGACCAGCTCGGCCGGGTCGAGCTCGACGTAGTCGGCCCAGTCGGTCAGCAGCATCACGAGGTCGGCCTCGTGACAGGCCTTCACCAGGTCCTCGGCGTACTCGAGCTTGGGACGCTCGCGCCGGGCCGGCTCGATCGCGCGCGGGTCGTGGACGACGACGTCGGCCCCGGCCAGGTGCAGCTGGCCGGCCACGTCGAGCGCAGGCGAGTCGCGGATGTCATCGGAGCCGGGCTTGAACGCGGCGCCGAGGATGGTGATCCGCTTCTCGCGCACGTCGCCGTCGAGCAGGGTCTCGGCCAGCGCCACCACGTGCTCGCGGCAGCGGCGGTTGATCATGTCGACCTCGTGCAGGAAGCCGAGCGCGTGGGGCACGCCGATCTCGGACGCGCGCGCCATGAACGCGCGGATGTCCTTGGGCAGGCACCCGCCGCCGAACCCGAGGCCCGGGTGGAGGAACCGCCCACCGATGCGTACGTCGTGGCTCAGCGCCTCACTGAGCGTGACCACGTCGCCACCGGCCGCCGTACAGACCTCGGACATCGCGTTGATGAACGAGATCTTCGTGGCCAGGAAGGCGTTCGCGCTGGCCTTCACGAGCTCGGCGGTCTGGAGGTCGGTGGTGATGACGGGTACGCCGTCCTCGGCGATCGGCGTCGCGAAGATGCGGCGTACGACGGCCTCGGAGCGGCTGTCGTCGGGGTGCAGCCCGATCACGATGCGGTCGGGGTGGAGGGTGTTGCGGATCGCGTTGCCCTCCTGGAGGAACTCGGGGTTCCAGCACAGCTCGAGCGCGTCGCCGGCCGGCGCCAGGGCCCGGGCCTCCTCACGGAACCGCGCCGCGGACCCGACGGGCGTGGTCGACTTGCCGATCACCACGACCGGCCTGGTGAGCAGCGGGAAGAGCGAGGCGCAGGCGGACTCGAACTGGCTCAGGTCGGCCTGCAGCTCGCCGTGCACCTGGGGAGTGCCGAGGCAGAGGAAGATCGCATCGGCGTGGTCGGCGACCTTCTCGAGGTCGTGGGTGAACTCGAGCCGACCCGAGGCGACGCCCTCGGCGACCAGGTCGTCGAGGCCGGGCTCGAAGAACGGGGTCTGTCCGGCAGAGAGTGCGGCGATGCGTTCGGTGCTGATGTCCTGGGCGATCACGTGGAAACCCAGGGCGGCCAGGCACGACGCCGTGGTGGCACCGAGGTAGCCACAACCGATGACGCCGATGCGCAGGTCTGATGTCACGCCGATCCCCTTCGTGGAAGCATTGCGGAGGATCAACGACGGGGTGCCCGAAATGTGACGGCCTGCGACGGGGGCGGGTTTCGAGCTGGTTCCTCGTTCCTCGACCACCGGGGCCCGTACGACGCAGATCGGCCCGCCGCGCACGAAGCGCGACGGGCCGAATGACACCCACAGGGGCGGGGTGGATCAGATGGCGATGGCCACCTCGGCCACCGAGCCCACGGCCGCGGTCACCTTCGTGTCCACGACGTCGGCCTTGGCGGCCAGCGTGCGCAGGGTCCACTCGCCGTCGTTGGCGAAGAACCGGAAGTGACCGGTCGCCGAGGTCGGCACCTCGGCGGTGAACTCGCCACTCTTGTCCAGCAGACGCACGTAGGCGTTGCCGACCGGCTCACCGTCACGGGTGACCTGGCCCTGGACCACTGCTTCCTTCGCGACGTCTACCCCGTCGAGGGAGAGGCCGCCTTCAACTGCACCGCACATGTTGTTTCCTTCGTGGTTCGGCCTGGTTTCGAGACGGTCGCGGGGCGACCTCCTCAACCAGCGGGGATGCCTGGTTTCGAGACGGTCGCGGGGCGACCTCCTCAACCAGCGGGGATGGGATCAGGCTTCGCCGCGCTCGTCACCGAGGACGATCGGGACGCCGACGAGGGAGCCGTACTCGACCCAGGAACCGTCGTAGTTGCGGGTGTTCTCGTAGCCGAGGAGCTCGTGCAGCACGACCCAGGTGTGCGACGAGCGCTCACCGATGCGGCAGTAGGCGATGGTGTCCTTGGAGAAGTCGACGCCGGCCTCTTCGTAGATCTTGGTGAGCTCGTCGTTGGACTTGAAGGTGCCGTCGTCGTTGGCCGCCTTGCTCCAGGGGATGTTGGCGGCGGTCGGCGGGTGGCCGGCGCGCTGGGCCTGCTCCTGCGGGAGGTGGGCCGGGGCGAGCAGGCGCCCGGCGTACTCGTCGGGGCTGCGGACGTCGACCAGGTTCTTGGCGCCGATGGCGGCGACGACGTCGTCACGGTTGGCGCGCTTGGTGGTGTCGAGCTCCTGCGCGGTGTACGTCGCGGCGGTGCGCTCGGGCACGTCCTGGGTGAGCTCGCGGGACTCGAGCTCCCACTTCTTGCGGCCACCGTCGATCAGCTTGACGTCGTTGTGGCCGTAGAGCTTGAAGTACCAGTACGCGTAGGCGGCGAACCAGTTGTTGTTGCCGCCGTACAGCACCACGGTGTGGTCGTTGCTGACGCCGTTCTTGGAGAGCAGGGCCTCGAAGCCCTCCTTGTTGATGATGTCGCGGCGGACCTGGTCCTGCAGGTCGACGGACCAGTCGAACTTGATGGCGCCACGGATGTGGCCCTTGTCGTAGGACGTGGTGTCCTCGTCGACCTCGATGAGGACGACCTGGTCGTTGTCGATGTTGTCCTCGGCCCACTGGGTGGAGACAAGGGTGTCTTCGCGGCTCATAGTGCTATCTCTCTTTTTCCGTTGGGTGCAGCGTGTCAGTTGGTTGCCGGCGTGGCGCTGCGGCGGGCGAGTCGCCCGTGCAGTCGCCGTCCGAGGAGGTACATCTCGCAACCGAGGCAGAACGCGAAGACCGCGTTCAGCAGTGCCGCGGCCAGCGCGAAGCCGACCGCGATGTCCCCCACGAGCGTGGCGCCGGTGAGGTATCCGAGGAGACCGACCGCCGCGAACGCCAGGCCGACGGCCTGGGCGAAGCGCGGAGGTGCGGCGTCCTCGAGTTCTTGGGGGGCAGCCAGTCGAGGGCGGATCAGGTTGCGGAACACCCATGCGTGAGGGGTCTTCCGGACTCCGAGGCCGGCACCGATCGCGAACAACACGGCCTGTACGCCGAGCAGCGCGACGCCGAGGGCGTTCGGTGCGGTCAGGAGTACGACGGCGAGCACGACCGCAGTCACCACAGCGTTGAACTGTGGTGCGCGCGGATCGATCTGCTGGCTCATTGCACTCCTGAGGAATTGTCCTGAATCTTAGTCGACTTTGTGCCATTAGGCACGGGACGCAGGAGCGAGCGACATGGCGGCACACGGCCGTGATCGGCCAGGCCTGCTCAGCTCGGGAGATTGCGTCCCGTCAGGACATTCGACACAGCGCCGAGCGCGTGCGGCAGTGATCCACTGCGCGGCGCTTGGTCAGCATGGTCGTGAACATGCGGGCAACAGTACGCGGGGCACGATCGGGGGCGAAGTCCGAATCTCGCGGAATGGACACTCCATCCACATCATGAGACTCGCTGCGGCGTCCTGCGCACGAGGCGGACCGCAACTTCCCGGAAATACAGAACGCGCCAACCGGGTCTCGGGTCCCGGTTGGCGCGTCGTTGAAAACTATAGCGCCCCGTGCCCAGCGGACAACCCGAAACGGAGAAATTCCTCGAAGAAAACTTCCGACGAAGTCCGGGTGGCCGGACGGGGCGCCCGGGCAGCTCGAAGGGTGGGCAGCTCAGCCGGTCACGTGGTGCACGAAGCACCAGCGCCACGACTCCCCGGGCTCCACGGAACGCATCACCCGGTGGCCGGTGTCCTGGAAGTGCAGCGAGGCGTGACGACGCGGTGAGGAGTCGCAGCAGCCGACGTACCCGCAGTCCAGGCACATCCGCAGGTGCACCCACGACGTCCCCTCCTCCAGGCAGCCGGCGCACTCGCCCGGCGTACCCGGGGACACGTCACCGAAGTCGCGCGTGAGGTCCTCGCAGAGGTCGCCGGTCGCCCGCGCCTCGGTGCGGGTGGCCCGCACCCGGTCTCCGTCGGCGACCGCGACGTCGATCATGGATTCCTCGATGTCGAGCATGGACAGCACCTCCTGGACGACGTTGTGCGGCACCTGCCCGCCGCTGCGCACCTCGAGCACCTTGGTGCGCTCGGCCTCGATCATCTGGAGCCTCAGTCGAGCATACGTCTGGCTCGGGGTCTCCTGGTCGCCGTCGGGGTTGCCGAGCTGCTCCCACACCGCGAAGTTGCGCTGGTCGAGGCGGGCCTTGATCAGCTCGAGCGCGCCGAGGGGGTCGTCCTCGACGTCCTCGACCACCTCGAGCCCCGCGGCGGTGGCCTGGTGGAGCAGGGTCGCCCGGGCCAGTGCCTCCTCGGCCGGGTCGGGCGAGGGCACCTTCAGGCGGCGGGCCACCCACGGCAGCGAGAGCCCCTGGAGGAAGAGCGTGCCGGCCACGACGGTGAAGGCGATCAGCAGGAGGATCTCGCGGTGCTCGGTGTGCTCGGGGATCAGGAAGGCCGCGGCCAGCGTCACGACACCGCGCATGCCGGCCCAGCCGAGCACGAACGTGCTGGTCCAGTGCGTGCCCACCTTGTCCCTGCTGGGCAACGTGAGCAGGTAGCGCAGCGGGAAGACCCAGACCATCCGGAGCGCCATCACCGCGATCAGCGACAGGCCGCAGATCAGGGCGATCCGGCCGGCGGACAGCTCGCTGTCGGCGACGTCCTCGACGATCCAGCGACCCTGCAGGCCGATCAGCAGGAAGACGGTGTTCTCCAGGACGAACGCGAGGGTGCGCCAGTTCATCCGCTCGGCGATGCGGGACTGCGCGGTCTGCAGCACCGGCGCCTTGTGGCCCAGCAGCAGGCCGGCCACCACCACCGCGATCACGCCGCTGGCGTGGATCTGCTCCGCCGCGAGGTACGCCGCGAACGGGGTCACCAGCGACACACCGGTGTCGAGCAGCGAGTCGGTGATCAGCTTGCGGACCTTGGCCACCACGACGAACGCGATCAGTCCGACGATGACGCCACCAACCGCCGCGCGCAGGAAGTCCCAGCCCACGTCGTACAACGCGACCGAGCCCGACATCGCCGCGATCGCCGTACGCAACGCGACCAGCGCGGTCGCGTCGTTGAGCAGCGACTCGCCCTCGAGGATCGTGACCACGCGTCTGGGCAGTCCGATGCGCCGGGCCACGGCAGTTGCGGCGACCGCGTCGGGCGGCGCCACCACGGCACCGATCGCGATCGCGGCCGGCCAGCCGACGCCCGGCAGCAGGAGGTGTACGACGAGCGCGACGCCGGCCGTGGTGAAGATGACCAGCCCGATCGAGAGCAACAGGATCGAGCGGCGGTTGGCGTTGAAGTCGACCAGGGAGGTCGACAGCGCGGCGCTGTAGAGCAGTGGTGGCAGCAGGCCCAGCAGCACGACGTCGTGGTCGAGGTGCACTTCGGGGACCACGGGCACGAAGCTGGCCGCGATGCCCGCCGCGATGAGCAGCATCGGGGCCGGGAAGTCCAGGCGCTGGGCCAGGCCGGTCAGGGCCAGGACGGCCACGGCCAGCACGATGAGCTGAAAGGCGATCTCCACGAGCGCCATCATCCCCGTCCCCGCCCCCACCTCGAGCAACGCGGGGGTCACGGTCGCTCCACACGCGTCATGCCGCGGGCGAACCGTCCACACCACCGCACAAGTGGGGCCTCGACGTCAGGCGGTCGGCTGGGCCACCCACAGCATCGGGTCGCCCCAGCCGAGCTCGCTGATGCCGTGGCTGTCCAGGGCCAGCACCACGAGGGTGCGGCGGTGGGCGGCGAAGGTCAGCACGTGCGCGATCATCCCGCCGTAGGTGAACACCTCCGGCTGCTCGCAGATCGCGTCCACGAACGTGTCGTCGAGACGCCCGGCGGCCACCACGTCGCGCACGTGGGCGAGGTACGTCGGCCCCTCGTCGGCGAGCCTGGACCGCATCGAGGCCAGCGACTCGTGGTCCTCGAGGGACCAGTCGTAGTCGCGGTTGGCCATCGCGGCGTTCCACATGCCCATCTGGCCGATCAGCCGGGAGAGCAGCGCGCGGATGGTCTGCTCGTCCTCGTCGACGTCCAGCCCGATCCTCCGGTCGAGCTGCTCGTCGGTGAGCCGCTCGGCCAGTCGCACCATCTCGCCGGTCAGCCAGACGTGGTGCTCCACCATCTTCGTCAACAGATCCATCGAACTCACCTTGTCTCTCGCCGGCAGGCGCAGGCTGGCCGGCGGGTGGAAGTGCACGCCGCTGGGCGCGGCGATCTGGATGTGACCGGGCTTGCGGCGCCAGGCCGACGGGGTCGTCCCGTAGGCCTTCGCGAAGGCGCGGGTGAACGCCTCGTGCGAGCCGTAGCCGGCCTCGACCGCGATGTCGATCAGCGGTGCCTTCGTCGAGATCATGCGGTACGCCGCCCGCTCGAGGAGCACTCGACGGCGCAGGGCCGAGGGTGGCTCGCCGGCCACGGACCGGATCATCCGGTCGAAGTGGAACCGGGAGAAGTGCAGCCTGGCGGCCAGCTCCTCACCCGTCGCCTCGTGGTCGTCGAGCGCCTCGGTGAGGTGGTCGACGAAGTCCACGAAGGTGTCGGTTGCGGTCATGTCACCCATCCTCTGCGGCAGGTGCGACCGGCCGCTTGATCGGCCTTGCCGCAGTTTCGGTCCGGCGTCAGGCCGGGGTCAGCGAGCCGATCCCGCTGCCGTAGTGCGTCTCATAGGTGTAGCGCACCTGCGCGTCACCGGGTGGCAGGATCAGAGACGCGGCCTGTCCGATGATGTCGCCCTCGAGGTGGACGCTGACGTGCACGTTGCGGTCGGCCGGGATCTCGAACGACACGAGTCCCCACACGACGACGTACTGCCGGCCGTCGATGCTGGCCAGCGGGCGGTACTTCGAATGCACCATGCCGTTGCCGGTGGTGAGGTTCAACGACAGCAGCCGCGTGGCGCCCGTGTGGAAGTCGACGTACGGGATCACGGAGGCCTGGCGGCTCAGCTCTGAGGGTTCACTCATGACCGCCTCCTTCCCCGATGGCGACGGTTCAACCCGCCGGCTCAACCAGCAGGTCGGATCAACGGGTCGAGGACCGAGCGCACGGCAGCGACGAGTCGGTCGGTGTCGAAGCGGTCGGGGTCCTCGAGGACGAGCCGGCCGAAGTGCTCGAGGACCGCGAGGACCGCGTGCGCCAGGACCTCACTGTCCGAACCGGGCAGGACCGAGTCGATGAGCACGGCGACGTGGTGGCGCACCAACTCACGGTCGGCGTCGATGCGGGAGCGCACGGCGTCGGGGGTGCCGTGGCCGGCGAGCAGGATCGGCTGCCAGGTCAGCGGGTCCTCGCGCAGCTGTCGCACCATGGTGGCGACCGTCACGTCGATCAGCGCGTCGAGGTCGTCGGGGTCGGCCTCGTCGGGCAGGGCAGCCAGCAGCTGGGCCATCGCACGGACCTGCTGGCGGTCGAGCAGGGCGAGCAGCAGCGGCCCGAGCCCGTCGTAGGCGCCGTACACCACGGGCCGGGTGACGCCGGCCTCCTTGGCGATCGCGTCGATCGACACCCGGTCGTAGCCGTCGCGCACGATGATGCGGATCGCGGCGTCGAGGATCTGCTCCCGGCGCTCCTCGATCGGCACGCGTGCGGCGTACGGGCGACGGCGCTGCGTCTGTGACGACATGGGAAACACCTTAGGTGGACGACCCTTCACAAATTACTACATGCGTGTAGTAATTAGGTCATGGCGCCGGCACCGAGAGCGGCGCGACACGAGAAGGAGGGCCGCAATGGCCATCGCGATGCGCAGGACCAAGCAGGTCGAACCCCACGAGGACTACGGGTTCTTCGGCCCCGACTCCGTGACCTGGAAGGTGTGGAGCTACCCCTCGTCCCTGACCGTGGGCTTCCAGCGCGCGGTCGTCGTCGAGGAGCTCGACCCCGCCCTGATCGCGGCCGTCGACAAGACCCACGACATCTACAAGCGACCGCGCACCCGCTACGACCGCACCCTGCGCTACTTCGCGATGGTCGCGTTCGGCGACTCGCGCTCGACCTCCCAGGTCGCCGACGTGCTGGTCAAGATCCACTCCAAGGCGATCGGCACCGACGAGGTCACCGGCATCCGGTACGACGCCAACGACCCCGAGTCGCAGCTGTGGATCCACCTGACCGCGTGGCACTCGATCCTCAAGGCCTACGAGATGTACGGACCCGGCAAGCTCTCCGCCGAGGACGAGGAGCAGTACTGGGCCGAGTGCAGGGTCGCCGCCGAGCTGCAGACCTGCGACCAGTCCGACATCCCGCGCAACCGCGAGGAGCTGCACGCCTACTACGAGCGGATGCGGCCCCAGCTGCTCGGCTCCGACATCGCGAAGCAGGCGATGCACCACCTGCTCAACGCCAAGGTGATGCTGCCCCCGGCGCCCCTGCTGCTCCGGCCGGGGATGCTGGCGGTCAACGCGGTGCTCCGCGCGGCCACGATCGCGACCATGCCGCGCTGGATGCGCGAGATGGGCGGCCTGCGCCAGTCGCGGGCGGTCGACGTGGCCGTGCTGCCGATCATGAAGGCCTCGCTGTGGCTGGTGCAGGTGCACCCGAGGATCGAGCTCGCTGTGCTCGGCCTGCTCTCCCCGGCAACCGTGCCCGTGGTGACGCCGATCCTGCTCGGCGTACCACCCACGAACCCGGAGGTCGTCACACCGGCGATGGCGCGCGAGCGCTACGGCTACGACCGGCCCCGCGAGGCGCACCTCGAGTGGCGGACCAAGCAGCACCAGCGCGTGTTCGGCGAGGGTGCCGCGCCCTCCGACGCCGGTCTCGTCGAGTCCCAGGAGATGCTCGGCCGGCTGGGCTGACAGGGCCGTCCCGGAACAGGACGGGCCCGGCCAACCGGCCGGGCCCGCCTTGTTGCCATCACTCAGGCGCAGGTGTGATCGCCCTGCGTGTTGTCGGCGACCTTGTCACCCTCGAGGGTGAGGGTGCGGGCCCTGGTGCCGTCGGGGCCGACGCAGACCTCCACGGAGCCAGACTCGACGCCCACCACGGTGACCATGAACGGCCCGTCGTGGCCGGCGTGACGCTCCACGTAGGCGCTGGCCCGCTTGAAACGGTCGGCGGTCGTGGCGGCCTGCAGGTCGCCGAGGTCGGCGCCACTCGAGGCCACCGCGGCCTGACGGGCCTCGAAGAACCCGGCCGCCGCCTGCGCGCTCGGGTCGTCGGCGAACTCACCGAGGTCGACCGTGACATTTCCGGACCCGGCCGCGCCTGCGTCCGACCCGGCGTCGGTGCCGTCGCCGGCTGCCTCGTCAGCCGACTCGTCGTCCGACATCCCGGCCTTGTCCTTGGCCTTGGTCTTGGCCTCCTCGGCCTTCGCCTTCGCCTTGCCCTTGGCCTCATCGGCCTTCTGGGAGGCCTTCTCGGACGCCTCGGCCTTGGCCGACGCTGCGGCCTCGGCCGCCTTGTCCTTGGCGTCGTTGCCTGCCTTCTCCGCCTCCGAACAGCCCGTCAGGCTGATCGCGACGAAGACCGTGGCGGCGACTGCTGTCATCACTCGTGTGTGGCGCATCTACGTCCTTTGACTACTTGGCAAGTCCCCGAGAGGGACATCTGTGCACCGGGCGCAACGGAGCTGACACAGGGGCGTTATGCGGCAATGCCACGAAGTGAGACGGCCACGCTCAGACCGGCTCCGAATTCATCGCAGCGCCCGGATCCGTTCATCCAGCGCACGACGGTTGTCGCGACGGCAGGCGACCTCGACGACCTCGATGCCGCCGTTCGGGCTGGCCAGCGCCTGCTCCAGCTCGGGCAGCGACCCGACCTTCCAGTGCGGGGTGCGAGTGGCCGCGCACAGGCTGGCCACGTCGACGCCGTGGGGGGTGCCGAAGAGCTTGTCGTAGCGGTCGGCGAACCGGTCGTCCCCCTGCTCGAGCATCGCGAAGATCGATCCGCCGTCGTCGTTGACCACCACGATCGTCAGGTCGGGCCGGGCCTCGTCGGGTCCGATCACCAGCGCGTTGGCGTCGTGCAGGAACGTCACGTCGCCCATCAGCACGAGGTTCCGCTCGCCGTGCGGCCTGGCCAGGGCGGCACCGATGGCGGTCGAGATGGTGCCGTCGATGCCGGCCAGTCCGCGGTTGGCGACGATCCTGCGCCGCTCCCCCACCGTGTAGGGCCGCGCCATCAGGTCGAGGTCGCGGATCGGGCTCGACGCACCGATCAGGAGCAGGCCACTGGGCGGTACGGCGGCACTGACCGCGCGCGCCACGTCGTACGGCGTGGGCCCGGGCTGCTCGGCGAGGAGCCGGTCCAGGTCGCGTGAGACGCGGGCATCGGCGGCGCGCCACTCCTCCAGCCAGGCCGGGTCGTCCTTGCCCGGCGTGATCAGCGCGGCCACCTCGCGGTCGACGGGGAACGGGCGCTCGGCCCACCAGCCGCGCGCCTGCACCGAGACCACCTCGACGTCCTCGCGCTCGAGGAGCCGGGTGACCGGGCGGGAGAGGGTCGGGTGACCGGCGACGACCACCCGCTCGATGCGGCCGCCGAGCTCACCGTCGAGCAACAGCCGGTAGCAACGCAACGCATGGGTACCGTTGCGGGATCCGCTGCTCGGCTCGGCGAGCAGCGGCCAGTCGGCGTTCTCCGCCAGCACCCGGGCCGGCGGGCCGGCGTCGTCCCCGGCGACGACGACGGTGCGGGGACCCAGCGGAAGGGTCTCGGGGTCGGGGCGATCCGGCTTCGGCCGGGTCGATGCGTCGGCCGACGACGGGTCGTCAGGTGCGGTGCGGTGCCACGGGGCGTCGGGCACCAGCGGCGGGGTGAACTGCACGTTGAGGTGCACCGGCCGGCCACCGTGACGGCTGGCGCGGGGACCGGCCGCGGAGCGGAGCTCGCCGAGGGCCTCGCGGGCCGCGTCGAGGTCGTCGGGTCCGGCGAGGTCGACGAAGGACGCCGCCTCCCCGAAGATGCGCACCTGATCGGTGGTCTGGCTGGCACCCGTGCCGCGCACGGACGCCGGCCGGTCGGCGGTCACCACGACCAGCGAGACCCCGGCATGGGCGGCCTCGAGCACGGCGGGGTGCAGGTTCGCCACGGCCGTGCCCGACGTGCACATCACCGCGGCGGGCGCCCCGACCTTCGCCATGCCCAGCGCCAGGAAGCCGGCAGTGCGCTCGTCGAGTCGGGTGTGCAACCTGATCCGGCCGTCGCGGGCGGCGTCCCAGGCCGCGAAGGCCAACGGTGCGTTGCGCGAGCCGGGCGCGAGCACGACCTCGGTGATGCCGGCGGCGACCAGGTCGTCGAGCACCGAACGCGCCAGCAGGGTCGAGGGATTGGCACGCGGCGGCGGGGTCATGGTGTGTGATCCTTCCGCAAGGCCTCGCGCAGCGCATCCACGTCGGCACGCCGGTTGGCCCAGTGCGCCACGCGAGCGGGCGGCGCGGCCAGCCGGACGAGCGCCTCGTCGAGCACCGTCGGCCGGCCCACCGGGAGCATGCCGCCCACGGGGCGCAGCGGCTCGGCCACCACGTCGTCGGTGAAGAGCTGCACGGTGGCCAGGCCGCACGCGTGCGGGAGCTCCGGGAGCGCGGCGGCCAGGGCCAGTCCGGCGGCGATGCCGACCGACGACTCCAGGGCGCTGGAGACGACCACCGGCAGCCCGATGTCCTCCGCAATGCGCAGGCAGGCGCGCACGCCGCCGAGGGGCTGCACCTTGAGCACGGCGATGTCGGCGGCCTCGAGGTCGCGCACCCGGTAGGGGTCGGCGGCCCGGCGGATCGACTCGTCGGCGGCGATCGGCACCTCGACCACCCGGCGTACGGCGGCGAGGTCCTCCACGTCGGCACAGGGCTGCTCGACGTACTCCAGCCCACCGGCTGCCCGGTCCAGCGCGCGGATCGCGGCCACTGCCTCCTCGACGTCCCAGCCGCCGTTGGCGTCGACCCGGATCTGCCCGGTGGGTCCGATCGCGTCGCGCACCGCCTCGACGCGGGCCAGGTCGTCGCCCAGGCTCTGGCCGCGCTCGGCGACCTTGACCTTGGCGGTCGCACAGCCCCCGGCGACCACGATCTCGTGTGCACGCTGGGGATTCGTCGCCGGCACGGTCACGTTGACCGGCACCTCGGCGCGGACGGCGGCTGGCCAGTCACCGGCCGCGGCCTCCTCGGCGCAGCGCAGCCACGGCTCGGCCTCGGCCGCGTCGTACTCCAGGAACGGGCTCCACTCACCCCAGCCACCCTCGCCGCGGATCAGCACGCCCTCGCGCACCGTGATGCCGCGGAAGCGGGTGTGCAGCGGGATCGAGTAGACGTGGTTCATGCGGGTCCTTCCGCGAGGCGGCGCAGGGTGAGTCGGTCGACCTTGCCGTTGGGCAGGTGCGGGAGGGCGTCCAGGCGCACGAGCCCGCGCGGCGCCCAGGCCCGGGGGTGTTCGGCCGAGACCCAGTCGCGTGCCTCGTCCAACGTCAGGTCGCCCACCACGAAGGCGACCAGTCGCTGGCCCCACTCGTCGTCGGGTACGCCGAGCACCTCGACCGTCTGGACGGAGGGGTGGGCGCGGAGCCGCTTCGCGACGGCCGGTGCGGGCACGTTGATGCCACCGGTGATCACCACGTCGTCGACGCGACCGAGCACCCGGAGGCGGCCGTCGACGATGCGGCCCAGGTCGGAGGTGACGAACCAGCCGTCCACCAGGGCGCGGGCGGTGAGCTCCGGGTCGCCGTCGTAGCCGTCGAAGAGCACGGGCCCACGGATCCGGATCGGTTGCCCCTCCGGCACGTCGAGCTCCACGCCGTCGAGCGGCAGGCCGTCGTACACGCAGCCACCGGACGTCTCGCTCGAGCCGTAGGTCACGACCACCCGGACACCCTGCTCCTCGGCGCGGGCGCGCAGCGCCGGGTCGACCGGTCCGCCGCCGAGGAGCACCGCGTCGAACCCGGCCAGCACCGCGGCGTCCGTCTCGAGCAGGCGGTGCAGCTGCGTCGGCACCAACGAGACGTAGCGGCAGCCGGTCGCGGCGGCCGCGAACGACCCGTGGTCCTCGAGCACGACCGGCTCGGCTCCGTGCAGCAGGGCGCGTACGACGACCTGCACTCCCGCGACGTACGACGCCGGCACGGTCAGCAGCCACGTGCCACTGCCCCCGAGGCGCTCATGAGCGGCGTGCGCGGACGCGAGCACGGCCCGGCGGGAGAGCACCACCCGCTTCGGTCGACCGGTGGACCCGGAGGTCTCCACCATCAGCGGCTCGGGCTCGGCCTCCGCGTCGAGCCACGCACGGACCGCGCCGAAGACCTCGGGGGCGGTGCCGTGCACAGGTCGGAGAAAGCTCACCCGACGAACGCTAGCGGCATGCCCGCGAGGCCCGGCGACGCCACCAAGAAATGAGAGGCGTGCCCGCGGCCTCGCTGGAACAATCGGCCCGTGGAACTCACCTGGCTCGGATCACACCACGACGACCTCACCGCCCGACAGATGCACGACCTGCTCAGGCTGCGGCACCGCGTGTTCGTGATCGAGCAGGACTGCCCCGACTACGAGGACATCGACGGACTCGACGTCGTCGAGGGCACGCACCACGTGCTGGGCTCCGACGGTGACCGGCTGCTCGCCTACGCGCGCGTGGTGGCACCCGGCGCGCAGAGCCCGCAGGCCCGCATCGGTCGGGTCGTGGTGTCCGGCGAGGCCCGCGGCACCGGCGTCGGGCACGCCCTGATGCGCGAGACGCTGGCGCTCTGCGAGCGGGTCTGGCCGGGTCAGGAGCTGATGCTCGCCGCGCAGGCGCACCTGGCCGACTACTACGGCCGTTACGGCTTCGCCCCCGTCGGCGAGGTGTACGTCGAGGACGGCATCGACCACCTCGACATGGTCAGGCCGTCATGAACGCGCTGCTGGTGCGCCTGCTGCCCGACTCCGCGCTGGCCCGACGACTGTCCTACCAGTCGGTGCTGTTCGCGATCGGCGAGGGCGTCTTCATCACCGGCAACGCCGTGTTCTTCACCCAGATCGTCGGGCTGACCGCCGCCCAGGTCGGTCTCGGACTGTCCATCGCGGGGCTGGTCACCTTCGTCCTCTCGGTGCCGGCCGGCAAGCTGGCCGACCGGGTGGGGCCGAAGCGCATCTGGTCGATCGGTGCGGTCGCGGGCGCCCTGCTCTACCTCACCTACCCGTGGATCCACGGGTTCATCGGCTTCGTGGCCATCGTGTGCGGACTCGCGCTCGTCGAGGCCGCGGGCGGTGCCGGCCGCGGCGCCTACACGATCGACGTCTTCCCGCGCGAGGAACGCGTGCGGTCGCTGGCGTTCATGCGCAGCGCCCTCAACATCGGCTTCACCCTCGGCGCCCTGATCGGCGGGCTCGCGCTCGCCATGCACGACGACGACGTGATCCGGGCGGTCCCGCTGTTCACCGCCGCGATCCTGTTCGTCAACGCCTGGCTGATCACCCGCCTGCCCGACGCGGCCCACGACCACCCGGCACCACCGGCGCCACCGGCCGAGGTGGTGTCCGCCGGCGCCGACGAGATCACCCCGGCCGTCGAGAGGCCGGCGTCGACCAGCGCGCTGCGCAACCGGGGCTTCGTGCTGCTCGGCCTGATGAACGGGGTGCTGGGCACCAACCAGGTGCTCCTCAACGTGGTGATCCCGCTGTGGCTGGTCACCGAGACCGACGCGCCGCGCACCTTGCTGGCCTGGCTGTTCGGCACCAACACCGTCCTGGCTGTCCTGCTCCAGGTGCGCGCCGCCCGCGGCTCGGAGACCGTCGACGGCGCCCTGCGGGCCACTCGTCTGTGCGCGATCTCGTTCGTGCTCTCGTGCGTGCTGATCATGGTCACCGCCGACACCCTCAGCTGGGTGACGATCCTGCTGATCTGGCTGGGCCACGTGACGATCACCGGCGCCGAGCTGTTCCAGTCGGCCGCGGCGTGGGGCTTCATGGCCGAGCTCTCCGACCCCGATCGCCGTGGCGAGTACCAAGGCGCCTGGCGACTGGGCAACCAATTCACCTGGATCATCGGACCCGCGGCGTACACCTGGCTGGCCATGCACTGGGGCATGTCGGGGTGGATGCTGATCGCCGGTCTGGCCGTCGCCGCCTCGGCGATCGCGCACCCGGCCGCCCGGTCCGCCGAACGCCACCTCCAGCGCGAGGCCGTGGCCGTGCGATGAGCCTGGTGCAGCAGTTCGCGCCGCCGACCCCGCTGGCCGGTCGGCTGTCGGTGCAGTCGTTGCTCTTCGCCATCGGCGAGGGCACGTTCATGACCGGCTCGGCGGTCTTCTTCACCCAGGTCGTCGGCCTCACCGCCGCCCAGGTCGGCCTCGGCCTGACCATCGCGGGGGTCGCCGCCTTCCTGGTCGCCGTCCCCATGGGCAAGGTGGTCGACCGGTTCGGACCGCGTCGCATGTGGGCGGTCAGCGCCGCGGGCCAGGCCGCGATGTTCGCGGTGTGGCCGTTCATCGGCAGCTTCGAGGGCTATGTGTCGATGGCCGTCGGCATGGAGGTGATCGGCGCGCTCGGCGGGGCGGCGTACGGCGCCTACACGCTCGACGTGCTGCCCCACGACGAGCTGGTGAAGTCTCGGGCCTACATGTACTCCGCGCTGAACCTGGGCTTCACCGTCGGGTCGATGCTCGGCGGCATCGCGCTGGCCTTCCACTCCAACGACGTGATCCGGCTGGTGCCGTGGTTCACCACGATCGTGTTCGCGATCAACGCCGTCTGCATCATCAAGCTGCCGCGCGCCCCGCACGACCTGCGCACGAAGGAGGAGCGCGCGGTCAAGATTCCCGGCCCGAGCGCACTCCGCAACGTGGGCTGGCTGCTGGTCACGTTCTTCGTCGGCGTGCTCTGGACCAACCAGGTGCTGCTCAACCTGGTCATCCCGCTGTGGCTGGTCGAGGAGACCGACGCCCCGCGCGTGCTGCTGGCCTTCCTCTTCGGCACCAACACGGTGATGTGCATCTTCCTGCCGATGCTCGCCGCGCGGGGGGTCAAGGACATCCCCACCGCCCTGCGGGCGACCCGGTTCTCGACCTCCTTCTTCGTGCTCTCCTGCCTGATCACGCTCTTCACCCACGACACGATCGGCTGGCTGACCATCGCGCTGGTCTGGCTCGGCCACGTCACCGTGACCGGTGCCGAGCTCTACCTCTCGGCGGCCAGCTGGTCGTTCGAGGCCGAGCTGATGGACCCGAGGCGCCGCGGCGAGTACCAAGGCGCGGCCGAGCTCACCGGCACCCTCGGGCGGGTCTGGGCTCCCGCCGTCTACACGTTCCTGGCCATGGAGTGGGGTGCCACCGGCTGGTTGCTCATCGCCGGCATCGTGGTGGTCGCGACGATCGGGCTGGTGCCGGCCAGCGCCGCGGCCCAGCGGCACCTGGAACGCCACGGCGAAGCCGTCCCTGCTTGAATCACTCCTCGTGACGACTCCTGCGCAGTGGATTGCCGGCTCCCGCCCCCGCACGCTCCCGGCTGCCGTCGCCCCCGTGCTCGCCGGCACGGGCGTCGCGGCGTACGCCGACGAGCCGGTCTGGTGGAAGGCCGCGCTCGCCCTGCTCGTGTCGCTGGCCCTGCAGGTGGGCGTCAACTACGCCAACGACTACTCCGACGGCATCCGCGGCACCGACGAGGACCGGGTCGGTCCGATGCGCCTGGTCGGCTCGGGCGCCGCGACCCCGCGGGCGGTGAAGCTCGCCGCGTTCTCGGCGTTCGGCGTGGCCGCCGTGGCCGGGCTGGTCCTGGCGATCACGACGGCCTGGTGGCTGGTGCTCCTCGGCGCGGTCTGCATCGTCGCGGCCTGGTTCTACACCGGGGGCAGGCACCCCTACGGCTACCTCGGCCTGGGCGAGGTGATGGTGTTCGTCTTCTTCGGGCTGGTCGCGGTGATCGGGACGACGTACGTCCAGACCGGGACGTTCGAGCTGGCCGCCCTCTACGCAGGCACGGCGATCGGAGCGCTGTCGTGCTCGATCCTGGTCGCCAACAACCTGCGCGACATCCCGACCGACCGCGAGGTCGGCAAGCGCACCCTGGCCGTGGTGCTCGGCGACGCCCGCACCCGCGGCTTCTTCGCGCTGCTGGTGATCGCCGCCGCGGTGGCCTTGGTGGGCGTCGCACTGTCGACGACGTGGTGGGCCTTCCTGGGCCTGGCGTACGTCGTTCCGTCGGCGCGGGCGCTCGGCATCGTGCTGGGGCAGAAGGCGCAAGGCCCGTCACTGGTCCCCGTGCTCCAGCTGGCCGGCGTCTCCGAGCTGCTGCTGGGGGCCGGTCTGTTCGTCGGACTGCTTCTGGGATGATGCCCGCCTGAGGCACGCACACCGAAGGAGCAGGGTTCATGGGGCTGGCGTTCTACCGAAATGACGGCGCGTCACTCATGCCGCTGGGGCTCTCCCGCAGCCTGTGGAGCAAGGAGCAGATGCACGGCGTCGCGATCAGCGCCGGTCTGTCCCGGGCTGCCGAGGGTGCGTTGCGCGACCTCGGCCGCGACGACCTGCAACCGGCGCGCTACACCGTCGACCTGTTCCGCCCGGCGATGATGACCGCCAGCACCTTCACCACCGAGGTGGTGCGCGAGGGACCGCGCATCTGCCTGGTCGACGTGGCCATGGTGCAGGACGGCGAGCGGGTCGCGCGGGCCAGTGCCCTGTTCCTCAAGAAGGGCGAGACCCCGGCCGGTGAGGTCTGGTCTCCCGACGAGCACCCGGTGCCGCCGCCGCTCGACCTCGCCCCCGAGGGCACCGAGCCGCACATCCCGTTCTTCCACAGCAGCGCCGGCTGGTCGCAGGACTTCCGCGCCCACCAGAACTCCTCACGCAAGGCGACCTGGCAGACCGGCGTACCTCCCGTCGACGGCGAGGAAGCGACCCCGTTCACGGCGGTGGCCGCGATCGCCGACGCGACCACGATGGTGACCAACTGGGGCAGCAAGGGCGTGGAGTTCATCAACACCGACATCACGGTCACGCTCTCGCGGCTGCCCGACGGCATCCAGCTCGGGCTCTCCGGGCTCGACCGCGTCGTCCACGACGGGATCAGCGTCGGCACCGCCACGATCTTCGACCGTCGCGGCCCGATCGGCACCACGGTGATGACCGCGATCGCCAACGCCAAGCGCACCGTCGACTTCGACGCGATCGACTATCGCGAGGACGGCTCCCGCAGCTCCCCCGGCGTCTGACCCACGACCCCGCAACCCTCGTGTCGCGAACCGTGCATTCTTGATGCGCGAACCGTGGATTCTTGCGCTTCGAGCCGTGGGTTCCTGGTGCTCACACCGCAACGACTGCCGGTTCGAGACGCAACATTTGCAGGGTCGTGGGAAAGTGGGCGCATGACGTTCTTCCTGATCCTGCTCGCCGTGATCGCCGCCGGCTTCGTGGTCTACAAGATGCGCGCACCGATCCTGGCCAAGATCCTCGGCCAGCCCCGGTCGCGCATCGAGCGACGCCTCAAGTAGGTCGCGCTCAGGCCGGCGGTTGCCAGGCGCCGGTGCGCCCGAACTCCTCCAGCGTGCGCTCGTACGGCGCGATGTCGATGCCCTGCGCCTCGAGCCAGGCGTCGGAGTAGTAGGTGTCGGTGTAGCGCTCGCCGCCGTCGCACAGCAGCGTCACCACCGAGCCCTGTTCACCACGTGAGCGCATGCCCGCGATCTGGTGCAGGGCGCCCCACAGCGACGTACCGGTCGAGCCGCCGACGAACCGGCCGGTGACCTCGGAGCACCAGCGCGCCGCGGCGATCGAGGCGGCGTCGGGGACGGTCATCATCGCGTCGACCACGCCGGGCAGGAACGACGGCTCCACCCGCGGCCGGCCGATGCCCTCGATGCGCGACGCGGTGCCCGTGGCGTCGGGGTCGGTCCAGCCCTCGAAGAACGCGGAGTTCTCCGGGTCGACCACGCAGACCTGTGTCTGGAGCCGGCGGTAGCGGACGTAGCGGCCGATCGTCGCCGACGTGCCTCCGGTGCCCGCACCCACGACCACCCAGGTCGGCACCGCGTGCCGTTCGCGGGCCATCTGCTCGAAGATCGACTCGGCGATGTTGTTGTTGCCCCGCCAGTCGGTGGCGCGTTCGGCGTAGGTGAACTGGTCCATGTAGTGCCCGCCGGTCTCCTCCGCAAGGCGACGCGACTCGGCGTAGATCGTGGACGGGTCGTCGACGAGGTGGCAGGTGCCGCCGTGGAACTCGATCAGCGAGATCTTCTCCGGCGACGTCGAGCGCGGCATCACCGCCACGAACGGGAGGCCCAGCAGCCGGGCGAAGTAGGCCTCCGAGACCGCCGTCGACCCCGAGGAGGCCTCGATGATCGTCGTACCCTCACCGATCCAGCCGTTGCAGAGCCCGTAGAGGAACAGCGACCGCGCCAGCCGGTGCTTCAGCGAGCCCGTCGGGTGGACGGACTCGTCCTTGAGATAGAGGTCGATGCCCCAGTCGTCGGGCAGCGGGAAGACGTGCAGGTGGGTGTCTGCCGACCGGTTCGCGTCGGCCTCGACCTTGCGGATCGCCTCGTTGAGCCAGGCCCGCTCCCCACCGTCGGAGCGGGTGCCGACCGAGCAGCAGCCTTCCCGCCGCCGGTCGATGCTCACGGGGAGTCCTTGTCGTCCTCGCGTGCGCTGATCTCCTCGAACTTCTGCGTCGCCTTCTCGGCCCGGGTCTGCACGACGCGGGCAAACCGCTCACGCTGCCGGTCGAGCAGGAACAGTGAGGCGAGGCCGGAGACCACGAACGCGATCACCACGGCCCAGATCATGGGCACCCCGTTGTCGGAGACGAGCCCCCAGACACCGACGGTGATTCCGAGGGCTCCGAGGAACAGCGCGATGCGCAACAGGGTGTAGACGATGAACTCCTTCACCCCTTCAGCCTAGATTGCTCGGGTGCAGGCCGTACTCTTGAGGGGTGGGCAAGTTCATCCTCGTCATCGTGCTCGTCACACTGGCGGTCTATCTGGTCGTCCGGCTCGTCGAGACCCGGGGCGCACTCTTCCGGCGCGGCAACGGCGGGTCCACGGCCAAGCCCGAACGCCGCCCCTCCGGCCCGCTCGGACCCGACGACGATCCCGAGTTCCTGCGCGACCTCAACCGCCGCCGTCCGCACAAGGACAAGCCGACCGACGGCTGAGCAGGGCTGCGCCCAGTTGAGCAGGCCGAGCCCGCCCGCCGCTCAGATCAGGTCGTACGACGACCGCACCGGCTCCTGCACCACGGACGGGGCGGCGTACGAGTGCTGCGAGCTGCCGCCGAAGAAGTAGTTGATGCCGATGAAGTTGAACCACAGGGTGCCCACGCCGACCAGCGCCACGATCGCGGCGTTGCGGCCCTTCCACCCGGCGGTCGCGCGGGCGTGGAGGTATGCGGCGTACACGACCCAGGTGATGAACGCCCAGACCTCCTTGGCGTCCCAACCCCAGTAGCGCGACCACGCGTAGTGCGCCCAGATCGGGCCCGCGATCAGCACGGCGAAGGTCCACACCGGGAACGCGAAGGCGTGGATGCGGTAGGAGATGCGGTCGAGCGCGTCGAGCTCGGGCACGCGGGCCAGGAAGCCGGTGGTGGTGTCGGGCTTGCGTTCCTTGACCAGGTAGAGCACCGAGAGGATCCCGCCGAGGGTGAAGGCACCGGTCGCGATCACCGCGGCCACCACGTGGATCACCAGCCACGGGGAGGAGAGCGCCTCGGTCAGCGGGACGACCTCCTCGTAGAGGGTCAGCTCGGCGACCATCAGGACGGTCAGCGCGAAGCCGACCACGATCGGGGCCAGCCACTCCAGGCTGAAGCGACCGCGCAGCACCAGGTAGGCGAGAACGAGGACGAAGGTCCCGGTGATCACGAACTCGTACATGTTGCCCCACGGCACCCGGTTGGGGTCGGCGGCCATGCCACGGCCCACGAGGGCCACGAGCTGGACGGCCGCGCCGATCACCGTGAGCAGGAACCCGAAGCGGCCGAACGTGCGGGTCCGCTGGTCGAGAGGTGCGTCGGTCGGCAGCTTGCGCAGCGCCGCCCATTCCACGAGGTGGGCCAGCAGCGCCAGGAAGTAGACGACCGCGACGACCGCCAGCGCCTGGACGCTGAGGTTCTCCCACTGGGTGTTGCTCACGATTTCTCCTCACGCACGTCGCCCGCACGGAGCGACGCGACAATTTCGGCGAGCTCGGTCCCGACCTCGCCACCCCCTGAACGGTCGAGGGCCGCGATCTCGACCACGGTCTCCTCGTCCTCACGACGCGCCCGCACCCACACCCGGCGGGGGCGGATGAACAGCGAGCCGAGCAACCCGACCAGGGCCAGGATGACCCCACCGAGTGCGACGCCCTTGCCGGGGGTCTTGCTGATCTGGATGCGCACCCACGGCCGCATGCCCTCGAAGGTCACCGATCCGGCGCCGTCGGGGAGCTTCTTGGTCTGGCCGGGGAACAGGTCGACCCGGAACATCGAGCCGTCGTTCTTCTTCAGCTCGGTCATCCGGCTCTTGTCGAGCACGTAGACCGACTGCGAGTCGCCCGAGTCCATGCCGAGGTTGCCGACGTAGGCCAGCATCGAGATGCGCGGGTTGCGGTCGTCGCCGAACAGCGAGACCGGGTTGCCGTCGACGTTGGCGTACGTCGGGTAGAGCAGGCCCTCGAGCCCGATCTGGCGGGGCCGGGCGTCGGGCGCCTTGACCACACCGAACGACGTGAACGTCGCCTGGTCCTCGGGCAGGAAGATCACCGGCCCCGACCACGCGACGTCGCCGTTGCCGTCGCGCACGGTGATCGAGGGGGCGTAGCCGTGGCCGATCAGGAACAGGTCGGTGCCGCCGATGGAGAGCGGGTGGTTGACCTTGAGGTCGTACTCCTTCTCCTCGCCGTCGGGGGTCTCCCGGTAGTCGAGGTGGGCGACGAACTTCTGGGCCATGCCCTTGCGCGGCCCGCTCATCAGCCAGTTGACGTCGAAGTCGGTCACCTCGAAGGAGAACGGCTCCATGTCCTCGGCCTGCATCAGGCTGCCCGGCACGAAGTCGTCGTACTGGGTGAGGTTGTTGGAGAACCCGCCGTCCTTCCACACGATCACGCCGCCCTGGTAGCCGAAGAGCGACCCGATCCCGAAGCCGGCCAGCACGATCAGCACCGAGATGTGGAAGAGCAGGTTGCCGGCCTCGCGCAGGTAGCCGCGCTCGGAGGAGACGGCACCTTCGGCGGCGAGGACCCGGAAGCGCCGCTTCCTGAGCAGCACCTGGGCGCGAGCCAGGACGTCGTCGACCGGCTCGGAGGTGCGGTACGTCGCACTGTCCGGCAGGCGGGTGAGATTGCGCGGGGCCTTCGGTGGTGCAGCCCGCAGGCCACGCCAGTAGACCCGGGTGCGGGGCAGGATGCAGCCGACCAGCGACAGGGCCAGCAGCAGGTAGATCGCGGCGAACCACACCGAGTCGAAGACCGAGAACAACCCGAGCTTCTCGTAGATCGGCGCCAGGTCGGGGTGGTCCTCGCGCCACTGCGACGCCTTGAACGCGTCGATGTTGTCCTGCGGGATCACCGAGCCCGGGATCGACGCGAGGGCGAGGAGCAGCAGCAGGATCAACGCCGTGCGCATCGAGGTGAGCTGGCGCCACGACCAGCGCAGCAGTTCACGGAGGTTCAGGTCGCCCATCAGACGCTCGTCTCGAATCCGAGGATGAGGTGCACCTGCATCCAGTTGACGATCCAGTCCCACCAGCCGGTGACCAGCAGCACGCCGATCACCACGAGCATCACGCCGCCGATGCGGGTCACCCATGCCTGGTGGCGGCGGATGAACGCGAAGGCGCCCAGTGCCCGGCGGTAGGCCAGCCCGGCGATGATGAACGGGATGCCCAGGCCGAGGGTGTACGCCGCGGAGAGCACCGCACTACGCGGCACGGTCGCCTCGTTGATGCCCAGGGTCAGGATCGCGCCGAGCGTCGGGCCGATGCACGGCGTCCAGCCGAGGCCGAAGAGGAACCCGAGGAACGGGGCAGCGGCCAGGCCGACGGCCGGCACCTTGTGCACGCGTACGTCGCGTTGCAGCAGCGGGATCAGGCCGACGAAGGCGAGGCCGAGCACGATGACCAGGCAGCCGAGCACCACGGTGATCGTGCGGTCGTACTGCAACAGGGTGGAGCCGAAGTAGCCCGACAGGGCCCCGAGGGCGACGAAGACGCTGCCGAAGCCGAGCACGAACAGCACGGAGCCGGCCAGCATGCGGCCGCGGTGCGCGTCTTCCAGCTCGGCACCGGAGAGGCCGGTCGCGTAGGAGAGATAGCCGGGCAGCAGCGGGATCACGCACGGCGAGAAGAACGACACGAGGCCGGCGAGCAGGGCGACGGGCAGCGCGATCAGGAGCGACCCCGACATCACGGAGTCCTGGAAGTACTCAGCCATCTTCAGCGACGACCTCGTCGATCAGCGTCTCGAGGGTGCCCTTGCTCGGCATCACGCCGAGCACGCTCGCGGCCACCCGGCCCGACCGGTCGATGATCACCGTGCTCGGCGTGGAGTACGGCGTCAGCGTGCCGTGGAAGGCCAGCAGCGTCTTCGCCGACGGGTCGAAGATCGAGCGGTAGGGCAGCTTGAACGTGCGCACGAAGCCGTTCGCGTTCTCGCGGGAGGGATCACGGTTGTTCAGCCCGAGGAAGACCACGTCGTCGGGGTCGACGCCGTTGGCCACCTCGACGATGTCGGGCGCCTCCTTGCGGCACTCGACACACCAGGCTCCCCACACGTTGACCACGACGACCTTGCCGCGGAAGTCCTCCAGGGAGAGGTCCTTGCCGTCGAGGTCCTCGCCGCTGAGCGCGATCGGCTTGGTGCGGTCGCCCGGCTTCAGCTCGGTGATCTGGCCGTTCCCGGACACGTAGCCCTTGTCGCCGGTGCCCTCGAGGGAGCCGCATCCGGTGAGCAGGAGGCAGCCGGCCGCGAGCGCGGCGATCAGGCGTCGGGTGAGGAGTGCGGGCATGCGGATCAGGGCTTCTTCTCCTCGGGGGCGTTGCCCGCCGAGAACGGGGCCGCCTTGTCCTTGGTGGGGATCAGGTGCCCGGCCGGCTCGGAGTAGGTCAGCGAGACCAGCCGGTCGCCCTCGAAGTTGAGCGAGGTCAGCGAGCACAGGGTGCACTGGCGCTTGCGCGGGTCGTGGAGGAACGAGCGCTTCTCCACGAAGAGCCGGGTGGTCCAGATCGGCAGCTGGTGGGAGACGATCACCGCCTCGTGGCCACGCGCGGAGTCGCGGGCGTCGTACACGGCGGCCATCATGCGGGCGGCAACCTCCTTGAAGGGCTCACCCCACGACGGCTTCATCGGGTTCCAGAGGTGGCGCCAGGTCAGCGGGTTGCGCAGGGTGTTGTTGCCCTTGCCGAACGTCTGGCCCTCGAAGACGTTGCCGGACTCGATGACCCGCTCGTCGGTGACGATCTCGAGGCCACGGGCGTCGGCCAGCGGACGCGCGGTCTCCTGGGCGCGCTCGAGCGGGGAGACTCGCAGGTGGGTGATGTCGCGGCCCTTGATCGCCTCGGCGACGACCTCCGCCATCTCGCGACCGCGGTCGGAGAGGTGGTAGCCGTCCATGCGGCCGTAGAGCACGCCCTTCGGGTTGTGCACCTCACCGTGGCGGAGCAGGTGCACAGACGTCTTCTCGGTCATCGGGTTCCTTCGGTGGTCGGCTGGCCATCGTTGGCGGCAGCCGCGGCACGGGCCGCGGCTGGCAGGGCGTCGAGGACGGTCTGCACGGCGCGGTCGTCGTGCGCGCCGGAGAGGAACCATGCTTCGTACGCCGAGGGCGGCAGGTAGACGCCGGCGTCGAGCATGGCGTGGAAGAACGCGGTGTACGCCGGCAGCGACTGGTCGTTCGCGTCGTCGAAGTTGCGGACCTCGCCGTCACGGAAGAAGACCGAGAACATCGTGCCGGAGGCCTGCACCCGGTGGGGCACACCGGCGACGGTGAGCGCCTCGGCGGCGGCGGCCTTGATCACCTCGCCCGCGGAGGTGATGTGGGCGTAGACGTCGTCGGTGGCCAGTCGCAACGTGGCGAGGCCGGCGGTGGTGGCGATCGGGTTCCCGCTCAGGGTGCCGGCCTGGTAGACGGGGCCCTCCGGGGAGAGCCGGCTCATCACGTCGGCCCGGCCACCGAACGCGGCCGCCGGGAAGCCGCCGCCCATGACCTTGCCGAAGGTGACCAGGTCCGGACGCCAGCCCTCGACCGCACCGTCGAGGCCCCACTGGCCCTGCTTGCTGGCCCGGAACCCGGTCATCACCTCGTCGGAGACGAACAGGGCGCCGTGCTGGGTGCACAGGTCGGACAGGAGCTTGTTGAAGCCCGGCGCCGGCGGCACGACGCCCATGTTGCCGGGGGCGGCCTCGGTGATCAGGCAGGCGATGCGGTCGCCGTGCTCGGCGAAGACGGCGCGGACCGCCTCGGGGTCGTTGTACGGCAGCACCAGGGTCTGCTCGACGAAGATGTCCGGCACGCCGGGGGTGCTGGAGATGGAGTGGGCGTGCTGGTGCGTGGCCAGGCCCGAGCCGGCCTGGGCCAGCAGGGAGTCGACGTGCCCGTGGTAGCAGCCGGCGAACTTCACGATCAGGTCGCGGCCGGTGAACCCACGGGCCAGCCGGATCGCGGACATGGTCGCCTCGGTGCCCGACGACACGAAGCGGACCTTGTCGATCGGCGTACGGCCGACGATCTCCTCGGCCAGCTCGACCTCGGGCACCGTCGGCGTGCCGTACGACGTGCCACGCGAGACCGCCTCGGTGACCGCGGCCAGCACCTCGGGGTGCGCGTGGCCGAGCAGCATCGGGCCCCACGAGCAGATCAGGTCGACGTACTCGTTGCCGTCGACGTCGGTGAGCCACGCTCCCGCCGCGGAGCGGATGAAGCGGGGAGTGCCACCGACGGCGTTGAACGCCCGCACCGGGGAGTTGACGCCACCCGGGGTCACCGCCTGCGCCCGGTCGAAGAGCTCCGCCGATCGCTCAGTCGATCGGCCGGTGGAGGAGGCAGGCACAGCAGAAGTCACCGGGTCATTGTCGCCGACCGACCAAATCTGGCCACATCGGGGGTGACCTGCCCTTTTCGCGAAAATCCGGCCTTCTCCGCGTCATGAACCGCCCGCCCGCCCGTTTCCTCCCCGAGGTAGGGAACAGGCTTCTCAATGAACGAGATGCAGATCACGTCGGGTACCGGTGCGTAACCCCGCGTGTCAGACTTCGTTGATTGAAGTGCCTGTGCTTGAGGGAGTGGCAGGTTACGGATGCAGACAATTGGGGAGATTCGCGCAATGAAGACCACACGCTTCGGCGGTGCACAGCGAGCCATGGCGCTCGTTCCGTTGGCCTTGCTGTCGACCGCCTGGACGGCCAGCCTGATCGGCGTCGGTGGCAGCACCATCGCCTCGGCCTCCGACAACGACGGCCGCCTGCCCGACGGCACCTCGATCCCGACGCAGGCGATCGAGGACCCGGCCAGCTACTCCCAGCCCGGCGAGATCGGTCTCGGTGTGCCCCGCGGGTCCGGCGACAAGATCGTCCAGACCGCCTCCACCAACGGCATCCCGTCCGCCGCCCTGGCCGCCTACCAGCGCGCCGCCACGGTCATCAACGCCGCCGACAAGACCTGC
>NZ_LMSQ01000018.1:884622-959483 GCF_001429525.1 Nocardioides sp. Soil796
GCACCCCACCAACGGCGGCAAGGTCGGCTCCCCGCACACTGCCTCCGGCGGCAACAACACCGGCAACACCGGCGACCCGGAGTCCCCGTCGACTGAGTCCCCCTCGACCGGCACCACCGACCCGGGCACGACCGACCCAGGCACGACCGACCCAGGCACGACCGACCCAGGCGACGACCCGGCAGGCACGCTCACGAAGACAGGCGAGGCCATCAAGAAGGCCACCGACCCGGTCGTCGCGACCGTGACCGGCTTGCTCGGACCGATCGAGAAGACCCTCGTCGCGACGCTGGCGCCCGTCAAGTGCACCGCCGAGTCGCTGACGTTGGCGCACCTAGGAGACAGCACCTACTACAAGCGCTGCCTCGCGTCGTACGGCCTCTGATCTGACACCTCGAACGGCCCGGACTCCACACGGAGTCCGGGCCGTTCGGCATTTGCGCCACCGGGTGCAGCGAAACGGACCACTCCGCGTGCAGACGCCGTCCGTTTCGCGTCACTCGGTCTGATCAGGCGGCGTCGCAGCGCTTGTGCACCGGATCGCAGTCACCTGATGACAGCAAGGCGGTGCACAAGGGCAGGGCACCGGCGGCGGCACAGTCGGTCAGCACCGGAGAGCGCATCGGCGCCGGCGGACCGTGCGACAGGTAAGTCGGGGGCTCGGCACCAGGTCCACGCTCGGATCCGGACCGAAGTCGCCGAGTTACCTGTCCTACGGTCCGTTGCGGCCCGGAGGCAGGCGAGGAACCGGTCGCCGATGACCCGTGACGTTCATCTGGGCATACAGTTCAGCGGTCGCAGCCCCAAGGCCACGCTCAGCCGTCGCCCGTGCGGCGTGAACTGTATGTCGACATGAGCAACCATCGGCGCCGCGAGCTGGCCACGGCCAGATCCGCAGGGGCGAAGCGCACGGGCAGCGTCACCGGCGGTGACGGTGTGCTCGACCTTGTGCACCGTGCTGCGTGCAGCAGGTGACTGCCCGGCCGGGCACAGGCCGGTAGGCCAGGCGGTGCACACGCCGGTGGGCAAGACGGGCACACGCCCGTGGGCAAGGCGGTGCACATGCCGGCGTACAGACAGCGCGGCGACGAACCTCAGCGGCGCAGGAGGCGGGCGGCCTCGGCGGCCCAGTAGGTCAGCACCACGTCGGCACCGGCCCGGCGGATCGAGAGCAGCGTCTCCATGATCGCGGCCTCGCGGTCGATCCAGCCGTTGGCGGCCGCGGCCTCGACCATGGCGTACTCCCCCGAGATGTTGTACGCCGCCACGGGTACGTCGACCGCGTCGCGCACCCGGCGGATGACGTCGAGGTAGGCCAGGGCCGGCTTCACCATCACGAGGTCCGCGCCCTCGGCAATGTCGAGCAACGCCTCGCGGACGCCCTCGACGGCGTTGCCGGAGTCCTGTTGGTAGGTGCGCCGGTCGCCCTGGAGCGAGGAGTTGACCGCCTCACGGAACGGTCCGAAGAACGCGGAGGCGTATTTCGCGGAGTAGGCCAGGATCGAGACGTCGGAGGCACCGGCGTCGTCGAGGGCAGCGCGGACCACCCCCACCTGGCCGTCCATCATCCCGCTGGGTCCGACCATGTGCACCCCGGCGGCGGCGTGCGCGCGGGCCATCTCGGCGTACACCTCGAGGGTGGCGTCGTTGTCGACCCGCCCCGCGTCGTCGAGGACGCCGCAGTGGCCGTGCGAGGTGAACTCGTCGAGGCACAGGTCGCTCATCACGGTGAGCGCGTCACCCACCTCGGAGACGACGTCGGCGATCGCCACGTTGAGGATGCCGTCGGGGTCGAGCGCACCCGACCCGGTGGCGTCCTTCTCGGACGGGATGCCGAAGAGCATGACGCCGCCGAGTCCCAGAGAGGCGGCCTCGGCGGCGGCCTCCTTCAGCGACGAGCGGGTGTGCTGCACGACGCCGGGCATCGAGGAGATCGGGACCGGCTCGGTGGCGCCCTCACGGACGAAGACCGGCAGCACCAGCTGGCGCGCCTCGAGCGAGGTCTCCGCGACCATCGCGCGCAGTGCCGGCGTACGACGCAGGCGGCGGGGTCGGACTGTCGGGAACTCCATGCTGCTCCTCCGCTCGGGTGGGAAATGCCGGACGTCCTGCGTCGTGGCCGCCGGAGCGACCCCGACGCAGGACGTCACGGATGGATCAGGACGTCGTGGCCCGGCGACGGGTCGACGGCTTGCGGTCGGACGGCTTGGTGACCGGCTGACCGCTCTCGACCAGCGACGCACGACGCGTGGCACCGAAGTCGGCGAGCGCGTCGACGAGCACCTCGACCGACGGCTCGCTGGCCATCACGTCGACCCGCAGGCCGTGCTCCTCGGCGGTCTTGGCGGTGGCCGGACCGATCACCGCGATCACGGTGGAGGCGTGCGGCTTACCGGCGATGCCGACCAGGTTGCGCACCGTCGAGGACGAGGTGAACACGACCGCGTCGAACTTGCCCGACTTGATCGCGTCACGCGTCGGCGCCGGCGGCGGCGTGGCCCGCACCGTGCGGTAGGCGGTGACGTCGTCGCACTCCCAGCCCAGGTCGATCAGGCCGGCCACGAGGTTCTCGGTGGCGATGTCGGCGCGGGGCAGGAAGACCCGGTTGATCGGGTCGAGCACGTCGTCGTACGGCGGCCAGTCCTCGAGCAGGCCGGCAGCGGACTGCTGGCCCGAGGGCACCAAGTCGGCGCGCAGGCCCCACGCGGCGATGGCCGCGGCGGTCTTGTCGCCGACGGCGGCGATCTTGAGGCCCGAGAAGGCACGTGCGTCGAGGCCGTACTCCTCGAACTTCTCGCGCACGGCCTTGACCGCGTTGACCGAGGTGAACGCGATCCACTCGTAGCGACCCTCGACCAGGCCGCGCACGGCCTTGTCCATCTGCTGCGGGTTGCGCGGCGGCTCGACCGAGATCGTCGGCACCTCCTCGGGGACGGCGCCGTAGCCGCGCAGGCGCGAGGTCAGCGAACCGGCCTGCTCCTTGGTGCGCGGCACCAGCACCCGCCAGCCGAAGAGCGGCTTGGTCTCGAACCACGACAGGGTCTCGCGCAGGTTGACCACGTCGCCGACCACGGTGATCGCCGGCGGGGCGATCTTGGCGGCGCGGGCGTCGGCGGCAATGCGCTCGAGCGTCGAGGTGACGGTCGACTGGGTGGTGGTCGTGCCGGACTGGGTCATCGCAACAGGAGTCGTCGCCGAGCGACCGGCGTCGATCAGTGCCTTGGCGATGTCACCGATCGAGCCGACCGCCGAGAGAAGCACCAGGGTGCGGTTGTCGGCGTACCGGCTCCAGTCGATCTTCTCGCCACAGGTGACCACGGCGACCTCGCGGTTGTTGCGCGTGGTCAGCGGCACTCCGGCGTACGCCGGCACCGCGGTGGCCGACGAGACACCGGGCACGATCTCGAAGCCGATGTCGGCCTTGGCACAGGCCTGGGCCTCCTCGGGCCCGGAGGCGTAGAGGAACGGGTCGCCGTTCATCAGGCGTACGACGCGGAGCCCGCGCCTGGCCTGCTTGACGACCACCTTGGCGCGGTTCGCGTGGGTCAGCGGCTGGCCGTCGGGGCCGAACCCACCGTCGACGATCTCGGGGCCGGCGGCCTCCTCGAGCGTCTCGTTGCCGTCCTCGTCGGCGACCATCCGCGGCTCCGGGATGCCGAGCACGGCGCGCACGAACGCGGCATGCTCGGGCAGCTCGGTGACGACGACCTCGGCGTCGCGGAGCAGCTCGGCCGCCCGCACGGTCAACAGGTCGGGGTCACCGGGGCCACTGCCCACGAATGCCACCCACCCGCGTGCCTGCGAAGGGATCGTTGACGGGCCCTGCACGGATGCGGGGGCCGGCGTGGTCTTGATCTTTCGTCCAGTCATGCCTGCTGCCTTCTACCTGGTGTGTCGATCAGTTCAGCTGCGCCCTCTTCGAGCATTCCGGCCGCCAACCGGGTGCCCACTCCTGCCGCGTCGGCGAGTGGGCCACTCGCTGATCTGCGGATGTCGATCGTGCCGTCGTGCGACAACGCCACGGCGCGGATCCAGACCTCGTGTCCGTCCTGCCCGTCGTCGACCACTTCGGCCAGTGCTCCCACCGGGGCCGAGCATCCGGCCTCCAGCGTGCTGAGCACGGCCCGCTCCGCCTCCACGGCGGCCCGGGTGAACCGGTCGTCGAGGTGTTCGCGCAGCCGTGCTGCCAGCTCCGTGTCGGTGGTGCGGCACTCGACGGCGAGGGCTCCCTGCCCCGGGGCCGGCAGCATCTGGATCGGGTCGATGGTCTCGGTGACCAGCTCGAGCCGACCGATGCGCGCCAACCCGGCACGGGCCAGGATCACGCCGTCGACCTCACCCGAGGTGACCTTGCCGACGCGGGTGTCGATGTTCCCGCGAAGTCCCACGATCTCCAAACCGAGACCGAGGGCGCCGAGCTGGGAGGCCCGGCGCGGCGACCCGGTGGCGACGACGGAGCCCTGCGGCAGCTCACCGAGGGTGAGCCCGTCGCGGGCGACCAGCACGTCGCGCGGGTCCTCGCGGGTGGGTACGGCGGCCAGGGTGATGCCCTCGGTGGGTGCGGTGGGGATGTCCTTGAGGGAATGCACCGCCACGTCGACCCGACCCTCGAGCAGGGCGTCGCGCAGTGCACTGACGAAGACGCCGGTGCCGCCGAGCGTGGCCAACGGGGCACGAGAGACGTCGCCCTCGGTGGTGATCTCGACGAGCTCGACCTCGACGCCGAGGCGTTCGCTGATCATCTCGGCCACATGGCCGCACTGGGTGCGGGCCAGCAGGGAGGCGCGGGTGCCGATCTTGATCGTCATGTCAGACGCCCCGCTCGGGTGACCGCGTCGACGGCCTCCGGGTCGAGGGCGAAGAGCTCGCGCAGGGCAGCCGCGTAGGACACGGCGCCGGTCTCGTTGGCGAGCTCCTTGACCCTGGTGGTGGGCTGGTGGAGCAGCTTGTCGGCCACCCGGCGTACGGCCTGCTCCACCTCGGCGCGGGACGCGTCGTCGAGGTCGGGCAGGCGGGTGAGCAGCCGCTCGATCTCGCCGTCGACGACGTCGGTGGCCATGCTGCGCAGGGCGACCACGGTCGGGGTGACGCTCGCCTTGCGGCGGGCGCTGACGAAGGCGGCGACCTCCTGGCCGACGATCTCGCGGACGCCGATCACCTCGAGGGCACCGTCAGTGCCGGAGAGGTCGGAGGCGAGTCGGCGCAGGTCGATCACGGAGACGCCGGGGAGGTCGGCCACGGCCGGGTCGACGTCGTGCGGGAGGGCCAGGTCGAGGAAGACCAGGGGGTCGTGGTTGCCGGCCCGTGCGGCGGCCACCTGGCCGGCGGTGACCACCTGACCGGTGGCGCCGGTGCAGGAGACCACCAGGTCGGCCGTGGCCAGCTCGTGAGTGATCTCGGAGAGGGGCAGCGAGCGGGCGCCGTACTCGGTGGCGAGGCGTTCGGCGTTGCCCTCGGTGCGGTTGAGCACGGCGATGTCGGCGGCGCCCAGGCGGGACACGGTGGCCACCGAGAGTGCGGCCATCGCGCCGGCCCCGACGACGGCGACGCGCTTGCCGGCGACGCTGCCGATGTCGGCGGCGGCCAGGTCGAGGGCGGCCGAGACCATGGAGGGTGCGGCGCGGTCGATGTCGGTCTCGGCGTGGGAGCGCTTGCCGACCCGCAGGGCCTGCTGGAAGAGCACGTTGAGCGCGGGACCGACGGTTCCGGACTCCTGGCCGAAGCGGAGCGCCTCGCGGGCCTGGCCGAGGATCTGGCCCTCGCCGACGACCATCGAGTCGAGCCCGGCGGCGACGTGGAAGAGGTGCGACACGGCACCGTCGTCGTAGTGCACGTAGAGGCAGGAGAGCAGGTCGTTGTCGAGCGCCAGGTCGGCGCCCCGGTCGCAGAGCAGCCGCGAGATCTCCTCGACGCTGCCGTGGAAGCGCTCGACCTCGGTGTAGATCTCGAGGCGGTTGCAGGTGGCCAGCACGGTGGCCTCGGCGACGTGGTCGACGCCGATGACGTCGGTCAGCAGCTTGGCGACACCGTCCTCGTCGAGGGCGAGACGTTCGAGGAGGTCCACCGGGGCTGTGCGATGTGAGATTCCGACCACGAGGATGCTCACGCGATCACCTCCTGGTCCGTTGCGTGGCCCAGGTCCGCGTCGGGAGCCGCCTTGCGCTGCTCGTGGTAGGCGAGGATCTGGAGTTCGATGGAAAGGTCGACCTTGCGTACGTCGACTCCCTCGGGCACCGAGAGCACCGTCGGGGCGAAGTTGAGGATGCTGGTGACGCCGGCGGCGACCATGCGGTCGGCGACATCCTGGGCGGCCACCGCGGGCGTGGCGATCACGCCGATGGAGACGGACTCGGCGGCGACAATCTCCTCGAGGTCGTCGAAGGGACGCACCTCAAGACCGGCCACCGCCTCGTCGTGGCGTTCGGGGGCGGCGTCGAGAAGGGCCACCACGCGGAAGCCTCGCGAGCGGAACCCGGAGTAGTTGGCCAGCGCGTTGCCGAGGTTTCCGATGCCGACGATGACGACCGGCCAGTCCTGGGTGACGCCGATCTCGCGGGCGATCTGGTAGCGCAGGTAGTCGACGTCGTAGCCGACCCCGCGGGTGCCGTAGGAGCCGAGGTAGGAGAGGTCCTTGCGGAGCTTCGCACTGTTCACGCCGGTGGCGGTGGCGAGGTCCTCGCTGGAGCAGGTGCCGATGCCGCGCTCGACGAGCACGGTCAGCGCCCGGAGGTAGATCGGCAGCCGGGCCACGGTCGCCTCGGGGATCTCACGACCAGCGGTTCGGGCCACGCCGTCGACAGGTGCAGCCCCATGGGGGCTGCCGGCGGCGGGCGTCCGTGCGGTCAATTGTCTCGTCTCCAAGGCGCCGCCAGGCACGATTCATCACCTGGCTGGAATGCGAGGCGGTGTTCCTTGCGGCGTCGTTCACTTTAGGAGTTTGTGAACGGAAGAACAAAACGAGTCCGCACCGTGGCTACCACAGGCGGGGTGACCCATCTCACGGGGGTCCCGATCAGCCGGTCAGGGCCTGCCTCAGCCGGGCCTCGTCGACCCTCCAGAAGTCGTGCTGGCGCCCGTCGACGAACGTCACCGGGACCTCGTCGGTGAAGCGTGCCTGCAGCTCGGGATCGGCGTCGATGTCGACCTCGTCGTAGGACTCCCCGAGGTCGGCGCAGACCCGTTCGATGACCAGCCGCGCCTCGTCGCAGAGGTGGCAGCCGGTGCGGCCGTAGAGCCGGACCCGGGGCTCAGCCACCGGACGCCTCTTCGGTCGGCTGGTCGGTCGGCTCGTCGGTCGGCTCGTCGGTCGGCTCGTCGAAGAGGGCCACCCGCTGGCGGGCGGCGGCGCGGAGCCGGCCCTTCTGCACCTTGCCGGTGACGGTGTAGGGCAGCTCGTCGACCACGTGCACGGTGGTGGGCTGCTTGAAGCGGGCCAACCGGTCGGCGCAGCGGGCACGCACCGCCTCCTCGAGCCCGGCCTCGTCACCGTCAGGGGTGGCCACGACGTAGGCCACGACCGCCTCGCCGGTGAGCGGGTCCTCGACCCCGATCACGGCGCAGGCCTGCACCCCGGGGACGTTCGCGATGGTCTCCTCGACCTCGGAGGGGTAGACGTTGAAGCCGGACACGATGACGAGGTCCTTGCGCTTGTCGACCAGGAAGAGGTCCCCGTCGGTGTCGAGGAAGCCGACGTCGCCGGTGGCCCACCAGCCGTCGCCGTCGGGTCCCTCGCGACCGTCGGGCCAGTAGCCGCTGAACAGGTTGCCGCCACGGATCTCGATGTCGCCGGGGTCGCCGCCCTCGACGTCGTGACCGGCCTCGTCTCGCAGCCGGATCTCGATGCCGGGCAGCGCCGCACCGACCGAGCCGGTGGGCGCGTCCTTGCTGCACAGCGTCGAGGTGACCACCGGCGCCGCTTCGGTCAGCCCGTAGCCCTGGTGCACCGCGACTCCAGTGCTCTCGACGAAGGAGTCGATGACCTCGGCCGCCAGCGGCGCCGAGCCCGAGAGCACCAGCCGCACGGGGCCCAGGCGCTCGGCGAGGTCGTCGAGCGGCAGCCAGTGCGCGAACACCGGCGGCGCCACCGGCACCACGCTGATCGCCTCGTCCTCGATGAGGTCGAGGGTGCCGCCCGGTTCGAAGGAGTCGGCGAGCACCACGCGCACCCGCAGCCGCAGCGAGGCGCCGAGCACGGCGTTGAGGCCGTAGACGTGGAACAGCGGCAGCACCCCGAGGACCACGTCGTCGGCGGCCAGCATCGGGGGCTGGACCTCGGCGATCTGCTCGATGTTCGCCAGCAGTGCCCGGTGACTGAGCATGGCCGCGCGCGGGCGCCCCGACGTACCGCTGGTGTAGAGGAGCGCGGCCAGGGTCTCGGGGTCCTGGAGCGCGGGGAGCGCGCGGCCGTGGCTGGCACTGAGGTGGGCGTAGGACCGCTCCCCCGGCTGCAACGTCGAGCCGACCGTCACCAGACGGGGCTTCGGGACGTCGGCCAGGTCGTCGGGGTCGATGCCCTCGAACTCGCCGTTGCGGGCCCGCTCGACGATCTGGAGGGCCTCGCGGACCACCGTCACGGTGTCGGCGATGATGATGCGGGTGCCGGAGTCGGCCAGCATGCGGGCCAGCTCGTTGGCGGTCGACCGCGGATTGACCGGTACGACGACCAGCTGCGCGCGCAACGCCCCGAGGTAGCTGGTCACGAACTCGATGCGGTTGCCGAGCACGAGCATCACGCGGTAGCCGGCGACGGCGCCCTCGTTGGCATAGCCGGCGGCGACCCGGTCGACCTCGTCCTCGAGCTCCGACCACGTGACCCGGCGTCCGCTGGACGCCTCGACGACCGCCATGCCGTCGGGCAGTTCGCGCGCGGCCGACGTCAGGAGGTCGGCGACCGAGTTCGTCATGCGCAGATACTTCCACACGAAGGTCGGTCGCTGGCGAGAACCCGAACGCCCCGGGGTACGCAGAGCGCGCCTCCGCAACGTGGGTTGCCCACTAGGGTGGAGGCGTGAACGACAAGCGGCCCCAGGCTCCCCGTCGGATCGACCTCAAGGCGCGGTCGACGATGGCCGGCGAGGCCGCGGCCGCGGCGACCGAGGTGGAGTCCGCCCTCGACGTCCCGCCCGACCCGGGGTCGGCGGCGTTCTTCGACGTCGACAACACGATCATGCAGGGCGCCAGCATCTTCCACCTCGCCCGTGGGCTGCACCGCCGCAAGTTCTTCACCACCCGCGACATCGTCGGCGCGGCCTACAAGCAGGCCTACTTCCGCCTCGTCGGCGTCGAGGACCCCGAGCACGTCGCCGAGGCCCGCAACTCGGCGCTCAGCTTCATCGCCGGACACACGGTCACCGAGCTCGAGGAGCTCGGCGAGGAGATCTTCGACGAGGCGATGGCGCACCGCATCTGGCCGGGCACGCGCGCCCAGGCCCAGCTGCACCTCGACCAGGGCCAGCGGGTCTGGCTGGTCACCGCGGCACCGATCGAGATCGCCAGCATCATCGCCCGCCGACTCGGACTGACCGGCGCGATGGGCACCGTGGCCGAGCACGAGGACGGCGTCTACACCGGCCGCCTGGTCGGCGACATGCTCCACGGTGAGGCCAAGGCCGAGGCGATCAAGGCCCTCGCAGCGCGTGAGCACCTCGACCTGACCCGTTGCTCGGCGTACAGCGACTCCTCGAACGACCTGCCGATGCTCGGGCTCGTCGGCGACCCGGTGGCGATCAACCCGGACGCGAAGCTGCGGGCCCACGCCCGCGAGCAGGGCTGGCGGATCCGGGACTACCGCACCGGACGCAAGGCCGCCCGGGCCGGGCTGGTCCTGGGCGCCGTCGCCGGAGCGGCAACGGGGTCGGTCGCCGCAGCAGCAGCACTGCGCCGCAACCGCAACTGAACGTGTCGGGCACCTCACATTCTGGAGAGGTGTTCACAGATGACCGAAAATTACCTACTCTTGGGTAGCGGGCCAGGGAGAGGACCGCGGGAGGGCAGGATCGATGTCTTGGGGAGCGCAGGACCTCGCGCGCGGCATGACCGCGTTGCGGGACGCGGTTCTCGCGACCCTCGCCGCTGAGCCCGAGCTGGCCCACGGCCTCGCCGGCGACTCCGGCGTCGTGCTCACCCAGGACGTCCTCGCCGGCACCCGTCCCTCCGGCGGCGGCAACGGGTCGTACGACGACGCCGACCAGGCCGCGTCCTCCGCGGAGAACGAAGCCGACCGCGAACGCATGATCGCACTGGTCGAGCTGGCCCGTGGAGGCGACAAGGAGGCCTTCGGGCAGCTCTTCGACCACTACCACCCGGCGGTCTACCGGTTCCTCTACTACCGCACCCGGTCCCAGACCCTGGCCGAGGACCTCGCCTCGGAGACGTTCTTCCGTGCGCTGCGGTCGATGAACAACTTCCGCTGGCAGGGCAAGGACTTCGGCGCCTGGCTGATGACCATCGCGCGCAACCTGACCACCGACCACTTCAAGGCCGGCCGCACCCGCCTCGAGATGACCACCGAGGACATGGGCGCCCACGACGACGTCACCGACGGACCCGAGTCCGCCGTCCTCGCGTCGCTCACCAACGAGTCGTTGCTGGCCGCCCTGCAGAAGCTCCCCAAGGAGCAGCAGGAGTGCCTGATCATGCGGTTCCTCCAGGGCATGAGCATCGCCGAGACTGCCCAGGTGCTGGCCCGTTCCGACGGCGCAGTCAAGCAGTTGCAGCTGCGCGGCGTGCGCAACCTGGCGAAGTTGCTGCCCGCGGGGATGAGGGACTGATGTCGCCTACGTCTCAGACCGTAACCTCGGTTCCCCGCGCCTCGTTGTTCCTGTCGACAGGGTCACTGCCGACGGCTGCGTGCGGCCGGCGTGACGTGAACGAACCGACAGGAAGAGCGCGATGATCTCGGTGCTTCCGGCACACAGGCGTGCCGAGGAGTTCAACGCCCAGCTCGAGGGCGCGGGCGGCAGCCACAACTCACGGCATGCCGACCTCCTCGAACTGGTCTCCGCCATGCGCTCGGTCGAGGCCCCCGCGCCGCGGCCCGACTTCGTCGCGGACCTGCGGGCCCGACTGATGGCCGAGGCCGACGTCGCCCTGACCGAGGTCGACCGCAAGCTGGCCCTGCCGGCCCACCCGCGCAGCCACCGCGACCGGCGCATCGCCGTCCTGGCCGGCACCGCGGCTCTCCTGGGCGCCACGACCTCGGTCGCCGTTGCGGCCCAGGGCACCCTCCCGGGCGACACGCTCTACCCGGTGAAACGGGCCATCGAGGGCATCCAGTCCTCCCTCACGTTCGACGACACCGCCCGCAGCGAGACCGTCCTCGACCAGGCCACCGGCCGTCTCCTCGAGGTCGAGGCGCTGGCCCGCCAGGTCGACTCCAGCCGGGCCGACCAGCTGCCGTCCACCCTCGACGACTTCTCCAGCCAGGCCGGGGAGGGCGCCGACCTGATCTTCACCGAGTACGACGAGACCGGTGACACCGATCCCCTCGTCGAGCTCAACGGCTTCGTCGACTCAAGCATGAAGAAGCTGGTCGACCTCGACGCGCTGCTCCCCTCGACGGTCACCGACTCGCTGCGCAACGCCACCACCGTGCTGACCCGCATCGACGACGAGATCACCAAGCTCTGCCCCGAGTGCGCCGGCGGCATCCTGCAGCTGCCCGCCCGGCTGACCAGTGCACTGGGCAGCGCCGACCCGGGCCCCGTGGTCACCCCGAAGCAGAAGACCTCCACTCCCGGCGACTCCACGCCCAACCAGGCGATCGACCCGAAGGACGTCATCCCGCTGCCCCCGGTCGGCGGCGACTCGACGCCTGACTCCCCGACGTCCGACCCGACGAAGACGATCACCGAGGAAACCCCCAAGACGGTGAAGAAGACCGTCAAGGCGGTCGAGGGGACGCTCAAGGGCGGCAACGAGCTCCTGCTCGGCACTAACGGCGTGCTCGGCCCCGTCACCACGACGCTCGACCCGCTGCTCGGGCCCATCCTCGGTGACGGCGGCCTGCTCAGCGACTGAGCCGTCGCCCCGCCCTACACCGGTCGGCCTTCGAGGACCAGCCCGCGAAGGTCACGTTCTCGCAGGTCAGCCGAAGACCGACTTGCGCTCCATCAGCAGCTTGTAGAGCGACTGCTGGATCGTCTCGCGCACCTGGTCGGTCACGTTGAAGACCAGCATCGGGTCGTCGGCGGCGTTCTCGTCGTACTCGTCGGTGCGGATCGGCTCACCGAACTCCAGCAGCCACTTCGAGGGCAGCGGCACGAGTCCGAGCGGGCCCAGCAGCGGGAAGAACGGCGTGATCGGGATGTAGGGGATGCCGAGCAACCGGGCCAGTGAGGGCACGTTGCCGACCAACGGATAGATCTCCTCGGCACCGACCACGGACAGCGGGATGATGGGTACGCCGGTGCGCAGTGCGGCCGAGACGAATCCGCCGCGGCCGAAGCGCTGGAGCTTGTAGCGCTCGGAGAACGGCTTGCCGATGCCCTTGAAGCCCTCGGGCCAGACTCCGACCAGCTCGCCCTGGCGCAGCATGCGCTCGGCGTCCTCGCTGCACGCGAGGGTGGCGCCGCCCTTGCGGGCCACACCGCCGACCACGGGCAGCTGGAAGACCAGGTCAGCACCGAGCGGGCGCAGGAACCGGCCGGCCTTGTCGTGCGTGGTGACCATGGTCATCAACCCGTCGATCGGCACCGTGCCGGAGTGGTTGGAGACCACCAGCGCGCCGCCCTCTGCGGGGATGTTCTCGAGGCCGCGCACCTCGATGCGGAACCACTTCTCGGCGACCGGGCGAAGGGCGGCCATGAAGAACTTCTCGGTGATCTCCGCGTCGAAGCCGTACTCGTCGACGACGTACTCGCCGTTGACGCGGCGGCGCAGGAACGCGAGGAAGTGGGCCAGCCGCGGCTCCCAGTCGGTGCCGAAGACCTCACGGGCGGCCTGGTTGATCGCGCTCAGCCAGTCACCGATCGGGATACCGCCGCCGGGGGCGCGGTCGACCGCAGTGGTCGCCGACGTCCCGGGTGTGCGCACCGCCGGCTGCTCGATGACCGGGGTGTCGGTCGTCGGCTCGTCGGCCTTCACCCGGGTCGGCTTGGAAGCGGCCTTGCGACCCGTGGCCAATCCGCGCGCGGCCGACGACGGTCGCTTGCTGCCACTGCCGCGCCCGGGGCGGCCACGGGTGCCGATCGGGATGATGTCTGCGTCACCCACGGGCGTCTCCTCGCGTCAGCTGGTGGGAGAGTCCGGCCAGCACGTTGTCCGGAGAGGCAAGGCGCCCCGGTGAGTGGATGCCCGGCGGCAGGGTGGCCGCGAAGTCCGCGAACGCGCCGGCGGTGGTGTACTGCGGCTCGAAGCCCAGCTCGGTGCGCATCCGGGTGGTGTCGACGCCGCGACCGAAGGTCAGGAACTTGACCTGCTCGGGCGAGAAGTCGGCATGGCCGAGCTTGCGCAGGGCGGTGCCGAGGCCTCCGACCGCGAAGGACGGCAGCGGCAGGGTGGCGCGACCCATGCGGCGGGCGGCCTGGGAGAGCATGATGACGCCGTCGCCAGCGACGTTGAACGTGCCGACGGCATCGGAGAGCACGCCGTGGCGCATCACGGCCATCAGGTCGTCGACGTGCAGGAACTGCAGGCGCGGGTCGAATCCGAGGACGGTCGGCAGCACCGGCAGCTTGAAGTACTGGGTGATCGGCGACTGGACCCCGGGGCCGAGGATGTTGGCCGCGCGCAGGGTCGCCACCTCGACGTCGGGTCGGCGGCGCGCGAAACCGCGCACGTAGCCCTCGACCTCGTAGGCGTCGCGGGAGTAGCCCGAGCTCGGCGTGCGCTTCGGGTTCATCTCCTCGGTGAACATCGCCGGGTCGCGGTTGCTGGCGCCGTACACCGTGGTGGTCGACTTGACCACGAGTCGCTGCAGCCCCGGGGCGCGCTGGCAGGCCGCGAGGAGCTGCATCGTGCCGATGACGTTGAGCTCCTTCATCGTCCCCCGACCGCCGACGCCACCGGGGGTGGCGATGACGCTCATGTGGACGACCGTGTCGACGTCTTCCTTGGCGATCACCTTGGCGATCACGGGCGTGCGGATGTCCGCACGGATGAAGTCGACACCGGAGGTGTCACCACGCGGCGGGACGATGTCCACGCCGATGACGCGATCTACGGCGGGGTCGTCGGCAAGTTCGCGCGCCAGCCGTCGCCCGAGGTCCCTCGAGACCCCGGTGACCAGGACGACCCTGCCCATGACCCCGCCCCGAGTCTTACTTGCCGAGCTTGCGGCGCTGGACGCGCGTCTTCTTCAGGAGCTTGCGGTGCTTCTTCTTCGCCATACGCTTACGGCGCTTCTTGATGACTGAACCCACTGTTTTCCTTCCAGAGCTGTGGTCGCGCCCGACAGAGCGGCCGGGGCGACCGGCACAGCCTATCCGCCAATGGGCAGGCAGCAGAAACCAGCGGTCAATTGACCACTATCCGGCTCTGGAAGGAATTGGGCCCCGGCGCTTCCCCGGGAGCCCGGACTCAGTCGGAACAGGCTCAGCCTGCGTCGAAGAAACTGCGCTCGAGATAGGCGTTGACGTCCTTCTCGGTGACGCGGAAGGAACGGCCGACCCGGACGGCGGGGAGCTCCCCGTTGTGCACGAGGCGGTAGACGGTCATCTTGGACACGCGCATAGTCGCCGCGACCTCAGCGATCGTCAGGAACTTCACCTCGGAGATATCGCCCGAGTTTGCCATGGCACACCACAACTTTCCTCCGGCACGTCACTCGCTTCCCCACGAGTGATCAGCGTGCCTCACTCCCGTGAGAATAGGGCCTGATGTGACCTGTGGGGAAGGGTGGACGGAAAAATAGTTCTGGGCACTCGGCGTGTCGGATTGAACTCACTCCCCCACGAACCGTGGATTGTTGCGTCGCGAGCCGTGGATTGTTGCGTCGCGAGCCGTGGATTGTTGATGCACGAGCCGTGGGTTCTTGGTGGTTGGCCCAGTTGTGGCACCATCGAGGGGTGCTGACGAACCGCTCCACCCAGTGGTGGCCCGCCTGACCGGCGGACCCCACTTCGACGCACCCCTTCGAAAATCGGCCGCCCTCGGGCGGCCGTCGTGCATTTCGGCTGACCCGTGGGCCCTCACCCCCAGGAGTCACCATGATCAAGCTCTCGCTCTTCAAGCCCACGGGTCACCTCACGCTCGGCAACCACCTCGGAGCCCTGCGCCCCATGGTGGCCGGCCAGGCGGAGGGCCGCGGCTTCTACGGCATCGCCGACCTGCACGCGCTGACCGTGCCGCACGAACCGGCCAGGTTGCGGGCGCTCAGCGCCGAGATGGCCCGTCTGATGGTCGCCGTCGGCCTCGACCGGAGCACGCTGTTCGTGCAGAGCCGGGTGCCCGCGCACTCCGAGCTCTCGTTCCTGCTCGAGTCCACGGTGCACACCGGCGAGCTGAACCGGATGATCCAGTTCAAGGAGAAGGGCCGCGACCAGCCCTCCACCCGCGCCTCGCTCTACACCTACCCGGCACTGATGGCGGCCGACATCCTGCTCTACCGACCCGAGCAGGTGCCGGTCGGCGACGACCAGCGCCAGCACGTCGAACTCACCCGTGACCTGGCGCTCCGCTTCAACCGGCTGTACGGCGAGGTGTTCACCGTGCCGGAGATCGTCACGCCACCCTCCGGTGCGCGGGTGATGGACCTCCAGGACCCGACCACCAAGATGGGCAAGTCGCACGTCGACGGTGCCGGCATCATCTACCTGCTCGACCCGCCCGACGTCGTACGCCGGAAGGTGGCACGGGCCGTCACGGACTCCGAGGTCGGCGCCGCCTCGGTGCGCGCAGACCGCGACGCCAAGCCGGGCGTGACGAACCTGCTCGACATCCTCACCGCGTGTGGCGGATCGGCCGACGGCATCACGACGTACGGCGCACTCAAGGCAGCGGTCACCGAGGCAGTGGTCAACGAGCTCGAGCCGATCCAGAAGCGGTTCGCCGACCTCGACGACGCCGCGGTCACGGAGGTCTTCGAGAGCGGTGCGGCGACGTGTCGGCAGGTCACTGCCCCGGCGCTGGCCGCCGCCCGCACCGCCATGGGATTGTGACCCGGCAGCCTCGCTGGACGAGCACTGAGTCAACGCGGAACATCGCAGTCACTGGGTGACTGTGATGTTCCGCCTTGATCGCCGGAGGGGCCAGCCCACTAGGTTGCTGGGGTGGATCTCCTTCGCGGCCGCGTGGCCGATGCCGACCCTGCCCTCGAGATGGCTGCCTCACACGCCCTGCTCCGACGGGCCAGCCGGGGCGAGATCGACGCCGCGCTGCGCGTGTTCCGGCCGACGACGATGGTGGCGTTCGGGCGCCGGGACACCAACCGTCCCGGCTTCCCGGCCGCAGCGCAGGCCTGTCGCGACGCCGGCTTCACGCCCGTCGTTCGCGCATCGGGCGGCCGCGCCGTGGCGTGTACGACGACCGCACTCGTCATCGACCACGTGCAGCGCGACCCCACGTCGTTGGGCGGGATGGATGACAGGTTCGAGGACTACGGCGCCATGCTGGCCGGCGTGCTCGCGGACTTCGGGATCGATGCCCGGGTCGGGGAGGTGCCGGGCGAGTACTGCCCCGGGGCGCACTCGATCAACGCGCGCGGCGAGGTGAAGCTGATCGGCACGGCGCAGCGCATGGTGCGCGACGCGTGGCTGTTCAGCTCCGTGGTCATCGTCGACAACGCACCCAGTCTGCAGCCCCTGCTGGCCCGGGTCTACGACGCCCTGGAGGTCCGTTTCGACCCGGCGTCGGTGGGCGCCGTCGCCACCGAGTCAGGCGTGGGGGTCGACGTGCTCGAGGAGGCGTTCATCGGTGCGTACGACGACCGCTTCGGGCTCACCGAGTCGGCGTACGGCAGCCTCGACGAGGCCCGGTCAATGGTCGACGACCACCGGGTGGACTGACCGGCAAGTCATCAAGAATCCACGGTTCGCGACGCAAGAATCCACGGTTCGCGACAGGGAAGGACGTCAGGAACCTTCGGCGAGGGCCTGGGAGCGGTTGCGGGCGGCCTCCATGGCGGAGAGGAACGCGGCACGCACCTTGTGCACCTCGAGCTCGCGGATCGCGGCGGCGGTCGTGCCGGCCGGTGAGGTGACCTGCTCGCGCAGGACGGTCGGGTGGGTGCCGGTCTCGCGGAGCATCTTCGCCGAGCCGACGACGGTCTGGATGACCAGCTCGGTGGCGGTGGCACGCGGCAGGCCGAGGTGCACTCCCGCCTCGATCATCGACTCGACGACGTAGAAGACGTAGGCCGGGCCGGACCCGGAGATCGCGGTGACCGCGTCGAGGTGCTTCTCGTCGAGGCGCATCACGTGACCGGTGGCACCCAGCAGCTGCTCGGCCTCGGCGAGGTGCTCCTCGTCGCAGTGCGAGCCGGGCGAGATCGCGGCCATCCCCTCGTCGACCAGGGCGGGCGTGTTCGGCATGACGCGGACCACTGCCACGCCGTCGGGGATGCGGGACTCAATGAACGCGGTGGTGATGCCGGCAGCCAGCGAGACGATCAGCTGGCCGGGGCGGAGGTGCGGCTCGATCTCCTCGAGCACGGCGCCCATGTCCTGCGGCTTGACCACCAGGGCGAGGGTGTCGGCCTTCTGCGCGGCCTCGACGTTGGAGACCACGGTGACGCCGTACCGGTCCTCGAGCTCACCGGCCCGGGCGGCACGCTTCTCACCGACCAAGAGGGTGTCCGGGGCAGCACCGGCCCGCAGCATTCCGGACAGGAGGCTCTCGCCCATGACGCCGGCGCCGATGATGGCGGTCTGTGCCACGCGGTCCACCCCTTCTGTGACTACTTCTTGGAGACCAAGGACTTCACGAAGAATGACAGGTTCTGCGGTCGCTCGGCGAGACGTCTCATGAGGTAGCCGTACCACTCCTGGCCGTAGGGCAGGTAGACCCGCACCGTCTCTCCGGACGCTGCCAGTCGCTTCTGCTCCTCGGGACGAATGCCGTAGAGCATCTGGAACTCGTAGGTGCCCTTGTCGCGACCGGCATCGGCGGCGATCGACGACGCGATCGCGACCATGCGCGGGTCGTGCGTGGCGATCATCGGGTAGCCGCTGCCGCGCAGCAGCACCTTGAGGCAGCGCACGTAGGACTTGTCGACGTCGAGCTTGTCCTGGAAGGCGACCGACTCGGGCTCGTTGTAGGCGCCCTTGCACAGTCGCACCCGCGAGCCCTGGTGGGCCAGCGCGCGGCAGTCCTCCTCGGTGCGGTGCAGGTAGGCCTGCAGCACGGCGCCGGTCTCGGGGAAGTCCTGGCGCAGCTCGGCCAGGATCGCCAGCGTCGCGTCGGTGGTGGTGTGGTCCTCCATGTCGAGGGTGACCGTGGTGCCGGCGTTGCGCGCGGCCCGGCAGATGGTGCGGGCGTTCTCGAGCGCGGTCTTGTGGCCGATGCTCGGCAGCGCCTGGCCGATCGCGCTGAGCTTGACCGAGACCTCGGCCTTGCGGGCCAGGCCTCGGGCCGACAGCTGGCCGAGCAGGTCGAGGTAGGCCTCGACGGTGGCGTCGGCCTGGGCCGCGTCGAGGGTGTCCTCGCCGAGGAAGTCGAGCGTGACGGTCAGGCCGTCCTCGACCAGGGTGGCCGTCGCGTCGACGGCCTCTTCGTTGGACTCACCGGGGACGTAACCGTGCACGATCCCCGACGACACGGGCAGGGTGCTGACCAGCTTCTTCACGCGCTCGCTCCGGGCAAGGAGCAGCAGCGGTTCACGCAACAAGGACATGTGACCAAGGCTACGCTGAAAGTCCCCGCAGATCCCAGTCGGGTGTGCCGACCACTCCGGGTGAATGCCCCTTACGTCCGCTCAGGTCGTACGTCGACGCAGCGTGGCCGCACCGAGCGCCAGGGCGGCCAGCGCGAAGCCGACGACCACGGCCAGGTCGCCCCACACGTCGCCGGTCTCGGTGGTCGTGGTCAGGGTGCTCATCGCGTCGACCGCGTAGGAGAGCGGCAGGACGTCACTGATCACGCCGAGCACGTCGGGCAGGAGCTCGCGCGCCACGAACAGGCCGCACAGCAGGATCTGCGGGATCACCAGCAGTGGCATGAACTGCACGGCCTGGAACTCGGTCTGCGCGAAGGCACTGACGAAGAGGCCGAGCGCGGTGCCGAGGACGGCGTCGGCCACCGCGACGACGGTGAGCAACCAGACCGGTCCCTCGACGTCGAGCCCGAGCAGCCCCACGCTGAGCACCACCGCGAGGATCGACTGCACGGTGGCGATGGCACCGAACGCCAGGGCGTAGCCGACCAGGAAGTCGCCCTTGCCCATCGGCATCGACAGCAGCCGCTCGAGCGTGCCGCTGGTGCGCTCGCGCAGCGTGGTGACGCTGGTGACCAGGAACATGATGATGAAGGGGAACATCGCCAGCAGCGCGGGACCGAGCCGGTCGAAGGTGTTGCCGGGCAGGTCGTCGAACATCCACCACAGCAGGGACATCAGCAGGCAGGGCAGCACCAGCAGCATGGCCAGGGTGCGGTGGTCGCGGCGGATCTGGGTGAGCACCCGGCCGGCCACGGCGAACGTGATCCGGGGATTCATGCCGCACCCCTCACGATGGTCAGGAAGGCCTGCTCGATGTCGTCGGCACCGGCCTTCGCTCGGATCTCGTCGGGCGTTCCGTCGGCGATGAAGACGCCGTCGCGCATCAAGAGGAGTCGGTCGCAGCGCTCGGCCTCGTCCATCACGTGGCTCGAGACCAGCACGGCCGCACCGTCGTCGGCGAGGCGGTGGAACATCGCCCAGAGGTCCTCGCGCAACACCGGGTCGAGGCCGACCGTCGGTTCGTCGAGCACCAACAGGTCGGGGGTGCCGAGCAACGCCACGGCCAGGCTGGCCCGGGAGCGCTGGCCGCCACTGAGGTTGCCGACGACCGCGTCGGCGTGCGACCCGAGGTCGACCGACTCGATGACGCGGTCCACGTGGTCGGCGCCGACGCCGAGCACCTTGGCGAAGAAGCGCAGGTTCTCGCGCACGCTGAGGTCGTCGTACACGCTCGCGGCCTGGGTGACGTAGCCGATCCGGTCGCGCAGGGCGCGGGACCCGGCCCGCGCGCCGAACACCGTGACCTCGCCCCTCACCCCCGCTTGCACGCCGACGAGCACGCGCATCAACGTGGACTTGCCGCAGCCCGACGGGCCGAGCAGTCCGGTCACCTGGCCCACGGGGATCGTGAAGTCGAGCCCGTGGAGGACCTCCTTGGCGCCGCGGACCACGTCGAGTCCGTGCACCTCCACCGCTTTATTCATCATGTGATGAATTATGCTCCCGAGTCGGCCGGATGACAACCCACCCCTCGCGAGTTCTTCACACTGTCGCCCCGCGGAGGACGGACCGTCGAACATGCAGTTCGGCCAGTACGTCGTACGACGCACGCTCACGGACGCGGGCCCTGGCGCGAACTGCATGTTGAACGGTCCGCCGAGGCTCTCGGACATCGGCGCTTCAGCGAGCGACCCAGCCGGCCAGCCGGTGAGGACCGCGCCTCCGACCCGTCGTGAGTTCTTCGGAGCTCAGGGAAGCTCGCCCGTGAGGTAGCGCTGGAGGGTGGGCGCGTAGATCGCCACCACTTCGTCGGGCGACATCGAGGCCAGCGGCTCGACCTTCAAGAGGTACCGCACCATGATCAGCCCGAGCACCTGGCTGGCGACCAGCGGCATTCGACGCTCCGGCTCGTCGATGCCCAGCGCCACGCCGACCGGTCCGATCACGACCTTGAGAAAGCCCTCGCGCAGCAGCACCTGGCCGTCTGGCTCGGCGATGCTGCGCACCAGTCCCAACAACGGCAACTGCAGGGCCGGGTCGTCCCAGACGGAAAGGAAGACCCGCAGCATCCGCTCGCCCGCACCCTTGGGCCCCTCGGCGATCGCGGGGGCCAACAGCACCCGCGGGTCGACCGGAAACCGCAACGCGGCCAGGAACAGCGCGTCCTTGGTGCCGAAGTAGTGGTGCACCAGGGCCGGGTCGACGCCGGCGGACTGGGCGATCGCGCGCACCGACGTACCGGCGAAGCCCCGGGTGCCGAAGAGCTGCCGCGCGGCGTCGAGGATCGCGGCTCGGGTGTCGGGAGAGCCGGGCCGTCGTCCGGCCCGACGCGCGGAGCTCATCGCGGCAGCTTCGTGACGAAGTGGTCCCGGGCGAACTGCAGTGACTCGGCCAGGTCGGCGGTGCGGGCTGCCGAGGTGCCCGAGCGCCGGGTGTTGATCTCGACCACGATGTGCCCCTCGAACCCGACCTCGGCAAGGTGGCCGAGCAGCTCGGCGGCCGGCTGGTTGCCCCGCCCCGGCACGAGGTGCTCGTCCTTGGGCGTCCCGCTGCCGTCGGTCAGGTGCAGGTGCCGCAGGCGCGGGCCCAGCCGCTTGGCCATCGCCAGCGGGTCGGACTGCGCGGTCGCGGCGTGCGAGAGGTCGAGCGTGGTGTTCGCGTAGTCCTCCTCCGACGGGTCCCACCCGGGCAGGTAGACCTCGACGCCCCGCCGCGACGTGGCCCGCCACGGGTACATGTTCTCCACGGCGAACGCGATGCCGGTCGACTGCTCCAACCCCTCGATGCCCCAGATGAACTCGCGGGCGTAGTCCTTCTGCCACCGGAACGGGGGGTGTACGACGACCACGTCGGCGCCGACCTCGCTCGCCATCTCGGCCGAGCGCTCGAGCTTGCCCCAGGGGTCGGATCCCCAGACCCGCTGGGTGATCAGCAGGCACGGCGCATGCACCGCGCACACCGGGATCGCGTGGTGCTCCGAGAGCTGCTTGATCGCAGAGGTCTGCTGGCTCAGCGCGTCGATGCCGACCATCACCTCGACCGCGTCGTAGCCCAGCTTCGCCGCGTAGGTGAAGGCGTGCGCCGTCGACTCGGGATAGACCGAGGCCGTGGAGAGACCGACGAGGGAAGTCACCTCAGACTGGTTCCACCGGGCCAGACGCCCTCGAGCACGCTGATCTGGTCGAAGCGTTCGAGGATCACGCCCTCACGAAGCGCCCACGGGCAGACCTCCAGCGCGGGGAGGTCGAAGATGTCGAGCACCGCCTCCGCCACCAGCGCGCCGGGAACGATCTGGTGGCTGCGGCTCGGCGAAACACCGGGCAGCACCGCGAGCTCCTCGGGCGACATCGCGATCAGCTTGGGCAGCCACTCGGCCAGGGCCGCGGCCGGCAGCTGGCGCGGCACGAGCGGACCGTCGCCGGACGGCGCGGCGCCGCAGATGCGGGCCAGCGAACGGAACGTCTTCGAGGTGGCCGCGGCACGGTCGGGCGCGCCGGCGCGCAGCAGGTTGCCGGCGTCGCGCGCGATCTCCGCGCGGATCTGGCGGCGCAGGGCGCGGATGCCCTCCTCGTCGGGCACACCGGAGCCGAACCAGTCCTTGGCCAGCCGCGCCGCCCCCAGGGGCAACGACCAGGCCACGTCGGGCGCCTCGTCCTGGCCGCCGGCGATCTCGAGCGAGCCGCCGCCGATGTCGAAGACGGCCAGCCGCCCGGCAGACCAGCCGAACCAGCGGCGTACGGCGAGGAAGGTCAGGCGCGCCTCGTCCTCTCCGGGCAGCACCTCGAGGTCGACACCGGTGACCTCGCGGACGTGCTCGAGGACGGCGTCCGAGTTGCCCGCGTCGCGCACCGCGGACGTGGCGAAGCCGAGCATCTCCTCGCAGCCCTTGTCCTCGGCGACGACCAGCGCCTGCCGGCAGAACTCGGTCAGCGCGTCGATGCCGGCCTGCGACACCGCACCCTCGTCGTCGAGGTGCTCGGCCAGCCGCAGGGGCTCCTTGTAGGAGTAGGCCGGCAACGGCGCAGCACCACCGTGGGCATCCACGACGAGCAGATGACCCGTGTTGGAACCGATGTCGAGCACTCCCAGCCTCATGGCACCACGGTATCCCCGTCCGCCACGTATGGTTGCCGCGTGCCCGAAGTGCCCCTCGACTTTCCGCGCGCATGGGTCGAGTTCCCCGATCCCGGCGACGCCGACCAGGTCTTCCGCTGCGACCTCACGTGGCTGACCTCGAACTACACGTGCATCTTCGGATCCGGCTGTTCCGGCATCTATCGCGACTCCCCCGACGTCGGCTGCTGCACGCTCGGCGCGCACTTCTCCGACAAGGACGACGAGAACCGCGTCGCGGCGTACGTCGACCAGCTCGACGAGACCACGTGGCAGTTCCACCCGGGCCGCAAGGTGCGCAAGAAGGACTGGATCGAGAAGGACGACGAGGGCGCACGCAAGACGCTGGCCATCGAGGTCGACGGCCAGAACGCGTGCGTCTTCCACAACCGTGCCGACTTCTCGACGGAGAACTGGACGGTCGGCGCCGGCTGCGCCCTGCACGGACTGGCCCTCGCCCAGGGACGCAACCCGCTGGAGACCAAGCCCGACGTGTGCTGGCAGCTGCCGATCCGGCGCACCTACCGCGACGTCGAACGCCCGGACGGGTCGACGTACAGCGAGGTCACCGTGACCGAGTACGACCGCCGCGGCTGGGGCGCGGGAGGTCACGACCTCGACTGGTACTGCACGGGCAACACCGAGGCGCACGTCGCGATGGAGCCGTTCTACGTCACGAACGCCGCCGAGCTCGTGGAGCTGATGGGGCAACCGGCGTACGACGAGCTGGCGCGTCACTGCGAGCACCACCTGCGATCGCGTTCCCTGCTTGCGATCCACCCCGCCGATCCGCGCTGACCCACCCGCCGGATCACTTCCACGACAACAGTCTCGACGTCAAGAGACAGCACCCCCGATGTGACGTACGGATCATCGAGAGACCAGAATGCTGGGCATGCGCCTGGACCATCTCTCTTTCGCGGCCGGACCCGACGGTCTCGCCGCCACAGCTCAGCGGCTCGGGGAACTGCTCGGCAAGGAGTTCACCGATGGCGGTATCCACCCCCGCTTCGGCACCCGGAACCGCATCCTCCCGCTCGCTGAGAACACCTACCTGGAGATCGTGGAGGTCCTCGACCACCCGGCCTCCGACAAGGCTCCGTTCGGCCAGGCCGTCCGTGCCCGCTCCGCCCTCGGCGGTGGCTGGCTCGGCTGGGTCGTCGCAGTCGACGACATCGCACCTGTCGAGCAGCGCCTCGGTCGCGCCGCCGTCGACGGCTCGCGGCACCGCCCCGACGGCAAGGCCCTGTCGTGGAAGCAGATCGGCATCAACGGCCTGATCTCCGACCCGCAGCTGCCGTTCTTCGTGCAGTGGCTCTCGCCTGCCGAGGACCACCCGAGCAACGGCGCGAATGCCGACTTCTCCCTTGCCTGCCTGGAGATCGCCGGCGACCCGCACCGCGTGAGCGAGTGGCTCGGCGAGACCGTCGAGGCTCCGCTCGAGGACGTCAAGGTCGAATGGGTCGCCCCGCACGGCACCCCCGGCGTGATCGCCGCCCAGTTCCAGACCCCCAACGGCCTCGTCCGGATCTGAGTCGGCCAGCCCGACGCGAGGAACGAGCGCCGGGCGTGGGGCCGACCAGGTCGAGCAAGCGACGTGACTGAGGAACGAAGTCACGCGAGCGCGTCGAGACCAGGACCCGCAGGCCGAGAGCGGTCCGAGACCAGGGCCCGCAGTCCGAGACTAGGACCCGCAGGCCGAGAGCGGTCCGAGACCAGGGCCCGCAGTCCGAGACCAGGACCTGCAGGCCGATGACCAGGCCCAGCCAGGGCGCGGTGCCCAGCCCAAACATCTGGCACCACCCGGAGACCTACGAGATCGAGAACCACGCCGCGGACCCCGACGGCGTGATCGAGTCGGCCATGCGCGCGACCACGGACTGGTCCGGGCGCACGTTCCTCGACCTGGGCTGCGGCACCGGCTTCCACCTCGCCCGGTGGGCCGAGACCGCACGCGAGGTCATCGGTGTGGAGCCGCACCCCGACCTGGTCTCGATGGCCCGGCGGCGCGTCCGCCGACTGGGCAACACGCAGGTCCGTCAGGGCACGGCCCAGGAGATCCCGCTCCCCGACGCGTCGGTCGACGTGATGCAGGCCAGGTGGGCCTACTTCTTCGGCCCCGGATGCGAGCCGGGGTTGGCGGAACTCGACCGGGTGATGCGTCGCGGTGGCACCGCGTTCGTGATCGACAACGACGCCTCGCGTTCCACGTTCGGCGGCTGGTTCCGGCGCGGCTACCCGATGATCGACCCCGATGCGGTCGAGCGGTTCTGGTCGCAGCGCGGCTGGACCCGCCAGCCCCTCGACATCCGCTGGTCGTTCGCGAACCGCACCGACTTCGAGGCCGTCGTCCGCATCGAGTTCGACGCTGCGACCGCCGCGCACGTGCTTTCGACGTACGACGGGTTCGAGGTCGACTACGCGGTGAACCTCTGGATCCGCGGCTTCTGAAGCCGCCTCACCGAGCAGCGGCCGCCCACGATGCGACCACCGCGCGGCCGTGGTTGACCACGTGTCGTAGGCTGCAGGGCATGAACACCCGTTGGTATGCGTATTTTGCGTTGGCTCTGGAGGGGCCCGCGACTTAACTGACGCGCACCAACACCCACCAGAGCCACAGGGCGGAGAGCAATCTCTGCCCTTTCGTCATTTCATCGGCGGGCTCTGACCGGGTCCGCCTCACCGGACGGGAACACCATGGAAACCATCAAGGCCAGTGCCGCCACCTCGGACCTGCGGGTCCGCCGCTTCGAGGCACTGCCCGAGCCCCGCGAGATCACCGACGAGATCCCGCTGACCTCCGCACGCGCCGACGTGGTTGCCCGCGGCCGCGACGAGATCCGCGCGATCCTCGACGGCGTCGACGACCGACTGCTGGTCATCGTCGGCCCGTGCTCGATCCACGACACCGACGCCGGCCTCGAGTACGCCGCACGCCTGGCCGAGCAGGCCACGCGGCACGCGGACCGCCTCCTGGTCGTGATGCGGACCTACTTCGAGAAGCCTCGCACCACGGTCGGCTGGAAGGGCCTGGTCAACGACCCGCACCTGGACGGCAGCCACGACATCGCCACCGGCCTGCGCTCGGCGCGCCAGTTCCTCGCCGCCGTCACGGACCTCGGGCTGCCCACGGGCACCGAGTTCCTCGAGCCGATCAGCCCGCAGTACCTCTCCGACCTGATCAGCTGGGGCGCGATCGGTGCGCGCACCACCGAGAGCCAGATCCACCGCCAGCTCGTCTCGGGCCTCTCGATGCCGGTCGGCTTCAAGAACGGGACCGACGGGGGCCTGCAGGTGGCGTTGGACGCGTGCGCCGCGTCCGGCGTACCGCAGGCTTTCCTGGGCATCGACGACCGCGGGCGGGCCGCCCTGGTCGCCACCGAGGGGAACGCCGACGCGCACCTGATCCTGCGCGGCGGGGCCGACGGACCCAACTACTCCGCCACCCACGTGGCTGCTGCGAGCGCCCGACTGGCCGAAGCGGGTCTGAACCCGCGGCTGATCGTCGACGCCAGCCACGCCAACAGCGGCAAGTCGCACGTGCGTCAGGCCGAGGTCGCCGCCGAGCTCGCCGATCAGGTCGCCGGAGGATCCCCGATCGCCGGGGTGATGCTCGAGTCGTTCCTCGTCGAAGGGGCCCAGAAGCTCGACGTCACCGTCGGGCCGGCCGCATTGACCCGCGGGCAGAGCGTGACCGACGCCTGCCTGGGTTGGGACACCACTGTCGACGTGCTCGACCGACTGGCCGGCGCTGCCGGCTGATCCGGCTGCTCGCACCGGGTGTCGGTGCCGTCGCCTAGGTTGTGAGCCATGAGCACCAAGAAGGCAGCCCGTTCGACGTACCGCTGCAGCGAGTGCGGTTGGGAGACCGGCAAGTGGGTCGGTCGTTGCGGCGAGTGCCAGGCGTGGGGCTCGGTCAACGAGGTGGGGGCGGGCCCGGTCCGCGCCACCAAGGCGTCACCGGTGACCACCGCAGCCGTCCCGATCGGCAAGGTGTCGGTCGAGGAGTCCACCACCCGCAGCAGTGGCGTGGCCGAGCTCGACCGGGTGCTCGGCGGCGGGCTGGTCCCGGGGGCCGCGATCCTTCTCGCCGGTGAACCCGGCGTCGGCAAGTCGACGCTCCTCCTCGAGGTCGCCGCCCGTACGGCGCAGGGTCGGCGCCGCACGCTCTACATCACCGGCGAGGAGTCGGCCTCCCAGGTGCGGTTGCGTGCCGACCGCACCGACGCCGTGCACGACGAGCTCTACCTCGCCGCCGAGACCGACCTCGGCGCCCTGCTCACCCACATCGAGGACGTCCGTCCCGAGCTGCTGGTGATCGACTCGGTGCAGACCATCGCCGCCTCCGACGTCGACGGCGTGCCGGGCGGGGTCAGCCAGGTCAAGGAGGTCGCCGCGGCGCTTATCCGGGTGGCCAAGACCCGCAACATCACCACAGTGCTGGTCGGTCACGTCACCAAGGACGGCACCATCGCCGGCCCGCGGGTCCTCGAGCACGTGGTCGACGTCGTGCTCCACTTCGAGGGCGACCGCAACTCCCGCTTCCGCATGCTCCGGGCGATGAAGAACCGCTTCGGCCCGGTCGACGAGGTCGGCTGCTTCGACCTCTCCGCCGGTGGCATCACCGCGGTCACCGACCCGAGCGGGCTCTTCGTCGAGCACCACAACCAGCAGGTCGCCGGCACCTGCGTCGCGGTCAGCATGGAGGGCCGCCGGCCGATGCTGGCCGAGGTGCAGTCACTGGTCACGCCCTCGCCGTCCGACAAGCCGCGGCGCACGACGTCGGGGCTCGACTCGTCGCGCGTCGCCATGGTGCTCGCCGTCCTCCAGAAGCACGGCAACCTCCGGCTCCACCAGCAGGACGTCTTCGGGTCCACGGTCGGCGGCGCCAAGCTGACCGAGCCGGCCACCGACCTGGCCATCGCGATCAGCCTCGCCTCTGCGACGTACGGCCGCCCGGCACCGCAGGGCATCGTGGCCATGGGCGAGCTGGGGCTGGCCGGCGAGCTGCGCCGCGTCCGCGACCTGCCCCAGCGGCTGGCCGAGGCCGCCCGGCTCGGCTTCAAGTACGCCATCGTCCCGAGTGACCGCACCGGCGGCGGCACCCAGCGCAAGGCACAGGCGCGCATCCTCGACGGCATGGAGGTCATCGACGTGCCCGACATCGGCGCCGTGCTCCAGCTCCTGGGCTTCCGCGGGCCGGTCGACCCCGTGAACTGAGCGCCGCGTCGATGCCGAGCGTGTGTCGGGTTCCCCTAGACTGACGGCAATTCGACCGGAACCACGAACGGGGACACCTGGCCATGATCGAACGCTCCGAGGACAGCCTGCGCCTGCGCGCCACCCTCGCGTCGATCGCACCGGGCACAGCCCTGCGCGACGGACTCGAGCGAATCCTGCGCGGCCGCACCGGCGCCCTGATCCTGATCGGCTACGACAAGACCGTCGAGTCGATCGCCACCGGCGGGTTCACCCTCGACGTTCCGTTCACCGCGACCGGTCTCCGTGAGCTGGCCAAGATGGACGGCGCGATCATCGTCGACTCCGACCTGACCCGCATCCACCGCGCCGCCGTGCACCTCATGCCCGACCACACGATCCACAGCGAGGAGACCGGCACCCGGCACCGCACCGCCGACCGGGCCGCCCGGCAGACGGGGTTCCCGGTCATCTCGGTGTCGCAGTCGATGCAGATCATCGCGGCGTACGTCGGCGAGACCCGGCACGTCCTCGAGGACTCCGCGCAGATCCTGTCCCGCGCGAACCAGGCGCTGGCCACCCTCGAGCGCTACAAGCTCCGCCTCGACGAGGTCTCCAGCACGCTGTCGGCGCTCGAGATCGAGGACCTCGTCACCGTGCGCGACGTGGCGGTCGTGGCCCAGCGGCTCGAGATGGTCACCCGCATCGCCCGCGAGATCGAGGACTACGTGCTCGAGCTGGGCACCGACGGCCGGCTGCTCTCCCTGCAGCTCGAGGAGCTGATCACCGGCGTCGACACCGAGCGCGAGCTGGTGATCCGTGACTACCTGCCGACCGGACGCCGGGCCAAGAGCCCCGAAGACGTCCTCGGCCGTCTCGAGACCCTCTCCCCGACCGAGCTGGTCGACCCGGCGTCGGTCGCCAAGGCGCTCGGCCTGAGCGCCAGCGAGCACCTCGACGGCGCGGTCGCGCCGCGCGGCTTCCGGCTGCTGGCCAAGGTGCCGCGGCTCCCACCCGCCGTGGTCGACCGCCTGGTCGAGCACTTCGGCACCCTGCAGAAGCTGCTCTCCGCGGGCATCGACGACCTGCAGGCCGTCGAGGGTGTCGGCGAGCTCCGGGCCCGCAGCGTGCGTGAGGGCCTCTCCCGCCTCGCCGAGTCCAGCATCCTCGAGCGATACGTGTAAGCAGGCGGCAGCGGGTCTGAGACGCGTCAGCGGATCAGACGATGGTGGTCGAGCGAGCGGCAGGCCTGAGGAACGAAGGCGTGACCCGCGTGTCGAGACCTGGTGAGGTGCAAGCAGACCTGGACCGCGGGTGCTGGCTCAGAAACGAACCCTAGTTGGGCTCAACCGCACCTGATGGCGATGACGAGGCCGACGACGAAGGCTTCTCGGACGTCTTGTCCGACGTCTTCTTCTTCGGCTTCGGCTTCTCGGTCTTGTAGACCGTCTTCGGCTTCGGGTTGACCAGCTCGAACTTGTCGGAGGTCGGCTCGCCACCGAGCGCCGCGGCCTCGACGTGGTACCAGCCGGCGGTGGCCCACTTCGCCGTACGGCTGCAGTCGTCGTCGGAGCGACGACCGTTCCAGACCAGCACGATCCTGGTGGAGGTGGCCGAGCGGACGACGACGTCCTCGCTGGGCACCTTGGCGCACTCCTGGCTGGTCCAGATCAGGTCGCTGCCCGAGGTGATCTTGATGACCATCGTGGAGTTGGAGACCTGGAAGGTGCAGGCCTCGTCGGTTCCGGAGAGCAGGAACGGGATCTCGATGCTGCCGTCGGCCGCCACCCGGTCGAGGTCGGGCTCGACGGTGATGTCGTCGGGTGAGCAGGGGCCGTCGGGCTGCGGCAGCGGTGTGCGGGTCTTCTTCGACTTCGCGGTCGTGGTGGGGGTCGTGTCGGCGGAGGACTGGTCCGTCGGGTCGCCCGCGGCCTGCTCGGCGACCGGCGTCCCGGATCCTTCGGAGCCTCCGTCGCCGTCGTTGCCCGACCCGAGCAGACGCGCGAATCCGAAGATCAGCAGGAACGCGGTGCCGAGCACCAGGGTGCGCCGCACCCAGTAGACGCGGGCGGGCAACGGGCCGCGCGGCCGGGTGGCACCACTCATGGGCCCACGGTATCCAGCGGGATCCCCCGATCCGGGGAGCAACACTCGACGCCGCGCCCCCGAGACGTAGCATGCGCCCGTGAGCGACCTCCATGACCCACTGCTGGAGTGGTACGACGAGCACGCGCGCGAGCTGCCGTGGCGTGGCAACGGCGCCAGCGCCTGGTCGGTGATGGTCTCGGAGTTCATGCTGCAGCAGACGCCGGTGGCGCGGGTGCTGCCGATGCACGAGGCGTGGATGCAGCGGTGGCCGACACCCTCCGACCTGGCCGACGACGACGCCGGCGAGGCAGTGCGCGCCTGGGGCCGGCTCGGCTATCCGCGTCGCGCCCTGCGGCTGCACGCCGCGGCCACGGCGATCCGCGACCTGCACGACGGCGAGGTCCCCACCGCGCACGACGACCTGCTCGCACTGCCCGGTGTCGGCGACTACACCGCCGCCGCGATCGCGTCGTTCGCCCACGGCCAGCGGCACGTCGTGCTCGACACGAACGTGCGTCGCGTGCTGGCCCGGGCGGCCAGCGGTGTCGAGTTCCCCGCTCCCTCGGTCACGAAGGCGGAGCGCGACCTGGCCACGTCACTGCTGCCCGACGACGCCCCCACGGCCGCCACCTGGGCGGTCGCCACGATGGAGCTCGGCGCCCTGGTCTGTACGGCGAGCAACCCGGCCTGCGGTCGTTGTCCGGTCAGCGACCGCTGCGCGTGGGTGGCCGCGGGGCGCCCGGCGTACGACGGACCGGCGCGACGGACCCAGACCTATGCGGGCACCGACCGCCAGGTGCGAGGCCGGCTGCTGGGCGTGGTGCGTGACAGCGAGAGCGCCGTACCCCGGCACCGGCTCGACGCGGTGTGGAGCGACGAGCCGCAGCGCGACCGGGCGCTGGCCAGCCTGGTCGCCGACGGCCTGCTGGTCCGGGTCGAGCCCGACCACTTCGCCCTCCCCTGAAATGCCCGACAGTCCCCAACGTCTGGCTCCTGCCTTCCCTCAGTGAGGGCGCCAGACGTTGGGGACTGTCGGTGAGAGCTCAGTCCTCGGCGCGGGGCACGTCGACCGGGCCCTCGGTGTCGTCGGGACCCTCGGGGGTCTCGCTGAGCACGTCGCCGGAGACCACGTCGACCGGCTCCAGCGGCAGGCTGTCGGGCAGCGCGCCCACCTTCTGGCCCTTGAACGTGAACGTGGCCGTGGGGCCTTCGCCCTCGACGTCGACCAGCACGATCTGGCCGGGGCCGACCTCGCCGAACAACATCTTCTCGGCGAGGACGTCCTCGATCTCGCGCTGGATCGTGCGGCGCAACGGTCGCGCACCCAGCACCGGGTCGAAGCCACGCTCGGCGAGCAGGTTCTTCGCGTTCTGGGTGAGCTCGAGGGACATGTCGCGGTCCTTCATGCGCAGCTCGACCGAGGCCACCATGTTGTCGACCATCGAGACGATCTGCTCCTGCGACAGCGGCGGGAAGACCACGATCTCGTCGACACGGTTGAGGAACTCGGGCCGGAAGTGCTGCTTGAGCTCCTCGGTGACCTTCGCCTTCATCTTGTCGTAGGTGCCCTGGGTGTCGGACGCGTTGCCGAAGCCCAGGCTCACCCCCTTCGAGATGTCGCGGGTGCCGAGGTTGGTGGTCATGATGATGACGGTGTTCTTGAAGTCGACCACCCGGCCCTGCGAGTCGGTCAGGCGACCTTCCTCGAGGATCTGCAACAGCGAGTTGAAGATGTCGGGGTGGGCCTTCTCGACCTCGTCGAAGAGCACCACGGAGAACGGCTTGCGGCGCACCTTCTCGGTGAGCTGGCCACCCTCTTCGTAGCCGACGTAGCCGGGAGGCGAACCGAACAGTCGCGAGACCGTGTGCTTCTCGGAGAACTCCGACATGTCGAGCTGGATCAGCGCGTCCTCGTCGCCGAACAGGAACTCGGCCAGCGTCTTGGACAGCCACGTCTTACCGACACCGGACGGACCGGCGAAGATGAACGAGCCACCGGGACGCTTCGGGTCCTTCAGGCCGGCACGGGTACGGCGGATCGCCCGGGAGAGAGCCTTGACGGCCTCTTCCTGGCCGATGACGCGCTTGTGCAGCTCGTCCTCCATCTTGAGCAGTCGGGTCGACTCCTCCTCGGAGAGCTTCACGATCGGGATGCCGGTGGCGACGGCGAGGACCTCGGCGATGAGCTCCTCGTCGACCTCGGCGACGACGTCCATGTCACCGGCGCGCCACTGCTTCTCGCGGTCGGCCTTCTTCAGGATGAGCTGCTTCTCCTCGTCGCGGAGGGCGGCAGCGGCCTCGAAGTCCTGGCCGTCGATGGCGCCTTCCTTGCGCTGGCGCACCTCGGCGATCTGCTCGTCGAACTTGCGCAGGTCCGGCGGGGCGGTCATCCGGCGGATGCGCAACCGGGAACCGGCCTCGTCGATCAGGTCGATGGCCTTGTCCGGGAGGAACCGGTCGGAGATGTAGCGGTCGGCGAGCGTGGCCGCGGAGACCAACGCCTCGTCGGTGATGGTCACCCGGTGGTGCGCCTCGTAGCGGTCGCGCAGGCCCTTGAGCATCTCGATCGTGTGAGCGATCGACGGCTCGTTGACCTGGATCGGCTGGAAGCGGCGCTCGAGGGCGGCGTCCTTCTCGAGGTACTTGCGGTACTCGTCGAGGGTGGTCGCACCGATCGTCTGCAGCTCGCCACGGGCCAGCATCGGCTTCAGGATCGAGGCCGCGTCGATGGCGCCCTCGGCCGCACCGGCACCGACGAGGGTGTGGATCTCGTCGATGAACAGCACGATGTCGCCGCGGGTGCGGATCTCCTTGAGCACCTTCTTGAGGCGCTCCTCGAAGTCACCGCGGTAGCGCGAACCGGCCACCAAGGCACCCAGGTCGAGGGTGTAGATGTGCTTGTCCTTGAGCGTCTCGGGCACGTTGCCCTTGACGATGTCCTGGGCGAGGCCCTCGACGATCGTGGTCTTGCCGACGCCGGGCTCACCGATCAGGACGGGGTTGTTCTTCGTGCGGCGCGACAGGATCTGCATGACGCGCTCGATCTCCTGCTCGCGACCCACGACTGGGTCGAGCTTGCCCTCGCGGGCCTGCTGGGTCAGGTTGCGACCGAACTGATCGAGGACCAGCGAGGACGACGGTGCCTCGGATCCGCTGCCGGACGGCGCGCCAGCGGCCGCGCTCTCCTTGCCCTGGAAGCCGGAGAGCAGCTGGATGACCTGCTGCCGGACCCGGTTGAGGTCGGCGCCGAGCTTCTGCAGCACCTGGGCGGCGACGCCCTCGCCCTCACGGATCAGGCCGAGCAGGATGTGCTCGGTGCCGATGTAGGAGTGGCCGAGCTGCAGCGCCTCGCGCAACGACAGCTCGAGCACCTTCTTGGCGCGCGGTGTGAAGGGGATGTGCCCACTGGGGGCCTGCTGGCCCTGGCCGATGATCTCCTCGACCTGTGCGCGCACTGCCTCCAGCGAGATGTCGAGGCTCTCGAGCGCCTTTGCCGCGACGCCCTCACCCTCGTGGATGAGGCCGAGCAGGATGTGCTCGGTCCCGATGTAGTTGTGGGAGAGCATGCGTGCCTCTTCCTGGGCAAGCACGACGACCCGACGGGCTCGGTCTGTGAACCGCTCGAACATGTACGCACTCCTCAAACTCAGGTACCAGCACCCCGGGACGGGAGGGGCGCGGACATTGGTACCAACGTCTGGCTCCACCCTACGTGTTCCCGACCAACGAGTAATCCGCTCTCAGCGAACAGGATGCCGCTCGACCCGGCGTGAGCAGGTCCTCCAGGGTGAGATCACGACGGGTCGAGGGGCCACCAGGTCAGTTGGCGGCCTCGTAGGCGGCGCGGACGTCGGACGGGATGCGGCCGCGCTCGGGGACGTCGTACCCGTTGTCGCGGGCCCAGGCCCGCACCTCGGCGGCGCTCGTGCCGGACGCGGCGACGGTGCTGCCGGACTTGCGGCGACCGGAGATCCGGCGACCGTGGCCGACGTACGTCGCGAGGGCTTCGCGCAATTGCTGTGCGTGCGCTTCATTTAGGTCGATCTCGTAGTTCACGCCGTCGAGGCCGAAAGTGAGCGTTTCAGAGGCTTCGCTGTCGTCGATGTCATCGACAAGGATGATGTTGACCTTCTGCGCCATGAATTCCTCTTTCTCGTGAATTGAAATTCGATCGAAGGCATCATGGCACGAAGGAATTGTCGCCGAAAATGCCATCGCGCATTCTTCACAATTCTGCGGATCTGTATTCCGGGCGCCTCGCCCCACTGGATTCCGTGACGATCCGGGCCCCCGGGTAGTTTGAGCGCATGTCCCAGCCCACTCCGCCGCTCCCCGAAGACGCCGTCCTGCTGCACATCGGCCCGCACAAGACCGGCACCACCGCGATCCAGGGCATCCTTGCCGCCGCGCGCGAGGACCTTCTGGAGCACGCAGTGACCTATCCGGGACGCCATGGTGCCCACCACGGTCATGCTCGCGCCCTTCGTCAGCACCCAGCGGGCTGGACCAACGACACCGAAGAAGTCCCGAGCGAGAAGCAATGGGAGAACTTCGCCCGCAAGGTCAGGAACACGCCCGGGCGGGTGGTGGTCAGCAGCGAGTTCTTCGCGCAGTCCGAGCCCGCGGAGATCTCCCGCGCGGTCGCGGATCTCGACCCCGAGAGACTCCACGTCCTCATCGCCGCCCGAAATCCCGGTTCGATCGCTTTGTCGACCTGGCAACAGGTTCTGAGGGACGGCAAGGCCGGGCACCTGTCCGCGTGGCTGGACAAGGGGTTCAAGCGGCCGAGCCCTGCGGTGGTGTCGCGAGGCTTCTGGTCGTGGGCCGACACCGCGACCCTGGTCGAGCGCTGGAGCGAGGTTCTCCCCGTCGACCGAATTCGGGTCGTGGTGATCGACGAGGCGGACCGGGCACTGCTGCCCGCCACTTTCGAACAGCTCCTCGACCTTCCGCCCCAGTTCCTCTCGACCCGCACTCCCGCTTTCAGCAACCGAGGGTTGACCGCCCCGGAAGCCGAACTGTTGCGGCAGGTCATCGAGGAGAACCGCGACCGGCTGACCTGGACCCAGTTCTCGCTGATGATCCGCTACGGGATGGTGGCCCGCATCCTCAAGGAGCGCCGGCCCGACTCGGATGAACCCAAGAGCGCACTGCCTCCCTGGGCTGTCGAGCAGGCCCGGGTCGAAGCAGACTGCATCATCGAACGCCTCAGGGCATCCGGCGTCGCCGTCAGTGGCGACCTCGAGAACCTGCGTCGGCTCCCGGCCACCGGCGAGACTCCGGAGTTCGACCAGATCCCCATCTCCATCGCGGTCCAGGGAATCTCCGGCGCCATCACCTCGGCCCTCAAGGGCATGGAACAGGCCGATGCCCACGGCCGGGAGGAGGCTCTCCGGGAGGCCCAGCTCGCTCGCAAGCCCCGCAAGCACGGTCGCAAGAAGCGCCAGGTCGAAGACATGAGCACGCGTGAGCTGATGAAGGTCCTGAACGCGCGGGTCAGGGCCGGCCTCCGCCGTCGCCTCGACCCGCGCGTCCGGCGCAAGGCCTGAGGCCAGCGGTTGGGATCGGCCCCGCGTCACGCCCTAGGGTGATTTCCCAGCCGCCGTACGACGAGTTCGCCAGACGCACCACAGATCAGACCCGGAAGGAACCCTGCACCTATGAGCAATGAGGCGCGTCCCCTCTTCTCGATCGTGAGTGCCGTCTACAACGTCGCGCCCTACCTGCCCGATTTCATCGCCTCGATCGAGCGCCAGACCCACGGCCTCGACGACGTGGAGATCCTGATGATCGACGACGGGTCCACGGACGAGTCGCCGCGTCTCCTCGCCGAGTGGGCGAACAGGCATCCGAAGACCGTGCGGGTCATCACCCAGGAGAACGCCGGCCAGGGAGCCGCTCGCAACACCGGCATCAAGGCCGCCCACGGCGAATGGATCACCTTCCCCGACCCTGACGACACCGTCAACGACAAGTACCTCCAGGTGGTGGCGGACTTCATCGAGGCGCACCCCGATGCCCACATGGCGGCCACGCACCGGCTGATCTGGAACGAGGCCGAGGACAAGGTCACCGACCGGCACCCGCTGCGCTCGATGTTCCACGCCAACCCCTACGTCGATCTGTCCCTGAACCCCGAGCGGTTCCACGGCAGCTCGCCTGCGACGTTCTTCAGGCTCGACCGGATCCGTGACCTCGGACTCGAGTTCGACGGCCGGATCCGGCCGAACTTCGAGGACGGTCACTTCAACTCGCGCTACCTGCTCAGCTTCGACCAGCCGCGGGTCGGGTTCCTCGACGCTGCCCGCTACCACTACCGCAAGCGCGCCGACGACAGCTCCACCCTGCAGACCGCGCAGGCACACCCCGGCCGCTACAACGTCGTCCCGAAGCTCGGCTACCTCGACCTGGTCGAACGCGCGCGAGAGCTGCACGGCCGGGTTCCGCGCTGGTTGGAGTCCTTCCTCCTCTACGAGCTGCACTGGTACTTCAAGGCGACCGACTCCCACGCGGCTTCCACCGGCCGCCCACAGGGGGGCCCCATCACGGATGAGTTCCACGCCGTGGCCGCCGAGATCCTCGGGCAGATCGACGTCGACGAGGCGTTGCGCTACGTCCCGCCGACGGTGCCCGGGCAGACCCGACTGGTCCTCGCGCACGGCTACGAGGAGCAGCCGTGGCACGACCCGTTCGTCCACCTCAAGAAGTTCGACGTGGACCAGGTGATCGTCAAGGCGTCGTACTTCTACACCGGGGACCTGCCGACCGAGGTGTGGCGTGCCAACGGTGAGCCGATCGAGCCGCTGCACGCCAAGGTCCGCGACCTCGAGTTCTACGGTCGCACACTGATGCACGAGCGTTCGGTGTGGCTGCCCGCCAACAGGTCCCTGCAGCTCGACCTCGACGGCGCCGCTGTCGACATCGTCTACGAACGTCCGTACGGACCGACACGGGTCGCACCGCCCGGGCAGATCCGCTGGTTCGGCAGCCCGCTGTCCCAGCGCGCCCGCAGCCGGGTCCCGAAGCACCTGCAGATCAAGAAGCCCGAGTCCAGGCAGGGCAAGATCGCCCAGAGACTGATGCGGACGCCGCAGGTCCGCAAGAAGTACGCCGACGCCTGGGTGCTGATGGACCGGGTGCATGACGCGGCCGACAGCGGCGAGATCCTGTTCCGGTACCTGCGTGCCAACCATCCCGAGATCAACGCCTGGTTCGTCCTCGAGAAGGGCGGCAAGGAGTGGGAGCGGTTCCGCAAGGAGGGCCACGGAGACCGCCTGGTCGCCTACGGCTCGCTGCAGTGGCGCCTCCTGCTCGCCCACGCGAAGCACCTCTTGTCCTCCCACGCGGACGCCGCAGTCGTGGCGCCGGCCGAGATCACCGAGTTCACGCCCCGCAACTGGCGCTTCCACTTCCTGCAGCACGGCGTGATCAAGGACGACATCTCCTCGTGGCTGGACCCCAAGGAGATGGACACCTTCGTGGTCAGCACTCGCCAGGAGATGGCCTCGATCGCCGGCGACCACACGCCGTACGTCTTCACCACCCGCGAGGTCGCCCTGACCGGACTGCCGCGCTTCGACCGGCTGCGCGAGGTCGGCCTGCGGTTCCCCCCGGACAAGCGCGATCTGCTGCTGGTCACCCCGACGTGGCGAAACGGACTGCTGCCGCCGGTGATCAAGGGCAGCCAGCGTCGCGAGCTGGACAGCTCGCTGCTCGAGTCCGACTTCGTGCAGCAGTGGATGTCCTACATCTGCGACGACACGCTGGCCGAGGCGTGCCGGCGACACGGACTGAAGCTCGGGTTCCTGCCGCACCCCAACCTCCAGCCGCTGCTGCCGATGATGCACCTGCCCGACCACGTGCTCCCGCTGTCCTACGAGGGCGGTGACCCTCAGGAGCTGTTCGCCCGTGCCCGCGCCGTGGTCACCGACTTCTCCTCGATCGCGTTCAATGCCGCCTACCTGCAGCGCCCGGTCGTCTACTTCCAGTTCGACGCCGACACGGTGCTCGGCGGTGGCCACGTCGGACGGGCCGGCTACTTCGAGTACCCCCGTGACGGCTTCGGTCCCGTCGAGGAGGACAAGGACTCGGCGGTGGCCGCCACCATCCAGGCCCTCGACCACGGCCCGGACCCCCTGCCGGCGTACCAGGCCCGCATCGACGCCAGCTTCCAGGAGCGTGACGGCAAGTGTTGCGAGCGGGTCGTGGCCCACGTGAAGCTCACCGAGGGCAACCGGTCGAGGCTCCCAGCGGAGCCGACGCCACAGATGCCCGCGACGGTGGTCCGACCATGAGCGACCCCCGTGTCGTGGTGGTGATGGGCAGCTGCATCACGCGCGACAACTTCAACTCCCGGTTCAACGCTGACTACAAGCAGTGGTTCGAGGTCGGGGCGACCACCAACCAGAGCTCGATGATCGCCCTGATGTCACCGCCGGTGGACGAGCCCTGGGAACCACTCGAGCCGATGAAGCCGTACGGCCTGTGGAACGTCGCCTCAGACCTCAATCGCGAGATCCTGGGCCTCATTGCGGAGAATCCGCCGGAGATCCTGATCCTCGACTTCTTCGGTGACGTGCACTTCGGCGTGCTACGCATGGCCGATGGCCGTTTCGTGACCAACAACCGGTGGCGGATCCACAAGACAGACCTCTACCAGCGGCTCATCGACGACGAGCGCACCGAGGTGCTGAGCTGGCAGGCGGACGCCGATGCCTACTTCGAGCTGTGGACCGAGGCGATGGACCGCTTCGCTGCGTTCGTCACCGAGCACTGCCCCACCACCCGGGTCATCGTGCACTGCGGCTTCAACGCCACCGAGGTGATGCGGCCCCACCTGCCGATCCCGGGACGGCTGCACCCGGTCAACAAGGAGGTCAGGCTCACGCACGTCCGCGGCAACGACTTCTGGGCCCGCCTCAACAAGTACGCCAGCACGTCGTACGGCTGGGACAGCATCGACCTCGGCGGCGAGTCGTACACCTCCTTCAAGGAGCACCCGTGGGGGCCCTTCGAGGTGCACTACACGATGGACTACTACCACCGGTTCCTCGGTGAGCTGCACCGACTGGCTCTGCGCGATGACCTGGCCCCCGACCTGATGACGAAGGTCGACGAGATCGCCGACGCGTCCGCGGAGCGTGTCCGCACCGAGCTCGACCGGCTCAGCAAGGCGTTCGACGCAGTCGCGAACCCGCCGGCACGACCCTCGCCCACCGGATGGCGGAAACTGGTGCCGCGCAAGACGGGCGAACGCACCGACCCCGGCCCTCCCGCGGAGGTGGCCTGCCGCGACCACGACCTGCTCGACGCACTCCGCGGCACCGTCGACGACGAGACGTTCGAACGCGTCGCCCAGCTGCCGGCCAGCGCCGACGAGCACGTCGCCGTGCTCCGCGGCATCTGGCTGGCGAGGATCGAACGCAGGCGCGACACGGACGGATCCCGATGACCACGGCACAGGAGGGCATCAAGATGACCACAGTGGCCGTCGTCGGCCAGGGGTACGTCGGACTTCCCGTGTCGATGGGCGCAGTGCGTGCGGGCTGCACCGTGATCGGGATCGACACCGACATCGCTCGTGTCGAGCGCCTGCGTGCAGGCGACTCGTTCATCGAGGACGTCAGTTCCGAAGAGTTGAACGACGCGCTCACCACCGGTCGCTACACCGCGACCAGCGACTGGACCGGGATCACCGCGTTCGACGTCTGCGTGATCACGGTCCCGACGCCGCTGCGCCAGGGAGCACCCGACCTGACCTACGTCGAGGAGTCCGGCCGCGCGATTGCGCCCCACATCACTCCCGGTGCCACGATCATCCTCGAGTCGACGACCTACCCCGGGACCACCGACCAGTTGCTGCTGCCGATCCTGGAAGCCGGCAGCGGCCTGACCGCCGGCAAGGACTTCTTCCTCGGCTACAGCCCCGAACGCATCGACCCGGGCAACCCGACCTTCGGCCTGACCAACACGCCCAAGGTCGTCTCCGGTGTCGACGACGAGTCCCTGTCCAGGGTGCAGCAGTTCTACGACCTGTTCGTCGAGCAGACCGTCCCGGTGTCGAGCACCCGCACGGCCGAGATGACCAAGCTCCTGGAGAACACGTTCCGGCACGTGAACATCGCACTGGTCAACGAGATCGCCACGGTCTCGAGAGACCTCGGCGTCGACGTCTGGGAGGCCATCGACGCGGCCGACAGCAAGCCCTTCGGCTTCATGAGGTTCACTCCCGGGCCGGGCGTCGGCGGGCACTGCCTGCCGATCGACCCCTCCTACCTCCTGTGGCAGGTGCGCCAGACCTCGCGGGGCGACATCCGCATGATCGCAGCGGCCAACGACATCAACGACCACATGCCCGACTACGTCGTGTCCCGGCTGCAGGCCGGCCTGAACAGACGTCGGCTCGCGGTCAACGGCGCCAAGGTGCTCGTCCTCGGGCTCGCCTACAAGAAGAACGTCGGCGACATCCGCGAGTCCCCCGCACTCACGGTGCTCGAGCAGCTGCAGGCACTGGGAGCCGACGTGCGCGTCGCAGAGCCGTTCACCGAGGACAGCCTGATGCCCCGGGGCGTCGTGCGGGCCGCCCTGGACGCCGACAGCCTGGCGTGGGCCGACGCAGCCGTGCTGCTCACCGACCACGACCAGTTCGACTACGACCTGTTGTCGGCCTCGGAGACCTACGTCCTCGACACCCGGAACCGGTGTGCCGGACCGCAGGTGGAATTGCTCTGATCCCGCCCGCTCGCGGGGGCGCCAGACGGCTACCCTTGCTGCTCCATCCCGCAGTGAGGTGTTCATGACGGTGCCCGATGTCAGTGTGATCATCCCGGCGTACAACGCATTGCCCTGGTTCCATCGTTGCCTGGACTCACTGGAAGCGCAGACCATCGGCACCGACCGGATGGAGATCATCGTCATCGACGACGGCTCCACCGACGGGACAGCGGAGGAGGCCGACCGGCGAGCACTCGCCCACGACGGGCTCTACCGGGTCGAGCACCACCCCGCCTCCGGCGGCCCCGCGGGCCCGCGCAACCGTGGGTTGGACATCGCCACCGGGCGTTACGTCTACTTCGTCGACGCTGACGACTACCTCGGCGTCGAGGCTCTGGAACGCCTGGTCACCGTCGCCGACGAGCAAGGATCCGACGTCGTCGCGGGCAGCCTGGCCAGTGACTCCGAGCGTGGCGTGGGCGCATCGGCCTTCCGCAGGACGGACCTGGACGCCGACCTCTTCACCTCACAGGCCTACTGGTCCATCTCGGTCCTGAAGCTCTACCGGCGGAGCATGGTGGAGGAGCACAAGATCAGGTTCCCCACCGAGTTCCCGGTGCTCAGCGACCAGCCGTTCGCGGTGCTCGCCTACCTGCGCGCCACGAAGATCAGCCTCCTCGCGGACTACGAGTACTACTGGGTCGTCCTTCGTGATGACGGCGGCAACATCACCTACTCCGGGAAGGCCGCCAGCCGGGTCGACGTCATCGAGTCGATGTGTGCCCTCCTGGTCCGCGAGGTTCCCGACCCCGACAAACGGGGCCGCCTGTTGGCCCGCCACTTCCAGCTCGAGTTGCAGCGCGTCGTGCTCGCCCTGCCGGAGCTCGATCCGAACGAGCAACGAGAGTTGCTGGTGCGGGTCGCAGCCCTGGTCGCGGAGCACCTCACTCCTTCCGTCATGAAGTGGCTCAGCCCGGACATGCGGCTCCTCTACCACCTGGTCGGACGAGACCTTCGTGAAGAGCTCGTCACCGCCGCCTCCGACGAGTCGGTGCGGCACAGGTCCTGGAAGGTCGGCATCAGCGACGGTCGGGCACACGCGCTTCTCCCCTACTTCCGCGACGCTGCCGTCGGTGTCCCCGACGAGGTGTACGACGTCACCGAGCGGTTGGGTTTCCGCCAGCACCTGACGTCTGTCTCTTGGAACGGGGCGACCCTGCACCTGGAGGGCGAAGCAGCCTGGGACCGGGCGCCCGCCGACTCGGTGGGAACCGTCACCATGCGTCTGCACAGTCGAGACGAACCCGGCACCGACCACCTGGTGACTGCTCGACGTGGCGACGGCGACACGTTCCGGGCCGACCTCGACACGCTCGCGCTCGGCGGCGATCGGCTGCATGATGCGATCTGGGACGTCCACACGCAACTGAGCCACGAGGGCCTCACCCGGGAGCAACAGACTCGGTTGGGCGAGGACGCGGTCACCGGTGACGAGCCGTTCCTGCACTGGGAGATCACGGACGGCTGGACCGTCGCGTCGTACCTCAGTCCCGACCGGCGCCTCAAGCTCGACGTCGGGCAACGCAAGCACCGCGTCGGCAAGATGCTCCGCGACTGGCGCGTCTCCTGGCAGGCCGGGGACCTGGTGGTCGAGGGCCGCCTCGATCTCGATCTCGATGCGCCCCTGAGCCTGATCGCCCGGAAGGACAAGGAGTCGGTCGAGCGCGAGGTGTCACTCGCCGCCGGGCAGTTCAGCGGACGGATCCCGGTCGGCGACCTCGAGCCCGGAAGATGGATCGTCCGCATACGGGCCGGGCAGCCCCCGCACCACGAGAGGTTCGCGGTTCCGGCGCCCACCGGTCTCGGCACCCACACCGTGGGCAAGGGGCTCAGGCAGGTCGTCGCGGAGGCGGTCACCCTGAAGAGTGGCGGCCTGGCCGTCGATGTCGTCGCGTCGAGCCCACTGCGTTCGGTGACCCAGGCACTTCGCCAGCGGGCCGCCGGCCAGGACAGGACCTAGGAGTCGGGGCCCACCCAGGCATGCGGGCCGACGTCAGCCCCTGCGGGCTTTCGCCAGACGCCTGCGGACCCGGCCGGCCGACCTCCGGGCCCGGCTTCCGGCCTTGCGGATCGGGTTGACCGACAACCGGGCGACGTCGTCCTCGAGGGCGGCGATCCGCTTGCGGGACTGGTCGTTCTCGGCGCGCTCGGTGCGGGCGAGTCGGTGAAGCTCGTCGATACGCCGGCCGAGCTGCGACTCGGTCTCACATGCGGCCAGATCCTTGTCGCTCCACGGCTCAGCGGCCTCCGTGCGGGAGAAGTCCCAGAGGTGGCCGAAGCGGTCGAAGTCATCTGCATACAGCTCTTCGATGCGTTCGCGGATGCCGTTCTCGAAGAGCGCCCCGATGGGTCGCAGGGGCGTCGGGTTCGCCCGTGGAACATGCACCTCGCCCTGGTATCCGACCTTCGTCAGGTGCTCGGAGAGATCACTCGTGAGCTGCTTGAACTCGCTGATCTCATAGACGCGGGTGTAGGGGATCGCGTGCTCGACCAGCATGTCGACCTGCCCACGGAAGTGGGGGTCTCGACGGAGAATGTGCTGGGGCTCGTTCTCGAAGAAGGCAACGAACTTTGCGAAGTCCTCGATGACGCTCTCGCGGGTGAGCGGATGACGGGGGTACCAGTCCCGGTTCCGGAACTGCGTGATGTGCGGGTTCTCCATCAGGACCTTGTTCTGCCACGCGGAGAACAATCGGAGCCTCGGGTCTCGCACGACAGCGAAGATGAACCAGTCGTTGTCGGGACGGATCTCGGCACGCTCTTCGGGAGTGAGCTGGCTCAGGCGTGGAGACACCTGCCACAGGTCACGGTTGTGCACGGCCTCCGAGTCCGCGATGTAGCCGCTCCAGCCGGCCTTGAAGGTGGAGAGGTCCTCGCCGGCGAGGTCCGCCATCATCCACTTCAGACTGGTGCACGCGTTCTTGTTCAGCGACTCGAACATCACCTTGGCCTCGGGTGCCAGGTAGGTGCGCAGGACCGCCCCGGGCACCTCACGCATGGCTTGGAACATCGCATCGTCCGGCGGTGACAGTTCCTCGCTCATGACCGAAAGCATAGGCGGAGGCTACCCGGCGCTACGCCGGGGTGTTGCGGTGGAAAACGATTTCGAGACCGATGAGTGTCAGGTGCGGCGCGAACGAGGTCAGGGTGCCGCACTCGTCGAGCACGATCGGCGCCATGTGGCCCGTCGCCACGACGTTCACCGATTCGCTCGGCTCGCCGAGCTCGGCGATCATGCGGGTGGTCAGGCCGTCGACCATGCTGGAGTAGCCGTAGAGCATGCCCGACTGCAGGGCCTCGACGGTGTTCTTGGCGATCACGGTGCGCGGCCGCAGGATCTCGACCTTGCGCAGCTGTGCACCACGCCGGCCCAGCGCCTCCAGGGAGATCTCGAGGCCGGGCGCGATCGCGCCACCGACGTACTCACCGTTGGCGCTGATCACGTCGAAGGTGGTCGCCGTGCCGAAGTCGACCACCACCGTCGGGCCGTCGTACAGCTGTGCCGCGGCGAGGGCGTTGATGATGCGGTCGGCGCCGACCTCGCGAGGGTTGTCCATCAGCACCGGGACCCCGGTGCGGATGCCGGGCTCGACCACGACGGCCGGCACCGTCGGGTAGTGGCCGGTGAGCATCTCGCGCCATTCGTGGAGTACGGCGGGCACTGTCGAGCACACCGCGATGCCGGTCAGGTCGGCCTCGTCGATCGCGCCGGAGACGAGGCCGCGCACGAGGACGGCCCACTCGTCGGAGGTGCGGCGCTCGTCGGTGGAGACCCGCCAGTGGGCGGCGACCTGTCCGCCGTCGAGGAGGCCGAGCACGGTGTGGCTGTTGCCGATGTCGGCGGCCAGGACCGTCACGGCCGTAGGTCCATCGCGATGTCCATGACCCTGGCGGAGTGGGTCAGCGCACCGACGGCCAGGAAGTCGACCCCGGTGGCGCCGTACTCGGCGGCGTCCTCGAGGGTCAGCCCGCCGGAGGACTCGAGGGTGGCCCGGCCCGCGGTCAGCGCGACCGCCTCCCGCAGGGTGGCCGGGTCCATGTTGTCGAGCAGGATCCGGTCGACCCCGATCTCGAGCAGCTGGCGCAGCTGGTCGAGCGAGTCGACCTCCACCTGCACCGGCACCTTGGGGTAGCGCGCCCGGATCAGGTTGTAGGCCTCGACGACCCCGCCGGCAGCCACGACGTGGTTGTCCTTGACCAGTGCCATGTCGGAGAGGGAGTGCCGGTGGTTGACCCCGCCGCCGGCGCGGACGGCGTACTTCTCGAGGTCACGCCAGCCGGGAATGGTCTTGCGGGTGTCGCGGACCCGGGCGCCGGTGCCCTCGAGCGCACGCACCCAGTCGGCGGTCGCCGACGCGACGCCGGAGAGGTGGCAGGTGAAGTTCAGGGCGGTGCGCTCGGCGGTCAGCAGCAACGCCGTGGGGCCGGTGACGGTGAGCAGCACGTCGCCCTTGCTGACCCGGGTGCCGTCCCTGACCGGCCGCTCGACCGTGATGTCGTTGCCCATCACGTAGCGGAAGACCAGCTCCCCGAGGGCCAGGCCGGCCACGGTGCCGTCCTCGCGGGCCACGAAGTCGGCGGTCTCGACCTGGTCGGCGGGGATGGTCGCCCAGCTGGTCACGTCGTCGCCGGGGAGGTCCTCGGCGAGGGCCGCGACGACCGCGCGGTGGATCGCCCGAGCCTCGAGGCCCGCCTCACCGAGCTCGACGGCCAGGTTGGCGGGCATGTCGTCACACGGCAGGGCGACGATGCGGTCGACGGCACTCATGGGCGGGCTCCTGCCGGCTCGGCGGGGTGGGACGGGTCGGTCGAGGGCGCCGGGTGGAACGTGACGTCGAGGTCGTCACCGACGAGGTGGGCGTCGAAGTGGCCGGACCACGCCTCGTCGCGCTCGGGGAAGTCCTCGCGCCAGTGCGACCCGCGGGTCTCGCGGCGGCCGAGTGCGGCCTGCGCCAGGGCGGTGGCGATGGTCAGCAGGTTGGTCGCCTCCCAGGCCTCCACCCCCTCCTCGCCGGTCGTGGCGGCCAGCGCCGGGAGCTCGGCGAGGGCCTTGCGGACGCCGTCCTCGCTGCGCAGCACGCCGACGTACTCGGTCATCAGGGTCTGCATCTCGGGGCGGCAGGCGGCCGAGGCGACGTGCGCCTCCCGGTCGTCGTCGACCGGGTCCGCCCACGGCCGCAGCTCGCCGGGCAGTACGTCGGCGATGCGGCGCGAGAACACGAGGCCCTCGAGCAGCGAGTTGGAGGCCAGCCGGTTGGCGCCGTGCACGCCCGAGCAGGCGACCTCGCCGGTGGCGTAGAGGCCGGCCACGTCGGAGCGACCGAACAGGTCGGTGGCCACGCCGCCCGAGGCGAAGTGGTGTGCGGGAGCCACCGGGATCAGCTCGCTGATCGGGTCGACGCCGTGGGAGCGGCAGACCCCGAGGATCGTCGGGAAGCGCTTCTCCCAGAACTCTTCGCCGAGGTGGCGGGCGTCGAGCCACATGTGGGCCTTGCCGGTCTCGTGCATGCGGCGGGTGATCGCCTTGGCCACCACGTCGCGCGGCGCCAGGTCGGCGAGCTCGTGCTGCCCCTGCATGAACCGGTTGCCCTCGAAGTCGACCAGGAACGCGCCCTCGCCCCGGACCGCCTCGGAGATCAGCGGCTGCTGGCCGCGGGACTCGGGGCCGAGGTACATCACGGTGGGGTGGAACTGCACGAACTCGAGGTCGCGCAGCGCGGCTCCTCCGCGCAGGGCCAGCGCCATGCCGTCGCCGGTGGAGACCGACGGGTTGGTCGACTGGGCGAAGACCTGGCCCAGGCCGCCGCTGGCCAGCACCACCGCGCGGCAGCGCACGGCGCCGACGCCGTTGCGCTGCCCTTCGCCGATCACGTGCAGGGTCACCCCGGCGACGCCGCCGTCGGCCGCGCGCATCAGGTCGATGGCCAGCGCGTGCTGGATGACCTCGATCTCGGGGGCGGCCTCGACCGCGGCGATCAACGCGCGCTGGATCTCGGCACCTGTGGCGTCCCCGCCGGCGTGCGCGATGCGGTCGCGGTGGTGGCCGCCCTCACGGGTCAGCGAGAGCACGCCGTCGTGGTGGTCGAAGTTGGTGCCGAGGGCGATCAGCTCGCGCACCGCATCGGGCCCCTCGGTGACCAGGACGCGTACGGCGTCGGTGTCGCAGGCCCCGGCGCCGGCCACGAGGGTGTCGCGCTCGTGCTGCTCGGGGGTGTCGCCCGGGCCGAGCGCGGCGGCGATGCCGCCCTGGGCCCACTGTGTGGAGCCGGCGTTGAGGACGTCCTTGGTGACCACGAGGACCGTGGCACCGTCGTCGTCGGGCCTCTCCCGGAGGGCGGCATGGATGCGCAGGGCAGCGGTGAGCCCGGCGATGCCGGAGCCGATGACCACGACGTCTGAGCGCGTGGTCCAACCGGGCTCGGGGGCACTGAGGCGTCCCGCCAGTCCGGCGTTCTCGAGGAGGGCCATTCGGGCAGGTTAGCGGCTGGCCGTGACGTCGCCGCGCAGCAGGCCGGACCCCTCGGGCGCCTCGGCCGGGTCGAACCCGGTGGCCAGGACCTTGTTGTCGGCGTCGACGAAGACCACCGACGGCTTGTACTCCTTGGCCTCGGCGGTGTCCATCTGGCCGTAGCCGATCAGGATCACCACGTCACCCGGGTGCACGAGGCGGGCTGCGGCACCGTTGATGCCGATGACGCCCGAGCCACGCTCTCCCGCGATCGTGTAGGTCTCGAGGCGGGCGCCGTTGGTGACGTCGACGATGTGGACCAGCTCGCCGGAGAGCAGGTCGGCGGCGTCGAGGAGGTCTTCGTCGACCGTGACCGACCCGACGTAGTGCAGGTCCGCCTGGGTGACGGTCGCGCGGTGGATCTTGCTCTTCATCATGGTGCGCAGCATGTGCTGTCTCCCTTGTTGGTTACGGAGTTCGGAGAGCCGCGGACGGCTCCGGGTGGTCGGCGGTGCCCAGGTGGACGGGCATGTTGTCGATCAGGCGGGTGCTGCCCACGCGGGCGGCGATGATCACCCGGGCCTCACCGTGTGCGGGGGCCGGGCCCAGGTCGGTTCCGGTGATCACGAGGTAGTCGAGGTCGACGCCGTCGGAGGCGCGCAGCTCGGCGCGGGCCGCGGCCAGGGCCGAGTCGGCGCCGTACATCGCGTTCTCGCGGGCCCGCAGGAGTGTGCGGGACAGGGCGACCGCGTGCTCGCGGTCGGCCGGCTCGAGGTAGCGGTTGCGCGAGCTCAGGGCCAGGCCGTCGGGCTCGCGGACGGTCTCGCCGCCGACCACCTCGATGCCCATGCAGAGGTCGTCGACCATGCGACGGATCAGGGCGAGCTGCTGGTAGTCCTTCTGCCCGAAGACCGCCACGTCGGGGCGGACCAGGCCGAAGAGCTTGGCGACCACGATCAGCACGCCGCGGAAGTGGCCGGGCCGCGTGGCGCCTTCGAGGATCGAGCCGAGCGGCCCCGGGTCGAGGGTCACCTGCGGCTCGACGACACCGTCGACCGAGCCGGGGTAGACCTCGTCGACGGCCGGCGCGAACACGATGTCGACACCGTGCTCGCCGCACAGCGCCAGGTCGGCGTCGAGGGTGCGGGGGTAGCGGTCGAGGTCTTCCCCGGCGCCGAACTGGAGCGGGTTGACGAAGATCGAGACGACGACGGGGCCGTCGCCGACCTCGGCCCGGGCCGCCTCCATGAGGGAGGCGTGCCCGACGTGGAGCGCACCCATGGTGGGCACGAAGCCGACCCGCTTGCCGGCGCCGCGGGCGTCGGCGAGCAGGCCGAGGAGCTCCTCGCGGGTGCTCGCGAGAACGGGGGTGGAGGTCATCGCCGGACGACTCCGGCGACCGGGAGCGTGGTCGCGACGGCGCCGTCGAGGACGCGGGTGAGCGTGGCTGCACGGATCGGCAGCAGGCGGCCGTCGGAGACCGCGCGGGACAGCGTGGCGCGGGCCATCGCGACGTACGACGGCACGGTCTGCGGCGCCGAGACCGCGAGGTCGACGAGGTGTGCACGGACGGTGTTGACGTCACCGCGCACGATCGGGCCGGTCAGCGCAGCGTCGCCGTGGTTGAGCGCGTTGTCGAGGGCCGCCTCGAGGAGCGGGCGGAGGGTGCCGGCCGGGTCGTCGCCACCGGCGGCGACCAGCATCTCCATCGCCTCGGCGACGAGGGTGACGAGGTGGTTGGCACCGTGGGCGAGACCGGCGTGGTAGAGGATCCGCTTGTCCTCCGGCACCCACATCGGGCGGCCGCCGAGGTCGGCGACCAGGGACTCGGTGAAGCGGCGTTCGGCCGGACCGGCGGTCACGCCGAACACGATGTCGTGCAACCGGTCGAGGTCGAGCTCCGTGCCGGTGAAGGTCATCGCGGGGTGCAGGGCCACGGCGCGGGCGCCGAGGGCGGTGGCCGGAGCCAGCACCTCGAGGCCGTGCCGGCCGGAGGTGTGGACGACGAACTGGCCGTCGCGCAGGGAACCGCTGGCGGACAGCATCTGCACGACGTTGTCGAGCATGTCGTCGGGCACGGTGAGCAGGAGGACGTCGCAGGCCCGGGCCACGGCGCTCGGCTTGTCGACGACGACACCGGGCAGCAGCGCGTCGATGCGGCTGCGGGAGGCGTCGGACTCACCGGCGACGGCCACGATCTCGTGGCCCGCGGTGCGGAGCGCGGATGCGAGTACGGCGCCGACGCGTCCTGCGCCGACCACGCCGATACGGAGCGGTTCAGACATGTGCTGCAAGCCTTTCGTTCCAGTCCCTCCGATTTCCTGCTCCTCGTGCGAGGGGCTGGCCGGTGTGGGTACCAGACGGTGTGCCTTCAGTTGATTGCAACAACGAGGCTACGCCGATCGTTTCCGGCTGGGAACAAGCCGGTCGGTGGGATGGATCACAGCCCGCGTAACCTCCTTGACCATGAGCACCACCAGTCTCGGCATGCCCGCGTTGCCTCCCCGGACCGCCCAACCGACGTGGAAACAGGCCTGGGACTCCGCGCTCTACGGCCCCGACGGCTACCTGCGCACCCAGCCGGTGGCGCTGGAACGCGACCGCGACGAGCTCGTGGACTTCCTGCTGCCCCGACTGCGCCAGCACTCGTCCGTCGCCCTGCTCGGAGCGGCCGGCACGCTGGCCCCCTCGCTCTCCGGGCTGCTTCCCGGCGTCTCGCTCCGACCCGACCTCCCCACCGGGTTCCACGGCATCGTGGTGGCCGTCGACTGGCTCTCCCACGTGCCGACCCACGTCGTACAGGCCGATGACGACGGCCGCCCGCGCATCGTGCACGTCGACCCGATCTCCGGCCAGGAGTCACTCGGCCTGCTGCTCTCCGACCCCGGGGTTCCGCCGACGCTGCGCGAGTGGCAGGAGTCGTACTGGCCGCTCGAGGCCGACTTCGCGCGCGCCGAGATCGGCACCACCCGTGAGGCGGCTTGGCGCGACGTACTGCGGTGCCTGGAGTCCGGCGAGGCGATCGCGGTCGAGCACGGGCACCAGCTCGACGACCGGCCCGAGGCGGGCACCCTGCGCGCGCCCGGCGACCTGCCGGCGATCCCCGACGGCACTCGCGACCTGTCGGCCGACGTCGCGCTCGACGCACTCGTCGAGGCGTGCGGCGGCGCCGTCGTCACGACCGACGGCCCCCAGCGCATCGAGTGGAGCAGCCGGGGCTGACGACGCTTCGTCAGGCCGACCCACGGCGCGCGATCACCCGGTAGAGCACCGGGTCCTCGTTGCGGTACGGCGACAGCCCGGTGCCTTCGATGTCGTAGAGCACCTCGAAGCCGTGGCGCTCCTCGAGGGAGCTGCGGAACGTCTCGGCGGACTGGAACCGGCGGTAGTGGTTGCCGTGGATCTTGGCGTTCGCCTCGTCCTTGTCGGTGCGGAACTCGGCGGCGAACAGGTCGCCCGGGCGCGCAGTGGAGGCGATCGCGTCGAGGACGACGTCCTGCACCTGCTCGTGGACGGCATGCAGGAAGAAGCGGAGGTAGAACGCGACCGGGCCCTCAGCGCCTGCGATGACCTCTTCGAGGCTGGCCTGGAGGGCGCCGGGCACGGCCACGTCGCACACCTCGAACGCCACCCGCTCCAGGCCCGCCTCCGTGGCCCCGTGGGTGGCGTGGTCGATGGCCACCGCGGACTGGTCCAGGCCCACGACCCGTCGGCCGGCGGCTCCGAACGCCCGTGAGTCACGGCCGTCACCGCAGCCGATGTCGACGACGGTGCCGGGCAGGTCGGGTCGGCCGGAGACCAGGTCGAAGAAGGTCGAGCCGTCGGCGAAGCTGTTGCGGGCGTAGAACGCGGCCCAGTAGACGCGGGAGCGCTGGGCGTCGCTCAGCGTGGCGTCGTCGGCCACGTCGGTGCGGCTCAGGGTCCAGTTGAAGCCGGGCTTGGGCAGCCGCCAGTCGTCGCCGTACACGTGCTCGACCATCTGCTCGGCGTTGGCCGGCACCAGCACCCGTCCGCCGGGGAAGTCGACGGACTTCGTCCCCGTCCAGTCGCTGCGCATGAGGGTGCTCGTGCCGGCCACGCCCCACGGGCAGCGCAGCCGCTCGTCGTTGTCGAAGAAGAGGTGAAACAGGTCGATGCGCAGGCGGCGCTGGTCGGGGTCGTGGATGTGCAGCATGCGGTGGCGCAGGTCGACGTGGAGCCCGGCCTCGAGCAGTGCGAGGGCGATCTCGACCAGCTCGGCCGCCGCTTCTGGTCCGGTGGTGTGACCCGAGACGTAGGCGCAGTCGAAGTCTGCGTCGTGGCCGATGTAGCCGCCTTCACGCACGGCGCCGAGAAGCGTGCCGTACATCGCGAACACGTCGTGGCCGAACCGCTCGCCGACGACCTCGGCGGTGCGCCGGTAGAGCCCCATCATCGCCGCCTGCCACTCGGTGTCGACCTTCTTCGACAGCGTGATGTGGCCGAACTGGGTGAGCACGTGCCCGTCGGCGACCCGCTCTGCGAGGTCGTCGGGGGTCAGGTCGCCGTTGCTGCGCGGGGAGAGGTAGGTGCCGTGGCCGACGATCGGAAGCGCTTGGTCGAGGTAGCGCACGGTGAGCTGGTGTCTGCGTTGCATGAAGGCCCAGACGCCCTGGATCTGGAACGAGAACGTGCGGATCTCGTCCGGTGAGTTGCGCCGGCCCTCACGCGGTCCCGCCGCCACCCCCCGCTTCACCGGCACCTGGTCCTCGGCGCGACCCTCGTCGCTCCACGAGACCGCAATGCCGTCCATCGATCCGCCCGCGGTGGGGTACGTCGACGAGAGCTGCACGTGGCCGACGTGCAGCGTCACCGGCGTCGGCGGGGTGCCGACCGGCACCGAGATCCATCCGGCGAGCTGCTTGCGACCGACTCGTTCGACGACACCGAGGACCTGTGGAGCGCCTGCGTTCGGACGGGCCTCGCGAAGCCGGGTCCGCACCCGCCGTGCGACCGCCCCGGCCCGTCGTCGTACTTCCCCGGTCAGTCCGGCGTCCCGGTCCGGCATGCGTTCTCCAGTCTGCTCTGCGTGATGGCTCGGCCCTGCTCTTCGAATTGACCCACCTTGCCAGAGACGCCTCCCGCTTCGTCGGAGGCGCCTCCCCGGGTTGCGTTGGCCGACACCCGAGCAGGCGTCGGGTCGACCGCCTCTGCACTCCCTGATGCGTCGTAGCGCCGCTGTTAGAGTGCGGTCGCGGCGGCCGGATCACCTCCGGCGCCCCGAACTTCGCGAAAGGCTCCGATGTTGCTCCCCTCCCACGGCGAAGCCCGCTGAGCGTGGCCGCCGAAGGAGTGCGCGCGGCTCCCGGCAAGGTGCGCCGGGCCGTACGCCGACGCCTGGCCGCGAGCAACCCGGTCCTGACGGTCGTCATCCCGGTCTACAACGTGGCGGCGTACCTGCCCGAGTGCCTCGACAGCGTGCTGGGCCAGACGCTGTCCGAGCTCGAGGTCATCGCCGTCGACGACGGTTCCACGGACTCCTCCCCCGACATCCTGCGTGACCGCGCCCGTCGTGACCCACGGCTGCGGGTGATCACGCAGGCCAACTCCGGGCAGGGCGTCGCCCGCAACGTGGCCGTCGCCCAGGCCCGCGGTGAGTTCCTCACGTTCTGCGACGCCGACGACACCGTGCCGCCGCGCGCGTACGCCCACATGGTCGGCGTGCTGCGAGAGACAGGGTCCGACTTCGTGGTCGGGGCCGCCCGACGGGTCGCCGCCGGGAAGAACCTGGGCGTCGCCTTCCGCGATGCGCACCTCGTCGACCGGCTCGGCACCACGATCGAGGAGACGCCGGTCGCGATGCAGGACATCATCGCCTGCAACCGGGTGGTGCGGACTGCGTTCTGGGTCGATCGGGTGCCGGCGTACCGCGGCCACATCGCCTACGAGGACCACGTGCCCGGGTTGGCGGCGTACGTCCGGGCGGAGCGCTTCGACCTGCTGACCAACGTCACCTACAACTGGCGGGTCCGCGAGGACAACACCTCCACCGGGCAGCAGAAGGCGAACCTCGAGAACCTCCTCGACCGGATCGCGGTGAAGGAGGAGGCCAGCGAGCTGCTCCTCGCCGAGGCCCCGCCGGCGGTGTACGCCGCGTGGGTGGGCCGCTGCCTGAGCGTCGACTTCCCGCCGTTCCTCGCACACGGGCTGGTGGGGAACGACATGTACCGCAACGTGCTGAGCGCGACGTACCGCACGTTCCTGGACCGCGCCTCGACGGAGACGTGGCTGGCCGTGCCCCAGGTGAACCGTCTGCGTGGGTGGCTGTGCGCGCAGGGGCGCTGGAGCGACCTGGCCGCGGTCGACGAGCGGATCGAAACCCGGGGACGCCTGCCCCGCACGGAGGTGCGTGACGGGCTCGTCCTCGCGGTCCGCGAGCCCAGCCTGGCCGACGTCCCCGACGAGCTCTGGCAGATGTCGGAGCAGGAGACCGGGCTGATCGCCGCCGTCAGGTCGGTGCACTCACCGGCCCCCGGCACCGTGCGCATCTCGGGTTTCGCGGCGATCCGTGCCCTGGACTGCTCCCACGAGGCCCCGCAGACGCAGGCCTGGCTGCACGACCCGTCGAGCGGCCGCACGGTCCCGCTGTCGGTGGAGCAGTACGCCGACCCGGCGGCGAACGTCTGGACCAGTCACCTCAACGCCAGCTACGACCACGCGGCGTTCCAGGTCGACGTGCCCGCCACCGAGCTCGGCACGGACCCGGACACGACCTGGGTCCTGCACCTGAAGGTCTCGCAGCAGGGCGTCGTCCGCGAGGGCACCGTGCACACGGCGGTCGAGGGATCTGCCGGTCACCACCTGCGGCCGGTCGACGTCGGCTCCGGCTCCGTCACCCCCGCGCTCTCCGGTGCGCTCGGCCTCCACCTCACCGTCAACCCCGACAACGCGGGTACCGGTGACGAGGTCGCTGACGCGGTTCTCCGCGACGTCGAGCTGACCGACGGGACGCTCGTGCTGACCATGGAAACACCGGACGGCCGACGCCCGGCCCCGCTGCGGCACCAGACCACCGACCTGGAGCCGACGTACGTCGAGCAGGCGGACCTCGAGCCCGGAGGCGACGTCGAGCCGGCGCACGACGAGCCCGGTGGCGACGTCACCCGGATCGGCTTCGGACTGGCCTCGCTCCCCGACGGCGACCTGCTCCTCGGCACCCCGGACTCCCTCACCGTGGCGCCTGACCTCTGGCAGCGCCTGCCCGTGGCGCTGACCGCCGGCGACCCGGCCTCCGACGACCTGGCCTCCGGCCACATCAGCGTCGTCGTGCTCGTACGCCGAACCCGCCAGCTCGTCCTCCGCCTGTCGCGAACCGTGCATTCTTGATGCGCGAGCACCGGGTTCTTGGTGAACGCAGCGCCGCCTTTCGCGTTCAGCGGTAGCGGAAGGCTCGGCGAAGGGGTCAGGACAGCCCTGGGCTACCGCTGAACGCGATCTCGCTGGTTCCACCAAGAATCCGGTGTTCGACGCGCAAGAACGCACGGTTCGCGCATCAAGAATCCACGGTTCGAGGGGAGTGCTGGGTCAGCGCTTCTTGTTGAGGGACTTCTCGACCATCGGCACGAGGTCACGGCCGAGGAACGGGCCGAGCGTCTCGGAGTACGTCGCGGTGATGTGCGAGGCGTCGAAGTAGACCGCGACCCCACCGACGGCGACGTCGCAGTACTTCGGGCCGCAGATCCGGTCGGTCAGGTCGACGACGGAGACCATCGGGTCGTCGATGTCCTCGGCCGCGTTGGCGAGGGCGTCGTTCGGCACCCAGTCCTTGCGGAGGCCGGTGCAGGCACCCAGGCCGTCCTCGTGCTCGGCCGTGCACTCCGGGCCGTTCACGTCAGTGGAGCCGGGCAGCGGGGTGTCGTGGATGACCACGACGCGCTGGCCCTGGGCGATCCAGTCGGAGAGGTAGTCGCGGTAGCCCTGCTCCCACAGCTCCTGCTCGTTGCCGTCCTCGGCGTCCACGGGCTTGCGACCGTTGCGCTCGGAGGTGACCACGACGTCGAAGTCGCCCTTCGCGGTCGTGTCGAGCACCCGCTGGCCCCAGTCGAGGCAGCCCTCGGACTCCTCGTCGGTCTTGAACTCGACCTTGGTGCGGGTCGCGGTGCACTCCGAGGCGAGGATCGTGGTGATGTGCCAGCCCTGCTTCTCGGCGACCACCTGCAGCGCGGGAAGCCAGTGCCCGGCGTGCGAGTTGCCCACCAGCGCGATGTGTACGTCGGACGCCTCGTCGCCGTACTCACACGTCTTGAGGCCGTCGAACGGGATCCACTCCCAACAACCGTCGCGGTAGGCGTCGGACTTGTCGTCGATGGCCAGGTTCGGCGCGGGAACGACCGGACCCTCGGTGATGCGCGGGCACTGTGACCCGTCGGCGAGCGAGGCCGCTCCGAAGCAGGGGTCGTCGCTGCCCTTGGCGTCGGAGAGTGCCTGGCGGGCCTGGTCCTGCTGCTTCTCGAAGTAGCGGTCGAGCGTGTGGGCGGCGCCCCAGACCAGTGCCATTGCGAGCACCATCGCCAGGAACGGCTTGAACAGCGGCTTGCGGAACCGGGCCTGCCGGAAGACGTCCTCGATGAAGTACTTCGTCAGGGTGGCGAGCACGAGGGTGACGACGATGATCGCCAGCTTGTTCTCGAGGGTGAGCGGGTGGCCGGTCGCCTGCGGCACCAGCACGACCATCGGCCAGTGCCAGAGATAGACCGAGTAGGAGATGTCCCCGAGGAACTGGATCGGCTTCCACGCCAGGATCGGTCCGGGCGAGTGCCGCTTCAACGGTGCGTCCACGGCAATGACGGCCACCGTGCCGAGCACCGGCAACAGGGCCTGCCAACCCGGGAACGGCGTACTGCCGGTGTAGGTGAACGCGGTCAGTGCGATCGCGCCGAAGCCGAGCCAGGCGACCGCGGAGCGGGCCGCCTCGGGGATCAGCACGTGCTCGTGGTCGACGTCGCGGCCGAACGCGCGCCGCGACAGCAGGCCGGCCAGCACGCCGCCGAGCCCGAGCTCCCAGATGCGGGTGGGGGTGACGAAGTAGGCGGCGGCCGGGTTCGAGGCGGTCTCGGTGATCGAGTAGACCAGCGAGGCGGCCACGGCGAGGGCCAGACCGGGTACGACGACCCGGGTCGCCGGGCGCCTGAGGACCCGCGCCAGCACGAAGAGCAGCAGGAGCAGGATCGGCCAGCCGAGGTAGAACTGCTCCTCGATCGAGAGCGACCAGTAGTGCTGCACCGGCGACGGGGCAGCCTCGGCCGCGAGGTAGTCGACCGAGCTGGAGGCGAGGTTCCAGTTGACGTAGTAGAGGGTCGCGGCCTTGATCTGGGCCGCGGTGCTCCCCCACTCGGTCTCGGGCGCGAACATCCGGCTGCCCACCACGGAGAGCGCCAGCACGAGCAGCGACGCCGGCAGCAGCCGCTGGATGCGACGCGCCCAGAAGCCCAGCAGGTCCTTGGCACCGGTCGGCGGGTGCGCCAGCAGGTGCGAGGTGATCAGGAAGCCCGAGATCACGAAGAAGACGTCGACGCCGACGAAGCCGCCGGTCATCCGGTTCGGCCAGAGGTGGAACAGGAAGACCAGGCTGACGGCCAGTGCTCGGAGGGCCTGGATGTCGGTGCGGACCAGCGTCGCTGTCGCCTTCGCCTTCACGGTCAACGGGCTCAGGGTGTCGGGCACGTGCAGCCTTCCGGCGGGACTAAAGAACGTCGGTCAGGATAACCGCCGACCCGGCGGGACCCTATTCACGTCTATCCTGTGACCGGCCGCAACCGGGGCCGCTACGGCGGTCCGACCTCGAGGAGCTTGGTGAAGAACATCGCAGTACTCCTGGCCGGAGGCGTGGGCACACGCGTCGGCCTCGACATCCCCAAGCAGCTCATCAAGATCGCCGGACGGCCGATCATGGAGCACACGCTGGCCACCCTCGACGCCCACCCGATGGTCGACGAGATCATCATCCTGATGGCGCAGGGCCACCTCGACGCCGTGCACGCGATGATCCGCACCGGCGGCTACACCAAGGTCACCCAGGTGCTCGAGGGCGCCGAGACCCGCAACGACACCACGCTCCGCGCGATCCGCGCGATCCCCGACGAAGAGGCCAACCTCCTCTTCCACGACGCGGTCCGCCCGATGGTCACCGACCGCATCATCAGCGACTGCTTCGAGGCGCTCGAGAAGTACGACGCGGTCGACACCGCGATCCCGTCCGCCGACACGATCGTCGAGCTCGACGAGAACGGCATCATCAGCAACATCCCGCCGCGGGCCCGACTGCGCCGCGGCCAGACGCCCCAGTGCTTCAAGGCGTCCGTGATCCGTCGGGCGTACGACGAGGCCGGCAAGGACCCCGACTTCGAGGCCACCGACGACTGCACGGTGGTGCTCCGCTACACCCCCGACGTACCGATCGGGATCGTGGCCGGCGACGACCGCAACATGAAGGTCACCGAGCCGATCGACGTCTACCTGGCCGACAAGCTGTTCCAGCTGACCTCGACCGACCTGCCGGCACCGCGCACGGAGCAGGAGTACCGCGACGCCCTGGCCGGCAAGACGATGGTGGTCTTCGGTGCGTCGTACGGCATCGGCCTGGACCTCGTCGAGCTGGCCCGGTCCTACGGATGCACGGTCCACGGCTTCAGCCGTTCGGGCAGCCGCACGCACATCGAGCGGCGCGAGGACGTCGCCAAGGCTGCCCGCCAGGTGATGGAGTCCGACGGCCGCATCGACTTCGTGGTCAACACCGCCGGGGTGCTCCCCCGCGGCCAGCTGGCGGAGACGTCGGAGGAGACGATCTACGCGGCCACCGAGATCAACTACGTGGCCCCCGTGCTGATCGCCCAGGAGTTCTACCCGCACCTGCGGGCCTCCGGCGGGTCCTTGCTGCTGTTCACCAGCTCGTCGTACACCCGCGGTCGGAGCGGCTACTCGCTCTACTCCTCGGCCAAGGCCGCGGTCGTGAACCTCACCCAGGCCCTGGCCGACGAGTGGGCCGGCGAGGTGCGGGTCAACTGCATCAACCCGGAGCGCACCGGCACGCCGATGCGCACGAAGGCCTTCGGCGAGGAGGACCCCTCCACGCTGCTGGAGTCGACGGTCGTGGCCACCGCAGCCCTCGACGTGCTGCTGGCCCGCCAGACCGGCCACGTCATCGACGTCCGCAAGTCGGACCCGCTGGCCCTGGCCGACGACGAGATCTGACCTACCGGGGGAAGAGCAGGTCGACGGCCCGGGCGGCCGAGCGACCGTCCTGCCAGGCGTTGTACGTCGCGTTGAACTCGTCGATCGCCCACGCCCACTCGGCGGTCAGCGCCGGCACGTCGCGGACCAGGTCGATCACCTGCTCCGTGGTGTCGACCAGCGGCCCGGGTGCCGAGTTGGTGAACGGGAACAGGAAGCCCCGCTTCTCGTCGGCGTAGTCGACGAGGTCGGGCACCAGGAACACCATCGGCTTGCCGGTGAGCGCCATGTCGAAGCGCAGCGAGGAGTAGTCGAGCACGGCCACGTCGGCGGCCAGGATCAGGTCGTTGATCTCGGGGTACGCCGACACGTCGAGCACCCGCGCGCCCGACCCGGGCGGGTGGTGGAACCGGTGGCCGCGCAGCAGCACCACGTGGTCGGGGCCGAGCCGCTCGGCCATCCGCGCCACGTCGAGGTGCTGATGCATCGGCGCGGCCCGGTAGTTGGTGGCCAGGTCGTCGCGCCAGGTGGGGGCGTAGAGGATCGCGCTCTGGCCGGGCGCGATGCCCAGACGGTCACGCGCCAGCTCGCGCAGTGACTCGGCCGCCGGGCCCACGAGTACGTCGTCGCGCGGGTAGCCCTGGTTCAGGTAGGTGCCGTCGAAGCCGTACTGCTCGCGGTAGTGGAGCTCCATCTCGGGGCTCGGCACGCACGCCACCGTCCACTGCCGGGCGGTGTTGTCGAGCTGGGACTCCAGGCGCAGCGGCGAGAAGTTCTTCGCCCGCCACAGGCCGGTGCCCATCGCCTTGGAGGGGTAGCCGTGGAACGTCTGCACCAGTCGCTGGCCGGGCCTCGTGCGGAAGAAGCGGTTCATCTCGATGTTCGTCACGACGGTTCCCGCGCGGGCCAGCACGTCGTACCACCCGCGGCTGCGGATCAGCACCGGCCGGCTGCCCACGGGCGCCGGGACGCTGTGGTCGGCCACGCCCCACACCGCCCGCAGCTCCGGGCGGTGCTGGCGCATCTCGTCGAAGATCGCCCGCGGGCTGTCGGTGGTTCCGGAGCCGGCGTAGCTGTGGAACACGACCAGGTTCGGGTCGAGGGGTGCGGTCGTCGCGGCGTACGTCGCCCGGAGGCGGGCCTGCGCCCAGGGGCCGAGCTCGTCCTCGCGCAACGGCGCGGCCAGGTCGACCAGGATCTGGTCGCGAAGGCCCCGCACCAGGCGGATCCGGTGGCTGCGGGTGAGGCGCTCGCGAGGAGTCTGGTCGGCAAGGTCGCGCGGGATCGGCAGGTCGCCGTGGGCGCTGGCCGAGGCCCAGGCGAAGTGCCAGGTGCCACTGGGGAGGGGTCGCGCGGACAGCTCCCACGGCTGGTGGCGCAGCGGCACCACGGCGGTGAAGTCGCGACCGTTGGTGGTCACCCGGGCAGGCACCCGCCAGTCGCCGTTGCGGAGCTCGAGGGTGAAGTCGGCCGGGGTGGTGCCGTGCAGCACGATCGACTCCCCCAGCTCGACGGCCGAGACGACCGGCGCCGAGGTCGGTTCGGGGCGCGGCTCCGGCTTGACCCCGCGGTGGATGCGGAAGCCGTGGCGACTGTCGAAGGACGCGCGCCCGGACAGGCCGACGTCGGGCAGCCCGGCAGAGCCGCGGGCGTCGCGATCCGTGGCCCGTCCCCAGAGGGTCACACCGCCCACGGAGAGGCCGATCTCGAGCGTCCACGGGCCGTCCAGCGTGAGCCAGTTCGGGTCGACGGCGATCTCGAGGCCGGCGGCGTCGTGGTTCTGGTAGGCCTGACGGAAGTGCCGGGTGGCGGCGCGGTCGGGGCGGCTCTCGGGGGTCAGTGCCACGCGTGCACCGGTGCGGGCGTGGGCCATGCGCGCCCGGAACTGCGGCGGGTGCGCGGCGAAGTCGATCCAGCGACAGGCCGCGAAGACCGTGAGCCGCACGAGGTGGCCGTCGCGGCGCACCCGGCGCAGCGATACCTCCAGCCGGGGGCGGATCTCGAACACGTCGTCGGGGACGTCGACCCCCGGCACCGGCAACACCGCCAGCAGCCGCTCGCCGTCCAGCCGGGTCGGGAACTGGCCCTCGTCGAACCAGCGGTCCGCGGTGAACCTGCTCATCGCGGCGGCGTGACCGTGGGCCACCAGCCACAGGCGGAGCCGGGTCTCGACAGGAACGTCGAGGTGCCGGGCGCGGGGCAGGGTGTCGAGGGCGGTCGAGACCGCCTGGGCGAAGGCGGTCGTCTCGCCCGCGGTGGCGTGCTCGAGGTCGTCGAGGAACGAGCCGGCGTCATGGCACAGCACCCGGACCAGTACGTCGGGGTTGGTCAGCCCGGCCAGCATCCACGCGAACTCGCCGATCTCCGCGCAGGCGGCCGGCACGGTGCCGAACGGTGTGGACCACGTGCTGTCCGTGTCGCGCGTCGTGCGGTCGGCCAGCTCGCGTGCCGGGGCCGCGTCGAGGGCGGCCTGCCCGAACCGGCCGTGCGCCTCGAGGAACTCCGGTGCCGACTTCGCGCGCCACAGGCGGGCGCCGAGGGTGGCCCCGCGCCCGGAGAGGGTGTCCTCGGCGGCGGCCAGGTCGCCCACGAGCGTGGCCAGCGCCCAAGGCTCCAAGGCCTCATTTGCCTCGAGGTAGAGGAGCGTGTCACTGGAGGCGGAGGTGGTGCCGGCATTGCGCGCCGCGTTCGCGGTCTCGTTGGGGAGCAGCACCCGCACGCCCTCGATGCCGCGCAGGTCGGTGGGACCGACGCCGCCCCAGGGGCAGAGCAGGATCTCGGACGACGGCTCGTCCTGGCCGGCCAACGACTCCAGGCACACGCCGAGGTGTCGCACCTGCCGCGGCCCGACCGTCACGACGACGGCCACCGACGTACGACGGCGGCGCACCGCACGGCGTACCCGATCCAGCACGTGTCCTCCCACTCCCAGCCGACCCGTCGGCAGTTCCTGACGAGCCGTGATTTGCTGCCGAGCCTAGTGGAGGTCGGGTGCTTCAGCCGGGAGCGTCCGACCTCGAGGACCGGGGTGTGTCAGAGCAGGTCGTGGTCCTCCAGGTAGTCCTTGGCCACGTCGGAGGCCTTCTCGCGCTCCGCGGTCACCCGGCCGTTGAGCTCGACCAGGTCGTCGGTGGTCAGGATCGCCATCAACGGGTTGAGCACGTCGGCGACGTCGGGGTGGGCCTTCAGGAACTTCGTGCTCACCGCGGGCACGAGGTTCTGCACCGGCTGGACCGCCTTGTCGTCCTCGAGCAGGACCATGCCGCGGGCCTCGAGGGTGCCGTCGGTGGTGCTGGTCAGGCCGAGCTGCGACTCGTCGTCCTCGACCGACTTGAAGGTCTGTGCGCTGGCGAAGCCGAGCGGCAGGATGTCGTCGATCTTGATGCCGTAGACCTCCTCGAGGCCCTTGCCGCAGTCGAGGCGCTCCGCGCAGTCGGGGTGCGCCGCCAGGGTGACGGTCTTGCCCTCGAGGTCGGAGAGCTTGCTGACCGAGTTCTCCTCGGCGTACTCCTCGGTGACGAAGAACGCGTTGGTGTCAGCGGCCTCGGCGGGGTCGAGGAGCGTGACGCCCTTCTTCTTCAGCACCCCGGCACCGGCGGCGAGCGTCGCCTCGAGGTCACCGGTGCTCAGCGGCTTGGCGTCCGCGCCGTTCTGCGTCGTGTTGAGGAACTCGATGGTGCCGCCGACGTACTCGGGCGCCACGTCGATGTCGTCGGGGAACTGGTTCATGTAGATGTCGCGGCTGGTGACCAGCTTGGTCTCGACGTCGTAGCCGGCCCTGTCGAGCAGCAGTTCGTACATGCTGGCCATCAGCGCGGCCTCGTCGAACGACTGGCCGGACAGTCGCAGCTCGCCCTTGTCCGTGTCGGTGTCCGTGCTGGCGGTGTTGCTCGACGTCGCCTTGTCGTCGCCCTTGGTGTCGTCGTCCGAGAGGTCATCGCCCGCGCAGGCCGACGCCCCCATCAACGACGTCGCCATCAGTGCCGCCACCATCATCTGTCGTACCCGCATGGTTGCCACCTTCTGTGTCCCGTGGTCGAGTGCCACGCGTGTCCGGTCGTGCCGTCTGGAGGGAACGCTGCACCATCGCGGCGGAGACTTCAAGGAGCAGGGCCACGGCGGCGACGACAACCGCTGCGCCGATGCCCTGCGCGTAGTCGTGCTTGTAGAAACCGGCCGTGATCAGGTTGCCGAGCCCCGGGCCGTCGACCAGCGCGGCGATGGTGGCCGTGGCCCACACCTGCACCAGCGCCAGGCGGACTCCGGCGGCCACCAGGGGCATGGCCAGCGGGAGTTCGACGCGGACGAACCGTTGCCATCCGCTCATGCCCATGCCGTCGGCGGCCTCGCGTACGTCGCGGGGCACCTCGTCGACGCCCACGTAGGCGTTGGTGATGATCGGTGGCAGTGCGAAGAGGGCCAGGGCGATCAGGGTGGCCAGTCCGGCGCGGCCGTAGGGACCGAGGTGCTCGGTGCCGACCGGCTCCCACATCACCAGCAGGGCGAGCACGGCGAACGTCGGCACCGCCCGGCCCACGCCGGCCACGTTGATCGCCACGAAGCCGCCCCGGCCGAGGTGCCCGAGCCACAACGCGATCGGCAGGCCGATCGCCAGCGCCACTCCGAGGGCCGTGAAGGTCAGCAGCAGCTGCTGGAGCAGCAGGTGCCAGATGCCGTCGTCGCCAAGCCAGTTGGCGCCGTCGCCCAACCAGGCCGCGGTGTCGCGGAGGAGCCTCATGCGGGGTCCCCGGCGAGTTGTTCGGCGGAGGAGCGCAGCGGAGGAGTCGAAGAACTCGTNCTCATGCGCGCACCCCCCTGGTCCACGGCGTGGCCAGGCGCTGCACCAGCATCAGCGCGACGTCGAGCACCAGCGCGATCGCCACGCAGATCAGGCTCGCGGCCAGCACCTGGGCACGGAAGTCGTTGGGTACGCCGACGAAGAGCAGGTTGCCGAGTCCGCCGTACGACACCAGGGCACCGACCGTGGTCAGTGCGACGGTGGAGACGGTCGCGATGCGCAGGCCGGCCATGATCACCGGCAGCGCCAGCGGCAGCTCGATGCGCCACAGAAGCCTGGCCCGCGAGTAGCCGAGCCCGGTCGCGGACTCGATCACCTCGTCGGGCACCGCCCGCAGCCCCTCGACCATGTTGCGCACCAGGATGGTCAGCGAGTAGAGCGCCAGGCCGAGGACCACGGTGGTGCGGGTCAGTCCGGTGAACGGCACGAGCAGCGGGAACAGCGCCAGCGACGGCAGCGTGTAGATGCCCGTGCAGATGCCGAGGATCGCGGCCTCGAGCTTCGGGAAGCGTCGGGCCAGCAGGGCCAGCGGCAACGCCATCGCCAGTCCGAGCAGTACGGCGAGCGCCGTGATGGTGAGGTGCTGGACGGTGGCGTCGATCAGCTCCTGCTTGCGATCGACGTAGTAGTCGCCGCAGAACCATTCGTTCACGAACAGGCTGTAGCAACTCGGCTCGTCGGACGCGCCTGTCGATAGGGTCACCCCATGGACGGTATCGAAGATCCGATGATCCGGCTGTCAGGCGTCAGCAAGACGTACGCCGACGGCACGACCGCCGTCCATGAGCTCGACCTCGAGGTGGGGCGCGGCGAGATGGTGACACTCGTCGGCCCGTCCGGCTGCGGCAAGTCGACCACCCTGAAGATGATCAACCGGTTGATCGAGCCCACCACCGGATCGATCTTCATCGACGGCGCCGACGTGACCGACGCCGACCCGGTCAAGCTCCGCCGCGGGATCGGCTACGTGATCCAGCAGGTCGGCCTGTTCCCGCACCAGAAGATCCTGACCAACGTGATGACCGTGCCGCTGCTCTACGGCGAGTCGAAGTCCGTGGCCCGACGCCGCGCCCTCGAGCTGATGGAGCTGGTCGGCCTCGAGCCCGACCAGCACGCCGACCGCTACCCGCACCAGCTCTCGGGTGGACAGCGTCAACGCGTCGGCGTGGCCCGGGCCCTGGCCGCGAACCCGCCGGTGCTGCTGATGGACGAGCCCTTCGGCGCGGTCGACCCCGTCGTGCGTGGCCGGCTTCAGGAGGAGTTCCGGCGGCTCCAACGCGACCTGGGCAAGACGGTCGTCCTCGTCACCCACGACATCGACGAAGCCGTGCGCATGGGAGACCGGGTCGCGGTCTTCGCCGAGGGCGGCCGCCTCGCACAGTACGACGTACCGGCGGTGGTGCTCGGCTCGCCGGCCGACGACTTCGTGGCGTCGTTCGTGGGCGCGGCGCGCGGCCTGCGGCGGTTGGCGGTCACGCCGATCGACCCGGCCCACCTCGAGCCCCTGGACGGCGTCCGCGCCGGAGAGCTGGGCGCGGCCATCGACGTCGGCGCAACCCTCGAGGACGCACTGGCCCTGATGATGCGCGAGGACAAGCCGATGGTCGGCGTACGCCGCGGTGCGCAGTTCGTCGGGGTGCTGACCCCCAACGGCATCCACAAGGCCCTGCGCGCCTCCGTCAACGACGCCTGACCCGCCCCTCCCCCGTGTAACGCTCCGTCCATGTCACTTCGCACCCGACCGGCAGGGTGCGAAGTGACGACAACCCCGCACAAGTCGTGCGGGGTTGTCGTGTCGTACGGCGACCAGAGGTGCGGTCAGGCGTGCTTGCGCACCGGCATCGCGGCGGCGTCTTCCCAGGCAGCGAGCTCGACCTTGAGGTCGGTGACCTGCTGCTCGAGCTCGGCGGCCAGCACGATCGCCTCGGCGGCGCGCGTCTCGGAGTCCTCGAGGCGACCGGACTCTGCGGTGAGGCGGGCCTCGGCCTGGTCGGCGCGACGCGACTCGTTGCCGAGCTTGAGCGTGGTCTCGGCGACCTTGCGCTGGGCCAGCGAGAGCTCACCCTCGAGCTCGTGGATGAGCTTCTGGCGAGCGGCGATCCGCTCGGTCATGGTGTCGGCGAACTTCTGGCTCTCGCGGGTGCGCTCGTCGGTCAGCACCGAGTAGGCCTTGGCCTGCTCGGCACGGTCACGGGCGGCGTCCTTGCGGGACTGCATGAGCTCGGAGTGGGTGATCTTGGTGGCGGCGGCCCCGAGGAGGACGGCCAGCACAGCAGAGACGGCGACGAGAAGGGACGATCCGCCGACCAACGCGCCGAGGACGACGAGGGAGGCGATCATGATGAGGGCAACTGCGACCGTGATGCGGGTGCTCCGCTGACGGCGTCGGGCGTTGGGGGAAGCCATGCATCCAGACTAGGCGCCGTCGCCGCCGTCCCGGACCCGACACGCACGCTCGAGCAGTAGTGCTGCACCACACATGAGTCCGCCGCCCACCGCCGCGATGCCGGAGCGCAGGCTTCGCTGGTCGGCGAGCTCGGCCGGCAGGCCCAACCAGGCCACGGCGTAGCCGGCGTAGCCGCCCGCGGCCAGGGCCCCGACCAGGGCACAGGCCTTGGCCAGCACCAGCCGGTTCACGGCCCGATGCGGCTCGAGGAACTGGCGCCGCGCGATCGTGCGGTGCGTGGCCCACGCGGTCGCGCCCAGCATCGCGGCGACCAGGAACAGCGCCAGCACCTGGATCCAGGTCACCACCGGCGAGGAGTCGGCGTACCGCTGGGTGAGTGGGCGGATCGCCCAACCGACGACGAGGCCGACCGTCAGGCACGCCGCCAGTGCACCGGCGGCCGTGGGCACGACGCGGGGCTCCTCGGGCGGACGCTCGTCCCCCGACCCCGCGTCGGGAGGGGTCACTGCAGGTCGAGGGCCAGGTCGTCGCGGAGCTTGATGCCGCTCTGGTCGGCGGCCTCGAGGAGCTCGGCGACGGGGCCGGCGTCCGGCAGCACCGCGTCGGGCTCGAGGTCGAACCACGGCTTGAGCACGAACGCCCGGTCCTTGGCGCGCGGGTGCGGGAGGCGCAGGAAGTCGTCGTTGGCCCTGCGGTCACCCACCACGATGAGGTCGACGTCGAGGGTGCGGGGCGCGTTCTTCTCGCTGGGGCGGACCCGGTCGAAGGCGTCCTCGATGGCGAGGGCGCGGTCGAGCAGCGTCGAGGCGGGCAGCGTGGTGTCGAGGAGGACGACGGCGTTGAGGAACTGCTCGGAGCCCGGGGGCGCGCCGATCGGCTCGGTCTCGTAGACCCCGGAGACGGCCGTCACCCACACGTCGGGGGTGTCGGCGAGGGAGTCGACCGCGCCCTGGAGGCTGGCCAGGCGTTCGCCGAGGTTGGAGCCCAGTGCCAGCACCGCACGTCGGATCGGGTGCATCTCACCGGTGAGGGTGTCGGCATCGATGATGTTCGGGTTGGGTGTCTCAGTCACGGCTGCAACGTCCTCTTCCGGGTAATCGTCAGCGCAACATCCGAGAATGTTGCGTCAATGGGCGCGTCCGGCTTGTGAACCGTGACCCGGGTCCATTCAACACGATCGTCCAAGAGGCAGACGTCCGCTATCCGTTGGGCCAGGGTCTCGATCAGGTCGACCGGGTCGGTCTCCACGGCGGCTTTCACCGAATCCACGAGAATTCCGTAGTGCACGGTCTCACGCAAGTCGTCGGTGCGTGCCGCGGGGGTCGTGTCGATGCCCAGGACGAGGTCGATCACGAAGATCTGTCCCTCGCGGCGCTCGAAGTCGAAGACACCGTGGTGCCCGAAGCACTCGATGCCACTCACGGCCAGCTCGTCGGTCATTCGTCCTCCAGGTCGAGGTTGCTCAGAACCGGCCCTGCCTGATGGCACCAGAGCAGCCAGTCGGCACCGATCCGGTGGTAGACGCTGGTCACCGCCAGCTGCGACCCCGGCAGGTCGACGACGTCCTCCAGGGTGAGGACGCCGGGCAGGATGACGTTCTCCACGCAGGCCAGCCAGGCGACGCTGCCGCGGACGGCGACGTTGAGGTCCTCGAAGAGGAACTGGATGCCGGACGTGAGCTCGATGCCCTCGCTCAGCTGCGTGCGGACCTCGTCACGGCCCATGACGCCCGGCACTCCAGGGAACGTGCAGCTGATGTCGTCGGCGTCGATCCAGAACCCGAGGGCGGCGGCCGCGTCACCGCGCTCCCAGGCGGCGTAGAAGGCCCGGTGCGCGGCCTCCACGGCGGCCTCCTGGCCGGTGGTGTCGCCGACGCCGGCGATCATCAGGCCTCACCCGGGTCGTGCGCGAACCGCTCGACGACCCGGATCGCATCGGCACTGGCGCGTACGTCGTGCACCCGCACGCCCCACATGCCCTGCAGGCTGACGATCGTGGTGAGGGCCACGTTGGCGTGCTCGCGCTCTGCCACCGGCCGGGGNCGACCGAGGCCGACGAGCTCGTCGAGGTGCTTGAGCAGCTCCCAGTTGTGGTCCGGTGACTTGGCGAACCCGAGCCCGGGGTCGACCACGAGGCGCTCGAGGTCTACACCGGCGGCCAGCGCGTCGTCGATGCGGGCCGACAGCTCGTCACGGACGGCGCCCACGACACCGCCCGGGCCGTCGTACACGGCGTGCTGCTGCATCTCGGTGCTGTGCGCCCGCCAGTGCATGGCGACGTACAGCACGTCGTGGTCGGCGGCGACCCGCAGGATGTCGGGGTCGGCCAGCCCTCCGGAGACGTCGTTGATCACCACTGCGCCGGCCAGGGCGGCGGCCTCGGCGACCTCGGCGCGCATGGTGTCGACCGAGACTGCGGCGCCCTCGGCGGCCAGGGCGCTGATCACCGGCACCACCCGGTCGAGCTCTTCGGAGACCAGCGGACGGGTCGCTCCGGGACGGGTGGACTCGCCGCCGATGTCGAGGATGTCGGCGCCCTGGGCGATCAGCTCGCGGCCGTGGGCGATCGCGGTGTCGGTGGTCGCGAACCGTCCCCCGTCGGAGAACGAGTCGGGGGTGACGTTGACGATGCCCATGATCCGCGGACGGGTCATCGGCTCGGTCAGCGCACCGGATCGCACCGGTTCACCTTCTGCTGTGGATCAGCGCCATGGCCTCGGAGCGGGTGGCGGCGTTGTGCATCTGTCCGCGAACCGCCGAGGTGATGGTGCGGGCGCCGGCCTTGCGGACCCCGCGCATGGTCATGCAGAGGTGCTCGGCCTCGATCACCACGATCACGCCGCGGGCCTCGAGGATCTCCATGAGCGCGTCGGCGACCTGGGTGGTCAGGCGCTCCTGCACCTGGGGCCGCTTGGCGTAGACGTCGACCAGGCGGGCCAGCTTGGAGAGGCCGGTGATCTTGCCGGTCTCGGCCGGGATGTAGCCGACGTGGGCCACGCCGGTGAACGGCACCAGGTGGTGCTCGCACATCGACCACAGCTCGATGTCGCGCACCAGCACCATCTCGTCGTGCCCGATGTCGAAGGTGGTGGTCAGCACGTCGGCCGGCGTCTGGCGCAGGCCTGCGGTCATCTCGGCGTACGCCCTGGCCACCCGGGCCGGCGTGTCACGCAGGCCCTCGCGCTCGGGGTCCTCGCCGATCGCGGCCAGCAGCTCGCGGACGGCCTTCTCCGCGCGGTCGTGGTCGAAGTCCGGAACACTGGCCGGGTCAGGGTTCACGCCGCCGAAGGGCGCGATCATGCCTGGTCTCCGCCTTCGTTCTGACTCGGGAGACCACCCGCCGGCGGGGTCGAACTGTGTGGGGTTGCCAGGTCGGGGTCCGCGGACTCGGGTACGTCGGACTGTGCCGACGCCGGCACGCTGACCGGCGGCAGCGTCGAGGGCTGGCGGTGCGGGGAGCCCGTCCATGCCGGCCGCACCGGGCGGCGACGCAGCGGCACGAAGACCTCGGCGACCTCGGCCTTGTCGAGCGTCTCGCGCTCCATCAGGGCGAGCACCAGCGCGTCGAGGACGTCGCGGTTCTCCTCGAGGATGTCGAAGGCCTCCTGGTGGGCCTGGGCGAGGAACTTCTTGGTCTCCTCGTCGACGATCGCGGCGACGTCCTCGGAGTAGTTGCGGGTGTGGCCCATGTCGCGACCCAGGAACGGCTCGCCCTGCGGCTCACCCAGCTGGATCGCACCGAGGCGGTCGGTCATGCCGTACTGGGTGACCATCGCGCGGGCCAGGCTGGTGGCCTTCTCGATGTCGTTGCCCGCGCCCGTGGTCGGGTCGTGGAAGACCATCTCCTCGGCGGCCCGGCCGCCGAGCATGTAGGCCAGCTTGTCGAGCATCTCGGAACGGGTCTGGGAGTACTTGTCCTCGTCGGGCAGCACCATCGTGTAGCCCAGCGCGCGTCCGCGGGGCAGGATCGTGATCTTGTGCACCGGGTCGGTGCCGGGCAGGGCCGCGGCGACCAGGGCGTGTCCGCCCTCGTGGTAGGCGGTGATGAGCTTCTCCTTCTCGCTCATCAGGCGGGTGCGGCGCTGCGGGCCCGCGACCACGCGGTCGATCGCCTCGTCGAGGGAGGAGTCGGTGATCACCTTCTCGTTGAGGCGGGCAGTCAGCAGGGCCGCCTCGTTGAGCACGTTGGCCAGGTCGGCGCCGGTGAAGCCGGGCGTACGGCGAGCCACGCTGAGCAGGTCGACGTCGGGACCCATCGGCTTGCCGCGCGAGTGGACCTTGAGGATCTGGTGGCGACCGTTGAGGTCGGGGGCGTCGACGCCGATCTGGCGGTCGAAACGGCCGGGACGCAGCAGCGCCGGGTCGAGCACGTCGGGCCGGTTGGTGGCCGCGATCAGGATGACCCCGCCGCGGACGTCGAAGCCGTCCATCTCGACGAGGAGCTGGTTGAGGGTCTGCTCGCGCTCGTCGTGACCGCCGCCCATGCCGGCGCCACGGTGGCGACCGACGGCGTCGATCTCGTCGATGAAGACGATGGCCGGGGCGTTCTCCTTGGCCTGCTCGAAGAGGTCGCGGACGCGGCTGGCGCCGACACCCACGAACATCTCGACGAAGTCGGAGCCGGAGATGGAGTAGAACGGCACGCCCGCCTCGCCGGCGACCGCACGGGCCAGCAGGGTCTTGCCGGTGCCGGGAGGGCCGTAGAGCAGCACACCCTTGGGGATCTTGGCGCCGACGGCCTGGAACTTGGCAGGCTCCTGGAGGAACTCCTTGATCTCGCCGAGCTCCTCGATCGCCTCCTCGCAGCCCGCCACGTCGGCGAACGTGGACTTCGGCATGTCCTTGGAGATCAGCTTGGCCTTGGACTTGCCGAACTGCATCACCTTGCCGCCACCGCCCTGCACGCTGTTCATCAGGAAGATGAAGAGCAGGATGATCAGCGCGAACGGCAGCAGCGTCGCGAGGAGCTGGCCGATGAAGCTGGGCTGCGGGTTCTCGGAGTTCGACTTCTCGATCGTGCCCTTGTCGACCTGCTCGCGGGCCATCTTGATGAGGTCGTTCTGCTGGCCGTTGACCCAGTGGGTGACGACCTTGCGGCCGCCGTCACGGTCGACGTCGTCGTCCAGGGTTGCGCGGATCTCCTGGTCGTTGTCGAGGAAGGTGATCTCCTTGACCTCGCCGGTGCTGATGTATTTCTCCATCTGCGACGTCTGCACCTCGTCGTACCCACCATTGGGCGCGAGGTATTGCAGGCCGAGCAGTACGGCGACGACGGCCAGGACGATCCAGAGCCAGGGACCCTTGAATATGCGCTTCACAGACTTCTCTCGGGACAGCTCAGCACGTCGTCTGAGCGGTGACCATGTGAGGTTTGACGGTACATGGTCGCAGAAAGTCGGCCGCGATCAGGAGGGTCCGTCAGGAGTACACGTGCGGTGCGAGCGTGCCGATGTCACGCAGGTTGCGGTAGCGCTCCTTGAAGTCGAGGCCGTAGCCCACGACGAACTCGTTGGGGATGTCCCAGCCGACGTACTTCGGCTCGACCGGCATGGCCAGGGCCTCCGGCTTGCGCAGCAGGGTGGCGATCTCGACGCTGGCCGGGCTGCGGCTGCTCAGGTTGGAGATCAGCCAGCTCAGCGTCAGGCCGGTGTCGATGATCTCGTCGACGACCAGCACGTGACGGCCGGAGATGTCGGTGTCGAGGTCCTTGAGGATGCGGACCACGCCGCTCGACTTCGTGCCGGATCCGTAGGAGCTCACCGCCATCCAGTCCATCTCGACGTGGATCGGCAACGAGCGGGCCAGGTCGGCCATCACCATCACCGCACCGCGCAGCACGCCCACCATGAGGACGTCCTTGCCCTCGTAGTCGGCCGCGATGACGTCTGCCATCTCCTGCACCTTGGCCTGGATCTGTTCCTCGGTGAAGAGGATGTTGACCAGATCGCTCTCGACGTGGGCGGAATCCATGGGCGTCAGACTGCCACATGCCCCTGCTGCTGTGAGGGTCGACCCGGACTACGCCGGCGGGACGAACTGGCTCGCGGTGAAGACGGCGCCCTGCGGATCACGGATCACGGCGGCGCGCACCCACGGCAGGTCCACCGGTCCCTGCACCACCTCGGCCCCCAGCTCGGAGGCCCGGGCGACGACGGCGTCGGCGTCGTCGACCGCGAAGGTCACGCCCCAGTGCGGCGCGGCGTCGGCGTCGTCCTCCGGAATCGGGGAGAGCGCGGCGACCACCTCGTCGAAGCGGGCGGGTGCCCCCATCTCGGCCTGGCGATCACGGTTCCCCGGGTTGCGCTGCTCGAGGAAGTCGCCGTACGCCGGCAACGCCCACATCTGGCCGTCGCCCACGCCGATGACGTCCCAGCCGAACACCGCGCCGTAGAACGCCCCCGCCGCTGCGGAGTCGCGGGTGTGCAGGTCGTTGAAGTTCAGCGACCCGTGGGCGTTGACGCGTTCCGCGCCGCGGTTCTCCCGGGGTTGCCACAACCCGAGTGGCGCACCTTCGGCGTCGCGGACGGTCGCCGTACGCCCGACGCCGCCGTCGGGGCCGAGATCGACCGGTGCCGCGACGACCTCTCCTCCCGCCGACTTCGCGCGGGCGACGGCCGCGTCGGCGTCGTCCACCCACACGTAGGAGTTCCAGGCCGCGGGCTCGCCCTCACCCGAACCGATGGCGGCCACGGTCTCGCCCTCGAGTCGGGCGTAGGCGTAGCGCACCGGCGCGCTCGGTGGCGTGCGCTCCTCGAACTCCCAGCCGAAGAGCCCTCCGTAGAACGCCATCGCGGCGTCGACGTCGGGCGGGGTCAGGTCGATCCAGCAGGGGACGCCGGCAATGTATCGGTCGCTCATCGTTTGCTCCTGGTTGTCGGTGGTCGGTCCCGGACCACGCTAGGAGCGATTCAGGCCATCCTCCGGCCTCAATCCGTCAGGAACGCCAGATGCCTGTCCCGGCGTACTGCGCGCAGGTGGCCGGGGAGGTCGATCCACCTCTGGCCGCGCCAGTCGGTGATCAAGGCGTCGATGGCGCGCACGTGCTCGTGGAACAGCTCCGACCCGATCGCGCCGGCGTCGAGTGCCGCGAGCCTCAGGACACGGGTGCGCAGCGGGCCGGGCAACGCGGCCAGCTCGTCGACCGGCAGCCCCTCCGGGACCTGGTCGCGCAGGCGGTCGTACGCCGCGTCGGCGAGTCCGTCGAGGTACTCCATGTCCGGGCGGACGAGGTCGGCCGTGCGGGCCAGCGCCACCGCCACCCCCGGACCCAGCTCGGACTCCAGCACCGGCAACACGGTGTGCCGCACCCGCACCCGGGTGAAGCGAGGGTCGGTGTTGTGCGGGTCGTGCCAGACGTCGATGCCCTCCGCCTCGCAGGCGGCGGTGGTGTCGGCACGCGAGACGTCGAGCAACGGCCGGGCGAAACCGTCGAAGGATCGCCGCATCCCTGCAATGGCGCGGCCTCCCGACCCGCGGGTCAGCCCGAGCAGGACGGTCTCCGCCTGGTCGTCACGGGTGTGGCCGAGCAACACGGTCGCGGCGCCGAGGTGCTCGGCCATCTGCTCCAGCACGGCGTAGCGCGCCTCCCGGGCCGCCGCCTCCGGGCCGCCCTCGGAACTGACCGTGACGCGCGCCGAGACCGTCTCGTCGGCACCCAGCTCCGCCATCTGTCGTACGACGACCGCGGCCCGACCGGCTGATCCGTCCTGCAGCCCGTGGTCGACAGTGGCGCCCACGACCCGCAGCGACATCTTGTGGCCCTCGAAGACCGCGGCGGCCAACAGGGCGAGTGAGTCGGCACCCCCGGAGCAGGCCACGACCACCGTCGTACCCGGCGCGAGAGGTGCCAGGGTCCGGCGTACGACCAACCGGACGGCGGCCACCGCCGGGTGGAGCGTCATCCGTGGACCCGGGCCACCCAAGCGGTGGGGTCTTCGATCTCGGCCTTCGACGGGAGGTTCTCCGGGGACTCCCACACGGCGTTGAAGCCGTCCATGTCGACCTTCTCGATGACGGCGCGGACGAAGGCGGCGCCGTCGCGGTACTGGGCCATCTTCGCGTCGAGGCCGAGCAGGCGGCGCAGGATGCGGTCGAGCGGGCCGACGCCCTTGCGGCGCTGGTTGAAGCGGCGCCGGATCTTGCCGACGCTCGGGATCACCTCGGGACCGACGCCGTCCATCACCACGTCGGCGTGGCCCTCGAGCAGGGACATCACCCCGGTGACGCGGTCGATCACCTCGCGCTGCTCGGGCGTGCTCATCATGTCGAGCAGGCTGCCGCCCTTGCCGCGCATGGACTCCCCGAGCCGCTTGACGCCCTCCTCGAGGGTCTTGCCGACCTCGATCGAGTCGGCCAGCGTGGTCATCTGGGCGAAGAGGTGGTCACGCATCCACGGCACGGCCGTGAACTGCACGCGGTGGGTCTCCTCATGGAGGCAGACCCACAGGCGGAAGTCGGTCGGGTCGACGTCGAGCTCGCGCTCGACGTGCACGATGTTGGGGGCGACCAGCAGCAGGCGACCGCTGGGGTCGAAGAACGGGTCGAACTGCCCGAGCACCTTGCCACCCATGAAACCGAGCACCAGGCCCACCTCGGCGCCGGTGATGCGCGAGCCGATCGCCTGGCCCAGCACTCCCGGCGACTTCTTCTCGGAGAGCTTCTCCACGATCGGCGACAGGATCGTGGCGAAGCTGTCGGCGTTCGCGCGGATCCAGCCCGGTCTGTCGACGACCAGCACCGGGGCGGTGCGTTCGGCCGCGGCCAGGCCGGTGAAGTCACGCACCAACCCCGTGGAGCGGTTGGCGTCGGCGCGCAGCTCCTCGACCGCGTCGGCGGCGGCCAGCGTGGAGATCTCCGGCCCGTCACCGGCCAGCCGTGAGCCGATGCGTACGGCGAGGTCCCAGTCGATCATCGACGGCGCGTCAGTCATGCGGCGAGCCTAGCCGGGCACGACGAAGGAGTGCCCGGCGTGGCGAGCCGGGTCGAGCAGGCGCGCGGCTGAGGAACGAAGCCGCGACCGCCGTGTCGAGACACCAGTG
>NZ_LMSQ01000018.1:959494-998822 GCF_001429525.1 Nocardioides sp. Soil796
GGTGCGCTGGACACGGGGCGCCGGGTCGAGCAGGCGCGCGGCTGAGGAACGAAGCCGCGACCGCCGTGTCGAGACACCAGTGNCGTGCGCAGAGCGCGCTCCGGTGGTCGAGCAGGCCGAGCAACGACCAACCAGGGTCAGGACGAGCAGTGACAGGCCGCCAGCGCGGCGGTGAGGTCGTCGAGGGTGTCGCGGGCCTCCAGCACCTCGGTCACCCGGTCGGCCAGGAAGACGAACGTGAACACGTTGCCGTCGAGGTCGGTGGTCACCCCGGCCAGCCCGTGGACCCCGGTCAGCGTGCCGGTCTTGGCCCGCACGCGGCCCGGCCCAGACGTGTTGCTGTCGCCGAGGCGTCCGGCCATCGAGCCGGTGAAGCCGGCGACGGGCAGTGCCGTGATCACGGTGCGCAGGTCGGGATTGGCGTCGCGGGCGGCGGTGGCGAGCACGCCCAGCAGCGCCTGCGTGGTCAGCCGGTCCTGGCGGGACAGCCCGCTGCCGTCGTGGATCCGGGTGCCGGCCAGCGGCACTCCGAGCCGGCCGAGCACCTTGCGCACGGCACGCGCGCCGCCGTCGAAGGATCCGCCGGTACCCTCGGCCAGCCCCACCTGGTGGGAGAGGATCTCGGCGCCCTCGTTGTCGCTGACCGAGATCACCCGGTCGACGATCTGCGAGACGGGGGCGCTCTCGACGCCGGCGAGCTCGGCCGCACCGTCGGCGGCGGTCGTGCGCTGCGGCGTACCGGTCACCTTGATGCCGGCCCGGCGCAGCTCGGCGGAGAAGAGCATCGCGGCCGCCCGGGACGGGTCGGACTCGAAGCCCCACGAGTCGCGCTTGGCGCCCTTGTCGACCCACAGCGCGGTGATCGGTGGCACGACGGCCTCGGGGATGTAGCTCGCCGGCCAGTGCGGGTTCACCGACGGTCCCGTGAAGAGGGAGTCGTCGAACTGCAGGCGCACCTGCGCCTGGCCCTGCTCGGTCAACGCGGCCGCGGTCTCGCGGGCCAGGGTGCGGATGTCGGCCGGCTTCGGGTACGTCGTCGAGCTGGCCGGCTTGTCGGTCAGGAACGGGTCGCCGCCGCCGACGAGCACGATGTCGCGGGGCTTGGCGCCGGCCACGACCGTCGTACGGAACGTGACGTCGGGCCCGATCGCCTCGAGCGCGGCCATGCCGGTGAGCAGCTTCATGGTGGAGGCGGGCATGAACGTGCCGCCCGCGTTGTCGTACCAGACGCTGCCGTCGAGGCTGCCGACCGCGAGCACCCGGTGCTTGCCGAGGTCCTTCTCAGCGGCGTACGACGCGAGCGCCCGGCGCACCTTGGCCGGGTCGACGCGACTGTCGGTCGGTGCTGCGGCGGCCACCGGGCGCGGTGTGGTCAGCGCCGGCAGGTCGAGCCCGCGCGGCGGAGCGACCTGCGCCGGGTCGGCCGGATCGTCGGGGGCGATGCCGAGCCGGTCACCCAGGTCGTACTGGAACGAGGCGAAGCCGGCGGCCACCACGGCCAGCACGAGAAGGATCGGCAGCCACGACGACAGGCGTCTCGAGGTGTGGCCTGCGTCACGCCGTTTCACCAATTCGTCCCTTCCGAGTGCACGTTTGCGCCCATTGTGCGCGAAGATGTTGCCGGCCCGATGTTCGGGTCATGATCTTTCGCCGCCCGCAGGCCGGGTGCGCGAGCATGCCGATGATGCGGAGGAATGCTGTGTTGGAGTTCGACGTGATGGTGGAGATCCCCAAGGGGTCCCGCAACAAGTACGAGGTCGACCACGAGAGCGGTCGCATCTACCTCGACCGCATGCTGTTCACCTCCACGGCGTACCCCGAGGACTACGGCTACATCGAGGACACGCTCGGCCAGGACGGCGACCCGCTCGACGCGCTGGTCATCCTGCAGGCGCCGACGTTCCCCGGCTGCATCATCAAGTGCCGCGCAATCGGCATGTTCCGCATGACCGACGAGGCCGGCGGTGACGACAAGGTGCTGTGCGTGCCCACCCACGACCCGCGCCTCGAGCACCTGCGCGACATCAATCACGTCTCGAAGTTCGACCGCCTCGAGATCCAGCACTTCTTCGAGGTCTACAAGGACCTCGAGCCCGGCAAGTCCGTCGAGGGCGCCAACTGGGTCGGTCGCACCGAGGCCGAGGCCGAGGTGCTCGCCTCGTTCGAGCGGGCCAAGAAGGCCGGTCACTGACCCGCTTCACACGACGTACGGCGCGGGCCGAACCACAGGCCCGCCCGTGAAACTGCCCGATCGACACGAAACATCACGTCGATCGGGCAGTTTTCGTACGGGGACGACCTCCGCGAGCGTCAGTCGCCCCAGGTGAGGAGCTCTTCGGCGCGCATCACCTCGGGCGGGATCCCGAACGCGTCGACGAGGTCGACGGCGATCGGGCGCACCTTCCGGCACAGGCCGTTGATCTCGCGGCTGATCGCCTTGGAGCGCTGCGAGGTCAGGCGACCATGCTCCATGAACCAGGCCCGGTCGGCCTCGATGGTGGTCAGCGCGAAGAGGTCGACCATCAGTCCCATCGCAACCTTGTTGTCACCCTCGGGCATCTGCGCGACCTTCTCGACGCACGCATCGAGCACGAGGCGTTCGACGTGGGCCTTCGCGGTCGCGATGACGTGGTCCTGCACACGCGAGAACACCTCGCCCGGCTCCATGCCGGTGTCCACACCGCGCTTGAGCCGACGGGCCACGCCGCTGAGCATGTGCTCCTCACGGAACCGCAGCATCGCCTGCTGGAAGTTCGGGTCGAGCAGCCCGGCCTCCTGGTCCCACTCGTCGCCGCCGGGCAGGAGGTCCTTGACCCGCTCGAGCAGCTTGTGGACGTTGGTGCGCTCGAGCACGGTGTCGACGGCCATGCCGGCCACGAACCTGACCATGCCGAGCTGGTCGAGGTCGGAGAAGTCGCTGGAGTATCCGGTCAGTAGCCCCTTGGCGACGAGCTGCAGCAGCACGTGGTTGTCGCCCTCGAAGGTCATGAACACGTCGGTGTCGGCCTTGAGCGCGTCGAACCGGTTCTTCGAGATGTAGCCCGCACCGCCACAGGCCTCGCGGCACTCCTGGATGGTGCGGGTGGCGTGCCAGGTGCCGAGTGCCTTGGTGCCTGCGGCTCGTGACTCGAGGGCCCGGCGGTCTGCCTCGTCGGTGGTGGCGCCCGAGAACACGTCGTGGCAGCGACTGGCCAGCACCTCCTGCGCGAAGTGCATCGCGTAGGTGCGGGCCAGCAGTGGGAAGAGCCGTCGCTGGTGCTGGCCGTAGTCGAGCAGCAGTTGCTCGGGCTGGTCGTCGGAGGTCTCGAACTGCCGGCGGCGTACGGCGTACTTGACCGCGACGGCCAGGGCCACCTTCGACGCGTTGATGCTGGCGCCGCCGACGCAGACCCGACCCAGCACGAGGGTGCCGAGCATGGTGAAGAACCGCTTGTTGGGGTTCTCGATCGACGACTCGTAGACGCCGGTGGCGGTCACGTCGGCGAACCGGTTGAGCAGCGCCGTGCGCGGCACCCTCACGCCGTCGAACCAGAGCCGCCCGTTGTCGACGCCGTTGAGGCCCATCTTGCGGCCGCAGTCCTCGATGCGTACGCCGGGCGCCGGCTCGCCGTCGACGCGGATGGGTACGACGAACGCGTGCACGCCCTCCGTCTTGCCACCGATCTCGAGCTGGGCGAAGACGACGGCCAGCTCGGCGTGCCGTCCTGCGTTGCCGATGTAGTCCTTGTGGGCCGACTCCTTCGGCGTGGTGATCACGAACTCCTGGGTGGCGACGTCGTAGGTCGCCACGGTCTCGAGCGCCTGCACGTTGGAGCCGTGGCCCGCCTCCGTCATCGCGAAGCAACCCATCAGCTCTCCGCTGATCGTGTCGCGCAGGTAGGTGTCGTGGTGGTGCTTCGTGCCGAGCTGCTGGATGGCTCCGCCGAAGAGCCCGAACTGCACGCCGATCTTGACCAGCACCGACAGGTCACCGAACGCCATCGTCTCGAACGCCGCGATTGCCGCCCCGGTGTCGTCTGACCCGCCGTACGCCGCGGGGAAGGCGACCGCGGTCTGCCCGGTGCCGGCGACGTCGAGAACGATGTCCTTGACCCGGTCCTTGAACGCCGGCAGGTCGAGGGTCTCGGCCTCCGCCAGCATGCCGGCGTGCTGCACCAGGTTGCTGCGGACCAGGCCCCGCACCTCGGCGTACTTCCCGTCGAGGAGCCGGGTCAGCTCGGCCACGTCCACGTCGGGCCGGGTGTAGCCGGCGGTCTCTTCGTCGGGCTCGGGCGTCACGGTCTCGGTGGCCATGCCGCCACCGTACCGACTGTGCGCCGGCGCGACCTCAGGGCCGAGCGTAGAAGTTCGGCGGGATCCAGTAGTACATCGACTCCTGGGTCACGTCACGACCGGTGCGCGGCGCGTGGATCATCTGGCCGTTCCCGACGTAGAGCGCGACGTGGTAGATCGACGACGGGCTGCTCGAGGATCCCCAGAAGACCAGGTCACCGGGGCGCAGGTTCGAGGAGCTGATCGGCGTCGCGGTGTCGTACTGCCCGACGGAGTAGTGCGGGAGGTACTTCCCACCGGCGGCCCACGCCTTCATGGTCAGGCCCGAGCAGTCCCACGAGTTGGGGCCTGCCGCCGCCCACACGTAGGGCTCACCGATCTGGGCCCGCGCGAAGTTGATCGCGGCCTGCGCGCCCGACGAGGACGGGGGCGGCGGTGTGGGGTCGGGCTCAGGCTCGGGGTCCTGGGTGGGCGGCGCGGGCTCGTCGCTCGGCGGGTCGCTCGGCTCGGGGTCCTGGGTCGGCGGCGCGGGCTCGTCGCTCGGCTCGTCGGACGTCGTGGTCGGAGTCGGGTCGACGGTCGTCGTGGCCGGCGCATCGTCCTCGACGGCGGCCTGCTGTGCGGCCCGGGCCGCACGCAGCTGGGCGGCGGCCTCGAGGGCGGACTGGCGGCGCGAGGCCAGGGACACCGAGATGTCCTGGAGGTTGGCCAGCTCGCGGATCAGGGAGTCCTTCTCCGCGGCCACCGCGCTGGCCTCCGAGAGGGCGGCCTGCTCCTGCGCCTCGGCCTCGGCACGGGCCGACTCGGCCTCGACCTCGAGGGCGGCCGCTGCGTCGTGGGCGTCGTCGGCCTGGTCCGAGGCCAGCTCGGCGACCTTCGCCGCGGCGTCGTACGCCTTGGTGATGTCCTCGATCGAGCTGTCGACGGTGTACATCGTGTGGGCGTCGTCGAGCATCGCCTCGGAGCCGTCCTGCTTCATCATCGACGAGAGGGCGGTGACCTCGGGCGACATCTCGTAGTTGTCGGCCACCATGTCGCTGTAGGCGACCGTCTGGACCTCGAGGCGGGACTCTGCTCCGGCGGCCCTGCGGTCGGCCGCGGCGGCGGCACGCTGGGCCTCCTGGAGCTTCCACCGGGCGGCGTTGTACGCCTCGGCCGCCTGGCCGGCCTTCACGCCGGCCTCCTGGAGCCGCTGGTTGGCCATCACGAGATCAGCCTGGACGCTGGCGACCGTGCGCTTCATGTTGGTCGCGGCCGACTTGGCGGCGTCGACCTCGGCCTGGCTCGGAGTGTCCCCGCCCGATCCCGGGTCCGGGTCGGCCACGGCGGCCGGCACGCACAAGGCAAGCGTGAGGACACCGGCGAGCCCGGCAAGCAGCGGTCGGCCCGAGGTGGTCCGTCGCACGATATTCAGCCCCTTTGTCTGTCTGGAGACCTCGGGCGACTTCCCCATCGCCCGAGGCACTTTGAGCACGCTAGTGCTCACCAGTCACAAAAGAAACACTTCTTTCCAGATTTCTCAAAAGTATCGGCGTGTCGCCTTGACAAACTACAAGCGTGTAATTTCCGAATTACATCCATGTAATTCGCGGACGATGTCCCGGTTTCGGCCCCAAAGACAGAACGTCCTGCGGTCCGGCTGCCGGGGCAGCCAGGACGCAGGACGTTCTGGAAGAGCGAGTGTGGAGGAGGGGCGGGTCAGTCCTTGTCGACGGGGATCTGCGAGGTCGTCGTCGTCGGATGGCTCGACAACCCGTGTCTGTCGAACTTCTGCCCGGAGGCCAGCCCACCGACGTAGAACGAGATCACCGCGATCGCGACACCGGCGACGTCGTCGGCGATGTAGTGCCAGCCGAAGTAGAGGGTGGCCACGACGGTGATGCCGAAGTTGATCCACATCGCCCAGCTGAGCCACTTGACCTTGATCGTGTACTGCACCATCAGGGCCACCAGCAGCGTGATCGCGCAGTGCAGGCTCGCGAAGCCCGCGACAGACTGCACCGCATCGACGCGCCCGCCCCAATAGACGCCGACGCGCCCGTAGGACAACGCCTCCATCAGTTGGGACGCCCCTGTCGGGCTGAGGTCGGTGTAGAGGAAGCGGTACTCGAAGCCGGGGCCGAGCGTCGGCAGTAGGTAGTACGACGCCGTGCCGAGGCTCCAGGCCAGGCACTGCGACGTGGCGAACCAGTAGCCGTAGCTGAGGTTCTTCGACCAGATCAGCCAGGCGGTCAGCACCAACGGCACCATCGGCAGGAACCACAGGTAGATCGTCGAGAGCACGTGCGCGGAGTAGTTGGTGCCGAGCACCGCGTGCAGGACGGTGGCCGGCTCGTGCCCGAAGAAGATCGCCTTGTCGAGCAGGTGCAGCGGCCGGTCGAACTTGTAGTCGACGCCGAGCACCTGCGGCAGGAACGACTTGAGGTTCCGGTAGCTGACGTAGGTGATGTAGAAGCAGACCAGGCCCAGGACCACCAGCGTGAGCCGCTCGCGGTTCCAGTGGGAGTGCCAGCGCTCCATCACGATCGGCCACATCGCCTTGGGCTTCATCTTCGAGAGCCACAGCGTCCGCGGCAGCATGTCGAGGAGCAACGCCCCGAAGACCAGGAGAGGCAACCGCAGCCACGACGGACCGAGGAAGCCCTCGGGGTCGACCACACGCTCTCCGAGGCTGATCGCCGTGAAGACAGCGAGGGCGCCCATCAACGTTGCGACCCCGACGAGGAGGACGTAGGCACGGCGATACACGCGGGCAGTCTAGGGGACCGCCCCCGACGATCAACGTCTCGGGATCACCGCGAGCCGGTTCCGCGCCACCTCGAGACGCACTTCCTGCCCGGGCGACGGGGGCGCGGTGCCGTCGGACGTGACGGATGCCACGACACCGACCCCGGGCACGTCGACCTCGACGCGTACGGCGTCCGGGGTGACCCGCGACGACAGCACGACGCCGTGCAGCGGGCCTTCCGCGGACACCCGGAGTGCCGACCTGCGCAGCGCCACGCCGTCCCCGACCGGAAGACCTGCCGCGGTGAGTACGGCGTCGGCGGCCGAGCCGTCGAGCACGGTGGGGTAGCCCAGGAACGACGCGGCCTCCGAGTCGGCGGGGTGCTCCCAGACCTCGGCCAGCGTGCCGTCCTGGACCAGTCGTCCGGCACGCATGAGCGCCATCCGGTCGGCGACCGCGAACGCCTCCTCGTGGTCGTGCGTGACGAACAGGGCCGTTGTCCCGGCGCGGGTGAGGATCTCGCGCAGGTCGAGGGCCAACCGCTCGCGCAGGGACTTGTCGAGTGCGCTCAGCGGCTCGTCGAGGAGCAGCAGTCGCGGCTCGACGGCGAGGGCACGGGCCAGGGCGACGCGTTGCCGCTCACCACCGGAGAGGGTGGCCGGGGCACGGTCGGCGTACCCGGCGAGGCCGACCAGCTCGAGCAGCTCCTCGACCCGGGTGGCCACCTCGCGGCGCGGCCGGTGCCTGATGCGCAGCGCGTAGCCGACGTTGGCGCCGACACTCTGGTGGTTGAACAGCTGGCCGTCCTGGAACATCAGGGCGAAGCCGCGCTTGTGGGTCGGCACCCCGGCGAGGTCGCCACCGTCGAACGTGATGCGGCCTGCCGAGACCGGCTCGAGGCCGGCGACCGCGCGCAGCAGTGTCGACTTGCCGCAGCCCGACGGGCCGAGCACCGCGAGCACCTCGCCGGCCGACAGCTCCAGGGACACGTCGTCGACGGCGACGGCGGCGCCGTACGTCACGGTGACCTGGTGGAGGGACAGCACGTCAGAACCCTCCCACGCCCGGCACCCGGAGCCGCTCGACGACGAACATCACCGACGCCGTGGCCAGGGCGAGTACGACGGCCGCCGCCAGCGCCATGCCGTAGTTGTGCGTGCCGGGCTGGCCGAGCAGGCGGTAGATCAGCACCGGCAGCGTCGGGTGGTCGACCCGCGAGAGGAAGGAGGTCGCACCGAACTCCCCCAGCGAGATGGCGAAGGCGAACCCGGCGGCGGCCAGCAGTGGCTTCCACACCACGGCCAGGTCGATCGTGACCAGTGCGCGCAGCGGGGAGGCGCCGAGCGAGTGCGCGGCCTGGCGCTGGCGGTCGTCGATGCCGGCCAGCACCGGGACGAGCGTGCGCACCACGAGCGGCATCGCCACCAGGGCCTGCGCGATCGGCACCAGCAGCGGCGACTCGCGGAAGTTGACCGGGGGTTCGTCGAGGGTGATCAGGAAGCCGAAGCCGAGGGTGACCGCCGAGACCCCCAACGGCAGCATGAAGAAGCCGTCGAGCAGTCCGCGGATCCGGCGTTCGGCCGGGCCGTGCGAGCGGCGGGTCGCGATCACCGCGACCAGTCCCCCGATGAGCAGCGCGATCCAGGTCGCGTCGACGGCCGTGCGCAGCGAGTTGACCAGCGCCTCGACGACCGTGACGTCGACGAGGCCGTCGCCTCCGGTCGTGTCGAGGGCCCGGTAGTTGGCCAGGCTCCACGCCCCGTCGACCCGCAACGAGCCGGTGACCAGCATGGTGATCGGCACCGCGACGAGCAGCAGCCCGAGTGCGGTCGCGAGCAACGCCGGGGCGTCGTACAACCTGACCCGGGAGGGCTCGACACGACGGCGGGCGGCCTGGCCCGGCGCCGAACGGGCCCGGGCGGCGAGCAGGAGCAGCACGGTGACCACCAGCAGCTGCAACAGGCACAGGGCTGCTGCGGCGGGCAGGTCGAAGAGGCTGGTGGTGAGCAGGTAGATCTCGGTCTCGACGGTCGAGTAGCGCAGGCCGCCGAGCACCAGCACGATGCCGAACGCGGTCGAGCAGAACAGGAAGACGACGCTGGCCGCGGAGACGACCGATCCGCGCAGCGCCGGGAACGTGGCGGTCCGGAACACCTGCCACGGGGAGGCGCCCAACGCTGCGGCCGCCTCACCGGGTCGCGGGTCGAGTCCCTCCCACGCCGCCCCGACCGTGCGTACGACGACCGCGAGGTTGAAGAACACCATCGCCGCGATGATCGTGACCGGCGACCCGTCGAGGCCGAGCACCTCGAGAGGGCCGGTGGAGACCAGCCGGTCGAAGGCGATCCCGACCACCACGGTCGGCAGCACGAACGGCACCAGGAAGGCCGCTCTGACCACGCTCCGGCCGGGCACCCGCAGACGGTGCAGCGCATAGGCGGTGGGTACGCCGAGGAGCAGCGTCACCAGCGTGGCCGTGGCCGCGACCCAGACGGTGAACCACAGCACCCGGTGCACCCGGGGCCGGGCCAGCACCTCGAGCACGTCGCCGGGGGCGAACCTGCCGTCCGGCCAGAGCCCCTGCCCGAGCATGCCGGTGACCGGCAGCACGAAGAAGACACCCAGCACCAGGACCGGCAGCGCGGCCAGCCCGGCGAGCGTCAGGAGGCGCTTCACCTACTGACGATGTCCGTCCACTCGGTCAGCCACTCGGCGCGGTGCTCGGAGATGTCGTCGGCGGAGACCTCGTAGGGCTCGGTCGGCTGCTGCGCGAACTTCGCCCACTCCTTCGGCAGCGCGACGGAGTCGTCGACCGGGAAGACGTACATGTTGTCGGGCAGCGCGGCCTGGACCTCAGGGCTGAGCAGCCAGTCGACGACGGCCTGGCCGCCGACCGGGTTCTTCGCGTTCTCCAGCACGCCGGCGTACTCCACCTGGCGGAAGCAGGTGTCGAGCAGGGCCGCGGTGGTGGTCTCGCCGGTCTTCTTGTCCACGGTGAAGGCGGGCGAGGTGTCGTACGAGACCACGATCGGTCGGTCGCCGTCGCCACCGCCGGTGAAACCGCCGTAGTAGGCGTCGGTCCAGCCCTCGGTCAGCTCGGCGCCGTTGCCGACGAGGTCCGTCCAGTAGTCGGGCCAGTCGTCGCCGTACTCGGCGATCGTGGCGAGCAGGAAGGCCAGACCGGGCGAGCTGGTGGCCGCGCCGGGGATCACCGTGAGGTCCTTGTAGGCCGGGTCGGTGAGGTCGTCGAGGCTGGTCGGCGGCTCCTGGTCGTTCTTCTCGAACCAGGCCGTGTCGACGTTGACGCAGACCGAGGCCTGGTCGATCGGCGCGAGCTTGTCCCCCGCGTCGCCGTCGAGGCGCAGCTTCTCCGCGCTGCCGGGCAGCTCTGCGGCGTACGTCGCGAAGACGTCCTCGTCGACCGCGCGCGAGGCGAAGGTGTTGTCGACGCCGAACGCCACGTCGCCGATCGGGTTCGACTGGCTCAGCGCCAGCGCGTTGGTCAGCTTGCCGGCGTCACCGGAGGGCCGGATCTTCAGCGTGGCGCCGGTGTCCTTCTGGAACTGGCGGATCAGCTTCTTCGGCAGGTTGAACGAGTCGTGGGTGACGAGCGTGACGGTGGTTCCGGCGATCGCGTCGGCGGGGTCGACGCCGTCGGTCGCCTCGATCTTGGTCTCGCCCGAGTCGTCCCCGTCGTCGGCCAGCAGCGTGCACGACGCTGCGCCCGTCAACGTCAGGGCCGTGATCGTGGCCAGGGTGGTGCGCAGTGCGCGGTTCATCTCCGACTCCCTTCGCCGGTGCTAACCGGATCAGGTCCTGAGGGTCTGCGGCCAGCGTGGTCTGCTGGGCCCGCACTCTCAGCTCCCCGGCTCGCTGGCCGGAGGGCTCCCCTGTCTCTTGAGCTCCCGAATCTACCCCACGCCCCGCCCGCCCCGAGTAACGCGGGGTTACGGTCGCTCCACACGCGTCGTGACGCGTGCGAACCGTCAGCAGCACCGCACAAGTGCCGCCGTACGACCGCCCGGCGGCGCGCTCGACCGACGGGACGTGCCGGCGTACGACCTCAGCGGCTCAGCTGCACGACGTCCTTGTCGGCCCGGGTCAGCTTGTGCGGGTTGCGCACGAGGTACATCTCGGTGACCACCCCGTCCTCGAACCGCACTGTGCCGACCACGTCGAGCACGCCATCGAGGAAGAACCGGATCGCCGGCTGGCCGTTGACCTGCACCGTGTCGAGTGTCATCACACCCGCGTCGCGCCCCATCACACCGACCAGCCAGCGCATCACCTTGTCGCGGCCGTGGATCGGGCGCAGTGCGGCCTGCCGGAGCCCGCCGCCGTCGCTGAACATGACGACGTCGGGCGCCATCACGTCCATCAAGACTTGGAGGTCGCCGCCTGCCGCGGCCGCCATGAACCGCTCCAGCACGCTCTCGGTGTCCGCCGGTACGACGGCCCGCGGGCGTCGGGCCTGCACGTGCTTGCCGGCCCGGCTCGCGATCTGGCGCACCGCCGGCTCCGACTTGTCGACCGCGGCAGCGATCTCGGGGTACTCGAAACCGAAGACCTCCCGCAGCACGAACACTGCGCGCTCGGTGGGGTTCAGCGTCTCGAGCACCATCAGCATCGCCGTCGAGACGGAGTCGGCCAGCTCGACGTCATCGGCGACGTCGGGCGTGGTCAACAACGGCTCGGGCAGCCATGGTCCGACGTACGACTCCCGGCGCCGCTCGAGCGTGCGCATCCGGTTGAGTGCCTGCCGGGTGGCGATCCGCACCAGGTAGGCCCGCGGGTCGCGCACCTCGGGCTGGTCGACCTCGGCCCAACGCAGCCACGTCTCCTGGACGACGTCCTCGGCGTCGGCGGCCGAGGAGAGCATCTCGTAGGCAACCGTGAAGAGCAGGTTGCGGTGCTCGACGAAGGGATCGCTCACGGGTGGTCTCACCGTGCCAAGGGTGCCAGTTCGCACGTGTCCGAGTAACCCTGCGAGGCGAGTCCCATCGCGGCGTTGGTGCGCGAGCGCATGTTCTCCAACGAGATCATCGCGGTCAGCTCGACGGTGGCCTCGACACCCAGCTGGCGGTGCAGGTTGTCGACCATCTCGTCGTCGACCTCGGGCGGTGTGGCGGTCATCGCCTCGGCGTACTCCAGGACGTCGCGCTCGAGCGGGGTGAAGACGTCGCTGTCGCGCCACACCGGCACCTGGCGGATCTTGGCCTCGTCGAGCCCCTTGTTGTGGGCCATGAAGTAGCCGAAGTCCATGCACCAGCTGCACCCGATCATCGCCGCGCTGGCCATCTCGGCGTACGACTTCAGGTTGGGGTCGAGGGCGCTGAACTTCGCGACCTTGCCCTCGAACGAAAGGATCGCCTTGGTCAACGGCTTGTGGTGGTACATCACGTAGGCGAAGTCGGGCACCTCGCCGTACGTCCGCTTGGCGTAGCCGCTGAGCATCCGGCCGTAGATGCCGTCGAGCTCGGCCTTGGGGATCCGGAAGTTGCTGGTCGTCTTGCTGGTCGTCTTGCTGGGCGTCTTGCTGGGCATGGCTCCTCCTGCGGAGACCCGGGGCCCCACCTGCTGGAGCCCGTTCGCCCATGAAGACACCGGCCGTCCCGGATCTGTGACAGGTCAGCCTGTGAAGGGTCAGCCTGTGAAGGGGTCCGGACTTGTGCGGTGCTGTTGACGGTTCGCACGCGTCACAACGCGTGTGGAGCGACCGTAACCCCGCGTTACATCAGGGGATCGCGTAGATGTGGACGCCGTCGGTGAGGGTGCGGGTCATCTCGCCGCGAGCGACGAGCAGCTCGAGGTGGGCCCGGGTCTCGAGGGTGGCCAGCGCCGAGTTGAAGAGGTCGAGGTCCTTCAGCTTCCGCTCGTGACGGGTCCAAGGCAGCCGGGCGGCCACGTCGTACGACGACGCCGGCTCGGCGGCGACCGCTTCGCGACAGAGGTCGAGTCGTACGTCGTGGTGTGCGGTCAGCTCGTCGACCCGCGCATGGGTCGAGCCGGTGACCGCACCGTGCGCGGGCAGCAGCCGCAGGTCGGGCATCGCGCGCACCTTCGCCAGCGAGTTCAGGAAGTCGCCGAGCGGCTGGCCGGCCAGCTTGGGCTCGAAGCCGATCGAGGGAGTGATCGTCGGCAGCACGTGGTCGCCGGCGAAGAGCAGCCCGTCGCCGTGGTCGGCGAAGACGTAGTGGCCCTGGGTGTGACCGGGCGTCGAGACCGCCTCGAGAGTGCGCTGCCCGACCGCGATCTCGTGGTCGCCGCTGAGCCAGGTGTCAGGTGCCTCCCACAGGGTCAGGTCGGGAGTCATCTCGGCCGTGTAGGTGCCCCAGTCGGTGGCCATCTGGCCCGCGCCGGAGGTGCGCAGCACCTCGACGTACGGGTCTTCCTCGACGTCGGGGTCGTGGATCAGGTCGAGGGTCGGCTTGTCGCCGATGCCGAGCGAGACGTGCGAGCCGAACTCACGGCGCACGGTCACGGCCTGCGTGTAGTGGTCGCGGTGCACGTGCGTGACCAGGAACCGGGTGATGTCGGAGACCTGGCGGTCGATCGAGGCCAGTGACTTCTCCAGCAGGGTGCGCGACTCCTCGATCGCCCAGCCGCCGTCGATCAGGGTCAGCCCGTCGCCGGTGTCGATCGCGTAGACGTTGACCGCACGCAGCCCGTCCATCGGCAGGGGCAGCGGGATGCGGTGCACGCCGGGGGCGACCTCGAACGCTCCCGGCTCGGTCCAGTCAGTCATCGGGCCACCATGTCACGTACCGCCGGGTCACTTCAGGTGACGTCCGGCACACCGAGATCGAGGTTCGGCTGCTGGATGCCGCCGTCGATCTCGAGCAGCTTCCCGGTGACGTACTGACCGGCCCTCGACGCCAGGTAGACGACGCCGGCGGCGATGTCCTCGGGCTCCCCCACCCGGCCCAACGGGGTCCGGGTCTCCAGCTGCTCCATCATCTCGGGCACGCCGGCGACGAACTCCAGCGCGCTGGTCATCACCGAGCCGACGAAGACGCCGTTGACCCGGATGCGCGGGGCCAGGTCGGTGGCCGCCAGCCGGGTCCAGTGCGCCAGCGCCGCCTTGGCGGTGCCGTAGGCGAGGTAGCCCCGACCCGACGCGCGCCCCATCATCGAGCTGATCGAGACGATCGACCTCTGCGCTTCCGGCGGACCGGTCAGCATCAGCGGCACGGCCGCCCGGCTCAGCGCGTGCGCCGTGCTGACGTTGAAGTGGAACGCCTCCTCCAGGTAGGCCACGTCGGTGTCGAGGAAGGCGTTCGGGATGGTGCCGCCGACGTTGTTGACCACGATGTCGAGTCGGCCGAACGCGTCGTACGCCGCCTGCGCGAGGCCCGCGGCCGCGTCGGTGTCCGACAGGTCCGCCGGTACGACGACCGCACGGCGCCCCGCACCACGCACCAGATCGGCGACCGCCTCCAGCTGGTCTGCGTGCCGGGCCGCGATCAGCACGTCGGCGCCCGCCTGTGCGAGTGCGACGGCGGTGGCCGCACCGATCCCGCGACCGGCCCCGGTGACGACCGCGACGTGGTCGGTGACGGTGAACCTGTCGAGGATGCTCAAGAGACGAGCCCCTTGCCGGTCACGTGGAGCAGGTCCAGCGCGGTGACGATGCCGGGCTCCGCCGCGACCACGGAGGACACCGAGTTCACCAGACGCTGTGCGGTGGTGACCATGCCCGAGACGTTGTGGTCGCCGTCCTCACCACGGTGCGTGAAGTCGACCTTCATCATCGGCTGACCGGTGATCTCGACGCGGTAGCAGCCGCCACCCTCGGGCGGGGTCGGCCACTCGGGCACCTGGTCCTCGGCGGTGCGCGTGATGTGCTCGAGGACGATCTTGTCCTCGCCGTCGACGCGGCCGATGACCTGGAACCTCACTGCCCCCATCGTGCCGGCGGCGATGTCGACCGAGACGGTCTCGGTGTCGACCGGCGCCGGACGCCGGTCGACGGTCTCGGTGAGCGGCTCGTCGAGCGTGACCCCGAGCCCGGCGGCGATCTGCCGGACCACGGATCCCCAACCCATGCTGAGGATTCCGGGCTGCCACAGCATCACGTCGTCGGCGTCGACCGGCTTGCCGAAACCGAAGATGTCGCGCATGACGACGGGTTGGTAGTACGTCGAGTAGTCGGCGATCTCGCTGACCTTCACCTGGTCGATGCGCTGCGAGAGCGACGTCATCACCAGTGGCAGCACGTCGTTGGCGAATCCCGGGTCGATGCCGTTGACGTGCAGGCTCGCACCGCCCTCGGCGCAGGCCTTCTCGAGGGAGCTGAGCGCCTCGTCCCACAGCACGCCGTACGGGTACTGCAGCAGCACCGGTCCGCTGGAGACCACGTTGATGCCGGCCGCGACGAATGCCTGGAGGTCCTCGATCGCCTCGAAGATGCGGTCGTCGGTCATCGCGGTGTGCACGATCGCGTCCGGCGCCAGCGCGATCAACGCGTCGCGGTCGGTGGTCGCGGTGACGCCGAGGTCGCGGTCGAGCCCGGCCAGTCGCCCGACGTCCTGGCCGTCCTTCTCCGGACCGGAGACCCAGACCCCGACCAGCTCGAGATCGGGGTGCCGGTCGATGCCGGCGATGACATGGCGGCCGACCGTTCCGGTGGACCAGCCGACGACGCGCAGGGGTTCAGTGCTCATGCGAGCCAACCTAGAACACGTTCTATGTCTCGACAAGCTCGACAACCGTGTCTCGACAAGCTCGACAACCGAACCCCCAGGGCTCGACGACCGACGTCTCCCACGGTCGGTTTCGCAACGTCGCTAGTCTCCTCACAAACACCCTCGAGTCCGGGAGGCGGACCCATGAGCGACGAAGAAGAAGTCGAAGCAACCCTCAGCGTCGGAGCCCGGTTCATCGGCGACCCGGAGTCGCTGCACGTCGTCGCCCTCGGTGGCGAGAAGCCGGGGATGTTCCTCGAGCTGGTCGACTTCAGCCAGCCGCAGGCGGCCGAGGACGACGAGGACTGGAACCTCGACCCGAGCTCCGACCTCGGGCTGAAGGTCACCATGGCCGGCCTCGACCCCGAGGTCGCCGTACAGCTGCTGAAGGTGGCCGCGGAGTTCCTCGAGCAGGCCGAGTTCGAAGAGGGCTGAGTTCCCACGGGCCGGGCACTGCGCCTGTGCCTTCCCTTCCGGCGTACGGCGACGCACACTGGAAGGGAGCACAGCGCATGCTCGCTCGGGACCCTGGAGATGACGGCCATGCACGACAAGCTTCTGCACAGCATCAAGGCCACGCACGACGTCCTCGACGAACGGCTCTCCACCGCTGAGTGGCACAAGCCGACACACGACAGGCCGCGCGACCGCTTCCCTGCCACGGACACCTTCCTGGCCAGCGCGAGCCGACACCTCGCCGCGGCGAACGCCGTGCTCGTGCCGGCCGCACGACGGCGACTGCCTGACGGCAACGACGTCGCCCACCGGTTCTCCCGCACCAGCCGCGACCTCGAGTACGCCATGGCCCAGACCAAGGCCAAGCTGTACGGCGAGGCGCACGCGATCCACCGCCCGTGGCACGACATCTGGGCCGACCTGCACCGGCGCTTCGACGAGTTCATGGCGCTCGAGGAGGAAGTGGTCACCGCCCTCGTCGAACACACCACCTCAGAGGCGCGCTCCGACCTGGCCGACCGCGTCTACGGTGCGGAGCTGCACTCGCCCACGCGACCCCACCCCTACGTGCCGCACCTCGGCCTGCCCGGCAAGGTGGCCCGGCGCATCTGCCTGGGCGTCGACCACTTCTGGGACACCACCGAGGGCCGGATGATCCCCGAGCCGGTCAAGCCGCACGACCGCGACCACGACGGCAAGCTGGCGCAGTACCTCCTCGCCGACCCGCACCTTCCGGGCGACGAGGCCTGACCATCCGTCACTCCTGCGGCAGGTCCTGTCCTGCCGGCCGCACCTGCGCGTCCGGCCCCGGGTAGACGAGTGACTCGTGCCCGTCCGTCCAGCGCACGAGGAAGGGCGGGGTGCCCTCCGATCCGCGCGCCTCGAGGATCTCCGCCTCACGCTCCGCTTCGCCGACGTGCCCGCTGTGCACGATCAGCCGGTCCCCCGCACCCGCATGCATCCCTGTCATCACAGTTCGCTCCTTCCTGGCCGGAACCGCCGGGGCGCGAGACCGCGCCCTTCAGTGGTCAGTCTTCTCCCTTCCCGGGAGCAGGCCAAGGGCTTCGGGCAACTCAGCGAGGCTCAGAGCAGGAAGCTGAACACCGGGGACCCCGGCGGGACCAGCTCGATGGTCAACGGGCTCGCCGTCATGCGCTCCATCAGCTCGGCGAGATCGGTGGCGCGCTCGAGCTCGATGCCGACCAGGGCCGGCCCGGTCTCGCGGTTGTTCTTCTTGACGTACTCGAAGACCACGATGTCCGCGCCCTCGATCAGGACGTCCTCGAGGAAGTGCCGCAGCGCGCCAGGCTCCTGGGGGAAGGTCACCAGGAAGTAGTGCCGCAGCCCCTCGTGGAGCAGCGAGCGCTCGACGATCTCGGCGTAGCGACTGACGTCGTTGTTGCCGCCCGACACGATCGCCGCGACCGCCCGGCCGCCCGCGTCGATGCGGGAGACGGCCGCGCTGGCCAGGGCACCGGCGGGCTCCGCGATGACGCCCTCGGTCTGGTAGAGCGCGAGCATCTCGGTGCACACCGCCCCCTCGGGCACGGTCACCACCTCGTCGACCAGGTCGCGCACGATCGGGTAGGTCAGGTCGCCCACGCGGCCGACCGCGGCGCCGTCGATGAAGGTGTCGAGCTCGGTCAGCCCGATCGGCGCCCCGTGGCCCAGTGCGGCGCTCATGCTGGCCGCCCCCGCGGGCTCGGCGCCGACGATGCGGATGTCGGGGTGCCGCTCACGCAGCCACAGCGCGATGCCGGAGATGAGTCCGCCGCCGCCGATCGGCACCACCACGGTGCCGAGATCGTGGCCGGCCTCGAGGGCCTGCTCGACCAGCTCGGGCCCGATGGTGCCCTGCCCGACGATCGTGCGCGGGTCGTCGAACGGGTGCACGTAGACCGCACCGGACTGCTCCGCGTCGGCGTGGGCGGCCGCGCTCGCCTCGTCGTACGAGCTGCCGACCATGACCAGCTCGACCAGGCCCTCACCGAGCGCGAGGATGCGCTGCCGCTTCTGCCGCGGGGTGTTCTGGGGTACGACGACCCGCCCGTGGATGCCCAACGTGGCGCAGCTCAGTGCGAGACCCTGTCCGTGGTTGCCGGCACTGGCGCAGACCACACCGCGTTCGCGCTCGGCGTCAGTGAGCCCGGCGATCAGGTGGTGCGCACCGCGGATCTTGTAGGAGCGGGAGAGCTGCTGGTCCTCACGCTTGAGCAGCACGGGCACACCGGCCCGTTCGCTGAGCCGCACGCTCAGCTCCAACGGCGTACGCCGGACCACCGGGCGCAGCACGTCGGCGGCGCGTTCGACACCGGCCGCGCTGAGCTGGGCGCCGGTGAGATCGCCAGTGAGATCGGGGAGGGTCACTCCCCCGATGCTACTTCCGCAGGGGGTCGAAGGCGCTCAGCAGGTCGCGGTCACCGGCGGTGGAGCTGCCCGCGATCCGGCCGGCCAGCAGCTTGCCGGTCAACGGCCCCAGCGCCACGCCCCACATGCCGTGACCGCCGGCGACGAAGACCCGGTCGGAGCGGCTGGCCCCGACCAGCGGCAGGCCGTCGGTGGTGCACGGCCGCGAGCCGACCCACTCGTCGTGCCGCTGCGACCAGTCGACACCGGTGAACATCGGGGTGGCCGCGTCGACGATGGCCTGGATGCGGCGCTGGTCGAGCGGGTCGTCGGGGCTGCGGAACTCCATCATGCCGGCCACCCGCAGGCCCTCCTCGGGCTTGCCGAGCGGCGTGCACGCGACCCGCTGGGTCGGGAAGTAGACCGGACCGGTCGGCACGTGGTCGGGGTGCACGGTGAAGCTGTAGCCGCGGCCGGCCTGCACCACCTTGCGCACGCCGTGGGGGCGGGCCAGCTCGCCTAGCCAGCTGCCGTTGGCGAGCACGACGGCGTCCGCGACGATCGACTCGCGGCCCCTGCTGGCCACCAGCACCCGTGCACCGCGCTGGCTCACGCCGGTGACCTGCTGGCCGTCGACGATCTCGCCGCCGCGGGCCTGCACCGCCTCGGCGAGGGCGTGCACGAAGCGACCGGGGTTGAGGTAGCGCTGGCCGTGCAGGCGGGCGCCGTGCGTGACGACCTTGCCGAGCGACGGCTCCAGGGTGTGCAGGTCGTCGCCGTCGAGCAGCTCGAAGTCGGTGAGGCCGCCGGTCTGGGCGACGTGCCGGAACTCCTCGACCAGGACGGCGCGGTCCGCGTCGGAGACGAAGCCGGCCAGGAACGGCTCGGCGTTCAGGGTCGGCTCCTCGACGCGTCCGGTGCCGTCGTGCTCGGTGAGCTCGTCGTACGCCGCCAGGGCGCCGGCGTTGGCCCGGTTGAAGACCTCGATCGCCTTGCCCCAGTGACCTTCCGTGCAGTGGCGGGCGAAGCCGAGGAGGAACTGGACGAGACGCGGGTCCGCGCGGAACGGCACGTAGACCGGGGAGTCGGGCTTCAGCGTCGCGAGGATGCCGGTCCTGAGCATGGCCGGCTCCGGCAGCGGCAGGGTCAGGGCGGGCGCGAGCCATCCGGCGTTGCCCCACGAGGAGCCGGCGGCCACGCCGTACCGGTCGACGACGGTGACCTTGACGCCCTCCTGCTGGAGGTACCAGGCGGTCGAGAGACCGACCATCCCGGCGCCGACGACGACCACGTGTTCAGGGTGCTCAGCCATGTCCACGAGTCTGGCGAAGTCCACGCCCCTCCGGGCTGCCCGAACCTCCACGGTTCCGCCACTTCCCTTGTGCAATCGGCCAACGCTCCCTGCGGTGGTCGAGCGGGCCGAGGAACGAGGCCGTCTCGACACCCTCGGCACCGGCCCTAGACTCGGGCCGTGTCGTCCGAACCCGTTGCCGTGCTGACCCCCTGGATCTCCGTGGGGGCCGGCGGCCACGCGGCCAGCGTCGCCCACGCCCTGCTCGGAGTGGCCGAGCTGGTCGCCGTCGTGGGCGTCTCGACCCGGGAGTGGTCGGTCGACGTCCTCGACTCCGACGCCGACGCGATCGCGCTGGCCCAGCAGCAGGACCGACGCCTGGTCGTCACGATCGGCGAGAACCGCCGTCGGCTCGAGGTGATCGACCAGCTGCCACCCGACCTGTTGTTCTCCGCAGCGGCCAGCACCTCGACCGTGTCCGCCGACGTCACGCTCGGCGGCTCGTCGGTGGTGCTGCACCACGCCCATGTCGGCCCGGGTGCCCGCGTCGGACGCGGTGTCATCGTCAACACGGCGGCCGTCGTCGAGCACGACGTGACCCTCGGTGACGGGGTCCACGTGGCGCCCGGCGCCGTCGTCCTCGGCGGGGCGAGCGTGGGCGCCGGCACGTTCGTCGGGTCCGGGGCCACGATCCTTCCGGGGGTCACCGTGGGCGCCCATGCCGTGATCGGCGCAGGGGCGGTCGTGACCCGCGACGTCCCCGAGAATGCCTGCGTCGTCGGGGTGCCCGCCGTGGAACGCCACCGCACCGAGAGGACCCCGTCATGAACGACGAGCGCCCAGTCTTTCCGCCCGCCGACCGGCTCACGGTGATCGCCGAGGCCGGCGTCAACCACAACGGCGACGAGGCCCTCGCTCACGAGCTCATCGACGTGGCCGCCCGGTCCGGTGCCGACGCGGTCAAGTTCCAGACCTTCGACCCGGCCCTGCTGGTCTCGTCGCACGCGCAGACCACCCCCTACCAGCGGGACCGGGGCGGCGCGGAGGACCAGGCGGGGCTCCTCGCGGCGCTGACCCTGCCGGCCGAGGCGTGGGAGCGACTCCGCGACCACGCCGAAGGTGAAGGGCTCACGTTCCTGAGCACGCCGTTCGACCTCGACAGCGCCCAACTGCTGGCCGACCTCGGGGTCGCCGCGATCAAGACCTCGTCGGGCGAGCTGACCAACACCCCGTTCCTCCGGGCCCTCGCCGAGCTGGGCCTGCCCCTGCTGGTGTCCACCGGGATGGGCGACGAGGCCGAGGTCGCGGCAGCTCTCGAGGCCACCTCCGCGGCACCGTCGGTGACCCTTCTGCACTGCGTCTCCGCCTACCCCGCCCCGATCGACGAGGCGAACCTCCGGGTCATCCCGGCGCTCGCCACGAAGCACGGGGTGCCGGTCGGCTGGTCCGACCACACGCTGGGGCTGACCAGTGCCGTCGCCGCCGTCGCGCTGGGCGCCACCGTGCTGGAGAAGCACGTGACGACCGACCGCACCCTGCCCGGACCCGACCACGCGGCCAGCCTCGAGCCGGACGAGCTCACCGACTACGTGACCGCGGTGCGCGACGCCTTCGCGTCCCTGGGCGACGGCGTGAAGCGACGGATGCCCGCCGAGGTCGAGAACGCCACGCTCGTACGCCGCTCCTGGCACGCCGCGCGCGACCTGCCCTCCGGACACACGCTGGTGCCCGACGACGCGGTCACCCTGCGCCCGGAGCACGGCCTGGCGCCGAGCACAGCGGTCGTCGGCGCCCGGGTGATCCGTCCGGTCCGTGCCGGTGACCCGATCACCGCGGCCGACGTGGAGCTCGCGTGAAGGTCGCGGTCTTCGTCGGCACACGTGCCGACCTCGGGCCGTTGCAGCCGGTGCTGGCCGAGCTCACGTCCCGCCCCGAGGTCGAGACCGTCGTGCTCACCGGCCTGGCCTTCGACGCCGCCGGCCTGGCGGACCGACTCGAGGGCACGGTCTCCTCCGTCATCGCCCTGGCCGCCCCGATCGACGAGGTCGACCTGGCCGCCCAGCTGCGCCACGGTCCCGCCCTGTCGAGCGGAGCCGGTCGCGTGGTGGCCGAGCATCCGGTGGACCGCCTCGTGGTCCTGGGTGACAGGTGGGAGCTGCTGTACGTCGTACCGCCGTTCGTGCTGGCCGGTGTGCCGGTCGTGCACCTGCACGGTGGCGAGGTCACCAGCGGGGCGATCGACGAGCGGGTCCGCCATGCCGTCACCAAGCTGGCCGACGTCCACTGCGTCGCCTCGCAGGACGCCGCGGAGCGGGTCGCCCGGCTCGGCGAGGAGCCTGAGCGCATCCACGTCACCGGGGCGCCCGGGCTCGACCGCTACGCGGCACGGACCCGGTTGGACGACGCCGAGCTGGAGGCACTCCTCGGGGTCCCGGTGCGGCGCCCCCTGGCCCTGTTCACCTACCACCCGCCCACCGCGTCGGCCCCGCACGACATCGGCCGGTGGGCCGAGGAGGCGCTGCGCGCCACCCTCGACGTGTGCGGCACGGTCGTGGCGACACACCCGGGCATGGATGCCGGCCGGGACGACGTGCTGGCCGCGTTGACCCGCCTCCAGGGTGACGAGCGGCTGCTCGTGGTCGAGGCGCTGGGCCCGCGCTACCCCGCCGTCCTCGCGTCCTGCGACGTGGTGGTCGGCAACTCGTCGTCAGGCGTGATCGAGGCGGCGTCCGTCGGCGTACCGGCCGTCGACGTCGGGCTGCGCCAGCAGGGGCGGCTCCGGTCCGACAACGTCCTCTGGTCGGACGAGGGCGAGGCCGCCGTCGGCGCCGCGTTGCGGCAGGTCCTCGACGACGGCTTCCGGCAACGGGCCGCCCGCGTGGTCAACCCGTACGGCGACGGCACGGCCGCCCGCCGCATCGTCGACGTGGTCGTGGCGGACCCTCCGGCCCGGGCCAAGCACTTCGTCGACGGGTGAGCCTCAGGAGCTGAAGTACGACCGCACCGCGGCCACGACGCGCGCGTGGTCGTCGGCGCTCAGGTCGGTGGAGCAGGGCAGCGACAGCCCACGGTCGAACAGGCTGGTGGCGACGTCGCCGCCGATCGTGCGCGCGCCACTGAACGGCGGCTGCTGGTGCAGCGGACGCCACAGTGCGCGGGCTCCGACACCCTCCCGCGCGAGGTGCTCGAGCAGTGCGTCGCGGCCGGGTTGGTCCGCGGCGAGGACGGAGTAGAGCCAGTACGTCGACTCGGTGCCGGCCACCCTGGGGCCCAGGGTGAGCGGGAGATCGGCGAACGCAGCGTCGTAACGTGCGGCGATGTCACGCTTGGCGGCCACGAACTCGTCGAGCCGGCGCAGCTGGGCCAGGCCGAGCGCGGCGGCGAGGTTGGTGAGCCGGTAGTTGTAGCCCACCTCGTCGTGCAGGTAGCCGACGTCGGGCACCTTGGCCTGGGTGGTCAGGTGGCGCGCGCGGCGGGCGAGCTCGTCGTCGTCGGTGACGATCATGCCGCCGCCGCCCGCGGTGACGATCTTGTTGCCGTTGAAGGAGAACGCACCCAGCAGGCCGAGGGCGCCGGTGTGGACGGCGTCTCCGTCGTCGTCGACCCATCGGGCACCGAGGCTCTCGGCGGCGTCCTCGACCAGCGCGATGCCGTGGCGTCGGGCGATCTCGGCGATGCGGTGTCCGGCGGCCGGCTGCCCGAGGACGTGGACCAGCTCGATGGCGCGCGGCATGGCCTCACCGGCCCGCGCACGGCGGTCCAGCTCCTGCTCGAGGAGCTCGGGGTCCATGTTCCAGGAGTCGGGCTCGGAGTCGACCAGCACGACGTCGGCACCCAGGTAGGCGACCGGGTTGGCCGAGCCGATGAAGGTGAAGTCGGAGACGAAGACCTCGTCGCCCGGACCGACGCCGGCCAGGCGCAGGGCCACGTGCAGCGCGGCGGTCCCGCTCGCCGTGGCCACGGCGTGCCTGGTCCCGACCAGCTCGGCGAACTCCTGCTCGAACTGGGTGACCTCGGGCCCGACGGAGGACACGAAGCCGGAGTCGATTGCCGCGAGCACGGCGTTGCGCTCGGCCTCGCCGACGTTGGGCGTGGCCAGCGGAATCGTGCCGACCGCTCCCGGCGCACCCGGGGCGCTGGGCTCCCGAGGTGCGGTCATCGGTGGTACCGGTGAGCCGTCGCGAGGTCGACGTTCTCGGCGATCCAGTCGCGGGTGAGCTCCAGGCCGGTCTCGAGGTCCACCTGCGGCGTCCAGCCGATCAGCTCCTTGGCCAGGCTCGGGTCGGAGAGCAGGATCTCGACCTCGGACCCTGCCGGGCGGACCCGTTCGTCCTCGACGACGACCTTGGCACTCGACCCGGTGATCCGCCGGGCGATGTCGACGACCTCGCCGATGGACACGGTGCGACCGGTGCCGAGCTGGACTGTGGTGCCGGGGGTGACGTCGGCGACGGCGGCGCGGGCGAACCCGAGTGCGGTGTCGGTGACGAAGGTGAAGTCGCGCTGGGGGGTGATCGAGCCGAGGCGCAGCTCTTCGGCGCCGGCCAGCAGCTGGGCCAGGACGGTCGGGATGACCGCCCGGGCCGACTGGCGGGGGCCGAAGGTGTTGAACGGCCGCAGGATCGTGACCGGGGTGTCGAAGGAGAGCGCGTAGGACTCGGCGAGCTTGTCGGCCGCGATCTTCGTGGCGGAGTACGGCGACTGCCCGCGCAGCGCGTGCTCCTCGGTGATCGGCACGGTCTGCGGCGTTCCGTAGACCTCCGAGGTGGAGGTGTGCACCAGCCGTGGGGTGCCGTGGCGGCGTACGGCCTCGAGCACGTTGAGGGTGCCGGTGACGTTGGTGTCGACGTACGACCGCGGCGCCACGTAGGAGTAGGGGATCGCGATGAGGGCGGCGAGGTGGAGCACCACGTCGACACCCTCGACGGCGGCCGAGACGTGCTCGGCGTCGCGGATGTCGCCCAGGACGAACTCCGCCTGCCCGGACTCGACCGCGGCGGCGAAGACCTTCGAGCTGTCGAGCCAGCCCAGTGACCCGAACGAGTTGTAGAGCGCGAACGCCTTCACCCGGGCACCCAGGCCGATCAGGCCCTCGACGACGTGGCTACCGATGAACCCGTCCGATCCGGTCACCAGGACGGTGCGCCCCGCGAGGGACTCGGCCAACGTGCTCATCCGGCTCCTTTCGCCCGGGCGAGGTCCGCCGGGGTTCCGACATCGATCCAGTCCGAGGAGAGTTCCCAGGCAGAGACCCGCTGACCGTCGTCGAGGCAGCGCTGGACGAGATCAGGCATGTGGCTCATCGTGTCGGGTGGGACGAGCGCGATCAAGTCAGGGTCGATGCAGTAGACCCCGGTGTTGATCGAGACCGTCAGGTCGGGCTTCTCGACGAGCTGCTGGATGCGGTGCTCGGCGTCGTGCTCGACCACCCCGAACGGCACGGTGTGGGAGTACTGACGCACGCCGACGGTGATCCGCGACTGCGACTGGGTGTGGAACCGGAGCAGCTGCTGGGCGTCGAAGTCGACCATGAGGTCGCCGTTCATCACCAGCATCGGCTCGGTGGGCCGGTCTCGGAGGAGTGCCAACGAACCACCGGTGCCCAGCGGGGTCTCGGGATCCTCCCGGAGGTAGCCGACCTCGGCGCCCAGCCGCCTGCCGTCGCCGACATGGTCGATGATCTGGTCGGCGAGGTGGTTGACGCTGACGTGGATCTTGCGGATGCCGTCGCCGACGAGCCCCAGGATGATCCAGTCGATGATCGGGCGCCCGGCGACCGTCATCAGCGGCTTCGGGACATGACGGGTGAGGTCGCCGAGCCGGGTGCCCTTGCCGCCGGCCATGATCACGGCGACGTTGGGCAGGTCGGGGGGTCCGATGACGTCGGAGAGCGCGTGGACGCCGTGCACCAGGCCGGCGGCATCGACCTCGGGGATGGCCGAGACCCGCCAGGCGTGCATCAGGTCGAGCACGTGGGCGCGCGGGGTGCCGGCGACCACCGTGTGGGGGCTGGCGGTGGCGTGGTCGATCGCCGGCGCCGTCAACGGGTGGCCCGCGATCAGCGCTCGCCGGGTGTCGCCGTCGGTCAGCACGCCCTGCAGGCGGCCGATGTCATCGACCAGGCAGCAGATGCCGAGGGCTCCCCGGTCGATGACGGCGATGGCCTCGAGCAGCGTCGACCCGACGTCCGCCCGGGGGATGCGGTCATCGGCGTGGATCATCGTGGCTTCCGTCTCGAGCGATCGGGGCGTGGGCGCCACGGGTCCGTGGCAGGGCCATCATAGGGTCGGGGTCGGACGGGTCTCGCGGCGGCGCGAACCGGTGTCCCGGAACGGAGAGTCCCAGTTGATCGAGCGCATCCTGGCCGTGGTTCCCGCACGAGGTGGGTCCCGCGGCCTGCCCGGCAAGAACCTGATGGAGCTGGGCGGCGTGCCCCTGGTCGGCCACTCGATCGCCGCGGCCCGCACGGTTCCCGCCGTACGCCGCACCCTGGTCAGCACCGACGACGAGCAGATCGCGGCGGTGTCGCGGTCCCTGGGCGCGGACGTCCCGTTCCTCCGCCCCGCCGAGCTGTCCTCCGACACGGCCCCGACCGGGCCGGTGATCGCGCACGCCCTGTCGTTCGCCGAGTCCGACGAAGGCAGGCCGTACGACGCCGTGCTCCTGCTCGAACCGACCAGCCCGCTGCGGGACCCGGCACTCCTGGCCGAGGCCGTCGACCTGCTGGGCTCGCGCCCCGAGACCGACGGGGTGGTCAGCGTGTCCGTGCCCGGGTTCGACCCGATGTCGACCGGCGTCGACGTCGACGCCTCCGGCACCCTGCGTCGGGCCTTCCCCGAGGCCGCCGGCGTGACGCGGCGACAGGACGCCGGACGCAGCTTCCTGAAGCTCAACGGCAACTTCTACCTGTGGCGCGCTGACTTCGTCCGCCGGCTGGAGCACAGCTGGCTCGACGAGGGCAGCTTCCTGGCACTCGAGATCCCCGAGTCGCAGGCGTTCAACATCGACACCGAGTACGACTTCCGGCTCGTCGAGGCCGTGGTGGGCGCCGGCCTGGCCGACCTGCTGACCACGGCCACCTGACCTGCCCGGCTCAGCGTCGGCCCAGCGCCTTGAGGAGGTACGGCGCGAGCTGCGGAGCCAGCGTGTGGGAGTACGTGTTGGTCAGGTGGTGCCCGTCGGCATAGACGACCACCCCGCCGATCGCACCCCAGCAGGTGGTCTCGTCGCACAGCGAGTCGGTCAGGTCCGCGATCGAGACGCCGCGGTCGGCGAGCTGCCGGGCGGCCGCGATGCTGGGGTCCCCCGACTCCCACACGTCCCGCGGACCCGAGCACGCCGCGGGATCGTCGTCGTGGAGGGCCAGGCAGTCGGGAATGTCGTCGATGCCGTCCTGGATCGGGATGGGGGTGTCGCGGATGACGACCACCGGCACACCGGTCGAGGTGAGCACGCCCAGGGTCTTGCGGAAACCGGCCGTGTACTTCGGGGCGCTCTCCTCGACGGAGGTCTCGTCGAGGGCGGGCCGGCCGGTGCGGTTCGTGAAGACCACGAGGTCGGGCTTGTCCTGGGCGACGGACTCGGAGACCTCCCTGGTCCAGTCGATGCAGCCGGCCGTCGAGCCCTCCGTGTCGAAGTACTGCGGCAGGTCCGCCGCGGTGCACATGCTCGCGAGGTAGGTCGTGATCCTCCAGTGGCGACGCTCCGCGATCGACTGCAGCGCGGGCAGCCACTGGCCCGCGTGGGAGTTGCCGACCAGGACGACGTCGACGGTGCCGTCGGGATCACCGAACGTGCACTCGACCACCTTGAACCTGGAGGAACCGGCGAAGCAGCTGCGGCCGTCGGGGCGCTTGTCGTAGGCGTCCGACCAGTCCTCGCTGGCCAGGAGGGGCGACGGGACCAGGTCGGTGTTGTCGTTGGGCGGGCACGACCTCGCCGGGTCGAGGGCACCCGCGCCGGCGCACGGGTCGCTGCCGTCGAGGATTGCCTCGAGCGCCGTACGGTCCTCGCGCTGCTGCGCGTTGACCGTCGCCACGAGCGAGGTGGCCAGCGCCACGACGACAGCCATCCCGACCCCACCGGACACCAGGCTCGGCACCGCCCGACGCGACCAGGTGGGCGTGCGGAAGCGGTCCTCGATGTGCACCTTGGTGAGCCCGGCGAGCACCAGCGTGGCGACCAGGATCAGGAGCGTGTCGAGCGACCCTCGTTCGGGCGACCCTGCCACCTTGCTCAGTGCGATGGGAGCGATGACGATCAGCGGCCAGTGCCAGAGGTAGACCGCGTAGGAGACGTCACCGAGCCACTGCACCCCCGGCACGTCGTACACCCGCATCCGGGAGTGGGCGGCGATGACCAGGGCCGAGCCGACCACCGGCAGGGCCGCGTGCCAGCCGGGGAAGGGTGTGCGGTCGGTGTAGAGGAACGCGGTGACGAGGATGAGGCACCAGCCGGCCACGGCGACGGCGTTGGCCCCCCGCGGGCGCTGCTCCGCCCACCGTCGGGCCGTCGGGGCGGCGAGGGCGAGCAGTCCACCGGCACCCAGCTCCCACAGCCGGGTCCAGGTGACGAAGTACGCCGCGGCCGGCTCGGAGGCGGTGAGGTGGACCGACCAGACCAGTGAGGCCACCACGACCGCGCCCAGGCCCAGCCAGTAGCCGCGCAGCCGGTGGGCGACCGGCACGAGCACGGTGAGCGCGAGGAGCAGGACGGGCCAGCCCAGGTAGAACTGCTCCTCGACGCCGAGCGACCAGAAGTGCTGGACCGGCGAGGGCTCGTTCTCCGCGGCCAGGTAGTCGACCACGTCGGCCGCCAGCTGCCAGTTCGCGTAGTAGAGCGCCGCGGCGCGTGTGTGGACGGCGGTGGTCTCCCACTGGGTCTCCGGCAGGAAGAGCCACGCCGCGCCCAGGGTCGCCGCGAGCACGGTCAGGGAGGCAGGCAGCAGCCGACGGGCCCGGCGGGCCCAGAACGCGAGCAGGTCGCGGCCTCCCCGGGGCGGTTTCTCGACCAGGTGCAGGGTGATCAGGAACCCGGAGATCACGAAGAACGTGTCGACGCCGATGAAGCCACCGGTCAGCCGGCTCGGGAACAGGTGATAGACCACGACCAGGCCGACCGCGAGCGCGCGGAGGGCCTGGATGTCGGCGCGCGCCTCGCGTCGCTTCGTCGCATGGTCAGTCATCGCGCGCCATTGTTCACCATGGCCCGCGAGCCCGGGGGCCAGTGGGCACCACCGCTAGCATGTCCGCGTGATTCCCACTCCCACCGCTTCGAGCCCGCGATGAGCGCCCACAGGCAGCAACGGCTGGCAATCCTGGTGGTCGCCGCGCTCGTCGTCGTGGTCGTCTCCGCCGTGGCCGTCGAGGCCCTGGGCGAGCTGGCCGTGGGTGCACTCCTCGGGGTCCTCGTGGTCCTCGGGATCCTCGGCCTGCTCCAGCAGATGCGCTACGCCCGCCAGTCCGCGGCCCGGTTCGCCGCCACCGAACGGGCAGTCGCCTCCGCGGACCGCCGCGTCATCAAGGTGTCGAAGAGCGTCACCGCACTGTCGAAGGACACCACCGCCCAGTCCAGGGCGGTCACCGCGCTGTCCCGCAACGTCACCACGTGGTCGAAGGACACCAGGAAGGCGGAGATCGAGACCGGGATCGCGGCCCTCAACCGGTACGTCGCCCTGGGCACCGACGACTCCGTCGACCGGACCTGAGGCCCGCTGCGTGACGCCTTCCATCCTGGCCGTGATCGGTTCGCCGTACCAGGCCCTCGGGCTGTTCGAGTACGTCCGCGAGCACGGCATCACCAAGGGCACCGTCTTCCTGCCCATGCAGGAGGAGGACCCGTCGATGCTGCGGCCGACGATGAACGTGCTGATGCACCTGCGCGGCTTCACCTTCCACCTGCGCAAGTCGACCGGGTTCCGCAAGCCCGGACCGAGCACCGGACCCGTGGCCGAGGAAATGGTCGCGATCGCCCGCAACGAGCGCACCGTCGACACGGTGGTCATCGGCGACTACCGCGACACCTCCGGGTGGCGGGTCGCGTCGCTGCTCGGGCGGACCGGCTCCGACGTCGTGGTGCTCGACGACGGCGCGTCGACACTGGCCATCGACCGGTCGCAGGGGGGCTTCGAACCCCTCGAGTGGACCGAGGCGGCCGAGCGCGACGGCTTCATGCCGCAGCCGGACGTCACGTTCTTCACCTCGATGGCCGAGTCCCTGCGCTCCGCGCCCGGGGACACCGTGCTCGCCAACGAATGGACCTGGCTCAAGTCGCGCTACCGCGACCTGCGACGGTCCTCCTCGCTCGTCCTCGTCGTGGGCCAGGGCTTCGCCCGGGTCAGGCTGATGGACGCGCCGCTCGCCCTCGAGGTGGCGCGCGAGCTCATCGACACGGCCCGCGAGCTGCACCCCGGGTGCCGGCCGCTCTACGTGGCGCACCGTGGCGAGCCGGTCGACAAGCTGGCGGCGATCAGCGAGACCTGCGACGTGGTCCGCTTCGACGTCCCCCTCGAGCTGGTCCCGGTGGAGACCCGCCTGCTGCCGGCGGGCATCGTGGGGCACTACTCGACGGCGCTGACCAGCCTGGCCGAGCTCGCGCCAGCCGACCTTCCCGTGCACGCGAAGCGCCTGCGCACCGATCAGCTGCTGATCCGGCAGGACTACGTCGCCGAGGTGTACGTCAGGCTCGCGTCCGACTACGCGGGACGCATCACGGTCATCGACTGATCGGTCACGCCGGGACCGACCTCAGCGGACCACGCGCAGGTCGATCATCAGCGCCAGCCGGACCGCCGGGTCACCGACGTCGACGCCGCAGGCCTCGCGGGCCCGGCGCAGGCGGTTGCGCACGGTGTTCGGGTGCACGGTCAGCGCCTCGGCCGCCGTGCTGATCTCGCCGGTGTCGAGGAAGGCGCGGACCGCGTCGACCAACCCGCCCTCGTGCGTGCGGTCGTGATCGGCGAGCCGGGTCAACGGGCTCGATCGCCTGTGCAGGTTGAGGAAACCCTCGAGCCGGTCGACCAGCACGTCGGCGAAGACGTCGTCGAGCGAGGCGACCACACCGACCCGCCCGCGTCGTACGAGCGCGTCGGCAACCTGGTCCGCAACCACCCGCGACTCGGGAAGGTCGGCGACCTGGCCCACCGGCGTGCCGATGCCGACCGCCAGCCGGTCGCGGGCCCCGAAGCGACGCAGGAAGTCGCCGAGGATGCGAGCGGCCGAGCCGGCCGGGAGGACACCGCGGATGCTGCGGTCCTGCGGTGCACTGAGCGCGCCGGGCGCGATGGCGGCCAGGTGCAGCGTCAAGGGTCCGGCGGCCTGGTGGAGCGCTTCGTCGTCGGCGCTCCGGATCGTCACCACCGCCCAGTCGCCGCGCATCGTGCGGTCGGCGGCCACGGCCTCGGCCTCCTCGCCCCCGCCGAGCAGCGTGTCGAGGAGCGCGACCCGCTCACGCCGGTTGCGGTCCGCCCGGGAGGCCTCGGCGCGCAGCCGGCCGGCCACGACGGGCGCGGCTGCGCGGAGGATCTCGGCCTGGGCCGCGGACGGCCCGCCGGGGATGGCCGCCCAGATCGAGCCGGCCAGCCGGCCCTCGTCGCGTACGGCGATCACGGCACGCGAGACCATGTGCTCCTCCGGGAGGTCGACGGTGATCACGTCGTCCGACGTCCGGAGCTTCTCGAAGACACCAGTGGCGGCGATCGCCTCGCGGTAGCGCACCGGCACCTGGCGGCCGAGGATCGTGCCGATCCGCGCCTCGTCGACGTCCTGGTTGCCGCCGGAGTAGGCGATCACGATGGTGTCGCGGTCCTCGATGGTGACCGGGGCCCCGAGGAGTCCCGCGAGCGAGTTGGCGAGGTCGAACAGGTCGCCGTCGACGTCGAGGGTCACGCACACTCCTTCTCCGGTGTCCCGCGAGCATACGGGCGCCCGCAGGACCCGGAGAAGGAGGCGTCGTCGCCGGCGGAGGGTCAGCCCTCGAGGTGGTCGGCGCTCGCGTAGATCGACTTGTACTCGAGGTACGGGTTGATCGCCTCGGGCCCCATCTCGCGCCCGATCCCGGAGTCCTTCATGCCGCCGAACGGCGCACCGAGGTCGAGGTTGTAGTAGTTCAGCCCGATCGTGCCGGTGCGCACCTGGCGGGCGACGTCGAGGGCGCGCCCCTCGTCGGTGCTCCAGACCGAGCCGCCCAGGCCGTAGTTGGAGTCGTTGGCGATCCGCACCGCGTCGGCGTCGTCGTCGAACGGGATCACCGCCATCACCGGGCCGAAGACCTCCTCACGGGCGAGGCGGTCGTGGTTGTCGACGTCGGCGAAGACGGTGGGCTGCACGAACCAGCCGCGGTCCTGGTCCTGCGGGCGACCACCACCGGAGACCAGGCGCGCGTTGCTGTTCTTCGCCACGTCGATGTAGCCGAGCACGCGCTCGAGGTGCTTCTCGCTGGCCATCGGGCCGATGGTGACCGACGGGTCCAGCGGGTTGCCGACGGTCTGCGAGTTCGTCCAGCCGGCCAGGGCGTCGACCACCTCGGCGTAGCGGGAACGCGGCGCGAGGATCCGCGACTGCGTCGTGCAGGTCTGGCTGTTGTTCATGAACGACGCCATCCCGATGCCGCCGAGGAAGGTGTCGACGTCGCCGTCCTCGAGGAAGATCGCCGCCGACTTGCCTCCCAGCTCCAGGGTCATCCGGCGGATGAGTCGGCCGCACTCCGCGCCGATGATCCGACCGGTCTCGGTGGAGCCGGTGAAGGCGATCTTGTCGACCAGCGGGTGCGAGACCAGCGAGGCGCCAGCCTCCCGGTCGGCCAGCACGATGTTGAGCACGCCGGGCGGGAGCCCGGCCTCCTGGGCGGCGTCCCCCATCACGTAGGAGTCGAGCGCCGTCTCGGGCGACGGCTTGAGCACGATCGTGCAGCCGGCAGCCAAGGCGGGTGCGATCTTCATCATCGCCAGCACCTGCGGGTAGTTCCACGGCGCGATCGCGCCCACCACGCCGACCGGCTCGCGTCGCACGATCGTCGAGCCCGACGCGCTGGGCCGGACCTCCTCGAGGTCCATCGTCTTGATCTGCTCGGCATACATCTGCAGCAGGCCGGCCGGGGCAGCGCCGTTGAAGGCGGTCGACAGCCCGATCGGCATGCCGTTCTCGCGGCTGACCAGGGTCGAGGTCGCCTCGGCCCGCTTCGAGAGGGCGTCGGCGAACTTGTGCATGTACGCCGCACGCTCGGCGGCCGTCGTACGACCCCAGGGGCCGTGGTCGAGCGCCTCCCGGGCGGCCTTGACCGCGCGGTCGATGTCGGCGTCCGTGCCGAGCGACGCCGTGCCGAGTGCCTCGCCGGTGGCGGCCTCCAGTGCGCGGTGGCTCTCGGAGCCGATCGGGTCGACCCACTCGCCGTTGATGAAGAAGCGGGTGCGGTCGAGATCGGTCTCGACGTCTGCGATGACGGTCATGGCACTCCTCGGGAGGGACAGGGGATGTCGGGCTCCCAGCCTGACCACGGATCGACACGTCAGATGTTCAGTCTCTGGACAGGTGTCGGCGACCCAGGGTTCAGTATTGCTCGATGCGCAGCTGCCGGATCCTGGCGTAGAGCGTCGTCCGCGAGACGCCGAGCTCTCGCGCGGCCTGCACCTTGTTCCCGCCGGCCGCGCGCAGTGCGACGACGATGGCGTCGCGTTCGGCGCGGTCGAGGGCGGTGAGCTGCCGGGCGGGGGTGGTCAGGCGGTAGCCCTCGGGCAGGTCGGTCAGGGCGATCCCTCCGCACGACCGGCGCGAGACCGCGTGACCGATCACCGCCTTCAGCTCACGCAGGTTGCCGGGCCAGTCGTGCGCGGCCAGCGCGTGCAGGGCCCCGGGTGTCAGGTGCACCGAGTCGTTGGCGGCCACGTCGCGAATCATCGAGGTGGCCAGGTCCGGGATCTCGTTGCGTCGTGACCCCAGCGGGGCCAGCTCCTCGCGCACGGTCGCGGTGCCGGCCAGGGTGACGGCCCGTCCGGTCAACGAGTCGACAGGACCACTGGTCAGGATCACCTGCGGCCGGGGCCTCCGGTCGACCCCTTCGATCACGAGGTCGAGGAGCTCGTCGCTGAGCAGGTCGATCCCGTCGACGACGACCGACCCCACGGTGCGCTTCATCGCACTCTCGAAGTCCCTCGCCCACGCGACCTCGCCCTCGAGGAGGGCGGTCGCTGCACGGAGCACCTTCGTCGGCAGGGCGGCGAGCGCGCGGGCCCGGGTCGACCGGCCGCTGCCGGGCGGGCCCGAGACCAGGGTCGGAGCGGAGGCCCGCGGATGGCCGGAGGACGAGATGGCCGCCGGGGTCAGGTGCGGCCCCGTCGCGTGCTCGACCACCTTGAGCAGCACGCCGCGTCGGGCACCCGGCACCGGGGTGACCGTCACGTCCGCGGAGCGGCCCGTCTCGAGGGTGAGGCGCAGGGCGCTGCCACCCCGAGTCGGCGGATCTTCCGCGAGCACCCGCAGCAGCGCGATGTCGGAGGGACTGAGCAGGTCCGAGGCGGCCTGGTTGCTCATCACCACGTCCTCGCCGATGGCCAGGACTGCGCCACGGCAGTGCCCCGAGGCCTCCTGGAAGGCAGCCAGCAGGCTCTTCTCCGAGATGCGGCTGCCACCGAGGAGGCGTTGCTCGATGTCGTGCACCGCGCGGGCGATGATCGGCGGGAGCAGTGGGCTGGCGGTCGCGACCAGGGCGGAGATGTCGAGGACGCCCTCGATCCGGCGGGTCAGCGGGTGCCGGATCGGGTGCCCGTAGCAGCTGAACCGTCGCAGGGTCTCCACGAAGTGCTCCGACCCGTGGATCAGGACCGGGTGGCGGGTCTCGAAGACCGTGCCGAGGGCGTTGGTCCCGATGGTGTCCTCGAGCATGCTGGCACCCTCACGGATGTTGAGGGCGTCGAGGCTGTCCCGCGTGCGTGCGTCGTCGTCCCAGCGCCTCACGATGCGGCACTCGCGGTCTCCAAGGATCGTCGAGAAGCCAGTGCCAGTCAGGCTGGTCTCCAGCTGGTCGAGCACCGGGCCGGCGCCCACCAGGAGCGAGCTGTTGTGGTCGATGTCGCGCGGGACGAGGCGGACGAAGGGGCCGGTGTGCTCGACCCCGGCCAGGCTGGCCCGGCGCCAGGAGGCGGCGATGTCCGGGCGGGCGCCGGGAACCTCGTCGTACGTCGTTGCGCTCTGCGACATCGTGTCGTGCCCTTCCAGGATCTGTGACTTCCGTCACGACATCATGCGCCGGTTGGAGAAGGGTTGGCTGTCCAGTTCTTGAACACCCGGCCGCGGCGACGGGTGCGACGGTGAGAGGACCACCCAGCCCCGAGGAGAAACCCATGAAGACCCAGGCCGCAGTCGTCATCGAAGCCGGCAAGCCGATCGAGATCGAGGAGCTGACCCTCGACAAGCCGCGCGAGGGCGAGGTGCTGATCCAGTACACGCACGCCGGCCTGTGCCACTCCGACGTACACGTCGCGCACGGCGACCTCGAGGCCCGGCTGCCGATGGTGCTCGGGCACGAGGGCGCCGGGATCATCCAGGAGGTCGGCCCCGGCGTGACCCGCGTGAAGGTGGGCGACCACGTGGTCTGCTCCTTCATCCCGAACTGCGGCAGCTGCCGCTACTGCGCCAACGGCCAGCAGTCCATCTGCGACATGGGCGCGACGATCCTCGAGGGCTACCTGCCCGGCGAGCGTTTCCCGATCACCGGCCCCCGCGGTGAGTACGGCGCGATGTGCATGCTCGGCACGTTCAGCCAGTACGGCGTCATCCACCAGAACTCGTGCGTCAAGGTCGACGACGACCTGCCGCTCGAGAAGGCGGTTCTCGTCGGGTGCGGCGTACCCACGGGCTGGGGTGCCGCGGTGAACACGGCGAACGTGAAGGCCGGCGAGACCGTCCTTGTCGTCGGTGTCGGCGGCATCGGCATCAACGCCGTCCAGGGCGCGCGTCTCGCCGGAGCGAAGAACATCATCGCCATCGACCCGCTGGAGAACAAGCGCGAGAAGGCGATGGAGCTCGGCGCCACGCACAGCTTCGCGAGCACCGACGAGGCCATGGAGGCGCTGACCGACATGACCCGTGGCCAGATGGCCGACTCGGCCATCCTCACGCCCGGCCTGATGACCTCCGAGATCGTGGCCGGTGGCTTCAACGCGGTCGGCAAGGGTGGCGTGGTGGTGCTCACCGGCCTCAACAAGCTCGAGGAGCAGACCATCGAGCTGCCCGGCTCGATCATGACGCTCTTCCGCAAGTCGCTGAAGGGCAGCCTGTTCGGCGACTGCAACCCGACGACCGACATCCCCAGGATCCTCGGGCTCTACCAGAGCGGTGACATCAAGCTCGACGAGATCATCACCCGCACCTACACGCTCGACCAGGTCAATGAGGGGTACGACGACCTGCTCGCCGGCAAGAACGTCCGCGGTGTCGTCGTCCACAGCCACGACTGAGGTGGCGCTTCCCGTGACACACACGTCCTCCGTGGGCCCGGTCGCCGATGCCGGACCCACGGAGGTCATCGAGCGCGCCGCCGAGGCGGAGCTGCTCGAGGCGGCCCTGCTCAGCGGCGCCCACGTGCTGCTCGAGGGGCCGCCGGGGACCGGCAAGTCGACCCTGCTGCGGCAGGTCGCGACCGGGCGCCGGATCGCCTTCGTGATGGTCGAGGGCAACGCCGAGCTCACCCCGGCGCGCCTGATCGGACACTTCGACCCGGCGTTGGTGCTGACCAAGGGCTACGTGCCGGACATCTTCGCCGACGGGCCGCTGCTCGAGGCGATGCGCACGGGCGGGCTGCTCTACGTCGAGGAGCTCAACCGGATCCCGGAGGAGACCCTCAACGTCCTGCTGACCGCGATGTCCGAGCTCGAGATCACCGTGCCCCGCCTGGGTCGGGTCGCGGCGGCGCCGGGCTTCGCCCTCGTCGCGGCGATGAACCCGTTCGACGCGGTCGGTACGGCGCGGGTCTCGGGCGCGCTCTACGACCGCACCTGCCGCATCTCGATGGACTACCAGACCGCCGAGGCCGAGCAGGAGATCGTCGGCCTGCGCACCCGCGACATCGACCCGACCTGGCGCGCCCGGGTCGTCGAGCTGGTCCGCAGCACGCGCGACCACGACGACATCCGCTTCGGGTCGTCGGTGCGCGGCGCGATCGACGTCGCCCGCCTGTCCGTCGAGCTGGCCCGCTTGCGCGGCACCACCACCGACGACTGGCACGTCGGGCTGGCCGCCGCCAAGGCCGCGCTGTCCGGACGGATCCGACTGCACGACGGCTGCGACCGCACGCCCGAGCAGGTCGTCACCGCGTTGTACGTCGCGGTCTTCGGTGCGGAACCGAGCGAGTCGGACCGCGACCCGGCCTCCGACTCCGACGCGTCCCCGGGGTCGCCGGGGGAACCCTGAGCCCGCCGCCGTCGGCGGGCTCACCCCCAGCGTCCAGCACCCCGGAGTCACGTCAGCGCAAGTCGGCGCCGCGCACGACCGGGCGGGCCGAGCTCGACAAGTTCCCGACGTTCGCCGAGCTCTCCCCCGAGGTCGGTGAGCTCGACCTCGAGGCGCTCGACGACGCCCTGCGCAACGACCCGGACGACACCCTGACGCTGCTGGTCGAGATGTCGCACGCCACGGACGAGGGCCTGCGGGCCGCCGTACGCCGCCTGGCACCGCGGCTGATCCTCGACCAGACCCGTCGCGGCATCCCGCGCAACCGCGGGGTCTCGAGACCTCGCACGGTGCCGGCCCATCGCAGTGGCGACCTCGACATCGAGCGTTCGATGGATGCGATCGTCGGGGCCCGCGCGGAGGCGCGGATGCCCTCGCTCGAGGAGATGTCGGCGGTGGACTGGGCGCGACCGGAGCTGGCCCTGTGCCTGGTGATCGACCACTCGGGATCGATGAACGGTGCCCGGCTGACCACGGCCGCGGTGGCCGGTGCCGCGTGCCTGACGTTCGCCCCCGAGGAGCATGCCGTCCTGGCGTTCGCGGCCAGGACCACCGCACTGAAGCGGATCGCGGATGCCAGCACGCCGACCCGGACCGTCGAGCGGATCCTCGCCCTGCGCGGCCACGGCACGACCGCCCTGGCCGACGCGCTGCGTGAGGCACAGGTGCAGCTGGCCGGCGCCCGGGCCCGGCGTCGGGTGGTGCTCCTGCTCTCCGACTGCCGCGACACCGACGACGCCGACGTCACCCGGGTCGCCCGGGGCCTCGACGAGCTGGTGATCCTGGCCCCGGCGGACGACGATGACGAGGCCCAGCGGCTGGCCCGTGACAGTGGCGCCCGGGTCGCGGCGATCGGCTCGGTGCTCGACGTACCCGCCGCACTGAACCGTCTGATCGCCGACGACCGGGCCTGATCGGCTGCCTACTCCCCCGGCGCCACCGGGAGGACGGGTGGCGCGACGCGGTACGTCGCGGGCGTCCGTGACATCCGGATCGGGTGCGCCACCTGACGGACGGGACTGCTCCGCCCCGGGCCGCCGACCTCCACGACCGGGTCGAGACCCAGCGACTCGGCCAGCGCCACCGCCTGGGCGAGGTCGTTGATCGGCCCGCACGGAACCCCGCACGCGGACAGGGTGGCGAACCAGTGGTCGGCGGACTCCTCGCGCAACCGGTCCTCGAGCTCGGCGACGAGCACGTCACGGTGCGCCACCCGCGCGGAGTTGGTCGCGAAGCGCGGGTCCTCGGCCAGGGCGTCACGCTCCAGCGCGACGGCCAGGTTGCGGAACAGCTTGTCGTTGGCGGCCGCGACGGCCAGCGGACGGTCGGCCGTGGCGAACACTTCGTACGGCGCGATGCTCGGATGCTTGTTGCCCATCGCCTTCGGCACAGCCCCGGTCGTGACGTGTGCCGAGGCCTGGTTGGTCAGCGCGGAGAGCAACGAGGACAGCAGGTTCACCTCGACCCGCTGCCCGACACCGGAGCCGGCCCGGTGCACGAGGGCGGCCTGGATCCCGATCGTGGCGTGCAGCCCGGTGATCACGTCGACCAGTGCGACACCGGCCTTCATCGGTCCGGAGTCCGCGTCACCGGTCAAGCTCATCAGCCCACCGACGGCCTGGACCACGAGGTCGTAGCCGGGCAGGTCGGCGCCCGCGCCCGAGCCGAACCCGGTCACCGAGCAGTAGACGAGCCCGGGGTGCTCTGCCGCCAGGTCGTCGTACCCGAGGCCGAACTTCTCCATCGTGCCCGTCCGGAAGTTCTCGATCAGGACGTCGCAGGAGGCCACCAGGTCCCGCGCCTGTCCCTGCCCTTCCTCGGTGCGCAGGTCGATCACCACGGTGTCCTTGTTGCGGTTCACCGACAGGAAGTACGTCGACTCGCCCTCGTGCCACGGCGGCCCCCAGGCCCGGGTCTCGTCGCCGCCGTCGGGCCGCTCGACCTTGATCACCTCGGCGCCGAGGTCCGCGAGCAGCATGGTGGCGTACGGCGCGGCGAGCACCCTGCTGAAGTCGGCGATGCGCACGCCCGCCAGGGCTCCGGCGGAGTCCTGATCGGTCACCGGTAGGCCGACTCGCCGGTGACGGCCTGGCCGATGATCAACTGGTGC
>NZ_LMSQ01000018.1:998905-999067 GCF_001429525.1 Nocardioides sp. Soil796
CTGTCGAAGATCTCCCGCTCCCGCGAGTACGCGATCGCCGTCTCCAGACAGTCCCGCGCCGCCCCCAACGCCCCGAACACGATCCCGAACCGCGCCTCATTCAGACACGACAACGGACCCGACAGACCCACCACACCCGGCAACACCGCATCCGCAGGCAAC
>NZ_LMSQ01000018.1:999110-1126271 GCF_001429525.1 Nocardioides sp. Soil796
CGTGCCGTCCCGCCTCGCCCGGGTCACCATCCCACCCGGATTCGACCCGAACCCCGGCTCGGTCAACCCGAAACACCCGATCGCCTCACCAGCAGCCATCCGTGGCAACCACGCCAGCTTCTGCTCCTGCGACCCGTGCTTCCAGATCGCGAACATCGCCAACGACCCCTGCACCGACACCAACGACCGCAANACCCGCACACCCATAACCCTCCAGATGCATTCCCAACACACCCAACGACCCGAGCTCCTTGGCCAGCTCACGGGCCGGAATCGACGCCGACTCATACCAACCAGCCAGCTGCGGCTTCACCTTCGACTCGACGTACTTGCGCACCGTGTCGCGGATCGCGACATCCTCCTCCGAGAGCAACGCGTCGGTGTCGAAGAACTGGAGCGGCGTCATGGATGCCTTCGACACGGCGGTGGTGGGGTGGTCGTTCACGGGGTCTCTCCTGGGCGGGATCGGTGGGGGGGTCATGCGGAACGGTCGGGCCGGGCGCTACTTCGCGAGGTCGGCGAAGGCGCGCTCGGAACCGGGGTGCACCGGCACGGGGTCGCTCTTCTCACCGTTCTCCAACGCGATCTCCTTGGCCGCCGGGTGGACGTCGACCAGCTTGTCGGTCTCGCCGAAGACCAGGGTGGTCAGCGCGCAGGCCAGGTTGTCGCGCATGTCGTTGCGGACCATCAGCAGGTTGGGCACCACGATCGACGGGACGTCCTTGTCGAGCTCGTAGGTGGCGGCGGGCACGGTGCCGGCCTCGTAGACCTGGTTGATCTTCTTCAGCTTCGGCAGCAGCGGTGTGGCGTCGAGGAACTTCACGTCGTCACCGACCGAGGTGACCAGGTCGGTCAGCGCCGGGGTCGGGATGCCACCGGACCACACGAGGCCGTCGATGCTGCCGTCCTTCATGCCGTCGATGGTCTTGGTCAGGTCGAGGCGCTGGGCCTTGACGTCGCTGGTCTTCAACCCGGCGGCCTCGATCAGCTTGTTGGCGATCACCTCGGTGCCGGACTGCGGCGAGCCTGTCGAGATCCGCTTGCCCTTGAAGTCGGCCACCGAGTCGATGCCGGAGTCCGTGCGCACCACGATCTGGGTGTAGTTGGAGTAGATGCGACCGATCGTCGACACGTCTTCGGCCGAGTCGAAGTCACCTTCGCCGTTGACCGCGTCGGCAGCGGTGTCGGCCAGCGAGAACGCCACGTCGTAGTCGCCCTCGACCAGCTGCTGGATGTTCTGCACCGACGCCCCGGTCTCCGCGGAGGTGGCCTGCACGTCGGTCTCGTCGTTGATCAGCTTGGCGAGGCCGCCGCCGACCACGAAGTAGACGCCCGTGGAGTTGCCGGTGGCGATGCTGAGGCGCCCTTCGCCGGCGTCACAGCTGGACTCGTCGGCTCCGCTGCCGGCTTCGTCCCCGGCCTGTTGACCACCGCATGCGGCCAGGGTCAGGGCGGCGGTGGCGATGCCGGCGGTGAGGAGGGCGAGCTTCTTCTGCTTCTTCATGGGAGTGACCGTTTCTCTGATGGGGTGGGACGGAGGGAAGGTGACGCGTGGGCGGGAATGGGGATGCTCAGGACTGTGGGGCGGGCTCTGCGGTGCGGTCGCGCCCACGCACCGCCAGGTGGAGCAGTACGGCGACGGCCAGCACGACGCCGCCGGCGATCATCGAGAGCGGCTCGAGGTAGAGCAGCAGCAGCGCGGCGGCGAGGCACAGGAGCCGTTCGACGAGGCGGGTGGGGCCGAACATCCACCCGGTGGTGGCGACGGCGAGCCCGGCGACGGCGAGGCAGCAGACCACCGTGGCACCGACGACGCCGGCCAGGCTCCCCCGGCCGAGCAGCAGCGACCCGTTGTCGGTGACCACGAACGCGAGCGGTGCCAGGAAGGCCGGCAGGGTGTACTTGCAGGCCTGCATCATCGTCGGGATCACCTTGCCGCCGGTGATGGCGGCGGACGCGACCGCGGCCAGCGCCGTCGGCGGGGAGACCTCCGAGAGCACGGCGTAGTAGAAGATGAACATCGCCACCTCGGGGGCGCCGACCCCCAGCGAGATCAGGGCCGGGCCGATGACCACCCAGCTGAGGATGAACGACGCGGTGACCGGCACGGCCAGGCCCAGGATCAGGATCGCGATGGCGGAGAAGATCGCCGACAGCAGGATCAGCACGGCGTGGTTCGGCGCGATCGCCTCGGCCGCCTGCACCAGGAAGTCGGCCAGCACCTGGCCGAGACCGGTCTTGGCGATGGTGGAGGTGATGACACCGGCCGCCGCGCAGACGGCGATCACCGGCAGTCCGGAGCGGATGCCGCCGGCCAGGGCGCCGTACAGGCGGGAGACGAAGTTGACCAGCGAGGCCTTCAGCTCCATCCGCTCACCGGGGCCCTCGTCGGTCTCACTGAACCCGCTGACCACCGGGCGGCGGGAGAGGAACGCCTCGGCCAGGCCGAAGGCCGCGGCGACCAGCGTGGCGTAGACGACGGCCTTGAACGGCGGCACGTCGATGGCGAGGAAGAAGATGATCACGCCCAGGCTGAGGAAGTGGTAGCCGGAGCGGGCCAGCAGCTGCCAGGGGCTGCCGATCGCCAGCTCGACCCGCTTCGCGCCGAAGCGCCGGGCGTCGATCTCGACGGCGATGAAGATGCCGACGTAGTAGAGCAGGGTGGGCACGATCGCCCAGCCGAGCACGGTGATGTAGGAGACGCTGAGGTACTCCGCGATGATGAACGCGGCAGCACCCATGGTCGGCGGCGAGAGGATCGCGCCGATGCCGGAGGCGGCCAGCATGCCACCGGCGGACTCCTTGGGGTAGCCGGCCCGCTTGAGGATCGGCCAGGCGAACGAGCCGAGGGTGACCGCGGTCGCCGTACCGGAGCCGGAGACGGTGCCGAGCAGGAAGCCCGAGGTGGCCACGGTGCGCCCCGGCGCGGTGGAGGACTTGCGGAAGAGCGAGAACGCGAACTCGACGAAGAACCGGCCGGCGCCCATCCGCTCGAGGACGGCGCCGTAGATCGTGAACAGCACGATGTACGTCGCGGCGACGTCGAGCGGCACCCCGAAGAATCCGCTCGCCTCGTTGTAGAGGGCGTTGACGATCTGGTCGATGTTCAGGCCCATGTGCGAGATGGTCCAGTGGATCGGCAGGTAGCCGCCGTAGTAGGCGTAGGCGAAGAAGACCAGGCAGACGGCGGGCAGGACCAGGCCGGTGGTGCGGCGCGTGGCCTCGAGCACCAGCACCATGAGCAGCAGGCCGGCCGCGATGTCGAGGTCGAGCAGTGATCCCTGCCGGTCGAGGAAGCCTTCGTAGCCACCGAACCCGTACGACGTCTGCGCGATCGGCAGCACCGGATAGAGCCCGACCACCAGGGTGATCAACGCCAGGGCCCAGTCGACGATGCCCGGGTTGTCGTTGCGTTCGGTGGCGTTGAGCGCCTCGATCGGGTCGTGTCGTGAGGCCCGGAACCGGTAGCAGACGAAGGCCAGCGGGAGCGTGGTGGCCAGGAACAGCACGAGGTAGTACTGGCTGCCCAGGGTCAGCGGCCAGAACACCTGCTTGAGCACGAACAGGGCGACCAGGAAGCACCAGAGGTTGACCAACCGGTCGACCCGCAGCGACAGCCGTCGGCCGGGCCGCTCCTCGTCGAACTCTGCGGCCAGCTTCTCGGCGTCGGCGGCGGACAGCTCGAGGCCGTCCGTGCGGTCGCGGGGGGTGGCGGTTGGGGTAGGCATGCTGGGTAACGTATGGACGTGAACCACGTCACATCCACACTTGGCTGCGAGACTTTACAGAGCCTTGAGGTACGCCGCTCCGATCCCTCCTGAGGACCCATGCGCATCCTTCTCGTCGAGGACGACGACCGAGTGGTCGCCGCCCTCGAACCGGCCCTGCAACGGGCCAACCTGATCGTCGACCGGGCGGCGACCGCGGCCCAGGCGATGACGATGCATGCGGCCGCCGACCTGATCCTGCTCGACATGGGGCTCCCCGACCAGGACGGCTTCGCCCTGTGCCGCCAGATCCGCGAGGTGAACCCCGTGCCGATCATCGCGGTCACCGCCCGCCGCGAGGAGTCCAGTGTCGTGGCCGCACTGCGTGCCGGGGTCGACGACTACGTCACCAAGCCCTACCGGCTCGCCGAGCTGATGGCGCGGATCGAGGCGGTGATGCGCCGCAGCGGTCGGCGTACGGTCTCCGAGCGCGCGGAGTTCGGCGGCATCCGGGTCGACACCGGGGCCCGCCAGGCGTACGTCGACGACGAGCCGGTCGCGCTCGCGCCCAAGGAGCTGGACCTGCTTGCCCTGCTGGTGCAGGGCAATGGCGACGTGGTCACCCGGGAGTCGATCATGGAGGCGATCTGGCACACCTCGTGGGTGGGCGCCTCCCGCACGATCGACGTACATGTCGCAAGCCTGCGCGGGAAGCTCGGCCGGCCGGAGCTCATCGAGACGGTGCGCGGCACCGGCTACCGGGTGGCTCCCGCTCGCGCCGAGGGGACGTGAGCGGGTGAGGCGCCGACTCGTCACGGTGGCGGCCGCCCTGCTCGGCATGCTGCTGGTCGCGCTGATGGTGCCGCTGGTCAATGCGTACGCCGAGGATCGCACCCAGGACGTCTTCGTCCGCCGCCTCACCGACGTGACCCGCTTCGCGGTGCTTGCCGAGCGGGCGTTGGAGGACGGCCACTTCAACGAGTTGGAGACCGACCTCGAACGCTACGCCGACGTGTACGGCGGCACCGTCGTCGTCACCGACGCCAACTCGGTGGTGATCGCCGCATCGACGCCGGGCGCCGACGCCCGGGACCCGGACGTCGCCCGGGCCGTCGAGCAGGCACTGTCCGGCAGTGGCACCTCACCGCCCCCGACCGCGTGGCCGTGGCAGGGCAACCCGATCGTGCTCGGTTCACCGGTGGGCCGCGACGCCCAGGTCCTCGGCTCGGTGATCCTCGTGACGCCCACCGACGACATCCGGTCCGACGTCGGGGTGCGGCTCGGCCTGCTGGTCCTGGCCGGTCTGGCCGTGCTGGTGCTGACCGCCGTGGGCGTGGTCGGGCCGTTCGTGCGCTGGGTGCTCCGACCGGTCAGCAGCCTGGACGAGGCGGCCCTGAAGCTGGCCGAGGGAGACCTGTCCACCCGGGTGCCGGCGCTGGCCGGGCCACCCGAGCTGCGGCACCTCGCACGGTCGTTCAACCAGATGGCCGACAACGTGGAGACCTCCCAGCAGCAACAGCGCGACCTGATCGCGGACGCCTCCCACCAGCTGGGCAACCCGTTGACCGCCCTACGGCTGCGCCTGGAGAACCTGCGCGCGACGACCGGCGACGAGGGCGAGGCCGACCTGGCGCTCGACGAGGCCGACCGGCTCAACTCGATCGTCGAGTCGCTGCTCGACCTGAGCCAGGTGGGTGCCCACCAGGTGACGGCGCAGCCGGTCGACGTGGCCGCGCAGGCCCGGCACCGCTGCGAGATGTGGGCGCCGGTGATCGAGCACCTCGAGGTCGACCTGCCCGTGAGCGCGTCGGCCCTGGCCACGCCCGACATCGTCGACGTCGCCCTCGACGCCCTGCTCGACAACGCCGCGAAGTTCGCCGCCGGGTCCCGGGTCGAGGTGCGGCTGCGCACGCTCGACGACCACGTCGTGCTCAGCGTGCGCGACCACGGTCGGGGCCTGCATGCCGATGACCTCTCGCAGGTCGGTGCCCGCTTCTTCCGGGGCCGCGAGCACCAGAACATCGGCGGCACCGGGCTCGGCCTGGCGATCGTGCGGGCGCGCGTGGAGACCTTCGGTGGCCACTTCGCGATCGGTCCGGCCGAGGGCGGCGGGCTGGTCGCCGAGGTGATGCTGCCGCGTTGGACGGGGGCTCAGCCCCGCTCCCTGAAGTAGCGCAGCGCGCCGGGGTGCAGGTCGAGCGGGCTGGTGAAGATCGCCGCGTTCAGGTTCGGCTGCGGCACACCCGGTGCGATCCGGTCGATCGCGTCCTGTGCCTCGAAGATCACCCGGCAGACGGCGTAGGCCACGTCGTCCGACATGCCCGACGACACGACGAGGTAGTTCTTCACGCTGACCGTCGGCACCACGTCGGGCAGGTCGTACGTCGAGGCCGGCACCAGACCGTCGACGTACTCCGGGCCGTAGGTCTCGGCCATCGGGTCGACGGACTCGGACAGATCGACCAGGCGGATCGTCGTACGCCGACTCAGGTCGAGCACCGCCTCGTTCGGCAGCCCGCTGACGAAGAAGAACGCGTCGAGGTCACCCGCCTCGAGGGCCGCGGTGTCGTCCTGCAGTGACTGGCCCGAGGCCGACACGTCGTCGAGGCTGAGGCCGTTGCGGCCCAGGATGCGTTCGGCGGTGACCCGCGTTCCCGACGACAGCGCACCCAGACCGACGCGGCGTCCGGCCAACTGCTTCACCGCGGTGATGCGCGAGTCGGCCCTGACCACGAGGTGCACGAAGCTGTCGTAGGAGCGGGTCAGCGCCTGCACGTCCAGTGGTTCCGCGAAGCTGCCGTTGCCTCTGCTGGCGTCCGAGGCGGTGTCGCCGAGCGAGAACCCGAGGTCCGCTCCGCCCTCGGCGACGAGGCGCAGGTTCTCCACCGACGCATCAGTCGCGATGGTCCTCGCGGTGAGCCCGTCGAGGCGGCGGGCAAGCACGGTCGCCAGCGCCTCGCCGTACCGCATGAACACGCCGCCCGGGTTGCCGGTGGCCAGGGTCAGGTCGACGTCCGCGAGGTCGGACCAGTCGTCACCGAGGCACCCGGCCAACGACCAGGCGGCCGGCGCGACCAGGCCGGTCACCAGCAGTCGCCTGCGGGAGACGACGAGGGAGGGCATGACCCGAGGTTAGTGGCGTGGAACGTGCCGCGGAAACGCAGAACGACCTCCCTAGGGAGGTCGTTGCGTGGTGGAGCCGCCTGTCAGAATCGAACTGACGACCTAATCATTACGAGTGATTCGCTCTACCGACTGAGCTAAGGCGGCGCGTTGTCCGGGACGGATCCCGGACAACCCGGGGAAGTATACGGTGACTGGCGCCGCCCGTCGAAATCAGATCGACGACCGGCCCCGGAGCCGGTCGTCGAGGGGGAGGATCCGGTGGATCAGGCCGCGTTGGCGGCAGTCTTGGCGGCGGGCTTGGCAGCGACCTCGGACTGTCCGCCCGTGGTGCCGTTGTGCCAGAGCTGCTCGGAGCCGCACCAGCAGGTGTAGGTCATTGCGGTGACGCCGTCGATCTGGGCCATGCCCGTGACCTGGCTCGGGAAGATCAGCATCTTCTGGTCGCATGCGGTGCAGTGGTTGACGAACATGGTGACCCCCTCAAGGTCTCGTTGATGCCGGTTGGTTGAAACTGGCACTACCAATTCTCCGACGGAACAACCAATAGGGGTAGCCTCTCTTTCCTGTAGATCCTCAAGGGAGTCCCTATGCTTTCCCTGCACCAGCTGCGCTGCTTCCTCACCGTCTATGAACGCGGCTCACTGACCGCGGCCGCCGAGCACCTCGGCTACGCCCAGCCCTCGATCTCCGAGCAGATCCGCACGCTGGAGAAGACGCTCGGCGTGCAGCTCTTCGCCCGGGTCGGTCGCGGCGTCACGCCCACGGCCGCGGCCGAGACCCTGCGTCCGCACGCCGAGCGGACCGTCGAGTCCGCCGAGGAGGCCAGGCGCGCGGTGCAGTCGGTGACCGCCCTCGAGACCGGCACGATCCGCTTCGGCATGTTCGGCACCGCCCGGTTGTACGCCGGCGCCTCGCTGATCGCCGACGTGCTCGAACGGCATCCCGGCGTCCGCGTCGAACTCGTCGGCCAGAACTCCTCCGACGTCCAGGAGGACCTCCGCCGCGGTCGCATCGAGGCGGCCATGATCGCCGTACCGCAGGTCAGCAGCGAGGGCATGACCGTGACCCCGGTGGCCCACGACGAGCTGGTCTACATCAGCGCCCATCCCGAACGGCTGCGCACCCCGGTGACCGCACAGCGGCTCGCGAAGGCGTCACTGGTGATGCCCGAGACGACCTGGCGCGCCGACGACTCCACCCGGATCGTGCTGCGCGGGATGATGCACGAGACCGGCCTGAACCCACAGACCCGCATCGAGGTCGAGGACGTCGAGACCGCCGTCGAGCTGGTCGGCATGGGACTGGCCGACTCGGTGATCCCGCGCGGTGCGGCGGACTCGCTGCTCCCCCGGCTGGCACCCAAGGCCGGGTTCGTGTCGCTGCGACCGCGTCAGGTCGACACCATCGCGATCGTGCACCGGGTGGGGGCCACGCTCTCCCCCGCCGCGAAGCTGATGATCGAGCTGGCGACCGCGCGGATCCAGGCGATCGCGGAGCCGATCTGACCAGCCTGGGAACACTCGTTGGTGGCTCATGGCTGTTGCAAGGCGCCGAGACGACCAGCATCCACCAACGAAGCGACGAGCCCTCTCGAAGGGCGCTCGTTCCCCACTCCCTCACACCGAGGAAGCTACTTGCACTCCACGTCGGCGGTGGGGACCTCGCCCTCGATCAGGTAGGACTCGATCACGTCGTCGACACAGTCGTTGCCCATGTTGTAGCCGGTGTGGCCGTCACCGTCGCGGCTGACCAGGATCGCCGGGTCGAGCTGCTTGGCCAGCGCCTGGGCCCACTCGTAGGGCGTGGCCGGGTCGCGCGTCGTACCGACCACCAGCAGCGGGTCGGCACCGGCGGCGGTGAGCGGCGGACGCTTGGCCGGCTTGGGTCCCTGATAGCCCTCGCAGCCCGCCATGCCCCAGGCGAAGACCTCGCCGAAGGTCGGCGACGCCTTGCGGAACGCGGCGAACGTGGAGGGCACCTTGCGGATCGGGGTGAACGACGGGTCGTCCTGGCAGTTGATCGCGAAGATCGCCTCGGAGCTGTTGTCGTCGTAGCCGCCCGAGGCGTTGCGCGAGGAGTAGAGGTCGGAGAGCTGCAGGAGCCCGGTGCCGTCGCCGTCGAGGGCGTCGCCTAGGGCGTTGTCGAGCAGCGTCCAGTAGTCGGCGTTGTAGAGCGGCGCCACGATGCCGTAGAACGCGTTGCCGATGGCGAGCTGTCGGCTGCCCACCGTCATCGGCTTCCGGTCGACCCCGGCCAGGAAGTCCTTGATCGTCTTCAGTGCCGCGGCACGGGTGTCACCGAGGTAGCAGTCGCCGCCGTCCACGCAGTCGTCGACGTACGCCGTCAGCGCCCGCTGGAAGCCCTCGGCCTGGCCGAGGCTGGCCTGCTTCGAGCTCAGCGACACGTCGACGGCGCCGTCGAGCACGAGCCGGCCGGAGCGGTCGGGGAACAGGTCGGCGTACGTCGCACCGAGCTTCGTGCCGTACGACGCACCGAAGTAGGTCAGCTTGTCCTCGTCGAGGGCAGCGCGCAGGACGTCCATGTCACGGGCGGCCTCGACCGTCGAGACGTGGGCCGCGACGTCACCGCTGAGCCTCTTGCAGCCCGCGCCCATGCGCAGGTTCCACTGCCGGAACGCCTTCACCTCGGCGGGGGTGTCGGGGTCGGGGTCCCCGGCGATGTAGCGGTCGAGCTGGGCGTCGCTGAGGCAGTCGACCGGCGAGCTCTTGCCCGTGCCGCGCGGGTCGAAGCCGACGATGTCGAACTTCTGGCGCACCGGGTCGCCGAACGCATAGTCGGCCTGGTCGGCGTAGCTGGTGCCGGGTGCGCCGGGGCCGCCCGGGTTGACGACCAGGTAGCCGACCTTGCCGGCGTCGTCGTCGGCCGGGCGCATCAGCAGGTTGAGGTCGATCGTCGCGCCGGTCGGGTCGTCATAGTCGAGCGGCACCTTGATGGTCGCGCACTTGCGGGCACCGCAGGCCGACCAGTCGACCCGCTGGTCGTAGAAGGTCTGGAGCGCGGGATCGGGAGCCGCCTGGTCGCCACCGGTCACCGAACCGTTCTCGTCGTCGGGGACCGCCGGTTCGCCGATCGTGCCGGACGAGTCGTCCTCGTTGTCGAGGGCGAGGTTCCACACCGTGGTGCCGACCACGAACAGCACCAGGACGGCGAGGCAGACGATGGCGACGATTCGTTTCACGCTGGCTTCTCCTGGGTCACGGACGGGTCCCCTCGGGCAGGCGCAGGGCGACCATCATGGACTCCAGCGCCAGGGCGGGCGGCACGTTGAACTCGAGCATCTGCTCGCGGGCGGTGAAGATCGCGGTGATCCGCTGGAGGTTCTCCTCGGGCGTGGTCACCCGGACCAGTCGGTCGAGGTCACGCCGCAGCTCCTCGTTGACCAGGTCGGTGCCGGCGCCGGTGGCGATCACGAGGGCGTCGCGGTAGACCGAGACGAGGTCCATGAGCCCACGGTCGATGACGTCGAGGACCCGGCGCTTGGCCCGGGTCTTCTGCCCCTTCTCCAGTGCGGAGAGGGCCGGGTTGTACTCGCGCGGTCGTCGGCCGCGGTCGACCACGCCGTACGTCGTGTCGAGGTCGGACTTCTCACGCACGTCGAGCTCGGCGGTGATCGCCTCGGCCTCCTCCTTGGCCACCTCGTGCAGGTTGGTGGCCGCGGTCATCGCGGAACCGAGCGAGGTGAGGGTCACCGGCATCGACACGACGTCGCGTCGCCGGTTGAGGGTGGCCTCGTCGGTGGCCAGCGCTCGGGCCCGCCCGATGTGGCCCTGGCTGGCGCGTGCGGCGTACGACGCCTTGGCCTCGCCGACCCCGAGGGTGCGCACGAGGAACGACGCGACGTCGGCGGTCGACGGGGTCGACAGCGTGACGAGCCGGCACCGCGAGCGGATCGTCGGCAGCACGTCGTCGACGGTGGGCGCGCAGAGCATCCAGACGGTGCGGTCGGTCGGCTCCTCGATGGCCTTGAGCAGGGCGTTGCAGGCCTGCTCGGTGAGCCGGTCTGCGTCTTCGACGATCAGGATCTGCCAACGCCGGCCGACCGGGGCGAGTGCCGAGCGGCGGACCAGGTCACGCACCTCGTCGACGCCGATGGAGAGGCGCTCGGTGCGGATCACCGAGACGTCGGCGTGGGAGCCGGCCAGCACCGTGTGGCAGGAGTGGCACACCCCGCACCCCGGGCCGGCGTCGCTCTCGCACTGCAGGGCCGCGGCGAAGGCGATCGCGGCGTTGGAGCGCCCGGAGCCTGGAGGGCCGGTGAAGAGGAACGCCTGGCTCATGCCGTGGCCCCCGGCGGCCGTGCGCAGCGCGGAGATCACCGGCCGCTGCCCGACCAGGCTGCTCCAGACGTCGCCGGGCCGCGTCGCGGGTTGTGTCGTGCTGGTCATCGGCGTGCCGCCTGGCCCAGCATCGGCTCGACGCGTTCGCGCACCGCCTTGGCGATCGCGTCGATCGGCAGCCGGGCGTCACACACGAGGTAGTGATCGGGGTTGGCCTCGGCCATCCGCAGGAACGCCCCGCGCACCCGCTGGTGGAAGTCGTCGGTCTCGCCCTCGATGCGGTCGCGCTCGGTGAAACGGCCGAGCCCGTGCTGCGGCTCGAGGTCGAGCACGACGGTGAGGTGCGGACGCAGGTCGTGGGTGGCCCAACGATTGACCTGCTCGACCTCGTCGACGACCAGGTCACGGCCGGCGCCCTGGTAGGCCAGTGCGGAGTCGACGTAGCGGTCGGTGATCACGACCTCGCCGCGGGCCAGCGCCGGCGAGACCACGGTGTCGATGTGTTCGGCCTTGTCGGCCGCATAGAGGAGCGCCTCGGTGCGGTGGGACAGCTCGCCGGTCGCCGGGTCGAGCACGATCTGCCGGATCTGGCGACCGACCGCGGTGTCGCCCGGCTCGAAGGTGAGGACGACGGCGTAGCCCTGCTCCTCGAGCCACGCCCGCAGCAGCGTCGACTGGGTCGACTTGCCGGCGCCCTCGCCACCCTCGAAGCAGACGAAGACGCCCACACTTGAATAACTGCCCGGTGACGTCACGTCGTACACCCTATGAGGTGCCACCCACTGGTGGCCTCACGCCTTCTTGGCAGTCTTCTTCGCCGCAGCCTTCTTCGTCGTCTTCTTGGCCGCAGCCTTCTTGGCGGAGGTCTTGGCGGTCTTCTTCGCCGGGGCCTTCTTCGCGCCCTTCTTGGCCGTCTTCTTCGCCGGGCCCTTCTCGCGACGCTCGGCCAGCAGCTCGGCCGCGCGCTCGATGGTGATCGCCTCGACGGTGTCGTCCTTGCGCAGGGTGGCGTTGTACTCGCCGTCGGTCACGTAGTCACCGAAACGACCGGACTTCACCACCACGGGCTGGCCCGAGACCGGGTCGGGCCCGAGCTCCTTGAGCGGCGGGGCGGCCGCGGCGCGACCACGCTGCTTGGGCTGGGCGTAGATCGCCAGCGCCTCGTCGAGCGTGATCGAGAGCAGCTTCTCCTCGGAGTCGATCGACCGGGAGTCGGTGCCCTTCTTCAGGTAGGGACCGTAGCGACCGTTCTGCGCGGTGATCTCGACACCCTCGGCGTCCTCGCCGACCACCCGCGGCAGTGAGAGCAGCTTGACCGCGTCGTCGAGCGAGATGGTGTCGAGCGACATCGACTTGAAGAGCGAGCCGGTGCGCGGCTTGGCCTTCTTCGGAGCGTCCTCGGGCAGCACCTCGGTGACGAACGGGCCGTAGCGACCGTTCTTGGCGACCACGGTCAGGCCGGTCTCGGGGTGCTCGCCGAGGTGGATCTCCTCGCCGGCCGGGTTGGCCAGGAGCTCCTTGGCCTTCTCCATGGTCAGCTCGTCGGGCGGCAGGTCGTCGGGCACGTTGGCCCGCTTGCCGGCCGGCGCCCCGTCGTCGCCGGGGCCCTCGAGGTAGGGGCCGTAGCGGCCGACGCGCAGCGCGATGCCGCTGTCGGGTCCGCCGACCGGGAAGGTCGCCAGCTCCTTGGCGTCGATGTCACCGAGGCCGTTGACCAGCGGGTGCAGCCCGGCGACCTTGTCGGAGCCGTAGTAGAACTCGGCCAGCTCGGTGTTGCGGTCGCGGCGGCCACCGGCGATGTCGTCGAGGATGTCTTCCATGCCGGCGGTGAACTCGTAGGAGATCAGCCGGGTGAAGTGGTCGGTCAGCAGCCGCACCACGGAGAACGCCAGCCAGGCCGGCACCAGCGCGGTGCCCTTCTTGTAGACGTAGCCGCGGTTCAGGATCGTGCCGATGATCGAGGCGTACGTCGACGGGCGGCCGATCTCGCGCTCCTCGAGCTCCTTGATCAGCGTGGCCTCGGTGAAGCGGGCCGGCGGCTTCGTGTCGTGGCCCTGGGCCTGCAGCGACGCCGCGGTGACCCGGTTGCCCTCCACGAGCAGCGGAAGGCGGGTCTCCTGGTCGTCACGTGCGGCGGCCTTGTCGTCGGTGCCCTCGACGTACGCCTTGAGGAAGCCGTGGAAGGTGATCACTCGGCCGCTCGAGGAGAACACGACGTCCTCGCCCGAGGTGGCGGCCCCGCCGTAGCGGATCGAGACCGAGTTGCCGACGGCGTCCTTCATCTGGGAGGCGACTGTGCGCATCCAGATCAGCTCGTAGAGCCGGAACTGCTCACCGGTCAGGCCGGTCTGCGCCGGGGTACGGAAGCTCTCGCCGGCGGGACGGATCGCCTCGTGTGCCTCCTGGGCGTTCTTGACCTTCGAGGCGTAGACCCGCGGCTTGTCGGGGAGGTACTCGGCGCCGTACAGCTCGCGGACCTGGTCGCGGGCGGCACCGATCGCCGACCCCGACAGCGTCGTGGAGTCGGTACGCATGTAGGTGATGAAGCCGTTCTCGTAGAGGCGCTGCGCCACCGACATGGTGCCGGAGGCGCTCATGCCGAGCTTGCGGCTGGCCTCCTGCTGGAGCGTGGTCGTGCGGAACGGGGCGTACGGCGACCGCTTGTAGGGCTTGGACTCGACCGAACGGACGTCGTACGTCGTGTCCTGGAGACCCGAGACCAGGGCCTCGGCACGGGCGCGGTCGAGGTGTACGACGGACTTGCTGGCACTGGACGCCTTGAGCTGGCCGTCGTCGCCGAAGTCGGAGCCGCGGGCGACCCGCGAACCGTCGATGGAGTGCAGCTTGCCCGGGAAGATGCGCGGGTCGAGACCGGCGCCGGCGTCGAAGGAGCCGTCGATGTCCCAGTAGGACGCGGAGCGGAAGGCCATCCGCTCCTTCTCGCGGTCCACCACGAGGCGGGTGGCCACCGACTGCACGCGGCCGGCGGAGAGACCGCTCATCACCTTGCGCCACAGGACCGGCGAGACCTCGTAGCCGTAGAGGCGGTCGAGGATGCGGCGGGTCTCCTGGGCCTCGACGAGGTCCATCGCGATCTCGCGGGGGTTCTCGACGGCGGCCAGGATCGCGGCCTTGGTGATCTCGTGGAAGACCATCCGCTTGACCGGGATGTTCTTCGGCTTCAGCTCGTCGAGGAGGTGCCACGCGATGGCCTCGCCCTCGCGGTCCTCATCGGTGGCGAGGAAGAGCTCGTCGGCGTCCTTCAGCAAGCCCTTGAGCTTGGTGATGTGGCTCTTCTTGTCACGCGGGACGACGTAGTAGGGCGTGAAGTCGTGCTCGACGTCGACCGCCAGGCGGCCCCACGGCTTGTCCTTGATCTTCGCCGGGGTGTCGGCCGCGTTGTTCGGAAGGTCACGGATGTGGCCGATCGACGACTCGACGACGTATCCCGCGCCGAGGTAACCCGCAATGGTGCGGGCCTTGGCGGGGGACTCGACGATCACCAACTTGTGTGCCACTGAACTCGTTGTCTCCTTCTCGAAGCAGAGCTCCGTCGGGAATCGAACAGGGCTCTCGGCGGCTTACGGTAGCGCGTGCAGCAATCGGGCCGACCCGGACCGGCCAACGGGTGGTCAGTCCACGGTGATGCCGGCCACTGCGGCGTTGAGCTGCTCGAGGAGCTGGGTGTCACCGATCGGGACCACTCCCGCGAAGATCGCGAAGGTCTCCGGGTCGCCGGTGTCGACCGCCACCACGACCGCCGTGTCACCGGTCGCCTTGACCTTGGGCTCGTTGATCTCGATCTCGGTGTCGACCCGCCAGGCATCGTGGCCACCCACGTCGAGCGCCTCGGAGGCGCCCGGACGGATGTCGGTCACGTTGCGGTAGAGCCGCGTGGACCTGGCCATGCAGCCGGCGATGCTCTCGGCGGCCTGTTGCACGTCGGTGTAGCCGTCAGACCTCTTCACGCTGCCGACCACGACCATCGAGATCCAGCCGGAGTCCTTGGTCTTCTCGATGACCTTCATCTGCCCGTTGGGAGCGCTCAGGAAGTCGAACGCGTCCTCGTTCTGGTCGGCGTCGGCGCCATCGCTGTAGCCGTTGGTCAGCGGGAACGAGATGCCGCCGCCGCTGACCTGACCGGGCTTCGACACGCCCTTGGCGGCCGGCCCGGCGGTCGGGCAGGTCTCCAGGACGGGGGCGCCGGACGTCTCGGTGTCCGTGGGCCCGTCGGTCGGCTCGTCGGTCTGGTCGGTGGTCGGCTCGTCGGTGGGCTCGTCGGTGGGATCGTCGGTCTGCGACGAGTCGTCGGAGGCCTTCTTGTCATCGGAGTCGTCGTCACCGAGCGTCAGCACCGCGGCGATGCCGCCGCCGATCAGGATCAGCACGGCCAGCACACCGCCGATCAGCACCCAGAGCTTGCCCTTGCCGCCACCGCCGTTGCCCCCGCCGGCGCTGGGCATCGGCGACCACTGCTGACCCGACGTCGGCTCCTGGCCGGGCCACCCCTGGGACTGCTGCCCCTGCGGCGACCACTGCTGCTGCGGCTGCTGTGCCGACGGCTGGGGCTGCTGCGGCGCGCCCGGAGCCTGACCCTGCGCACTGGGCGGCGGGTCGGCGTACGGGTTGGAGGTGGTCTCTGCGCTCCACGACTGGCCGTTCCAGTAACGGTAGGAATTCGGCTGGCCGGAGGGGTCGGGATACCAAGCGGGCTGGGACACGCCCACAGAGTAGACGACGAAGCCGGACCTCTCGTCCGGCCGACGTCGGGCCGGCGCTCGGAGCGCTTACGCCAGGAAGCCCTCGGCGACCAGCTCGCGGACGGTCGGCAGGTGCGCCGCGCGGGCCTCCTCCGCGTCGACCTCGAGCAGCACCGACAGTGCGTCGATGATCTGCCCGACGGTGAGCTCGCCGTCGCAGGCGCCGACCAGCGCGGCCACCAGGGTGTCGGCCTGCCGGGCCCGGCGCAGGCCGCGCTGCTGGCGGAGCACCACCGTGTGCGGGTCCTCCGCACCCGGGGCACCGACGGTCTCCTGCTGCACGTCCGTGCGTACGACGAGCCGCGCGGCGAGCAGTGCCTCGTCGTCGAGGCCGGCCAGCCGGTCGACGGCGACGCCCCAGTCGTGGACCGTGGGCGCGATCGGCTGCTCCACGTCGTAGGGCCACTCCTCGAGTCGCACGGTGGGAGCACTGTCGGTGCGGCGCAGGTTGATCCAGCCGAACCCGACGGCCTCGATGCCCTGTTCGTCGAACCAGCCCAGCCAGGTGTCGTAGCGGCGGACGTAGTCGGGCGACCCCTGGAGGCCGGCGTCCTTGAGCCACAGCTCGACGTACGTCGCCGGGTCGACCACCTCGCGCTGCACGACCCACGCGTCGCAGTCGGTGACCCACTCGGCCAGGCGCTCGTCCCAGGAACGGTCGTCGGCGATCACCCAGTTGGCCAGCACCTGGCACCACCCACCGGTGGTCAGGTGCGCCGGCGCGGCCCGGACGATGTCCTCGACGACGCGGTCGCCGGGGAGCCCGGAGTCGCGGTAGACCAGCCGCTCCCCCGTCGCCGGCGAGATCACGAACGGCGGGTTGGTGGAGATCAGGTCGAACTGCTCGCCACGGACCGGCTCGAAGAACGACCCCTCGCGGACGTCGACCCGGCTCGCGACCTCGTTGAGCTCGGCGTTGAGGCGGGTCATCCACAGCGCACGCTGGTTGACGTCGGTGGCGACCACACGCTCGACGTGCCCGGCGAGATGCAGGGCCTGGACGCCGCAGCCGGTGCCGAGGTCGAGTGCACTGCCCACGGCCTCGCGAATCGTCAACTGGGCAAGGGATGTGGAGGCCGAGCTGATCCCGAGAACGTGGTCGGCGCCGACCTTGTTCGGTGTGCCGTCCAGGCCGGGGGTCAGGTCGCTGACCACCCAGAGGTCGCGCTCCTCGTCGGAGTACGGGCGCACGTCGAGGCGGGCCGCCACCTCGCTGACGCTCTGCTCGAGGAGGCCCTCGACCGCCATCCGGTCGACCAAGCCGGGCAGTGCCTTCTCGGCGTCGGCCAGCGACACCGGGGTCTGCAGGAGGAACAGCCGGGTCAGGGTCTCGAGGGGTGTGCCACCGCGGGTGCGCTGCAGGCCCGGCACGGTCTCGTTGCGGGACAGTGCGCCGTGGGCCGTGGGCCCGAGCAGGTCGGCGACACCGTCGTAGGTGTAGTCCGCCGCGGCGAGCGCCGTACGCAGTCGGGTCGGCAGGTCGGAGGCGGGAGGGTTCGAGGAAGGCACGCGCCGAGCCTAGACGGGCGCTGTCGGTTTCCCCGGCGCACCGGGGAAACATGTGCTTCCCACGGCACCTTTGTCGTGGGGAGCACATGAATTCCGTGGGAAGTGGCAGCGAAGGTCCGGCCCAACAGATCGACCCGTCGCCAGATCTTCGAAGATCTGGCGACGGGTCGATGGGTGATGAGGTCAGGCGCTGGCGGAGACCTCCGACGCCGTGGCGTCGTCGCCGATCGCGATCGGACGCCGCTTGGCGATGTAGACAGCGACCGCGATGATCGCCACGGCCACCAGGGCGATGGTGATCCGCAATGCGTCGTTCTGGTCCTCGCCGACGCTCATCGAGACGACGGCACTGGCGATCAGCAGCGAGACCAGGTTCATCACCTTGATCAGCGGGTTGATCGCCGGGCCGGCAGTGTCCTTGAACGGGTCACCGACGGTGTCACCGATGATCGTCGCCTCGTGGGCAGGGGAACCCTTGCCACCGTGGTTGCCGTCCTCGACGAGCTTCTTGGCGTTGTCCCAGGCCCCACCGGCGTTGGCCAGGAAGACCGCCATCAGGGTTCCGGTGCCGATCGCACCGGCCAGGAAGCCGGCCAACGAGGCCGCACCGAGTCCGAAGCCGACCGCGATCGGTGCCAGGACCGCGAGGAGTCCGGGTGTCACCAGCTCGCGCAGCGAGTCCTTGGTGACGATGTCGACGACCTTGCCGTACTCCGGACGTCCGGTGCCCTCCATGATCCCGGGGATCTCGCGGAACTGGCGCCGCACCTCGTAGACCACGGCGCCGGCGGCCCGGCCGACGGCGTTGATGGCCAGGCCGGAGAACAGGAAGACGACCGCTGCACCGAGCAGGACACCGACCAGGACGCCGGGGTTGTAGACGAGGAAGTTCAGCAGGGTCTCGTCACCCTTGGTCAGGTCGCCCGCGTCGTCGACGGCCTCTGCGACCGACGTCGAGTAGGAGCCGAACAGCGCCGTTGCCGCGAGCACCGCCGTGGCGATCGCGATGCCCTTGGTGATCGCCTTCGTGGTGTTGCCGACGGCGTCGAGCTCGGTGAGGATCTGCGCGCCCTCCTCGCTGACGTCACCGGACATCTCGGCGATGCCCTGGGCGTTGTCGGAGACCGGACCGAAGGTGTCCATCGCCACGATCACGCCGACGGTGGTGAGAAGGCCACAACCGGCGAGCGCCACCGCGAACAGGGACACCGTGACGGTGGCGCCGCCGAGGAGGAACGCCCCGAACACTGCGGCGCCGATGACCAGCGTGGTGTAGACCGCCGACTCGAAGCCGACGGAGAGACCCGACAGGATCACGGTCGCGGCGCCGGTCAGCGACGTCTTGCCGACGTCCTTGACCGGACGGTGCTCGGTGCCGGTGTAGTAGCCGGTCAGCGCGAGGATGCCGGCCGCCATCACGATGCCGATGACGACCGCGGCCGAGGCGATCAGACGCGGGTCGCCGGACGCGTCGGCCATGTCGAGGCCGGTGGCGTTCTTGAAGTCGGCGAAGTCGCCGGGCAAGTAGGCGTACGAGAGGATCACGGAGCCGAGCGCGCCGACGGCCGCGGAGATGTAGAAGGCCCGGTTGATCGTCTTGAGGCCGTTCTCACCGACCTTGGGCTTGCACAGGTAGACACCGAGCACTGCGGTCAGGGCCCCGATGGCGGGAATCAGCAGTGGGTAGACCAGGCCCTTGTCACCGAAGGCCTGGGAGCCGAGGATCAGCGCGGCGACCAGCGTCACGGCGTACGACTCGAAGAGGTCGGCGGCCATGCCCGCACAGTCGCCCACGTTGTCGCCGACGTTGTCGGCGATCGTGGCGGCATTGCGGGGGTCGTCCTCGGGGATGCCCTGCTCGACCTTGCCGACCAGGTCGGCACCGACGTCGGCGGCCTTGGTGAAGATGCCGCCACCGACTCGCATGAACATCGCGAGCAGGGCGGCGCCGAAGCCGAAGCCCTCGAGCACGTGGGGCGCCTCGTCCTTGTAGAGGAGGACGACGACGCTGGCACCGAGGAGGCCGAGCCCGACGGTCAGCATGCCCACCGTGGCGCCGGTGCGGAAGCCGATCTTCATCGCCGGTTCTCGACCGGTCTCCTCCGCGGCGGCGGCCACCCGGAGGTTCGCCTTCACCGCCAGCGACATGCCGAGATAACCGACCGCGGCAGAGAATCCGGCACCGACCAGGAAGAAGATCGAGCGCCCGATCCTGACCGCAGTGTCATCTGCTGGCAGGGCGAGGAGGAAGAAGAACGCAACCACGGCAAAGATGCCGAGGGTGCGGAACTGGCGGGTGAGGTAGGCGTTGGCGCCTTCCTGGACGGCCTGAGCGATCCGCTTCATGTTGTCGGTGCCTTCACCGGCGGCCAACACCTCGGCCCGGAACATCGCGGCCAGGCCAAGTGCGACAAGCGCAATGGCTCCGACCACGATCACCAGGACGAGGTTGCCTCCGGAGACATCCACAGCAGCGGGGTAGATCCCGGGCATGGCTCTCCTTTGAGTGTGACGCGGGTAACACGAGTGGCCCGGAGTCTACGCATGACGCCGGGACCTGCATGTGACCCCCGCCACATTCGTCATAAGGGCGCGCGAAAACACCGGGACGAACCGGCGGGAAGGGACGAAAGGTCAGGCCGAGGTGGCGGCGTCGGCCGACGCGTGGATCGCGAACACCTTCGCCAGGCCGGTGATCCGGAAGATCTTCAGGAGGCGGTCCTGGTTGCACACCAGCTGGAGCGACCCGTCGTGGGCGCGCACCTTCTTGAGGCCGCCGACCAGGACACCGAGACCGGTGGAGTCGAGGAACTCGACGCCCTCCATGTCGATGATCAGGTGGTGGGACCCGTCGGCGACGAGCTCGGTGATCTTGTCGCGCAACTTGGGAGCGGTGTAGACATCGATCTCGCCCTCGACCGCGACGATGGTCGCGCCATCGACCTCGCGTGTCACAAGCGTCAGGTCCACGTCTCTCCTCCGAGGGCCGGCTGGCCATTGCGCGCCGGAGCCCCCAGTTGCCCCGACACTTCTCGCCATATCAAACCATGCACATCCGCCTCGCGCATGTGGTGGCGCGAATCCGGGCTGTCGGAGGCCCTTGCCACACTGGTCCCGTGCCCCCACTCCACCCTCCCTCACGGCCTGAGGTGCGGGGCCTGATCGACGCCGTGGCGACCCCGTCCCGCGCCGACCGGCTCCGTCATGTCGAGGTGCTGCCCCCGCGCGCCCCGACGTACGCCGAATGGCCGGCGTGGGTGGCCGCGCCGGTGCGCGAGGCGTTCGCCGCTCGGGGAGTCGTACGCCCGTGGCAGCACCAGGTCGAGGGCGCCGAGGCGGCGCACTCCGGGCGACACGTGGTGGTGGCCACCGGCACCGCGTCCGGCAAGTCGCTGGTCTACCAGGCGCCTGCCCTCACGGCCTGCCTGGAGCAGCGCGGGCCGCGCGGCGAGCGGGGCGCGACCGCGCTGTACGTCGCCCCGACCAAGGCGCTGGCCCAGGACCAGCTGGCCTCCCTGCATGCGCTGGGACTCGACGTCCGGGCGGCCACGCACGACGGTGACAGCTCCCGCGAGCAGCGCGACTGGGCCCGCGACCACGGCGAGTACCTCCTCACCAACCCCGACATGCTGCACCGCTCGATGCTGCCCGGGCACGCCCGCTGGGCCAGGTTCTGGCGGTCCCTGCGCTACGTGGTCATCGACGAGTGCCACCACTACCGCGGGGTCTTCGGCGCCCACGTCTCCCACGTGCTGCGCCGGCTGCGCCGGGTGTGCGCGCTCTACGGCGCGTCCCCGACGTTCGTGCTCGCCTCGGCCACGGTCGCCTCACCCGCCGAGCTCGGCCTGCGCCTGACCGGTCACGAGATGGTCGCGGTCACCGACGACACCTCGCCCCGCGGCCAGGTGGCGCTGGCGCTGTGGGAGCCGCCGTTCGTCTCCCACCTCGGCGAGAACGGCGCACCCGTACGCCGGGCCGCGACCTCCGAGGTCGCCGACCTGCTCACGGACCTCGTCGTCGCGGGAGTGCGCACGCTCGCGTTCGTGCGCTCCCGCCGTGGCGCGGAGTCCGTCGCGGCCATCGCCGCCGAATCGCTCGGCGAGGTCGCCCCCGAGCTGGCCGGCCGGGTGGCGCCGTACCGCGGCGGCTACCTGCCCGAGGAGCGCCGCGCCCTCGAGCAGCGGCTCCGCTCCGGCGACCTGGTCGGGCTGGCTGCCACCAACGCCCTCGAGCTCGGCATCGACGTGAGCGGACTCGACGCCGTGCTGCTCGCCGGTTTCCCGGGCACCCGGGCCGCCCTCTGGCAGCAGGTCGGCCGCGCCGGGCGTGAGGGCCAGGACGCGCTCGGCATCCTCGTGGCGCGCGACGACCCGCTCGACACCTACCTGGTCACCCATCCCGAGGCCCTGATCGGTCGTCCGGTCGAGGCGTGCGTCTTCGACCCGTCGAACCACTACATCCTGGGCCCGCACCTGCTGGCCGCCGCCGAGGAGTTGCCACTCTCCCCGGACGAGCTCGGGCTGTTCGGCGAGACGGCGCGCGAAGCAGTCGACGCGCTGACCGAGGCCGGCCTCCTGCGCCGGCGCGGCCGGGACTGGTTCTGGACCGACCGGCGGCGGGCCAGCGACTTTGCCGACATCCGCTCGGCCGGCGGGTCGCCCGTGCAGCTCATCGAGGGCTCAACGGGTCGCGTGATCGGCACCGTCGATGCGGGGTCGGCCCACGGCACCGCCCACGCCGGCGCCGTCTACGTGCACCTCGGAGAGACGTGGCTGGTCTCCTCGCTCGACGTCGAGGACAACGTCGCGATGATGGACCGCGCCGAGCCGTCGTACTCCACGTCGGCCCGCGAGACCACCGACATCCGCATCGCCCAGGAGCGGCGCCACGAGCCGTGGGGGCGCTGTCGCATGTCGTTCGGTGAGGTCGACGTCTCCCACCAGGTGGTCTCGTTCCTGAAGCGGCGCGTCCCCAGTGGCGAGGTGATCTCGGAGGAGCCGCTCGACCTGCCCGAGCGCACGCTGCGCACCGCTGCGGTGTGGTGGACCGTCCCGGCCGCGGTGCTCGAGGACGCCGGACTCGCCGAGGCCGACCTGCCGGGATCGGCACACGCGGCCGAGCACGCCTCCATCGGCCTGCTGCCGCTCTTCGCGACCTGCGACCGGTGGGACATCGGCGGCGTCTCCACGGCCCTGCACGCCGACACCGGCCAGCTGACCGTCTTCGTCTACGACGGCCACCCGGGCGGCGCGGGCTTCGCCGAGCGTGGCTTCACGGTGGCACGCGAGTGGCTGGCCGCCACCCGCGAGGCGATCGCGAGCTGCGCCTGCACCGAGGGCTGCCCGTCGTGCGTCCAGTCACCCAAGTGCGGCAACCAGAACCACCCCCTCGACAAGCTGGGGGCGGTCCGGTTGCTCGACGTGCTGCTGGGGTGATCCGTCAGCCGAAGCAGTCCTGGCTGTCGAGCTCGACGGCAAGCGACTCGACGCGCGAGTCCTCGGCGACCCCGAAGTAGTAGGACACCCCGGGCTGCCCGTCGACCGCGATCGAGTACCCGTTGACGCCGCTCTCCAAGCCTGGGTAGGCGGCGCGCACCTGGTCGAGGGTCGACCCGAGGCCGATGCCCTCGGGAGTCTCCATGTCGTCGGCCGCGAAGACCGCCGCGACGCCGTACTTCTCGGAGTAGTAGCCGGACGTCGTGTTCCTGGCCGGCGGGTGGGCGGTCAGCGACATCGTGCGACACGTCTGTCCCGGACCGCCCCCGCCGATGTCGACCACGCCGGTCGCCTCGGCCTCGTCGAGCCCCATGCCGAGCTTGAGGTCGCCGTACCCGTCGGGTCCGAGCACGTCGGCCTCGGCCGCCACGACCTGGTCCTTGTCGCCACCGTGGTCGTCGGGCGAGGCCAGCCAGGCGGTCGCTCCGGCACCGCCGATCAGCACTGCGGCGGCGAGTCCGCCGATGGCCGCGGTGCGCCGGTGGCGTCTCTGGGCACCCGACCGACGGACCAGCCCGGGGTTGACCGGTGTGGCCCGGTCCTGCGCGGTGCGCGCGAGGGTGAGCAGCGCGCCGAGTTCGTCGTCAGCCATGGTGTGCCTCCGTCTGGTCGGACTTGTCTGTGAGGAGTTCGGCGAGGGCGGCGCGTCCGCGGGCCAGCCGTGCCTTGACGGTGCCCGTCGGTACGCCGGTCTCGCGGGCCACGTCCGCGACGGAGAGGTCGCAGAGGTGGTGGAGGACGATCGCCCGGCGCTGGTCGGCCGTGATGCCGCGCAGGGCCGTGACCAAAGCCGTGTGTTCGACGTCGGGGACCACGGGTGGCGCGTGCCCTTCGTTGAGCCGGTTCAGCTCGCGACCGCGTCTCGCCCGGTTGAAGCGGCTGATCGCGATCCGCCAGGCGACCGTGCGCACCCAGGCCTCGGGCGAACCGACGTTCCGGAGCGTGCGTCGGTGGTCCCAGGCACGGACGAACGCCTCCTGGACGCAGTCCTGGGCCTCGGTGAAGTTGCCGGTCATCACATAGAGATGTCCGACCAGCCTCGAGAACGACGCCGCGTAGAAGTCGTCGAAGTCCGCCTCGTCCACGGTGCTCCCTCCGGGTTGGTGTGACTCCACGGTGTCCGGAGTCCTGAACACAAGAGCGATGGCGCGCTGATCCGGTTGCATCGATCTGGTTTGCACCGATGCGGGGAGTAGCGTGACCGACATGGTGATTCTCGGTCTTCTGCTCATCGCCCTCGCGGTCATCGCGATCCTCGGTGGCGTCTTCCTCGTCGACGGCGGCAACGTCGAGTACTTCGGCATGGAGGTGCCGCCGGTGACGCTCTTCGTGGTCGGCGCGCTCAGCGTCGTGTTCATCGGCCTGGGCGCCAAGTTGATGGCCTCGGGCACCAAGCGCAGCATCCAGGCCCGTCGCGAGCACAAGCAGCTCGAGAAGCTCGCCGAGCAGCGTCAGGCCGATGCCGACCCGGGTCGCGAGGCCTGAGCGAGACCTCAACGGCTTCAGCGAGACCTCAGCGGAGGAACCGGAGCACGGCCAGCACCCGCCGGTGTGCGGACTCGTCGGGCAGCAGGCCGAGTTTGGCGAAGATGCGCTGGGTGTGCTTCTCGACGCCGCCGAGCGTGACCATGAGGCGCTCCGCGATCGAGGTGTTGGAGAGCCCCTCGGCCATCAGCCCGAGCACCTCGCGCTCTCGCGGCGTCAGCGACTCGAGCGGGTCCGGCCGGCGGCCCATCAGCTGGGAGATGACCAACGGGTCCATCACCGTGCCGCCCTCGGCGACCCGCTGGAGCGAGTCGAGGAAGTCGTCGATGTCGCTGACCCGGTCCTTGAGCAGGTAGCCGATGCTCCCCTGGCCGCCGGCGATCAGCTCGTCGGCGTAGGAGACCTCGACGTACTGCGAGAGCACCATCACCGGTGCGGCCGGCCAGGCGCGGCGTACGTCGACCGCGGCGCGGAGGCCCTCGTCGGTGTGTGAGGGCGGCATCCGGATGTCGACGATGCTCACGTCGGGGCGTTCAGCCAGGGCAGCCTCGACGAACGACGGACCGTCGCCCACAGAGGAGACCACGTCGTGGCCCGCCTCGGTGAGCAACAGCTGCAGCCCCTCGCGGAGCAGCAGGGAGTCGTCGGCGATGACTATGCGCACGGAAGCTCCGCCCTGATCGTGGTCGGACCGCCGGCCGGCGAGTCGATCCGGAGCACACCGTCGGCGGCACGCACCCGCTGTTCGAGCCCGGCCAGGCCGTGCCCCTTGCCCGACGCGGCACCACCGACGCCGTGGTCGACGACCTCGACCGCGAGCAGGTCGCCGTCGCGGCGGACGTCGAGGCGGGCGTGGTCGACCCCGCTGTGCTTGGCGACGTTGGTCAGCGCCTCGGAGGCGACGTAGTAGGCGGCGGTCTCGACGTGGGGCGGCACCTCACCCAGGTCGTCGATGGCCGCCGTGACCGGCACCGCGGCGCGTCCGGCCAGCTCCTGGAGGGCAGCGGCCAGGCCGCGGTCGACGAGGATCGGTGGCGCGATCCCGCGGGAGAGTGATCGCAGCTCCTCCACGGCCTCACGCGCCTGCTTCAGGGCGGTGTCGATGGTGGTGCGGGCCAGGTCGGGGTCGGTGTCGAGCTGCTTGCGAGCCCGACCGAGGTCCATCCCGAGGCGGACCAGGCGCTGCTGGGGACCGTCGTGGATGTCGCGTTCGAGGCGGCGCAGTGACCCGGCCTCGGCGAGGCGAGCGGCGTGGCGGGTGTCCTCGAGGCGGGTCATCTCCTGCTGCAGCACGCCCCGGCTCGAGAGCATCACACGACTCAGGCTGGACTGCACCAGCGCGACCAGGCGCATCACGAACGGCAGGGTCAGCAGGGCCACGACGCCGATGATCAGCATCAGCACGCTCTCGGCCCGGCGCCCGTCACCGAAGCCGAGCAGCTCGGCGAGCGTCTGGTTGCCCTCGTCGTCGAAGGGGATGTAGCGCTGCCAGACCCAGTAGGTCAGGCCGCCGGCGGTCACCGACCACCAGACCACCGTGGCGACGAACGCGAGGATCGAGGTCGCGAAGCCGACCACGGACCAGACGATGTCGAGCCACGACTGCGGATCGGTCAGGGGCGCGACGGCCCGTCGCAGCCAGCCCGACTCGTCACGGGCCCGGCGGTAGTGCGGCGTCGGCGCGTCGGCGTACAACAGGGTGCGCACGCGGCGGCGCTCGACGTGGGCGAAGCCACGGGCGACGTACGCCGTCAGGGCCAGGACCGGGAGCCCGAACAGGGTGACCGCCAGCGCCACGCCGACGGCCAGCCCGGTGACCATCAGCACGAAGGCAGGTACGGCGAGCGCGAGGGCGCTCACGTTGTAGGCCGAGTCGAGCAGCACGCGGCGCCCCCACGACGGCGAACGTCGTGCGGTGTCGTGGGGTGCTGACGGTGTGGCGATCGGCTCGATCCAGGTCGTGGTGTCCTCGCCGGGGACGGCGGGCTCGGCGGGGTGCTCTGTCAGTGCGTGGCTCATGTCGTCAACGCTAGGAATTCGGGCGTCCGGAAACGATCCTGCCAGCACCACACCTGTTGTCGGGGAAACCCGACACCCGCTCGGCGATCTCACCCGGTGGGTTGAGGGCCGGCACGCGAGTGGCCGGTGATCTCGAAGGTGTGGCCCAGGAACTCGGGGCCCTCGACCCGCACGGAGACCACCACGTCCTCGCCGAACAGGTCACACGTGGTCAGCTCGGCCTCGTTGGCCGCCGCCACTCCCGACGCGGCCGCGCAGGCATCGCCGGCGTCCTGCAGGGTCACCGCACCCGCGAGCGCCGCCAGGTCTGCCCCGGCCTGGGCCCGGCGGTGGGCGGCCGCCGTCGCCGTCATGAACGCGGCGGCGAGCCCGAGCAGCACGACCACGCCGATCAGCGAGACCACGAGCAGGGACGCCGAGCCGCGTTCACCCCGCATCGTCGGACTCCTCCCGCAGGGCAGTCGCCTCGCCGTGGGTGTCGCCGCTCAGCCCGTCGAACACGCCTCCGGGCGACGGCACCTGGTCGCTGACCACCACGGTCACCGTGCCGTCGCCCTCGCTGATGCTCACCGACGCACCGGGAGCGACCTCGTGCGCGAGCGCGACGGCCCGGTCGGCGGTCTCACCACGGGCCAGCGCACGAGCGGCCTCACGCGCGGCATCGGTCGACTTCATCTGGGCGACGCCGAAGGTCAGCAGCCACACCATCGCCAGGGTCACCGCGACCAGGAGCGGGAGGGCGAGCGCCGTCTCCGCGGTGACCGCCCCCCGCTCGTCGCGCCTCATCCGATGCCGAGCATCCCGAGCACATGGTTGAACATCTGCCGCAGCATCTGGTCGCCGAAGCCGCCGGTCACCAGCTGGTAGAGCACACCGGCCAGGCCCGCCCCGGCCGCCGTGCCCACCGCGTATTCGGCCGTGGTGATACCCCGCTCGTCGCGGCGCGTCGTGCCTGTCACTGTCATGGACAACCTCCTTCTTCTCCGGCCACGGGCGCGGCCGGTGCTTCCACCCTCGCCGTTTCCGGGTCCCCTCGTGGACGCCCCGACCCGCCCTGTGGAGAACACCTGCAGCAACCTTCCTGTGCACGGAAACCGGTGGGATCACCACGACAGCGACCCCAACGCCGCGGCGATCACCGGCACGATGCCGATCACCAGGAACGCGGGCAGCAGGAACAGGCCGAGAGGCACCGCCGCGCGGACGCCGACCGTGCGGGCACGGTCCTCGACCCGGGCCCTCTCCTCGCGTTCGAGGTCGTTGCCGAGCCGGCGTACGACATCGGCGATGGGAACACCGGACGCCTCCGCCCGCAGGAGTGCGCGCCCCACCCGGTCGTACGCCGGCACGGCGGACAGCTCGCGCCACACGTCGACCGGCGCCATCCCGATGCCGAGCCTGGCCTCGGCCCGACGCAGTGGTTCGGCCCCGGGGCCGGGAAGCGCCCGGGACACCTGTCGCACCGCCTCGGGCAGGGACCCGCCGGCGGCCAGCACGAGTCCCAGCAGGTGCACGACCTGCGGCAGCTCACGCACGGCGGCCTCGCGTTGTCGGCGTACGGCAGCCGGCTCCGAGCGGCCGATGGTCACCCACGCGGCCACGAACCCGACGACGGCCACCACGCCTCCCAGCGGCATCGAGAAGAACGTCACTCCCCCGAGTGCGGCGCACGCACTCACCAGCGGCCGGAACCGCACCAGGAGCGAAGCCTCCCGCTGCAGGTCCGCCGGGTTGTGTCGGTCTGGTCGACGCACGGTGCGGCGCGGCGGGAACACGAGGAACACCGCGGCAGCCGCCAGCAGCGCCGTCATCACCGCGGGGGTCACGCCGTCGCCTCGACTCCGGACGCGATGGACTCGATCCAGCGCAGCCCCACCACGGTCAGCAGGACGCCGACGGCCAGGCAGCCCAGGCCCAGAGGAGTGCCGACCAGGAACCGGAACGGGTCGCCGCCCGCGCCGGACCCCATGGCCAGGGTGAGCGCCGGGAGTGCTGCCATCAACCTCGCCGTCGAGCGCGCCGAGGCCAGCTCCGAGCGGACCAGCCGCCGGGTCGCCTCGCGAGCCCGGACGGTCTCGGCGACCCCGGCGAGTGCCTCCGCCAGGCCGCTCCCCGACCGGACCGCGACCTGCCAGGCCGCCGCCACCAGCCGCAGGTCACCCGCTCCGGGGCGCACCGCCAGCTCACGCAACGCGTCGGGCACCGAGCCGCCGAGGGTGTGGGCAGACGTCACGGCTGACATGGGAGGCCACACCGAGGCGGCCTCGGAGAGACACCGACCCACCGGCATGCCGGCCTGGAGCTCACCGCTGATCAGCTCGCACACCTCCTGGATGTGCGCGCCGGTGCGGGCCGCCTCGACGGACCGACGGCGCTTGGTGCGCAGGGAGCCGAGGCCGGCAACGGCACCGACGCCGATCACCGCGGGTGCCGCGAACCTCCACGGCACTCCACCCGAGAGGGCGACGGCACAGACAGCGACGACCAGGCCCGCGAACCAGACGTGCCTGGCGAGCGGACGACACCGCGGTAGCGGCCGGACCAGGAGCACGGCGACTCCGGCGAGGCCAGCCGCGACCAGGGCACTCACGGCTCCGCCAGGCGGTCGGCCAGGCGCTCGATGCCCGGCCCCTCACGCACCCGGCCGTCGACCGGGAAGCTGACGGCGGTGAGCGCGTCGACGAAGCCGGTCGGTCCGCGGGCGGGCACGGCGATCTCTGCCAGCCGGCGCTCGCCCGCGCGGTCGCGACCGAGGTGCAGGAAGACGTCTATCGCCGACGCCAGCTGGCTGTGCACGGCGTCGCGCCCGAGCCCGGCGGGCAGGGCCAGCGCCTCGACGCGGGCGGGTACGTCGGCGGCGGAGTTGGCGTGGAGCGTGCCGCAGCCGCCCTCGTGCCCGGTGTTGAGGGCGGCCAGCAGGTCGACCACCTCGATGCCACGGACCTCGCCCACGACCAGCCGGTCGGGCCGCATGCGCAGGGCCTGGCGCACGAGGGTGCGCATCGGGATCTCGCCGGCGCCCTCGACGTTGGCCACCCGTGCCTCCAGCCCCACCACGTGGGGGTGGTCGGGGCGGAGCTCACTGGAGTCCTCGACGAGGACCAGCCGGTGCGCCGGGTCGACCTCGCCCAGCATCGCGGCCAGGAGGGTCGTCTTGCCGCTGCCCGTGCCGCCCGAGACCAGGAACGAGAGGCGCGCGGCCAGCACCCGGCGGATCAACGTGAGCGCGTCGCCACCCAGCATTCCGCGGTCGGCGAGCTCGTCGAGGGACCAGCCGGCCGGCCGCGGCACCCGGAGCGAGATCACCGTGCCGGGGCGGGCGACCGGAGCGAGCACGGCATGGCAGCGGGTGCCGTCGCGCAGGCGCACGTCGACGTAGGGGGTGGCGTCGTCGAGGCGACGCCCACCGGACGAGGCCAGCCGTTGCGCGAGTCGGCGTACGGCCTCCTCGTTCGGGAACCGGACTCCGGCCGACTCGAGGCCGCGGCCACGGTCGAACCAGACCGAGTCGGGGCTGTTCACCAGGACGTCGGTCACGCCCTCCTGTCGCAGCAGCGGCTCGAGGATGCCCACGCCGACCACGTCGGCGCGCAACGACTCGTGCACCGCGAGCACCGTGGCGTCGCCGACCGGTCGCCCCGCCGACCGCAGTGCCTCCGCCACCCGCTGCGGGGTGAGCAGGTGCCCGTCGCGGGCCAGGCGTTCGCGGACCTCATCGAGGAGCTCCTCGGGCACCTCACCGATCACGCCGCCGACCTGGCCGCGGCCGCCGGGCCCACCGCCCGCAACACGTCCCGGGCAGCCTTCGCGAGGACTCCGCGGCGCGACTTCACCGGCCCCTGGCCGAGGTCGATCGCCTCGTCGAGGCCGCGTTGGTCGGGCATCGCCGCAAGCACCGGCGCACCGACCAGTCGCTGGGCCTCGGCCGCGTCGACCCCCGACCCGCGGACCACCAGGGCCAAGGGCCCGGACCTGCGGGCCAGCTCCGCGAAGCGAGCCGCGGACGACAGACCGGGCAGGGTCGCCCGGGTCACGACGACCAGCGACTGGCATCGCGCCATCAGCTCCTCGGCAAGGTCGCCCCCGGCGCGCGGCAGGTCGAGCACCACCACACGATGGCCCCGGGTCGCCGCCGCCACGGCCGCCCGGGCAGCGAACGGCTGCAGGGTCTCGACGCCACTCGGGCCGCCGGCGCCGAAGGTCAGCACACCCAGATCGCCTCGCCGGGGCAGGGCATCGCGCAGCGCCCGCGCACCGAGCCGGCCGGTGGTCTGCTGCAACGCGTCCCACCGGACGCCGTCTAGGCGCTCCATGCCGAGCACCTGGTCGGCGCCGGGCCCGAGCGGATCGGTGTCGATCAGGCAGGCCGGGCCCTCACGGGCGGCCATCATCGCCAGGGCACAGGAGAACGTGGTGGCCCCGGCACCGCCCGACCCGCCGACCACGCCGATGGTCACGCCGTCGACGTCGAAGCGCTCCGAGGAGTCGGCCAGCACCTCGAGGACCCAGGAGTCGCAGCCCGGCAGCTCGACGACGTTCTCGATGCCGAGGGCCAGGGCGGTGCGGAACGCCTCGTCGGGCAGGTGGCCCCAGGCCACGAGATGGACGCCCACGCGTCTCGGCGGTTCGATCGCGGCCAGCTCGTCGGCCACGTCGGCACCGAGGAGGACGACGGACGCCGTCGACCAGGACCGCAGGGCGGCGGCCGGGTCGGAGGTGACGTCGGGAACCACACCGGCCGCCGCGGCCAGTCGCTGGAGCTCGTCGTGGAGGGCCTGGTCGCGCGTGATGATGAGGGGATTCGTCATGCCACCAGAGTTGCCCGCATGAGGGGCGGTCGACTCCTCGTCGTACGGCATCTGTGGATAACCTGGTCGCGACCGCGCCTGTGCACGGAAACCGGCCGGCTGCCTGCCCAGGTGGGCGATTCCAAGGGTGCCGGATCGGGGAGCGGCGCACCGCGAGCCCGGCACTCCCCTTGGAATCGTCCACCTAGGATGTGGCCATGCCTGCATCGGCCCAGCGCCCGCACCATCCGGGCGGCTCTCGCGAAGCCGCCTTCTTCGACCTCGACAAGACGATCATCGCCAAGTCGAGCACGCTCGCGTTCAGCAAGCCCTTCCAGGCCGGTGGCCTGATCTCGCGGCGGGCCGTGCTGCGCAGCGCCTACGCCCAGTTCGTCTACCTCGTCGGGGGCGCCGACCACGACCAGATGGAGAAGCTGCGGCAGTTCATGTCGCAGCTGTGCGCCGGCTGGAACGTCGCCACCGTGCGGGAGATCGTCGCCGAGACACTGCACAACATCGTCGACCCGCTGGTCTACGACGAGGCGGTCAGCCTGATCGAGGAGCACCACCTGGCCGGCCGCGAGGTGATCATCGTGTCGACCTCGGGTGCCGAGGTGGTCGGCCCGATCGGAGAGATGCTCGGCGCCGACCGGGTCATCGCCACGCGCCTGGAGATCGTGGACGGCAAGTACACCGGCGAGATCGACTACTACGCCTACGCGGAGACGAAGGCCGAGGCGATCCGCGAGCTCGCCGCGGAGGAAGGCTTCGACCTCTCCCACTGCTACGCCTACAGCGACTCGATCACCGACCTGCCCATGCTCGAGGCGGTGGGGCACCCGCACGCGGTGAACCCCGACAAGGAGCTGCGCAAGGCGGCCGTGGAGCACGAGTGGCCGGTGCTGGTCTTCACCAAGCCGGTCAACCTCGGCCGCCGGGTGAAGCTGCCTCCGGCCAAGCCGACACTGGCCGCACTGGCGGTCGGAGGCCTGATGGTAGCCGGTGGGGCGATCGCGGTGAACCTGCGCAGGCGTGGCCCCGCCTGACCGCTCCACGTGGCCCCGCGGCACACATCAATGGACCCGTAAGTCAACCCTTGAAGTGCATCCGGAACCGGCGTACACATGGACATACAACTCAAGAGTTTGCACGTGAACCAGGTACCCACGCGGCGATCTACCCTTCTTCAGGGCGCTTGCCAAGATCGGGTCTGACCCCGAGGGCAGTAGTTAGATAGTGCACGCTTGTTACCCGGGTTTCGCGTGTCAGCGGCGGCACCCGAATCCATGCGAGTCGGGTGCCGCTCGCATGTCCGGACCGATGCAGACTCAGCCGCGCACGGGGCTGGCCTCGGCCGCCGCCGCGTAGGCCTCCGCCGCGTAGAGCAACCACGCGTGCACTCCGCTGCTGCCGCTGGCGTTCGCATAGGCGCGCAGGTTCGACTCGTACTCCGCGCGCAGGGCCAGGTGGCCCGCCTCGGGCACCAGCAGCGACTTCTCGTCGACCCCGCGGGCCACCAGCACGAGGCGTTCGGCGGCCCGGGCGACGATGCCGTTGTGCGAGGCGAACGGTGCCGCCGTCGCCAGCTCGGCGTGTACGACGGCCGCGACCAGCATCGCCGGCGCGGTGGTGGGTGCCAGCAACCTCTGGCCGAGGATCCTCAGCCGCTCCGCCGCGTCGCCGTCCCGCGGGCGGCCCAGCTGCTCGTCGGCCAGGGTGCCCTTGCCGGCCAGGGCGTGCAGGCGGGCAAAGGCCTGCAGGGGCGCGGTCTTCAGCGTCGGCACCAGCGAGAGCGCCTGGGTCGAGACCCTGATCGCCGCCTGTGCGGTCTCGTCGCCGTCTCCGGCGCGGATCTCGTCCAGGCTGGAGCCGGAGCCTTCCAGCACGCCGCTGGCACAGGCGCCTCGGAGCAGCGACTCGGTGGTCAGCTCGGGCGCCGTCTTGCGCAGGCCGCGATCCCGCAGCATCGCGTCGACGCCGTCCCTGGTGCCGGCGAAGGCCGACGGCACTCCCTCGAGCGCAGCGAGGGAGGCCAGCGGATCGCCGTTCGTGACACTGCTCATGCCTCGCAACGTTAGAGGTGCCGCGGGTGGGGGCTGTCGAGCGGGGCTGCGGGCAGCCGACATTCGGCCTGTCCGCGGGACCTCTTGCTACGCAGCTTCGGCGGGTCCAGCAGGTAGCCTCGGATCAATGGACCACCAGCGCGCTCCCCAGGACCGACCCGCCTTCCCGGCCGAGGCCGTGCAGTGGTTGCTGGGCTCCTCGCCGCGCACCGTCGTGGTGCTGGGTGACGCGGACGTCGCCGAGGCGATCGCCGTGGACGGCCACGACGTCACCGACGTGGAGGGCACCGGCGAGCCGCTTCCGTTCCCCGACCGCAGCATCGACGTCGTCCTCTCCACGCACGGCGTGCCCGACGACCTCGAGGCGATCGCGCGGGTGCTGCGTCCCGGTGGCCAGGTCGCCCTGGTCTGCAACGAGCGCGACCAGCGCATCCCCTGGGCCCGCAAGCTCGACGGTGTGCTCGGCAACACCCCCGCTGGCGACGCCCCGGCAGTCGGCCTGGTCAACTCCACCCTCTTCGGCTTCGTGAGCGACTCCCCCTTCCGCTACTGGCAGGTCGTGAACCGCGAGTCCCTCGAGGCGATGGTGCGCACCGAGCTCTCCGGGCGTGGTGACACCGAGATCGAGCGTCGTACGACGGCCGCACTCGCGCTGTACGACGACTACGGTCGGGGCGCCGACGGGATGCAGATGCCGTGGCTGAGCCGGTGCTTCAAGGCGACCGTGGTCGAGAACGCCTGGGCGCCGCCACACGGGCTCGACGAGCAGCACGACCCCGACGCGACGGACCAGGCAGACGACTCCGGTGACGACACCGACCAGCGGCCGCCCACACCGCAGGACGGCTCGGAGTCCGATCTGCTGCTGATCGACTTCCGCTAGCGCGGTTACGCCCTAGTGTGTGGCCATGGCGTTCGGCTGGCGGCGTTCCCACCTCGTCACAGAGGCTGATCGGGCGACGTTCCGCACCCTGCACACCGCATCACGGGCCTCGCCCGCACTGCGTGAGGGCCTGACGAGTGCCAGCGCCGAGCGCAGCGTGCGCCACCTGCGGGCCCTGCTGGGCGCCCCGGCGCTGGCCCTCACCGACACCGCCGGCCTGCTGGCGTGGGACGGCACCGGCGACCACCACTCCACCCACTGCCCCGAGCTCGCCGCGATCGCCGTCGAGGAGGGCCGCACGCACGTGGCGCAGCGCAGCGTCACGTGCCACGTGCCGAACTGCCCGATCCGCTACGCCGTCGTCTCCCCACTCGTCGTGGACGACCTGATCGTCGGCACCCTGCAGGCGTTCACCCCCAGCGCCACCGCCGGCCTGGTGCGCGCCGCCGACGAGGTCGCCACATGGGTCTCGGGGCAGCTCGAGCTGGCCGAGCTCGACGCGTCGCGCACCCGTTTGATGGAGGCCGAGGTGCGGGCCCTGCGCGCCCAGATCAGCCCGCACTTCATCTACAACTCGCTGGGCGCGATCGCGTCGTTCGTGCGCACCGATCCCGACCGGGCCCGTGAGCTGCTGCTGGAGTTCGCCGACTTCACCCGCTACTCGTTCCGCAGGCACGGCGAGTTCACCACCCTCGCCGAGGAGCTCCGGTCCGTCGAGCGCTACCTGCTGCTCGAACAGGCCCGGTTCGGTGACCGGCTCGGCGTCACCCTCCGGATCGCGCCGGAGGTGCTGCCGGTCGCCGTACCCTTCCTCTGCATCCAGCCGCTCGTCGAGAACGCCGTACGCCACGGCCTGGCGGAGAAGGGGGACGGCCACATCACGATCACCGCCCGCGACCACGACGCCGACTGCGTGATCGAGGTCGAGGACAACGGCGCGGGCGAGGATCCCGAGCGGGTACGCCGGGCGCTGGCCGGCGACGCCGACCTCGACTCGGTCGGCCTCGGCAACGTCGACGTCCGGCTGCGTGACACCTTCGGCGACGACTACGGCCTGATCGTCGAGACCGCCCCCGGCGCCGGGACGAGAGTGATCGTCCGGGTGCCCAAGTTCGCCCCGGGAGTGCACCCATGACCGCCCTGAGAGTCCTCGTCGTCGACGACGAACGCCCGGCCCTGGACGAGCTCACGTTCCTGCTGGAGCGCCACCCAGACGTGGCCTCGGTGGTGGCCGTCGACTCCGCCACCGAGGGGCTCCGGCTGCTCCAGGACACGACCATCGACGCGGTCTTCCTCGACATCCAGATGCCCGGCCTGACCGGGGTGGAGCTCGCCCAGGTGCTGAGCCGCTTCCGCAACCCTCCCCCGATCGTGTTCGTGACCGCCCACGAGCAGCACGCCGTCGACGCCTTCGAGCTGCGGGCCGTCGACTACGTGCTCAAGCCGGTGCGCGAGGAGCGCCTCGCCGAGGCGGTACGCCGCGTGGTCGAGGGCGTGGCCCAGCCGGCGGCCAGCGGCGACGAGCAGATCCCGGTCGAACGCGGCGGCGTGACCCGCTTCATCAACCGCAGCGACATCACGCACGTCGAGGCGCAGGGCGACTACGCGCGACTGCACACCCCGCACGACTCCTACCTGTTGCGCACTCCCCTGACCGTGCTCGAGGAGCAGTGGGGCCCGGCCGGCTTCGTGCGGGTCCACCGCTCCCTGCTGGTCGCGCTCGCGCACATCAGCGAGGTGCGCATGGAGAGCGGCCGGTGCACCGTGCGGGTCGGTGAGGGAATCGAGCTCGTGGTGAGCCGGCGGCACACCCCGGCGTTGCGCGAGCTGCTCAACCGGGGCCGGCCATGAGCACCGGTCCCCCCGAGCGGGTCCGGGTCACCGGGCCCCCACGGCGTACGACGAGTCGCCGGACCCGGGCGCACGAGATCGACGACCAGACCCTCCTCGGAGCGGTGATGATCCAGTCGCTGCTGCGCGCCCAGCTGCGGCTCGCCGTACTCACCCTGGCGCCGCTCTTCGCGTTCGCGGTCGCGCTGCCGCTGACCTTCCACCTCTTCCCGCGGTTCTCGGACCTCCGGGTGGCCGGGGTCCCGGTGGCGATCCTGCTGCTCGGCGTCCTCATCTACCCCGTGCTGGTCCTGCTCGGCTGGTCCTACGTACGGCGGGCCGAGCGCCACGAACGCGACTTCGCCGAGCTCGTCGAGATCGCCGAGTCATGACGGTGCAGACATGACGGGGCAGCCATGACGGGGCAGCCATGATCACCTCGGTGCCGAGCGTCGTCGCGGTGGCACTGGTCGCCGTCGCCACGCTGGCCATCGGCACATGGGGACTGCGCTTCTCGCGCACCACCAGCGACTTCTTCGTCGCCTCCCGGTCGGTGCGACCGGCGCTCAACGCCTCGGCGATCGGCGGCGAGTACCTCTCCGCGGCGTCGTTCCTCGGCGTCGCCGGGCTGGTGCTGGTCTTCGGCGCCGACATGCTCTGGTACCCCGTCGGCTGGACCGCCGGCTACCTGGTGCTGCTGGTGCTGGTGGCCGCGCCGTTGCGTCGCTCGGGCGCCTACACGCTGCCCGACTTCGCCGAGGCCCGGCTGGCCTCGGCGCGGGTGCGCACGACGTGCACCCTGTTGGTGGTGGCCATCGGCTGGCTCTACCTCGTCCCCCAGTTCCAGGGCGCCGGCATCACGCTCGAGTCGACGACCGGGGCGCCGCCCTGGCTCGGTGCCATGGTCGTGGCGGGCGTCGTGCTGGTCAACGTGCTCTCCGGAGGCATGCGCAGCATCACGTTCGTGCAGGCCTTCCAGTACTGGCTCAAGCTGACCGCCCTCCTGGTGCCGGCGGTGGTGATGGGCGGCGTGTGGCTCGGCGACGGACGGCCCGGCCCGGGCGCCGGGTCCGGCGGCGACTGGTCCCTCCCCCTCGGCGAGGGCGGCGGGCAGGGCCTCTACCTGACCTGGTCCCTGATCATCGCCACGTTCCTCGGCACCATGGGCCTCCCCCACGTCGTGGTGCGGTTCTACACGAACCCCGACGGCCGGGCGGCTCGACGTACGACGGTGGTGGTGCTGGCCCTGCTCAGCGCGTTCTACCTGCTGCCACCGGTGTACGCCGCACTCGGCCGGGTGTACGGCGACACGACCCACTCCGACGTGTTGGTGCTCGAGCTGCCGAGGCTGATGGTCCCGGGCGCGGCCGGCGAGCTGCTCTCGGCACTGGTCACCGCCGGCGCGTTCGCGGCGTTCCTCTCGACCTCGTCGGGGCTGTCCCTGGCGGTGACCGGCGTGCTCACCCAGGACGTCTTCCGCGGCACGCGCCTCACCGGCGTACGCGCCTTCCGCGTCGCGGCCGTGGTCGCCGTGGTGACGCCGTGCGTGGCCGCCGTCTCGGCGCCGGACCTCGGCATCGCGAAGGCGGTCGGGTTGGCCTTCGCGGTCGCCGCCTCGACGTTCTGTCCCCTGCTGGTGCTGGGCATCTGGTGGCGCGGGCTGACCGACGTCGGCGCCCTGGCGGGGCTCGGCGCCGGCTTCGTCTCGTCCGGCATCGGCGTCACCTACTCCCTGAGCCCCTACTCGACCACCGGTTGGGTCGACGCACTGCTGAGCCAACCGGCCGCGTGGTCGGTGCCGCTGGCCTTCGTCACCATGTACGTCGTCTCGCGGGCCACCGCCTCTCGTGTGCCGCCACACGTGCGCCGGTTCATGGTGCGACTGCACACGCCGGAAGCCGTGGCGCTCGACCGCGGCTGACCGTTCGTCGCACCGATCGCACCGCCCGCCGATTCGGCCGTTCCACTGGCCGCGCAGTCTGGTCGCACCCCTGATGCTGCGGCGCCGTAGTTCCTAGCGTGACTGGTGTCACACCCCCGCACGAGAGGCGATCCCGTGACCGATGCACACGGCGTACACCGACGCTCGCAACATCCGATCTACCAAGAGCTCCACGACTCGGCCGAGTTCGCCGACCTGCGTCGGCGCTACCGCAGCTTCGTCATCCCGTGGACCGTGGCCTTCCTGGCCTGGTACCTGCTCTACGTGATCATGTCGAACTGGGCGAACGACTTCATGAACACCAAGCTCGTCGGGCACATCAACGTGGCCCTGGTCTTCGGGCTGCTGCAGTTCGCCTCGACGTTCCTGATCGCCTGGCTCTACGCGCGGCACATGAACCGCAACGTGGACCCGGTCGCCCGCCAGCTCGAGGCCCGCTACGACGCGGTCATCGAGGGCGAGGGGAGGCCCGCATGAACGGCACCGAGCTCCTCACCGCCGTCCTCTTCGTCGGCGTCGTCCTGATCACGGTGGCGATCACCTTCTGGGCCAGCCGACAGACCTCGGGCACGGCGAACTTCTACGCCGGAGGGCGCCAGTTCAGCGGCTTCCAGAACGGGATGGCGGTCTCGGGCGACTACATGTCGGCCGCCTCGTTCCTCGGCATCTCCGGGCTGATCGCCCTCAACGGCTACGACGGCTTCCTCTACTCGATCGGGTTCCTGGTCGCCTGGCTGGTGGCCCTGTTGCTCGTCGCCGAGCTGCTCCGCAACTCGGGCCGCTACACGATGGCCGACCAGCTGGCCTACCGCATGAAGCAGCGGCCCGTGCGTACGGCGGCCGCCACGTCCACCGTCGTGGTCTCGATCTTCTACCTGCTCGCCCAGATGGTCGGTGCGGGTGCACTCGTGACCCTCCTCCTCGGTGTCGAGAGCGAGCTCATGAAGGCCCTCGTGATCGTCGGAGTCGGCCTGCTGATGATCTTCTACGTCACCGTCGGCGGCATGAAGGGCACCACCTGGGTGCAGATCGTCAAGGCCGTGCTGCTGATGGCCGGCACCGTCCTGATCACCTTCCTGGTCCTGGCGAAGTTCGACTTCAACTTCTCCGAGCTTCTCGGTGCCGCCTCGGACAACACCGGCAAGGGCGAGGCGTTCCTCCAGCCCGGCCTGAAGTACGGCATCGACATGACCAGCAAGCTCGACTTCATCTCGCTCGGCATCGCGTTGGTGCTCGGCACCGCCGGCCTGCCGCACATCCTGATCCGCTTCTACACGGTGCCGACCGCCAAGGCGGCCCGCACCTCAGTGATGTGGGCGATCGGCCTGATCGGCACGTTCTACCTGATGACCCTTGCCCTCGGGTTCGGTGCGGCTGCCCTGCTGGACACCGGTCCGGGCAGCAAGGTCGCGGAGAGCGGCGGAAACCTGGCCTCACCACTTCTGGCCGAAGCCGTGGGCGGTGGAGCCGGCACCACCGGAGGCGCCGTACTGCTGGCCCTGATCTCGGCGGTCGCCTTCGCGACGATCCTCGCGGTCGTGGCCGGGCTGACCCTGACCTCCGCGTCGTCGGTGGCGCACGACCTCTACGCCAACGTGTGGAAGAAGGGCACCGCGACCGAGACCCAGGAGGTCCACGTGGCCCGCATCTCCGCGTTCGTGATCGGTGGTGTGGCCATCGCGCTGGCGATCCCCGCCCAGAAGCTGAACATCGCCTTCCTGGTGGCCCTGGCGTTCGCGGTGGCGGCCTCGGCGAACCTGCCGTCGATCATCTACAACCTGTTCTGGAGGCGGTTCAACACCCAGGGCGCGACGTGGGCGATCTACGGCGGCCTGATCTCCTGCCTGGTCCTGGTGATCTCCTCGCCGGTCGTGTCGGGGAAGCTGAACGCCGACGGGACCAATGCCGCGCTGCTGCCGAAGAGCGTCGACTTCTCCTGGTTCCCACTGGACAACCCCGGCATCGTCTCGATCCCGCTCGGCTTCTTCTTCGGCTGGCTCGGCACGGTGCTGTCGAAGGAGACGGACTCGGAGGCGGCGTACGACGAGCTGGAGGTGCGTGCGCTGACCGGCGCGGGCGCCGAGGCGGCCGTCAAGGAGTGAGATCCACCTGATTCCGGTCCGGGGGTCGCTGCAACGTGGCCGCAACCTCCGGACCGGAATCCTGCTTTGTGCCGAGACCGCTCTCGTCGCACAGCGGATACCGGCCTAGGCTGCATGTGACGGCCGGCACAGAAGAGCGAATCAAATCAGGAGTGAATGTGAGCGAGCGTCCAACGTCCAGCGAGACCCTGTCCAACCTGAGCCACGAGGAGCGACGCTTCGCTCCCCCCGAGGAGCTGGCCGCCGCCGCCAACGTGAAGGCAGACGCCTACGCCGCCGCGGACGAGGACTTCGAGGGCTTCTGGGCCACGCAGGCCGAGCGCCTCGACTGGGGCCAGAAGTGGGACCGTGTCCTCGACTGGGACAACCCACCGTTCGCCAAGTGGTTCACCGGCGGCACGATCAACGCGGCCGTCAACTGCGTGGACCGGCACATCGAGGCCGGCAACGGCGACAAGGTCGCCATCCACTGGGTCGGTGAGCCCGAGGAGGACTTCCGCGACATCACCTACGCGCAGCTGGGCGAGGAGGTCAACAAGGCCACGAACGCGCTCATCTCGCTCGGCGTCCAGAAGGGCGACCGGGTCGCGATCTACCTGCCGATGATCCCCGAGTGCGTCTTCACGATGCTGGCCTGCGCCCGTCTCGGTGCGCCCCACACCGTGATCTTCGGCGGCTTCTCCGCCGACGCGCTGGCGTCCCGCATCACCGACTGCGGCGCGAAGCTGGTCGTCACCTCCGACGGCGGCTACCGCCGGGGCGCCCCCTCCGCGTTGAAGCCCGCGGTCGACGAGGCGGTCACCAAGGTCGACGGGCTCGTGGACAACGTGCTGGTGGTGCGCCGTACCGGCCAGGACGTCGCGTGGAACGACGACGTCGACGTGTGGTGGCACGAGCTGGTCGACTCGCAGTCGACCGAGCACGAGGCCGAGATGCACGACGCGGAGCACCCGCTCTACGTCATGTACACCTCCGGCACGACCGGCAAGCCCAAGGGCATCCTGCACACCACCGGCGGCTACCTGGTCGGCACGTCCTACACGCACTGGTCGGTCTTCGACCTCAAGCCCGAGACCGACGTCTACTGGTGCACCGCCGACGTGGGCTGGGTGACCGGCCACTCCTACCTGGTCTACGGCCCGCTCGCCAACGGCGCCACCCAGGTGATGTACGAAGGCACGCCCGACGCGCCACGCAAGGGCCGCTGGTGGGAGATCGTCGCGAAGTACGGCGTCACGATCTTCTACACGGCGCCCACCGCGATCCGCACGTTCATGAAGCAGGGCAGCGAGATACCCGACCAGCACGACCTCTCCTCGATCCGGCTGCTCGGATCGGTCGGCGAGCCGATCAACCCCGAGGCCTACATCTGGTACCGCGACACCATCGGCGCCGGCAAGACGCCCGTGGTCGACACGTGGTGGCAGACCGAGACCGGGCAGATCCTGATCTCGCCGCTTCCCGGCGTCACCCACGGCAAGCCCGGCTCGGCGATGAAGGCCCTGCCCGGCATCAGCGCCGACGTGGTCAACGACGAGGGTGAGTCCGTGCCCGACGGCTCGGGCGGCTACCTGATCCTGCGCAAGCCGTGGCCCGCCATGCTGCGCACCATCTGGGGCGACGACGAGCGCTACAAGGACACCTACTGGTCGCGCTGGCCCGGCGTCTACTTCGCCGGCGACGGTGCCAAGAAGGACGAGGACGGCGACATCTGGGTGCTCGGGCGCGTCGACGACGTCATGAACGTCTCCGGCCACCGCCTCTCCACCACCGAGATCGAGTCCGCGCTGGTGTCACACCCGAAGGTCGCCGAGGCGGCTGTGGTCGGTGCCACCGACGAGATGACCGGCCAGGCCGTCTGTGCGTTCGTGATCCTGCGTGAGAGCGCCGGCGGCGAGTCCGGTGACGCCCTCGTCCAGGAGCTGCGCAACCACGTCGCCAAGGAGATCGGCGCGATCGCCAAGCCGCGCCAGATCATGATCGTCCCCGAGCTGCCCAAGACCCGCTCGGGCAAGATCATGCGTCGCCTGCTGCGCGACGTGGCCGAGAACCGCGAGATCGGCGACGTCACCACGCTGGCCGACTCGTCGGTGATGAGCCTGATCCAGACCGGCCTGTCCGGCGGAGGCTCCGACGAGTAGCCCCGCCCCCTCCCGGGTAACGCGCTGTCCATGACGCTTTGCACCCTGCTGGCGGGGTGCAAAGCGTCAACACCGGCGCGGTAGTCGGGCCACACTCGTCGTACGACGTACGAAAACGGCCGCCACGTCCCTCACGGGAGTGGCGGCCGTTTCGTCGTCGTACGGCGTGTGGCCTCAGCGTGCGCGGCGGGAGAGCCGCTCGATGTCCATGATGACCACGGAGCGGGGCTCGAGGCGCAGCCAGCCACGGGAGGCGAAGTCGGCCAGGGCCTTGTTGACCGTCTCGCGGGAGGCGCCGACCAGCTGGGCGAGCTCCTCCTGGGTGAGGTCGTGGTGCACGTGCACGCCGTCGTCGGCGGTGCGGCCGAAGCGGTCGGCGAGGTCGAGCAGCGCCTTGGCCACGCGACCGGGCACGTCGGAGAAGACCAGGTCGGCGTTGACGTCGTTGGCCTTGCGCAGCCGGGCCGCGATCTGGCCGAGGAGGCTGTGCGCCACGATCGGGCGACCCTCGAGCCACTTGAGCAGGTCCTCGTGGGAGAGCGAGGCGAAGGTGGCGTCGGTGACCGTGGTGACGGTGGCCGAGCGCGGACCGGGGTCGAAGAGCGAGAGCTCACCGAACATCTGGCCCGGGCCGAGGATCGCGAGCAGGTTCTCGCGGCCGTCGGAAGACGTGCGACCCAGCTTCACCTTGCCCTCGAGTACGACGTAGCACTTGTCGCCGGAGTCGCCCTCATGGAAGAGCACCTCGCCTCGGCGAAGCCTGGACTCGGCCATCGACGACCGGAGCGCCGTCGCTGCCTCGTCGTCGAGCGCGCTGAACAGCGGGGCCTGACGAAGCACGTCGTTGTCCACAAGTTCCTCCCATGTAGTAGCGGGTTCCGAGCCGATCCTAGCCGTGGCCCACGTCACATCATCAACCATGGGTGGCGAAAAGGCCGAACGCGACCAGGATCCGGGCCCTGTCGGCGTCTCCACGTAGGGTGTGGCTGTGCCCCAGACTCCATCGCAGACGGTCCTGGTTCGACGGGCCCGCAAGATCGATCGGGTCCTTGGCGAAACCTACCCTGAGGCCAAGTGCGAACTCGACTTCGCCAACCCCTTCGAGCTTCTCGTGGTCACCGTGCTCAGCGCGCAGACCACCGACAAGCGGGTCAACGCCGTGCGTCCGACGCTGTTCGCGGCCTATCCCGACGCCGCTGCCATGGCCGGCGCCGAGCGCGAGAGGATGGAGCAGATCATCGGTCCGCTCGGCTTCTTCCGGGCCAAGACCGAGTCGCTCCTCAAGCTCAGCAGCGCGCTCGTCGAGCACCACGGCGGCCAGGTGCCGCCCCGCCTCGACGACCTCGTGAAGTTGCCCGGCGTGGGACGCAAGACCGCCAACGTCGTGCTGGGCAACGCCTTCGACATCCCCGGCATCACCGTCGACACCCACTTCGGCCGGCTGGTCCGCCGCTTCGGCTGGACCGACGAGACCGACCCGGTGAAGGTCGAGCACGCCATCGGCGCCCTGTTCCCCAAGCGTGACTGGACGATGCTGTCGCACCACGTCATCTGGCACGGCCGCCGCATCTGCCATGCCCGCAAGCCCGCCTGCGGCGCATGCCCGATCGCGCGCTGGTGCCCGGCGTACGGCGAGGGCCCGACCGACGCCGACGAGGCGGCCAAGCTGGTCCGCACCGAGGGCCGCGCATGAGAAGGGCGCTGGCCGCTTCCCTGCTGGTCCTCCTGGCGTTGCAGGGGTGCGACAAGATCTCGCCGCCCGAGATCGACCGGGCCGGCAAGTCCGACGTCGACGTCGACACCCCGGCGCTGCGCACGCTCAAGGCCCGGGCCGACGTCGCTCCGTGTGCGCCCGGTCCCGGCGACCACGTCGACGGCGGCCTCCCCGAGGTCACGTTGCCCTGCCTGGGCGGCGGCGAGGACGTCGACGTCTCCAGCCTCCGCGGGCCGATGGTGGTCAACCTGTGGGCGGTCTGGTGCGAGCCGTGCCGTCGGGAGCTGCCGATCTACCAGCAGTTCCACGAGAAGTACGGCGACCGGGTGTCGGTGCTCGGCATCGATTTCCAGGACACCCAGCCGGGCCCGGCGCTAGAGCTGATCCGCGACTCGGGGGTCACCTATCCGCAGCTGGCCGACCCGCAGACCGACCTGAGCCTGAAGGAGCCGCTGCCCAACATCGCCGGGCTGCCCTACATCATCCTCATCGACGAGGACGGCACGGTCGTCGACCAGCGCTTCGAGAAGATCACGAAGCTCCGCCAGCTCGAGGACCTCGTCGAGAAGCACCTCGGGGTCACCCTGTGATCCCGCAGTGGCTCGAGCCGCTCCGCGAGGGCGCGCAGTCCATCACCGTGCACGACCTGACCCGCTTCATGCCGCCCGAGGGCAGCGACCCGCGGCGTGGCGCCGTCCTCATGCTCTTCGGCGAGGGTGAGCAGGGCCGTGAGCTGCTGCTGACCGAGCGGTCCCACACGATGCGCAGCCACCCCGGTCAGGTGTCGTTCCCCGGCGGCGGCATCGACGCCGGCGAGAGCGCCCACGACGCGGCGCTGCGTGAGGCCTGGGAGGAGACGGGCCTCGACCCCGACGGCGTCGAGGTGTTCGCCGAGCTGCCCGAGCTGTGGCTGCCGCCGAGCAACTACGCAGTGACGCCGGTGCTGGCCTGGTGGGCCGACCCGTCGCCGGTCACCACTCACTCGGTCGAGGAGGTGCACGCGATCCACCGGGTGCTGATCTCCGACCTGGTCGAGCCCACGCACCGCATCATGGTGCGCCACCCCAGCGGCTGGCTGGGCCCGGGCTTCCTGATCGGCGACGGCCGCGACGTCATCCTGTGGGGCTTCACCGCCGGCATCATCTCGCGGCTCTTCGAGCACGTCGGGTGGTCCAGCGAGTGGGACACCGGCGTGGTGCGCGAGTTGCCCGCCTACATGCTGCAAGGTGAACCCGCACGTTCGGAGATCCCGCCGAACACCCGCTTCCAGGAAGGACCCGGCCGATGAACGCCCTCGACTGGATCCTCGTCCTCCTCGTTCTCGCCTACGCGCTCTCGGGCTACTGGCAGGGCTTCGTCACCGGCGCGTTCGCGACGGCCGGCCTGCTGCTCGGGGGCCTCTTCGGCATCTGGCTGGCGCCGATCGCCCTGGGCAACGCCGACCCGTCGGTGTGGGTCTCGATGGGTGCCCTGTTCATCGTGGTCCTGTCGGCCACCCTCGGCCAGGCGCTGCTCCAGTACGCCGGCGCGAAGGTGCGCGACCAGATCACCTGGCAACCCGTGCGCGCGGTCGACGCCGTGGGCGGTGCCGCGCTCAGTGCGGTCGCCGTACTCCTCGTCGCGTGGGCGCTGGGCGTGGCCGTCTCCGGCTCGCGCATCGGCTCGGTGACGCCGATGGTGCGCGAGTCCGTGGTGCTGGCCAAGGTCGACAGCGTGCTGCCCGCCCGCGCCTACGAGACGCTCAACGCCTTCAACAACGTGGTCGGCACGACGTTCTTCCCGCGCTACCTCGAGCCGTTCGCACCGGAGCGCATCGTCGAGGTCGGCCCGCCGAACGCACGCATCGCGCGCGACCCCGACGTCGCCGACGCCCAGGAGAGCGTGCTCAAGATCCACGGCGACAACAGCTGTGGCCGTGGCGTCGAGGGCACCGGCTTCGTCTACGCGCCCGGCCGCGTGATGACCAACGCCCACGTGGTGGCCGGCGTCTCCGACCCCGAGCTGGTGGTCGGTGACGACACAGTCGACGCCGACGTCGTCTACTACAACAGCGACCTCGACGTGGCGGTGCTCAGCGTCGACGGCCTCGACCGGCCCAAGCTCGACTTCGCGACGAACGCCGAGTCCAACGACGACGCCGCCGTCCTGGGCTACCCGCAGGACGGCCCCTACGACGTGCAGCCGGCGCGTGTGCGCGCCGAGCAACGCCTGCGCTCACCCGACATCTACGGCCACGGTTCGGTGATCCGCGACGTCTACTCGTTGCGTGCGCTGATCCGGCCGGGCAACTCCGGTGGGCCGATGGTCAACTCCAAGGGGCAGGTGACCGGAGTGATCTTCGCGGCGTCGGTGACCGACGAGCAGACCGGCTACGCACTCACCGCCGGCGCGGTGACCGAGGCCGCCGCCCAGGGTCTGACCAGCAACAACGAGGTCAGCACCGGCGACTGCGCCGGCTGAAGGCCAGCCCACGCGGCAGAATCGTGTCGTCTGGGCAGTTTCACAGGCTCACCTGTGAAACTGGCCGAAGCGCCGGCCCGTCAGGAGCGCTTGAGCGCGGTCTTGGTGGCCTGGGCGATCGCCTTCTCGGGGCCCTTGACCTTCTTCACCGAGCGCACGCCGAGGAAGCCGAGCAGTGCGGCGATCAGGACGTAGAGGACGAACACGATCAGGTAGGCCCAGTGGCGGTCGAGGCCGTCGCCGTTCCAGTGGATCAGCTCGGCCAGGAAGATCGAGAAGATGATGACGGCGAGCACCAGCATGAAGCCGGCGGCAGCGAAGAGCCCGATGCCCATGCCACCAGCCTTGACGCTGACCTTGAGCTCAGACTTCGCGAGCTTGATCTCGTTGGAGATGAGGCTCGAGATGTCACGTTGCGCGTCGACGACCAGCTTTCCGATGGTCGGCTCTTCGCCCTTCACCTCGTCGAGGGACATGCGGTTTGCTCCCTGGTGTCTCGCGGTCAGTCAGTCCGTTGCGGACTCTACACGTCACCACGGGCCTGCTCGGCGACCCTACGGTGCACGCGATTGCGGCCGACCAGGATCGCCGCGCCGAGGCATGCGGCGATCAGTGAACCGAACAGCACGGCCGTCTTGGCGGCCTCACGTTCGGCTCCGGTGAAGGAGAGATCGGAGACCAGGAGCGAGACGGTGAATCCCACCCCGGCCAGGACGGCGATGCCGAAGACGTCGACCCAGTTGATGTCCTCGTCGATCTCCGCGCGGGTCAGCTTGGTCAGCAGCCAGGAGCCGCCGAACACGCCGATCGGCTTGCCGAGGACCAGGCCGAGCACGACGCCGATCACCACCGGGTCGCCGACCAGCTCTGCTCCACCACCGATGACGACGCCCGCCGACATGAGGGCGAAGAACGGCACCGCCACCCCGGAGGACCAGGGCGAGAGCACGTGCTCGATCCGCTCTGCCGGGCTGCTGTCCTCGGCGTTGTCGGTGCGCACGCGGGTCAGGAGGCCGAGCACCACACCGGCGATGGTGGCGTGGATGCCGCTCTCGTGGGTGAACCACCAGGCTCCCACGGCGAACGGAAGGTAGACCAGGACGTTGGGCACGCGCAGGTACTGGAGTGCGGCGTACGCGGCGCAGCACAGGACCGCGAGCACGAGGGCCCCGAAGTCGAAGCCGTGGGCGTAGAAGGCGGCGATGATCACGATGACGATCAGGTCGTCGACGACCGCGAGGGTCAGCAGGAAGGCGCGCAGCTGTCCGGGCAGCGACGAACCGACGATCGCCAGCACGGCAAGGGCGAACGCGATGTCGGTGGCCGACGGGATCGCCCAACCGCCGCGGTGCCCGTCGCCCACCACGTTGACGATGGTGTAGATCAGCGCCGGTACGGCGACGCCGCAGGCGGCCGCCACGACCGGGACGATGGCGTCGGAGATCTTGCTGAGCGAGCCGATCAGGAACTCGCGCTTGAGCTCGAGCCCGGTGACGAAGAAGAAGAGCGTCAGGGCCCCGTCGGCGGCCCACTGCTCGACGTTGAGCGGACCGATCTCGAACGCTCGAAGGTGTTCGTAGCCGTCGCCGAACGTCGAGTTGGCCCAGACCACGGCGACAAGGGCGGCGATGAGGGCGACCGCTCCGCCGACCGTCTCGCGACGCAGGAAGTCGCCGACGAAGGTGTCTTCGCGGGTGGTCGGGTCGGGCAGGAACCTCAGGCGGGTGAGCTTGGACATGGTCCTCGTTCAGGAGTCGGTTGCAGAGCTTCCGCCGGCGGTTCCGCGCGACGGGCCGACCAGACTTCCCGGCTCACCAGAACCCACCCTACCGATACTCCCTGACGTTCGCGTCCTTCAGGTCGCGGCGAGGTAGGCGAGCTGGGCGCGGACGCTCAGCTCGGCGGCCCCCCACAGGACAGGGTCGACGTCGGCGTAGACGATCTCGACGACCTGGCGGGGCACGTCGTCGGCAGCCACGCCCTCGGGCTGGGGCCGCGCCTCGAGCGTGGCGACGGCGGCCTCGACCTGCGCCAGCCGTTCGCGCCGGTGGGCGAGGTAGAAGTCGAGCGCCGCGAGGGCGTCGTCGATCACCGGCCCGTGTCCGGGCCAGATCGAGGTGATCGAGTGCTCTGCGGCCAGCCGATGCAGTCTGTCGAGGGAGTCGAGGTAGGCGCCGAGCTGCCCGTCGGGGTGTGCCACGACCGTCGTACCGCGGCCGAGCACGGTGTCGCCGGTGAGCACCGCGCCTTCGGCCGGCACCAGGAAGGAGAGCGAGTCGGCGGTGTGGCCGGGGGTGGCGACCACGTGCACCTCGAGCCCGTCGACGGCGACCACGTCTCCGTCGCCCAGGCCCTCACTGCCCAGCTGGTACGCCGGGTCGAGCGCGCGCACCCCGCACCCCATGCGCTCGGCGAACTCGCGCGCGGCCTCGGAGTGGTCGTGGTGGTGATGGGTGAGGAGTACGGCGGCCACCGGCCCGGAGGCGGCCTCGATGGCGTCGAGGTGGCTCATGATCGACGGCCCGGGGTCGATGACCACCGAGCGCCGGGCGTCGGGCTCGCGCAGCACCCAGGTGTTGGTGCCGTCGAGCGTCATCATGTTCGCGTTGGGAGCGAGCACGCACTCCGCCCGCTCGCCGAACGACCCGCCGGCCCAGCTCAACGCGACCAGCTCATCGGGCGAGCGCCTCGCCGACGCGGGTGCCCAGCTGCACGATGCGGTCGTTGCTCTCGAGGCGGTTCGTCTCCGGGTTGAACGTGGGCGTGATCATCTCGAACGGCACCGACGTCGCGTGCTTCAGCGCCGCGGCCGGCGACGTGGCGTCGTACATGTCGCAGAGGGTCGCGTAGGTCGGCGGCATCAGCATCATCTGCCCGTCGTCGGCCAGCCGGAGCGCGTCACGCACGCTGAACCAGGCCACCTTGTCGGACTCCGTGGAGACGTCGCGGGTGACCTGTCCCTCGGGCAGCGCGGCCACGAAGAACCAGGTGAGGAACCGCTTGGGCTCGAACACCGGGGTCAGCCAGCCGCCGAGCACCGCGAGCAGGTCGGTGCGCAGCACGAGTCCGCGCGCGGTCAGGAAGTCGGAGAAGGCCAGCTCGTGCGCCTCGAGCGCCGCCCGGTCGCGCTCCCAGTCGTCGCCGGTGGTGTCGGCGACGACGGTGTCGGCGGTGCCGGCGAGGAGGACGCCGGACTCCTCGAACGTCTCGCGCACGGCGGCGCAGAGCAGCTCGCGCGCCTCGACCGGCGTACACCCCATGCGTGAGGCCCACTCCTCGGGCGTGGGCCCGGCCCACAGCGAGGGGTCGACCTCGGAGTCGCGCGGGTCGACGCCGCCGCCGGGGAAGACGCTCATTCCGGCGGCGAACTTCATGCCGACGTGACGGCGCAGCAGGTAGGACTCCAGGCCGCCGGGTCGACCGTCGCCGTCGCGCAGTAGCACGACCGTCGAGGCCGACCGCGGCGCGGCCGGCTCACGAGTGCCGTCCATGAACTCCCGGGCCTGCTCGAGGAAGCCGGGCGGCAGGGTGCGTGTGGGATCCACGGATCAGACCTCGACGATGACTTCGACCTCGACCGGTGCGTCCAGCGGCAGGACGGGTACGCCGACCGCCGAGCGCGCGTGCACACCCGCGTCGCCGAAGACCTTGCCGAACAGCTCGGAGGCACCGTTGGCCACCCGCGGCTGCCCGGTGAAGTCGGGCGTCGAGGCGATGAACGCGACGACCTTCACGATGCGCTTGACCTGGTCGAGGTCGCCGATCTCGGACTTCACGGCGGCGATCGCGTTGAGCGCGCACTGCTGGGCGCAGGCGAGCGCCTCCTCCTCGGAGACCTCGCCGCCGACCTTGCCGGTGACCATCAGCTCGCCGGCCTGCATGGGCAGCTGGCCCGAGGTGAAGATGTGGTTGCCGGAGCGCACGGCGGGCACGTAGGCGGCGACCGGCTTGGCCACCTCCGGAACGGCCAGGCCCAGCTCGGCGAGGCGGTCCTCGACGGCGCTCATGCGATCGGCCTCTTGAAGAAGGCGACGGTGCCGCCCTGCGCGTTGGTCTGCAGCTGCACCAGCTCCCAGCCGTCCTGGCCGAAGTTGTTCAGCATCAGGGCCTCGTTGTGGAGCGGAATCGGCGCCACCTGGTATTCCCACTTCGTCATGCTCGGCACCCTACTCGCGCCCGTCCGAGGACCTCGAGCAGCCCTGTCACGCGTGCTTGAGGGCCTCGCGCCGCGACAGCCCCGAGAGCCGGCCCTCGCGCTCGGTGACGAACGCGCGCACCCAGTCCGGGTCGGTTCGGAAATGGTCGCGGAGCGCCCACCCGATCGCCTTGCGCACGAAGAACTCCCGGCCGTACGGCGACTCCGGCGGGCTGGTGCGCGTGGAGCCGTCGAGGTTGGCGTCGATCGCGTGCGTGAGGAGCTCGCGGTCGATCCGCTCGCGCAGCCCGACCTGGCAGATGATCGCCGTACGCCGCAGCCACAGGTCGTCGTCGACGGCCCAGTCACGCAGTGTGGGCGTGACCGTGTCCGGGAAGCGCTCCAGGAGCTCACGGACCCGGTGGGTCGCGACGTCGTCGACGTGGTCCCACCACGCGCCCGTCACGACCAGGTGCCGCCACAGGTCCAGCGTGCAGGGCTGCCGGTGCTCGCGGTAGAGCCGGTGGCCGGCCAGCGTCGTCGCGGCGTACCGCTCCTCACGGAACTCCGCGTCGTCCCAGAGCTCCAGCACCGCCTCGCGCCACGACTCCTCGTCGGGCAGCACCCACTCGGCGTACACGTCGCGGCACAGGCGGGTGAGTGGCTGCGAGGTCACGCCGCGGTAGGGCATCGTCGACTTCATGTAGGCCTGCATGGCCGGCGCCTTCTCCGGGTCGGCCGCGGCGGCGATCTGGTCGCGCACCATCGCGACGAGCTCGTCGGGTCGGATCGCGTGCGGCACGCCGTCAGCGTAGTTGCGCACACACCGCCCGCCCGACGCCACCGAGGATCAGACCACGGTCTGACGTACGACGGGCCCGCGCCGCATAGTCTCTGGCCATGCGGCAGCCGTGGCGACTCGACGAGCGCGGACAGCGCGTCCTCGACGCCTCGCTGGCCGGGTTCCTCGTCTTCACCGCCGTCGCCGGCACCCTGCTCGGCGGCTTCGACCCCGCGGTCGGCCTGCTGTGCCTGGTCCAGTTCGTGCCCCTGTTCTGGCGCCGGCAGCATCCGGTCGCCTCGGCGACGGTGGTGGTGGCGGCGTCGCTGCTGCAGGCGGTGGTGCTCGACGAGCCGATCTGGGGCCAGGTCGCCTTCCCGGTCGCGGTCTACTCGGTGGCGCGTTTCGCCAGTGCACGTTGGGGATTCGCCGTGTTGGCGGTCGGCGTGATCGGTGCCGGCGTGTCGTCGTACGACTGGCTGAGCCCCTACCCCACCGCCGGGACGCCCACCGCTTACACGGCGTACTTCCTGTCCATCGCCGCCATCGTCGCGGCAGCCTGGGCCCTCGGCACCCTCGGTCGCACCCGGGCGGCGTACGTCGCCTCGTTGGTCGAGCGCGGCGAACGACTCGAGCGCGAGGCCGTCCAGCAGGCGCAGCTGGCCGCACAGGACGAACGCGCCCGCATCGCCCGCGAGATGCACGACGTCGTGGCCCACGGCCTCTCCGTGATCGTGGTGCAGGCCGACGGCGCCCGCTACGCCTCCGCCAAGGACCCTGGCGCCGCGACCACGGCGCTCCAGACGATCTCTGAGACCGGGCGTGACGCGCTCACGGAGATGCGCCGCATGCTGGGTCTGCTGCGCTCCGACGGCGGATCCGGCACCGCCCCGCAGCCCGGCCTGGTCGACCTGCTCCACCTCGTCGAGGAGACCCGCGCCAGTGGCATGGACCTCGTGGCCCATCTGCCCGACCCGATGCCCGAGGTCCCCGAAGGCGTGGGCCTGGCCGTCTACCGCATCGCGCAGGAGGCGCTTACGAACGTGCGCAAGCACGCCGGGGTGGCGCACGTCCGACTCGACCTCGTGCACCGGAACGGCGAGCTGCACCTCGACGTGACCGACGACGGCCGCGGAGCCGCGTCGCGTTCCGACGGCAAGGGGCTCGGCCTGCTGGGCATGCGCGAACGGGTCACGGTGCACGGGGGGACCCTGACCGCGGCCCCGGCCGATGGTGGCGGATTCGCTGTCTCTGCAAGGATTCCCACATGATCCGGGTCTTCCTCGTCGACGACCAGGAGATGGTCCGCGCCGGTTTCCAGATGCTGGTCGAGTCCCAGGACGACATGTCGGTCGTCGGCCAGGCCGGCGACGGCGCCGAGGCCACCGAGAAGCTCGCGGTGACCGCAGCTGACGTCGTGCTCATGGACGTCCGGATGCCGCGCATGGACGGTGTCGAGGCCACCCGGCTCCTGGCCGCTCGGCCCGACTCGCCACGGGTGATCGTGCTGACCACCTTCGACCTCGACGAATACGCGTTCGCCGCGATCAAGTCCGGCGCGGCCGCGTTCCTGCTGAAGGACGCCCGGCCGGCCGACCTGCTCGACGCCATCCGCTCTGTGCACTCCGGAGACTCCGTCGTCGCCCCCAGCACCACCCGGCGACTGCTCGACCACTTCGCCTCGACGCTGCCCGAACCCGGCGCTGAACGCTCGCGCGACTCCCGCCTCGCCGTACTCACCGAGCGCGAGCACGAAGTCCTCACCCTGATCGGGCGCGGGCTCTCCAACACGGAGATCGCCGCCGACCTGGTGGTCGCCGAGGCGACGGTGAAGACGCACGTCGGCCGGGTCCTGGCCAAGACCGGCTCCCGCGACCGCGTGCAGCTCGTCGTGCTCGCCTACGAGTCCGGCCTGGTCGGCTGAGGCCCGGGGCGAGACCAGCGCCCGGAAGCACCGGCGCTGGAACAGGACCGGGCCGGCACTCGGGACTCCGGCCCGGTCGGGCCGAGTGCCGGGGCCCACTCGGTCCGACCGGGCCGGACCACCTAGGGCCGTTGAGCGGCCCCCGCTGGCGGGCGCGAGACCCACGGGTCGTACGACGAACGCCCGCGTCATCCCCAGGTCGTACGACGGGTTCCACCGCCGGCCTGACGTTCGGGAGCCGCAGAATTCCTAGCGTGGTGGTCATGATCGAGACCACCGTCCCCACCGCCCTCCGAACCGCCGCGACTGCCCGCGGCCTGACCAAGACCTACGGCGTCGGAACCCACGCCGAGGTGCATGCGCTTCGAGGAGTCGACCTCGACCTCCCGGCCGGCCGGTTCACCGCAATCATGGGCCCCTCGGGCTCCGGGAAGTCGACACTGATGCACTGCCTGGCCGGGCTCGACCAGCCGACCGCCGGCACGGTCGAGGTGGCGGGCGTGGCGTTGGAGTCGCTCGACGACACCGCGCTGACGAAGTTCCGGCGCGACCACGTCGGCTTCGTCTTCCAGTCGTTCAACCTGCTGCCGATGCTGACCGCTGGCCAGAACATCCTGCTCCCGCTGGAGCTCGCCGGTCGCAAGGTCGGGCGCGAGGAGCGGGCCAGGTTCGAGATGGTCGTCGACGTGCTCGGACTCGCCGACCGCACCGGCCACCTCCCCAGCCAGCTCTCCGGCGGACAGCAGCAGCGCGTGGCGATCGCCCGCGCCCTGGTCGCCCAGCCCGCGATCGTCTTCGCCGACGAGCCGACCGGCAACCTCGACTCGACCGCGAGCGCCGAGGTCCTCGACTTCCTGCGCCACTCGGTGCGCGAGCTCGGCCAGACCGTCGTCATGGTCACCCACGAGCTCGACGCCGCCGCCTATGCCGACGACGTGCTCGTCATCGCCGACGGCGCCATCCGCACCCACCTCACCACGCCCACCCGCGACGAGCTCGTCGCGGCCCTGCGCCACCGGGCGGCGTGATGCGCACCGTCCTGCTCGCCTCGATGCGGCGGCACACCCGGCGGTACGTCGCCGCGAGCCTGGCCGTGGCCATCGGGGTCACCTTCATCATCGTCACCAACGCGCTCTCCTCCGCGGCCCGCGACGGCCTGACCTCGGGCCTCGACGCGCCGTTCGCACATGCCGACGTGGTGGTCTCCGGGATCGACGGCCCCGACGCGGCCCGACTCCTGGACCGCGCCGAGAAGGAGGGCGCCTCGGCCTCCGTGCTGGGCTGGGCGTGGCTCTCCGTGTCACGCGACGGCACCGAGATCACCGACGGCGCCGACGTCGGCGCCCTCCCCCGCGACAACGCGATGCGTTGGCAGGAGCTGGTCGACGGCCGCTTCCCCTCCACCGACCACGAGGCAGTCGTCGACGCGAACGCGGCCAAGGCCAATGACGTCGGGATCGGCGACACCCTCACCATCGGAACCGGCAAGCAGGCCCTCGACGTGAAGGTCGTCGGCAGCGTCGACAGCCCGTCGTCGATGGTCTGGTCCGCGGTCTACCTCACCCAGGACGCCCAGGACCGGTGGCTCGACCAGAGCATGATCAACAGCGTCGCCTGGAACGGCGCCGGCTCCGCGGACGAGCAGATCCGTGCCCTCGAGAGCGCCTACCCGGACGCGACCGTGCAGACCACCGACGACTTCGTGGCTGACCAGCAGAAGGCGGCCACCAACGGCGTCGACGTCATCGCGTTCATCCTGCTGCTCTTCGCGGCGATCGCCATCGGCACCTCGGTGATGGTCATCGCCAACACGTTCTCGATCCTGTTCGCGCAGCGGACCCGCGACTTCGCCCTGCTGCGCTGCGTCGGCGCCACCCGGCGGCAGGTGCTTCGCTCGATCCGCCTCGAGGCCCTCGCGCTCGGTGTCGTCTCCGCCCTGGTCGGCCTGGTGGCCGGCGCTGGACTCGGACTCGGCCTGGTCGCGCTGATCCGTGACCTCGCCCCGAGCGCTCGACTGGGCGAGGCGTCCTTCTCCCCCGTCTGGTTCGCCGGCGCCTTCCTTGTCGGCACCGCGGTCACGGTCATGGCGTCCTGGCTTCCTACCCGCCGGGTCACCCGGGTCAGCCCGCTCGCCGCACTTCGTCCGGACACCGGTGTCGACGTACGCACGACGGCCGGCCGTCTCCGCATCGGGTTCGGCATCCTCGTCGTCGCCGCCGGGGTGCTGGCGATGGCCGCGGCCATCGCCGGAGCCGCGGTCCCACTGATGGTGGTGGGCGGAGGCGCCACGTTCTTCGGGGTGGTCCTGCTCGGGCCGACGATCGTTCCCGCCCTGATCCGGGTCGCCGGATCGCTCACCGCCCGCGTCATGGGCCCGCCCGGACGACTGGCCACCTCCAACGCAGTCCGCAACCCACGGCGTACGGCGGCCACGACCGCCTCGTTGCTCGTCGGGGTCACCCTCACGACCGCCGTCCTCACCGGGCTGGCCAGTGGACGCAGCATCATCGACGACGAGATGGCCACCGACCATCCTCTCGACGCCACCGTCTCGGCGACCACGGGGGCCGGACTGGCACCGGAGGTGCTCACCGGAGTGCGCGACCTGCCCGCCGTCGAGAGTGCCGTGGAGGTCCCCGGCACGGTCGGCACCCTCGACCGCGGGATCGGCCGGATGCGGGTCGTCGCCCCCGGCCCGGACACCGCCGACCTGATGCGGAGCACGCCGGACTTCGCCGCGCCCCGCGCCGGGGAGATCTACCTGCCGATCGACGCACTGGAGAACGGCAACGTGCCACGCACGGTCACGGTCACCGTCGGCGAGCGCACGGAGACCCTGCGGGTGAACGCCGGGGAGGACTGGGGCAACGTCGCCGTCGTCGCCCCGCAGACGCTGGCCGGGCTCGACGCGGCACCGTCCACGCAGGCGATCTGGGTGCGGGCCGATCTCGACACCGACGCCGAGGACTTCAGCGGCGACCTGTCCGCCGTGGCCGCGGCCTCCGACGCCGACGTGGTCTCGACCCTGGGCAAGTGGGCCTTCGTCGACCTCCAGCTCGACGTGATGACCGGCGCGATCGTCGGCCTGCTCGGCATCGCCGTGGTCATCGCGCTGATCGGCATCGCCAACACGCTCGGTCTCTCGGTGCTCGAACGAGGACGGGAGAACGCCCTGCTGCGGGCCCTCGGCCTGACCCGTCGACAGCTTCGGGCCACGCTGGCCACCGAGGCGGTGCTGCTCTCCGTGGTGGCGACCCTGCTCGGCACCACACTGGGCATCGGCTTCGCCTGGGTCGGCGTCCAGACCATGCTGGCGAAGTACGTCGAGAACGCGTCCATGACCCTGCCGCTGGGCCAGCTCGCGATCGTCGTACTCGTGTCCGCTGCAGCCGGGCTCCTGGCCTGTGTGCTGCCTGCCCGCCGCGCGGCACGGGTGACGCCGGCCGCGGGCCTGACGATGGAGTGAGCGCGCCTTCCTCGTCGGTCGAGTGCCTCGCGTCGTTCGAGTGGCCAGCGCGCCCTCTCGGTGGTCGAGTAGCCGCGAGGAACGAGCGGCGTATCGAGACCTTCGGCAACTGGCCCTGGTCTCGATACGCTCGCTGGCGCTCGCCACTCGACCACCGAGGGCAGCGCTCGCCACTCGACCACCGAGGGCAGCGCTCGCCCCTCGACCGACGAGCAGGTCAGAGCAGCTCGGGCTCGGTCTTCTCGCGGATCTCGTCCTCGGTCACGCCGGGAGCCAGCTCGACCAGCTTCAGCCCGCCTCCCTCGGCTGCCGGGAGGATGTCCATGACGCCGAGGTCGGTGATGATGCGTTGTACGACGCCGAGGCCGGTGTAGGGCAGCGAGCACTCGTTGACGATCTTGTAGGAGCCGTCGCGGGCCACGTGCTCCATCAGCACGATCACCTTCTTGGCGCCGTGCACGAGGTCCATCGCGCCGCCCATGCCCTTGACCATCTTGCCGGGGATCATCCAGTTGGCGATGTCACCCTTCACCGACACCTGCATCGCACCGAGGATCGCGGCGTCGATCTTGCCGCCGCGGATCATCCCGAACGAGGTGGCGGAGTCGAAGAACGACGCGCCACGGTTGAGCGTGACGGTCTCCTTGCCGGCGTTGATCAGGTCGGCGTCGACGTTCTCCTCGGTCGGGTAGGGCCCGACGCCGAGGATGCCGTTCTCGGACTGCAGCACCAGCTCGGTGCCCTCGGGCACGTAGTTCGGCACCAGGGTCGGCAGGCCGATCCCGAGGTTGACGTAGGAGCCGTCGCTCAGCTCCCCGGCCGCCCGGGCCGCCATCTGCTCGCGTGTCCATGCCATGTCAGTTTCCTTCCTGGTTTCGAGATGGTTGCTGCGCAACCTCCTCAACCAACGGAGCAGAGACAGTCCTCTTCTCGATCCGCTTGTCGGCAGCCTGCTCGGGAGTCAGCGCGACCACGCGCTGCACGTAGACCCCGGGGGTGTGCACGTCGTTGGGGTTCAGCTCGCCCGGCTCGACGAGCTCCTCGACCTCGGCGATCGTGAGGCGACCGCACATCGCAGCGAGCGGGTTGAAGTTGCGGGCGGAGTCGCGGAAGACGAGATTGCCGTGCCGGTCGCCCTTCCAGGCCCGGACCAGCCCGAAGTCGGCGACGATCGCCTCCTCGAGCACGAAGTCACGACCCCCGAAGCTGCGCACCTCCTTGGGCGGCGAGGCCACCACGACGTTGCCGGCGTCGTCGTACCTCCAGGGGAGGCCGCCGTCCGCGACCTGGGTGCCGACGCCGGTGGCGGTGTAGAAGCCCGGGATGCCCGAGCCGCCGGCGCGCATGCGCTCGGCCAGGGTGCCCTGCGGCGTGAGCTCGACCTCGAGCTCACCGGAGAGGTACTGCCGGGCGAACTCCTTGTTCTCCCCGACGTACGACGCGATCATCCGGCGCAGGCGTCGGGCCATCAGCAGCCGGCCGAGACCCCAGTCGTCGACGCCGCAGTTGTTCGAGACCGCCTCGAGCTCGTCGGCTCCCTGGGTCAGCAGGGCGTCGATCAGCACCGACGGGATGCCGCACAGTCCGAAGCCGCCCACGGCCAGGGTCGCCCCCGAGCCGATGTCGGCGACCGCCTCGGCGGCGTTGGCCATCACCTTGTCCACGAAGGTCTCCTCCTCCTCGACGTGCCCACCGATCCGGAAGGCCCACCCCCTGTTCTGCCGCACCCTGGGGACGGCGTCAACGTCCGGTCGGGAGATGGACGCGGATCTCTCGTACGACGCACACATTCGAGCGGATGCGTTCACTGGATGAACGCGCAGTATCGTCGTCCCATGCAGGCCTCACACCAGGTGGTCGCGCGCATCGGGCGGGTGCTGCGTGCGGTCTCCCAGCACGAGCCCGACGGTGTCACGACGACCGCTGCGGGGGTCGCCGCCGATCTCGCCCGGCCGACCGCCCACCGGTTGCTGGTCGCGCTGCAGCAGGAGGGTCTGGTCGACCGGACGCCGGCCGGCCTGTGGCAGCTCGGGCCCGAGACGTTCCTGCTCGGCAGCGCCGCGGCCGCACGCTACGACGTCAGCCACCTGGCCGGCGCCAGCCTGCGCAGGCTGAGCGAGGCCACCGGCGAGAGCGCGTTCTTCTCGGCCCGGCGCGGCGACGAGACGATCTGCCTGGTCCGCGAGGACGGCAGCTTCCCGATCCGCTCCCACGTGCTGCACGAGGGCATCCGGTTCCCGCTCGGCGTCGCCTCGGCCGGCCAGGTGATCCTGTCCTACCTGCCGGAGCGGGAGATCACCGAGTACCTCGACGACCACGACCTCACCGAGCGGTACGGCGCCACCCACGCCCGCAAGGCGGTGGAGCAACGCATCGCCGAGACGCAGCGCCAGGGCTACGCGTTCAACCCCGGGCTGATCGTGCGCGGCAGCTGGGGCATAGGTGCCGCGGTCTTCGACTCCGACGAGTCACCCCAGTGGGCGCTGAGCCTGACCGGGATCGACCACCGGTTCGCCGACGACCGGCGTCCCGAGCTCGGCCGGCTCCTGCTCCAGGAGGCCCATGACCTGTCGCGTCGCATCCGCCGGTTCCGTTCCCAGTAGTCCGACCGCCCGGTTAGGCTCTCGTCCCGTGAGCACCACCGACTGGCCGAAGGTCCAGCTGCACGTCGTCACCGGCAAGGGCGGAACCGGCAAGTCGACGGTCGCCGCTGCACTGGCACTTGCCCTGGCCAGCCGTGGCAAGAGCGTGCTGCTCTGCGAGGTCGAGGGTCGCCAGGGCATCGCCCAGATGTTCGACGTCTCGCCCCTGCCCTACGAGGAGCGCCGCATCGCGTCGGGGCTCCCCGGTTCCGAGGGCAGCGCCGGCGAGGTCTACGCCCTGCACATCGACGCCGAGTCCGCCCTACTCGAATACCTCGCGATGTACTACAAGCTCGGTCGTGCCGGGCGGGCGCTCGACCGCTTCGGCGTCATCGACTTCGCCACCACGGTCGCCCCCGGCGTACGCGACGTACTGCTCACCGGCAAGGTCTTCGAGGCCGCCAAGGACGGCCGCAAGAAGGGCACCTCCAGCAAGGCCGGCCAGCAGTACGACGCGATCGTGCTCGACGCTCCTCCGACCGGCCGGATCGCCCAGTTCCTCAACGTCAACGGCGAGCTGGCCGGGCTGGCCAAGGCCGGGCCGATCAAGAAGCAGGCCGACACCGTGATGACGCTCTTCCGCTCTCCCCGCACCGCCATCCACCTGGTCACCGTGCTCGAGGAGATGCCGGTCCAGGAGACCGCCGACGGCGTGGGCGAGCTGCATCAGGCCAAGCTCCCCGTCGGCGGGGTGATCGTGAACCTGGTCCGGCCACGCGACCTCAGCGCGGAGCAGCTCGACGCGGCCCGCAACGGCACCCTCGACCGTGACGGCATCGAGGCGGACCTCCGCTCGGCCGGCGTCGAGGTCGACAAGGTGCTCGTCGACGGGCTGCTCACCGAGGCCCACGACCACGCCGAGCGGCGCGCCCTCGAGGAGAGCCAACGGGCCCTGGTCCATGAGATCGGCGTCCCCATCTACGAGCTGCCCCGACTCCCGTCCGGAGTCGACATGGGCGGCCTCTACCAACTGGCCGCGACGCTGCGAGAGCAAGGGATGGCATGAGCCGGCAACGCACCCGGGTCGGCCCGCTGGCCTCGACGGGCGAGGTCGCCCCGACCCTCGACATCGACGCACTGCTCGACAACCCGGCCACCGAGATCATCGTGTGCTGCGGGTCCGGCGGGGTAGGCAAGACCACCACCTCGGCATCCCTCGCACTGCGGGCGGCCGAGCGTGGCCGCAAGGTCGTCGTACTCACCATCGACCCGGCCCGACGGCTGGCGCAGTCGATGGGCATCGAGGCCCTCGACAACACGCCCCGGCCGGTGGCCGGCGTCGCCGAGGGCACCGGGTCGCTCGACGCGATGATGCTCGACATGAAGCGGACCTTCGACGAGGTGGTCGAGAGCCAGGCCAGCCCCGAGAAGGCGAAGCAGATCCTGGAGAACCCCTTCTACATCGCGTTGTCCAGCTCGTTCGCGGGCACCCAGGAATACATGGCGATGGAGAAGCTCGGGCAGCTCTACCGCGACGCGAAGCAGTCGAGGGCCTACGACCTGATCGTCGTCGACACGCCCCCGTCGCGTTCGGCGCTGGACTTCCTCGACGCTCCCGAGCGGCTGAGCAGCTTCCTCGACGGCAAGTTCATCCGGCTGCTGCTGGCGCCGGCGCGGGGCCCGGCACGCATCATGACCGCCGGCTTCGGGTTGATCACGAACGCGTTGACCAAGATCCTCGGGGCGACCGTGCTCCAGGACCTCCAGATGTTCGTCGCGGCGTTCGACACCCTCTTCGGCGGCTTCCGCCAGCGGGCCCAGAAGACCTATGAGCTGCTGCAGGCCGAAGGTACGGCGTTCCTTGTCATCGCGGCTCCGGAGCCCGACGCGCTGCGCGAGGCGGCGTACTTCGTCGACCGGCTCAGCGGGGAGAACATGCCGCTCGCCGGGTTGGTGGTCAACCGGGCCGGCATCAGGCCGGAGAGCGAGCTCAGCGCCGACGAGGCGATGGCCGCCGTCGAGCGGCTCGCCAGGCGTGACGGCGGGGCCGAGGTCACGGCAGGCCTGTTGCGGCTGCACGCCGACCGGGTGCGGATCGTCGAGCGTGAGACCGGGTTGCGGGCCAGGTTCGCCGCGGCCAACCCCAGGGTCGCCACGGCGGTCGTCCCGGCACTGGCCACCGACGTGCACGACCTCGACGGGCTCCGTCGAATCGGCTCGCTGCTGGCCGGCCCGGCGGCCTGACGTCCGAAGTAGTCAGTCAGGACCGGGTCGACCCCAGTGGCCAGTCGCTCAGACGAGTGCGCCCGAGTGGCCGGCCTTGGCGGCTTCCAGCACGCTGCGCCAGGACGCGGCGGGGCTACGACGAAGCAGTGCCCGGCGCTCGCGCTCGGTCATGCCTCCCCACACACCCCACTCGATCTGGTTGTCCAGCGCTTCGGCCAGGCACTCGGTGCGCACGGGACAACCCGCGCAGACCTGCTTGGCCTTGTTCTGCTCCGCACCACGGACGAAGAGTTCGTCCGGCTGCGCCTGTCGACACGCCGCTGCCGGCGCCCAGTCTTCAACCCACATGATGTCCCCACATCCAAACCGAGATGGATGAGCTCCAATCTGAAACTCACCACGGGCCAATCCCCACAAGTAAAGGTAGGCAATGATCGGTGGTTGAAACAGACACGAGTTGGCCACTTCGTCTAGTCAGAAAGGACTAGTCGCCAACCCGCACCAATGCGGGTGATATGGCCCTGTCACGTATCCTGAGGTGCATGTCCGCCCCCGATGACGGCCGCTCCCGCCCGGTTTCCGTGCTCTCCCACCTCGGCTCGATGCTCGCTGTCTCGGTGATCCTGGGAGTCGTCGCCGCCGGGCTGGCCATCCCGTTCGCCGCGGTCGCCGGGCTCACCGCGGGCAACGTCTCGGACTCCCTGCAGGAACTGCCCGACGAGCTCGAGACCGAGGCGCTGGCCCAGTCGTCCCGCATTCTCGCCAGCGACGGCACCACGATCGCCACCCTGTACGACGAGAACCGGGTGAACGTGCCGCTGCGCCAGATGGCCAAGGTCATGCGCCAGGCGATCGTCTCGATCGAGGACTACCGCTTCTACCAGCACGGCGCCCTCGACGTGAAGGGCACGCTGCGCGCGTTCATCACCAACCAGGCGTCAGGCTCGACCCGCCAGGGTGGCTCCTCGATCACCCAGCAGATGGTCAAGCTGACCCTGATCAGCCAGGCCAAGGACGACGACGAGCGCAAGGCCGCCCAGGCCGAGACGATCGCCCGCAAGCTGCGCGAGCTGCGCTACGCGATCGCCTTCGAGGAGAACTACTCCAAGGACTGGATCCTCGAGCGCTACCTCAACATCGCCTACTTCGGTGACGGCGTGTACGGCGTACAGGCGGCGGCCAAGCACTACTTCAGCAAGGACGCCCGCAAGCTGAACCTCCGCGAGGCGGCCACCCTGGCCGGGCTGGTGAAGAACCCGGTCGGCTACGACCCGATCACGTTCCCCGACAAGGCGCTCTCGCGTCGCAACGTCGTGCTCGACCGCATGGCCCAGCTGAAGGTGATCAGCGAGGAGCGGGCCGAAAAGATCAAGTCCCAGGGCCTGCGTCTCAAGATCACGTCCAGCCGCAACGGCTGCCTGCTGGCGCGGGCACCGATCTACTGCGACTACGTGGTCAACTACCTCACGCGTGACCCCGCGTTGGGCAAGACCCCCGAGGACCGCCTCACCCTGCTGAAGTCCGGCGGCCTGACCATCCGCACGTCCCTCGACCTCCGGTTCCAGGACGCCGCCGACGCGTCGGTGCGCAACCACGTGCGCCAGAACGAGTCGGCCATCGGGTCCCTGGCCCTGATCCAGCCACGGACCGGCAACGTCAAGGCGATCTCCCAGTCCAGGCCCCTGGGGCTCAAGGAGAAGATGGGCGAGACGTCCATCAACTATGCGGTGCCCAAGGAAGAGGGCGGCGCCCGGGGCTTCCAGGCCGGCTCGACGTTCAAGGCGTTCGTGCTCGCCGATGCGATCCGGCAGAAGATCTCCCTCAACACCACGATCGACTCGCCCAAGGAACGCACGTTCCAGGAGGCCGACTACAAGAACTGTGACGGCCAGCCCTACGGCTACGGCAGCTTCTCCATCCCGAACTCCACGACCTCCGGTCCGAAGAACCTCTACACCGGCACGCGCGAGTCCGTGAACACTTTCTACATGGCCCTTGAACAGCTCACCGGCATCTGCACGCCGTACCGCCTGGCCAAGCAGATGGGCGTCAACCTGACCAACCCGGTCGACAGCAGCTCCGGTTCGGCCGAGCGAGTGCCGACCTTCACGCTCGGCGTTGCCGACGCCACCCCGCTCGAGATGGCCGAGGCCTACGCGACGTTCGCCGCCCGCGGCCTGCACTGCGACGCGCGACCGGTCACCAAGATCGAGGACGCCAACGGCACCCTGCTCAAGGACTACCCGCGCAAGTGCACGCAGGTGCTGCCCAGCGCGGTCGCCGACGCCGTCAACGACGTCCTGCGCGGCGTGCAGGAAGGCGACGGCTTCGGTGCCATCAACGGTCTCGCCCTCGGCCAGCAGTCGGCCGGCAAGACCGGTACGACGAACAGTGCCAACTCGGTGTGGTTCGTCGGCTACACGCCCAACCTGGCCGGTGCGTCGATGATCGCCGGGGTCAAGGAGGACGGCGGCCCCGACTCCCTGATCGGCAAGACCATCGGCGGCAGCACCCTCTACTCGGCCTCGGGCTCCGGCACGGCCGGCCCCATGTGGGGCGACGCCATGCACGTCATCGAGCAGTGGCTCGACGACGAGACGTTCACCCCGCCGTCCTCGACCGAGATCTCCGGTGTGCTCGTCGACATCCCGCCGACCGGTGGCATGAACGTCGACGACGCCAAGGCCACTCTCGAGGACCTCGGTTTCAAGGTGATCGTGGCCAGCGGCCAGGTCGACTCCAGCTACAACCAGGGCACCGTCGCCTACACCGACCCCGGGTCGGGTGGCCAGCAGTCCTCCGGCGACGTGGTGACGATCTACGTCTCCGACGGCTCGCCGTACGTCCCGCCGAAGCAGGACCCGCCCAAGAAGAAAAAGAAGAAGCCAGGGCGCGGACGCGGCCGCTGACTCACCGACTCACTGACGCGAGCGACAGGGCGCCCGCGTGGAACTCAGGCGCCGAGCTGGCGGCGTACCTCGGCCGCCACCAGGCCACCGTCCGCCTTGCCCTTCACCTGCGGCGAGACGATGCCCATGACCTTGCCCATCGCGCGCATGCCCTCGCCGGCGGCGCCGGTCTTCTCGACGGCGGCGGTGACGAGGTCGGCGATCTCGGACTCGCTCAGCTGGGCCGGCAGGTAGTCGCCGATCACCACGAGCTCGGCCCGCTCCTTGTCGGCCATCTCGGCCCGGCCGCCGTCGTCGAAGGCGGTCGCGGCCTCGCGCCGCTTCTTGGCCTCGGTGGACAGCACGCCGATGATGTCGTCGTCGGACAGCTCCACCTGGGTCTTGCCGGCCACCTCGGCGTTCGTGATCGCGGTGAGCAGCATCCGGAGAGTGGAGGAGCGCACCTCGTCCCGGGCCTTGATGGCCGTGGTCAGGTCACTGCGCATGCGGTCCTTGAGAGCACTCATGAGGACCATTGTGGCAGCCTTGAGGGATGTCGTTCACCCGCATTCTCGGCCTCGGCGTGCTCGCCGGCGTCGCCACGCTCGGGTACGCCGCCACGGAGGCCCGTGCCTACACGCTCCGGCGGGTGGAACTGCCGATCCTTCCGGCCGGGCAACGGTCGCTGCGGGTGCTGCACCTCTCCGACATCCACATGACCCCTGACCAGTCACGCAAGCAGGACTGGGTACGCCGGCTGGCCGCGCTCCAGCCCGATCTGGTGATCAACACCGGTGACAACCTGGCCCACCGTGACGCCGTACCCGTGGTGCTCTCCACGCTCGAACCGCTCCTCGAGGCGCCGGGCGTCTACGTCTTCGGGTCCAACGACTACTTCGAGCCGGCTCCGCGCAACCCGTTCAGGTACCTCATGCCCGACGACGGCACTCGCGCCGTCGACTCGCCCCAGTTGCCGTGGAAGGACCTGCAGCGGGGCTTCGAGGAGGCCGGCTGGACGGGTCTGACGAACACGACCGGCTCGCTCACCATCGGCGACACCGCGCTCGCCTTCGCCGGTGTCGACGACCCCCACCTCTCGTACGACGACCTCCCGGCCGTGTCCGGACCGGCACCAGCGGGGGCCGACGTACGCCTGGCGGTCGCGCACGCGCCGTACCTGCGGGTGCTCGACCAGTTCGCCGCCGACGGGTACGACGCGATCATCGCCGGCCACACGCACGGCGGGCAGGTGTGCCTGCCGTTCAAGGGTGCACTGACCACCAACTGCGACCTCGACAACGCCCGCGCCAAGGGCCTGCACCGGCACCCGGCGGAGTCGGCGCCCGGCGATCCGGGCTCGGCCTGGCTGCACGTCTCGGCCGGTGTGGGCACCAACCCCTACACGCGGATCCGCTTTGCCTGTCGCCCCGAGGCCACCCTCCTCACCCTGACCTGTCGCGAGAACTGATCGACCTGTCGCCAGTTCCGGTCGACCTGTCGCCAGTTCGGGTCGACCTGTCGCCAGTTCGGGTCGACCTGTCGCCAGTTCCGTAGGGCCGTGCCGAAGAACGGGCACAACGCGCTCGGCGCACGCCGCGCACGCCCGACGGCCCGCTCCATTCCGGCGGATTGCCCGTTCTTCGGTACATCGGTCTCGTCCCCGGGCACCGATTTCAGGGGGCCGGTTGCCCTCGGGTATGCTCGCGTCCGTTCGCGGGCACGTTCCGCGATCGGGCTGTGGCGCAGCTTGGTAGCGCGCTTCGTTCGGGACGAAGAGGCCGCAGGTTCAAATCCTGTCAGCCCGACCCTGTAGATGGCCGGACCTCCATGGTCCGGCCATCACGCATTTCCGACCCTCTCCGTCGTGTAACGCGCTGTCCATGACGCTGTGCACCCTGCCGGCCGGGTGCACAGCGTCAACAGAGGCGCACAAGACGAACCTGCTCCGGTGCACACCTGTACGCCCAACACCCGGATGCCAGGTAGGACACGTTGCACCTCTGGCAGACTGCGCTCCATGGCTGACAAGGATCTTGGGGACGGCCCCTCACTGGAGATGCCCTCACTCGGCAATCTCTTCCGGCGCAAGAAGGGCAAGCAGGAGCCTGCGCCGGACGACTCGCTCACGCCGACCCAGGAGGAGCTGGACGCCGTCGTACGCGGCCGGAAGCCTTCGGAGGCGAGCGAGCCCCCCGCGGACAGTGCGACGCCCGCGGACGAGTCCCCGGAGCCCGTCACGGAGACGCCCGAGGTGGCCGAGGAACCGGTCGCGGAAGCCGTCGCTGAGCCGGAGTCACCCGCGCCGGCCGTTGTCGACGCCACCGCGCCCGAGACCACCGTCACCGAGACCCCCACTGAACCGGACGCGGAGCCCACCGTCGTCCTGGGCAGTACGCCGGACGCGGACGACACGTCCCACACCGCGGTGCTCGACGACCTCGACACGGTCGACCCGCAGCCGGCCCCACCCGTGCAGGAGTCGCCCGCAACAGCTGCACCGGCACCAACGGCCGAGCCGGCTGCTCCTGCCCAGGCACCAGCAGCGGACGACGACATCGACGACCGGCCGCTCTTCACCGACGAGGTGACCGAGCCGGCCGCCGCCATGCCGTCGCCCGAACCCGCTGGCGACGTCACGGACGAGGACCTCACGGACGACGAAGACGACGAGGACGAATCAGCTGTTGCGGCCAGGCGTCGCGCGCCCCGCGAGCGGCGTACGTTCACCCTGCCGGCACTTCCGGGACGGGTCGCCGCAGCGATCACCGGCCTGGTGATCGGTGCCCTCGCCGTCGCGATGACCTACCTGGCCGTCCAGGGCTGCGAGGCGGTCAAGGGCACCAGCAGCTGTGGCACGCCCGGCTTCTTCCTGCTGATCGCGATCATGATCCTGCTCGTGGTGATCGGCAGCGCCCTGCTCGGCGCATGGAAGGTCGCCGACCCCGGCAGCACCAGCTTCCTGGCCGTCGGCCTCGTCGCCGTGATCGCGCTGCTGTTCCTGATCCGGGTGATCTTCTCGCCGTGGATGGTCGTGGTCATCCCGGCCGTCGCGGTGGTCACCTTCGTGGTCTCGCAGTGGCTGACCTCGCTGTTCATCGAGGACCACGGCACACCGGAGTAGCCGCGCGACTTGTGCGGTGCTGTGGTCGCTCCCCACGCGTCACAACGCGTGTGGAGCGACCGTAACCCCGCGTTACACGGGGCAGGGCGCGGGGCAGCTGGCCGCGGAGCGATCAGAGGGTGGCGGCGACCAGTTCGGCGATCTGCACGGCGTTCAGGGCGGCACCCTTGCGCAGGTTGTCGTTGCTGATGAACAACGCCAGGCCACGCTCGTCATCGACGCCGGGGTCGTTGCGCAGGCGTCCGACGTACGACGGGTCCTGGCCGGCGGCCTCGAGCGGGTTCGGGATCTCGGACAACTCGACGCCGGGGGCGTCGGCGAGGAGCTCCTCGGCGCGCTTGACCGGCAGCGGCCGCTCGAACTCGGCGTTGATCGCCAGCGAGTGGCCGGAGAAGACCGGCACCCGCACGCAGATGCCCGAGACCCGCAGGTCGGGCAGGCCGAGGATCTTGCGGGACTCGTTGCGGAGCTTCTGCTCCTCGTCGGTCTCGTTCAGCCCGTCGTCGACGATCGAGCCGGCCAGCGCGACCACGTTGTAGGCGATGGTGCGGGCGTACTTCACCGGCTCGGGGAACTCCACCGACGAACCGTCGGTGGCCAGGCTGCGGGCGTCACCGGCGGCCTCGACCTGCCCGGCCAGCTCCTCGACGCCGGCGAGACCGGAGCCGGAGACGGCCTGGTAGGTCGAGACGATGAGCCGCTGGAGCCCGGCCTCCTCGTGCAACGGCTTGAGCACGGGCATTGCGGCCATCGTGGTGCAGTTCGGGTTGGCGATGATGCCCTTGCGGGCCTCGCCGATCGCCTCCGGGTTCACCTCGGAGACCACGAGCGGTACGTCGGGGTCCATCCGCCAGGCCGACGAGTTGTCGACCACGATCACGCCGGCCTCGGCGTACTTCGGGGCCAGCGCCTTCGACGTGGAGCCGCCGGCGGAGAAGATCGCGATGTCGAGGTCGGAGATGTCGGCGGTCGAGGCGTCCTCGACGGTGATCTCGCCGTCGCCCCACGGCAGCGTGGTGCCGGCCGAGCGGGCCGAGGCGAGGAACCGGATCGACTCGAGCGGGAAGTCGCGCTCGGCGAGGATGCGACGCATGGCGTCGCCGACCTGGCCGGTGGCGCCGACGATGCCGAGACGCACGGGGCGGGAGGCGTGGGGTGAAGTCATCGTCCGGTTCCTCCGTAGACGACGGCCTCGACCTCTTCGGAGTCGAGGTCGAAGGCGGTGTGCGTGGCTTGTACGGCGGTGTCGACCTGGGCCTCGTCGACGATCACGGAGATGCGGATCTCGGAGGTGGAGATCATCTCGATGTTGACGCCCGCGCTCGCCAGCGACGCGAAGAACTTCGCGGTGATGCCCGGGTGCGAGCGCATGCCGGCGCCGATCAGCGAGACCTTGCCGATCTGGTCGTCGTACAGCAGCTCCTCGTAGCCGACCTCGCCCTGGATGCGGGCCAGCGCGCTCATCGCGGCCTGGCCGTCCTCGCGGGGCAGGGTGAAGGAGATGTCGGTGCGGACCGTCGCGGCGGCCGAGACGTTCTGGACGACCATGTCGAGGTTGACCTCGGCCTCGGCCAGGGTCTCGAAGATGCGAGCCGCCTCGCCCACCTTGTCGGGGACACCGACGATGGTGATCTTGGCTTCGCTTCGATCGTGGGCGACGCCGGAAATGATCGCCTGTTCCATGGGGGTCTCGCCTTCGATGTCGGGAATGATCCAGGTGCCTTCCTTCTCGGAAAAGGAGGACCGGACGTGGATCGGCATGTTGTAGCGGCGGGCGTACTCCACGCACCGCAGGTGGAGGATCTTGGCGCCGGAGGCGGCCATCTCGAGCATCTCCTCGGTGGAGACGCGGTCGAGCTTGCGAGCCGCCGGGACGATGCGCGGGTCGGCGGTGAAGACGCCGTCGACGTCGCTGTAGATCTCGCACACGTCGGCACCCAGCGCCGCGGCCAGCGCGACGGCGGTGGTGTCGGAGGCGCCGCGTCCGAGCGTGGTGATGTCCTTGGTGTCCTGCGAGACGCCCTGGAAGCCGGCCACGATCGCGATCGCGCCGCTCTTGATGGCGTTCTCGATGCGTCCGGGCGTGATGTCGATGATCTTGGCCTTGCCATGCGCGGAGTCGGTGATGACCCCGGCCTGCGAGCCGGTGAACGACTGCGCCTTGTGGCCCAGCTGCGCGATCGCCATCGCCACCAACGCCATCGAGATGCGCTCACCGGCGGTCAGCAGCATGTCGAGCTCGCGCGGGGGCGGCAACGGGGTGACCTGTTCGGCCAGGTCTCGCAGCTCATCGGTGCTGTCGCCCATGGCGGAGACCACGACGACAACATCGTTGCCGGCCTTGCGGGTGGCGACGATGCGCTGGGCGACCCGCTTGATGCCGGCCGCGTCAGCCACGGAGGAGCCGCCGTACTTCTGCACGACAATGCCCACGAAATCTTCCTCACGGTGTGATGACACAACTGGGCCGGCGACGCTGCTCGGCCACGCTGCCTGAATTCTACCGGGGCTCGGGCTCGGCACCTTCCAGCATCTCATCAGCGGCGGCGACCTGCTCCTGCTCGATCTCGAAGTCGATGTCGAGCCGGTCGTGCGTCACGATCGACTGCAGCGCGCGGAGTACGCCGGAGGCCTCGCTGCCCCACGTCGAGACGTAGGAGAACTGCCACCACCAGAGGGCTTCGTCGACCCGGCCGGCCTTGTAGTGCCGCAGGCCGTGGGCCAGCGACGAGGCGACGCTGGTCAGGTCGTCGGAGAGCATCGAGGTGACGATCTCAGGCTCGCCGTAGGTGTCGAACACCTCGGCGTACATGTCGACGCCGTCGAGCATGCGGGCCAGGCGCAGCCGCATGCCGTCGAGGTCGGGGTCGGGCCCGGCGTCGGGCTGGAACTCCTCGGCCGGCGTGAAGTCGGACTGCACGCCGAGTCGTGCACCGGCCAGGAGCACCTGGGACACCTCGAGCAGCAGGAGCGAGATCGCCCGGCTGCCGTCGGCGTCACGGGTGATGGCCTGAAGTGCGACCAGGAAGCTCTCGACCTGGTCGGAAATCTGTTGGGCGAACTCCTCCAGCTGGGGGTCCACGGTCTGGTCAGTCATCGGCTGATCTCCTCCCGGCGAAGGCCCGCCCGAGTGTCACCTCGTCGGCGTACTCGAGATCTCCGCCCACAGGCAGTCCACTCGCCAAACGCGTCACGCGCAACCCCATCGGCTTGAGATTGCGGGTGAGGAACGTCGCAGTGGCCTCGCCCTCGAGGTTCGGATCGGTCGCGAGAATGACCTCGGTGACCGTGCCGTCGGCCAGTCGCACCATGAGCTCACGGATGCGGAGCTGCTCCGGCCCGATGCCGTCGATCGGCGAGATCGCCCCGCCGAGCACGTGGTAGCGGCCCCGGAACTCGCGGGTCCGCTCGATCGCGACGACGTCCTTGTACTCCTCGACCACGCACAGCACCGACGGGTCACGTCGCGGGTCGCGGCAGATGCGGCACTGGTCGTCCTCGGAGACGTTGAAGCAGACCGAGCAGAACTTCACCTTCGCCTTGACCTGGATCAGCACGTCGGCGAGGCGGCGTACGTCGACCGGGTCGGCCTGCAGCAGGTGGAACGCGATGCGCTGGGCGCTCTTCGGGCCCACTCCGGGGAGCTGACCGAGCTCGTCGATCAGGTCCTGGACGATTCCTTCGTACAACTCAGAACCCCAAGCCGGGCAGGGAGTCCCCGCCACCACCGGCGCCGCCCATGCCGCCGCCGGCCAGCGGGCCGAGGGTCTCGGCGGCCAGCGCGTCGGCCTTCGCCTTCGCGTCGCGCCAGGCGGCCACGATGAGGTCGCCCAGGTCGGTGAGGTCGTCGGCGTCGTCGCCCGCGAAGTTGCCGGCGGTGATGGCGACACCGAGCAGGTCACCGGTGCCGCTGAGCTTCACGGTGACCGCTCCCCCGGCGACCGTGCCCTCGACCTCGGTGTCGCCCAGGCGAGCCTGCGCGCTCATCAGCTGCTCCTGCATCTGCTGGGCCTGCTGGAGCAGCGCGTTCATGTCGAAGCCACCTTGGCCGAACTGCTCGGATCCGAACGGGTTCTCGGTCATCGTCGTGCCTCTCGCCTCAGTCGTTCTTGATCTCTTGGATGATCTTCGCGCCGAGCTCTCGCTGGAGGAGCTCGGCGGCCGACAGCCCGGAGCTGTCGATGTCGGGGTCGTCGCGGCTGACGTCGGCGTCCGCGGCCCCGTGGTCGGGTGCGGCCTTGGGCTCCGCGGCACCCGAACGGGTCGGCTGGATGGCCTCCCGGGCGGCTGCCACCGCGCTCGGGGACACGGCCTCGGCCGTCGGGGCCTCCGCGGCCTCCGAGGGCGGGCCGGCTTCGGGCACCGGCGTCGACGGGTCGGCCCACGGCGGCGGCGCATCCGGGGCTGCCTGCGCCGCATCGCCACCGAACGGGTCGCCCTGCGGCTGACTGGCCGCCTGCTGCTGCTCGGGCGCGGGGTCCGTGCGCGACGGGGCCTGTGGGGCGGCAGGCCCTGCCCCCTGCGCCTGGGCACCCGGGTCGACGATCGCCTCGATGCGCCAGTCGGTGCCGATCACATCGATCGCTGCCTGGCGGACGATCTCGTCGCTGCCACCGTTGACGAACGACTCCCGGGCACCGGAGTTGGTGAACCCGAGCGTCAGCGTCTTGCCGTCGACCGCCACGACCTGCGAGTTCTGGGTGAGGTGGATCCAGGTGACGCGCCGCTTGAGCTTGGCCGCCTCGACCACGTCGGGCCACAGCCGGCGTACGTCACCCAGGCTGAGCCCGCCGCTCGGCGCCGCCGGCGCGGCCGAAGGCGGCTCGGGCGCAGCGGGCTCCGGCGCAGCGGGCTCGGGCGCCACAGACGGAGCGGCCGGGGCAACGGATTCGGGGGTCGGCTCCGGCACGACGGGAGCCGACGCTGCCGGCGCCGGCGCGGAAGTCTCAGGCGTGGGCTCGGAAAGGACAGGCGCCGGCTGCTGGTCGCGGGCCGCAGGGCCGGACGGCGGAGTGGCCGGCTGGGGCGTCGCGATGTTGGCGGCGGCTGCTTCGCCTGGAACCCCGGAGGCCGGCGGCGGCGTCGCGGTGCGAGCGGCGGCTGCTTCGCCGACAGGCCCGGAGGGCTGCACGGTCGCAGGACCAGCAGGCACGCCACCCGTGATGTCGACGCGCCGCTCGAGACGGTCGAGTCGCGCCATGAGCCCGTCGGTCGAGTGGTCGGCTCCGGGCAGCAGCACGCGGGCGCAGATCAGCTCGAGCAGGAGTCGGGGCGCGGTGGCGCCGCGCATCTCGGTCAGGCCGGTGGCGAACAGGTCGGCCGCGCGGCTGAGCCCCGCGACGCCGTACCGGCTGGCCTGGGCGGTGAGGCGCTCGGCGGCGTCCTCGGGGACGTCGATCAGGCCGGTCGTGGACGCGTCGGGCACCGCCGCGATGATCACCAGGTCGCGCAGCCGGCGCAGGAGGTCCTCGGTGAATCGGCGTGGGTCCTGGCCGGTCTCGATCACCTTGTCGACGACGCCGAAGACGGAGGCACCGTCACCGGCGGAGAAGGCGTCGATCACCTCGTCGAGCAGGGAGTCGGGCGTGTAGCCGAGCAGGCCGGTGGCCAGCGCGTGGGTGACACCCTCGGGCCCGGCGCCGCCGAGCAGCTGGTCGAGCACCGACATGGTGTCTCGAGCCGACCCGGCGCCGGCGCGCACGACCAGCGGCAGCGCGGCGGGCTCGATCGAGACACCCTCCTTCTCGCAGAGCTCGCCGAGGTACGCCGAGAGCAGGCGCGGCGGGATCAGCCGGAACGGGTAGTGGTGGGTGCGCGAGCGGATGGTCGGGATGACCTTCTCGGGCTCGGTGGTGGCGAAGATGAACCGCAGGTGGGGCGGCGGCTCCTCGACCAGCTTCAGCAGGGCGTTGAAGCCCTGCGGGGAGACCATGTGGGCCTCGTCGATGATGTAGACCTTGTAGCGGCTCTTCACCGGGGCGAAGAACGCCTTCTCGCGCAGGTCACGGGCGTCGTCGACACCACCGTGGGAGGCGGCGTCGATCTCGATCACGTCGATGGACCCGGGGCCACCGCGAGCCAGGTCGCGACACGAGTCGCACTCGCCGCACGGGTCGGCGATCGGGGCCTTCTCGCAGTTCAGTGCGCGGGCCAGGATGCGTGCCGACGTGGTCTTGCCGCACCCCCGTGGACCGGAGAACAGATAGGCGTGGTTGACCCGGTTGTTCGCGAGGGCAGCGCGCAGCGGCTCGGTGACGTGCTCCTGGCCGATGACCTCGGCGAACGTCTCGGGCCGGTAGCGGCGATAGAGGGCGAGGGGTGCTTCCACGTTGTGAACCCTAACCACCTGCCCCGACAGCCGAAAGGCGGACTGCTCGGCCGGCTCGGTCAGGGGTCAGAACTTGTGGAACCAGCGGTCGGGTTGGAGGCGTACGCCGGGGCAGGTCACGTTGACGTCGCGGCTGTCCTGGACCCACTGCCCGAACACCGCGTCGCCGCCCTGGAAGGACCATTCCGCCCCGCACCGGGCGCGTGCGGCGGACTCCGAGGTGATCCCTGCGGGCCGCCACTCGGGAGCGTCGAAGGCCAGGTCACCGACGATCCTGCTCCACATCGACGGAAGTGAGTAGAAGCCGACGCGCACCCCGCGGTCGCCGTACCCGCGCACTGCTCCTTCGACGACTGCCGCGTTGGCCTGCTTGTCGTTGCTCCACTCGAAGAGCGGCACCGGCTCCACGTCGAGCCACACGATCGGGCTCTCGAGGCCGGCGTCGGACATCGTGACGAGGTTGAACAGCGCCGACTGGTAGCCGACGTTCTTCAGCGCGCCGAGGCGGGTGCTGCCGTCGTACGGCCCCTCGTCAGAGAGCTTCTCGAGGGTGGCTGCGTCGGGGTAGCTGACGATCGCGTACGCCGCCGCGAGCAGCTTGCGGTCCCGGACCCAGGCGACCTGGTCGGCCAGGCACGGGTTGCGGGTGAACGACGGGCTGTTGGTGAGGCCGATGATGACGAACTGCGCGGTCTCGAGCGGCATCGGCTGGCCCTGCCCGCGCTTCTCGGGGATGCCGACGCCCTCAGGACACTGCGGCCAGCTGACGTCGGCCCCGCGCAGGTGGTCGAGGCGACGCTTGGCCTTGGCGTTGTAGTCGTCGACGATCGAGGCGAGGTCGCTCGGCACGAGGTTCTCCGTGGGTGCCGTCGTGGCGGGCAGGTCCTCGGTGCGTACGGCGTCCGGCGGCGGCGTGCTGGACGCCCGAGCAGAGCCGGTGGGCGACTCCGACGAGGCGTCGCCGGCGCCGTCCGAGCAGGACGACAGCGCCAAGCCGAGCGCTCCGACGAGCAGGAGCGAGAGGCCGCGTCGTCGGAAGTCCATCCGGTGAGGATAGGCGGCGTCGACGAGTCGGGGCGGGCCCGGGAACGAAAAGGCCCCCCGCGCACCCGACAGAGCTCACCTGCCCTTGCTGCCTTCCGGCCCTGGGGGAGTTCAGCGAGATGCCGCCACGCGGGGGGTTGCGGAGAGTCTAGGTCAGCGCCTCCGCGAGGGCCAAAGCGGCCGCACACGTCGGCCGGATTTCTCCCCATCGTGAGTCACCGGTAATCTCCTCCGCGGAGGTATCGCCTAGTGGCCTATGGCGCTCGCTTGGAAAGCGGGTTGGGTTAACGCCCTCGGGGGTTCGAATCCCCCTACCTCCGCCACCTGGACGCCCGGACTGCTCGCAGTCCGGGCGTTCTTGCACTTGTGCGCCCCTGTTGACACTTTGCCCCCTGCCAGTCAGGAGCGAAGTGTCATGGACGGCGCGTTACATGCGGGGTGAGGCGCGGGTCAGGAGCGGCGGCGGGCGGTCAACGGACGCAGCAGCAGGGCCAGCCCCAGCAGTCCGCCGGCGCCGATCCCCCACCACAGCACGCGATCGCGTCCCTCGGCGAAGTCGTCGTGCTGTGCCCGCGGCCGCGGGGCCTGGTACGCCAGCCGCTCACGGTCGCCGGCACCGCGAAGGGATCCGTCGGCCGCGACGTCGAGCACGGCGGTCAGCGCCTCGTGCGGCTGGATCATGCCGTGCCCGTCGAGGGCACTGTCGCGGTAGCCGCCCTGCGCGGTGACCTCGATGCGGGTCTTGACCTGGGCCGGAGTGAGGTCGGGGTCGCGTTGCAGGATCAGCGCCGCCAGACCCGACACCTCGGCGGCCGCCCAGCTCGACGCGGTCTCGGAGATGTCGCAGACGATGCCGTCGAGCATCACCGACCGCAGGCCGACGACGGGCGCGGAGACGTCGATCTCGGGCCCGGTCAGCACCGACTCGGCAGTCATCGCCAGGCTCGCGTCGCGGGCGGTCACCGCGATCACCTCGTCGAGACTCGCCGGGAACAGCACCTCGTCGAGCACCGAGCCCGGCGCGCCCTCGTCGGTCTGCGTCTCGCCGTCGACCGAAGGTCGGTTGCCGGCCGCGGCCACGACGACGAAGCCCGCCTCGACCGCCTTGTCGAGCGCGGACGTGATCGCGGGGTGTGGGGACGTGAAACCGAGCGACAGGTTGATCACCCGGACGTTGCCGGGGTGGGCCACCACCCACTCGATCGCCGAGGCGACGGCGTCGGGCGACACCGACCCTGACCGGGGGTCGTCGGGCTCGGGCTCGGAGGAGCTGACCCGCACCGAGACGATGTCGGCGTCGGGCGCCAGGCCGGTGGCGTCGCCGCGTCCGGCGATCAGGCCGGCCACGATCGTGCCGTGCCCGTCCTTGACCGCACCCTTGCCTGCGAAGGACGCGCCTTCGCGGGCCACCAGGTCCGTGCCGGACTGCACGCCGGAGTCGATGACCGCGACGCCCACGCCGGCGCCGGTGGCCAGCTCGTGCACGTCGTCGAGGCGCAGCGACCGGAGGGCGGCGTTCTCCTCGTCGTCACGCGGGCTGACATCGGTGGAACGCGCGTCGTCGCCCGGGGACGACGTGGTGCACACCGTGCTGTCGGCGTACGCCGGCACGGGCGCGAGCACCACGGACGACGCGAGCAGGGCCGTGGCGAGCAGGCTCAGCCGTCGCATCGCGCCATGCCGCGGGGATCCGGAGCCCGTCGGGCCGCCTCCTGTGACAGCTCCGGGCCGCAGTCGAACCCCTCGGTCCACGCATCGGGGACCGTGGGCGGGTCGTAGTCGGCGTACCCGAACATCTTCGCCGCCAGCCCCGCCTCACCGCCGAGGCGGTAGCGGGTGGCGTTCATGTCGATCAGCACCGGCGACCCGCCGGTGGCGTCACCGAACTGGCCGACGTTGACGTAGGCGCCGTAGGACGGCTCGACCGACACGTTCTCCATGCCGGGGTCGAGTGCCTCGGCGCTCTCGTCCTCGGAGGGATCGCTGGCCAGCAGGACCCGGGCCGGCTCTCCGGCATCGGACTCGAGCAGCGCACACGCCTCGTCGGCCTGGAGCGGGGTGGGCAGCGTGGCCGGCCAGTCGGCCAGATCGTCGGGGGTCGCCCCGGAGAGTCCCTCGATGTCCGCGGGCTCGCCGACATCGGACACTGCACCGTAGACCCGCTCGGAGAACTCGGTGAGCAGCAACGGCTCGTCGGGGCCGAGGAGGTACACCTGGCCAGAGCTGGGGTTGCGGGCCAGGTCGCCGACCTTCAGCCTGCGCGCCCCGGCCCCGACGTCGTAGGTGATCCGGGGCGAACCGGACGGGAGCCCGAAGCTGGCCCGGGTCAGGGCCGGGGCCTCAGGGAACAGGTTGATCCAGCGGGTCGAGACCGCGAACTCGGCACCGACCAGACCGAGGTCGCCGAGCAACGGGCCGGCCACCGAGCGGGCGCCGAGCTCATAACGGAAGTAGCCGTTCTCTGCCTCCGCCGAGGGCGCCACGAGATAGAGGGTCTCGCGGGACCTGCCGGTGCGCACGACGGCCACCATCGCCTCGCCCGGCGTCGGGGTCGCGGTGGGGTGGTCGCCGATGTGCAGCTGGCTGGCCGCCTCGGGAGTGGTGCACGCGGTCCAGTTGGTCGAGCGCAGGAAGTCGGGGTCGGGCACTCCGTCGGGGGCACCGTAGATGCCGATCTGGGCGGCCAGCGGCTGGTCGTTGATCAGCTCCTGCCGGACCACCTTGGGCTCGGAGTCGCCGATCAGCAGCTTGGCGGAGACCGGGTTCAGGACCGGGTGGAGGTCCCCGCCCTCGGTGAGGACGACGTAGCGACTGCCCTCCTCCTTGGAGATCACCACGCCGGGGTCGAGCCAGTCGGACGGCGAGCGGCCGCCGCCCAGGATGGCGGCCAGTGCCGCGCCGGCGACCAGCAGGACGCCGAGGGCCAGTCCGCCGATCACCACCCGGGACTGGCGGACCGGTTCGACCTCGCGCCCACCCGGGACGCCGCTGACGAAGGCGGTGACGAGGCGCCGGCGGCTGAAGGCGTGTGCCTCAACCAGGTCACGCTTGGTGGACACCGCGCATCACCCGCGCAGCTGCTCGAACAGGCCGCTGGCCAGGACCAGCAGGGGGATCAACGACAGCAGCGCAGCAACCTCGGCCAGGTCGCCCAGTCGGCCACGGCGCACCGATGCCGACGACGGGACCAGCGTGCTGGCCAGGAGTACGGCGGCACCGGCGGCAAGCACCACGGCCTCGGTCGCTCGCCAGTCGGGGTGCAGCACCAGCGTCGCCGCAGCGGTCGAGACCAGGCCGAGGGTGCCGGCGACCAGCCCGGCGAGCACCTCGGTGCCGGAGAGGTACTGACGGGTGCGCAGCATCACCACGGCGGACGCTGCCACGGCGAGCAGCGTGCCGGCGAGGCCGAGCGAGACGGCCAGCGGGGCACACAGCACGAGGAGTGCCCCGACCGCCGCGGTGACGGCGAGCAGGATCTCGTGGCCGAGCCGGGCGTCGTCGCGCACCGTCTCGGGGTCGATCGAGGTGGGGTCGCGGGTGATGTCGGCCTCGGAGTAGAGCTGCTGCACACGGGTGCGCGTGACACCGAGGGCCAGCCACGGCAGCACGCTGCCGGCCATCACGACCAGGGCGAGCACGATCGTGAACGCCTTCGCGGCGTCCAGGTCGGCGGCCTCGGAGACGAGCCCCACCACCGCGAACACGCTGCCCACCACGACGGTCGGGATGACCAGTGCGCGCCCCTCGGCCAGGCCGACCAGGGCGACGCCTCCGGCGACCAGGGCACCGAGACCGGCCGCGGCCAGCGGCGTGCCGAGCAGGCTCGCGTCGGGCACCAGCATCAGGCCCGCCACGGCGCCGTACGCCGCACCCATCCAGGCCAGGCAGACCGCGGCCTCACGTTCGCGCTGCGCGTGGCTGAGCACGATCGCGCCGACCACGAGGAGTGCGGAGATGATGCCGGCCGCGGCGGCGGCGACGTCGGAGCCCCGCTGCATCAGGACGGCGAGGCCGCCGACGGCGAGCAGCAGGGCCGAGGCCACCAGGGCGGTCCGCCGACCGGCTGCGGGCTGCCACGGCTCGAGGTCGCGTTCGACGGCATCGGCCATCGCCTCGACCACGTCGTCGTAGACCCGTGGCGGCGCATCGTCGACACCGGCCGCGACCGTCAGCAGGCCGCCGTCCTCGACACCCTGCATGGTCAGGCCGGCGTCGTTGACCAGCTCGCGACCGTCACCGGTGACGACGCGGTAGCCGCCGTGCACGGTCGAGGAGTCGAGGAGTCCCACGCTGCGGGCCAGCTCGGGCACGAGCTCCGCCACCGGGATGGACCCGGGCAGCACCAGGTCGACGCGGCGGGTGCCGGAGGCGACCGTGACCCGGACCAGGCCGGACGTGCTCGCGGGAGTCGCGGCTTGGGACATCCTCTCTCCCCAGTTCTGTGCTCGGAGCGGGCTGATCGGCGTACGCGGACGGGCCGCGGGTGCAGCCTACCGTCGTCGGAACGTCCGCCCCGGCACCTGACTCCGAGCGCGCTCAGGCTCCTCGGAAGCGCCGCGCGTTGCGGGCCTCGGCGGCCTGGTACTCGGAGTTGGACAGCCCGACGGTCAGGCCGACGTCCTGGAGCACCTCCTTCATGTCGTTCATCGCGGCATCCCACGCGGTGCGCGCCTCGTTGAAGGCCAGCGACGCGTCACCGGTCCACTGGTCGGCCCGGCCCAGCATCCGCCGCTCCATCGCGTCGAGCTTCTCCTCGATGTCGATCGCGCGGTTCTTGATGTAGGCCGCGGCACCGTCGAGTGCCTCGTATCCGACTGCAATGTTCTCGCCCATGTCTCATCTCCTCCGTCGGGTCGGCAGCTCAAAGCTTGCCGTCTTGGTAGCGGTTGAGGCCGCTGGCCACGATGTCTTCGGTCTCGGTGTAGGTGGCCTCGGTGCCGGTCAGGCTGGCGTGGAAGTTGCCCATCGCCCCCACCACTCGGTCAGCGGTGTGCTGCCAGGCCTGGATCGCACCCTGGAACGCGGTGCCACCGCGGCCCTGCCACGAGCCGTTCAGGGCGTCGAGGCGACTGCGCAGCTCGGAGATGATGCCCTGCAGGTCGAGCTTGGTGCCCTCGACGTCGTGGGCCGCCTCGGCGAGGACCACGTCTGTTGTCTTGTACCCGGATCCGGGTGTGCTCATCGGGATTCCTTCCGTCTTCCGGCGACCCGGTGCGGGTGCCGACGGGGAAGGTCTGCCCGGGCCCCCACCCGGAAAACGGCGAATGTGGGTTGTCCACAGGCCACGCCTGAGAACGCCCGATTTCAGCGCGTGAAGGGGATCTCCCAGACGATCCTGACCAGACCGCTGGCCACCACCAGGGAGCCGATCGCCAGGACGCCGACGACCGTCTCGGCCCATTCCGCACGGCGGGCCCATCGCGCCGAGCGCCAGCCGCGGCCGGTCGCCACCGCAGCCAGCAGCGTGCCGAGACCGAGGACCAGGCAGGCCAGCGCGACGTACAGGAGCGAGCGGTGCGACAGCGTGGTCGCGACGTCGAGCACGAGCACGGCCCAGGCGAAGAGGCCGGCGCAACGCAGGAGCCCCCGGGCCCGCGGGTGCCGGAAGCTGCGGGCGGCCAGCAACAGGCCGGCTCCGGCGAAGAGGACCAGGCACCGGGCGCCCGGCCGGTCGACGTCGTACGTCGCCGAGCGCAGCAGGTTCGGCGCGGCGAACACCGTCACCACCAGGATCGCGGCGGCCGACGCATCGACGACGCGGGCGCCACGAGCGAGGATCGCCACGACTGCCGGCTGCTTGATCATCAGGCTGCCGCGCCCGGCAAGGGCCTTGTCGCGGGCCGACCAGGCCGAGACCGCGAGGCGGTCCAGGTCGAGGAGCACCTGGTCGGGAACGTTCACGGCCAGGCCGGCCACCGACCGGGTGGCGAGCAGGGCGACCACGAGCAGTGCGGCCCAGGCGACCTGCGGGTCGAAGCCGGCCAGGACACAGCTTCCGGAGACTGCGAAGACGCCGACCCCGCTGGCGATCCAGACCTGCTGCACGACGGCCGGGCCGGCACCGCCGGCGCATCCCACGGCGGCCGTGACGGCGGCGCCGAGGCCGGCGATGCCGAAGGTCAACGGAAGGGTCGACGGCGACGGGTCCCAGGCCGGGACCCACGCCGCGGCGGCACCGAAGGCCGGCGCGGCCACCGCGCGCTGGTCGACGAACCGCCCGAGCGGCAGTACGCCGACCGCGGCCGTGGCGGCGAGCAGCACGAGGGTCGCCTCACGCAGGCCATCGGACTCGGTGTGCGCGGCAAGCAGTCCGGCCAGGCCCGCGGCGAGCGTGGCCAGGAGGACAGGGAGCACCGACCGACCCGGCGTGGCCAGGCTGGAGTCGTCGACCGGTGACGGGTGACGAGTGGTCGGACCGGTGGGCAGGGGACCGTCGAGGGCCACCAGCATCGCCCCGGACCGCAGGCCGGCAAGGGCGATCGGAGTGGTCGGAGCCAGGGCCGTTCCGGTGGTGGTGAACAGGGCCGGCGCGTGCTGGAGCCCGCACTGCACGGCGTACTCCCGCGCCACGTCGCCGGCCGAGGCCGCGTTGGGGACCACGAGGTCCACGGCACCGGAGGGTCCGTGCACCGTCATGGCCACGGTGTCCGCGACGTCCGCTTCCGACACGACGCACTCCCTTCGGCTGTTGCCGGAAGGGTAGTACGAGCGCTCGACGTCCCGTACCCGTCAGTCATTGCCTCTAGGATCGTCGAGACCGAGCCACGCTTTCTCAACCACACGTTCTTCAATCAGACTTTTCGGGGGGATGCCGCCGTGACGACGCTCCGCAGTGGACACCGGCTCGACCCGCCGGAGGTGCCCACCGGGAAGGTCGCGCTCCAGGCCCCGCCGGAGCTGGAGCCCCACGAGGGCGCCGGCAACGCCATGATGATGGCGATCCCGCTGCTGGGCAGCGTCGGTTCGATCCTGGTGCTGGCCACGATGAGCGGCGACGACGGCGGGGGAAGCAAGCGGCTGGTCGCCGGTGGCCTGTTCCTCTTCGCCACCCTCGGCTTCATCGTCCTCCAGATCGACCGGCAGCGGAAACAGCGCCAGCAGAAGGTCGGCGGGTCGCGGACCGAGTACCTCCGCTACCTGGCGGGAGTCCGCGAGGTGGCCCGAGACGCAGCCGACAAGCAGCGCGCGGCGTTGAACTGGCACCACCCCGACCCGTCGGCCCTGCCGTCGATCGCCGAGGACCGGCTCCGCCTGTGGGAGCACACGCCCTCCGACGACCGTTTCCTCCACGTCCGCTACGGACTCTCCTCCCAGCCTCTCTGCCTCGAGCTCGTGCCGCCCGAGAGCGCACCCATCGAGCAGGTCGACCCGGCAGCGGCGTCCGCACTGCACCGACTCCTCGCCGTACACCGGGTGCAGCCGAACCTCCCGGCCTCCGTCGACCTGGCCGCGTTCGACCGCATCGAGTTGACCGGACCGGCGCCGGCGGCACGGGCCCTCGCCCGGGCGATGATCTGCTCCGCGACCGCCTTCCACAGCCCCGACCACCTGATCGTCGCCGTGCTCTGCAGCGCCCACCGCCTGGCCGAGTGGGACTGGCTGAAGTGGCTCCCCCACTCGTTGAGCAGCCAGCAGGGTGACGCCGTCGGCCCCCGCCGCATGGTCACGACCTCCCTCGACGACCTCGGCTCCATGCTTCCGCCGGACCTCTCCGAGCGTCCCCGCTTCGGCGCCGACGAGGGGGTGTCCACACCCCACATCGTGCTCGTCATCGACGGGGCCCTCCTGCCACCCGGCAACCACGTCATCCCGCCCGACGGGCTGCACGGCGTCACCCTGATCGACCTCCCCGAGCGCTGGGACGAGCTCGACGACCCGACCCGGCTGCGCCTCGACTTCGCCGCCCGACCTGCCGTCGGCGGCCGGCTCCCGATCAACGCGCTGCGGGTGCGGGCCGACCCGATGGCCGGTCTCGCCGACCAGATGGACCTCGCCACCGCGGAGGCCTTCGCCCGTCGACTGGCCCCGCTCAACAGGGTCGCGATCGGCGCCGAGGGCGGCACCGAGTCCGCCGGCCCGACCGACTTCATGGACCTGCTCGGCCTCGGCGACGTCTTCTCGTTCGACACCCGTGCCTCGTGGCGCCAGCGTCCCGCCCGCGACCGGCTCCGTGTGCCGATCGGCGTCATGGACAACGGGTCGCCCGTGCACCTCGACCTCAAGGAGTCCGCCCAGCAGGGCATGGGTCCCCACGGTCTGGTCATCGGCGCCACCGGCTCGGGCAAGTCCGAGTTCCTGCGCACGCTCGTGCTCGGTCTCGCGATGACCCACTCCCCCGAGCAGCTCAACATGGTGCTGGTGGACTTCAAGGGCGGCGCGACCTTCGCCGGCATGTCCGGCATGCCGCACGTCTCGGCGGTGATCACCAACCTGGCCGAGGAGCTCACCCTCGTCGACCGCATGCAGGACGCACTCTCCGGCGAGATGGTACGGCGCCAGGAGATCCTGCGCGCCGCCGGCAACTTCGCCTCGATCCGCGACTACGAGAAGGCGCGCGCGGCCGGTGAGGACCTTCCCGCGATGCCGTCCCTGTTCATCGTGGTCGACGAGTTCTCCGAGCTGCTCACGGCCAAGCCCGAGTTCATCGACCTGTTCGTCGCGGTCGGACGGCTCGGTCGTTCCCTGGGCCTCCACCTGCTGCTGGCCAGCCAGCGACTCGAGGAGGGTCGGCTGCGCGGGCTCGAGTCGCACCTCTCCTACCGGGTCGGCCTGCGCACGTTCTCGGCCGTGGAGTCGCGCACGGTGCTCGGCGTACCCGACGCCTATGAGCTGCCCGCCGTGCCCGGCCTCGGCTACCTCAAGCCCGACCAGTCGACCCTGTTGCGGTTCAAGGCCGCCTACGTGTCAGGTGCACCGTCCGGGCGGGCCCGGATCCGCCGCGACGAGGGCGGCAACCTGCGCGGCATTCTCCCGTTCACGATCGCCGAGGTGCAGTCACTCGAGCCGGCCGACGACGACGTCGAGGCGAGCCCGGCTCCGATGCCCCCACAGGGCGAGCAGGACTCCCTGCTCGACATCGCCGTCGACAAGATGGTCGGCGAGGGCAAGCCTGCCCACCAGGTCTGGCTGCCGCCGCTCGACGTCCCCGACACCCTCGACCAGCTGATGGGCGACCTCACCGAGCACCCGGACCTCGGGCTGACCAGCCGGTTGTGGCGCTCCGTGGGTGGCCTGACCATCCCGATCGGCACCGTCGACCGCCCCCGTGAGCAGCGCCGCGACACGATGACGGTCAGCCTCACCGGCGCGGCCGGCCACGCGGCCGTCGTCGGCGGCCCCCGCAGCGGCAAGAGCACCCTGCTCCGCACGATGGTGACCAGCCTCGCGTTGACCACCACGCCGCTCGAGAGCCAGTTCTTCGTCCTCGACTTCGGCGGCGGCAGCTTTGCCCCGCTCACCGACCTGCCCCACGTCGCAGGCATCGGCACCCGTTCCGAGCCCGACGTCGTACGCCGCATCGTGGCCGAGGTGAAGGGCGTCGTCGACCGGCGCGAGGCCTGGTTCCGCGAGCAGGGCATCGACTCGATCGAGACCTACCGCAGCCGACGTGCCCAGGGCCGCGCCGACGACGGGTACGGCGACGTGTTCCTGGTCGTCGACGGGTGGAGCACCCTGCGCTCCGACTTCGACGACATCGAGCTGGAGCTCCAGGCGCTGGCCCAACGCGGGCTCACGTTCGGCGTGCACCTCCTCGTCGCGGCCGGACGCTGGGCCGACTTCCGGGCGGCGCTGCGCGACATCTTCGGCACCCGGCTCGAGCTGCGCCTGGGCGACCCGCTCGACTCCGAGATCGACCGCAAGGCGGCCCAGCTGGTGCCCGCCTCACGCCCCGGGCGTGGCCTGTTGACGGGCAAGCTGCACTTCCTCGGCGCCCTGCCCCGCATCGACGGCGTCGCCGACGGAACCACGCTCGGCGACGGGATCGAGTCGCTGGTCCGTCGCTCGACCGCGGCCTGGCGCGGACCGGCCGGGCCGAAGGTGCGCCTGCTGCCGTCGAAGATCACCCTGGACCAGCTGCGCGAGCAGGCCGGGGACTCCGCCGCGCGCTCGCTGCTGCTCGGCGTCAACGAGAAGGAGCTGGCCCCGGTCATGCTCGACCCCGACACCGAGCCGCACCTGCTGGTGCTCGGCGACGGCCAGTCGGGCAAGAGCGCGCTGCTCCGGTCGATCGTGCAGGAGATCGTGCGCACGAAGTCGCCCAGGGAGGCCCAGATCATCGCGGTCGACTACCGGCGCTCGCTGCTCGGCGAGATCCCCGAGGACTACAACCTCGACTACCTCACCAGCGCGACCCAGGCGACGCCCGCGCTCAAGGACCTCGCGGCCTACCTCACCAACCGGTTGCCCGGGCCCGACGTGACGCCCGACCAGCTGCGCAACCGGTCGTGGTGGACCGGCGCCGACGCCTACGTGCTGGTCGACGACTACGACCTGGTCGCCACCCAGCAGGGATCACCGGTGCACGCGCTGGCCCCGCTGCTGGCCCAGGCCCGTGACACCGGCTTCCACCTCATCGTCACCCGTCGCTCCGGTGGCGCCTCACGGGCGATGTACGACCCGGTCATCCAGACCCTCCGTGACCTGGCCATGCCGGGCATCATGCTGTCCGGCAACCCCGAGGAGGGCGCCCTGCTCGGCAACCTGCGGCCCACGCCCTCGCCGCCGGGCCGGGGTCGCCTGATCACACGCGACCAGGGCGTCGAGGCCGTTCAGCTCGCCTGGACCGACCCCACGAGTTGACCTGTCGCCAGTTTCGGTCGACCCGTCGCCAGTTTCTGCGCCGTGCGGAAACTGGCGACAGGTCGACCAGAACTCACGACAGGTCGATCAGAACTGGCGACAGGTCGATCAGAGTTCGCGACGGGTCATCGGCGGCGGCCTGCCCCGAACATGCCGCGCACGAACTCACGCGCCGCGGTGCGCAGCACCTGCTTGACCGCGGTGTTGCCGAGCACCTCCTCGACGGTGCTCTTCTCCCTCCTTGTCGATGACCGGCTCGTGGTCCGCTTGCGCGACTCCTTCGCCAGCCGGTCGGCCTCCTTCTGGAGGGCCGTCTGCTCCTCGGCGCCGGCCTTCGCCGCCGCCTCGGCCTCGGCCTGCGCGGCACCCGCGTCGAGCTTGGCGGCGAGGATCTCGCGAGCCGACTCACGATCGACGGTGGCGGAGTACTTCGCGAACAGCGGCGACGCCTTGACCGCCGCGTCCATCGCCGTGGCGTCGGCCGTGCCCATCAGCGACTCGGGTGCGCGCAGGCGGGTCCACGCCACCGGTGTCGGGGCGCCACGCTCGTTCATCACCGTCACGACCGCCTCGCCGATGCCGAGCGAGGTGATCACCTCACCGAGGTCGTCGTACGCCGAGTTGGGGTAGGTGTTGACGGTGGCCTTGAGCGCCTTGGCGTCGTTGGGCGTGTGGGCCCGCAGCTGGTGCTGCACGCGCGAGCCGAGCTGGGCCAGCACCTCGTCGGGCACGTCGGTCGGGCTCTGGGTCACGAAGAAGACGCCGACGCCCTTGGAGCGGATCAGCCGCACGGTCTGGGCGATCTGGTCGAGGAAGTCCGGGGAGGCGTCCTTGAAGAGCAGGTGCGCCTCGTCGAAGAAGAAGACCAGCTTCGGCTTGTCGACGTCGCCGACCTCGGGCAGGTCGTGGAACAGGTCGGCCAGCAGCCACATCAGGAAGGTGGAGAAGACCGCCGGACGGTCCTGCAGGTTCGGCAGCTCGACAAGAGAGATGACGCCCTTGCCCTCGGACGTCGTACGCAAGAAGTCACTGGACTCGAACTCGGGCTCGCCGAAGAACGCGTCGGCGCCCTGGTCCTGGAAGCCGATCAGCTCGCGCAGGATCACCCCCGCGGTGGACGACGAGAGCCCGCCGAGCTCCTTCAGCTCGGGCTTGCCCTCGTCGCTGGTCAGGTGTTGTACGACGGCGCGCAGGTCGGCCAGGTCCAGCAAGGGAAGCCCGGCCTTGTCGGCGTAGTGGAAGACCAGGCCGAGCGACGACTCCTGGGTGGCGTTGAGGCCGAGCACCTTCGAGAGCAGCAGCGGCCCGAAGGCGCTCATCGTGACCCGCAGCGGAGAGCCGGTGCCCTCGCCACCGAGGGCGAAGAACTCGACCGGGAAGGCCGTGGCGGTCCACTGCTGGCCGACGCTCGCCGCACGGGAGCTGATCTTCTCGCCACCTTCGCCGGGCACGCTGAGACCCGAGAGGTCTCCCTTGATGTCGGCTGCGAAGACCGGCACCCCGTTGGCGCTGAGCTGCTCGGCCAGCAGCTGCAGGGTCTTGGTCTTGCCGGTGCCGGTGGCGCCGGCGACCAGGCCGTGCCGGTTGACCATGGCGAGCGGGATGCGGATGTGCACGTCGGAGAGGTCGGTGGCGTTCAGCATCAACCCGCCGAGCTCGAGGGCGGGGCCCTCGAACGCATAGCCGGGACGCACCGCGTCGACGATCGGACTGGCCTCAGGAGCTGCGGGCGTCTCGCTCATGACCGAAGACTAGGTCGTGCCCCGGCAGGCCGTCCCGGATATCAGGTGGCGATCGGGCGGCGACCCGGCGCAGGATGGAACCGGAGGCGAAGACAGATGAGCATCAGCTTGAACCACACCATCGTCCACTGCACCGACAAGGCAGCGTCCTCACGGCACCTCGTCGAGATCCTCGACCTGCCCGAGCCCACGACGTACGGCCCGTTCGTGGTGGTGCAGATCGACAACGACGTGTCCCTCGACTACGCCGACGACCACGGCACGCCGCATCCGCAGCACTACGCGTTCCTGGTCGACGACGCCTCGTTCGAGCCGATCCGCCAGCGGATCGTCGCGCGGGGCCTGACCTACTGGGCCGACCCGTTCCACCGGGTCGAGGGCGAGATCAACACCAACGACGGCGGCAAGGGCCTCTACTGGCTCGACCCCGACGGGCACAGCATGGAGATCATCACCGTGCCGTACGGCGGCGGCTGAGCGGCTCAGTGCGTGGTGTTGCCGGTCGCGGCGAGCCCGGCGCCCAGCCCGACCATCATCACGCCGCCCGTGACACCGAGGCGGTCGAGCCGCTGCGGCTTGCGGGCGAACCAGTCGCGGGCCCGGCTGGCGGCCAGCGCCCAGCAGGAGTCGGAGCAGACCGCCAGGACCCCGAAGACGGCGCCGAGCAGGAGCAGCTGCGGAGCTGCGGGGGCCGTCGGGTCGACGAACTGCGGCAGGAACGCCGCGAAGAAGACGATCGACTTCGGGTTGGTGGCGCCCACGAGGAAGCCGGTCCACACCGAGCCGAGCGTCGAGCCCGACGCGCGCACCTCCTCGGATGACTCCATCGCCCGGCGAGCGTCGGCCCGGTGCCGGATCGCCTGGACGCCGAGGTAGACGACGTACGCCGCACCCACGAGCTTGAGCAGGGTGTACGCCGCGGCCGACGCGGCGACCAGCGCCCCGAGACCGAGGGCGACCCCGAGCACCTGGGCGATCAGCCCGAGCGCGTTGCCGAGCACTGACAGCAGCGCCTCACGGCGGCCGACGGTGAGCGCGCGGCCGATCGTGAACAGCAGGCTGGGCCCCGGCACCTGGATGAACAGGATCGAGGCGATCACGAACGCGATCAGGGCATTGGTCGACGGCACGGAATCCATTGTGCGGTCTGTCCCGAGAGTCCGCCACGTGATTCCGGTCCCCGGCCTCCCGGGCACCGCCGAAGCCGTGAACGTGGGGCGGTCTCGTTATAGTCGGCCGCGTGATCTTCAAGCGCGTGGGTGACAGCCGCCCCTACCCCGACCACGGGCTCGACTCCCGTGGCTGGTCGCAGGTGGCGCCGCGACAGGTGCGCCTCGACGAGCTGATCACCACCAAGGACACCCTCCACCTGGGCTCCCTGCTCGACGAGGACGGCACGTTCTACGGCGACCTCTTCGCCCACGTCGTCTACTGGCGCCGCGAGCTCTACCTCGAGGACGGCCTGCACCGCGCCCTGCGGGCAGCGCTCCAGCAACGCAACGTGCTGCACGCCCGCGTGCACGTGTTGGAGGACTGATGGGCGAGCGCCAGACCTCGACCGTGACCCTGGCCGTGCTCGGTGTCATCTGCGTGCTCATGGCGGTCTTCGGGTTCTCCCAGTTGACCCGCGGCCTGCCCGACTCGATCGTCGCCGACGAGAAGCCTGCCTGCGAGGACCACACCCTCAAGGCCGGCACCAAGGTGCGGCCGGGCGACATCACAGTGAGCGTCTACAACGCGGGGCGCACGTCGGGGCTGGCCAGCCAGACCATGGAGAAGCTGATCCTGCGCGGGTTCGGCACCGGCTCCAGCGGCAACGCCAGCTCGGCCAAGGTCGACCGTGTGGAGGTCCGCGCCGACGCCAGGAACAACCCGGCCGCGCGCCTGGTCGCGTCACAGTTCGGACCCGGCACCCCCGTCGTCACCGGCAAGGACATGCTCGGCATCGGCATCGTCGTGGTGGTCGGCGACAAGTACACCAAGCTCAGCAAGCGCGCCAAGAAGTCCGTCCCCGTCACCAAGGACACCGTCGTGTGTCGTCCCCCGGTCGACTGACGTCAGTCGTCGGGTTCGCCGCGGTCGTGGTCCTGGCCGAGCCACTGGGCGAGCCGTCCACCGCGCGAGACCTCGCGAAGCCGTTCGTCGGTGCGCGCACGCAGCCGGCGCGGGGTCACCACGAGCAGCTCGTCACCGCGTCGCAGGACCGTACGTCGTTCCGGCACCCGTGACTCCCCGTCGCGGATGACCAGCGCGACCGAAGCGCCCTGGGGCAACCGCAGCTCACCCACCTCGACCCCGTGCATGCGTGAGACCGGGCTGATGGTGACCTGCAGCAGGTCGGCGGCGATGCGTTCGAGGGGCGCGGCCTCGACGTCGAGGTCGCGCGGCTCGGACCGGCGGGCGACGTGCAGCACCCGGGCCAGCAACGGAAGCGTCGGGCCGGTCACCACCGTGAAGACGATGACCATGATGAAGACGATGTCGAAGAGCTGCTGGGAGTCGTCGACGCCCTCGGCGAGCGGGATCGTGGTGAGCACGATCGGCACCGCCCCGCGCAGGCCGGCCCACGAGATGAAGGTGAGGTCGCGCCACGGCATCGGGCGCACCACCGAGCTGACCAGCACCGAGATCGGGCGGGCGACCACGGTGAGGACGATGCCGGCGACCAGCGCGAACCCGACGGTCTGCGCGGTGATGCGCCCGGGGGAGAGCAGCAGCCCGAGCATCACGAACAGGCCGATCTGGGCCATCCAGCCGATGCCCTCGGTGAACGACTTGGTGGCCGCGCGGTGGGGCAGCTCGGTGTTGCCGAGGACCAGCGCGGCCACGTAGATCGCGGCGAATCCGGAGGCGTGCGCGGCTGCCGCGACGGCGTACGCACCGGTGGCCAGCGAGAGGATCGCCAGCGGGTAGAGGCCGGAGGACGGCAACGCGATGCGGCGCATGATCCAGGCCCCGCCGAAGCCGACGGCGAGGCCGATCCCGACACCGGCCACGAGCTCGTACACGATGATGCCGGCGATCTCGAAGATCGAGTCCTCGGCCAGTGCTCCGCTGGAGATCAGTGCGACGAGCACCACGGTCGGGGCGTCGTTCAGGCCGGACTCGGCCTCGAGGGTTCCGGTGATCCGTCGAGGGAGCGGCACCACGCGGAGCACCGAGAAGACGGCCGCGGCGTCGGTCGGCGAGCACACCGCGCCGAGGAGGATGGCCAGCTCCCACGGGAGTCCGAGCAGGAAGTGGCCGGCGACCGCCATCACCGCGACGCTGACGACCACGCCGAGGGTGGCCAGCGAGGCACCCAGGCCGATCACCGGCCGGATCTCGGACCACTTGGTGCTGATGCCACCCTCGGCAAGGATCAGCGCGAGCGCCCCGAACCCGATGGCGTGGGCCATCGCGGCGTCCTCGAAGGCGATGCCGACGCCGGCCTCCCCGAGAGCGACGCCCATCAGCAGGTAGATCAACAGGCTGGGCAGCCCGGCCCGGCTGGAGAGGCGCACCGCGAGGATCGCGGCCAGGGTGACGATCGAGCCCAACAACAGGAATTGATCGAGCTGGTGGGCGTCGAAGGTCAAGGGCACCTCGCAGTTCGGGAGCGGGCCTGAATCCTATCGTGGACAAAATCTGGAACTTGTTCTAGTTTTCGCCTAACCTGCTCGGCATGAGTGGAACCGACCTGCCCGAGGTCCTCGACGCTGCGACCCTCACCGAGCACGAGGACTGCGACGTGGTGGTCGTCGGCTTCGGCATCGCCGGCGGGTGCGCGGCCCTCGAGGCGGCTCGCTCGGGCGCTCGCGTCGTACTCCTCGAGCGGTCCGCGGTGCACGGTGGCACGTCGGCCATGAGCGGCGGCGCGTTCTACCTCGGCGGTGGTACGCCGGTTCAGGAGGCCACCGGCCACCCCGACTCCGTCGAGGCGATGGTCGACTACCTGACCGCCGTCTCCCGCGAGCCCGACGCCGCCAAGATCCGCGCCTACTGCGAGGAGAGCGTCGAGCACTTCACCTGGCTCGAGGCGCTGGGCTTCTCCTTCGAGCGGTCCTTCCACGACAAGAAGGCCGTCATCCAGCCCGGCACCGAAGGGCTGATGTACACCGGCAACGAGAAGGTCCACCCGTTCCTCACCGAGGCCATGCCGGCACCGCGCGGCCACAAGGTCCCGGTCGCCGGTGACACCGAGGGCACCCGGCTGGTGATGGACCTGCTGCGCGACCGGCTCGCCGACGAGGGCGTCGACGTGCGCTACGAGACCGGTGCGAACGCGCTGGTCACCAGCGGTTCGAACGGAGAAGGGGCCGGCGACGTGGTCGGCGTCCGCTGGCGGAGGTTCACCGAGACCGGCCTGATCCGGACCCGGTCGGTCGTGCTGGCCGCCGGCGGCTTCGTGATGAACAAGGACATGGTCGCGAAGTTCACCCCCAACCTGGCCGAGAAGCCCTTCGTGCTCGGGACGACGTACGACGACGGGCTGGGCATCCGGCTCGGGGAGTCGGTGGGCGCCGCGACCGCCTTCATGGAGGAGGCGTTCATCACCGCGCCGTTCTACCCGCCGTCGCGGCTGGTCACGGGCATCGTGGTCAACAAGGAGGGCCGGCGCTTCGTCGCCGAGGACTCCTACCACTCCCGCACCTCGGCGTTCGTGATGGACCAGCCCGACCACGCGGCGTACCTCATAGTGGACAGCGCGCACATCGAGCACCCCGCCTTCCCGCTGGCGCCGTTCATCGACGGCTGGGAGACCGTCGAGGAGATGGAGACCGCCCTCGGCCTGCCGGTCGGGTCGCTGACTGCCACCCTGGCGGCGTACAACGAGAACGCGGCGCGCGGCGAGGACCCCGACTTCCACAAGCAGCCCGAATGGCTGGAGCCGCAGGACACCGGCCCGTGGGGCGCCTTCGACCTCACCCTCGGCACGGCGCTCTATGCGGGCTTCACGATGGGCGGCCTGGTCACCGACGTCGACGGCCGGGTGTTGCGCGAGGGCGGCGCGCCGATCACCGGGTTGTACGCCGCCGGCGCCTGCGCGTCCAACATCGCCCAGGACGCCAAGGGCTACGCCTCCGGGACCCAGCTCGGGGAGGGCTCCTACTTCGGACGCCGGGCCGGCCGCCACGCCGCACAACCCGTGCCTTCCTGATGCGCGAACCGTGGGTTCTTGACGCGCGAACACCGGGTTCTTGATGCGCCCGCGGACGCGCACGCCACACTGGGGCCCATGACCGACCGCTACACCGTCGCCAGCCGCGCCAACGTCCCGCCGTTCCACGTGATGGACCTGCTGGCTGCGGCAGGTGAGCGCCAGCGCAGCCACGGCGACATGGTCAACTTCGTCGCCGGCCAGCCCAGCAGCGGCGCCCCCGCACCGGTGCTGGCCGAGGCGATCCGACTGCTCGGCAGCGGCGACCCGCTCGGCTACACCGTGGCCACCGGCATCCCCGACCTCCGCGACGCGATCGCCGGACACCACCAGCGCATGCACGGCATCGACGTGCACCGCGACGACGTGGTCGTCACCACCGGCTCCAGCGGCGGCTTCCTGCTGGCCTTCCTCGCCGCGTTCGAGCCGGGCGACCGGGTGGCGATGGCCCGGCCGGGCTACGCCTGCTACCGCAACGTGCTCCGCGCCCTGGGCTGCGAGGTGGTCGAGCTCGACTGCGGCGCCGAGACCCGGTTCCAGCCGACCGTGGCCCAGCTCGAACAGCTCGACGACATCAAGGGCCTGGTGGTGGCCAGCCCGGCCAACCCGACCGGCACGATGCTGCTGCCCGAGGAGCTGGCCGCGCTGGCCACCTGGTGCGAGACCCACGCGGTGCAGCTGGTCAGCGACGAGATCTACCACGGCATCGAGTACGCCGAGGAGCCGCTGAGCCGCAGCGCCTGGGAGACCTCGCGCGAGGCGATCGTGTTCTCCTCGTTCTCGAAGTACTTCTCCATGACCGGGTGGCGGATCGGCTGGATGCTGGTTCCAGAGCGACTGCGCCGGCCCGTCGACGTACTCACCGGGAACTTCACGATCTGCCCTCCGGCGATCGCCCAGCACGCGGCGATCGCGGCCTTCACCGAGGCGTCGTACGACGAGCTCGACGGCCACGTCCGACGCTACGCGCACAACCGGGCGATGCTGCTCGAGGGACTTCCGCGACTCGGGATCACCGAGCTGGCGCCGGCAGACGGCGCGTTCTACGCGTACGCCGACATCGGCCACCTCACCGACGACTCGATGGCCTGGTGCCTGGACCTGCTCGACGCGACGGGCGTCGCCGTGGCCCCCGGCGTCGACTTCGACACCGAGAAGGGGAACCGCACGATCCGGTTCAGCTTCGCCGGGTCCTCCGGTGAAATCGCGACCGGACTCGACCGTCTGGCGACGTACCTCGGCTGAGCCTCGGCTAGTCTCGGCGCGGGAGAAGGTTTAGGGCTTGACCACTCGGGGAAGAGAAGTTCGGTTGAGTGGTTTGAACCGCTCAGACGGGGGTACACACCCGGCAACTTGAGAGGTGATCCATGTACGGCGACTCTGCCGCCATGCGCAGGCGCGCATCCCAACTGCGAGAGCAGTGCACTGACATCCGTGCGATGGCCGACCGACTGATCGCACAGATCGAGTCCATCAACTGGGAGGGCAGGGCGGCCGCCGACATGCGGGCCCGCATCCACGACCGGGCCGCCCACCTCCGCGACTGTGCCGCACAGCACGAGACCGCGGCCGAGTCACTCACCCGGCACGTCGCCGAGGTCGAACGCCTCAAGGACTCCATCGACGGCATCGAGCGCAAGGCCCACTCGCTGGTCGCCGACGCCCGCACCCGCATCGCCGCACAACAGGCCCAGGACACTCCGGCCGGCGTCACCATCGACGCGACCGACGTCGACCGCACCCTCGACCAGTTCGTGCCGCCCGCCCCGGGCCACAAGGACTGGCTGACCGTCAACCTCCCGGGACTCTGAGACATGGCGACCATTGACCTGACCACTCCCGGCCCGGTGGCCGAGGGGACCCTCGAAGGCCTGCCGCGCCGGCTCGCCCTGACCCGTCCCGAGCTCGAGTTCCTGGCCGAGTCCGCCGGCGGAGCGCCCCTGCCCTTCGCTCCCGAGGACCCGACACCCAGCGCCGCCGCCAACGCGTTCGAGAGCCGACTCGGCCAGTCGCGCGGTGCCGCAGAGGACCAGTCGTACGTCGAGGCGCTGGCCACCCTGCACGACCCCGCCGAGGGCCTCGAGAAGCGTGGCCTCCTGGTCGACGGCACCGCCGACGCGGGCGTCGTCGGCGCCCTCGGCCTGCTGGCCACCCCGGCCGTCGCCCTCGACCTCGACGTCAACATCAGCGGCATCCGAGCCCGGGCCTGGCACCGCCAGCGCGGCGGAGCCGTGGCCACCCTGGCCACCACCGACGGCGTCGTCTTCGAGCTCGCGTGGTTCGAGGCGCCGCACTGGCCGGCCGAGCTCGGCCGGGTCGCCGGGCTCCCCGACGACCACGTGCTCACCGACTCCACCGTGCCCGCCGCGATCGACCTGCCCTACGAGCTGCTCGACGCGGGCGGCGAGGCGGTCCGTTCGGGCCGGGCCGACCTGCTCGGCACGATCGTGGCCCACCACGCCGGTGACGTGCGCGATGCCGCCGGAGACGCCGTACCTGATGCCACCGTCTCGTCGGTGATCAGCTCTCTGGTCACCGAGACCCAGGGCCGGCTCCGCGGACTGGTCGCCGACATCGACGCCGGCGGCGACGTCGTCGGTGTCGTGTCCTGGGTGTTGCTGGCCGACGGCTGGCACGTCCTGCGATCCCACCAGGTCGACGGCGCAAACCGCGTCGAGGTCCGTCGAGTCGATGCCACCGAACTGGCCGCCACCCTCGGCCCGATCCTCGCGGAGGTCAGCGCATGAGCGAGCAGCAGCAGGCCCAGGCCGCAGCCGCCCAGGACAAGTACGACCAGATGATGCGTCTGGCCGACCTCTTCGACTCCTCCGGCGACGAGATGCGCGAACGCGCCACCCTGGGCGCCGAGATCCTCGCCGACGAGGCGGTCGCGGAGTCCGAGGAGCTCTCCAAGGCCACCTTCACCCAGGCCGAGCAGGACATCATCGGCGCGACCACCGGCAAGACCGGGCTCATGGTCCGCTCCGTCGAGCTCGACGCCGACGCGCTGATCGTGCGCGCCACGGTGCTGACCTACCGCTGGATCGACGACCTCCAGCTGGCGGCGTACAAGACGCTCGGCTCGATCGCGGCCCGCGCGGTGGGCTACCTGGCGCCCGAGGTGGCGCTCGGCGGCGCGATCTTCTCGGCCGGCCTCATCGAGACCGACGCCCTCGACCGCGAAGGCCTCGCGGCCTACCTCAACGAGCTGGCCGACCAGAACCCCGAGCTGATGGACCACTTCGTCAGTGGTGGCGGCGGCCTGATCGAGGGCCTGCAGATGCGCTCGCTGCTCACCGCCGCCGTGCTCGGCGGCGACGAGGGTCCGGCAGTCACCCACGGCGGCCTGCGCGCGGTCGGTGCCCCCGACTTCGCCGACGACTTCACCTCCGCCCTGCGCGACGTCGCCGGCGGATTCCGTGAGGAGGAGGCGGCGCCTGCTTCTGCCGGCGACGCGTCCACCCTGCCGACCCCGTCCTCCATCGAGGAGCTGATGACCTCACTCAGCCAGGTCGAGGGCGATCTGCTGGTGCAGCGCCTGCCCGGCGGCCGGTTCATCGCCTACCTGCCGAGCCACGCCCAGCGCACGCCCGGCAACCTGCAGCTGGTCGGCAGCGACGTCGCCGGCCGGGTCTCCTCGGTGATCGACGCCCTCGAGGCCGCCGTCGGTGACGAGCCCGGCGCCCGGGTGATGGTCGTCGGCCACGCCCAGGGTGGCGTGGCCGCCGCCGAGATCGCCGCGGCAGCCGGCTCCGACAAGTTCGTGGTCGACCAGGTCATCACCGCCGGCGCCCCCAACGCCCAGGTCACCCACATCCCGGAGCCGACCACGGTGCTGTCCCTCGAGGACCGCGCCGACCCGGTCGCACTGTTGGGATCGCTGATCAACGCCCGGGTCACCAACCGGTTGACCGTGGTCTTCGACGGCGGACTCCAGACCGGCGCGTCGGCGTACGTCGCCGGAGGCCGGGCCGCCGACACCGCCACGCACCCCGAGCTGAAGGCCGCGATCCAGCGGATCCACGAGCTGGGCTTCCTCGCCGGCTGATCACCAACCCCGCCCTTTTGATGCGCGAACACCGGCTTCTTGTGCTTCGAACCGTGGGTTCTTGATGCGATCCGTCAAGGACCCGGTGTTCGAACATCAAGAATCCACGGTTGGCGCATCAAGAAGGCACGGTTCGTCAGACGATGTCGTGCACGAACTCGCCGAGCTGGGCGAGGTTGCGGCACTCGACCATCGAGACCAGCTCGGCGTACTGCGGCGCGGCGGAGTCCCCGGTCCCCCAGTTGCGGGCGTGCTCGGGGTTGAGCCACCACGCGTTGCGACACTGCGCGACCATCGCCTTGAAGCCGTCGAGCTGGAGGTCGCTGTAGTTGGAGCGGGCGTCACCGAGCACCAGCAGTGAGGTCTTCGGGCCGAGCGCGTCGGCGTGCTCCTCGACGAACTTGGTGAACGCGCGCCCGTAGTTGGTGCGGCCCCACAGGGCGGCGTGACTGGTCGCCGCGGCCAGGTCGGCCATCACGTCGACCACGTCGGCGCCCGGCTTGAAGTGGTGGGTGACCTCGTGGACGTGGTCGATGAACGTGAACGCGCGCACCTTGGTGAACTGGTCGCGCAGTGCGAAGACCAGCAGCAGGGTGAACTGCGCGAAGTTGGCCACCGAACCGCTGACGTCGCACAGCACCACCAGTTCTGTGCGGTGCGGCCGCTTGGGCCGGTGGTGCGTGGTGAGGGGCACCCCGCCGGTCGAGATCGAGGCCCTGACCGTACGCCGGAAGTCGAGCGGGCCGCGACGCTTGGCGTGCTGCTCCTTCGTCAGCCGGGTGGCCAGCCTGCGCGCCAGGGGCTGGATCTCCCGGCGCATCGCCTCCAGGTCGGTACGGCGAGCGCTGAGGAACGGCAGGTTGTCGATCGTCGGGCGGACCGTCGTGTCGGCGACGTGCTGGGCGCCCTTCTCCTCGGCGATGCGGCGCAGCGCGTCCTGCTCGACCAGGGCGGTGAACTGCTGCACCCGGTTGGCGGCCCGGCGTCGGGCGGTGCGGGTGTCGTCGCCCTGCATCAGGAGTCCGGCGACGATCTGGTCGACGAGCTCGTCGGGAGCCACCCGCTTCAACGCCTGGTAGGCGCTCCACGACGACAGGCCGGGCGCGCGTCCGCGCATCGCACCGAACGTGCCGACGGCCTCGATGGCCAGGTCGCGCAGGGCGTCGGGCTGGCCGTCGGGTTGGGCCCCGATCATCGCGTCGGCCAGCTCGTCGCGGAAGCTGCTCAGTGCCTTGCCGGTGTCGTTCGGCATGCTCCCGTCCGGTGCATCCTCGCCCTCCACCTCTTCGTCGAGGCCGCGCGCGCGAGTTTCGCCAGTCAGGGCTGGGAAGTAGAGGTCGAAGAGTGCGTCGAACGGGGCCCGGTGACCGGACCGCTTGACCAGCGTCGCGGCGTACGCCGTCCGGACCTGGTCCCGCCCCGACCACGAGAGAGCCGTTGCCGCCCGCGCCGCGTCGATGTCCTCGGCCAGCGACACCGGGATCCCCGCGGCGCGCAACGCCTCGATGAACTCGACGTGCCGGTCCAGGAGTCCGCCCATGGGTTAGTCCTAACCTCTCAGCTTGAGCTCGCGCACTGCGCGGTCGTGGTCGGAGACGTGCTTGAGCACGACGCCGAGCGTGCTGCTGATCGCCGCCGGGTCGAGGTTCCTGATCTGGAGCGCGATGAGGGTGCGGGCCCAGTCGATCGACTCCGCGATCGACGGCGCCTTCTTGAGCTCGAGCTCGCGCAGCCGGGCCACCACGGCGACCAGCTCGTGGGCCAGCCTGTCGTCGAGACCGGGCACCCGGGAGAGGAGAATCTCCTGCTCCCGTTGGGCATCCGGGTAGTCGAGGTGCAGGTAGAGGCAGCGTCGCTTGACTGCTTCGGACAGCTCGCGGGTGGCGTTGGAGGTGAGCACCACGAATGGTCGGCGTACCGCCTCGACGGTGCCGAGCTCGGGGATCGTGACCTGGAAGTCGGAGAGCACCTCGAGCAACAGGCCTTCGACCTCGACATCGGTCTTGTCGACCTCGTCGATCAGCAGGACGGTCGGCTCCTCGCGGCGGATCGCGGTCAGCAACGGCCGACTGAGCAGGAACTCGTCGGTGAAGATGTCGTCGTGGGTCTGCTCCCACGCCTGGTCCGGCCCGGTGGCCTGGATGCGCAGCAGCTGCTTCTTGTAGTTCCACTCATAGAGCGCGCGGGCCTCGTCGAGCCCCTCGTAGCACTGCAGCCTGATCAGCTCGGCGCCGGTCGCGGCCGCCACCGCCTTCGCGAGCTCGGTCTTGCCGACCCCGGCCGGGCCCTCGATCAGCAGCGGTTTGCCGAGCTCGCCGGCCAGGAACGCGGTCGTCGTGGTCGCCGGGTCGGCCAGGTAGCCGGTCGCCTCCAGCCGCTTCAGGGCGTCGTCGGGGGACTTGAACCAGGGCTGTGCTTCGACGGTGGTCACGCCCGCGAGCCTAGTCGGCGGGCCGTTCCGCCCTGGGCAGGGCGTCCGTGATCGCCTGCGGGTCCATCGTGGCCGTCGCCACCAGGCGTCGTACGGCGTCGAAGAGCACGTCGGCGGTGTGCTCGTCGTCGTGCCGGCCGGTCAGCCGCGTGGCCGCCGAGCCGATCATCAGGTGCACGAGGGACTCGGCGATCGCCTGGGCGTCGGTGACTCCCACCGTGGCCAGCATGCGTGCGGCCAGACTCTCGACCGCCCCCAGGGCCCGGGTCGCCAGCGGCTGGAGCTCGGGGTCGGCGCTGACCGCCAGGAACGTCGAGAGCTGGAGGTGGACGGTGTCGAGGCTCCGCTCGCCGAACGCCATCGAGACCAGTCCGCGGGCGTCGTCGAGGTCGATCTCGAGGCCCAGGGACAGGTCGGCCATCGCGGTCATGTCCTCGATCCACGTCTCGACGTGCCGGGTCAGCGCGGTGGTGAGCAGGTCGCCCACCGAGTCGAAGTAGTAGCCGGGCGTGGCCGGGGGCAGCCCGGCCCGGGCGGCCACGGCGCGATGGGTGACCGCGCGCGCACCGCCCTCGGCAAAGAGCGCGATGGTGGCGTCGAGCAGCTGCTCGCGGCGCACCCGGCTGCGCTCCTGGCTGAGCCGCGCCTTCGAGGAGGCCTTCGTGGGGGCCGTCATCTCACCCCGTCACCTTTCTCGTTGTCCCGTGGACAAAAAAAATTGTACGTTCGTCCAAGTTTACTTCCCGGCCGCACCGGAGGACACCGATGACCCGATCTCTCAAGAGCGTGCTCGTCGCGCTGCTGCTCGGACTGACGATGCTGGCACCCGCCACGGCATCGGCCGACGACCGGGTCGTCGTACGAACGAACGTCGGTGCCCTCACGGGAGCAGAGCAGGCCGAGAAGTACGACGTGGTCGTCGAGCGCGACGTGCCGATCACCATGCGCGACGGGCGCGTGCTGCGGGCCGACATCCACCGACCGGCGACCAAGGGGACCACCGAGCGCGCACAGGGGACGTTCCCGGTGATCCTGGTCCAGACGCCGTACGGCAAGGGTGTCGGCAACTCGGGGTTGGGCGCGATGAACCCCTACCTCGTCAAGCGCGGCTACATCGGCGTCATCGTCGACGTCGCCGGGACCGGCGGGTCCGAGGGCCAGTCGATGCTGTTCGGCAGGAGCGAGGCGCTCGACGGCGCCGAGCTCGTGCGCTGGTCGGCCGCGTTGGAGGGCAGCAACGGCAAGGTCGGGCTGCTCGGCGGCTCCTACCTCGGCATCGACCAGGTCTTTACCGCAGCGGCGGTCGGGAAGAACTCGCCGCTCAAGGCGATCTTCCCGATCGCCACCGCGTCCGATCCCTACCGCGACCTGTTCGTGGCCGGTGGCCTGGTCAACATGACCTCCAGCCTGGGCCTGATCGCCGGCTACTTCGGCCTGCGCACACTGACCCCGTTCGCCGAACGCGCCTCCGATCCACTCGACGCGCTCAGGCTCTCGCTGCAGCACGGCCTGGCAGGGATTCCGTTCGAGCTCACCACCGGCCTGAACGCACTGCTCGAGAACGGTCGCGTGTACGACGGCCCCTACTGGCAGGAGCGCGCTCCGCAGAACGTGCTCGACAAGGTCGTCGCGAACGGCGTGCCGGCGTACGTGGTCGGCGGGCAGTACGACGTGTTCCAGCGCGGCGAACCGCTGCTCTACAGCGGCCTCCAGAACGCGTGGGCCGGCCGGTCCGTCCACGCGCCGATGAACCGCACGCAGCCGGTCACCAGCCGCTACCAGCTGCTCACCGGCCCCTGGGACCACGGCAACCAGGGCAGCACCGTCGACCTCGACGCGATCGAGCTGGCCTGGTTCGACCACTGGCTCAAGGGCGTCGACAACGGCATCACCGACACGAAGACACCGTTCCACGTGCAGGAGCCGGACGGTGCGTCGTACTCCGTGGCGCGGTATCCGTCGGAGGCCGCGACCTACGAACGCCTGCACCTGCAGGGGAGCAAGTCACTCGGCACGGCGGCGCCGACCGCGTCCACCGGTTCCGACCGCATGCTCTACAAGCCGGTCTCGCTGGCCTGCCAGCGGGCGATCGTGCAGTGGACCGCGGGTCTGGCCCGCGACCTCTACGCCCAGTGCTCGAAGGTGAAGGAGCTGACCGCACCGCAGCCCGGCGACCTCTCCTACGACACGGCACCGCTGACCCGGGACACCCGTCTCGCCGGCCCGGTCGGCCTCACCCTCCGGGTCAGGGCGAACCGCCCGCAGACCATGTTCGTGGTGACGCTCCAGGACGTGGCGCCGGACGGCTCGGTCACCGACCTCTCGGCCGGGGCGCTGCTCGGCTCGGCGCGCGCGATCACGCAGGGTCGCAGCTGGGCCTCCCGCGGCGGCTCCTACGCACTCCCCTACCACCCGCACACCGAGGCGGCCGAGCAGCCGGTGCCGGTCGGCAGGGTGACCCGCTACGACATCGAGATCAGGCCGGTCTTCTCGACGCTGCCCGCCGGCCACCGGCTGCGGCTGCTGGTGCAGAGCGGCGACACCCCGCACCTGCTGACCTCGCCGGGCCGGCTGCTCAGCGCGCTGGGCGGCGTGTACGACGTACAACGCAACGCCGTGGCGGCGTCGTACGTCGACCTGCCGATCGCGTCGGGAGCGCTGCCGACCGGAAGGTGAGATTCACCAGTCCTGCCACGGGATGATCGTCCTGACCGGTGTGTCGAGGAGGATCTCCGTGCCCGGGGCGTCGTGCCCGGCGATCTCGTGCTCGGCGAGCTCGTTCTCGGCCCGGGCGATGCGGTCCGTGGTCTCGAGTGGATCGCCGTCCAGGTAGAGGAGCCGCAACCGCATCGATCCGCGGGCGTCCTGCTTGTCCGCGCCGAAGGTCAGCGTGCTGTGCTGCTGGTGGCGGTCGAAGCTGAAGGTCCAGCCGCCGGCCACGCCGTCGAGACCGGTCAGCCGGGGCATCTCGACACGGTCGGCGAAGGTGTGCCGTTCGTGCACGGCCAGCGACATCGGCTCGGCATGCTTCACGAGCTGCACGTGCATGCCCCGCACCGGACGGAAGGGGAGGACGTCGGCAGCGACCAGCGAGCCCGGATTGACGTAGCCGCGCACCGGCCGGAAGAACGCCAGCAGGGACCTGGAGACACCGGGGATGATCGGCCCCCGACCCCACTGGAACGAGTCGGCACCCAGCTGGTCCCAGGCGCGCACCGACTCGGACACCGGATCGCGGAACCAGTACATCGCCACGTAGTCGGTGCCGGCGTGCTCGTCGCTCGCGCTCGACACCGCCTTGAAGTCGTCGGGGCGGGACCACCGATCCCCCCACGCGACTCCGGGCAGGGCCAGGTTCTCCGGCCGGTGGTCGAGCTGGTGCCACTCGTTGTAGGCCCGGTGCTCAGCGGCACCGGCCTGCCCGAGGGAGACGAACGAGAAGAAGACGAGCGGGGTCATGCAGCTCTCCTTGCCGAGGGTGCGTGCTCGGCACCGTAGTCGCGCCCGACCGGGCGTGGCCGGCGGATCCCGCGCAGCAGGAGTGGCCGGCCGGATGAGTACGCGGGCGCATGCGTCGGATCTCCGGGTCGGCCAGCATGGAGGGCATGACGACACGACTCCTCGCCGGTGCCGCAGCGGCCTTCCTTCTCCTCGCTGCGACCGGCTGCACCACCGACACCCCGCTCGGCACCGAGGTCACCGACACGGCAGTTGCGCCCGGCGATGCGGTGAAGGGCCGGGTGATCTACCCGGACGGCAAGATCCGCGTGACCATCGTGTCGGCGAGCTCGCCGGTGGTGAAGGACCACAAGTACGCCGGGCACCGCGACCAGGGAGAGCAGGCCTGCTCCTACGACGACGAGAAGTTCTCCTGCCCGACCGACGGGCTCACCGACGGCCTGTACGTCGTACAGGTGATCGACGAAGGAGTGCCGAGCGAAGGTACGTCGACCGCGATGGTGAGCGTCACGTCGATCGCGGACTACCAGCCCACGTGGCAGGCGGACGGAGACGTCGTACGCCTTTCGGGGTGGGGAGCCGACCGCACGGTGAAGGCGTTGATCCGCACCGAGAACGGCAAGGAGGTCATCGCACGGACGCTGCGCACCGACGGGTCCGGCTCGGCCCGGTTGTCGGTCGCGACGCTGAAGAAGGCTCGCTACGAGATCTCGTTGGACGACGGCCTGTGGCACCTGGGCAACATCGACTACCCGTTCAACGTGCTCGACCGGACCGAGTGAGACTCAGAGGCCGCCTCTGCCACCCCTGCCGTTGCGGGTGGCGGACGCCTGTGCCTCGAGGGCGGAGTAGTTGCCCGCCGAGCTGCCGCCCTTGTCGAGGTTCCAGCCGGGCTTCTTCTGCCGCCCCTCGAAGACCCAGACCGCGGCGAGCGAAGCGATGACCAGGACACCTAGTCCGACAGCCACGTAGATCCCCATGCACCTCACAGTAGCGGGGACGCCAGGCCACCTGTTCGGAAATGCGAAGGATCCGAACCCGGCGAGGGTTCGGATCCTTCGGATCTCTGCTGAGATCAACTGGCGGTGGCGGTGGGATTTGAACCCACGGTGGGTTTGACCCCACACATCATTTCGAGTGATGCACCTTCGGCCGCTCGGACACGCCACCGCCGGAGAGATTACTAGATCGGCGGCCCGAGGCCGAAATCAGGACGCCGCCAGCACGGCCTGCACCTGGACGGTCACCGCCACGAGGCGCCCGTCGGCGTCCCGCAGCTCGGTCTGTACGACGACCTGGGTGCGGCCCCGGTGCAGTGGTCGGGCGGTCGCCGTGACCGTTCCGTCGTGCACGGCCCGCATCAGTTGCGTGCTCGTGGACGTGGTCGCCGTACCGGCGCCGGGAGGCAGCCCGAGGAACGCGCACACCGCACCGACGCTGTCGGCCAACGTGATCAGCGCTCCACCGTGCAGGGCGCCGCCGGCGGTGCACCGGTTCTCGGCCCAGTCAAGGTGCCCGACCACGCGATCTGCGTCGGCGGAGTCGAGGACCACGCCCGTGGCCTCGGCGAAGGGCATCAGCGCGACCAGGTCGGCGGGTGCGCTCACGCCCGGCCTCGCAGGACGACGTACTGGGCCGCCCCGAAGCCGGCCACGACCACGGCCTGCATCAGGCACCAGGCCAGGCCGATCCCGGTCAGGGACAGGAGCCCGAAGGCGACTGCGACGGAGCCTGCGACCCACACGAGGTTGCCGATCACGACCTCGCGGGCGAGGCCGGTCGGCACGGGGTCACGGGTGGCGATCCAGGCCAGCGCGCCGGCCCAGACGAGGAGGAACGCACCGAGCAGCTCGAGGGTCAGCACGGACGGGCCGAGCACGTCGTCGAGCAGCGTGGCGCCGGCGAGGTAGGCGACCGCGTTGAGGCCGGAGACGCCGGCGTCGAGCAGCAGCAGCCTGGCGATCGGGGACCGGCGGGCGGTCGGGGTGGACAGGGGCTGGGTTTCGGTTCGAGTGGTCATGGCATCAACCGTGAAGCGCGCGGCGAGGCTTGTCGATGACGTCGGAGGTAATGGAGCCGGCTACCCCCGGCCGACACAATGGGCGCATGACGATCACCGAAACGCGTCCGGAGACCGGCGGAGTCGGCGTACTGCTCAAGGACTGGCGGCAGCGCCGCCGGCGCAGCCAGCTGGAGCTCTCCAACGAGTCGGGCATCTCGACCCGGCACCTCAGCTTCGTCGAGACCGGGCGGTCCCGGCCGAGTCGCGACATGGTGCTCCGGATCGCCGACCAGCTCGAGGTCCCGCTGCGCGAGCGCAACACCCTGCTGCTCGCGGCCGGCTACGCCCCGGCGTACGACGAACGCACGCTGGAGGACGACGACATGACCGCGATCCGTGAGGCGCTGGACCTGATCCTGACCGGCTACGAGCCGTTCCCGGCGCTGGTCGTGGACCGCGACTGGAATCTGGTGCAGGCCAACAACGCGGTGGGTCCGCTGATCGCCGACGTCGCTCCGGAGCTGCTCGAACCACCGCTCAACGTCTTGCGGTTGAGCCTGCACCCCGACGGGATGAGCTCACGCATCGTCAACCTGGCGGAGTGGCGCGGTCACCTGATCGACCGGCTGGCGCGGGAGTTCGCGGTGACCGGGTCGCCGAGCACGATGGCCCTGCACGACGAGCTCATGGACTACCCCGGCGGCCTGTCCCACGCATCACCCGACGGTCGCATCGCCGTACCCATGCGGCTGCGCACCGACGCCGGCGAGCTGTCGTTCATCAGCACGGTCACCACCTTCGGCACCGCGGTCGACATCTCGGTCGCCGAGCTCACCGTCGAGGCGTTCCTGCCGGCGGACGCCTTCACCGCTGCTGCACTGCGCGGAGGCATCAACACCTGACGGCGTCAAGAACCCACGGCTCGCGCATCAATCATCCACGGTTCGCGCGTTGCGGAAGAAGGAGTCGAGGAGGGCGGCGGACTCGTCGGCCCTGACCCCGGCCAGCACCTCGGGCCGGTGGTTCAGCCGCCGGTCGCGCACGACGTCCCAGAGCGAACCGACGGCGCCGGCCTTGGCGTCGTACGCCCCGAAGACCAGGCGCTCGAGGCGGGACAGCACGATCGCGCCGGCGCACATGGTGCACGGCTCGAGCGTGACCACGAGCGTGCAGCCGGTGAGCCGCCACTCGCCGACTGCCTGCGCGGCCCGGCGGATCGCGACCACCTCGGCGTGGCCGGTCGGGTCGCCCTCGACCTCACGGGTGTTGCGGCCGCGGCCGATCACCGCGCCGGACGGGTCGAGCACGACGGCGCCGATGGGTACGTCGTCGGTGGTCAGGGCGGCACGCGCCTCGTCCAGGGCAAGGCCCATCGCCTCGTCGTACCTGTCGGTGATCAAGGAACGCTCACGCAGTCGTCAGGTCGACGGCGTCGTCGAACGCGGGGCCGAAGCCGAGCCGGCCGGCCACGTCGGAGAGCATCTCGTCGGGGTAGAGGTCGTAGTCGTCGATGAGCACGCCCATGTCCATCGCGTGCATGCCCAGGTCGCCGAGGATGTCGAGGTCGCCGGCCGGGGCGGACTCGTCGTCCTCCTCCGGGTAGGGCAGGGCGAGGTGCTCGATCACGGTGCGGGCGAGGTCCCACTCGTCGACGGCGGTGATGTCGGAGAGCAGCACGCGCACGGTCGGCCCGGTGACCCGGACGATCAGGAAGACGTCCTCGTCGAAGCCGATCAGTGCGATGGCGCCGCCGTCACCGGGAAAACGCCGGAGGGCACCGGACAGCGTCTCGAGGTCCTCGAGCACCGGATCGACCAGCTCCTGGAGCTGCCAGACGCCTTCTTCACGGTATGCGGCCAGGGCGAAGTCGACGTCGAACTCGTCAACCATGGCTGTCCCTCCAGCTCGTGAACCGCACTCCGATGTCCAGAGTGACAGAGGTTGGGGGTGGTTCCAAGCCTGTTTTCCCAAACGTCACGCGGACTGGACTAGGTTTTCTCCATGCGTACCCACGTCGTCGACCACCCGCTGGTGGCCCACAAGCTGACCACCCTCCGCGACCAGGACACCGACAGCCCGACATTCCGCCGGCTGGCCGACGAGCTGGTGACGCTGCTCGCCTACGAGGCGACCCGCGACGTGCGCGTCGACGACGTCACCATCACCACTCCCGTCGCGCCCGCGACCGGCGTGAAGCTGGCCTCCCCGAAGCCGCTCGTCGTCCCGATCCTGCGCGCCGGGCTCGGCATGCTCGACGGCATGGTCCGCCTGCTGCCCACGGCCGAGGTCGGCTTCCTCGGCATGATCCGCAACGAGGAGACGCTCGAGGCGTCGACGTACGCCGAGCGCCTGCCCGAGGACCTCTCCGGGCGCCAGTGCTACGTGCTCGACCCGATGCTGGCCACCGGCGGCACACTCGCCGCGGCGATCCGCTTCCTGGTCGACCGCGGCGCCGACCACATCACCGCGATCTGCCTGCTGGTCGCGCCGGAGGGCTGCGCCCGGCTGGAGCAGGAGCTGGCCGACCTCGAGGTCCCAGTCACCATCGTCACCGCCGCGATGGACGAGAAGCTCAACGAGAAGGGCTACATCGTGCCCGGCCTCGGCGACGCCGGCGACCGGCTGTACGGCGTCGCCCACTGACCGACCACGGTCAGAGCGGGCGGACCGGCTCCCCCTGCAGTGCGCGGAAGGCGAACGCAGTCGCGACCGTGATCACCGGGAAGGCCACCAGGAGCCCGACGCCGCAGGCGACGGCACCACCGAGCATGCACAGGAAGCAGAGCAGCGCCAACAGGAGCAGCTCACCCACGTTGGCCGTGGTGAGCGAGACGCTGGACCTGATCGCCGTGAACGCGTCCTGCCCCTTGCCGACGATGAAGTAGTTGGTCAGGAACGTCAGGAACAGCACGACCAGGCCGGGCAGGACACACAACGCCAGGCCGATGGTCGTGGCGATCGAGAGAACGACGGCGGCGATCAGCACCTGCACCAGGTCGAAGCGGGAGAACATGGCGCCGACACTGACCTGCTGGCCGTCGACCACGTCGAGCGCGAGGCGCACCATCGCCGCAGACAGGATCAGGCTGATGATGCTGCCGAGCAGGTTGAGCACCAGTGCCATCGGGTGGAAGTCGAACTCGAAGCCTCCCCCGGAGGAGTCGGCGGTGAACGAGAACGTCTGCCCACCCGTGGTCAGTGCGCTCACCACCTGGATGGCGATCGGTACGAGCAGCACGATCAGCGCGGCCCCGAGCAGCGCCCCGGTGTGGGTGGTGAACGCCTTCCAGCCGTAGCCGATCGCCTCGGTTGCCGCGAAGCCCCGCCCGCCCGGCGGCGGACCGGGAGGCTGCTGGCCCCAGCCGGGCGGCTGCTGGCCCCAGCCTGGAGGACCGGCCGGCGGCGGCTGCCCCCAACCGGGCTGGTTCGGGTCGCTGGGCGGGTACGGCGGCTGCTCGCTCATGCCGCCTGACCCTAACGCCTTCGCTCAGCTGACGGTGGAGAGCAGCTGGGTGGCGCGGGTGAGGACGACGTAGAGCACGGCCCGGCCGGTCTGGGACTCGTCCTCGATCTCCTGGGGGCGCACGACGACGATGCCGTCGAACTCCAGGCCCTTCGTGTCGAGGCCGGTCAGCACGACGATGCGGTCGTCACCGCTCGGCGTGACGCCGGGCGATGCGGCGGAGGGCGCGTCGCCGGCGAACTCGGGCCAGGACGCCAGCCACGCGTTGACCTCGGCGCGACGGGCCACCGGCACCACGATGCCGACGGTGCCCGAGACCTCGCCGGAGAGGCGGGCCACCTCGCTGCGCACCGACACCTCGAGGTCGTCGACCGGACCGAGCACCGTGGGCGGGATGCCGGTCGAGCGGACTGCGGTGGGCAGGTCGGCGTCGAGGCCGACGCGGGAGGCGTACGCCGCGGCGAACTCGTAGATCTCGGACGAGTTGCGGTAGTTGGTCGACAGGTGGAACCGGTGCACCTGCTTGCCCTCGAGCGCCGTACGGCGTGCAGCGTCGGACTCCGACGGCACCGGCCACGACGACTGTGCCGGGTCGCCGACGATGGTCCACGACGCAGCGCGGCCACGGCGGCCGACCATGCGCCACTGCATCGGGGTGAGGTCCTGTGCCTCGTCGATCAGCACGTGGGCGAAGGGGTCGTCCTCGATGCGGTTCGTCGGCGGCTTCCACGACGGCCCGGTGGCGAACTCACGCTCGGAGGCGGTGGTCAGCTCCTGCAGGTCGCCGCCGAGGTGGTCGGAGAACTCGTCGCCGTCCTTGGACTTCTCGGGCAGGTCGCCCAGCTCGTAGCGGGCCTCGTCGAGCAGCGGGATGTCCTCGATGGTGAGCGTCTCGGACCAGTGCTTGTTGAGCAGGGCCTGCTCCTCCTGGCCGAGCACGCCGTCGGAGACGCGGGCCAGGAAGTCGGGGTCACGCAGCCACGCCATGACCTGCGCGGCGTCGAGCGGCGGCCACCACTGCAGGGCGAACTCGAGGAACTGGTCGTCGCCGAGCATCTCGTCGTTGAACGAGTCGCGACCCCGCTCACGGCCACGCTCACCGCGGACCTGACGCCACATCGCGTCGAGCAGGGTCATCGCCACCCGCGGCATCTGGCGGTTGCGGTGGCCCTGGTTGAGCAGTTGGCGACGCAGTCGGCCGAGCAGCTGGCGGTCGAGCACGATCGTGTCGTCGCGGTAGAAGATCCGGAAGTCGCGGGGCGCACCCGGGACGGCCTGGCGCGCGGCCCGGCGTACGACCTCGGCCATGCGGATCGAGCCCTTCACGTCGGCGACGGCCGGCTCGTCGTGACGGGTGGCGCGGACGCCGTCGACGACCTCGCCGAGCGAGCGGAGCGCCACGGCGGTCTCGCCGAGGGACGGCAACACCCGCTCGATGTAGCGCATGAACACGCCGGACGGACCGACGATCAGCACACCGCCGCCCTCGTAGCGGCGACGGTCGGTGTAGAGCAGGAACGCGGCACGGTGCAGGGCGACGACCGTCTTGCCGGTGCCCGGACCGCCGGAGATCTCGACGACGCCCTTCGAGGGGGCCCGGATCGCCTTGTCCTGCTCTGCCTGGATGGTGGCCACGATGGAGTGCATCGACCGGTCACGGGCGCGGGAGAGCTGCGCCATCAGGGCGCCCTCGCCGACGATGGGCAGGTCGGTCCCGGCCTGGTCGTCGAGGAGCTCGTCCTCGACACCGACCACCTTCGGGCCGGTCGCGCGCAGCACCCGGCGTCGTACGACGGAGTGCGGCTCGGCCGCCGTCGCCTGGTAGAACACCGCGGCGGCGGGGGCGCGCCAGTCGATCAGCAGCGAGTCGCGGTTGGCGTCGCGCAGACCGATGCGGCCCACGTAGCGGGGCTCGGGATCGAGCTCGGGGCGCATGTCGAGACGGCCGAAGACCAGGCCCTCGTGGGCCGCGTCGAGCTGGGCCATCCGCTTCGCGGCCTGGAAGACCATGGCGTCGCGCTCGACCAGGCCACCCTCGTGACCCAGGCGACCGCGCTCGTGGCCCTCGCGGGCCAGTTGCTGGGCCGCCGCCGTCGACTCCTCGAGCTGGTCGTACACCCGGTCGACGAACGCCTGTTCCGCAGCGACTTCCCGCTCGGCAACGTCATCGGACAACGCAGGACCACCCCTCGAAGATGCACAAGAACCAAGCAGGCAAGACTACCGGGCCGCGCCTGCCAGCGGAAAACCAGATCGGCCAGCGATGAATTCCCGAAACCTGCGTGGTCTCCATGGGCATCGACCCACCCACCACTTCAGGAGAAACCGCCATGAGCACCACGACCTTCGCCACCGAGACCACCACCACCGCCACCACGAGGAGCACGAAGCGCACCGTCAGCTACGTGATCAGCGGCCTGGTCGGTCTCTTCCTCGCCGTCGACTCGATCAGCCACCTGCTCAACGTGCAGACCGCGCAGGACTGGAACGAGAAGTACGGCGCCCCCGAGTGGTTCAGCTATCCGCTGGGCATCTCGCTCGGCATCGCCTTGATCGTCCATCTGATCCCGCGCACCGCGGTCCTCGGCGCCGTGTTGATCACCGGCTACCTCGGCGGCGCGATCGCGGTCAACATCTACCTCGACGACCAGGCGGTCTTCGGCTCCGTCTTCGCCTTCGCGATGGCGGTCCTGGTCTGGGGCGGCCTGTGGCTGCGGGACGACCGGGTCAAGGCGCTCTACACGCGCTGACCCACCGCGCTCTGCGCCCGACCTGCGTCAGGCAAGCAGGTCGCGCTGCCGCTCGGCGCCCTTGCGCTCGGCGAGGAGCCAGGCGGCCAGCCCACCGCCGATCGCGCCGAACAGGTGTCCCTGCCACGAGATGCCGGGCTGTCCGGGGAGCACGCCCCAGAGCACGCCGCCGTACATCAGCAGGATGAGCACGCCGAGGACAATCTGCCCGGCCTTGCGGGCGAAGAAGCCACGCACCAGCAGGTAGACCAGCCAGCCGAAGACCAGCACCGAGGCGCCGATGTGCACCGAGTTGTCCTGGCCGGTCAGCCAGGTGCCGACCCCGCCGACGACCCACACGATCGCGGTGACGCCGAGCCACGTGCGGGTGCCGGACAGCAGGATCAGGAAACCCAGCACCAGCGTCGGCACGGTGTTCGCGATCAGGTGGTCCCAGCCGCCGTGCAGCAGCGGGGCGAAGACGATGCCGAGAAGCCCGTCGGTCTCACGGGGTTGAACTCCCTCGGCGTCGAGCCGGTTGCCCATCAGCGTGTCGACGAACTCGATCACGTAGAGCAGCGCGACGAAGCTGCCGATGACCGTGGCGGCCCGCACCCACCGCGGGGTCTCCGCAGTGGAGGACGTGCGTGCGTCGGGGAGGCTCATGCCTCCAGCGTATCCAGCGGTCGGCTACTTTTTCCTGCTCAGGAAGGCCAGCATCGCCTCGCGGGCCGCATCCGAACCGAAGAGGCGGCCGGACAGTGCGGCGAGGTCGTCGCCCCGGGCGTCCATGCGGTCGAGCAGGTCGCGGGCCAGCAGTGCCTTGGTCTCGCGCAGACCCTGGGCCGCACCCGTGGCCAGCTCGGCGCACACGGCGGCCACGGCGTCGTCGAGCTCGTCGGCGGGTACGGCGCGGGTGACCAGGCCCCACTCGGCGGCTTCGGCGCCGGTGAACTTCGCACCGGTCAGGCACGCGTAGGCACCGGCCCGCGAGGTCATCCGGGGCAGCACGGTCAACGAGATGGCGGCCGGCGCCAGGGCCAGCTTCACCTCGGTGAGTGCGAACGTCGCGTCGTCGGCAGAGATGGCGATGTCGGACGCGGCCACGATGCCGATGCCGCCGGCGCGCACCGCGCCGTACACGCGAGTCACCACGGGCTTGGCGAATGCCACGATGCGGCGCTGCAGGTCGACGATGCCCTTGGCGCCTTCCTCCATCGAGCCCTCAGCGGCCTCGGAGAGGTCGGCGCCCGAGCAGAAGACCTTGCCCTCGGCGCCGATCACGACGACCTTCACGTCGTCGTCGGCCTCGGCCCGCTCGAGCCCGGCGTACAGCTCGGTCACCAGCTGGCGCGAGAGCGCGTTGCGGTTGTGGGGCGAGTCGAAGGTGAGGGTCGCGATGCCCTCGGCGGTGGCGTACTTCACGAGCTCGGTCATGCGCGCCATCCTGCCATCCCCCGAACTCGGGGATCAGGCGAGCAGCGCGACGATCACGAACATCACCGGCACGGCCAGCATCGTGCTGACGAAGATCGCGTCGCGGGCCACGATCACTCCGCGGTCGTAGCGGGTGGCGTGCACGAAGATGTTCTGCGCGGTCGGCAGCGCGGAGAGCACGGTCACGGCGAGCAGCGCCTCGGAGTCGAGGCCGAACAGGAAGCGGCCGGCGGCGTACGCCGTGGCGGGTTGCACGACCAGCTTGAGCACCGAGATGAGCCCCAGCTCGGCCGGTGCTGCCCCGCGCCCGGGCAGTGGGCCGAGCCGCAGCGAGACGCCGTACGCCAGCAGCATCGCGGGCACCGCCATGCCGCCGACCAGGTCGAGCGGGTCGTGGATCGGGGCCGGAAGCTCGACGCCGGCCAGCGACACGGCCAGCCCGATCAGCGACCCGACGGTCAGGGGCGTGCGCAGCGGCCGGGAGATCAACCGCCACGCCGAAGGAGGCTGGGGCGAGGTGGCCTGGTCGAGCACGGCGAGAGCCAGCGGCTGAAGGACCAGCAGCTGCATCAGCAGCGTCGGGGCCACCAGCGCCACGTCGCCGATGACGTACGCCGCGATCGGCAGGCCCAGGTTCCCGGCATTGACGTACGCCGCACAGAGCGCGCCCACCACGGTGTCGGCGAGGTCTCGGCGGAAGACCAGCCGGGCCGCGACGACGTACACCGCGGACGCGACGAGCACCCCGACCGCGGTGGCCGCGAGGTTGCGCGAGAAGACCTCGGTCACGTCGGTGTCGGCCAGCACCGTGATCATCAGCGCAGGGCTGGCCACGAAGAACGCCAGCCGCGACAGCACCACCTGCGAGGCGAGGTCGAGGACCTTGAGGTGCGCCAGCAGGGCACCGAGTCCGATCACCACGATGATCGTGGCGAATCCGGCAAGGACTCCCTGCATTGCTCCCCTTCAATGGTGGCTGGGGGCTGTGGGTGGGCCCCGGGACAGCCCTCAGCCACCATTGAACACTGGGAGTTCTCTTGACGTCAAGATACTTGAGGTCGGTGCTTCATTCCTCCATGAGCCGCGAGCGGATCAGGAAGCGCCTACCTTCGGGCGCCTCCAGCGAGAAACCGGCGCCACGACCCTTCACCACGTCGATGGTGAGGTGCGTGTGCGACCAGTACTCGAACTGCGACCTGCTCATCCACACCGGCACCGCCCGCTCGAGACCCACGTCGAGGTCCCCGAGATGGATGTCGGAGTCCCCCGTGCGGAACTCGCCCTGCGGGTAGCACATCGGCGACGAGCCGTCGCAGCAGCCGCCGGACTGGTGGAACATCACCGGCCCGTGCGTCCCGGTGAGGCGGCGGATCAGCTCCGCAGCCTCCTCGGTGACGGCGACGCGTTCCATTTAGAAGAAGCCCAGCTTGTCGGGGCTGTAGGAGACCAGGAGGTTCTTGGTCTGCTGGTAGTGGTCGAGCATCATCTTGTGGTTCTCGCGACCGATGCCCGACTGCTTGTAGCCGCCGAACGCGGCGTGGGCCGGGTAGGCGTGGTAGCAGTTGGTCCACACCCGGCCGGCCTCGATGGCCTTGCCGGCACGGAACGCCCGCGAACCGTCACGCGTCCACAGTCCGGCACCGAGGCCGTAGAGGGTGTCGTTGGCGATCTTGAGGGCGTCGGCCTCGTCGTCGAACCCGGTCAGCGAGACCACCGGTCCGAAGATCTCCTCCTGGAAGATGCGCATCGAGTTGTCACCCTCGAAGACCGTCGGCTGCACGTAGTAGCCCTCGGCGAGGTCGCCCTCGAGCACGTTGCGGCCGCCACCGGTGAGCACCTTCGCGCCCTCCTTGGTGCCGATGTCGATGTAGCTGAGGATCTTCTCGAGCTGGTCGTTGCTGGCCTGGGCGCCCATCATCGTCGTCTCGTCGAGCGGGTTGCCCTGCTTGATCGCCTCGACGCGGACGATCGCGTCGGCCACGAAGTCGCTGTACATCGACCGCTGCACGAGGGCGCGCGACGGGCAGGTGCAGACCTCGCCCTGGTTGAGCGCGAACATCGTGAAGCCCTCGAGCGCCTTGTCGTAGAACGCGTCCTTCTCGTTGGCCACGTCGTCGAAGAAGATGTTGGGGCTCTTGCCGCCGAGCTCGAGGGTCACCGGGATGATGTTCTCGGTGGCGTACTGCATGATCAGGCGGCCGGTGGTGGTCTCGCCGGTGAAGGCGATCTTGCGGATCCGCGGCGACGACGCCAGCGGCTTTCCGGCCTCGACACCGAAGCCGTTGACCACGTTGAGCACACCGGCCGGCAGCAGGTCGCCGATCAGCTCCATCAGCTTGAGGATCGACCACGGGGTCTGCTCGGCCGGCTTGAGGACCACACAGTTGCCGGCGGCCAGGGCCGGGGCCAGCTTCCACACGGCCATCAGGATCGGGAAGTTCCAGGGGATGATCTGGCCGACCACGCCCAGGGGCTCGTGGAAGTGGTAGGCGACGGTGTTCTCGTCGATCTCGGAGATGCCGCCCTCCTGGGCACGCAGGGCACCGGCGAAGTAGCGGAAGTGGTCGATCGCCAGCGGCATGTCGGCGTTGAGGGTCTCGCGGACCGCCTTGCCGTTGTCCCAGGTCTCGATGACGGCCAGGTCCTGGAGGTTCTGCTCCATGCGGTCGGCGATCTTGAGCAGGATGTTGGACCGCTCGGTGGTCGACGTACGACCCCAGGCGTCGGCAGCGTTCCAGGCAGAGTCGAGTGCGGCATCGATGTCCTCGGCGGTGCCACGGGCGATCTCGGTGAACGGCTTGCCGTTGACCGGCGAGATGTTCTCGAAGTAGGCGCCCTTGATCGGGTCGACCCATTCGCCACCGATGAAGTGGCCGTAGCGGCTCTTGACCTCGATGGAGGATCCGTCGGTGCCGGGTGCGGCGTGAACAGTCATGTCGTGACTCCCAGAAAGTGTCGAGAAGGGGCGTCGGAAGGTGACGCCGCTCACAACGTAGGGAGCCGCACGTTGCACGGACGTTGCGCTCAGGCCGAACTCTCAGGCCGAACTCTCAGGCGAGCTCGCGGTCCAGTCGCTCGATCTGGCCGTTGATCAGGGGCAGCAAAGGCGACCTCGGGCCGACGGCGTCGCGCTGGGCCACCCACATGTCGTAGTCGTCGGTGCCCCACGACGACCGGGTCCACGTCGACATCAGGTCGGGTACGCCGGACCGCAGCACCCCTTGTCGCACCGTCGAGTCGATCGCCTCGCGCAGCCGGACCACGCCAGGCGCGGTCGAGCGCGGGAGCAACGGGCCGCGATAGGCGCGCACGGCGCCGGCCACGTCACCGTTGACGATGCGCGCCTCGACCGCCAGCCAGTCGCCCGACACGTCGGCGACCAACCGGTAGGGGCGGCTGGCCAGGAGGTCGTCGCCGAGCAGGTTGCGCAGCCGGTTGAGCTCTGCCCGCAGCGTGGACCCGGAGTTGTCCTCCTCGTAGAGCAGCACCGCCAGCTCGTCGCCCGAAAGGCCACGCGGCGCCGACGCGAGCAGAAGCACCAGCTCGCTGTGCCGCGGGGAGAGACGCAGGGTCGAGTGCCGTCCGGAGCCGTCGTCGATGTCGAGCAGCGCTTCGTGGCGGCCCAGCCCCTGGATGGAGATGCCGAACCCCGCCTGCCGGCGTACCTCGGCGGGCTGCGCGGAGGCGGTGAGCTTGAGGTGCGCCAGCTCGGTCTCGGCCATCCGCGCCGCGGCCCGCACCATCGCCATGGTCTGGGGCACGACGATCTGGTCGCCACCGGTGATGTCGAGGACACCCAGCAGCTCGCCCGTGGTGGGGTCGTGGATCGGCGAGGCGGCACAGCTCCACTGGCGCACCGAGTGCCGGAAGTGCTCGGAGCCGATGATGCTGATCGGCTGGCCCAGGGCCAGGGCCATGCCGGGTGCGTTGGTGCCGGCGAACCGCTCGTCCCAGTTGGACCCCTCGACGAAACCGATCTTCTCGGCCTTGCGGAGCACCTGCGGGTGGCCGCACACCCAGAGCAGCTGGGCCGACGCGTCGGAGACCGCCATCACCGCGTCACAGTCGCGGGCGGCCTGGCCGAGCACGTCGTCGAGCAGCGGGAAGACGTGCGCCAACGGGTGCGCCTCGCGGTGCCCGCGCAGGGTGTCCTCGGCGAGCGTGATCGGGGCCTCGGGCTCTTCAGCGCGTACGCCGGCCGCGGCGGAGCGATGCCACGACTCCGCCACCTGGACCCGCATGCCTTCAGAGGTCATCCGACCAGTGAACCTCCTTCGTCGTCCCTGCACCAGTGCCGTCCGAAACCCATCCGATCGGGCGGCCGCTCCGAAGCACACCCATGAAGCGACTCTGGAATGCCCTGTGCTCCGGCTCGCCGTTCGCCCTGGCAGGTGTGCTCGCCACACTCTGCGGGATGGCGGCAGGCCACCTGATCGCGTCACTTCTCAAGCCGGCGTCCTCACCGGTGCTCGCGGTCGGCTCCACGGTGATCGACCTGACGCCGACTCCGCTCAAGGAGTACGCCGTCCGCGAGTTCGGCACCAAGGACAAGCCGATCCTGCTGGCCAGCGTGATGGCGGTGACGCTCCTGCTTGCCGCCGTCGCCGGCTTGCTGGCGCGCCGCTGGTTCCCCGTCGGGGCGGGGCTGCTGATCGCCCTCGTCGCGCTCGCGGGAGCCGCTGCAGTCACCAGACCGCTGGCCACGGCGAGCGACGTGGTGCCGTCGTTGGTTGCCGCCGTGGTCGGCTTGGTGGTCCTGGTGCTGCTGGTGCGACTGCTCAACGGCGCACGGGAACCGGCGGACGAACCGGCGCAGGAGGCGGCGGAGGAAGAACCGGCTCCCAAGCGCTCCGCGGGCGGGCCTGTGGGCACCTCCCCGGCCGGTGGGACCGGCCCGTTCGACGTGATGTCGAACCTCGAGCCGATCGCGCGGCGCAAGCCCAGGTCGAAGTCGAAGTCCGCACCGACGGCCGCTCCCCGCGCCTCCCGACGCACCCTGCTGATCACGACGGGCCTCGTCGCGGCCGCCTCGGCGACCATGGGCTGGGCCGGCGAGAAGATCATCGCCTACCGGACCCGCATCGGGAACGTGAACCTGCCGCCCGCAGCCAAGCCGATCGCGCCGCTGCCGGCGGGTCTCGAGAACGTCTACTCGGGCATCTCCAACTTCCAGACCTCCACCGACCGCTTCTACCGGGTCGACATCAACCTGACCCTGCCCGTGGTGCCGGTCGACGACTGGAAGCTGACGATCGACGGCGACGTCGACAACTCCTTCAGCCTCACCTTCGACGAGCTGGCCGCGATGCCGTTGATCGAGCGCGACATCACGATGACCTGCGTCTCCAACGAGGTCGGCGGTCGCTACATCGGCGCCGCGCGCTGGCTCGGCGTACCCCTCACCGACCTGCTCGACCGGGCCGGGGTCGGCAGCAAGGCCGACCAGATCCTGAGCACCGCCGTCGACGGCTTCACCATCAGCACACCCCTCGAGGTGGCCCGCGACGGACGCGACGCGATGGTCGCGATCGGCATGAACGGCGAGCCCCTGCCGGCCGAGCACGGCTTCCCCGCGCGCCTGATCACGCCCGGTCTCTACGGATTCGTCGGCGCCACCAAGTGGCTGACCCGCCTCACGCTCACGACGTACGACGACGACTCGGCGTACTGGACGGACCGTGACTGGGCCACCGACGCCCCGATCAAGATCTCCTCGCGGATCGACACCCCGAAGCCGCTGGCCACCATCAAGGACGGCCAGACCGTGATCGGCGGGGTGGCCTGGGCGCAGCGCGTCGGCATCAAGAAGGTCGAGGTGCGCATCGACGGGAATGCGTGGCAGGAGGCGACGCTCGGGCCGGATGCCGGCATCGACTACTGGCGTCAGTGGTACCTCCCCTGGGACGCCAGCCCCGGCCAGCACATGCTCGCCGTCCGGGCCACCTCGCTCGACGGTGAGGTCCAGACGGCGGCGCGTGCGACCCCGTTCCCCGAGGGCTCCAGCGGCGTCCAGGAAATCGTCGTCACCGTCGAGTGACGACCGGCCTGAGGCAGCTCCGGCCCGAAAAAACTTCCGTCACCGACCAATCCGGTCGGCCGGCGGCAGCGAATCAACACCCGACAGCACCAGAACCCAGAAAGGCACTCCCATGAAGCGCTCCATCATCCGCCAGACCGGTATCGCCGCAGCTGCCCTTGCCCTGTCGGTGTCGCTCGCCGCCTGTGGTTCCGACGACAACGGCGGTGACGACAAGACCACCGCCGAGGACACTCCCAGCCAGACCGAGTCGTCCGCCTCGTCCGACGACATGGCCGACGACGCCGGCGCCGAGACCTTCGGTGCGGGCTGTGCCAAGATCCCCACGAGCGGTGCCGGTTCGTTCAACGGCATGGCCACCGAGCCGGTCGCCACGGCGGCCAGCGCCAACCCGCTGCTCGAGACCCTCGTGACCGCGGTCGGTGAGGCCGGTCTCGGCGACACCCTCAACTCGGCCGAGGCGCTGACCGTCTTCGCCCCGACCAACGACGCGTTCGCCAAGATCCCCGCGGACACCCTCAAGGGCGTCCTCGCCGACAAGGCCACGCTGACCAAGATCCTGACCCACCACGTCATCGCGGGCCAGCTCGGCCCGGACGAGCTCGCCGGGAAGCACAAGACGCTCGCCGGCGACACGATCATGGTCAAGGGCTCGGGTGAGGACTTCACCGTCGGTGGCGAGAACGCGGCCGTCCTGTGCGGCAACATCCCCACCGCCAACGCCACGGTCTACGTCGTCGACTCCGTGCTGATGCCGGCTTCCTGATCCTGGGAAACCAGGACACGACACAATGGATCACGTGACAGGCATTGCATCCGTTCCCTCCGGCGACTCGTCGTCGGAGGGGGCGGGTGCGCCCGCCCTGGCTGACCTGTTCCGCAGGGCCGCCCGGGGTGACGAGTCCGCCTTCTCCGCGTTGTACGACGCGACGGCGGCTCGGGTCCACGGCCTCGTGCTGAGGGTCGTCCGCGACCCGGCGCAGGCCGAGGAAGTCACCCAGGAGACCTACCTCGAGGTGTGGCGCACGTCGGCCCGCTTCGACGCCGACCGCGGCAGCGCCCTCTCATGGCTGATGACGATCGCCCACCGCCGTGCGGTGGACCGGGTCCGTTCGGCCGAGGCGGCCCACCGCCGCGACAACAACTACCACGACCAGTCCGAGACGGTCCCGCACGACTCCACCGCAGAGGCCGCCGCCACCGCCCTCGAGGCGACCCGCGTACGCCGAGCCATGCAGTCGCTGACCGAGATCCAGCGAGAAGCCCTCGAACTCGCCTTCTTCGGCGGTTACACACATACGGAGGTGGCTTCGATGCTGGACGTTCCGATCGGCACGGCCAAGACTCGTATCCGCGACGGACTCATCCGTCTCCGTGACGCATTGGGGGTGAACCAGTGATGAGCGACATCCACGCACTGTCCGGCGCCTACGCCGTCGACGCCCTGGACGACATCGAACGACACCTGTTCGAGAAGCACCTGGCGACCTGCGCGGACTGCCGCGCCGAGGTGGCCGGTCTCCAGGAGACCGCGGCCGTGCTCGCCGCAGCCGTCGCCACGCCTCCCCCGCCCGCGCTCAAGGACCGCATCATGGCCGAGGTGGCCACGGTCCGCCCGCTGCCTCCCGAGGTGCCCGGCCGTCACGTCGACGAGGAGCGGCCCTCACGTCGCCGCTGGTTTCCGTCGCTGGTCGCAGCGGCAGCCGCAGTTGCGGTGATCGGTGGCGGCGCAGTCGTGATCACCCAGCCGTGGCAGGACGAGACCACCCAGCTCAGCGCCACCGCCCAGGTGACGCAGGCCTCCGACGCCGCGACGATCTCGGCCGACCTGCCCGACGGCTCGACCGCACGCATCGTGCGTTCGGCTTCGCGCGGCCAGGCCGTGCTGCTCGCCGACGACATGCCCGAGGCACCGGCCGGCAAGGTCTACCAGCTCTGGCTCCAGGCCCCCTCGGGCGACATGCTGCCGGCCGGGCTGATGAACGGCGGTGACGCCGAGGTGCTCCTCGACGGAGACGCACGTACGGCGACCGGCGCAGGCATCACGGTCGAGCCGGCCGGCGGATCACCCACACCGACCTCCGACCCGGTGGCCCTGTTCGCCTTCGAGGGAGCGTGACCCGGAGGGTCGCCGTTGTGGGAAGTGGCGTTGCCGGCCTCACCGCCGGGTACGCCATTTCCCGCACGGCGCACGTCACGCTGTTCGAGGCCGACGACCGGCTCGGCGGCCATGCCGACACCCACGAGGTCGACGGCCTGGCCATCGACACCGGGTTCATCGTGCACAACGAGCGCACCTACCCGACACTGCTTCGGCTCTTCGCCGAGCTCGGCGTCGAGACCCAAGCCTCCGACATGTCGATGTCGGTGCGCGACGTCGCCACCGGGCTGGAGTACGCCGGTGCGCTCGGCGCCCGTGGGCTGTTCCCGACGATCGCGAACCTGGGACGGCCGGCGTACCTGCGGATGCTGGTCGAGGTCCCCCGCTTCCACCGCCGGGCCCGCGCACTTCTGACCTCCTCGGGCTCGGGTGAGGCTGCCGAGGACCAGACCCTGCGCGACTTCCTCGCGGACGGCGGTTTCTCGGCGTACTTCACCCGGCACTTCATGGAGCCGCTGGTCGCCGCGGTGTGGTCGTGCGACCCCGAGTCGTCCCTCGACTACCCGGCCCGCTACCTCTTCGCGTTCCTCCAGCACCACGGCATGCTCGGTGTCTTCGGCTCGCCGCAGTGGCGCACCGTCACCGGTGGCTCGCGGGAGTACGTCGCCAGGGTGGCCGCCCAGCTCCCCGACGTACGCCTCGGCACGAAGGTCACCTCCGTGCTCGAGACTGCCGACGGCGTCGAGGTCACGGACGGCAACGGTGAGGTGACCAGGTTCGACGCGGTCGTCATCGCGACGCACCCCGCCCAGGCGCTGACCATGCTGGCCGACCCGACACCCGCGCAGCGCGAGGTGCTCGGCGCGATCCCCTACTCGCGCAACACCGCGCGCCTGCACACCGACGCGTCACTCCTGCCCAAGGCACGCCGCGCGCGGGCGTCGTGGAACTTCCTCCGCCCGGAGGCCAGCACCGGCGAGGTCACCGTGACCTACGACCTGACCCGGCTCCAGCGGCTGCCCACCGACCGGCCCTACCTCGTCACACTGGGTGGCGCCGACCTGGTCGACCCGGCCACGGTGATCGAGACGATGGAGTACGAGCACCCGCTCTACACGCCGTCGTCGGTGGCCGCGCAACGCCGGTTGCCCGAGCTCGACACCGACCGTCTCGCCTTCGCCGGCGCCTACCACGGCTGGGGATTCCACGAGGACGGCGCGGCCTCGGGTGCCCGTGCCGCCGAGCGGCTGGGCTTCGCGTGGTCCGCCACTCCCGCCGCGGTGGAAGCCGGTCGCGTCTACGAGACCTCCGTGCGGCACGTTCGCCGAGGGCCGGTGGAGCACGCGTTCGACAACGCCTCCCATGCCTGGCTGGTCGACCTCGACGACCTCCCGCCTGCCCGGTGGACCGCGTCGTTCGAGGCCCGCGACCACCTCGGTTCGCCCGACCACTCGCTGCGCCGGAATGTCGACGACTTCCTTGCCACACAGGGAATCGCCCTCCACGGCGGCCGCATCCTGATGCTCGCCAACCCTCGGGCGCTGGGCCACTGTTTCAACCCGATCAGCGTCTACTGGTGCCACGACGCCAGCGGCGCACAGGCCTGCGTGGTGCTCGAGGTCCACAACACCTACGGCGACCGGCATGCGTACGTCGTACGACCTGATGCGCATGGTCACGCAGGCGTCGACAAGGCGATGTACGTCTCGCCGTTCAACGACACGTCGGGTCACTACGAGGTGTCGGTGACCCCGCCCGGCGACCGGATCGCGGTCTCGGTGACGTTGCAGCGCGACGGCGAGCCCGCGTTCACCGCGTCGGTGACCGCCCGCGCGCTGCCCGCCGGGCGGCGACCATGGCGTGCGGCACTGGCACCAATCCGGACCTCACTGTTGATCCGAACACAGGGCATCGGCCTCTGGCTGCGACGACTCCCCGTCCAGCGCAGGCCCACGCACCCACGACAGGAGGGGGTCCAGTGACCATCACCGACGCTCGCCAGGAGACCACACAGGCCGACCGCTGGCCGGGCCTGTACGCCGTACCGTCCGGGCCGAAGGCCGCCGTCTCGGCAGCCGTGGCCCGCCGGATCTTCGCGCACGCCACGCAGCGGCTCGGGATCACCGTCGAGACGCCGAGCGTGCGCGCCGTCGACACGTCGGCGCCGACGATCGTGCTGCACCGGCCCGACGAGTTCTTCCGCAAGGTCGGCAACGACGGCCTGATCGGCTTCGGTGAGGCCTACATGACCGGCGCCTGGGACTCCCCCGACCTCGACGCCCTGCTGACCAGGATGGCCGGCGAGATCGCGACGCTGGTGCCCGACTGGATGCAGCGCCTGCGCGCGGTCTGGATGGCGCGGATGCCCCGCGCCCACCGCAACAGCGAGGACCAGACCCGCGACAACATCAGCCACCACTACGACCTGTCGAACGACCTCTTCGCGACGTTCCTCGACAAGACGCTGAGCTATTCGTCGGCGTTGTTCGACAGCCAGGTCGAGCGGGTCGGCGACCACCTGGTCGCCGCGTCCCCCGGCATCGTCGAGCGCACCGACCTCGAGGGCGCCCAAGGCGCCAAGATCGAGCGGCTCCTCGACCAGGCCGGGGTTCGCGAAGGCTCGCGGGTGCTCGAGATCGGCACCGGCTGGGGCGAGCTGGCGATCCGTGCCGCCCGCCGTGGCGCCAGTGTCCGCTCGGTGACCCTGTCGAGCGAGCAGCAGGCGCTGGCCCGTGAGCGCATCGCCGAGGCCGGGTTCGCCGACCGGGTCGAGGTCGACCTGCTCGACTACCGCCAGGTCACCGGCACCTACGACGCGGTCTGCTCGGTGGAGATGATCGAGGCCGTCGGCCACGAGTTCTGGCCGACCTACTTCTCCACGATCGACTCGCTGCTCGCGCCCGGTGGCCGGGTCGCGATCCAGGCGATCACCATGCCGCACGACCGCATGCTGGCCACGCGCGGTGGTTTCACGTGGATCAACAAGTACGTCTTCCCCGGCGGCTTCCTGCCCTCGACCGAGGCGATCGAGCAGGTCACCACCGAGCACACCTCGCTGCGCGTCACCGAGCGACTGTCGTTCGGGCTGCACTACGCAGAGACCCTGCGCCTGTGGGACGAGGCGTTCCGCACGTCGAGCCCCGTCGTACGACGCCTCGGGTTCGACGACGTCTTCGAGCGCATGTGGCACTTCTACCTGGAGTACTCGCGTGCCGGGTTCGCTTCCGGGTACCTCGACGTGCAACAGATCACCCTGACCAGGAGCGACTCATGAGCGTTGCCGCACGCCTCGAAGCGGGCCTGCGCCCGGTCCTGCGGGGCGGCCTGCCGGTGCGGCTCGAGGCCTGGGACGGCTCATCGGCCGGACCGTCCGACGCGCCGCGGGTCACCATCCACTCGCCCGACGCGTTGTCCCGCATCTTCTGGCGCCCGGGTGAGCTCGGCGCCGCACAGGCCTACGTCTCCGGAGAGATCGACGTCGACGGAGACCTCGACGCGGCCCTGACCCACGTGCGGTCGGTCGCGCGATCACGCGGGCTCGCCGGCCTGGGCTTCAGCCCTGCCGTGGCCAGCGGACTCGTGAAGGTGCTGCGCGACGTACGCCTGCCACCACGTGCGCCGGCCTCCCAGGCCCGGGTCCGCGGGCGGCTGCACAGCAAGCTGCGCGACCGCGCGGCGATCAGCCACCACTACGATCTCTCCAACGACTTCTACGAGCTGATCCTCGACCCGTCGATGGCCTACTCCTCGGGCTACTGGTGCTCCGACGAGCCCGACTACACGCTCGCCGACGCGCAGCGCGACAAGCTGTCGCTGATCCTCGACAAGCTCGGCCTCAAGCCGGGCATGACGATGCTCGACGTGGGCTGCGGTTGGGGTTCGCTGACCCTGCAGGCCGCGCAGCGCGGCATCAAGGTGGTCGGCGTGACGATCGCGGCCGAGCAGAAGAAGTTCATCGACGCCCGCATCCGTGACCTCGGCCTGGAGGACCACGCCGAGATCCGCCTGCAGGACTACCGGGAGGCCACCGGTGAGTACGACGCGGTCGCGTCCGTCGAGATGGGCGAGCACGTGGGCCAGCGCAACTATCCGACGTACGTCGAGGTCCTTCGACGTTCAGTGAAGCCCGGCGGCAGGGTGCTGGTCCAGCAGATGTCGCGCACCGGCAAGCATCCGGGAGGCGGCCCGTTCATCGAGTCGTTCATCGCTCCCGACATGCACATGCGTCCGGTCGGTGAAACCGTGGCGTTCTTCGAGAGCGGGGGTCTCGAAGTCCGCGACGTGCACGCCATGCGTGAGCACTACGTGCGCACGGTGGGGGCATGGATCGAGACGTTCGAATCCAACATCGACCGGGTCACCGCCCTCGTCGGCGAGGAGGTCGCCCGTGTCTGGCGGCTCTACCTCGTCGGCGGGGGTATGGCTTTTCGCGACGGCCGCATGGGCGTCGACCAGATCCTGTCCGTGCGGCCAGGACGGGACCACACGATCCCGCCGGTCCGCACGTGGTGACTGCGTTCCTCCTCGTCTCCGGCGCCTCCCTCGCGGCGGCGGCCCTGCTGATGGCGGTCACTGCCGTGATCGGGCATCGGCTCGGCAAGGTCTCGGTGGTCGACACCTCGTGGGGCCTCGGCTTCGTGCTGATCGCCCTGGTCGCCGCGGTGCTGGGCGACGGGGCTGACTGGCGGCGCTGGCTGCTGTTCGCGCTCGTCGGGTTCTGGGGACTCCGGCTGGCCTGGCACATACACCGTCGCAACCACGGACAACCCGAGGACGCCCGCTACGCCGCCATGCTCGAGGGCCAGTCGTACGCCGTCGCGGTGCGCCGGGTCTTCGCCACCCAGGGCATCGCACTGTGGTTCGTGTCGTTACCGCTGCAGGTCTCGGCCGTCGCCGGCTCCGGTGTCACGTGGGTCGTGGCGGTCGGCGTACTCCTGTGGCTGGTCGGCGTCTTCTTCGAATCGGTCGGCGACGCCCAGCTGGCGGCGTACAAGCGTGATCCCGAGCGTGGTCCGGTGATGGACCGCGGCCTGTGGGCGTGGACCCGGCACCCGAACTACTTCGGCGACACCTGCGTGTGGTGGGGCATCTTCCTCGTCGCCGCGTCGGCATGGCCCGGCGTGCTGACCGTCCTCTCCCCCGTGGCGATGACCTACTTCCTGGTCTTCGCGACCGGCGCCCGCCTGCTCGAGAAGCACATGGCCGGCCGGCCCGGCTGGGACGACTACGTCGCCCGCACGTCGATGTTCGTCCCCCTGCCGCCGCGTCGGCCGGGTCGGAGGGCTCGGTAGGCTCGCCGCCATGGCGATCATCCATCGGGCAACGATCACTCCGACCAAGCTGGAGCTCCTCGACGCATGGCTCGCCACGCCCGCTTCCGGTGGCCTCGAGGGCCCCGATGCGTTGAGCCAGGTCGGCAACTACCGCCTCGACGACCCCGACGGTGAGGTCGGCATCGAGGGCCTGCTGATCACCCGCGGCGGTCCGCTCCGCCACGTCGTCGTGACCTACCGCGCCGCCCCGCTCGACGGCGCCGACGCGCACCTGATCACCACCATGGAGCACTCGGTCCTCGGCCAGCGCTGGGTGTACGACGCCTCCGGCGATCCGGTCGCGATTGGCGCCTTCCGGCGGGCACTGGCCGGCCAGCAGGAACAGGCCGCCCTCGAGGTCTGGGACGGCGACACCCTCGTCGAGACCCGCGAGCCGACCGTCCGCCTCGCGGTGGAGAACCCGGCTGCTTCGCCCGACGGACTCCAGGTGCACCTCGCCGCCCAGATCGGCGCCGAACTGCCCGGATCGTCAACCCTGGTGGCCACCTGGGACGGCGGCACCGCCGTCATCGCCTCCGCCTGAATCAGCAGCGCGTCCCCCGGTTGGTTGAGGAGGCGCGCCAGCGCCGTCTCGAAACCACGCCCGTCGTCGGGCGGCCTCGGTGGTTGAGGAGGTCCCGCCAGGGACCGTCTCGAAACCACGCCCGTCGTCGGGCGCGGCTCCAGTGGTAGCCCCGCGTAGGCATGAGCCACGCGTCGAGCCCGGGGTTACCGCTGAACGCCATCTCGGTGGTTGAGGAGGCGCGCCAGCGCCGTCTCGAAACCTGCTTGGTGCGTGCGAAGGCTTCGATGGTGGCTGAAGGTCGTCCAGTCGAAGATCGGGAGCCGTCAGCCACCACGGAAGGCCGTGCTTGCGACGCCGTGCGCTTCTCGATGGTTGAGGAGGTCCCGCTAGGGACCATCTCGAAACCTTGCCCGCCTCGGTGGTTGAGAAGGCGCGTCAGCGCCGTCTCGAAACCAGGCCCGGTCAGGGCAATAGGGCCAAGCGGGCGGTGAGGACGGCGGTGGGCCGGTGTGGGCGTGGCGGTAGCCCCGTTCACCGTGTTGTGGTGGCGGGGCTTGCGCTGGTGGTGCTGTGGGGCCGGTGCTGCTTGTACTGATCCCGACGTTGCTGCGGATGAAGTCGCTGTCGCGCGGTGTCGGGGTTCAGTTGGTGGGGANCCCGTCCTTGTTCCTGACGTACGACCACCGGCCGTGGGTCTTGGCGAGGTGATGTCGCCGGCACAACGGGGCGAGCCTGTCGGGGCTGGTCTGCCCCGGTGGCCCGGTGTCGTCGTAGGACTCAATGTGGTCGAGGTCGCAACGGCGTGAATCAACCGAACAGTGCGGGAAGACGCAATGCCGGTCGCGGGTGATGACCTGTTCACGCATCGCTTCGGGCGGGTCGTGCTGATCGACGGCCCAGTCGTGATTCAGGTCGATGACCGGGGTCATCGTGGCGTCGGGGCCGAGGTCACGGATCCAGTCGAGAATCTTCTCGACGGTGACGGCTCCGAACAGGTTCGTCTCCGCCATCCCCGGCGCCGGCTCGTGGCCGCCGGTGCCTGCGGAGGCGCCGTGGGTGCCGGTGGTGGCGAGGTCGGCGAGGTTCACGTGGATGTAGAGCCGGGTCTTGAGGTAGGA
>NZ_LMSQ01000018.1:1126410-1126594 GCF_001429525.1 Nocardioides sp. Soil796
CGCCTCGGCGGAGAGGTCATGGGTGTCTTCGGCGATCTTGCAGCCCCGCCACGCTTCGAGCTCCAACGCATCGACCGCAGCCCAGGTCTTCGGGAGGCGGTGGTGCAGGTCCAACGTGTTCGCCAGCAGCCGTTTCGCGGTCCAGGAGGACACGGCGGTGGCGGTGGCCCAGGACTCGGTCACG
>NZ_LMSQ01000018.1:1126651-1157761 GCF_001429525.1 Nocardioides sp. Soil796
AAAAAGTCGTTGTCCACAGGCCCCGGAGAAGATTCTTCGAACCATTTTCTGTGGGTGGTCTCGAGACAGTCGCAGAGCGACTTCCTCAACCAGCGAAGGGTGCCGGGCGGGGTGGTTCCGAGACGGACGCTGAGCGACTTCCTCAACCACCGAGCCACCAAGGACCCGGTGTTCGCGCATCAAAAGCACACGGTTCGCGCATCAAGAACACACGGTTCGCGACAGGCGGAGGACGAGCTGGCGGGTTCGTCGTACGCGCATCACCGTGCGGTGCGCGGCTCCCCAACCAGCGAAGGGTGCCGGGCGGGGTGGTTTCGAGACAGTCGCTGCGCGACTTCCTCAACCAACGATCGGCTGCACGAGGTCATCAGCTGCCGGAGGAGCCGAGACGGTCGGCGACGAGGGCTGCGAGCTCGGCGTGGACGATGTCCGGCGTGACCGCGTCGGCGACCTTCCCGCGCACCAGTGCGGCGATCACCACGGGCTCGCCGCGAGGGTTCCAGGCCACACCGACGTCGTTGTTGCTGCCGTAGTCGCCGCCACCGGTCTTGTCGGCCAGGATCCACCCCTCCGGCAGTCCGGCCCGGAACCTGTTGTCCGAGGTCTGGTTGGCCAGCATCCAGTCGCGCAGGGTCGCCCGGTCCCGCCGCGACAGGGTGTCGCCGACGAGCAGGCCGGCGTACGTCCGCGCGATCGCGGCCGGAGTCGTGGTGTCGCGCGGGTCTCCGGGCAGGGCCGAGTTGAGCTCGGTCTCCCACCGGTCCAGCCGGGAGACGCCGTCGCCGACCGACCTCAGGAACGCGGTCAGCCCGCGCGGGCCGCCGATCTCACGCAGCAGCAGGTTGCCTGCCGCGTTGTCACTGAAGCGCAGGGCGGCGTCGCAGAGCTCGCGGATCGTCATGCCGTCGTCGACGTGCCTGCCGGTCTCCGGGGTGTGACTGATCAGGACGTCGGCAGGTGGGTAGAAGACCCGCCGGTCCAGGGTCTCCCCGCGGCGATCGTGGTCGCGCAGCACGGCCGCTGCCGCCAGCGCCTTGAACACCGAGCACATCGCTGCCGGCGCGTCCGCCCGGTGCTGCATCGTCCTGCCGCTGGGGAGGTGGGTGGCAGAGAGGCCGACCGTCACGTCGTACCGCCGCTCGATGGCGGCCACCTCGCTCACCCGGTCACCGCGCCCGGCGGTGGTGGCAGGCGCGGCACCACTCGCGGGCAGCCAGCCCGACGCGGCCAGGGCGAAGGGGGCAACCGCACCCGCCTTGAGCAGGGTGCGGCGGTGTGGCGGATTCATGGCAGACGGGTTCGGTGCAGACGGGTTCGATGCAGACATGGCGGCCTCCCGGGATGGATGTGTGGCCCCACGGAACCGGACGGCGGCCACCCGTGTCCAAGACGGTTCGGCTACTGATCCATGCGTTGTCGCTATGGTTCCCGGGTGGATCTCGTGGCTCATCTCAGGGCGTTCGTGGCGGTCGCCGACGAGCGCAGCTTCACCCGGGCGGCGGACGCGTGCGGCGTCCCGCAACCGGTCGTCAGCCGGCGGGTCGCGGCGCTCGAGAAGCACTTCGCCGGTGCCCTGCTGCGTCGTACGTCGCGCGAGGTCGAACTGACCCCGTTGGGCCGCAGGCTCCTGCCCCATGCCGCGGACCTGATCGCCCGCGCCGACCACCTCCAGGACCTGGCTCGCCGGCACGACACCCAGGTGGTCGTGGGGCTCCCCCGCGACGCCGATCCGCGCGGCCTGGTCACCGCCCGCAGGGCCGGTGAGCGCGCCGGCGTGGACGTCGACTTCGTCGAGCTCGATCCGTCAGAACGCCATGCGGCGTCCAGGAGCGGCCAGGTGACCGTCGCGCTCACGGCCTGCCCCGCAGGGGAGGGAGTGATGACAGCCGAGCTCGGCGCCGCCACCAGCGGCGGCGCCATCCGCGGACGGCGCGTGCACCTCGACCAGCTGCGTCGGCAGGGACCGGCCGACCGGGCTCCCGTCCTGCACCTGCATGCCGAGGACGACGTGCCATGGATCCGCGACCGCGTCGTCCGTGCGGCACGGGCCAGCGGTCTGGCACCGCACCAGCTCCGGATCGGAGCCGGTCGGACCGAGAGCGTCACCGCGGCCCTCGACCTCGGCGACGTCATCGTCTGTACGCCGGGTTGGGCGGCCCGGCACGACCTGCGGTGGCGGTCCCTGGGCGGACTCGAGCTGGTGCGGAGCTACGCGTTCACCAGTCAGCCGGACGCCACGTTGCCGGCCGGCATCGAGGTGCTCGAGAAACCGCTGGCTGATGCCCTGGGACTCACGTGAGCGGCGCGGCGAGCTCGGCGTACGGGTTCTCCGGCGAAGCCGTCGAGGTGGCCCACGAGATCAGGCAGGCATGGTCGGAAGCCGGACTGCGGGGCGCGTTCAGTGCCCGCAACCTCGACACTGGTGAGGAGCTGGGCTTCGAGCCCGACCTGCCGTTCCCGCTGGCGTCGGTCTCCAAGGTTCCGCTGGCCCTCGTCGTCCTCGACCTGATCGCCTGCGGAGAGCTTGACGCCGAACGCCAGGTGACGTTGGACCCGAAGGACCGGACTCCCGGCCCCACCGGGATCTCGTCGTTCCGTCACCCGACGTCGGTGGCCGTGGAGGACCTCGTGCTCCTCATGCTGACCGTGAGCGACAACGCCGCGGCCGACGCGCTCTTCGAGATCACGCCGCCGGCGGCGGTCGCCGACAGGCTGGCCGCGTGGGGCTGCACCGGGATCCAGGTGCGTCACCCGATCCGGACCTTGTACGACGCGGTCAGCGCGGCCTCGTCCGACGACCCGGTGCTGGCCCTCGAGCTCGCGATACGCGCCACCACGGGCGGCGGCGGCCACGTCCTTCCCGCCCTCGACAGCGGCACCGCGACCTGCGGCACCTCGCGTGGACTGGTCGACCTGATGGACAAGGTCTGGAATGACCGCGTCAGCGTGCCGCCCGCGACCGCACGACTGCGCGAACTCCTCGGAGGCCAGGTCAACGGAGCCAGGCTCGCCTCGGGTCTGTCCTCCGACCTGGTGCGGGTGCACAGCAAGACCGGGACCTTCCTCAACCTCCGACACGAGGCCGGGACGATCTGCTCCTCGGCCGGGGACCGCATCGCGGTGGCGGCGCTGACTGTCTCGACGGTGCCGTCGAGGGTGCAGCCCGAAGCAGAGCGTGCCATTGCGCTGGCCGGGCGGGCGGCATTCGAGGTGCTCCGGTTCTAGTGCGTGGTTGACTCGGGGCATGGAGCCCGTGGCTGCGGCGTTCGAGGCGGTGCCACGAGCCGGATTCCTGCCGGCCCGGGCGCGCCGGCGTGCGTCGTACGACGGACCGATCCCGATCGGGGAGGGACAGACCAACTCCCAACCCCGCACGGTGGAGGCGATGCTCGAGCTGCTCGACGTACGCCGCGGCCAGCACGTGCTCGACGTCGGCGCCGGGTCGGGCTGGACCACTGCCCTGCTGGCGCACCTGACCGGGCCGACCGGCCGGGTGCGGGGAGTCGAGCTGGTGCCCTCGATCACCGCATGGGGACAGCGGAATCTCGAAGGGGCGGCAAAGCCGTGGGCGAGCATCGAACCTGCCGAGCCCGGCGTCCTCGGCCTGCCCCGGCACGCGCCGTACGACTGCATCCTGGTCTCGGCCGAGCCGGCCACGCTGCCCGACGAGCTGGTCGCACAGCTGGCCGACGGCGGGCGCATGGTCATCCCGGTGTCCGGCGTGATGCTGCTCGTCGTGAAGCGCTCGGACGACGTCGACGTGACCAGGCACGGCTACTACCGTTTCGTGCCGCTGAAGTAGGTCAGCCCGGACGGTCGACCTGGGCGGCCAGGTGGTCGGGTGCCATCAGGCAGAAGGAGTCGACCAGCAGCTCACGCACCTCGGTCCAGTCGGAGTCCTCGTCGATGATCATGCCGATCACGTCACGGCCCCAGCCGGCCCGGAAGTACGGCGCACCGAGGTGCTCGAACGCCGCGACCTCGTCGGGCTCGCCCCGGAAGACGATGCGGAAGAGCTGGTCCTCGCCGCCGAAGACGTGCACCACGGTGTTGCCGCCGACCCGCCAGCGCACGCCCACCCACGCGTCCTCCTCGTGGATCCGCGGGAGCGGGTCGAGGATCGCGCGCAGGCGTTCGAGCATCCACGTCGGGACGAGCGGGCGCTCCTTCTTGGCCATGGCACAAAGCCTGCCATGCGCCGCCGACAGCCGATCAGACGTCCCGAGTCATCGGAGGACGATCAGAGGCCCATCATGCGGCCGACGATCTCCTTCATGATCTCCGTGGTTCCTCCGTAGATCGTCTGGATGCGGGTGTCGAGGTACGCCTTGGCGATCGGGTACTCGCTCATGTAGCCGTAGCCGCCGTGCAGCTGGAGGCAGGCGTCGACGGTCTTCTTCTGCAGCTCGGTGGTCCACCACTTGCCGGCGGCGGCGTCGTCGATGGAGAGCGTGCCGGCGTTGAGCTCGGTGATGCAGCGGTCGACCCACACCTGGGCGATGCGTGCCTCGGTCTCGAGCTCGGCCAGCGTGAAGCGGGTGTTCTGGAACGCCGAGATCGGCTTCCCGAAGGCCTTGCGCTCCTGCACGTAGGCGACGGTCTGGTCGATCACCGAGCGGCAGGCCGCGGCAGCGACGACGCACAAGGTGAGGCGCTCCTGCGGGAGCTTCTCCATCAGGTAGATGAAGCCCTTGCCCTCTTCGCCCAGCAGGTTCGCGACCGGGACCTTCACGTTGTCGAAGAACAGCTCGGCGGTGTCCTGCGCCTTGAGGCCGATCTTGTCGAGGTTGCGACCGCGCTCGAAGCCCGCCATGCCGCGTTCGAGCACGACCAGCGAGATGCCCTGGGCGCCGGCCTCGGTGTCGGTCTTGCAGGCCACCACCACGAGGTCGGCGTTGATGCCGTTGGAGATGAACGTCTTGGACCCGTTGACCAGGTAGTAGGGGTCGCCGTCATTGGTGACCAGCTTGGCGGTGGTCGTCATGCCCTGCAGGTCGGAGCCCGCGCCGGGCTCGGTCATCGCGATCGCGGTGATCGTCTCGCCGGTGCAGAACTTCGGGAACCAGCGCGCCTTCTGCTCGTCGTTGGCGTAGGAGAGAAGGTAGCCGGAGACGAGGTCGGTGTGCAGTGCGAAGCCGACACCGCTGGCGCCGATCCTGGTCAGCTCCTCCTGGAGGATGGCGTTGTAGCGGAAGTCCTGCACCCCGCCGCCGCCGTACTCCTCCGGCATCATGAAGCCGAGAAGGCCGAGCTCGCCGGCCTGCTCCCACAGCTCACGCGGCACGATGCCGGCGGTCTCCCACTCCTCGTGGTGAGGGACGACGTGCTTGTCGAGGAAGGCTCGGACGGTGTCGCGGAACGCGTCGTGATCGGCGTCGAAGATGTTGCGCTGCACGGTGATTCTCCTGAAACGGTGGGGGTTTTGGGGGTCAGTAGGACTTCGGCAGGCCCAGGGAGTGCATCGCCACGAAGTTGAGGATCATCTCCCGCGAGACCGGGGCGATCCGCCCGAGCCGGGCAGCGACCAGCATGTTGCCGAGGCCGTACTCCTGGGTGAGGCCGTTGCCACCGTGGGTGTGCACCGCGACGTCGGTCGCATTGCAGGCCACCTCGCCGCCGGCGTACTTGGCCATGTTGGCGTACTCCCCGGCGGCCATGTCGTCGCCGGCGTCGTAGAGCGCCGCGGCCTTCTGCCACAGCAGCCTGGCCTGCTCGAGCTCGATCTTGATCTTCGCCAGCGGGTGCGCGATGCCCTGGTGGGCGCCGATCGCCTGGTCCTTCCAGACCGAGCGCTCCTTGGCGTAGGCCACCGCCTTGTCCAGGGCGTAGCGGGCCATGCCGCAGGAGAACGCGCCGCCCATGATCCGCTCGGGGTTCAGGCCCGCGAAGAGCTGCCACAGGCCGCCGTCCTCGTCACCGACCAGCGCGTCTGCGGGCACCCGCACGTTGTCGAGGAACAGCGTGAACTGCTTCTCCGGTGCCTGCCACGACATCGGGATCGGCTGCTTCTCGAAGCCTTCGGCGTCGGTGGGTACGACGAACAGCGCGGGCTTGAGCTTGCCGGTCTTCGCGTCCTCCGTGCGCGAGACGATCAGGACGGACTGCGCCTCGTCGACCCCGGAGATGAAGGTCTTCTGTCCGTTGATCACCCAGTGGTCACCGTCACGGGTGGCCGTCGTGGTGATCTGGTGGGAGTTGGAGCCGGCGTCGGCCTCGGTGATGCCGAACGCCATCAGGTGCGAGCCGTCGGCGATCCCGGGCAGCCACTGCTTCTTCTGGTCCTCCGTGCCGCAGCGGGTGATGATCGACCCGCAGATCGCGGGAGAGACCACCATCATCAACAGGGGGGCACCGGCCGCGGCGCACTCCTCGAGCACGGACGCGAGGTCGGACATGCCGCCGCCACCGCCGCCGTACTCCTCGGGGATGTTGACGCCGAGGAATCCGTTGCGGCCCATCTCGAGCCACATGTCCGTCATCTTGCCGCCCTCGCGGGCCTGCTTCTCGACGAACTCACGACCGTACTTCCCGGCCAGCTTCGCGACCGCCTCGCGCAGCGCGACGCGCTCCTCGGGTTCGCTGAACATGGTCTGGGTGGGGGCTGCCTGGTTCATGCGTTCTCCTCCTGGGTGACGTCATCGGTCGAGACGACGGCGAGCACCGCGCCCGCCTCGACCTGCTGCCCCGTGGTGGCGGCCAGCTCGGTGATCGTGCCGGCGCTCGGCGCGACGATGGTGTGCTGCATCTTCATGGCTTCCATGACGAGGATCGTCTGGCCTTCGATGACCTCGTCGCCGATGGCTGCGCTCAGCGAGATCACGCTGCCCGGCATCGGCGCCAGCAGCGATCCCTCGGCGACCTGGTCGGCCGGGTCGGTGAAGCGCGGCTTGCGTCGGAGCCCCACGTGGCCCAGTGACGACTCGACGTCGACCCGGTCGCCGTCGGTGTGGATCGTCAACCTGCGTTGGACTCCGTCGACCTCGAGCCGGACGACGTCGGGCCGCGCCTCGAGCACGGACACGTCGTCACGGTCCGCGAACAGATAGCTCCGGCCGCCGAACCAACGGATCTCCAACACGTCGTCCGACGGTCTGCCGTCGACGTGGAACAGGGCCCGCTGGGGATGTGCCGCGACGTTGCGGAACCCGGCCGGGATCCGCCGCTGCACGGGGCGGGCCTCCCGATCCCGCTCCGCAAGCGCGATGGCGGCCGCGAAGCCGCTGAGCTCGACCGCTCCCGGGCGTCCCGAGGCCGTCGCCAGGGAGGCCAGGTCGGCCGTGTCCAGCCAGGTGGTGTGCATCTCCGCACCGGCGAACACCGGGTCACGGAGCAGGTTGACCAACAGGTCGCGGTTGGTGACCAGCCCGTGCAGGCGGGCCTTCGCGAGAGTCCCGGCGAGCTGGCGCAACGCCTGCTCGCGGGTCGGCGCGTGCACGATCACCTTGGCGATCATCGCGTCGTAGAAGGTGCCGATCTCGTCGCCCGAGCCGACGCCCGAGTCGAGCCGGACGCCGTACGACGTCGGCCCCTCGAACTCGGCCACCACCCCGGGCACCTCGAAACGGGCGATGCGTCCGCTCTGGGGCTGGTAGTCGTGGGCGGGGTCCTCGGCGTAGAGGCGAACCTCGACCGCGTGGCCGTTCGGCGGGCCGACCTCGATGTCCGGCGAGTGGCCCTCGGCGACCGCGATCTGCAGGGCCACCAGGTCGACGCCGTGGACCGCTTCGGTGACCGGGTGCTCGACCTGGAGCCGGGTGTTCATCTCCAGGAAGTAGAACCGGTCACGCGCGGGGTCGTGGAGGAACTCCACGGTTCCCGCGCCGCGGTAGTCGATCGCCTCGGCCGCGGCCCGGGCCGCGTCGTGCAGCGCGGTGCGGGTCGCGTCGGGAAGCGCCGGGGCCGGTGCCTCCTCGATCACCTTCTGGTGACGACGCTGCACCGAGCAGTCGCGTTCGCCGAAGACAAGGGCGCGCTCGGGGGTGCCGAGCACCTGGACCTCGATGTGGCGGCCGTTCTCGACGTACGGCTCGACGAACACGGTGCCGTCGCCGAACGCCGACTGTGCCTCGCTCTGCGCCCGCTCGATCTCGCCGGGAAGCGCGTCGAGCGAGCGGACGATCCTCATGCCGCGACCGCCACCGCCGGCGGAAGCCTTGACCAGCAGGGGCAGGTCAGCCTCGGTCGCCGTCTCGGGCGTGAAGTTGCCGAGGACCGGGACACCGGCGGCCTCCATCAGCTTCTTGGACTCGATCTTCGAGCCCATCTGCTCGATGGACGACGGGTCGGGGCCGACCCAGGTCAGGCCGGCCTCGGTCACCTGTCGGGCGAAGGCGGCGTTCTCGGAGAGGAAGCCGTAGCCGGGGTGGATCGCGTCCGCGCCGGCCCTGCGGGCGGCCTCGATGACCAGGTCGCCACGCAGGTAGGTCTCGGCGGGCGTGTTGCCCGGCAGCCGTACGGCGGCATCCGCGTCATGCACGAACGGCATGTCGGCGTCGGCGTCCGAGTGCACGGCGACGGTCTCGATGCCGAGGTCCCGGCAGGTGCGGAACACGCGTCGGGCGATCTCGCCCCGGTTGGCCACGAGCAGTCGATTGATCACAGTCGGAACACCCCGAAGTTCATCTCGCCCTCGATGGGCTGGTTGTCGATCACGGACAGGCAGATGCCCAGCACGGTGCGGGTGTCGCGGGGGTCGATGACTCCGTCGTCGTAGACCATGCCGGAGAGGAAGTAGGGCATCGACTGCTCCTCGATCATGCCCTCGACCATCTTCTTGATCTCCACGAAACCTTCGGCGTCGAAGACCTGGCCCTTCTTCTCCGCGGACTCGCGGGCCACGATCTCCATCACCCCGGCCAGCTGCTGGGGTCCCATCACCGCGGACTTCGCACTCGGCCAGGTGAAGAGGAACCGCGGGTCGTAGGCCCGACCGTTCATGCCGTAGTTCCCGGCGCCGTACGACGCGCCCATGATCACCGTCAGGTGCGGCACCTTGGAGTTCGAGACCGCGTTGATCATCTGGGCGCCGTGCTTGATGATGCCGCCCTGCTCGTAGTCCTTGCCGACCATGTAGCCGGTGGTGTTGTGCAGGAACAGCAGCGGGGTGTCCTTCTGGTTCGCCAGCTGGATGAACTGCGCTGCCTTCTGGGCCTCCTCGCTCATCAGCACGCCGCGGGCGTTGGCGAGGATGCCGATCTCGCGACCGTGCAGCCGGGCCCAGCCGACGCACAGCGACGAGCCGTAGAGCGGCTTGAACTCGTCGAACGGCACCGCGTTGTCGGCACCCGTGCCGTCAACGATGCGCAGGATCGCCTCGCGCGGGTCGAAGGGCTCCTTCAGGTCGGTCGGGATCAGGTCGAGCAGGTCGTCGGGGTCGAGGTCCGGCTCGGCGTACGCGGTGTCGGCGTACGCCGCCTTCCTCCAGTTCAACCGGGCCACCACGCGTCGTGCGATGCGCAGGGCGTCGTGCTCGTCGAGGGCCAGGAAGTCGGAGGAGCCGGAGATGCGCGAGTGCATCTCGGCACCACCGAGGGACTCGTCGTCGGTCTCCTCCCCCGTCGCCATCTTCACCAGGGGCGGGCCGGCCAGGAAGACCTTGGCCTGCTCCTTGACCATGATCACGTAGTCGCTCATGCCGGGCACGTAGGCACCGCCGGCGGTGGAGTTGCCGAAGACCACCGAGATCGTGGGCTGCTTGCGGGCCGAGGCCCGGGTCAGGTCGCGGAAGCCGCGGCCCCCGGGGATGAAGATCTCCTTCTGCGTCGGCAGGTCGGCACCACCCGACTCGGTCAGGTTGATCATCGGGAGGCGGTTGCGCTCGGCGATCTCGCCGGCCCGGAACGACTTCCGCAACGACCACGGGTTCAACGCACCGCCCTTCACCGTGGGGTCGTTGGCGACGATCATGCACTCGACGCCCTCGACCACGCCGATGCCGGTGACCAGTGAGGCGCCGACCGCGAAGTCACTGCCCCAGCCGGCCAGCGGCATCAGCTCGAGGAAGGCCGAGCCCTCGTCGACCAGCAGGTCGACGCGTTCGCGGGCGGTGAGCTTGCCGCGTTCCTTGTGGCGGGCGATGTACTTGCCGCCTGCCTCGACGGCCTTGGTCTGCTCGGCGTGCAGGTCGGCGATCTTCGCCAGCATCGTCTCGCGCCGGTCCGGTGCGACGTCCGCGGTCATGACGCGTAGCCCAGTAGACGGGCGGCCAGGTCGGTCAACACTTCGGTTGCTCCTCCTCCGATGGGCAGGAGCCTGGCGTCGCGGTAGTGCCGCTCGACCTCGGTCCCGTGCATGTAGCCGGTGCCGCCGAAGAGCTGCACCGCTTCGTTGGTGACGTCCACGGCGGTCTCGACCGCGGTCTGTTTCGCCAAGCAGGCTTGGGCGATGACGTCTTCTCCGGCGACGTGACGGGCCGCGACGTCGAGCGTGTAGGTGCGGGCCACCTCGACCTGGCGGTGCATCTCGACCAGCTTGGCCCGCACCACCTGTCGCGAGATGAGCGGCTTGCCGAAGGTCTCGCGCTCACGGCAGTACGCCGCGGCGAGGGCCAGCGAACGTGCCGCGTGGCCGTAGCCCATCAACGCCAGGAAGATGCGCTCGACGACGAACTGCTCGGCGATGTAGTAGAAGCCCTGGTTCTCCGCGCCGACGAGGTTGGCCGCCGGCACGCGCACGTCGACGTACGACAACTCGGCGGTGTCGGAGCAGTGCCAGCCCATCTTCTTCAGGCCACGGGTGACGGTGAAGCCCGGCGTGCCCTTCTCGACGACGATGAGCGAGATGCCGCCGTGGCCCGCGTCGCCGGTGCGTACGGCGGTGGTCACGAAGTCGGCACGCACTCCCGAGGTGATGAAGGTCTTCGCGCCGTTGATCACGTAGTCGTCCCCGTCGCGCACGGCCCTGGTCGTGATGCCGGCGACGTCGGACCCACCGCCGGGCTCGGTGACGGCGAGCGACCCGATCAGCTCACCGGCCAGGGTGGGCCGGGCGAAGCGGTCGATGAGGTCGGGCGATCCGTTGGCGATGATGTGGGGCAGCGCGATGCCGTGCGTGAACAGCGAGGCCATCAGCCCACCCGAGGCACCGGCCTCCATGAGGCCCTCCTGCAGGGCGCACGCATCGAGCAGGTCGCCGCCCTGGCCACCGGCGCTCTCCGGATAGCCGACGCCGAGCACGCCCTGCTTGGCCGCGGCCAGGTGCAGGTCGCGCGGCAGCTCGCCGGCGTCCTCCCACTCCTGGAGGTGCGGCATGATCTCGCGACGGGTGAACTCGGCGGCCGACTCCTTGAGCGCCGCGCGCTCCTCGCTCCACATCACAGCAGGGCCTCCTCGATGCTGACCATCCGTGACCGCACCCATTCGCCCAGCCCCTTGGCCTGTGGGTCGAAGCGGGTGGACGAGGCGACGCCGTCGCCGAGCAGCCCCTTGACCAGCACGTTGACCGCGCCGAGGTTGGGCAGCATGAAGACCTCGATCTCAAGGCCGTCGGCCTCCGGCACCAACTCGCGCAGGCGCTTGGCGGTGATGAGTTTCGTCAACCAGGTCACGCGATCTGCATATTTCGGCGAGCCGTCGTTCGCGATCCACAGCCCGAGGTTGGCATCGCCGCCCTTGTCTCCGGAGCGGGCATGGACGAAGGTGCCGAGCGGCATGCGGCGGGTCAGGTTGTCCGAGGGCGCGGGGTACGGCGAGGGTCGCTGGCCGCCCTCGACCTCGACGTCGTGGGTCTTGACCGGGTCGGCGATCACCTCACGCGAGCCGTCGGCGTGCACGACCGTGTGCTCGACCAGCGCGCGGTCGACGTACGCCGGTCGGTAGACGCCGAAGGGCGTGGGCGCACCGGGAGGGCCGGTCATGGTGAAGCCGGGGTAGGACGCCAGCGCGAGCTCGACGGCAGAGGAGGTGAACGGCTTGCCGACCGGACCGGCCGAGGGGTCCTTGGCGGTGCAGCGCAGCAGGCAGGAGGCGCTCTCCTCGGTCTCGGCGTCCGCCTGGGGGTGGGACGTGCGCGACCACACCACCTCGGCCGGCGGTGACGCCTTGAGCGAGGTGGTCATCTGGTCGCGCACCCAGTCGGCCTTGGCATCGATGTCGAGGCCGGTGAGCACGAACTCGACGGTGTTGCGGAAGCCGCCGAGCTCGTTGACGCAGACCTTCAGCTTCGACGGAGGGGCCTCGCCGCGGACGCCGCTGATCGCCACACGGTCGGTGTCCTGCTGGGTGAGGGTGATCGTGTCGAGGAGGGCGGCCACGTCGGGGTTGAGGTAGCGCGTCGACTGGATCTCGTAGACCAGCTGCGCGGTCACGGTGTCGACGGTGACCGCGCCACCGGTGCCGTCGTGCTTGGTGATCACGCACGAGCCGTCGGCCTCCAGCTCGGCGATCGGGAAGCCGAGCGGCGTGCCGGTGTGGGGCAACGACCGGAACCCCGAGAAGTTGCCGCCGGTGGCCTGGGTGCCGCATTCGATGACGTGTCCGGCGACGACCGCGCCGGCCAGCTCGTCGTAGGACTCGGGCGTCCAGCCGAAGGCCGCGATGCCGGGGCCGACCACCACGGAGGCGTCCGTGACCCGGCCGGTGACGACGATGTCGGCGCCCTGCTCGAGGGCGCGGGCGATGCCGAAGCCGCCGAGGTAGGCGTTGACGGTGAGGGCGCCCTCCGAGATCCCGATGTCGCGGCCGCGAAGGTCGTCACCCTCGACGTGGGCGATGTTCGGGTCGAGGCCGAGACCGCTCGCGACCTCGCGCAGCCGGGCGGCGAGCCCGGCGGGGTTGAGGCCGCCGGCGTTGCTGACGATCTTCACGCCACTCTCGAGGGCCAGTCCCATGCACTCCTCGGCCTGGCGCACGAACGTGCGCGCGTAGCCGAGGGACGGGTCCTTCATGGTGTCCTTGCCGAGGATCAGCATGGTCAGCTCGGCGAGGTAGTCGCCGGTCAGGTAGTCCAGCCGCTTCTCAGCTGCCCCGGCGCCTTCCAGCATCTCCCGCATCGCGGAGAGGCGGTCTCCGTAGAAGCCGGAGCAGTTGCCGACGCGAATCATCGTGCCTTCCTTCCCTCGCCGGGCTGGCCGGCGAAGCACTGGGCGACGTCGAGCCACTGGTCGGCGTCGGTGCCGGTCGCGACGAGATCGGTGTCGGCGCGGTTGACCCGCTGGGTGACCAGCAGGCAGAAGTCGATCGCCGAACCGGTGACCCGTTGGGCGGCCTCGGCCGGGCCGTAGGTCCAGGACTGGCCGCTCGGCGAGGTGAGCTCGACGCGGAACTCCTCGGCGGGCGGGGTCAGGTCGTTCGCGGCGAAGGAGAAGTTGCGGGTGCGCACGCCGATGTGGGCCACGTGCACGATGCGGTCGGTGGGCTCGGGCTGCCGGGTGATGGAGCCGATCGAGATCAGGGCGTCGTACACGTCGAGCGAGTGCGCCCAGGTCTCCATGAAGCGGGCCGTCGCCATCGAGGTCGGCGACATCGGCGGGCCGTACCAGGGGATCTTCTCGCCCTCGGGCACCGAGCGCAGGGCCGCGCCCAGGGCCGCGCGACCCGCGCGCCACCTGCCCAGCAGCTCGGACGGCGGCACCTTCGCACCGTCGAGGGCTGCGCTGTCGACCACGTTCTGCGGGTCGGCGATGGCCTCGAGCACGAGCTCGTCCCACCGCGCCTTGTCGGTCGCGGCAGCGACGGACGCCTCATCGGTCCATGCCAGGTGGGAGATCTGGGTCGCGACGTCCCAGCCGGCGGCCGGGGTCGGCATGCGCCACTGCTCCTCGGTCAGGCCGGCCACGTGGTCGTCGAGCTCGGCGCTCTGCGCCTCGAGATCGGCCAGGACCCCGTCAAGTACGTCGCTCACTTCTGCTCCTTGAGGATCGTGTCGAGCTGGTCGGCCCAGCGGTCGAGGATGCGACCACGCCGGCGGGCGTCGTCCGAGATCGTGTCGGCCAGGCCCAGGCCGCGGACCAGGTCGAGGGTGGCCTGAACCAGCTCGCGGTTGCCGGGCACCGACTCGTCGATGCCGAGCAGCTCGACGGTCAGCCGGTGCGTCTCGCGGCCGACCCGTTGCTCGAGCGGCCCGACCGATTCGAGCAGGCCGGGGTCGGTGCGGGCGGCCACCCAGAGCTCGAGGGCAGCGGTGAACACGGGGCTGGTGAAGTGGTCACCCAGCATGCTGAGCACCGCGCGGGTACGCCGGGCGCCACGCGGCAGCCCCTCGGCCGCAGCGGCGAGCTCGAGCCCACGCTTCTCGGTGAGGTGCTCGACGGCGGCCAGGACCAGGTCGTTCTTCGTCGGGAAGTGGTGCAGCTGCGCACCCCGACTCACGCCCGCCCGACGAGAAACCAAGGTCGTCGAGGTGCCGCTGAAGCCGACCTCGACCAGGCACTCGACGGTGGCCTCCAGCAGGCGCTGGCGCATGACACGCGTTCGCTGCTCCTGTGGCACGCGGGTGGTGGTCATGCAGTCACCATGCACCCCTGAGCAACAAACAGTCAAGCCTGACTTTTAGTTGCTGAGACGGTTCGGCACTGCCCTCTGCACAGTCACGCCGGGGTCGAACTCAGGCTGACTGCCAGAGCCCCATGATGTTGCCCTCGACGTCCTTGAAGTAGGCCGCGAAGCCCATCTCACCGACGGCCTGCTTGCCCAGCACCGTGCTGCCGCCGAGGGACTCGATCTTGGCCAGCGACGCCTCGATGTCGGGCACGTCGATGACCACGACCGGGCCCTCGGTCGGGCTCTCGCGGCGCATCATGCCGCCGTTGATGAAGCCCGGCTCGGTGGGTCCGGTCTCGCCGGACGGCCCGGTGGTCGCCATCGTGTAGGACATCTCCGGGATGTCGAGCAGCTCCCAGCCGAATGCCTCCGCGTAGAAGGCCCGCGCCCGGTCGCCCTCGCCGTACGGAATCTCGAAATGCACCACGCGTCCGCTCATGTCTTCAGACAGTACGCGACACTCGAAGCATGACGAAGACGATTCTGATCACCGGTGCCAGCTCCGGACTGGGCGCCGAGATGGCCCGCCAGTTCGGCCACCTCGGCTACGACCTCGCCCTGTGCGCCCGGCGCCTCGAGAAGCTGGAAGACCTGCGCGCAGACATCATCGCGAAGCACCCGGACCGCCGGGTCGAGATCCGCCAGCTCGACGTGACGGACGACGACCAGGTCTTCGAGGTCTTCCGTGGGTTCGCCGCCGACTTCGGCACCATCGACCGCATCGTGATCAACGCCGGCCTCGGGAAGGGCGCACCCCTCGGCACCGGCCGGTACGCCGCCAACCGCGAGACGGCGATGACCAACTTCGTGGCCGCGCTGGCGCAGTCCGAGGCGGCGATGGAGATCTTCCGCGCCCAGGACGCCGGGCACTTCGTGATGATCTCGTCGATGTCCGCGATGCGCGGCATGCCCAAGGCGATGACGACGTACGCCGCCACGAAGGCCGGGGTGGCCCATCTTGCCGAGGGCCTCCGCACCGAGCTGCACGGCAAGCCGATCAAGGTGTCGGTGATCTACCCCGGGTTCATCGCCTCGGAGATGAACGAGAAGGCCGAGCACAAGAACCCCCTCCAGGTCTCCACCGAGAAGGGCGTGAAGGCGATCGTGCACGCCATCGAGAAGGAGAAGGACTCCGCCTGCGTGCCGCCGCTGCCGTGGGCCCCGATGAGCGTGGTCATGAAGCACGCACCCCTGCCGGTGCTCAAGCGGATGATCTGACCTGGGTCAGCGCCGCGTCTGCACGAAATCGCTGCTGACGGCACGGAAGGCGACCGTTTCGTGCAGAACCATCCGGCTGTCCCGACACGTCGGTGCTCACCGTCGTCCTTCCTGCTCGGGGCCTGTGGATGAGCACCACACGCCGGCCGGCAAAGCCGTCAGGCTTGCCGGATGAGCGCGCACAGGTGGAGCGTCCGATGCAGCCCGCCGCGGGGTTTGGTGGCACCCGTCCCGGTCGATCCGCAAGGACTGACCGGCCCCACCCCCGGCGCCGCCCGTGGTCCCAGGTGGCGGGTCACCTCTCATGGCCTCTACGTCCCGGCCAACACCCCTATCGGCGTGCCCGAGCAGCGCATCATCGAACAGTCTGCACGCCTGCCACCCGGCGGTGCCGCCACCGGCTGGGCGGCCTGCCGACTTCACGGCGCGAACTTCCTCGACGGCTTGGGCGCCGACGGCCTGGCGGAGGTTCCGGTCCCACTGGCCATCGGCCCGACCGGGAACATCCGCGACGACGCGAGGGTCACGATCAGCCGTGAACGCCTCACTCCTGATGAAGTCACCCGCGTGGTCGGCATTCCGGTGACACGGGCCGAGCGGGCCGTGTTCGACGCCGTGCGCCTGGCGCGGACTGATCGGGATGCGGTGGCCGTGCTCGACACCTGTGTCGCGGCCGGCATCACCTCGATCGAGCGCGTGTCGACGTACGTCGACAGGCATCCCGGCTGGAAGCGCATCGCCAGGGCCCGGTTCGCGTGTCTTCACGCCAGGGAGCGCGCCAGGTCTCTGGCAGAGACGGCGCTGCGCCTGATCGCCGAACTCGACGCCGGCCTGCCCCGCCTCCACGTCAACTGCCCCGTCCACGATCGATCCGGCCGCCTGCTGGGGTTGGCCGACCTGCTCGACGAGGAAGCCGGCCTGGTCATCGAGTTCGACGGCGCCGACCACCGATCCCGGCGGCAGCACACTCGCGACACCCGGCGCGACGAGGACATGCGCGGCGTGGAACTCGAGGTGACCCGGGTGACCGGGACCGACCTTCGAGACACCGGGCTGGTGGTCGACCGGCTGCAGCGGGCACGCTCACGCGCAAGGTTCCTGCCACCTGGACAACGCCGCTGGGAGGCCCGCCCCGTGCCTGACTGTGCCGAGGCCGAGCTGCGCAGAGCGGAGGTGCTCGCGGAGGTCAACGCCGAAATGCGCGCCGCGCAGCCATGGACCCAGAGACCGGGATGAGCTCCCCTGCTCCGAGTCTGCACGAAATCGCTCTCCGTCCACCTGTGACCGACGATTTCGTGCAGAAAGCCACGACCCGCAGTCGGCACGGGGCCCCAGATCAGCGCTGGGGGAACCGCAGGCCGACCATCTTGGCGAACCGCGGGGAGATGATCTTGGTCCAGCTCAGCGACAGGTGCGCCTTGTCGCGGAAGGTCACGACGTCCCCGACGACCAAGGGGCAGCGCCCGTCGACGCAGATCAGGTCGGTGGTCGGCACGTAGTCGGCGGTGGTGCCCTCGAGGGCGTCGCGGGTGAGCGCGTTGGAGGTGATCTCGAGGCTCTTGGCCGGAGCCGTGCACGACTCCATCGTCGCGTCGACGTCGGTCACGCAGTCCTGCGGCTCCCAGGGGATCTTCGGGATGTCGCCGAGCACCTTGATGTTCGGCGTGATCGAGGAGAGGTCCTCGACTGTCTCGCGGACCCCCGACTCCCAGTCCTCCTCGGGCGTCGAGCTGTCCATGAACAACATGCCGCGGTGTGCCAGCACGATCCCGTCGGGCTGGATCTGCTCGATCTGGCCACGCGCCCAGTCCCGGAACTCGGGGCAGCTCGGGAACGCCTCCCCCTTGTTGGACTGGGGCACGTCGTACGGCGCGCAGCCGACCTTGATCAACGGGATGACCTTGAAGCCCTGCTTCCTTCCCATCGCGTCGAGTGCGGGCATCCACATGCCTGCGTGCGAGTCGCCGTACATCACGACTGTCTTGTCGGCGTCGAGGTCGCCGGCCGGGCAGAGCTTGGTGGTCGGGTCGTCGAAGCTGGCGTAGCAGGGGAACGGCTCCTGCCAGATGTCGCGGCCGAGCAAGTCCCCGTTGACCAGCTCGGGCGGCAGCGGGGCCCCGTCGTCGGCGAGCTTGAGCGAGTGCCGCAGCGCCTTGGTGATGTTGCGCGGCTTCGCCTCCTGGAGCGCCTCGGGGTGCTCCTGGTAGTACCGCTGGGCCGCTTCGCGGCTCTTGGCCAGCTCGCCCTCGCTGTACTGGTTGGAGGCCATCGCGGTGCCGGCGACCAGGGCCAGCGAGACCGGCCACAGCACCAGCGACCAGCGGCCCCGCACCATGCGCACCTTGCCGTGCTGGAACGGCTGCTCGACGAAGAAGTAGCTGAGTTCCGAGAGCACGAGGGTGAGCACGAGCAGGACGGCCGTGCCGGCGATGCCCTCGGGCACGTGCTTGTCGCCGATGATCAGCACCGGCCAGTGCCACAGGTAGATCGAGTAGGACAGGTCGCCGATGTGGCGCAGCGGCTGCAGCCCGAGGAGCCTGCTCGGGCCGACCTCCTTGCCGGTGCCGGCGGCCAGCAGGGCCGCCGTGCCGAGCACCGGGACGAGGGCCAGCCAGCCGGGGAACGGGGTGATGTCGGTGAACGCCAGCGAGGCGACCAGCACGAGCCCCAGGCCGACCACGAAGAGCGTCACCCGGTGTCCGTCGCGCAGCCGGTTCAGCACGGGCGTGAGTACGGCGACCAGGGCGCCGGTGGCGAGCTCGAACGCGCGGGCCACGGACGAGAAGTAGGCGTCGACCGGCGCCTGGTTGGTCTGCCAGACCGACCAGACCAGCGACACCAGCCAGATCAGTGCGAGCACCACGAAGATGGTGCGGCGCGAGCTGCGCAGGAACACCAGCAGCATCAGCAGCAGCGGCCAGACCAGGTAGAACTGCTCCTCGACCGCCAGTGACCAGTAGTGCTGCATCGGGGACGGGTCCTGGCTGGCGAAGTAGTCCGTGCCGATGTCGGCGAAGTGGAAGTTGGCCAGGAAGACCGCCGACCAGAGGGCGTCGTCGACGACCACCTTGAGACGGGTCAGCGGCTCGGTCAGGGCGGTGAAGACGGTGATCGCGACCAGCACGATCGTGGCGGCCGGCAGGATCCGGCGGGCCCGGCGGGCGTAGAACCCGGGGATGCTGATCCGGCCCGATCGTTCGGACTCCTTGACCAGCAGGCCGGTGATCAGGAAGCCGGAGAGGACGAAGAATACGTCGACCCCGACGAACCCGCCGTCGAAGAACGGGAAGTGGCTGTGGGCCAGCACCACGAGGCCGACGGCGATGGCCCGGAGTCCCTGGATGTCGGCACGCTTCGCGTGGGCCTTCGTCTTCTCCCCGTCGCCTGACACCCGCCTTTTATACCCGACGAGGCCCGGCCCAACCGATTCAGCGAGGCCGATCCAGGGCCACCGATTCAGCGATAGGTGAGCCCGTCACCCTCCAGGTGACAGTGCTCGTTGAACGAGACCAGGGTCGCGCCCCGGCCACCGACCACCACCTTGGTCACCGAGGAGTTCACCACGACCTTGTTCAGCTGGCCCCAGATGCCGGCGTACGACGAGGCGGGAAGATCGGGCGCCGCCGCGGCGAGCAGGCCGGAAGCCGCGAGGGAGACGGGACCGCCGGAGGTGAAGACCACGGCGGTGCCCCCGGATCCGATCCGGTCGATGGTGCGCAGCAGTGCCTCGTCGACCCGGGCGGCGAAGGCCGGGAAGGACTCCTTGTACTCCGCGTCGAACTCGCCGGAGGTCCAGCGTGCGGTCGCGATCTCGAACCACGCCTGGAACTCGGCCCGGGTGGGCTCACGATCACCGGACGGGCTCGGCTCGGAGGCCAGCAAGCCGAGATGGTCGAACTCGTTCCAGTCGGCGTCCTCGAAGGTCTCGACCGAGCCCCAACCGGCCGCCTCGATGGCCGCTTCGGCAGTCTCCCGGTGCCGGCGCATGTCACCGTGCACGACCAGGTCGGGCGTCGGGACGCGCCGGCCGAGCTCGAGGCCGAGCAGCCGCGACTGCTCCCAGCCCAGGGGTGAGAGCACGTCGTAGTTCTCGGTGCCCCACGAGGCCTGTCCGTGGCGCACCAGCAACAACTGACCCATCAGGCCATGACCTCCTGGCAACGGTGCTCGAGATATCTGGCCGCGTCGCCGAAGACGGCATAGGCCTCATTGGTGGTCTGGCCGTGGAAGTAGCGGTAGTAGATCTGCTGGGCGATCACCGCGAGCCGGAACAGCCCGAACACCTCGTAGAAGCGCCACCGTTCGGGCGTCATGTCGATGCCCGTCTGCGCGCAGTAGTGCTCGACCAGCTCGGCGCGGGTCCACATGCCCGGGGCCGTGGTGGGCTGGCGGCGGAACATCTGGAAGAAGTCGTCGTCGCCGGCCTCCACCCAGTACGCCGTCGCACCGCCGAGGTCCATCAGCGGGTCGCCGAGGGTGGCCATCTCCCAGTCGAGCATGCCGATCACCTTGAGCGGGTCGTCGGCGTCGAGCACGAGGTTGTCGAACCGGAAGTCGTTGTGGATCACGCAGGTGCCGACGTCGGCGGGCTGGTGTTCGTCGAGCCAGGCCATCACGGCCTCGAAGTCGCCGACGTCTTCAGTGCGGGCTGCCCGGAACCGCGTTGACCAGCCGCTCACCTGTCGTGCGACGTACCCCTCGCCCTTGCCGAAGGCGGCGAGGTCGGGGCGGGTGGCGTCGACCCGGTGCAGGTCGATGAGGACGTCGACCGCGTTCCGGCACAACGTGGCGACCTGGTCGGGCGCCAGCGTCAGGTCGTCGGGGAAGTCCTGCCGCAGGATCGTCCCGTCGAGCCTGTCCATCACGTAGAAGTCGGAGCCGAGAACGGACTCGTCGTCGCATAAGCCGACCATCGCCGGCACCAGCGGGAACACGGGCGCGAGCGCCGACTGGATCCGGAACTCGCGGCCCATGTCGTGGGCGCCGGCCGCCTTGCGACCGACCGGGGGCCGCCGCAGGATCAGGTCACGGTCGGGGTAGCGCAACAGGTAGGTGAGGTTGGAGGCACCACCGGGGAACTGGCGCACCTCGGGGTCGGCGGCAACGGTCTCGCGGAACCCGTCTGCGGCATGGGCGCGCAACCATGCGGAGACGGCTGCCACGTCGAAGGAGTCCTCGTCACGAACGGGTCGGGCCGGATTGCCCGCGTCGCTGTCGGTCACGTCATCCCATCTGGTCGAGTCGGGCGGCCTGCTTGCGCATGACGGCGTCGTACGCCGCGCGGTCATTCTGCTTCAGGTCCACCGCACCTCGGGCCGCTTTGTCCGGAATGATGACATCTTCTCCGCGATCCATCCCCTCGAGCACGGCCCGCGCGATGTCATCGGCGGTGAACGGCGAGTTCTCCACGAGCTGTGACATCACCGCGCCGAGCGCGGTGTCGGCGCCCTGCAGGCCGTCCATCAGGTTGGTCCGGAAGTAGGACGGGCACACGACCGAGCAGCGCACGTCGTACGCCGCGAGCTCGTGCCCGGTGGTCTCGCTGAGCGCCACCACGGCCGCCTTGACCGCGTTGTACGACGCCATCCCGGCCGGGTGGACCAGGCCCGCGAGGGAGGCGACGTTGACGATGTGGCCCGAGCGCTGGGCCTTGAACATCGGCACGAACGTGCGCGTGCCACGCACGACACCGAAGAGGTTGATGCGGGTGATCCACTCCCACTCGTCCATCGTGGCGACGTCGAGACGGCCACCACCCGCGACGCCTGCATTGTTGACCAGCACGTCGAGCCCGCCCCACTCGCGCTCGACCCACGCCAGCGCGGCAGCCCAGTCGTCGTCCGACGTGATGTCGAGCTTCAACTCCGCTGGTCGAGTAGGGCGCTCCACCCCCTCCGCTGGTCGAGGAAGGCGCTCCACCCCCTCCGCTGGTCGAGTAAGGCGCTCTGCGCCTGTATCGAGACCCCGCACGTCGAGATCCGTCGCCAGCACCCGGTCCCCCCGGGCGGAAAACGCCGAGACGAGCGCGGCGCCGAGCCCCGAAGCAGCCCCGGTGACCAGCACCCGCCGGCCCGGTCCGGCGCTCATGCGTACTTGCCCAGCTCGAGGCGGGCCACCATGCCGCGGTGCACTTCATCGGGCCCGTCGGCCAGGCGCAGCGAACGGGCCGAGGTCCAGGCCGCGGCCAGCATGAAGTCGTCCGAGAGACCGGCACCGCCGTGGATCTGCATGGCGAAGTCGATGACCTGCTGCGCCATGTTGGGCGCGGCCACCTTGATCTGACTGACCTCCGAGAGCGCGTTGAGCGGGCCGCCCTGGTCGAGCTTCCACGCCGCGTCGAGCACCAGCAGCCGGGTCTGGTCGATGGCGATGCGGGCATCGGCGATGCGCTCGCGGTTGCCGCCCAGGTTGGCGATCGGCTTGCCGAACGCGGTCCTCGCCAGACCCCGTCGGCAGGCGGCTTCGAGGCACGCCTCGGCCAGGCCGATCAGGCGCATGCAGTGGTGCACCCGGCCAGGGCCGAGCCGGCCCTGCGCGATGCCGAAGGCCTCCCCCGACCCGGAGATGATGTTCCCGACCGGCACGCGCACGTCGGTGAACGACACCTCGCCATGACCCAGCGGCTCGTCCTGGATGCCCATCGTGGAGAGCATCCGCTCGACCTTCACGCCTGGGGTGTCACGGGGCACGAGCACCATCGTGTGCCGGTGGTGGCGGTCCGCGTCGGGGTCGGTCAGCCCCATGAACACGATGATCTTGCACTCGGGGTTGCCGATGCCGGTGGTGAACCACTTGGTGCCGTTGATGACGACCTCGTCGCCGTCGACGATCGCGGTGGCCTCCATGTTGGTCGCGTCGGAGGACGCGACTCCGGGCTCGGTCATGCCGAACGCGCTGCGGATCTGACCGTCGAGCAACGGCTCGAGCCACTGCTCACGCTGCTCGCCGGTGCCGTAGCGCAGCAGCACCTCCATGTTCCCGGTGTCGGGCGCATTGCAGTTGAAGACGAGCGGCGCGATCGCGGAGCGCCCGGTCAGCTCCGCGATCGGGGCGTAGTCGACGTTGGTCAGCCCTTCGCCGCCGTCAGTGCCGAAGCGGGCGGCGTACTCCCCCGCGTGCTCCTTGGGCAGGAAGAGGTTCCACAGACCTTGCGCGCGGGCCTTGCCCTGCAGCTCCTTGAGCACGGGCAGCGGCGTCCACGGGTCGCCGGTGCGTCGCAGGTCGGCGAGCTCTCGGTGGTAGTCGCCCTCGATCGGCGTGATCTCGTCACGCATGAACGCGGCCACTCGCGCGGTCAGGTCGGCGGCACGGGGCGTCGGTGAGAAGTCCATGCCGGGAAGGTACCGCGACTGCCATCATGTCCACTATGCGCTCACGTCTCGCGGTCGGCAGGTTCGCCGCCGTACTCCTGCTCGGCCCCGTCCTGATGGGCGTGGCCGGGTGTGGCGGCGACGACCCGACCACCCTCGACAAGGACGAGGAGAAGGCGGCCCGGGCGTTGGCGATCGAGTTCCAGGGCAGGAACCCCACCGACTTCGCCCGCGACGCCGGCATCTGCCTCGGCAAGCGCATGGTCAGCGACCTCGGCACCGCCAAGCTCATCAAGGGCGGTCTGCTGAAGCGGAACCTCACCGTCAACACCGCCCAGGGCGGCCTGACCGACCGCGAGGTCGCCCGTGGGTACGCCGACGCGGTGATCGCCTGCCGCGACGTCCGTGGCGAGATCGAGAGCCGCCGCGACCGCTACCCGAAGGCGACCGACAAGGACATCACTGCGTACGTCGACTGCGTCGAGGCGATCGACGACGACGTGCTGCGCAACGCGATCGTGGCAGCGGCCCTGAAGAGCGACGACTCCACGGTCGCCACCGACTACCTCAAGCAGACCCGCGCCTGCGCCAAGAAGCTGGGCCCACCCAAGGCCCGCTGATGCACGACGGCCCGCCGACCTCGAGGGTCAGCGGGCCGTCGTCAAGCGGGTCTACCAGTCGGGTCAGGCGGGGAAGGACTCGCCCTTCGCCACCATGTCCTTGAGGTACTGCGTCGGCGCGAACTTGTCGCCGTACGCCGCGGCCAGCTCCTCGGCACGCTTGACGAACGCGGACAGGCCGATCTCGCCGTCCGCGCCCTGGTAGCCGGTCATGAACTGGGCGGCACCGCCGGTGTTGGCCGGGAAGCCGATGCCCATGATCGAGCCGATGTTGGCGGCGGCCGCCGAGGTGATGACGTTCTCCTCGAAGGTCTTCGCGGTCTCGAGGGCCTCGATGAAGAGCATCCGGTCCTTGATGTCCTGGAGCGGGATCTGCTCCTCGGCCACCGGGAACGTCTCGGCGAGACCGGACCAGAGGCCCTGGCGCTTGCCGTCGACGTACTCGTAGAAGCCGGCACCCTTGAGGCGCGAGGGACGACCGGCCTCGATCATCGTGTTGATGACGGCACCGGCGGGGTCCGGGCCCGGGTCGATGCCGGCCTTCTCGGCGGCCTCGACGTTCGCCTTGCGGATCTTGACCATCAGCTCCATGTTGAGCTCGTCGCTGATCTGCAGCGGGCCGACCGGGAAGCCGGCCTGCGTGGCGGCGCGCTCCAGCGAGACCGGGTGCACGCCCTCGCCGAGCATGGCCAGGCCCTCGTTGATCTGGGTGCCGATGACGCGCGAGGTGTAGAAACCACGGCTGTCGTTGACCACGATCGGGGTCTTCTTGATCTGCTGCACGACGTCGTAGGCCTTGGCCAGGGCCTCGTCGGAGGTCTCCTTGCCGCGGATGATCTCGACGAGCGGCATCTTGTCGACGGGGCTGAAGAAGTGCAGCCCGATGAAGTCGGCGGGCCGGCTGATGCCCTCGGCCAGCTCAGTGATCGGCAGGGTCGAGGTGTTCGAGCACAGCAGCGCGTCGGGGTTGACGTGCTCGATGATCTCGCCGAACACCTTGGCCTTGAGCGACGGGTCCTCGAAGACGGCCTCGATGACCAGGTCGCAGCCCTTGAGCGCGGCCGGGTCGGCGGTGGCGGTGATGCGACCGAGCAGCTCGGCCTTCTTCTCCTCCGTGGACTTGCCGCGCGCGATCGCCTTGTCGAGCAGCTTCTCGGAGTAGGCCTTGCCCTTCGCGGCGTTCTCGTCGGAGACGTCCTTGAGCACGACCTCCATGCCGGCACGGGCACAGGAGTAGGCGATGCCGGCGCCCATCATGCCGGCACCGAGCACGCCGACCTTGGTGGCCTTGAAGCGCTCGAAGCCGTCGGGGCGCAGCGAACCGGAGTTGATCGCCTGCAGGTCGAAGAAGAAGGCCTGGATCATGTTCTTCGAGCCCTGGTTGACGATCAGGTTCGTCAGGTAGCGGGACTCGATGCGCGACGCGGTCTCGAAGTCGACCTGCGCGCCCTCGACGGCCGCGGAGAGGATCGCCTTCTGGGCCGGGTAGTCGGCACCCTTGAGCTGCTTGCGCAGCAGCGCCGGGAAGGCCGGGAGGAACGCGGCCAGCTTCGGGTTGGACGGCGTACCGCCGGGCATCTTGTAGCCGGCACGGTCCCACGGGTTCGAGGCGGCGTCGGCGTTTTCCTTGTTGTCCAGGATCCACGCCCTGGCCGCGGGGAGCAGGTCGTCCTGGGTGGCGACGACCTCGTCGACCAGGCCCTTCTCCTTCGCGGCGGCCGGGCTGAACTGCGGGCCCTGGAGCAGCACGTCCATCAGGCCGGACTGGATGCCGAGCATGCGGACGACGCGGGTGACGCCGCCGCCGCCGGGCAGCAGGCCGAGCGAGGCCTCGGGCAGCCCGATCTTGTAGGAGCCGTCGACGGCGATGCGGTGGTTGGCGGCCAGGCAGATCTCGAGGCCACCGCCGAGCGCGGCGCCGTTGATGGCGGCGACGACGGGGCGGGGGTAGGTCTCGAGCTTGCGCAAACCGGCCTTGATCTCCTCGGCGGCGGCGAAGATCTCGGCCGCGTCGTCCTTGGTGGTCTTGACCATGTTCTTCAGGTTGCCACCGGCGAAGAAGGTCTTCTTCGCCGAGGCGATCACGACGCCGGTGACGTCGTCGACCTCGGCGTACAGGCGCTCGACGGCCGCGGCCATGGAGTCCTTGTAGAGGTCGTTCATCGTGTTGGCGCCCGCGGTCGGGTCGTCCAGGGTGAGCGTGACGATGCCGTCTGAGTCGCGCTCGTAGCGCACGGCGCTCTGGGTCTGGGTGTCAGTCATTTCAGGTCCTGTTCCGGAAGTCGTGGCGAGGTCAGACGAGTTCGACGATGGTGGCGATGCCCATGCCGCCGCCGACGCAGAGCGTGGCGAGGCCGCGCTTCTTGTCGCGGCGCTCGAGCTCGTCGATCAGGGTGCCGAGGATCATCGCGCCGGTCGCACCGAGCGGGTGGCCCATCGCGATCGCGCCACCGTTGACGTTGGTGATGTCGTGGCTGATGCCCATGTCGCGCATGAAGCGCATGGCGACCGCGGCGAACGCCTCGTTGATCTCGAAGAGGTCGATGTCCTTCGCCTCGAGGCCGGCCTTGGCCAGGGCCTTGCGGGCGGCGGGGGCCGGACCGGTGAGCATGATCGTCGGGTCTGCGCCCGAGACGGCGGCGGAGATGATGCGGGCCCGCGGCGTGAGTCCGAGGTCCTTGCCGACCTGCTCGGTGCCGATCGCGATCAGCGAGGCGCCGTCGACGATGCCGGAGCTGTTGCCGGCGTGGTGGACGTGGTTGATCTTCTCGACCCAGTGGTACTTCTCGAGCGCGACGTCGTCGAAGCCGGCGTCCGCACCGATGCTGGCGAAGCTCGGCTTGAGGCCCGACAGGCTCTCGACCGTGGTGCCGGGGCGGATGAACTCGTCCTTCTCGAGGACGGTCAGGCCGTTGATGTCCTTGACCGGGATGACCGCACCGTCGAAGTAGCCGTTGGCCTGGGCCTTGGCCGCACGGGCCTGAGACTCGGCGGCGAACGCGTCGACGTCCTCGCGGTTCCAGCCCTCGAGGGTGGCGATCAGGTCGGCGCCGATGCCCTGAGGCACGAAGCCGGTGGCGAGTGCGGTGGACGGGTCCATCGCCCAGGCGCCGCCGTCGGAGCCCATCGGCACCCGGCTCATCGCCTCGACGCCGCCGGCCAGGATCAGGTCTTCGAAACCGCCGCGCACGCGGGAGGCAGCCTGGTTCACGGCCTCGAGGCCCGACGCGCAGAAGCGGTTGAGCTGTACGCCGGCCACGGTGTCGGGCAGACCGGCCTTGAGCGCGGCGGTCTTGGCGATGTCGCCGCCCTGGTCACCGATCGGCGAGACCACGCCGAGCACGACGTCGTCGATGCGGTTGGGGTCCAGGTTGGGGTTGCGCTCCTGGACCTCCTTGAGCAGCCCGGCAGCGAGGTCGACCGGCTTCACCTCGTGGAGTGAGCCGTTCGCCTTGCCCTTGCCGCGCGGCGTACGAATGTGGTCGTACACGAATGCTTCAGCCATGACCGTCCCTGATTCCTGTGATGTCTGATGGTGTGCGCGGCGAGTCAGCCACCGCACTCCTTGATTGTGACACTATTACTGTCATGGTGGTCAAGGAAGACCACTGTGATCCGGATCATGGGCAACAGGACGGTGTCGAATGGACGAGTCGGTCGATTCCCTCAAGGAGTTGATGACGCTCGACGAGCTGTGCAAGCGCATCGGCATGAGCGTGCGCAACGTGCGCTTCTACACGACCCGCGGGCTCGTTCCGTCGCCGATCCGTCGCGGCCGTTCGGGCTACTACACCGCCGACCACGTGGCGCGTCTCGAGCTGGTCTCCGAGCTCCAGGCCCACGGCTTCACGCTCGCCGCGATCGAGAAGTACGTCGCCAAGATCCCCGACGACGCACCGCCGGCCACGGTCAGCCTGCATCGCGCTCTGCTCGCGCCATGGATGGCCGAGCATCCCGAGCGAGTCACGATGGCCGAGCTCGAGGAGCATGCCGGGCGCGCGTTGTCCGCGGACGACCTCGAGGGCCTGGGTGCGCTCGGCGTCCTCACGTCCGTCGGCAAGGGGCGCTACGACGTGGCACTTGCGCACCTCGACGCGGGGTTGCGGCTGATTCGCTTCGGCTACCCCTCCGAAACCGCCTCCGCCATGGGGGACATCTACGCCCGGCACGCCCAGGCGGTCGCGGCCGACATGCTCGAGCACTTCCGCACCGTGCTCTGGCCGGCGTACCGCAAGTCGGGTGCGAGCGACGAGGACCTGACCGAGGCCGTGGAGCTGCTCAAGCCGCTCTCCATCGCCGCGCTCGTGTCGGCGTACGAACGCGCGGTCAACGAGCAGATGCGCGAGGAGATCGCGCGCCGGACCGAATAGTCGGTCAGCCGAGCGCGTAGCGGCGCGAGGCCTCGACGATGCCGGCGACGACCTCGACCTCGGCCTCGGTGCGCGGCCCGTAGACCAGCACGAACCCGGGCGACTTGCGGGTGCCGGCATGCATGTGCGGCTGGGCCCAGCCCTGGGCGATCGCGTCGGCGGCGAGGTCGGCCGGCAGGGTCAGGTGCAGGGACGTGTCGTAGAGCGGGTGCAGGTGCGCGAACTCGTTGTCCTCGGCGACCACGAAGGCCTCGGCCGGTCCGGCGGCGTCGGCCAGGAAGAAGGCGCGCGAACCGGGTACGGCGACCTGGGACTCGCCGACGCTGACACCCTCGGCCCGCGTGATCCGGTCGAACAGTGCCGTCTGGAGCTCGTGCGGCGACTGGTCGGAGAACTGCTGCTGCGGGTAGGCCCAGCTCACCAACGGGCGCGCGCCGACCCGCGCCGGAAGGCCCTCGGGCAGGGTCGGCCAGGACACGGTCTCCGCCCGGCCCACGAGTGCCGCGCCGACGGTCTCGAGGTGGTGCAGGCGGCGCGACAGCCAGTCAGCCAGCTCGGCGACGGTCTCGTGGGAGATCACGTGGCCGCCGGGGTCGCGGCGGGCCAGGGTGGCCGAGCCGGAGTCGCCGGTCAGGTAGTCCCACGTGCGCCGGGTCAGGTCGGCGGGAATCACGAAGTCCTGCTCACCGTGCACGAGGAAGACCGGCAGGCCGGCCAGGTGTGCGACGTCGACCGGCAGGCCGGCATCCCACGGCAGCGTGCCGTTGAGCACGGCCACGCCGGCGAAACGCGCGGGGTCGCTGAGCACGAGGCCGCCGGCGAAGGCCGCGCCACCGCTGAAGCCGATCGGGATCACCGGGCGTCCGGCGGGAGCAACCTCGTCGAGCCACTTGCGGAACCAGGCAATGGTCTCGGCCAGCGACTCCTCGACGGGCCGGCCGATGCCACGGTTCTCGAACCAGGCGTAGCCGCCGCCCTCGGTGATCGGGGCACGCACCGCGGCGTACGCCGGGCCTTCGGGCAGCTGCTCGGAGAGCGCGAGGATCGACGACTCGTCGGCTCCGCGGCCGTGCAACAGCACCACGAGGGGGGCGGTGACGTCGGTGGATCCGGCAACGGTGACGACGGGTGCCTCAAAGCTCATCTGGTGATTCCTCGTTCTCTGCGCGACGACGATCCGGACGTCCGGACCCGGGGGTCAGGTTACGCGGCCCTGACGCTGCCGCCACGAGAGGTGCACAGGGTGAACGCCCAGGCGCTCACCCGGGCGGGGCTGCGAAGATGCTTGCGTGACTGCGAAGAAGATCGCCTACCAGGGCGAGCCCGGCGCCAACTCCGACATCGCCGTACGCGACGTCTTCCCTGACGGCGACCCCCTGCCCTGCGCGTCTTTCGAGGACGCCTTCGACGCCGTCCAGCAGGGTGCCGCCGACCTGGCGATGATCCCGATCGACAACTCCAGCAACGGCCGGGTGGCCGACATCCACCACGCGCTCCCGGACTCGGGGCTGCACATCGTCGGCGAGTACTTCCTGCCGATCCACTTCCAGCTCCTCGCCGTTCCCGGCGCCACCCGCGAGTCGATCAAGACCGTGCACAGCCACATCCACGCACTCGGTCAGTGCCGCCGGATCATCCACGAGCTCGGCGTGAAGCCGGTGATGGCCGGTGACACGGCCGGGTCCGCACGCGAGGTGGCCGAGAGCGGCGACCCGACCCGCGCGTCCCTGGCCACGGCTCTCGCCGGCGAGATCTACGGCCTCGAGACGCTGGCCACCGACGTCGAGGACGAGGAGCACAACACCACCCGCTTCGTGGTGCTCGGGCGCGAGTACGTCGTACCCCCGGTCTCGGACGAGCTGACCGTGACCACCTTCGTCTTCCGGGTCCGCAACCTGCCTGCGGCGCTCTACAAGGCGCTCGGTGGGTTCGCCACGAACGGGGTGAACATGACCAAGCTCGAGTCCTACATGGTCGACGGCGAGTTCAGCGCCACCGTCTTCCTGGCCGACGTCGAGGGGCACCCCGAGCAGCCGGCACTGGCGCGGGCCTTGGAGGAGCTGGAGTTCTTCACCAACGAGATCCGCATCCTCGGGGTCTACCCCGCGCACCCGTTCCGGGCCCAGCGGTAGGTCATCGGCGGTGCTCGAGGCGGCGCTGGCGTGGGCGGCCGACGCGTTGGGGTGCCCTCTGGCTCGCGCCGAGCAGCTCGCCGGCGGGATGACGTCGACCATGCTGGCCCTGACCGACTCGTCCGGTCGTGAGTCGGTCCTGCGCCTGACGACGGAGGAGCCGTGGCGGACGCACGGCAGCGACCTCACCCTGCGTGAACGCGCGGCGCAGGTCGCCCTCGCCTCGAGCGTCGTACCGGCCCCGACGAGCATCGCGGTGGGATTCACTGCCGGAGTCGCGGCTCACCTGATGACGCGCGTTCCGGGCACACCGACGACTCGCGTCGACGCTGCCGCGGTGGACGCCATGGCGTCGATGCTGGCGACGATCCACGACCTCCGGCCGGCCGAGCCGTTCCGCGACTTCCAGTCGTGGGCGTGGGAGGCGAAGTGGGTGGTCCCACCGTGGACACGGCACCCCGACTCGTGGCGCCGAGCCTTCGACCTGCTGACCGCCGGTTCACCGCCGTTCGAGCCGACGTTCCTCCACCGGGACTTCAGCCACCGCAACCTGCTCTGGACCGACGGCTCGATCTCGGGCGTCGTCGACTGGGTGGAGACCTCGACCGGCCCGGCCTGGCTCGACGCGGCCCATGCCGCGACCAACCTGGCCATGGCCTTCGGGCCCTCCCCTGCCCGTGGGTTCATGAAGGCGTACGCCGGGCTGACCGGCCGCACTCCGGACACCCACTGGCTGGTGATGGACGCTGTCGGATTCCTCCCACCGCCCGGGCGGGAGCCGATGTTCGGCTCCGCGACCGAGCTGGCCAGGCTCGACGCGTGGCTCGACGAAGTCGTGCGCTGAGGGTGTCCCCCTCACCGGCACAGGAGCCCGACGAGTCGACACCAGGCGTCCGGTCACGCTCAAGGGGGAGGCTCAGCGGTAGGCCGACTCGCCGGTGACGGCCTGGCCGATGATCAACTGGTGCACCTCACTGGTGCCC
>NZ_LMSQ01000018.1:1157838-1158000 GCF_001429525.1 Nocardioides sp. Soil796
TTGTCGAAGATCTCCCGCTCCCGGCTGTAGGCAATCGCGGTCTCCAGACAGTCCCGCGCCGCCCCCAACGCCCCGAACACGATCCCGAACCGCGCCTCGTTCAGACACGACAACGGACCCGACAGACCCACCACACCCGGCAACACCGCATCCGCAGGCAAC
>NZ_LMSQ01000018.1:1158071-1158162 GCF_001429525.1 Nocardioides sp. Soil796
GCGCACACCCTCCTCGGTCTGCGCCCAGACCACCGCCACATCGGCCACCGACCCGTTGGTGATCCACATCTTGTTCCCCGACAACACCCAG
>NZ_LMSQ01000018.1:1158226-1236483 GCF_001429525.1 Nocardioides sp. Soil796
GCCCGCACACCCATAACCCTCCAGATGCATGCCCAACACACCCAACGACCCGAGCTCCTTGGCCAGCTCACGGGCCGGGATCGACGCCGACTCGTACCAACCAGCCAGCTGCGGCTTCACCTTCGACTCGACGTACTTGCGCACCGTGTCGCGGATCGCGACATCCTCCTCCGACAGGAGGGAGTCGGTGTTGACGAAGCCCAACGGGCTCTGCGGTGAGGTGACCATGAGGAGTCCTTTCAGAGGAAGGCGCTGATGCCGGTCTCGGCGCGCCCGATGAGGAGTTTCTGGATCTGGGAGGTGCCTTCGTAGAGCGTCATGACCCGCGCATCGCGCATGTACTTCTGCACCGGGTACTCGTCGACGTACCCGTAGCCACCGAAGGCCTGGATGGCGAGGTTGGCGGCCTTCACGGCCGCCTCGGAGGCGAAGTACTTGGCCTTTGACGCCTCGGTCGCGAACGGGATGCCGCGCTCGATCATGTCCGCGGCCCGCCAGGTGAGCAGTCGCGCCGCATCGGCGTCGATGGAGATCTCGGCGATCATGTCCTGGATCATCTGGAACGACGCGAGCGGACGACCGAACTGCTTGCGCTCCTGGCTGTAGGAGACCACGGCCTCCAGGCAGCCCTGGATGATCCCCGTGCAGCCGGCGCCGACGGAGACCCGGCCCTTGTCGAGGGACTTCATCGCGAGCTTGAAGCCCTCACCCTCGGCTCCGACCATCGCGCTGGCCGGCACCCGGACCTTGTCGAAGCTCAGCTCGGCGGTGGCCTGGCCACGCAGGCCGAGCTTGCCGTGGATCTCGGTGCGGGTGAAGCCGGGAGCGTCGGTGGGCACCAGGAACGCCGAGACGCCCTTCGGGCCGGGCTCGCCGGTGCGGGCGAAGACGATGCACACGTCAGCCCAGGTGCCGTTGGTGATGAAGATCTTGTTGCCCGTGATCAGGTAGTCGCCGCCGTCCCGGACGGCGCGCGTCTTCAGGTTGCCGGCATCCGAACCGGTGTCGGGCTCGGTGAGTCCGAAGCAGCCGAGCTTGGTCCCGTTCGCGATGCCGGGAAGCCATTCCTGCTTCTGCTCCTCGGTGCCATGCTCCAGCACGATCTTGCCGAAGAGGCCCATCGAGACCGACACGATGCCGCGCACCGAGGAGTCGGCCCGCCCGAGCTCCTCCATGCCGATGCAGTAGGTGATGTAGTCGCCGCCGAGGCCGCCGTACTCCTCGGGGATGGTCAGCCCGAAGAAGCCGATCTCCCCGAGCTTCGGGATGATCGCGGTGTCGACGGACTCGCGACGATCCCACTCCGCACGATGCGGCACGACCTCGTTGTCGAGGAACTCCCGGGCCAGCTTCTGGAAGCCGAGCTGGTCCTCGGTCAGGGTCAGGTCCATCTCAGTGGTCTCCTTCTGTGTAGTCGTACCAGCCCTTGCCGGTCTTGCGACCGAGCTCGCCCGCCTCCACCTTCTCGGTGACGCTGCGCGAGGGGGCGTCGGCGGGGTCGCCGGTCTCCTCGAAACGGCCCTGCTTGGTGTAGTAGCCGATGTCGATGCCGGTCAGGTCCATCAACTCGAACGGACCCATCGGGTAGCCCAACGCGGTGCGGGCAGCGGTGTCGATCGCCTCGACCGACGCGTAGCCGCCCTCGAGCAGCCGGATCGCCTCGTCGCGCACGGCACCCAGCAGGCGGTTGGCGATGAACCCGGGGATCTCCTTGTCGAGTACGACGGGGAGCTTGCCGATCCGCTCGGTCAACGCGACGGTCGCATCGACCGTGGCGTCGGAGGTCTGCGGACTTCGCACCACCTCGACGCACCTCATCACCAGGGCAGGGTTGAAGAAGTGCATGTTCACCACCCGGTCGGGGCGGCCGGTGGCATCGGCGATCCTGGAGGGCACGAACGACGACGAGTTGGTGGCCAGGATCGCGTGCTCAGGGGTGAGCCGGTCGAGCTCGGCGAACAGCTCGCGCTTCACGTCGAGCTTCTCCACGGCGGCCTCGATGACGAAGTCGACGCCCTCCGCGGCGGGCGCCAGGTCCGTGTCGAACGTCAACCGGGCGAACGCCGCGTCACGCTCCTCGGCGGAGAGTCGGCCCTTGGCGACATTGCGGTCGACCCGGGCACGCAGCTCGGACTGCGCCTTCTCCAGCGAGGCCTCGGCCAGGTCCTGCACCGCCACCTCGAGGCCGGCCAGCGCACAGACCATGGCGATCTGCGAGCCCATCGCACCCGAGCCGACGACCAAGATCTTCTGGATCTCCATGTCAGCTCCCGGTGAACGCGGGACGGCGCTTGGCGAGGAACGCCTCGGTGCCCTCCCGCTTGTCGTCGGAGGTGTAGAGCAGCGCCTGGGCCAGCCGCTCGACCACCAGGCCGGTGTGCTGGTCGGCGTCCATGCCGGTCCGCACGACGAGCTTGGCCAGCCGGACGGCGAGCGGGCCCTTGGCCAGGATCTGGCCGGCCACCTCGGCGGCCTTCGTCAGCAGGTCACCACGCGGCACGACACTGGTGACCAGCCCGGCTGCCAGCGCCTCGTCGGCCGGCATCATCCGACCGGTCAGGATCATCTCGATGGCGCGCCCGGTGCCGATCAGGCGGGCCAGCCGCTGCGTCCCGCCGGCTCCGGGGAGCACGGAGAGGTTGGTCTCGGGCAGGCCGAAGCGGGCGTTGTCGGAGGCAATGCGGATGTCGCAGGCCATCGCCAGCTCGCAGCCGCCTCCGAGGGCGAACCCGTTGACCGCCGCGACGGTCGGCTTCTCGAACGCCTCGACCTCGTCGTACAGCCTCTGCATCTCGGAGGCCAGCCCGGTGTGCAGTGTGTAGTCGGCAAGCTGGGAGATGTCGGCACCCGCGACGAACGCCTTCTCCCCCGCACCGGTGAAGACGACCGCGCCGATCTTCTCGTCAGTGCGGGCCCGGGCGAGGAAGGCTCGGACGTCGTCCTGCACCTCGCGGCTGACCGCGTTGCGCACGTCGGGGCGGTTGATGGTCACGAACGCCACCGCGTCGGTGACGTCCACGAGCAGGGTGTCGTAGTCCATCGTCAGACTCCTTCGAAGAGCACGGAGATGCCTTGGCCGACGCCGACACACATGGTCGCCAGCGCCCGGCGGGCACCCCGGTCGGACAGTTCCAGGGCCGCGGTCAACGCCAGCCGTGCGCCGCTTGCCCCCAGTGGGTGGCCCAGGGCGATGGCGCCCCCGTTGGGGTTCACGTGGTCGGCGTCGTCGGGCAGGTCGAGTCCGCGCAGCACGGCCAGCGCCTGCGACGCGAACGCCTCGTTCAGCTCGATCACGTCGAGCTCGGTGACCGCCAGGCCCTGTCGGTCGAGCAGCTTGCGGGTCGCGGGCACCGGTCCGACACCCATGGTCCGCGGGGGTACGCCGGCAGACGCACCGGCGGTGACGCGGGCCAGCGGGGTCAACCCGTAGCGCTCGACCGCTGCGGCCGAAGCGACCAGCACGGCCGCGGCGCCGTCGTTGACCCCCGACGCATTGCCCGCAGTCACACTGCCTCCGGCCACGATCGGCCGAAGCGCTGCGAGCTTCTCCAACGAGGTCTGGCGCGGGTGCTCGTCGACGGAGACCACCACGTCGTCGCCGCGCCGCTGCGGGACGGTGACCGCAACGATCTCGCGGGCCAGGCGCCCGTTCACGATCGCCTTCGCCGCGCGCTCCTGCGAGCGCAGGGCGAAGGCATCCTGGTCCTCGCGGGAGATGCCGTGCTCGTCGGCGACGATCTGGGCGGTCGCCGGCATCGAGTCGGTGCCGTACTGCTCGTGCATGCGCGGGTTCACGAAGCGCCACCCGATCGTGGTGTCGTGCACCTCGGTCGCGCGCGACCAGGCGGATCCCGCCTTGGGCAGCACGAACGGCGCCCGGGTCATGCTCTCCACTCCCCCGGCGATCACCAGGTCGGCGTCGCCGGCACGGATGCTGCGGGCCGCGGTGGCCACGGTGTCGAGACCGGACCCGCACAGTCGGTTCATCGTGGTGCCGGGGACCTCGACCGGGAGGTCGGCGAGCAGGGCGGCCATCCGAGCCACGTTGCGGTTGTCCTCGCCGGCCTGGTTGGCGCAGCCCAGGATCACGTCGTCGACGTTCGCCCAGTCCACGGAGGGCAGGGATGCTGCCAGTTCCCGGATCACGTGGGCGGCCAGGTCGTCGGGGCGTACGCCGGCCAGTGCGCCGCCGTACCGTCCGATCGGGGTGCGGACCCCGGCCACCAGGAATGCCTCGGTCATACCTTCACCTGGTCCCTGAGCTGGAACTTCTGGATCTTGCCGCTGGGCGTCTTGGGGAAGTCGGCGAGCACACGCAGGTACTCGGGCCAGTACTGCTTGGCCACGCCCTTGCCCGCGAGGAACTGCTGCATCTCCTCGAAGGTGAAGTCGTCGACGCCGTCCTTGAGGATCACGCAGGCGCAGGCCCGCTCCTGCAGGCGCGGGTCGGGTACGGCGACCAACGCGACCATCTCGAGCTTGGGGCTCTCGTAGAGCACGTTCTCGATGTAGGAGACCGGGATGTTCTCACCACCGCGGATGATCACGTCCTTGGTGCGGCCGGAGAGGCTGACGTAGCCCTCCTCGTCGATCCTGGCGAGGTCACCGGTGTCGAACCAGCCGTCCTCGAAGAGGTCCCGGGTCATCTCGAGACGCTTCGCGTAGCCGACGAAGAGGAACGGGCCGCGCACCTGCAGTCGACCCTCCTCCCCCGCGGGCACCGTCCTGCCTTCCGGATCCACGGTGCGGATCTCCATGCCGGGCCACGGAAAGCCGTCGCGCTCGATGATCTTGTCCTCCGGGTCACCGGGGATGCCGAGCGTGACCAGGCCGTTCTCGGACTGGCCCCAGCCACCGAGCACCACCATGTCCGGCAGCTGCTCCTTGGCCTCGCGCACGATGGCCCGCGGAATCGGGGCCCCCATGCAACAGAATCGGGTGAGCGACGAGAGGTCGTGATCGGCCAGGTTGTCGGCCTGGAGGGTGTCGTGCAGGAACGGAGTGGCTGCCGACGTGTAGCTGATGCCGTGCTCGGCCACCAGCTCGACGAAGCGATGCGCGTCCCACACGTCCTGGAGGACCGCGGTCGCACCGTTCTGCACGTTGAGCCGGGCGCCGTACAGGAACCCGGTCAGGTGGGCCAGTGTCGAGGCCATGTGGAAGACGGTGTCGCTGGTGATCCCGAGCCGCTCCGGCAGCGCGTCGTTGGCGGCGACCACGGTGTTGTGGGTGTGCATCACGCCCTTGGGCTCACCGGTCGTGCCGGAGGTGAAGATCAGCAGGGTGACGTCGTTGGGGTCGGGGCGCATCGTTGCGAGCTCGGTCGCCTCGCGGTCAGTCCGACGGTGGAGGAAGCTGTTCCAGGAGTCCTCACCGTCACCGTCGACGACCAGCACGTGCTCCAGCGCCGGCCAGCCTCCACGCAGCTCCTCGACCATCGCCGGGTAGTCGAACCCACGGAACTCCTGCGGAACGACGATCACCTTCGACTCGGCGAGACCCACCATGAAGCCGACCTCGCGCTGCCGGTAGATCGGGATCAGCGGGTTGCTGATCGCGCCGATCCGGGTGGCGGCGTAGTGCACGACGACCCACTCGATCCAGTTGGGCAGCTGGAAGGACACCACGTCGCCGGGCTGCACCCCCAGGTCGAGCAGCCGGAGCGCGGCCCGGTCGACCTCGTCCTTCAGCCCGGCGTAGGTCACCGACCGTCGGGGGTCCACGAAGGCCACCTTGTCCGGCGTACGGCCGGCCCAGTCGTCGAGGTAGTCGGTGATGGTGCGGTCGAGCCAGTAGCCCTTGCCGGTGTGGTCGGCGACCATCTCGGAGGTCAGGATCGTCTCGAAGCTCATGGCGGGTTCTCCGGTCAGCTCATGGTGAGACCGCCGCTGACGCTGACGGTCTGGCCGGTGACGAAGTTGGCTTCGTCGGAGGCGAGGAAGGCGACGACGTTGGCGAGGTCCGAGGGCTGCCCGAGGCGCTTGAACGGGATCGCCCTGGTGAGCGCCTCGCGCAGCTTGTCGCCGCCCATGGAGGCGAACAGTGCGGTGTCGGTGGGGCCGGGGCACACGCAGTTGACGTTGACCTGGCTGCGCGCCATCTCGCGGGCCGAGGCCTTGGTGAACGCGATGACGCCACCCTTCGCGGCCGAGTAGACCGCCTCGCCCGAGGAACCCACCCGACCGGCGTCGGAGCCGAGGTTGACCACGGAGCCGAAGCCCTGCTCGGCCATGATCGGCAGCACCGCCTTGGAGGTGTTGAGCACTCCGTAGAGGTTGATCTGGATGATGCGGTCCCAGGTCTCACGCTCGGAGTCGACGAACGCCTCACCCTTGTCCCAGCCGGCGTTGTTGACGAGGACGTCGATGCGGCCGAACTGGTTCCTCACCTGGTCGACCATGACGTCGACCGACTCCGGGGAGGTCACGTCGGTGCGGATACCGACGGAGTCGTTGCCCAGGCTGTCGGCGGTCTCCTTGGCGGTGGCCTCGTTGATGTCGGTCACCACCACGGTGGCACCCTCGGCCGCGAGCTTCTCCGCGATGGCCTTGCCGATGCCTTGCCCGGCGCCGGTCACGATCGCGATCTTCTTGTCGAGCTTTCCCATGGTTGAACTCCTTGGTCTGGTGTCGGTGGTCAGGGCGCGTAGGCGCGGCCGAGCAGGTCGCGGGAGATGACCAGCTTCGACACCTGGGCGGTGCCGTCGCCGATCTCGAGGCCGATCACGTCGCGCAGCCGCTGGCCGACCGGGCTCTCGGTCGAGTAGCCCAGGTGCCCGAGCGTGAGCAGGCACTGGTGGATCACGTCGACCGACAGCTTCGGCGCCCAGAACTTCGCCATCGCGGCCTCGGCCGAGTGCTCGAGGTCGTTGTCCTTCTTCCAGAGCGCCTCGAGGCAGACGTGTCGGGCGCCGGTGATGTACGTCGCGTGCTCCGCGAGTGGGAACGCCACCCCCTGGAACTTGCCGATCGGCTGCCCGAACGCTTCGCGATCACGCGCCCACTGGGTGGCCTCGTCGAGGGAGGCCTGGGCAGCGCCGAGGCAGGCCAGGCCGATGATCGCCCGGGAGTAGTCGAAGCCCTGCATCACCGAGACGAAGCCGTCGCCCTCGTTGCCGATCAGGTCGGCGCGGGTGACCGGCGTACCGTCGAAGTGCAACGACGCGCGGCCGATGGCGCGGCTGCCGAGGTCGTCGAACGCGGCCCGGCCGACGCTCTCGTGGCCGAGGTCGACCCAGAAGGCGCTGACGCCCCTGGCCCCGGGACCACCGGTGCGGGCGAGCACCACGGCGCGGTCGGCCGCCATGCCCAGGGTGATGGAGGTCTTCTCCCCCTGGAGCTTCCAGCCGTCGCCGTCGGGCACCGCCTTCAGCTCCAGGCTGGCCGCATCGGTGCCGTGGCCCGGCTCGGTGATGCAGATGCACGGCACGGTGGTGCCGTCGGCGATGCCGGGCAGCCAGGCCGCCTTCTGCTCGTCCGTCGCATTCCGGACGATCACGTCGCTGATCAGGGCGGTGTTGATGATGACGTACGTCGCGTTGAAGTCGGCGCGACCCACTTCTTCAGCCGCCAGTCCGGCGATCACGGCGGTGGCCGCCTGCCCGCCGTACTCCTCGGGAATGCGGAGTCCGGTCAGCCCGAGCCCTGCCATGTCGAGCGCGAGCTGGCGACGGAACTCAGCCGCCTTGTCGTCGCTCTGGTAGTGCGGGGCGAGCACCTTCTCCGCGAACCGGCGCACCTCCGTACGGAAGGCGTCCTGCTCCTCGTCGAGTGAGTAGTCCATGACCGTCTCTCCTTGCCTCGAGTCGCGGAATCAGTGCCAGTTGGCGTGCTTGGCGAACTCGGGAGCGCGCTTCTCGGAGAAGGCTGCGGCGCCCTCGAGGCCCTCGGGCGCGGCGACGAAGAGGTCGAGCGCCGACATGGCCAGGTTGGACAGACCGCCCTGGTGGTCGGTGTCGGCGTTGAACGACTGCTTGAGGAAACGGATCGCGGTGGGGCTCTGCCTACCGATGTCGGCGGCGACCTTCTTCGCCTCGTTCATCAGGTCACCGGCGGGGACGACCCAGTTGACCAGGCCCCAGTCCTCGGCCGTCTTCGCGTCGTACTGCCGGGTGAGGTACCAGATCTCGCGGGCCCGCTTCTCGCCCACGACCCTGGCCAGGAAGGCCGAGCCGTAGCCGGCGTCGAAGGAGCCGACCCGCGGGCCGGCCTGGCCGAACTTCGCGGTGTCGGCGGCAATGGTCAGGTCTGCCAGCACGTGGAGCACGTGTCCCCCACCGACCGCGATGCCGTTGACCGCGGCGATGACGGGCTTGGGGATGTCGCGGATCGCCTTGTGCAGGTCGCCGATCATGAAGCGGCCGGACTCGCTCGGGCCGTAGTCACCGGTCTCGGCACGCTGCTTCACGTCTCCGCCGGTGCAGAAGGCCTTCTCGCCGGCACCGGTGAGGATCACCGACTGCACCTGCGTGTCGGCCCACGCCAGCTGGAAGGCCTTGAGCAGTTCCTCCACGGTCTGGGCGCGGAACGCGTTGTAGCGGTGGGGGCGGTTGATCGTGACGATCGCCGCGGTGTCCTCAACGACGTAGGTGATGTCTTCGAAGTTCGTCATGTCGGCGACCTTTCGGATCGAGTGGCTGCGGGGAAATGAATCTTGGTTCACTGCGAATGAATCTAGATTCATTTCATGGACCGTGTCAAGGGGATCCATGCGATAAAGTGAATGGCAGTTCATTTTCGAAGCCCCAGGAGACCGCATGTCGATCGACACCGATCCCGCCGAGGCGGCACGCCAGGCCCGTGCCGAGCAGCGCAGCGCGCAGCTGCTCGAGGCGGCAGCACGCCTGATGGACCGCGACGGTCCTGAGTCGGTGTCGATGCAGTCCCTCGCCACCGAGGCCGGGGTGAGCGTCGGGCTGATCTACCGCTACTTCGGCGGCAAGGACGAGCTGCTGCTGGCCGTGATCCTCAACGTCCTGGACGCATTCGGCACCGAGGTCCCCAAGGCGATGGACGAAGCCGGCGAGGATCCGGTCCATCGCCTGGCCGCAGGGGTGCGCGCGCTCTGCGAGGTCATCGACGACCAGCGCTACGCCGTCGTCCTGACCTACCGCGCGACCAAGCAGCTCAGCCCGGAGGGACGCCACCGCATCATGGAGCTCGAGCTCTCCACGATGGAGCCACTCCGCGAAGCCCTGCGGGCCGGCCAGAAGAGCGGCGCCTTCGAAGTCATCGACGTCGACCTCGAGACCTACAACGTGCTGCTGCTGACGCACTCCTGGGCCCTCAAGCACTGGTACTACGAGCGGCGCTACACCGTCGAGGAGTTCGCCACCATGCAGACCGCGATCGCCCTGCGGGCACTCATCCCGCCACGCCAGCGCCGCAAGTACGCCGCCCTGCTCGGCAACGCCGGCGCCTGAACCCGACGTCGGTCATGCCACCACGGCCGGCACTCCGCTCGCGGTCGCACCCGAACCATCCAGCACCTTGGCCCGAGTGTCACTCAGGCGAGCCACGCAAGCGATGCTGAGCAGGCCCATGGCGGCCAGGTAGATGCCGATGGACGGCGTGCCGAAACGTGCAGCCAGGCTGGCGGCAATGACCGGCGGGATGGACCCGCCCAGGATGCCGGCCAGGCTGTAGGCCACGCCGGCCCCCGTGTAGCGGTAGCGGGTGGCGAACAGCTCCGGCACGTAGGAGCCGACAGGGCCGTAGATCAGGCCGACACCCACCATGGTGAGGCTGAGCGCCGCAGTGAAGCTGACCGCGCCGGAGCCGTCCAGGATCCGGAAGACGACCAGTGCCCAGCCGGTGGCGAAGACGTTCCCGGCAATCACGAGTGTCTTGCGTCCCACCCGGTCGGACAGCTTGGCGGCGACGATCGTGGTGACCGCGAAGACCACACCGGCAACGATGTTGCTCGTCAGCACCGCGGTGCGCTCGAGACCGAGCTCGGTCGACGCGTAGCTGGTCAGGTAGCTGACGCCCAGGTAGAAGGACGCGAAGAGGATCGTCAGGGCACCGGCGACCAGGAGCACCTCGCGCCACTGGTGACGGAAGACGTCAGCGAACGGCAGCCGGACCACGGCGTCGCTGCTGCGGACCTTCTTGAACGACGTCGTCTCCTCGATGGTCAGCCTGATCCAGAGGCCCACCGCAATCAGTGCGATGCTCACCAGGAACGGGATACGCCACCCCCAGGCCATGAACTGACCGTCGGTCAGGAACAGTGCGGCTGCCAGGTACGTCGCACTGGAGAGGACCAGGGCGATGCCCGGGCCGAGCTGGGGGTACATGCCGTAGTGGCCCCGCTTGGCGGCGGGAGCATTCTCCGCCGTGAGGAGGGCGGCACCGGCCCACTCACCCCCGACGGCGAGGCCTTGGGCCAGGCGCATCAGGACCAGGATGACCGGCGCAGCCACCCCGATCGTTCCGGCGGTCGGCAGGACGCCGACGACGAGCGTGGCGATGCCCATCAGCAGCAAGCTGACCACGAGGGTTCGCTTCCGACCGATACGGTCGCCGTAGTGCCCGAACACCACGGCACCCAGCGGCCGCGCGACGAACGCGACACCGAAGGTGGCGAACGACGCGATCAGCGCCGCCGCGGAGCCGAGGCCGGGAAAGAAGAGCGTGGGGAAGACCAGTGCTGCGGCCGTGCCGTAGATGTAGAAGTCGTACCACTCGATCGTGGTTCCCGAGAGGCTGGCGAAGGCGACTCGGCGCATCTGCGCCGCGCCGAGTTCCTGCTGTGAATCGGACATGGGTCTCTCCAGATGTGTGAGATGAATCTCAGTTCATAGCGAGTGAACCTAAGTTCATTTCTGATGGGGTGTCAACGAGACGCCGACACCGCCTCACTTCAGGGAGTCACCGATGGGCACGCAGACCGACCCCGCACCGGAAGTCGCCTCGGTCCGGATCACACGTGATGGAGTTCGAGATTTCTCAACCAGCATTGGGGAAACGCGACCGATGTATCACTCCGTCCGATCCGCTCGAGCCGGCGGACATCCCGACCTCCTGGTGCCGCCGACCTACCTCTTCGGTCTCGCGCTACGGACCGGTAATGCGTTCGGGTGGGCCACTGAGAGGGGCTTCGACATGGCCCGAGCGCTGCACGGCGAGCAGTCCTTCGACTACGCCGAGATGGTGTACGCGGGAGACACGGTCACCCTCTCCTCGACGTGCAGTCAGGTCGAGCAGCGTGCCAGGTTCCAACGGATCGCTCGCACGACCGAGGTCTCGCGCGGAGGGCGCCCGGTCGCTCGACTCGTGACCCTCCTCCTGTGCCCGGAGGTGGCTTCGTGAGGCTCGAAGCTCCCACCATCACCCGGGAGACGCTCGCGGCGTTCGCCGCCGCCTCCGGTGATGGCAATCCCGTGCACCTGGACCCGGAGGCTGCCCGGGCAGCAGGTCAGCCCGACGTGTTCGCGCACGGCATGCTGTCGATGGCCTGGCTCGGACGTCTGGTCACCTCGGCGTTTCCGCAGGCACGACTCGCCGGCCTGACGGTGCGTTTCACGGCGGTGACTCCGCTGGGCGCCGAGCCGGTCTTCACGCTCGAGCGCGTCGACGAGACCTCAGTGTGCCTGCGCGGGGAGCTCGCCGACGGCACCGTGACCGTGGTGGGCCGGGCAACCCTGCACGTCTGAGTCAGGCCGGACCTGTCGCACCCGTCGTGGGACGGCGGACCCAGCCGCGGGTCACACGCGGTTGGTGTGTTCGGCGATCGACACGGCGAAGCGCTGTTCGAGGTGTGTGCCGTCCACGAGGGCGTCACCGAGCGCCTCGTGGACGGGGTGGGTTCCAGTGGGGTCGACGAGTCGGTGGGCCTTGTGGGGTGAGCGCCAGACATGGGTGCCTGGCCTGGGTTCTCGCACGGTGAACTGGGCGTGGGTCTTCACCCGGTGTTGGTAGCGGCCCAGTAGGGCGGAGTTGTGGACACCGGTCTGGGCCGATGGCGCCGTCGGGTCGTGGTCGTAGGGAGCGGGGTGGTCGTAGTCGACGCGTCGGCTCACGGTCGCAGCGCGCACCGCAATCCACGAGAGCGCAGCGCGCGTTCCTCGGCCAACGCGAGCACGACGGACTGACCAAGGTCAGGACTTGAAGCCGTCCTTCACGTCGTCGATCGCGTCCTTTGCCTTCTCTCCGGCGTTCTTGAAACTCGCCTCGGCCTGGTCACCCTTGCCCTCGGCCTCGAGCTCTTCATCGCCCTTGGCCTTGCCGGTGGATTCCTTCACCTTGCCCTTGGCATCCTGCATTGCGTTCTTGGCCTTGTCCGCGAGGCTCATCTGATGCTCCTTCTCAGTGGTCAGCGTCTCTTCCCGGTCACTGGCGCGGTACCCAGAGACGTGCGCGGCATGCGGGCGAAGCGCCGCGCCGAGAGGTCCTCGTGCGCCAGACGCCGCAGGGTCAGCAGGACGGGCTCGGCGAGCACAGTGCCGATCACGGCGTACGTCGCCGCGCCCTCGCGACTGACGTCGGACATGCCGGCGATCTCGTTCTTCGCGACGTCGGCGGCCGCGTCCGCATAGGCCGCCAGCGCCTCCGCGTCCAGCCCCTGGCCGGCGGCATCGAGCGCGTCGAGAGCAGCGGCCAGGGCCTCGGCATGCCTTCCACCATTGGTGACCTTCCAGCGCCGGGACTTGATCATCCGCGCCACGAGCTCGCGCGACTCCTCGCTCGGCTGGCGGCTCGGGACCGGCGACAGCTCCTCGTGCGCACTGGCAAGTACGTCGTGCAGGTCGGCCTTGGTGTCGTCGACGGCGTCGATCACCGCACGCACCCGATCGAGGCCCATCCCCGCCACGTCGACCAGGGCACGGATCAGGCGGAGTCGCTCGACGTGGCGTTCGTCGTACACCGCTCGGGTGGCGCCGGTGGCCACGCCCGGAGGCAGCAGCTTCTCGCGCAGGTAGAACTTCACGGTCGGCACTGGCACGCCGCTGCGCTCGGAGAGCTCGGACATCCACATGGCAAACATCTTGACATTGGACAGCCACCTATCCAACTATTGGATAGTCCAGTATCCAAACGAGGAGAGGTCGCCATGTCCGACGAATCCCGCATCCTTGCCGGCATCCTGCTGCTCTCGCTGGTCACCGTCGAGACCGGCGGCGCCTACATGCTGGCGATCGTGCGCGGCAAGGTGCCGGCGACGCCGTTCCAGGAGAAGTTCGCCAGGGCCGGCCACGCGCATGCCGGCGTACTGCTGCTGCTCGGCCTTCTCTGCCAGCTCCTCGCCGACGCCACCACGCAGACCGGCTTCTTCGACTGGCTCTCCCGGGCGGCGGTGCCGATCGCGGCACTGCTGATGCCCGGCGGGTTCTTCTTCGCCTCGATGGGCAAGGGACGCACCGAGCCCAACGGTTTCATGGCCATGGTCGTCGTCGGCGCCGTCGTGCTGGCCGCGGGCCTGCTCAGCCTGGGCATCGGCCTGTTGACGGCCTAGAGAACGCAAGAACGTGTGGGTTCTGACTCATCTGGTACGTCAGAACCCACACGTTGTCCGATCAACGGATCAGAACTTGTCCTTCAGGTCGTTGCCGAGGTCCTTGGCCTTCTCGCCGGCGTCCTTGACGCTGGCCTCGGCCTGGTCGGACTTGCCGTCGGCCTCGAGACTGTCGTTGCCGGTGACGTCTCCGACGGCTTCCTTCACCTTGCCGATTGCGTCTTCGGCTGCGTTCTTGGCCTTGTCGATGAAGCTCATGGCGTCGTGCTCCTTCTCGCTGGGTCAGTAGGTCGACTCCAGTCCAGCACGGTCACCCTCAGAGTCAAGGGACACCGAATGAACAACGTCCTGCGTCGTGGTTGCCCGAGCAACCGTGACGGCAGGACGTTGTCGTGGTTGACCAAGCAACCGTGACGCAGGACGTCGTGAAGGGTCTGAGGTCAGCGGCGACCGCTGCTGAAGGAGGCCGCGCTGTGCGAGCCGCCCCCAGCCGATGCGCCGCCGGACGCGCCACCGCTGCGACCACGCGAGCGGCTGCGGTTGCCGCCGCCGCTGCCGTTGCCCGAGGGCTTGCCGGCACCGGCACCACCGCTGCGCGCGGAGCTGCCGCGCGACGAGGAGCCGCCGCTGTTGCCGCCGGAACGCGCGCCACCGTTGGTCTTGGCGGCACCGCCACGCGAACGACGCGGACGACCGCCACCGGACTTGCCGCCCGAGCCCGAGCCGGAACCGGCCGAGCCCATGTTGTTGCCGCCGGACTCGATGACCAGGCCTCCGGGCGTCAGGCGCTCACCGGGGGCGAGCTGCTCGAGGATCGGGTGGGCCGCACCATTGAGGCGGGTCGTGGTCGGCTTGATGCCCGCGGCCCGGGTCAGCGCGCGCACGTCGCCGACCTGGTCGTCGGTCATCAACGTGATGACCGTGCCCTCGGCGCCGGCTCGCGCCGTACGGCCGGAGCGGTGCAGGTAGGCCTTGTGCTCGGCCGGCGGGTCCGCGTGCACGACGAGCGCGACGTCATCGACGTGGATGCCGCGGGCGGCGACGTCGGTGGCGACGAGCGTGGTGGCCTTGCCGGCGTGGAACGCATCCATGTTGCGGGTGCGCGCGTTCTGGCTGAGGTTGCCGTGCAGGTCGACCGTCGGGATGCCGTTCTTGTTGAGCTGACGGGCCAGCGCCTTGGCGCCGTGCTTGGTGCGGGTGAAGATCACCGTGCGGCCGGGGGCACTGGCCAGGTCGGCGAGCACCGGCACGCGGTGTTCGCGGTTCAGGTGCAGCACGTGGTGGCTCATCTGCGAGACCGGCGACTGCGCCGAGTCGGCCTGGTGGGTCTTCGGGTTGTGCAGGAACTGCTTGACCAGCGTGTCGATCGCGTTGTCGAGCGTCGCGGAGAACAGCAGGCGCTGGCCGTTGGTCGGCGTCTGCTTGAGCAGGCGGCGTACGGCGGGCAGGAAGCCCAGGTCGGCCATGTGGTCGGCCTCGTCGAGGATGGTGACCTCGACGTCGCCGAGGGTGCAGTGCCCCTGGGCGATGAGGTCCTCGAGGCGACCCGGGCAGGCCAGCACGATGTCGACGCCGTTGCGCAGGCCCTGGACCTGCGGGTTCTGGCCGACACCACCGAAGACGGTCTGCGTGGACAGGCCGAAGACCTTGGCCAGCGGCTTGAGCGACTCGTTGATCTGGCCGACCAGCTCACGCGTGGGGGCCAGGATCAGCGCGCGGGGCGCCTTGGTGCGGGGCTTGCGGTTGGACGCGGCGAGGCGCGCCACCAGCGGCAGCGCGAACGCGAACGTCTTGCCGGAGCCGGTGCGGCCACGGCCGAGGACGTCGCGGCCGGCCAGCGAGTCAGGAAGCGTGGCGGCCTGGATGGGAGTGGGGACGGTGATGCCGAGATCGTTGAGCACGGCCACGAGATTCGCGGAAACGCCGAGATCGCCGAAAGAGGGCACAGTTGAAGCAGTAGACAAGAGAAGTAGTCGCTATCCGTTGGTGTGTCTCACCAAACAGTCACGAACCCCGAGGTTCGGAAGGCAGCGCATGAAAGGCGAATCCCACTGGAGGGCTCCGCGCGCCGGCGACCCGAGGCAAGACTCAACGGGTTGCTATTTACAAGGATAGGGCACACAAGCCCCATTGGTGGCATCCAGTGACCAGTCACACAGCGTTGATCAGACAGAACGTTGATCAGACTCAGGCTGATCGGCTGCACAGGGTCAGCGGAACTGCAGGACCCCGTCGTCGAGGTCGGTCCTGCGGATCGTGCGGACGTCGTGGAACCAGCTCTGCTTCAGCTTCCACGGCTCGACGTCGCCCTGCTTGGGCAGCTCGTCGAGCGAGCGCAGCACGTAGCCGGCCTCGAAGTCCATGAACGGCTCTTCCCCGACACCCGCCTGGCGCACGGGTACGACGGTGCGCGCGCCGACCTCGGTCATGTGTTGGAGCAGCCGGCAGACGAACTCGGCGACCAGGTCGGCCTTGAGCGTCCACGACGCGTTCGTGTAGCCGACCGTGTAGGCGAAGTTGGGCAGGTCGCTGAGCATCAGCCCGCGGTAGGCCATCGTCGAGGGCGCGTCGAGCTTCTCGCCGTCGACGGTCACCTCGACACCGCCGAACAGGCGCAGGTTGAGGCCGGTCGCGGTGATGATGATGTCGGCCTCGAGCTCCGCACCCGAGCCCAGACGCAGGCCGGTCTCGGTGAACGTGTCGATGGTGTCGGTGACGACCTCCGCCTTGCCGTGGCGGATCGCACGGAACAGGTCGCCGTTCGGCACCAGGCACAGGCGCTGGTCCCACGGGCCGTACGTCGGCTTGAAGTGCACGTCGACCGGATAGCCCTCGGGCAGCTGCTTCTGGTTCAGCCGGCGGATCAGTCGGCGTACCAGCCTGGGCTGCTTCTGGCTGACGTTGTAGAGCGCACTGGCCTGGGCGATGTTCTTGATCCGGGTGACGTTGTACGCCGCCTGCCGGGGCAGCACCTTGCGCAGTCCGAGCGCGAGCGGGTCGCGGGCCGGCAGCGAGAGGATGTACGTCGGCGAGCGCTGCAGCATGGTGATCTTGGCGGCGTCGTCCGCCATCGCCGGGACCAGCGTCACCGCGGTCGCTCCGGAGCCGATCACGACGACCTTCTTCCCGGCGTACGTCAGGTCCGCCGGCCAGTGCTGCGGGTGCACGATCTCGCCACGGAAGCGCTCGCGGCCCGTGAACTCGGGCGTGTAGCCCTCGTCGTAGTTGTAGTAGCCGGTGCACGACCAGAGGAATGACGCGGTGTAGGTCTTCGACTCGTCGCCCTCGTCGACGGCCACCCGCCAGGTCGCCGACTCGGAGTCCCAGTCGGCCGAGGTGACGTGCTGGTCGTAGCGGATCCGCTCGTCGACGCCGTACTCCCGCGCGGTCTCGCGGACGTAGTCGAGGATCGAGGCGCCGTCGGCCAGCGCCTTGTCGCCGAGCCACGGCTTGAACCTGTAGCCGAGCGTGTACATGTCGGAGTCGGACCGCACGCCCGGGTAGCGGAAGAGGTCCCACGTGCCACCGCTGGACGGCCGCCGCTCGAGGACGAGGTAGGTCTTGTCGGGTTGGCGCGTGGCCAGGGTGGCGGCGGCGCCGATCCCCGAGAGACCGGCACCGATGATGAGGACGTCGACGTGTTCGCTCACCCGACCGAGGCTACTGAATGTTATTCAATTAGGGAAGGTCAATGGCAGAAGGGTCGACTCGCGACCGCTCAGCAACCGTGGTTGATCTGGGCACAGGTGTCCTGGCCCCATTGCAGGTCGTACGAGGCGGTCGTGCCGTCGTCGAAGGTCACCTGGACCCGCACCGGCTCGGTCTCGGCCGTCTGGTCCACCAACGGACCGCTCGTGGCCACGTAGGTCATCAGCCACATGTCCTTGCCGATCACCGCGTCCTGCGTGTGGCCGTCGGGGAACGTGTAACTGATCGACGCGACGTCGGGCAGCGTCGGCCCGCCGGCGACGTACTGCCCCACCAGGTGGTCGTCCATGGAGTAGTTCTGGCTGAGCGCGTAGGTCTGCTTCGACCAGACGTCGTTGGTCGAACGGTTGCCGATCAGGGTCGGCACACCCCCGTCGGAGGTGGCAGCCCAGTCGTCGCAGATCACCCAGGTCGCCCCGTCGGTCCACAGCTGTGCCGTGCCCTCGTCGTACGTCGTGCTGCCGGCGAGCCGCGCGGCCGAGAGGAGGTTGCCGACCTCGTCCGCACAGGGGACGGGCGGCTCCACCCGCATTTCGTTCTCGGGGATCTTCGCCGTGGTCGAACCCCGGCCGGGCATCGTCGACGCCGGCGGGTCCGGCGCCTTCACCGTCGGGTCCGGGTCGCTGGCCGTGCCGGACCCTGCGGGCGCGATCTCGCCGGAGCGGTCCCGGCCGTCGTCGTCGCCGTTCAGGAACAGGCCGGCCCCCAACGCGGCGATGCCGACCATGGCGGCCGCGGCGACGGTCGGCACGAGCCACGCGTGGCGCGGCCGGTCGGCGTCGGAGCGGCCGATCGCCTCGGTCAGCTCGGCACGCATGCGCGCCTTCGACTGCTCGTCGAGCGGACGCTCGGGAGGCAGTTGGTCGTCAGTCGGGTTGTGGTCAGTCATGGTCGTTCTCCCCTTCGGAGACTGCTGCGTGGAGCCGCCGCCTCGCCCGCGAGAGACGCGAGCGCACGGTTCCGACGGGTATGCCGAGTGCCGCCGCTGCCTGCTCGTAGGTCAGCTCGGACCACACGACCAGGGAGAAGATCTCCTGGTCGCGGCGCGGCAGGCCCTCATGAGCGGTCAGCAGTGCAGCCATCCGGCGTTCGTCGTCCAGGCGGCCGATGACCGCCTCGGCATGGTCAGGAGAGTCGGCATCGACGGGCAGACGTCGTACGGCGGCGAGGTGCCGGCGTTGCTTGCGATTGAGGTTGCGGCACACGTTGGTGGCGATGCCGTAGAGCCACGGCAGCGCCGACGAGTCGTGCAACATCACGCGTTCACGCCCGCGCCAGGCCTCGAGAAAGACCGTGGAGGTCGCGTCCTGTGCGGCATCCCACGACGCCGTACGACGGAAGCAGTGGTTGTAGATGCGGTCGGCGTACCTGTCGAACAGGATGCCGAGCGCGGATCCTTCACCGTTGCGCAAGCCGTCGACCAGCTCATTGTCGCTGAGCTCAGCCATGTCGATGCCCCCGAAGATGCTTGTCACCATGCCCTGTTTGTGTCCGCAGGTGGACAAGAGTTCCAACGATTCTGCGACCGCAGGGGCGAGGGCGGCAACCAGCGTTCACTTGAACAGGCAGTTCGGACCCCTGAGCCGTTCGCTGAGCGTGGAAGGTCAAGGTCGAGCGACGAACTGTCTGCTCAAATGAACCGGACCGCCTGCAGAACAGGCGGTCCGGGTTGAGGCAGGATGGATCAAGCGGCAGCTTCGGCCAGCTTCTTGTTCTCGGCACGGCGCTGCACGGCGTCGTACGCCCGTCGCACCTTCGGCCCACCGGTGGTGAGCTTGTAGAGCAGGGCGAACTGCTGGGGCGCGTTCTTCACGTTGGTCTGCTCGAGCCAGCCGTTCGGCAGCGAGAGCCGGACGATCTTGTGCCACGCGCTGCCGACCTGGCGGGGCAGCGACGCCGAGTGGTAGTTGAGCTCGTACTTCTCGAAGAGCGCCTGCACCCTGGGCGCGACCTCGGAGTACCGGTTGCTGGGCAGGTCCGGGAAGAGGTGGTGCTCGATCTGGAAGCTCAGGTTGCCGGTCATCAGGTGCATCGGCTTCGAGCCGGAGATGTTGGCCGAACCGAGCATCTGGCGGACGTACCACTGGCCGCGGGTCTCGTTGGCGGGGATCGACTTCTTCTCGAACGTCTCTACGCCTTCGGGGAAGTGGCCGCACATGATCACCGAGTGCGTCCACAGGTTGCGGACCAGGTTCGCGGTGAAGTTCGCGGCGAGGGTCGGCAGGAACGAGCCGGTCGGGATCGACAGCGCCGGGTGGACCACGTAGTCCTTGGTGGCCTGACGGCGGATCTTCTTCAGCGTGTTCTTCGCGTTGCGCTTGAAGGCGTCGCTGCGCTTCTCCTTGGGAATGCGCAGGTTCTTGCCGAGCTCGAGGTCGTACGCCGCGATGCCGTACTCGAAGAAGCAGGCGTTGATGAAGTTCCACACCGGCTGGCCGAGCAGGAACGGCGACCAGCGCTGGTCCTCGTCGACCCGCATGATGCCGTAGCCGAGGTCGTTGTCCTTGCCGACGATGTTCGTGTAGGTGTGGTGCACCTGGTTGTGCGAGTGCTTCCAGCCCTCCGCGGTGGAGGCGTTGTCCCACTCCCACGTGGTCGAGTGGATCTTCGGGTCACGCATCCAGTCCCACTGGCCGTGCATGACGTTGTGCCCGATCTCCATGTTCTCGAGGATCTTGGCGACGCTCAGGCCGACCGTGCCCGCGATCCAGGCGGGCGGGAAGATGCTGGCCAGCAGCACCGCACGCGAGCCGAGCTCGAGCTTGCGCTGCACGTCGACGACCTTGCGGATGTAGGCGGCGTCGCTGGCGCCGCGGGAGTCGATGATGTCCTGGCGGATCGCGTCGAGCTCGATGCCGATCTGCTCGATGTCTTCGGGCGTCAGGTGCGCCGTCGGGTTCTCGGCCTTCTTCGTGATGACAGTCATGGTGATGTCTCCTTCTCCGCTGATCGAGGAGGTCGCTCTGCGACCGTCTCGAGATCGAGGACAGTTGAAGTCAGTGGTCGATGTGGCACGGCCCGGCGGCCGCGCTGATGCAGGTCTGGATCGGTACGCCGCCGTTGTCGGTCTCGCCCGGGGTGGCGGTGGTGATCGCGCCGTTGCGCAGGTCGCGGACGGCGCCTTCACGCATCGGCAGCACGCAGCCCATGCAGATGCCCATGCGGCAACCGCTGGGCATCAGGACGCCGGCCTGCTCGGCCGCGTCGAGGATCGTGGTCGCACCGTCGAGGTCGAGGCTCACGCCCGACTTCTCCAAGGTGACCGTGCCCCCCTCGCCCGCGGCGATGACGACCGGGCGGAACTGCTCGGTGAACAGCTCGAGCCCGGCGGCCTCGTGGTGCTTCGCGAGCGCGTCGAGAAGACCACCGGGGCCACAGGCGTACGTCGTACGCTCGGCCAGGTCGGGGACGAGCTCGGAGAGCGTGTCGATGTCGAGCACGCCGTGCACGTCGTCGTACCGGTCGACCAGGTTGATCGCGCCGGCCTCGTGCAGCTCGTGCAGGTTGTCGATGAAGATCGACTCGGGGCGGCTCGGGGCAACGTGGACGACCGTGATGTCGAGCGCCTTGCTGCGGTCGAGCCGCAGGACGCCGGAGTCCGTGGCCGGGAAGAGGTTGCGCAGCATGCCGACGACCGGGGTGACCCCGGAGCCGGCGGTGACGAAGAGCAGCTTGCCCGGCTTCGACGCGAGCACGAAGTCGCCGGTCGCCTGCTCGAGGTGGACCAGCGTGCCAGCCTCGGCGCGGTGGACGAGGTGGTTGCTGACCTTGCCGTCGGGGACGGCCTTGACGGTGATCGAGATGTTGCCGTCGGCGCGCGGGCCGTGGGTCAGCGAGTAGGCGCGCCATTCACGGACGCCGTCGACGTCGATGCCGATCCGGAGGTACTGGCCGGGCACGTGGCCTGCCCAGTCCGCCCCGGGGCGGATCACGATCGTCGCGGCATCCGCGGTCTCCGGGTGCACCGAGACGATGCGGCCCCGGAGGTCCGCCCCACTGCGCAAGGGGGCGAACAGGTCGAGGTAGTCGGCCGGCAGCAGCGGCGTGGTCGCTGCCTCCACGACCCTGACCAGTCGGTCACGGAGTCGTGTCGAGCTGCCAGCACCATCAAGAAGGACCATGTGACCATCGTGCCCGCCTCCACGTGTGAAGTCCTGACCCTCCCTGCGTGAATCTGGAGTAGTCTTTTGTTCGCAGCGAGTGAAAGAAGGCGTCCATGAGCGAGCCACGCAGTGCCCGTCTGGGCGGACTGCGCCTGCCGGACCCGGTGATCGCCGCCATGCGTGGCGAGCTGGCCGGCTGTGCCGAGCGCGTGGTCAGCTCGGTGATCCGCGAGGTGCCGAGCTACTCCGAGCCGTTCCGCGGCCGCATGGGGCGCAACATCGAGACCGCCGTGACGATGGCACTGAGCGGCTTCCTCGACATGACCGCCACGCCCGCCGGGGCTGGCCCGGGCAGCCGGGTCGAGTCGGTCTTCGAGGCGGCGTACGCCCTGGGTCGCGGCGAGGCGCGCAGCGGGCGCAGCATGGACGCCCTTGCTGCGGCGTACCGCGTGGGCGCCCGCACCGCCTGGCACGACCTGAGCAGCAGCGCCGTCGAGGCGGGGCTCCCCGCCGCCGAGCTGGCCCGCTTCGCGGAGCTGGTCTTCGACTACATCGACGAGCTGTCGGCGGTCAGCGTCTCCGGTCACGCGGACGAGCTGGCCACGTCCGGGCGCGTCCGCGAGCGGCATCTGGAACGACTGGCCGCCGGACTCCTGGCCGACCTCGGCGCCGATGACGCGCTGGCCCTGGCCGAGCGCGCCGACTGGGAGCCGCCCACCACGCTGACCGCGGTGATCACGCCGGAGTCGACGCTGGGCACCCTGCGAACGCTCATCGATCCTCGCTCGCTGATCGCCGGCACGGAGGCGCCCGGCCTCGACGAGCACCCCGACATGACCGCGATCCTGGTCGCCGACCTCGACTCCCGGGGCCGCCGCGAGCTGGTTCGCCGCATCGGCGACCGCACCGCAGCGATCGGACCGAGCCGGCCGTGGATCGACGCCAAGGGCTCCTACGTGCGCGCCCTGCGCACGCTCGGGCTCGGCCTGGGCGGTGAGGAGTCGTCCGTCGACACCGACGACCACCTGGTGCCGCTGGTGACCACCGCCGACGGCTCCGCCCTGGCCGACCTGCGGGCCCGTGTGCTCGCACCGATGGACGGCCTGCGCCCCTCGACGGTCGCCAAGCTCACCGAGACCCTGCGCGCCTGGCTGCTCCATCAGGGCCGGCGCGACGACATCGCCGCCGCACTCTTCGTGCACCCGCAGACAGTGCGCTACCGCGTCGGCCGGCTGCGCGAGCTGTACGGCGACCGCCTGGCCGACCCGCAGTTCGTGCTCGAGGCGACGATCGCCCTGGCCTGACTTCGACCCGGGCACCCGCGCGTACCGCCGAACGGGCACAACGCCGCACTTTCCCCCACATTTGAGCCGAATCGGGCCATTGCGCCCGTTCTTCGGTACGACGGCGGGTGGGTCAGAGGGGTGGGACGGCGGGTAGGTCAGAGCGTGGGACGGCAGGTGGGTCAGAGCGTGGGCTCGGTGGGGATCGAGAGCGTCAGGATGGCGTCCTCGATCATCTCCTCCTGCTCGAGCGACGCCTCGAGCCCGCGCAACCGGATGGCCAGCTCGCCCTCGCGGTCGTCGCCGGTGAGGTCGACGGCGGCCACGATGAAGAACCGGTGCGGGCCGACGTACTCGACGTGGAGGTAGCTGACCCGGTGGATCTCCGGACGCGCCTTCAGGGTGGCCAGCACCCGGCCCTCGAGCTGCGGCGAGATCTCCTCCCCGAGCAGGTAGTCCATGTTGCGCCGCATCAGGAACACCGCCACGAAGCCCAGCAGCAGGCCCACGGCGATCGAGCCCAGGGCGTCGAAGATCGCGTTGCCGGTCAGCTGGTGCAGCGCGATGCCGCTGGCCGCGAGGACCAGACCGATGATGGCGGCCGAGTCCTCCATGAAGACCGCGCGCAGGGTCGAGTCGGAGGTGCGGTCGACGAACTTGAGCGGCCGCATGCCGAAGGAGCGCGCCTGGCCGACCACCTGGCGGGTGGCCTGGGTCAGCGAGATGCCCTCGAGCACGAACGCGATGCCGAGCACGACGTAGTTGATCAGGTAGTCGGGATCCTCGGACTCCCCGGTCAGCTCGGTGAGCCCGTGCCAGACCGAGACCACCGCACCGGCCGCGAACAGGCCGAACGCGGCCACCAGCGACCAGACGTACGTCGCCCGGCCGTAGCCGCGGGGGTGGCTCTCGTCGCGGGCCCGCCCGCCCGAGCGCTCGGCGAAGAGCAGGAAGACCTCGTTGCCGGTGTCGGCCCATGAGTGTGCCGCCTCGGCCACCATCGAGGCCGACCCGGTGACCGCGGCGGCCACGGACTTCGCCGTCGCCACGAGGGCATTGGCGACCAGCGCCACCAGCACGGTCACGAGGGACGCACTGCCCTCCTGCTTCGCGTCGGCCATGCACCAGTTCTATCGCAGGACGGCGACCGGGAGGTTCCGGTGCGGTTCAGGCCTCGTCGCCGACGGCGTCCTCGTCGCCGGCCAGCGGCAGGAAGACCGACTGCTGGCGGGTGCGGGGCGGGGCCACCGAGTCAGCACCGAAGATGCGTGCCCGTAGCGGGGCGGTGAGCACGCCGAGGGGCGCGGTCGCGACGTACAGGTAGGCCACCGTGACACCCGTGGTGGCCGGGGCCAGCGCCAGCCCGGCGGCCACGACGAGTACGGCGACCGTGGTGCACACGCGGGTCTGCGTGGTGCGGGGCGTGACCAGGTCGCGGAAGGAGCGGAACCGGACCGTCGAGACCATCAGCAGGGCGGGCACGAGGCTGATCGCGACCGGGACCAGGATGGCCGGGCCGACCCGGAAGTCGGGGCCGGCGACGTCGGGGTTGTCCATCGCGAACACCGTGGCCATCACGACCGCGGCGGCGGCCGGCGAGGGCAGGCCGATGAAGTAGCGCTTGTCGTCGGTCGGGTCGATGGTGAAGTTGAAGCGCGCCAGCCGGAAGCCGGCGCAGGCGAGCCAGAAGAACGCCGCCAGCCAGGCGATCACCGGCCACTCGGGCAGCACCCAGGTGTAGACCAGCACGGCCGGCGCGAGGCCGAACGAGACCAGGTCGGCCAGCGAGTCGAGCTGGACTCCGAACGGGGAGGTGGCGCCCACCAGCCGGGCGACCGCACCGTCGGCGATGTCCATCACGATGGCGACCGCGATCAGGATCGCGGCGAGCTGGAAGTGCCCGGAGGTGGCCAGCAGGACCGACGAGAACCCACAGCCCATGTTGGCCGTCGTGAAAAGGCTCGGCGAGGTGACCCGCAACTGCTCGCGGGCGCTGAGCTGGCGAAGCGAGACGACCTCGGCGCCGGAGTGGGACTCGAGTCGCCAGCGCCGAAGCAGCCGGCGTCGCAGTGAGCTGTCCGTCATCGGGCGGCTCCGGGCCAGGTGGCCAGGACCGTCTCCCCGGCGACCGTGCGGTCGCCCTCCTTGACGTGCAGCTCGACGCCGGGCGGCAGGAAGACGTCCATCCGGGAGCCGAACTTCATCAGGCCGATGCGCGCGCCGGTGCCCACCTCGTCGCCAGCCTTGACCCGGGTGACCACGCGTCGCGCGACCAGTCCGACGATCTGACGGAAGACGTAGGTGCGCTGCTCGCCGCGAACCGTGCGGTTCATGACGATGTCGCTGCGCTCGTTCTCGAACGCCGACTCGAACTTGTAGGCGGCCAGCCACTTCCCGGGCCGGTAGGTCACCGACTCCACCACGCCGGCGTACGGCGCCCGGTTGATGTGCACGTCGAAGAGCGACAGGAAGATGCTGATCTGCTGCCAGTCCCCCTGCGCCGGATCCCTGGGAGGTGCCACGCCGGGCTGGGCCGGGCCGGCGTGCATGACCTTGCCGTCGGCGGGGGCGACGACGGTGTCCTCGTCGACGTCGGCCAGGTCGGCTGCGCGCTCGGGGTCACGGAAGAACGCCACCAGCCCGACCGGCAGTGCGAGCAGGCCGGCGGCCAGCTTCGGGTGGCCGGTCAGTAGCGCGAGGCCGCTGGGGATGGTGCCGATCGCGGCCGGGAGAGCGGCCTCGCGGTCGATGGCGGTGCCCAAGATGTTCACGAATCTCCGTCGGATTGCGGTCAGTGCTGCGGCACAACCTAACCCGAATCGGACAGATCACCCTCCCCGTCGCGTCGCTTCAGGCACTCACGAGCGCCTCGGTGTCATGAACCTCACGAGCCGCGATTGCCTCCGCCAGGGCGAGTACGACGAGCGCGGCGAGGGCCAGCCCGGCACCGACCCACAGGGGTGAGGTGTAGCCCAGGCCGGCGGTGATCGCGAGACCGCCCAGCCATGCGCCGATGGCGTTGCCGAGGTTGAAGGCGCCGATGTTGGCACCCGAGGCGAGGGTCGGCGCCTGTCCCGCGTGGTCCATGACCCGCATCTGGAGTCCGGGCACGGTGGCGAACCCGAAGGCACCCATGAGGAAGAGGGCGACGACGGTGAGTGCCTTGCTCTCCGCGGTGAGCGCGAAGAGGACCATGACGACGACCAGCCCGGCCAGCACCACGAACAAGGTGCGCGCGACGGCCCTGTTGGCCGCCCGGCCGCCGAACAGGTTGCCCACGAACAGCCCGACACCGAAGAGGACGAGCAGCCACGGGATCCACGAGTCGGCGAAGCCGCTGACCCCGGTGAGCGTGTAGGCGATGTAGGTGAACGCCCCGAACATGCCGCCGAAGCCGAGCACGGTGACCGCCAGCGACAACCAGACCTGGCCGCTGGTGAACGCCCCCAGCTCCTGCCTCAGGCGAGGTGGCGCGTCGGCACCGGCGACCTTGCCGGGCACCAGCAGGGCGATGGCGACGAACGAGACGATGCCGATCGCGGTGATCGCCCAGAACGTCGAGCGCCAGCCCGCGGCCTGGCCGAGCAGGGTGCCGGCCGGCACGCCGAGCACGTTGGCGCTGGTCAGTCCGGCGAACATCAACGCGATGGCACCGGCCTTCTTCTCCGGCGCGACCAGGGAGGCGGCCACCACGGACCCGATGCCGAAGAACGCGCCGTGGCACAGGGCGGCGATGATGCGGCCGACCAGCATCGCGTCGTACGACGTGGCCAGCGCGGAGACCAGGTTCCCGACGATGAACAGCACCATCAGGCCGAGCAGCACCTGCTTGCGCGGCAGGCGTACGACGGCCGCGGTCAGCAGGATCGCGCCGACCGCGACGCTGAGCGCATAGCCGGAGATCAGCCAGCCGGCAGTGGCCTCGCTGACCGCGAAGTCGGCTGCCACCTCGGGCAGCAGGCCGGCGATCACGAACTCAGTGAGTCCGATGCCGAAGCCGCCCACGGCGAGGGCCAGCAGTCCGGGTTTCATGGAAGCTCCTTTGCGTGTGCAATATGCCGCGTGTGCAACGTTTTCGCTCGAGATTAGTTGCACGCGCTGGTTATTGCAAACGGGCGCTATGATGGTGCGCATGGGAATCAGTGACGAGGCGGTCCAGGTGCGGGCCCAGGGCTGGCGCCGACTGGCCGCGCTGCACCAGATGATCGAGGCGCGGCTCGAGCAGGCACTCTCGAGCGGTCACGGCCTCTCGGTCGTCGAGTTCACCGTGATGGACGCGCTGTCCCGCCAGGACGGCTGGCACATGCGCATGGCCCAGCTGGCCCGCGCTGCCGCACTCTCCCCGAGCGCGACCACGCGCCTGGTCAACCGACTGGAGGACCGCGGGTTGCTGACCCGCATCCTCTGCGCCGACGATCGGCGCGGCATCTACACCGAGCTCACTGCCTCAGGGCGCAAGGCGCTGACCAAGGCCCGCCCCGACCACGACCGGGCACTGGAGGACGCGCTGGCCGAGGCCGGCGCCACCCCCGAAGTCGCCTCGCTGGCCGACTTCCTGACCGCCTGACCGGGACTCGGAGTCAGGGCCCCGAGAGTGACCTTCGTGTCGTCCAACGGCCCGACTCACGACACGAACCTCACTCTCGGCACTGCGAACGGTCCGACTCAGGCCTGGACTGCGGAGCCACCCTCGAGCAACGCGTCGACGTCGTCGATGCCCCATGCCGCAAGGGCCTCACGGGTGTGCGCGCCGGGGCCGGGCGCGGGCGGCGACGACAGGGTCGCCTCGGTGCGCGAGAACCGTGGGGCCGGTGCCGGCTGGGTCAGGCCCTCGTGCTCGACGAAGACGCCACGGGCCTTCATGTGCGGGTGCTCGATCGCCTCACTGATCGGGATGATCCCGGCCACGCAGGCGTCGGTTCCCTCGAACACCTCGACCCACTCGGCCTGGGTGCGGGTCGCGAAACGCTCGGCGATCAACGCCTTCAGTGTGGAGTAGTTGGCCGCGTCGTAGCGGTCGGGCGCGATGTCCTTGATCTCCAGGAGCTCCACGAACAGGTCGTAGAACTGCGGCTCCAGCGGACCGACCGACATGTGCTTGCCGTCCGAGGTCTCGTAGACGTCGTAGTACGGCGTGCCGCCGTCGAGCAGGTTCGAGGCGCGCTCCTCATGGAAGCCGCCGCCGGCCAGGAAGGCCGCGGTCATCGCGTTCAGGTGGGCGGTGCCGTCGACGATCGCCGCGTCGACGACCTGGCCCTGTCCGCTGGTGCGCGACTCGAGCAGCGCGGCGAGGATGCCCATCACGAGGTACGTCGACCCACCGCCGAAGTCGCCGACCAGGTTGGCCGGGAACGACGGCCGCGCCTTGTCCTGGCCGAGCCCGTGCAGGGTGCCGGTGATCGCGATGTAGTTCATGTCGTGCCCGGCGACCTGGGCGAACGGGCCGGTCTGGCCCCAGCCCGTCATCCGGCCGTAGACCAGCTTCGGATTGCGGGCCAGGCACTCGTCGGGACCGAGGCCCATCCGCTCGGTGACGCCGGGGCGCATGCCCTCGACCAGCACGTCGGCCCCCTCGACCAGCTTCAGCACCGTCTCGACGGCAGCCGGGTCCTTGAGGTTGAGCGCGACACTCGGACGACCGCGGTTGAGCAGGTCGTGCGATCCGCCGGTGAGCATCTGACCACGCGGTCGCTCGATGCGGATGACGTCGGCACCGAGGTCGGCCAGGATCATGCAGGCGTGCGGGCTGGGCCCGATGCCGGCGATCTCGACGACCTTCACTCCACGCAGCGGACCAGTGCCCTGACCAAGTTCGATAGTCATGCCGCCGATCATGACAGATCCACTGTCACGATCGGCGGCCGGAATCACTCAGTGGGCGTGGTGGGCGTGCTCGTCGGCGCCACCGTGGTGCATCTCGTGGACCACGGCGTGGCCCAGGCCCCGACTCATCAGCCAGCGGTTCACCGGCACCGTGAGCACGAAGGCCAGGGCCAGTGAGAACGCGAGGGCGGTCCAGAAGAGCCAGGCGCCGAGGCCGGCGTCCATCGCACCCGGCACGGTGACCATCACGGTGTTGTCGATGATCTCCATGACCAGGATCGAGACGGTGTCGGCGGCCAGCGCCGTACGCACCGCCGAGCGGACGTCGAGACCGGCACGGCGCACGCCGACGAAGGTGAGCAGGTAGCCGAAGAAGAAGGCCAGCGCGACCGCGAGGACGACGCTCGGCCCCGCGCTCCAGCCCAACCAGGTGGCCAGCACCATGCCCAGGACCTCACCGATCGCACAGCCGGTGAGGCAGTGGAGGGTGGCCGACATTGCCATGCGCCAGGACGTGTTCATGATCAGGACGGTATACCCCTAGGGGGTATACCGCAAGGTGACCCCCGCCACGCAGGCTTGCAACTAGTTGCATAGGTGTCGCAGGATGGTCGGCATGGCCCTCGAACACGCGCTCCTCGTCTCCCTGAGCGAGCGCGCGGCCTCAGGCAGCGAGCTGACCCGGCGCTTCGACAAGTCGATCGGCTACTTCTGGACCGCCAGCCACCAGCAGATCTACCGCGTTCTGGGCCGCATGGAGAAGGACGGCTGGGTCACCTCCACCGTCGTCGCCCAGCAGGGCCGCCCCGACAAGAAGGTGTACGACGTCACCGAGCCGGGTCGCCTCGAGCTCGAGCGCTGGCTGGCCGAACCGACGTCGGGTGATCCGCTGCGCTCCGACCTGATGGTGAAGATGCGCGGGGCGTCGTACGGCGACCGCACGACGATCCTCGACCAGGCCCGGGAGAAGCTCGACGACCACCGGAAGAAGCTCTCGCTCTACCACCATCTCGAAGCCCGCGACTTCCCGGACCCGTCCGGACTCTCCGGCCATGACCTCGACGTCTTCCTCGTGCTCCGCGGCGGCGTACGCCTCGAGGAGTTCTGGATCGACTGGCTGACCGAATACATCGACGCCCACACGAAAGCTGAGCGATGAACAACTACCCCCNCTCGATGCACACCGGTCTGGAAGACGCCTTCTGGAACCTGCCCAAGCTTGCGGCGTACTTCGCCGAACGCGCCAAGGGCGGTGCCGGGCTGATCATCACCGGCGGCTACTCCCCCAACTTCCGCGGCCAGCTCAAGCCGCTCGGCTCGACGATGTCGAACAGCCTGCACGCGGCGCGGCACCGCCAGGTCACCGACGCGGTGCACGAGCACGACGGCAAGATCGCGCTGCAGATCCTGCACGCGGGGCGCTACGGCTACACGCCGTACAGCGTCTCGGCGTCGAGCCGGAAGTCGCCGATCACCCCGTTCAAGCCCACCGCCCTGTCGACGCGGGGCGTCGACCGCACCGCGACCGACTTCGCCAAGGCCGCGCGCCTGGCCCAGCGAGCGGGGTACGACGGCATCGAGATCATGGGCTCCGAGGGCTACCTGATCAACCAGTTCCTCGCGGCGCGCACCAACGACCGCACCGACAGGTGGGGCGGCTCGGCCGAGAAGCGGATGCGCTTCCCGCTCGAGATCGTCCGTCGCACCCGCGAGCTGGTCGGCCGCGACTTCATGATCGGCTACCGCATCTCGCTGCTCGACCTGGTCGAGGGCGGGCAGACCTGGGACGAGACCGTCGAGCTCGCCCAGGGTCTCGAGGAGGCCGGCGTCGACCTGCTCAACACCGGCATCGGCTGGCACGAGGCACGGGTGCCCACGATCATCACGCAGGTGCCGCCGGGCGCGTGGCGCGACTACACCGCGCGCCTGCGGCCCGAGGTCGGCATCGCGGTCTGCGCCTCCAACCGGATCAACACCCCCGAGATCGGCGAGTCGATCATCGCCGAGGGCGGTGCCGACCTGGTCTCGATGGCGCGCCCGTTCCTGGCCGACCCCGAGCTGGTGAACAAGGCCGCCGCCGGTCGCGCCGACGAGATCAACACCTGCATCGCCTGCAACCAGGCCTGCCTCGACCACGTCTTCGCCAACAAGATGAGCTCGTGCCTGGTCAACCCGCGTGCCTGCCGCGAGACCACCCTGGTGCTCAGCCCGACGCGTACGACGCAGAAGGTGGCCGTCGTCGGCGCCGGACCGGCCGGCCTCTCCGCGGCGGTCTCCGCGGCCGAGCGCGGTCTCGACGTCACACTGTTCGAGAAGTCCGACCGCCTCGGCGGCCAGTTCCGCCTCGCGATGGAGGTCCCCGGCAAGGAGGACTTCCGCGAGACGCTGCGGTTCTACACCCGCCGCCTCGAGGTGCTCGGTGTCGACGTGCGCCTCTCGACCGAGGCCACCCCTGACGCCCTGGCCGGCTTCGACGAGGTCGTCGTCGCCACGGGTGTGACGCCACGGGTGCCTGCGTTCCCGGGCGTCGACCACGCCAAGGTCGTGCGCTATGACGAGGTGCTCAACGGGTCGGTGACCGTCGGCCGCCGGGTCGCGGTGATCGGTGCCGGCGGCATCGGCGTCGACGTCAGCCACTTCCTGACCCACGACTCCGGCGACGACCTCGACGACTGGATGGCGCACTGGGGCGTCGGCGACCCGGCCATCCACCGAGGCGGCCTGACCGAGAAGAAGCCGCGCACCGCTCCCCGCGAGGTGTGGCTGCTCCAGCGCAAGACGACCTCGATCGGCAAGGGCCTGGCCAAGACGTCCGGCTGGGCGCACCGCGCCGTGCTCAAGGACTCCGGCGTGCACATGGTGCCGGGCGCCTCCTACGACAAGGTCGACGACGCCGGACTGCACATCACGGTCACCTCGGCGTCCGGCGAGACCAGCCAGCAGGTGCTCGACGTCGACCACGTCGTGCTCTGCGCGGGGCAGGAGTCGGTGCGCGGGTTGTACGACGAGTTGAGTGCTGAACTGGCGGTTGGGGCAACCACTTCAGCACTCAACCCCAGCGGCGTACACCTGATCGGCGGGGCCGACGTTGCCGCCGAGCTCGACGCGAAGCGCGCGATCGAGCAGGGAACCCGCACCGCCGCAGCCCTCTGACGACGGCCCACTCGTCATCGTGTGGGTTCTGACTCACCTGGTGCGTCAGGACCCACACACAATCAGCGGTCCTGCCCCGCCGCCGCGATGTAGGCGCGGTACCAGTCGTAGGACTTCTTCGGCGTGCGCTGTTGGGTGTCGTAGTCGACGTGCACCAGGCCGAAGCGCTGGGTGTAGCCCTCGCTCCACTCGAAGTTGTCGATGATCGACCAGGTGAAGTAGCCGCGCACGTCGACACCTTCGGCGATCGCGTCGGCCACCGCGCGCAGGTGTGAGTCGAGGTAGTCGATGCGGGCCCGGTCGTCGACGACGCCGGCCTCGTCGGGGCCCAGGTTGTAGGCGCAGCCGGACTCGGTGATGACCACGGGCGGCAGGTCGGCGTACCGCCGGTGCAGGGTCACCAGCTGCTCGCGCAGGCCGTCGGGCACGACCGGCCAGCCGAAGTCGGTGGTCGGGCAGCCCTCGATGTCGCGGTACTCGAACGGCAACTCCGCACCCTCGGCGGCGGCCGCCACCAGGTAGGGGTTGTAGTAGTTGACGCCGTAGAAGTCGAGGGGCTGGTTGATCGTCGCGAGGTCCCCCTCCCGGGCCAGCGGCTCCATCAGCGGAGCGAGGTCCTCGGGCCACTCGCCGAGCAGCATCGGGTCGGCGAAGAGGTTGTTCCACAGGTCGTCGAAGAGCCCGGTCGCGGCGAGGTCGCCGTCGCCGTCACTGGCCGGCCACATCGGGGCGTGGTTGTTGGCGCAGCCGATCTCGCCGACCCCGGCCCCGCGCAGCGCCTGCGTGCCGAGCCCGTGCGCCAGCAGCAGGTGGTGGCAGGCGGGCAGCGCGTCGAACATCAGCGTCTTGCCCGGAGCGTGCATCCCGAGGGCGTAGCCCATGAGGCTCGCCACATTGGGCTCGTTGACAGGCACCCACTGGCGCACCCGGTCGCCGAATCGCTCGCCGCAGATCGCGGCGTACTCGGAGAAGCGCTCGGCAGTCGCCCGGTTCAGCCAGCCGCCATCGTCCTCCAGGGCCTGGGGCAGGTCCCAGTGGTAGAGCGTGACCATCGGGTCGATGCCGGCACCGAGCAGCTCGTCGAGCAGGCGGTCGTAGAACGCGATGCCCTCGGCGTTCGGCGCCCCGGTGCCGTCGGGCTGGATCCGCGGCCAGGCGATCGAGAGCCGGTAGCCGTCGACGCCCAGCCCCTTGAGCAGCGCGACGTCCTCGGCGTACCGGTGGTAGTGGTCGCAGGCCTCCGCTCCACTCGACCCGTCGACGACCCGGTCCTGCTCGGCGCAGAAGGTGTCCCAGATGCTGCGGCCCCTGCCGCCCTCGGCGACCGCGCCCTCGATCTGGTAGGCCGCGGTGCTGGCGCCGAATCGGAAGGTGGACGGCAGGTCGATGCTCACCTCGATCAACCTAGTCTCTGAGGCATGGAAATCCACCGGGCCGGCGAGCGTTTCGTCACCGATGCCGACGGACGGGTGACCCGCCACTCGCTGTCGTTCGGGTCGCACTACGACCCCGACAACCTGCGCTTCGGCCTGCTGGTCTGCCACAACGACGACCTGGTGCAGCCGGGTGGCGGCTATCCCGACCACCCGCACCGCGACCTCGAGATCGTCACCTGGGTGCTGGACGGCGCGCTCCGCCACGCGGACTCGTCCGGCACGTCCGGCGTGATCGAGCCCGGTCGGGTGCAGGTGATGTCGGCCGGCGACGGTGTCGTGCACTCCGAGACCGTGGACGTGGCCAGCGGCCCGACCAGGTTCATCCAGACCTGGGTGCTGCCCGACGAGCCCGGCGGCCCGACCCGCTACGACTCGGCACCAGTGGAGCCCGAGGCCGCGTGGCAGCCGGTCGTGTCGGGGTCACGACCCGACGCGATCACCCGGATCGGCGCCTCCGGAGCGACGTTGTACGCCGCACGCCTGGCCCCCGGCGAACGCGTCGACCTGCCAGATGCCCCACTCGGACACCTCTTCGTGACCACCGGATCGGCGACCCTCGACGACGTGGCGCTCGGCGAGGCCTACGCCGTACGACTGAGGGACGAGGGCGGCACGGTCACCGCCACTGCACCCACGGAACTGTTGCTGTGGAATTTCGGCGGTTGAGCGCGGGGTTCCTGTTGAATGTCGCGCATGAGCACGATCGATCCCATTGCCGCGCGCCGGGCCAAGGCCGAGCGTGCCCCGGGTGCCCTGCGCGTCGGCCTGAACCTGGTCGTCCTCGTCATCGGCGGCTACCTGACCGGCGTCGGCTGGACGGAGATGTCCGCCGACGTCACTGAGTCGCCGCCCAGCACCGTCACCATGGCCGCCGTCCCGGTCGGCATGACCCTGACGGTCATCGGCCTGATCGCATGGGGTCCCCTGCTGTTGCGCTCCTCGAAGCTCGGCATCGCCCAGGGCCTCGCCGCGGCTGCGTCGGGAGGCGGCCTCGGCACCTGGACGACGGCACGCGAGATCGAGAGCCGGGTCGCGGAGCGAGTCGGTCTGGGCTTGCTGGTGCTCGCGGCCGCGCTGCTGCTGCTCAGCCTGTTCGCCTACCGCCGCCGGATCGCGCGAGCCCGGCTGGCAGAGGAGCTGATGAAGACCGGAACCCGCACCCTGGCCACCGTGTCCGACAAGGGATACACAGCGTCCAGCGAGGGCTCGAGCGTCTTCACCACCGTCACCTTCACCTTCCACGACGCGCACGGCGTGCAGCGGTGGGTGCAGCGGCCGATGATGGTGCGCAGAGCCGCTCCGATCACCGACGGCCAGACCACCGATCTCTGGTACGACGCACAGGACCCGGGCAACGACAAGCACATCGTCGTCGCCCTGGCCCTGGAGTCCATGCGGATCAAGCCCCCCACCCCGAGCTGAGGATCTCGCTCACACCGGAGGCCACGGCCCGACTCGGATACGGTGACCGGACCCCCGCAGACACGTCGCGTGACATTTGAGGTGCAGCAAATGAGCCCCGACGCTCCCCCGGCCGACCCTGGACTTCGCCTGCCCCGAGGCAGCCGGGTCATCCACATCGGCCCGCCCAAGACCGGATCCACGGCGTTGCAGCACGCCCTCCACGCCTCACGTGATGCCCTCACGGATCACGGAGTGGTCTACGCAGGCGACGACGTACGTCCACGACGGGCGGGCTGGGCCTTGATGGGAGCCGCGCCACGCGGGCGGACGATGCCCCCGCCGAGCGCCTGGACCGACCTCGTCGACGAGGTCGGCGCGGCCGGCGACTCGACGGTGCTGGTCAGCAACGAGGACTTCGGGCGCGCACACGACTACCAGGCCGGACGCATCGTGCGCGAGCTCGGCCAGGGCAGGCCGCACGTGCTGATGGTGGCTCGTCGTTACGACCGGCTGCTGCCGTCGTACTGGCAGGAGCTGGTCAAGGGCGGCGAGCAGATGGCCTACCACGAGTGGCTTCGTGTGGTGCTGCAGCCGACGGGCGGGCCCCGGCACCGCCGCATCTGGCTTCCCCAGAGCACCCCGTCGGTCGTCGAGCGTTGGGCGGGGCACGCCGGACTGGACAACGTCACGGTGATCGTCGCGGACGAGGCCCGCAACCGGATGGCGCCCGATGCCTTCGAGCAGCTCCTCGGGCTTCCGACCGGGCTGCTCGACCTCTCCGCCGAGCACTCGAACCGGTCCCTGACGCTGCCGGAGGCCGAGCTGGTCCGGCGGATCAACCACGTCTTCGCGGACGAGGGCTGGTCCGGCGAGCTCTACCACCAGGTGGTGCAGAACGGCGTCGTCCTGCGCATGCGCCGGGCCGCGCCCGCTCCCACGGACGCGAGGGTTCCGGGCATTCCCGCGTGGGCGGTCGAGCGCATCGCCGAGCTGAACCGCCAACGCGTCGAGGGTCTCCAGGCCCTGGGCGTCCGGGTGATCGGCGACCTCGACCTGCTCGACCGGGTCGAGGTCGACGAGGGCACCGACCCGGAGCCGTCGACGATCTCGCTCGACGCCGCCGCCCAGGCCGTCGAGGGCGCGATCAGGATGGCCCTGCGCCGCGAGCGGAAGACGGCCAGGCAGCACGCCAAGGCGCTGCGCCGCGCTGCTCGGGGGCGGGGCGTCGAAAGCCGGCCGTTCACCGTCCGGGTCCGCGGCCGCCTTGCACGCCTGCGCGACCGATGAGCGTCGCGAACCCGGACGGGTGAGTTTCGCCAGTCAGCGCAGGATGTTGACGGCGCCGGGAAGCACCTCGATGCGCACCGGCGCGTCACCGAGCATGCCGAGGGGCTCGCCGTCGCCGCCCATCACCACACCGGGACGCGACGTCAGGGTGATCGCCCTGCCACGGAAGACGTGCACCTGGTCGAGGTCGATGTGCCGGCCGTCGTACACCTTGGGGAACGAGCGGATCATGTCGAACCGGCCGGCCGCCTCGATCACGATGACGTCGAGCTCACCGTCGTCGACGGATGCCGACGGGGCGATGTGCATGCCCTTGCCGTAGTAGCCGGAGTTGGCCACCACGACCGTGGCCGCGGCGAAGTCGTGGCTGTCGCCGTCGACGTCGACCGTGTACGACGCCGCGTTGAAGGTGGCCAGTGCCCGCACCGTGGCGGCGGGGTACTGCAGCTTCTTGGGCAGCCACTGCATCCTGTTGACCAGGTCGGCGGTCTTCGCGTCGACTCCGGCGTAGACGGAGCCGGCCACGTCGTGGCTGGTGCCGTCGGGCAGCGTCGCGCGCACCAAGTCGGTAGGGGTCGGCACGGAGTCGAGCAGGATCCTGGCCACGGCGTCGGGCTCATCGGGCAGCTCGAGCATGCGGGCGAAGTCGTTGCCGCGTCCTGCCGGCACGATGCCGAGGGTGCCCCCGAGTCGCGACACCTCGCCGGCGATCGAGGAGAGCATGCCGTCGCCACCGACCGAGACGACCACGTCGCCGCGCTCGACAGCACCGGAGACCAGGTCGTGGGTCGCCTTGGGGCCCGGTGAGTAGGTCACGTCGACCGCTGCTCCGGCGTCGCGGAGCAGCCTGGCGACGGGTACGACGGCGCCGGGGGCCGCACCGCCGCCGGAGGACGGGTTGACCAGGAACGAGAAGGAGCGCGTCACGGGATCAGCACCCCCGGGTTGAGCACGTCGGTCGGGTCGAGGTCGGCCTTGACCGCGCGAAGGATGCGGACACCGACCTCGCCGATCTCCTGGGCGAGCCAGGGCTTGTGGTCGGTGCCGACCGCGTGGTGGTGGGTGATCGTGGCGCCGGCGTCGACCATGGCCTGGCTGGCCTTCGCCTTGGCGGCGAGCCACTGCTCGAGGGGCGCGTCGGCCTGGGGCGCGGCCACGGTGAAGTAGAGCGAGCAACCGGTCTCGTAGACGTGCGAGATGTGGCAGAGCACCAAGGTCTTCTCACCCAGCGCCTCGGTGAGTGCGCTCGCGACGGCCTTGTAGAGCCGGTCGCGGTTCGACCAGAACGTGGCGGTCTCGAGGGTCTCGACGAGTACGCCGACGTCGAGGAGCGAGTCGCGCAGGTAGGGGGCGTGGAAGCGTCCCTCGGCCCACACGGCACCGCGGTCCTCGCCCAGCGGAGTGCCACCGAGCTCTTCGAGGGCCGCGCCGACGAGGGCCTGGCGAGCGGCCACCGAGATCCCCTCGTGGCCGACGATCATCAGGCAGCCGCCGGTGGACTCGCCGCCGACGTCGGAGTGCGAGGCCAGGTTGAGGGCGGTCTCGTTCTCGTCGGAGAGCCGCAGCACCGTGGGCATGAGGCCGTTCTGGGCGAGGTGGCGCATCGCGTCGGCACCGGCGGTGAACGAGGGGAAGTTCCACGCCTCGTAGACCTTCTCGACGGGCAGCTTCTTCACCCGGACGCGCACCGACGTGATGATGCCGAAGGCACCCTCGGAGCCCAGCACGAGCTGGCGCAGGTCGGGGCCGGCGGCGTTGGCCGGCGAGCTGCCGACCTCGAGCGTGCCCTGGGGCGTGGCCAGGGTCAGGCCCATCACCATCGCGTCGAAGCGGCCGTAGCCGGCGCTCGACTGGCCGCTGGACCGGGTGGCCGCGAAACCACCGATCGAGGCGAACTCGAAGGACTGCGGGAAGTGACCGAGCATCAGGCCCTCGGCCGCGAGGAGCTCCTCGGCCTCCGGTCCACGCAGGCCCGGCTCGAGCACGACCGTCATCGACTCCTTGTCGACCTCTCGCAACGCCTTCATGCGGATCAGGTCGACCGAGACGACGCCGGCGTAGCCCTCGCGTCGGGCGACCAGGCCGCCGGTGACCGACGTACCGCCGCCGAAGGGGACGATCGCAATGTGATGGCGAACGGCGAGCGCGATCAGCGCGACGACGTCGTCGTGGGTGCCGGGGCGGGCCACCACGTCGGGCGCGTCGGTGAGGTCACCGGAGCGGGCGCGCAGCAGGTCGGGGGTCGACTTGCCACGGGTGCGGAGTCGGCGGTGCTCGTCGTCGGTGAGCACGTGGTCGTCACCGAGCAGGGCGCGCAGCTCGGCGAGGACGTCGTCGGCCAGCCCGACGGGCGGCAACGAGACCTCCTCGACTGCCGGGGTCTCGCGGACTCCGAGGGCCAGTTCGACCAGCCCTCGGGTGGACTCGGGCAGGGCGGTGGCCTCGGCCGGGTTGCCCCAGCGGGAGGGGTGCATCTCTGTGGTCATGTGTTACAGTGTGACATATGACGTCAACCCGTCACAATATCTACCTCGACGCGGCCCGCGGCTGCATCCTCGACCTCGGCTGGAAGCGCACGACGCTGACCGAGGTGGCACGTCGCGCCGGCGTCTCGCGCATGACGATCTACCGCGCCTGGCCCGACATGCAGACCCTCCTCGCCGACCTGATGACCCGCGAATGGGGCGACATCGTGGCCACCGTGCCCGAGGCGCCCGACGACGCACCGACCCCACGACGCATCGCCGACGGCATCGTCGCGGCGATCGGCGCACTGCGTGAGAACCCGCTGATGCGACGCATCCTCGACGTCGACCCCGAGCTCCTGCTCCCCTACCTGCTCGTCCGCCGCGGTCGCTCCCAGCAGCTGATCCTCGAAATGATCGCGCCGCGCATCGCGGCGGGGCAGAAGGCCGGTCACGTCCGGGCGGGCGACCCGCAGCTGCTGGCTCGCACCGTGCTGCTGGCCGCCCACGGTTTCACCCTCTCGGCCCACACCATGGCCGACGACACCATCTCCGAGGGCGACCTGGGCGCCGCCCTCGCCGACCTGATCACCGGAGGCCTGACACCATGACCGACCCCGTCACCGAGCCCAGGATCCGCACCGGTGTGGCAGACCTGCCCGACCAGACCGACGTGCTCGTCATCGGCCTGGGCATCACCGGCACCGGCGTCGCCCTCGACGCCGCCTCGCGCGGCCTCGACGTCGTGGCCGTCGACGCGTTCGACCTGGCCTTCGGCACGTCGCGCTGGTCGTCCAAGCTGGTGCACGGCGGCCTGCGCTACCTCGCCAAGCTGCAGCTGGGCGTGGCCCACGAGAGCGCGGTCGAGCGCGGCATCCTGATGGAGACCACCGCCCCGCACCTCACGCACGCGATGCCGATGCTGCTGCCGCTGATGTCGAGCGTGAGCCGGCCGCAGGCGAGCCTGGCCCGGGCCGGCTTCTTCGCCGGAGACCTGTTGCGACGCAAGGCCCGCACCACGGCCGACACCCTGCCCAGGCCCCGACGCGTCTCGCGCACCGAGGCACTCAGGATGGCGCCCGCCCTGCGCAGCGCCGGACTCCGCGGTGGGCTGCTGTCGTGGGACGGCCAGCTCGAGGACGACGCCCGACTCGTCACGGCCGTCGCCCGAACGGCGGTCGCGCACGGCGCCGACGTCCGCAACCATGCCCGCGTGCTCAGCGCCACCGGCACCAGCGCCGTGATCCGCGACGAGATCACCGGCGCGGAGCACACGATCCGCGCGAAGAAGGTCATCAACGCCACCGGCGTCTGGGCGGCCAGCATCGTCGACGTCACCCTCAAGCCGAGCCGCGGCACCCACCTCGTGCTGCGCGCCGACACCCTGCCGGGCCTGACCACGGCCGTCACCGCACCGATCCCCCACACCTCCAACCGGTTCGTGCTCGTGCTCCCGCAGCCCGACGGCACGATCTACGTCGGGCTCACCGACGAAGAGGTCGAGGGCGAGATCCCCGACGTCCCCGAACCGTCCGAGGCCGAGATCGGCTTCCTGCTCGACGTGGTGGCCGCCGCGTTCGACCGGCCGCTGCACCGCTCCGACGTGATCGGGGCGTACGCCGGGCTGCGGCCACTGCTCCAGAGCGAGGGCAGCACCTCCGACCTGTCACGCGAGCACGCGGTGCTGACCTCCGACACCGGGGTCATCACGATCGTCGGCGGCAAGCTCACGACCTACCGCCAGATGGCCGAGGACGCCGTCGACGCCACGCACCTGGCCGACGGCCGCTGCCGCACCCGCAACCTGCCGCTGGTCGGTGCCGCCCCGCGCGCCGAGCTCGCGAAGCTCGAGGAGCCGGCCAGACTGGTCCGTCGCTTCGGCACCGAGGCGAGGGCCGTGCTCGAGAACGCCCGCACGGTCAGTGGTCTCTCCGACGAGGAACTGTTGGCTCCGATCGCGCCCACCGTTCCGGCCACGCTGGCGGAGCTGATCTTCGGCGTGACCCATGAGGGTGCCGTCGACGTCGACGACCTGCTCGACCGGCGTACCCGCGTCGGACTGGTTCCGGCCGACCGCGTGCTCGCCGTACCGGCCGCAGAGCGCGCCCTTCAACTGGTGGCCGCGGTCAGGTAGTGGCCATCCACAACGCCTCCCAGATGTGACCGTCGAGGTCGCGGAACGAGCCGCCGTACATCGGCCCCTGGTCGACCCGCTGGTCGGCGTCCGTGGCGCCGGCTGCGGCAGCGGCCTCGCAGAGGCGGTCGACCTCCTCGCGACTCTCCACCCCCAGGCACAGCAGGGTCTCGGTGCCGGTGTGCGGGGTGGTGTCGTGGAACCCGTGGAAGAACTTCTCCTGCAGGAGCATCACGCTGGCCTGGTCGTTGACGACCAGGCAGGCGGCGTCGGGGCTGCTGAAGTCACGGTTGAACTCGAATCCGAGGCTGGTCCAGAAGTCGATCGTCCTGGAGACGTCCTTGACCGGCAGGTTCGGAAAGATCATGCGTCCCATGTGGTGCTCCTTCTCGTGTGTTCGCGTCACCGTTCCGACCCGGCCCGAGCATCGAACTCATCGCTCACGGAACTTCGTCTCGTGATGAGCGATGAGTTTTCCGGTGGCGGGCGGTCGTTACTTCCGGCAGACTGAAACGCACCAGGAGGCGGGCGTGACCACCACACTTGTGAACGAGACGGATTTCCAGGACGTCGCCAACGGCTACCGCCGTGAGCTGATCGCCCACTGCTACCGCATGACCGGGTCGGTGCACGAGGCCGAGGACCTGGTCCAGGAGACCTACCTGCGCGCCTGGAAGGCCTACCACAACTTCGAGGGTCGCTCCTCGGTGCGCACGTGGCTCTACCGCATCGCGACCAACGTGTGCCTGACCAACCTCGAGGGCAAGGCCCGCCGGCCGCTGCCCACCGGTCTCGGCACCGCCGACGCCCAGGCCTCCGACGAGCTGATCGCCGACAACGAGGTGCCGTGGCTCGAGCCGGTGCCCGACGCCGCCGTCGTGGTCACCGACCGGGAGTCGATCCGCCTCGCCTTCGTCGCCGCCCTCCAGCACCTTCCGGCCCGACAGCGTGCGGTGCTGATCCTGCGCGACGTCCTCCGCTGGTCGGCCAAGGAGGTCGCCGAGGCGCTCGACACCACGCCGGCCGCGGTGAACTCCGCACTCCAGCGGGCCCACGCCCAGATGGAGGAGGCGCACCTCTCCTCCGACGACGCCAGCGCGACGGTCGCGCCCGACCAGCAGGCCCTGCTCGACGCCTACGTCGACGCCTTCTGGCGCAAGGACATCACCGCCATCGTCGACATGCTCAAGGCCGACGCGATCTGGGAGATGCCGCCCTTCACCGGTTGGTACGTCGGCAACCAGAACATCGGCGAGCTGATCGCCACGCAGTGCCCCGGCGGGGTCAACGACATGCCGATGCTGCCGACGACCGCCAACGGCCAGCCCGCGTTCGGCCTCTACCTGAAGCAGCCCGACGGCACCTACACGCCGTTCCACCTGCAGGTGCTCCAGATCGAGGGCAACCGCGTGGCGCGGGTGGCCGCGTTCTTCGAGAAGGACGCCTTCGCCCGCTTCGGCCTCCCGTTGGTGCTCACCGAGGACGACCTTCCCGAGCGCTTCGCCCCCACAACCAGCTGAGCCCGCGATGAACACCACCGATCCGGTGGAGCTGCTCGAACGCGCCATCGGCTACGCCCGCGGAGCACTCGGCGCCGCGGCCACCGCGGACCCCGACTCCCCCACGCCCTGCTCCGCGTGGCGGCTCGGCGCACTCCTGGCCCACATGTCCGACTCGCTCGACGCGTTCACCGAGGCGAGCTCCGGGCTGATCAGCATCCGCCCGCCGGCCGGCGACGACCCGACACCTGTCGGCGTGCTCTACGACCAGGCCTGCACGCTGCTCGGCGCCTGGACCTCACCGGCCGCCCGCACCGTCCGGCTCGGCGACCGACGCCTGGCCAGCGGCATCCTGCTGAGCGCCGGCGCCCTCGAGATCGCGGTCCACGCCTGGGACGTGGCCCGGGCCACCCGCTTCGACGCACCACTCCCGGAGGGGCTGGCCACAGACCTCCTGCCGGCGGCGTACGCCCTGGTCGACGCGGCGGATCGCGGCGTACGCTTCGCAGAGGCGCTGCCGGTCCCCGACGCCGCTCCGGCCTCGGTCCGGCTGTTGGCCTTCCTCGGTCGGAGTTGTCCCGAAACTGGGGTCTCGGGTGGTCCGTTGAGATCAGGGCAACGTACCCCTTTTGGGTGATCCCTTGACAGTTGTCTGGTTATTTGAGGTGAGGTCGCCCTAACCTGCTGGACATGGGGGTGCCTGTCGCCTCGGGAGCCTCTCCGCTCGACGCTCACGAGCTCTTACGCAAGGGCGAGGTCAGTCGCGCCCTGGTCCTCTTCGAGAAGATGCACGATCCGCGTCGCCCCGACCCTGCCGTGCTGGCCGGCCTCGTCGAGAGCCGGCTCGCGTTGGGTGAGGCCCACCGGGTGGCCCCCCTGATGCCGCACCTGGCCGACGCCGCGCTGCACGCACCCAGCAAGGACCACCACACCGGCCTGGCGCACTGGGCCCTTGCCGGGCTCGCCGAGCTCGAGGGCGACCACGACCGGGCGGCCGGGCACTTCCGCTCGGCCGGTGAGGCCGGCCCCGACGACCCCGACCTGCTGCCCTGGCGCGCCGGCCTGGCACTCGCGCTGACCCGTCAGGGCCGGTCACCGGAGGCGGTCCGGCTGGCCCACGAGCACCTGACCCGGGCCCGGGCCTCCGGGTCGGCGTACGCGCGTGCGCTCGCGTTGCGCACGCTGGCCGCCGTCGACGGCGCGAGCAGTCGGCGTGACCTGCTCACCCAGGCGCTCGAGGAGCTCGAAGGGATCCAGGCGACCCGCCTGCGTGCCCAGGTGCTGACCGACCTGGCCGGCGTACTCGTCCTGCTGCACGAGGACCGCGGACCGGGGGTGATCAGGCTCCTGCGCGAGGCCGAGCTGATCGCCGTCCGCTCCCGCCTGCGGCCTCTCCTCGATCGGGTACGACGACTGCTGACGCGCCTCGACCAGCCTGCCGGCTCCACGGCACCACCGGGGCTGGAAGGCCTGACTCCGAGCGAGCTGCGCGTCGTCGAGCTGGCCGCCAGCGGCCTCACGAACCGCGAGATCGCGGGCCGGCTCGTGGTCACCGTGAAGGCCGTCGAGTGGCACCTGTCGAACGTCTACCGCAAGCTCGGCATCAGCGGACGCAAGGAGCTGCCTACCTGAGCGGGTGCGCGATCTCGTCGCGCGGCAGGCGCGCCCAGATGATCGCCACGACGGCGACCACCATCGGCACGGCGCCGGCGATGTAGAACGTCTCGCGGACGCCGATCACCTCGGCCACCGGACCGGCCAGCGCCATCGACACCGGCATCAACGAGATCGAGACGAAGAAGTCGAGGGACGAGACCCGGCCCAGCATGTGCGGTGGCACCCGCCGCTGCAGGAGTGTGCCCCAGATGACCATCGGCGCCGAGAACATGCCACCCAGCAGCAGGCCGAGGCCGACCAGCATCCACACGTGGTCGACGATGCCGAACAACGCGATCGGCAGGCAGCCGACGCCCCACATCAGGTTCATCACGGTCAGGTAGCGCCGTGGCATCGGCAGGGAGCCCATCACGAACGAGCCGACCGCACCACCGATGCCGAACGCGGCAAGCACGAGGGCGTGGTCGCCCGCGTCACCGCCGAGCGTGTCCTTGATCAGGAACGGCACCAGCACCTCGAACGGGCCGATGAAGACCAGGATCATCAGGCTCGCGAAGACCAGGGTGGCCAGCAGCCACGGCGTACGCACCATGTAGCCGAAGCCCTCGCCCATGTCGGTGAGGGCCGACCGCACCGGGTGCACGGGCGCGTCGCTGGACCGGTCGCGGTGGACCGGGGTGAGTGGTACGGCGAGCAGCGTGACGATGCCCAGCCCGGCCGCGACGGCGGCGACCATGATCGCCCACCCGGGCGAGGCCGCACCGACCATGAAGCCGGACAACGCCGGGCCGATGGCCTGGCCGATCATCGGCCGCACCGCGCCCTCGAAGCCGTTGACCGCCAGCAGGTCCTCCTCGGGGACGAGCGAGGGCAGCCAGGCGGAGTACGCCGGGTAGTAGAACGCTGTGGCGCAGCCGTAGGCGAAGTTGATGCCGATCAGGACCGGGATGCTCGACAGGTCGGTCAGCGAGAGGAATCCGACGAGCGCGATCGCCGAGAACTGCACGGCCGCGACCCCGAGCAGGATCACCTTCTGCGGGATCCGGTCGGCGACCACGCCGGCGAAGAGCACCGGCACCAGCATGCCGACCGCGTTGGCCCCGGCGACGAAGGACAGGTCGCCCGCCGAACCGCCGAGCCGGATCACCTCCCACACCAGCGCGATCACCCAGACACCCCATGCGAACAGGGTGAACACCAGGGCGATGGCGAGCTTGCGGTAGGCCGGCGTACGGAACGGCACGAGGGCGCGCGGCAACGGCCGCGGCAGCGGCGGGGGTTCCTCCAGCGGCTCCCGGGCCGCGGGGTGGAGGTCAGTCACGAGGTGCTCCGATCAGGCTTGGGCCATTCTTGTCGCGCAGACCGACAAATGCACCTTGTTTCATCGGTGGTTCAGCCCCGGGATCACTGTCGGGGCAGCAGGACAACCTTGCCGAGCGCCCTGCGCTGCTCGAGGTCGGAGTGCGCCCGGGCGGCGTCGGCCAGCGGGTACGTCGACACGAGCGGCTTCCAGTCACCGGCTGCCAGGCGGTTGAGCGCCCGGCCGGCCAGGCCGGGAATCCCGCCGGGCAGCGCGGCCATCCGCGGGCCGAGGCTCCACGAGACGGACAACCCGCGCTGGACCAGGTCGGCCGAGGTGAAGTCGGTGGCCGTGCCGGAGGACCAGCCGAACATCACCATCCGGCCGCCGGGGCGCAGCAGCTCGAGGGCATGCCGGCCGACCTCGCCGCCGACGCCGTCGTAGACGAGGCTGATCGGGCCGGGGCCGTCCGCCACCCGCTTGTGCCAGCCGGACTCGCGGTAGTCCACGACGAGATCGGGTCGGAGTGCGGCGAGCCGGTCCACCTTCTCCTTGCCGCCGGCCAGCGCCACGACGCGGGCGCCGCCGCGCCGGGCGGCCTGGGCTAGCAGCCAGCCGAGCCCGCCGGCCGCGGACGGCACCAGCACCACGTCACCGACCATCGGCGGCTCGATCTCGAGGATGCCCTGCGCGGTCCGGCCGGTGCCGACCATGGCCACCGCATCGGACAGGTCGACCCCGTCACGGACCCGGAAGAGGTTGGGGTTGTCGACCGAGGTGACCGCCTGGTCGGCGTACCCGCCGGGGACCATGCCGAGGTGCGCGACCACCCGGGCGCCCCGCCAGCTCTCGCTGACGCCGGGTCCGACGCGGTCGACGACACCGGCCACCTCGCGACCGGGCACGGTCGGAAGGTCTGGCAGGGGCATCGGCCCGGCCGGGTCGCCCGCACGCAAGGTGGTGTCGAGCAGGTGGACGCCGGCCGCCTCGACGGCGATGCGGATCTGTCCGTCTCCGGGTGTCAGGTCGGGCAGCTCGTCGAGCCGCAGGTTGTCGGCGGGGCCGAAGTCATGAAGTCTGATCGCTCTCATGACTCCATGGTGAAACTTGAAGTTCGCTTGAAGTCAAACGACGTCAAGGATCCACGGTTCGCGCATCAAGAACCCACGGTTCGCGCATCAAGAACCCACGGTTCGCGCATCAAGAGTTGCTGGCTCGTGCCAACGGAGGGTGCTGCCGTGGCCGTGGGTGAAGGCGACCGAGCGACCGTCGATGCCGAGCACGAACCCGGGGCTGGTCGGGGCCGGGCCGGTGGAGGTCACCCCGGGCAGCACGTTCGGGCCCTCGTTGCTGACCCAGTGGCACCGACCCTCGGCCACCAGGCCGGCCATCAGCGCAGCGAAGCGACGGCGATCGGGCTCCTCGAGGTAGGCGATCACCGCGGAGTGGAAGACGACCTTGACCGCCTTCTCCCCCGATCCTTCGTCCGGTGCCCGGTCGAGCAGCCGCGGCAGCGCGTCGAGCAGGTTGCCGCGGGCCAGGTTCGGCGGGTCCTGCCTGGCCACGTCGATCGCCGCGGCCAGGCGGGCCCGACGCGCGTCCTGCTCGGGCCAGACGAGGTTCGCCAACCACGCCATCTCGTCGGCGTCGGTGACGTCGAGCGGGTTCAGGTCGATGCCTGCGCGCGACACGACCTGGGGCATCCGTTCCGGGAACGGGACCGGCCCGGAGACCCGGCAGGTCAGCACCGGCCCGTCGCCCACGTGGTGCATCACCGTCGGGTCGTCGTACTGCACCCACTCGTGGCGGTAGGTGTCCGGGTAGAGGCACAGCCCGGCCGAGGCACCGACCTCGATCAGGTGCAGCCGGTCACCGAGCGTGGCGAAGGCCGGCAGCAGGGTGGCCAGCCGCCCCACCTCGTTGGTCTGGGTCGAGCGGGCCAGGATCGTCTCGCGCACCTGCGACCAGCGCTCCAGCAACGTCGCGCGCAGTCCGGCGTACGGCCCGGGCGCGGGAGCGCCGTGCCAGCGCGCGGCGGCGAAGACCAGGTTCGGCTGCTGCTTGACCGGCGGCAGGGTGCGGATCAGGCGCTGCACCTCCGGGTCACCGGCGACGCCGAGCGACCACTCCACGAAGCAGGGCGAGTCCCCAGCCTCTTCGGCGAAGGACGTGTACGACGCGACGACCTCGGCGTAGGGCTCCATCAGCGGCGAGGGCCTAGTTGGCGCGCCACTTGCGTTCGAACGGCAGCCGCCACGCGAACGGGGCGATCAGCTGGTGGATCTGGTTGGGGCCCCACGAGCCCTGGGGGTAGTTGCGCACCGGCGGCATGTGCTCGAGCAGCGGCTCGGAGATCTCCCACAACCGCTCGACGCCCTCGGCGGTGGTGAACAGGGTGCGGTTGCCCTTCACCGCCTCGAGGATCAGGCGCTCGTAGGCCTCGAGGATCGACCCGGCCCAGCCGGTGTCCTCCATGGCGAACTGCATCGACAGCTTGTTGAGGCCGAACCCCGGGCCCGGGCGCTTGCCGTAGAACGACAACGACATCTTCGCGGTGTCGGCCAGGTCGAAGGTGAGGTGGTCGGGCCCGTGGTCGCCGATGCCGGACCCCTCGGGGAACATCGACTTCGGTGGCTCACGGAACGCGATCGAGATGATCCGCTGACCCTCGGCGAGCTTCTTGCCGGTGCGCAGGTAGAACGGCACGTCGGCCCAGCGCCAGTTGTCGACGAAGCACTTCAGCGCGATGAAGGTCTCGGTGTCGGACTGCGGGTCGACGCCCTCCTCGGCCCGGTAGCCGTCGTACTGCCCACGCACGACGTCGTGGGGGTCGAGCGGCAGCATCGAGCGGAAGACCTTGTGCTTCTCCTCGCTGATCGAGATCGGGTCGAGCGCCGTCGGCGGCTCCATCGCGATGAAGGCGAGCACCTGGAAGAGGTGGGTGACCACCATGTCGCGGTAGGCGCCGGTGCCCTCGTAGAAGGCCGCCCGACCTTCGACGCCGAGCGTCTCGGGGATGTCGATCTGGATGTGGTCGATGTGGTTGCGGTGCCAGATCGGCTCGAAGAGGCCGTTGGCGAAGCGCAGCGCGAGGATGTTGAGGGCCGGCTCCTTGCCGAGGAAGTGGTCGATGCGGAAGATCTGCTCTTCCTTGAAGACCTTGTGGATCGAGTCGTTCAGCGACTTGGCCGAGGCCAGGTCGGTGCCGAACGGCTTCTCCATCACGATGCGGCTGTTCTTGACCAGGCCGGCCTTGTCGAGGGTGTCCACGACGCTGAGCGCGGCCTTCGGCGGCACGGAGAGATAGTGCAGTCGGGCCTGCGGCTTCTCGCAGTCGGCCTCGGCCTCCTCGATGCCGGCCTTCAGGTTGTCGACCCCGTCGTTGGCCCAGAAGAGCCGCTTGGCGAACTCCTCGAACTCGTCCTTGTCCTGCTCGTCGTCGCTGAACTCGCCGATCGCCTCACGGGCGAAGTCGACGAACGACTCGCGGGTGTGCTCGTCGAGCGACGTACCGACCACCTGCATCTCGGGCAGCAGCCCCGAGCGCCACAGGTGCAGCATGCCCGGCAGCAGCTTGCGCCGGGAGAGATCACCGGTGGCGCCGAAGAGGACGATCGTGGTGGGCGGCCCTGGCGTGCCCTGCGGGTTGTCAGCCATGGTCCCAGCCTGCCACGTCGGCCGAGCCGCTCGCGAGAGTCACCCGCGCGCGATGCCGACGTACGTCGTGTCGAGGTACTCCTCGATGCCCTCGAAGCCACCCTCGCGGCCGAACCCGCTGGCCTTCACCCCGCCGAACGGAGCCGCCGGGTTGGAGACCAGGCCGGTGTTGACCCCGACCATGCCGAAGGCGAGTGACTCCACGACGCGCAGGGTGCGGTCGAGGTCGCGGGTGTAGACGTAGGACGCCAGGCCGTACTCGGTGTCGTTGGCCAGCCGGATCGCCTCGTCCTCGTCGGTGAACGTGGTCACCGGCGCGACCGGCCCGAAGACCTCCTCGCGGTTGATCCGCGCACCGGCCGGCACGTCGGCGAGCACGGTCGGCGCGTAGAAGTTGCCGTCTGGCTCACCACCACCGGTGGCGACCCGGGCGCCCTGCGCCACTGCGTCGTCGACCAGCTCGCGGACGCCGGCCACGGCGTCGGCGTCGATCAGCGGCCCGACCTCGACCCCGGCGTCCTGGCCGCGGCCGACCTTCAACGCGCCCATGCGCTCGGCCAGCTTCCTCGTGAACTCCTCGGCCACACCCGACTGCACCAGGAACCGGTTGGCCGAGGTGCAGGCCTCGCCCATGTTGCGCATCTTGGCGACCATCGCGCCCTCGATCGCGGCGTCGACGTCGGCGTCGTCGAAGACCAGGAACGGTGCGTTGCCGCCGAGCTCCATCGACACCCGCTGGAGGTTGGCGGCCGACTGCTCGACCAGGCCCTTGCCGACCGCGGTGGAGCCGGTGAACGAGACCTTGCGGAGTCGGTCGTCGGCCATCAGCGCCGCCGTGACCTCCTTCGACGACCTGGTGGTGACCACCTGGAGGACCCCGTCGGGCAGGCCGGCCTCGGCGAAGACCTCGGCCAGCTTGATCATCGTCAGCGGGGTGGCCGAGGCCGGCTTGACGATCATCGTGCAGCCGGCCGCGATTGCCGGTCCGATCTTGCGGGTTCCCATCGCCAGCGGGAAGTTCCACGGCGTGACGAACAGGCACGGGCCGACCGGCTTCTTGAGGGTCAGCAGCCGCGAGCCGCCGGCCGGTGCGTTCAGCCAGCTGCCGCGGATGCGGACCGCCTCTTCACTGAACCAGCGCAGGAACTCGGCACCGTAGGCCACCTCGCCCTTGCCCTCGGCCAAGGGCTTGCCCATCTCGAGGCTGATGGTGCGGCCGAACTCGTCGGCGCGCTCGGTGATCAGCTCGAACGCCCGGCGCAGGATCTCCCCGCGGTCTCGCGGCGGGGTCGCCGCCCACTCGGCCTGTACGGCGACCGCCCGGTCGAGTGCGCCGATCGCGTCGGCGACGGTGGCGTCGGGCACCCGGTCGATCACCGATCCGTCGACGGGGTCCAGGACATCGAAGACATCGCTCATGTTTTCACCCTAGTGCGGGTGTGGATCTCGGCAGGTTCGGCACTGAGCCTTCCCACAGGTAACCTTCTCCGGTGCGCAAACCACCCGAGCTCCTCGTGATGTTGGCTCCGGCTGCGCTCGTGACCGCCCTCGTGGTGATCTTCGGGTTCGTGCTCGGCGGCGAGTCCGACGACAGCAACAAGACGAGTGCCGAGCCCAGCACCACGGTTTCCGCCCCGCCCTCGCAGCAGCCTTCGGGATCGCCGACGGCGTCCTCGACGGTTCCGGGGCGTCCCGAGGGCTCGACGGTGCAGAAGAAGCTGGTCGGCCCGACGGTGACGATCAAACGCAAGCCCAAGCCGAAGTACGACGTGGCGCCGCAGTTCAGCTTCACGATCGCGTCCTTCAACCTGCTCGGCCACAGCCACACCGCGCCGGGCGGTGACCGCAAGGGCATGGCCCCCAGCGGCGTGCGCACCGGGCTCGCGGTCGGCGCCCTGCGCAACAGCAGTGTCGACCTGGTCGGCCTCCAGGAGTTCCAGGCCCCGCAGATGGGCGCGTTCCTGGCCCAGACCGGCGGGTCGTACGGCGTGTACCCGCCGGCCAGCGCCGGCGTACAGCTGCATGCCAACGCCGTCGCGTGGCGCACCGACACGTTCAACCTGGTGCAGAGCGAGACGTTCGGCATCCCCTACTTCTTCGGCCAGATCCGGCAGATGCCGGTGGTCCAGCTCGAGCACATCGCCACCGGCCAGAAGCTGTGGCTGATGAACGTGCACAACCCGGCCAACGCCCATGGCAACGCCGCCAAGTGGCGTGGCGCCGCGACCCAGGTCGAGATCGACCTGGCCAACCAGCTCGCCGCCGACCACCCCGACGAGCCCGTCTTCCTCACCGGTGACATGAACGACTGGGAAGGTTACTTCTGTCGGATCACCACCTCGACGGGACTCAAGGCGGCCAACGGAGGGAGCACCGGCAGCTCGTGCGCCCCGCCGCCGCGACCGCTCGCCGTCGACTGGGTGTTCGGCTCCGACAAGGTGGAGTTCAGCGACTACCGCGCGCTGCGCACCCCGGACATCCAGCGCGCCAGCGACCACCCGCTGGTGGCCGCCGAGGTGACGGTGCCGGAGCTCAGGACGAGGATCGTGTACAAGAACGGCAAGCGCGTCGACGACGACTGACCCGTCGCCAGTTCCGATCGACCTGTCGCCAGTTCCGATCGACCCGTCGCCAGTTCTGATCGACCTGTCGCCAGTTCTCAGACGCCGAGCGCGCGCAGACCCGCGGCGGTCCCGGCCGCGGCCAGCACGATGACCACGAACGGCGCCCGGCGCCCGGCCAGGACCACGGCGACCGCGACCCCGGACACCCGGGCCCAGCCGGCCGGCGACGACCCGTCGAAGATCGCGGCCGTCGCGGCGAGGGCGACCAGCAGGACGGTCGCGGACATCGACATCAGCGACTGCACGGACGGGCTCACCCGGATGCGGGCGTGCAGCAGGGGGCCGACGGCCCGGAACGCGAACGTGCCGAGGCCGAGCAGGACGGCGGAGGCGATCAGCACCGGGGCCGAGATCACGACGCCTCACCGGCTCCGCGCATGAGGGGCAGCAGGGCCAACGCGGCAAGCGCGAGCAGCACCGCGGTCCCGGCCGGCAGGAGCGGGGTGACCGCCACCGCCACGACCGCACCGACCAACGCGACGGTGCGGGTCCGACGGTCACGCAGGGCGGGCATCACCAACGCCACGAGCACGGCGGGGAACGCCGCGTCGAGCCCGAAGGCGTCCGTGTCGGTGACCGCGCTGCCGAGCAGCCCGCCCAGCAGCGAGCCGATGTTCCAGAACACCCACAGGCAGCCACCGCAGGTGAAGAACACCAGGCGGCGCCGCACCGGATCCTTCTCGGACAGTGCGAACGCGACGACCTCGTCGATCATCAGGTAGGAACCCAGCACGGGCCGATTCTTGACCGTGTCGGCAAGGGCGAAGCCGAAGGGGAGGTGGCGGGCGTTCACCAGCAGGCCCGCCAGCACGGCCGCGACCGGGCTGCCACCGGCCCCGATGATGCCGGTGAACAGGAACTGGCTCGCCCCGCCGAGCACGACGATCGACATCAGGTTGGGAGCCCACAGGGGCAGTCCGTCGCCGACGGTGATCGCGCCGTACGAGACACCGACGATGCCGACGGCGAGGTTCACCAGCAGGATGTCGCGGAGCGTGCCGGGGCCGAGTCTCTCCGAGAGGTCTCGCCAGGCAGCACGCATGGGCAATCCTTACCCGAACACGGAACCGGCCCGCCACTCGGTGGCGGGCCGGTTCGAGAGTTTGCTGCGTCGGTCTGGATCCAGCTCAGGCCGCGTGCACGGTGGCGGCGGACGTGTGCGTGGTGACGCTCCAGCGTGCCTCCAGGTGCGTGCGACCATCCGCGTCCTTGACCTCGATCCACGTCATCGTGGGGCGGTCGTTCTGGTCGTGGCTGCGCATGGGACACCTCCTGTTCACTTTCTGTTCACCTTGAGTATCGCACGCCCGTCCCCATTTCGCACGTTCTTCCACCGAAGAAGTCCGCAGTTCTCCTCCACTGCGGGGTGGCCCAGCGTGCGCAGAGGCAGATTTCGCCCCACAACGGCCCATTTTCGGAGGTTCCGGGTCAGCGCCGGGCCTGCCTGGCCACCCACCGGTCGATGTCGATGCCGGCCTTGCGGGCGGCCGCCCGGGCGCGCGGGCTGTCGAGGTCGGGCACACCGAAGGTCTCCGGCGTGATCGACGCGTCGGCCGCGGCGTACTGGCGCTGCTGCGCCGCCAGGTCGTCGGCGCTCGCCGCGGCGGTCCGGCGTACGTCGGCAGTCACCGTCAACGAGGCACCGGTGAGCAGCGGGCTCACCGTCGGCGTGTAGCCGCTCGCATGGCCCGGCTTGTTCGGGTGGTAGGACTCCGAGATCGGGTTCGACAGCCCGTTGAGGTACTCGGGGTCGTCGCAGACGGCGTGGCCCACGAACCGGCTCGTGGGGTTGGCGAAGCTGAAGCCCTTGGCGCCGGCCTGCGTGGCGGTACGGCTGTTGAGCAGGTCGGCCGTGGCGTTGAGCCGGCTCTCCTCCGCCGGCGAGAACCAGGTCAGCGCGTTGCAGTCCTCACCGTTGAAGATGCGCGGGTAGCCGACCACGACCACCTTGGCGGTGGGTGACTTCGCCCGGATCGCGGCATAGAGCGTGGAGAGCTTCGCAGGCAGGGTGTTGTTGATGTAGGCCTGTGCCCCGTCGATGGCACCGTCGCAGTCGCTCATCCAGCCGGGCTGTGCGCACTCGGTGAGCACGTCGGCGAAGCCGGCGTCATTGCCGCCCACCGAGATCGACACGTACTTCGTGGTCGAGGTGAGCGCGCTCAGCTGGTTGTTGGTGACGTCGGGGATCCGCGCCCCCGAGCAGGCCCGGAAGTTGAGCGAGTAGCCGCGGGCCGCCGCGATCAGTGAGGGATAGGCGTACGTCGAGCGCTGGCACGAGGTGCCGTCGTCGATGTAGCTGCGAGTGCCGGTACCCGAGGCGTACGAGTCACCGAGGGCGACGTACGACGGACCGGCGGCGTGGGCCGCGGGAGCGGCCACCAGCGTGGCGGTGAGGACCGAGGCTGCCGCAGCAACCGCGCCCGAGATCTTCCACTTCATGCACACGACTCCTTTGTCGATCCCCACATGTGGCCCACGTCACACTAAGGGCACGCATAGGGTTCACGCCATGAGTTCTTCCGGCGGACTCCCGGGCGACGGGGTCGCCGACATCGCCTGGCACCCCCGCACCGGGGACGCCGACGAGGCGCTCGCCCGGCACGTCGCCGCCCTTCTCGGAGTCGACGCGGGCGGCGTCCGCGTCGGTCGACTGTGCCCGCGCTGCGGCTCGGACGCGCACGGGCGGCCGTGGGCCACCGGCGCTCACGTCAGCCTGTCGCGCGCCGGTGACCACCTGGTCACAGCGGTGGCGACGAGTCCCGTCGGCGTCGACATCGAGGTGGTCGCCGATGTCGAGGCGCGTTGGGACCCGGGCCTCGTGCTGCATCCGGACGACCCGCCCGGCGTCGAGGCCACATGGGCCTGGGCCGCGAAGGAGGCCATCCTCAAGGCGCGCGGCACCGGACTCGACGTGGCGATGACGTCGGTGCGCCTGGCCGATCACGACGTGCGCGAGCTGGACGCGCCCGTCGGCTCGGTGGCCGCGGTCGTCGTGCTGCCGGTCCGACCCGGGGTCAGAGCTTCGGCAGCTCCGGCAGCTCGACGCTGAACAACCAGGCGTCGAAGAGCTCCGTGAGGTCGCGGTCGGCGACCCCCGCCGCGTGCGCGATGAACTGCTCGGTGGTCACGTTGCCGCCGGTGTGTTCGGCGACCCAGCCGCGCAGGATCGCGAAGAACGTCTCGTCGCCCACCTCGGCCCGCAACGCGTGCAGGGTAAGCGCCCCACGCTTGTAGACGCGGTCGTCGAACATCAGCTCCGCGCCCGGGTCGCCCAGCAGCAGGTCGGGGCCGTCGTCGTCGGCGACCCGCGCATGGTGGATCGCGGCGCGCTCGTCGGCACTCTTCGACCCGGACTCCTCCGACCACAGCCACTCCGCGTAGCAGGCGAAGCCCTCGTGCAGCCAGATGTCCTTCCACTTGGTCAGCGTCACCGCGTTGCCGAACCACTGGTGCGAGAGCTCGTGCGCGACCAGCCGGACGGCGTCCCAGTCGTCGCTGACAAAGTTGCGTCCGAACGTCGAGAGCCCTTGTGACTCCAGGGGAATCTCGAGGTCGTCGTCGGTGATCACCGCCGTGTAGGAGGCGAACGGGTAGTCGCCGAACAGCTTCACGAAGAACGCCAGCATCTCCGGCTGGCGGCCGAATCCCGCAGCGAATGCGTCCTCGTCGCGGTCGGCCGGGCCGATCACCCGCAGGGGTACGTCGGCCTCGAGCTCGACCACCTCGTAGCGGCCGATCTGCACCGTCGCGAGGTACGTCGGCATCGGCGACTGCTGCTCGTAGAGCCAGGTGGTCGCGCTGCCACTGCGACGGGACGACACCAGCTCGCCGGAGACGGCCACGTAGTAGTCGGAGGGCGCCGAGACCGCGATCGAGTAGGTCGCCTTGTTGTCGGGGCGGTCGTTGCAGGGGAACCACGACGGCGCACCGTGCGGCTGCGCGGCGACGATCACGCCGTCGTCCAGCTCCTCCCACCCCGACGTGCCGAGCACCCTCGAGGGCACCGGCCTCGGGCTGCCGGCGTACTTCACGCGCAGGTCGAAGACCTCGCCGGCCGGGATCGTCGTGCCCAGCTTGACGTGGATGCGCTGGTTGCGGTGGGTGAAGGAGGCCGACCTGCCGTTGAGGAAGACCTTCGCCGGACGCAGCGCGTGCAGGTCGAGCTCGAGGAACTCGAGGTTCGCCCGCGCCCGGCAGCGCAGGGTGGCGTCGCCGTCGATCCGGTTGCCGATCAGCTTGTAGCCCAGCGCCAGCCCGTAGTGCTCCACGTCGTACGACGCGTCACCGTGCCCGGGAACATAACTGTCGGTGCCGCCTCGCCTCACGCGTCCTCTTCCTCCCAGGGCCCGATCGGGTTCCCGATCCAGCGCGTCCGCGAGGGTACGCCCTCGCCGCGCATCACCAACGACACGGGGCCGACGGTCGCGTGGCGACCGATCGACGCGGCCGGCAGGATCACGCTGTTCGGCCCGAGGGTGGCCCCTGCCCCCAGCACCACGGTGTCCATGCTGAGCACCCGGTCGTGGAAGAGGTGGGTCTGCACGACGCACCCGCGGTTGACCGTCGCGCCCGCGTCCAGGCGGACCAGGTCGGTCTCGGGCAGCCAGTAGGACTCGCACCAGGCGCCGGGTCCGATCTCGGCACCCAGGCTGCGCAACCACACGTTCAACGCGACGGTGCCGGAGGTGACCCGGGCGAACCACGGCGCGGCCAGCACCTCGGTGAAGGTGTCGGCCAGCTCGTTGCGCCACACGAACGAGGTCCACAGCGCGTGCTCGCCCCGGCGGTGCCGTCCGACGATCAGCCACTTGGCGGCCACGGTCACGGCTGCCGCGACCAGGCTGCCGGCGACCATCACGAAGCCGCCGAGCACCAGCGCCAGCAGGTAGCCGCCCTGGCCGAGCGCCCACAACAGGGTTGCGCCGATGCCCAGGTGCAGCAGGACGCCGAGGAACATCGGCACCACGCGGCCGGTCTCGACGAGCCCGCGCAGCACGTGCAGGCGGGTCGGCGGGTCGTAGGTGCGGCTGCTGTCCCGCTCCCCGGTCGTACGCCGCAGCTTCCGCGGCGGGCTGCCCATCCACGACGAGCCGGCCTTGGCCACACCACGCCCCGGTGCCGCCGAGAGCACGGCGACCAGCGACTGCTTGGGCACCTTGCGGCCGGGCGCGAGCATGCCGGAGTTGCCGACGAACGCGCGCTTGCCGACCTTGACCCGCTCGACGCGGATCCAGCCGCCGCCCAGCTCGTAGGAGCCGATCAGGGTGTCGTCGGCCAGGAAGGCGTGGTCGTTGACGTGCACGAGGCTGGGGATCAGCAGCACGGTCGAGGCCTCGACGCCGTGGCCGATGCGGGCGCCGAGCAGGCGCAACCAGATCGGGGTGATCGCACTGGAGTAGACCGGGAACAGCCAGTCGCGGGCCTCGTCGAGCAGGCGCACGGTGCCCCAGATCGAGACGCCGGCCAGCGAACGCACCGGGTGGTGGCCGGGTTCGACGGCCAACGCGAACAGGCGGGTCAGACCCACGACGAGAAGCATGAGGACGGCGTACGCCGTGAACGCCGCGAGTGGCAGCCACGGCAGCGCGGCCAGCAGGGCCTCGCCGAGGCTGTCGGTTCCGTCGAGCGCCGGCAGCAGCACCGACGCACCGACGCCGATCGAGACGGCCGGCAGTACGGCGACCAGCCAGGCGACCGCGCCGTAGACCCCGATCCAGCGCGAGGACCGGGGCGGTGCGGTGTTCGACCACGGGCCGCGGGCGCGGGCCTGCCGCTCGGCCGGGGAGCCCGACCAGAACTCTCCGTCAGGAACCTCGCCGACGACATGGGACCCGGGGGCGACCTCGGCGTCCTTGCCGACCCGGGAACCGGGCGCGAGCGTGCTGCGGGCGCCGATGCGGGCCCGGGCGCCGATCGCGACGGCACCGACGTGCACCACGTCGCCGTCGATCCAGTGGCCGGCCAGGTCGACCTCGAGCTCGATCGCGGCGTCGTTGCCGACCTCGAGCAGCCCGGTGACCGGTGGCAGCGTGTGCAGGTCGACGCCCTTGCCGAGCCGGGCGCCCAGGAGCCGCGCGTAGTAGGGGAACCAGGGTGCGCCGGAGAGTCCGGCGGCACCGAGCTCCTCCTGGATCTTCTCGGCCAACCAGAGCCGCAGGTGCATCTTGCCGCCGCGCGGATAGGTGCCGGGCTCGAGGTCGCGCAGGAGGAAGCGGGCGAGCAGGGCGGCCACGGTCATCCGGCCCGGCGGCACGAGGAAGAACCAGGTGGTCAGCACCAGCAGCCACAGCGGGAACGAGACCAGCCACTCGAGGTCGGTGATCGCCGCGCCGAGCGTGGAGCCGAGCATCAGCCAGGCCAGCCACTTATGTGCGGCCAGGGCGCGGAGCGGCAGCAGCGCGAGGAGCTGGCCGACCTGCGTCTTGCGCCGGATCGGCTGCACCTTGCGGTCCGAGAGGACGGTGGAGCCGCCCATCTCGTCGAGCGTCGCGGCCAGCGTGCCGACCGAGGGGTTGGCGTAGACGTCTCCGACCGCCACCTCCGGGTGCTTCTCGCGCAGCCGGCTGACGACCTGGGCCGCGGTCAGCGAGCCGCCGCCGAAGTCGAAGAAGTCGTCCTTCTGCGAGGTCACGTCGGCGCCCAGCACCTCGGCCCAGATCTCGGCGATCCACGCGCTGGTGCCGCTCAGCGCCACGGTCGAGGCGGGCACCTTCGGCAGCGGCCACGGCAAGGCGTCGCGGTCGACCTTGCCCGACGTCCTCGTGGGGAGCTCCTCGACGACCGCCAGCCTCGGCACCAGCGCGGCCGGCATCCGGTGGCGCAGGAGCTCCTTGGCCCGGTCGGCGTCGTAGCCCGCGTCGACGGTGAGGTAGCCGACGAGCAGCTTGTTGCCCGACTTCGTGGAGCGTACGGCGGCCGCGGCCGAGAGCACGCCGGGGACGCGGAGCATCTGGTCGTCGATCTCACCGAGCTCGATGCGTCGACCGCCCAGCTTGATCTGGTCGTCGGCGCGACCGGCGAAGACCAGGCCGGCCGGGTCATTGCGCACGACGTCGCCCGAGCGGTAGGCGCGCTCCCAGCCGAGCGTCGGCATCGGTGCGTACTTCTCGGCGTCCTTCTCCGGGTCGAGGTAGCGGGCCAGCCCGACGCCGCCGATGATCAGCTCGCCGGACTCGCCCTCGCCGACCGGGTGGCCCTCCGCGTCGACGACGGCGAGGTCCCAGCCGTCGAGGGGCAGACCGATGCGCACCGGGTCGGAGCCGTCGAGCAGGGCACCACAGGCGACCACGGTGGCCTCGGTCGGGCCGTAGGTGTTCCACACCTCGCGGCCCTCACGCTGGAGCCTCGCGGCCAGCTCGGGCGGGCAGGCCTCGCCGCCCATGATCAGCAGGCGGACCTTGTCGAGGGCCGCTGCGGGCCACAGCGCCACCAGCGTCGGCACCGTCGAGACGATGGTGATGTCGTTGGCGACCAGCCAGGGCCCGACGTCGACACCGGAGCGCACCAGGGAGCGTGGTGCGGGGACCAGGCAGCCGCCGTACGCCCAGGCCAGCCACATCTCCTCGCAGCTGGCGTCGAAGGCGACCGAGAGGCCGGCCATCACCCGGTCGTCGGGCCCGATCGGTTCGTCGACCAGGAACATGTTCGACTCGGCGTCGACGAAGGCCGCGGCGTTGCGGTGGGTGACCGCCACGCCCTTGGGCCTGCCGGTGGAGCCGGAGGTGAAGATCACCCACGCGTCGTCGTCGTGGCCCGGCGCGTCGCGTTCGCGCGGGTCTCGGTCGACGGTCGCGGCGATCACCAGGTCGTTGCCGATCACCGCGGCAGCCGCCGACTCCTCGAAGACCACGCGGGCCCTCTCGTCGGGGTCGTCGGCGTCGACCGGCACGTAGGCCGCGCCGGCGACCAGGATGCCGATGATCGCCACGTAGAGGTCGGTGGTCCCGGACTTGATGCGTACGCCGACCTTGTCGCCACGCCCCACGCCCAGCGCGGCCAGCCGGTCGGCCAGGTCGTGGGCGGCCTCGGCGAGCTCGGCGTACGTCAGGGTCTCGATGCCGCTGTCGACGGCGAGTGCGTCAGGGCACTCCTCGACCGTGGTGCGGAAGATGTCGACCAAGGTGCGCGGTCGTGGCGCCCGGTCGCCGGCCAGGAGGGCAGGCAGGAGCGTCGTTGGAGCGGGGTTCACGCGCGGAGTGTGTGGCACCAAGGTGAACGGAAGGTGTCTCTGCCCTCAGCGCCTCACGAGGTCAGCCGGGGTAGTGCACGAGGGGCGTCCACTCCGCGTCCCGGCGTACGACGGCCGCATGGATCGCCGTCGCCACGTTGCCCGGACCGAAGGTGCCCGACTGGGCCAGCACTCCGTCGACCTGCACGTTGACCGCACGGATTCCGTCGGGCTCGAGGGTGGTGTCGAGGCTGATCACCAGATTGCGCAGGGCGGCCTTCTGCACGCCGAGCGACGCGGCCTGGTTCCACGGCTTGTCGGCGGCGGCACTGCCGGTGACGACCACGCGGGCCCCGCTGCGCAGGTAGGGCCGCGCGGCCTGCACGGCGGGCAGCAACGGCGCAACGCCGAGGCGGAGGTCGTCCAGGAGCTCGTCGACGGTCAGGGCGAGCGGGTCCTTCTGGCGGAAGGTGCTCGGGTTGAAGTGCAGCACGTCGATGTGGCCGTGCCTGCGACCCACCTCGTCGACTGCCCGGCGTACGGCCTTCTCGTCGGTGAGGTCGACCGCCACCGTGTCCACCTTCGTGCCCGCCCCTCGCAGGTCGTCGGCCAGCTGGCCGAGGCGGTGCTCGGAGCGCGCGGCAAGCACGATCTTGTAGCCGTCGTTGTGGAACCGGTGCGCCACCGCGCGGCCCAGGCCGGGCCCGGCACCGAGGATGAACAGGACAGGAAGGGTCACCCCGACAGGGTAGTGGCGGGCGCCCGTGGTTCACGGCACTTCAGCCCTTCCGATACAGAGCTGTATCGGATACATTTTCGTATCGTGAGCACTCCGGCACCGACGCGACGCCGCCAGCAGACCCGGCAACGCCTGCTCGACGCCGCCCTCGTGGTCTTCGCCCGCGAGGGGTTCGGCCGGTCGACCGTCGAGCAGGTCTGCGAGCAGGCGGGGTTCACCCGCGGCGCGTTCTACTCCAACTTCACCTCGCTCGACGAGCTCTTCCTGGCCATCTGGGAGCAGCGGTCTGAGGAGATGCAGTCCGACCTCGCGGCGTTCCTGACCCAGGAGCCGCCGCCCGTCACGTCGCTGCGTGAGGCCGTCGAGCACGTGCTCTCGGCGGTTCCGCTGGACGACGAGTGGTACCGCGTGACCGCCGAGTTCACCGCGCACGCACTGCGCAACCCGGCGCTGCGGCGCGTGATGGCGCAACGCGAGGAACGCATCGAGGCGGGCCTCATGCCGACGCTCGAAGCACTCCTGGCCCGGGTCGGACGACGCGTCATCGATCCGGCAGCACTCGGCCCGGCCCTGGTCGCCGTGCACGACGGCACCTCCGTGCAGTGCCTGATCGAACCCGACAACGCTGCCGTCCTGCAGCGCCGTACAGACCTCTTTGTCCTCCTGGTCACGGCACACACCGTCGAGGCCGACACCGACGTCACCCACACCCCACCCGAGGAGACCCCATGACCGACGACGACTTCCGCCCCGACGTGATCGTGGTCGGCGCCGGCCTGGCCGGGCTCGTCGCCACCCACGAACTGGTCAAGGCCGGCAAACGCGTGCTGGTCGTCGAGCAGGAGAACCGCAACAACCTGGGCGGGCAGGCGTTCTGGTCGCTCGGCGGGCTCTTCTTCGTCGACAGCCCCGAGCAGCGCCGCATGGGCATCAAGGACTCCCCCGAGCTCGCCATGCAGGACTGGCTCGGCTCGGCCGGCTTCGACCGCCTCGACGACCAGGACGTCTGGGGCCGCCAGTGGGCCGAGGCGTACGTCGCGTGGGCTGCCGGCGGCAAGCGCGACTACGTGCGGGGCCTCGGCCTGAAGTTCCTGCCGTTCGTCGGCTGGGCCGAGCGCGGCTCGGGCTCGGCGAGCGGTCACGGCAACTCCGTGCCGCGGTTCCACCTCTCGTGGGGAACCGGGCCGGCGGTCGTGGAGATCTTCGAGAAGCCGGTGCTCGACGGCGAGGCGCAGGGTCTCGTGCGGTTCGCGTTCCGTCACCAGGTCGACGAGCTGGTCGTGGACGCCGGCGCCGTGGTCGGCGTACGCGGTTCCGTGCTGGAGGACAGCGACGCCGAGCGCGGCGTGAAGTCCTCCCGTGAGGTGGTCGGCGACTTCGAACTGCGCGCGGGCGCCGTGGTCGTCACCTCCGGCGGCATCGGCCACAACTTCGACCTGATGCGGGCGAACTGGCCGGTCGACCGGCTCGGTCCCGTGCCCAAGCACATGATCGCCGGGGTGCCTGCCCATGTCGACGGCCGCATGCTCGCGATCTCGGAGGCCGCCGGCGCCAACCTGGTCAACTCCGACCGCATGTGGGCCTACACCGAGGGCATCCACAACTGGGACCCGATCTGGCCCGACCACGCCATCCGGATCATCCCCGGACCGTCGTCGATGTGGTTCGACGCGCTGGGCGACCGGCTGCCCTCGCCGAACTTCCCGGGCTTCGACTCGATCGGCACGATGAAGGCGATCCTGGCCACCGGCCACGACTACTCGTGGTTCGTGCTGACCCAGAAGATCATCGAGAAGGAGTTCGCCCTCTCCGGCTCCGAGCAGAACCCCGACATCACCCGCCGCGACCTGAAGTTCATGCTCCAGTCCCGTCTGGCCAAGGGCGCACCCGGCCCGGTCGAGAAGTTCAAGGAGCACGGCGAGGACTTCGTCGTAGCCGACACGATCGGCGAGCTGGTGGCCGGCATGAACGAGCTCGGCCGGGACGGCGCGGTGCTCGACGCGGCCCACGTCGAGAAGCAGATCGTCGAGCGCGACCGCCAGCTCGACAACGCCTTCTCCAAGGACCTGCAGCTGATGGCGATCCGCAACGCCCGCCTGTCGCGTACCGACAAGCTGATCCGGGTGGCCTCACCGCACCGCATCCTCGACGCCGACAACGGTCCGCTGATCGCGGTGCGCCTCAACATCCTCTCCCGCAAGACCCTCGGCGGCATCCAGACCGACCTCGACTCGCGGGTCATCGGCGGCGACGGGTCGCCGATCCCCGGGCTCTTCGCCGCAGGCGAGGTCGCCGGGTTCGGCGGTGGCGGCGTGCACGGCTACAACGCACTCGAGGGCACCTTCCTCGGGGGCTGCATCTTCTCGGGTCGCGCCGCGGGCCTGGCCCTGGCGAAGGCCCTCTGATGCGCACCGCCCTCGTCACCGGCGCCTCCTCCGGAATCGGTCGGGCCACCGCAATCGCCTTGCTGGGCAAGGGGTTCCGGGTGATCGGCACCAGTCGCAATCCGAAGTCGCTGCGCGACGACCAACTCGTCGAGGGGGTCGAATGGCTGGCGCTCGACCTCGAGGATCGCGCGTCCATCGTGGCCTGCGCGCAGGCAGCAGGCCCGGTCGACGTGCTGGTCAACAACGCCGGGGAGTCGCAGTCCGGTCCGCTGGAGGAGCTGCCGGTCGACGCCCTCGACCGGCTCTTCCAGCTCAACGTGCTCGGCCCCGTGCAGCTGACCCAGTCGCTCCTGCCCGGCATGCGCGAGCGTGGCTACGGACGGGTGGTGATGATCGGTTCGATGATCGCCAGCTTCCCCCTGCCCTACCGGTCGTCGTACGCCGCCACCAAGGCCGCGATCCGGGCGTTCGCCACGGCCGCACGCGAGGAGCTGGCGCCGTACGGCGTGTGGCTGACCACGGTCGAGCCCGGGTCGATCAACACCGGCATCAGCCAGCGCCGCACGAAGTACGTCGCCGACGACTCCCCGTACAAGGCGGAGTGCGACACCGTGATCGCGCGACTCGACGAGCTCGAGGCGGGCGGCGTGAGTGCCGACGACGTCGCCGCGACCGTGTGTGAGGCGATCGAGGCCGAGAAGCCGAGGTCGCTCTACGCCCGCGGCAGCAACGCACCCCTGGTCTTCGCGCTGCGCCGAGTCGCGCCCCGCGGGCTGGTCGAGACGATCACGGCGAGGAAGTTCGGCATCCGCCACTGAGTGCACGATTCATGTCGAGCCTGCGGGGGAACCCGACAGATTCCGTGCACTCACGGCGGGAGCCTCTTGCTCCTCCATCACAACGGAGTGCCGCTGCTCAGCACCGCAAGAACCCACGGTTCGCGGCACAAGAATCCACGGTTCGCGCGGGTCAGTACTTCTTGTGGCGGGGCTTCTTCTCGAACTTCTTCGGGCCACGGTCACTGGCGCCGCCGTCGTACTTGTTGTGGGGTGTGCGGCTGATCTCTTCGCCGTCGGCCTTGCTCAGCTCGATCAGCTTGCCGGAGATGCGGGTGCCGCGCAGCTTGTCCCACGCATCGCTGGGCAGGTCGACCGGCAGCTCGACGATCGAGTGGTCGGGACGGATGTCGATCTTGCCGAAGTCGCCGCGACCCAGGCCGCCCTCGTTGGCCAGCGCGCCGACGATCTGGCGCGGCTCGACCTTGTGGCGCTTGCCGACGGAGATGCGGTACGGCGCCATCGGCACGTCGCTGCGACCTCGCGACGGGCGGTCGGGACGCTCGCGGCGGGGGCCGCGGTCGTCTCGGGAGCCACGGTCGGAACGGTCGGAGCGGTCGGAGCGCGTGAAGGTCTGGGCCGGCTCGGGCTCCATCAGCAGGGGCGTCTTGCCCTGGAGTACGACCGCCAGCGCGGCGGCCACGTCGGCCTCGGGCACGTCGTGCTCGCGGACGTAGTGGTTGACCACGTCGCGGAAGAACTCGACCCGGTCGGAGTTGAGCGCCTCGGTGATCGAGTCGTCGAAGCGGGCCAGGCGCGTGGTGTTGATGTCGTCGACCGTCGGCAGCTGCATCTGGGTCAGCGACTGGCGGGTGGCCTTCTCGATCGCCTTGAGCAGGTAGCGCTCGCGCGGAGTGATGAACGAGATCGCGTCACCGCTGCGGCCGGCGCGCCCGGTGCGGCCGATGCGGTGCACGTAGGACTCGGTGTCGGTCGGGATGTCGAAGTTCACGACGTGGCTGATCCGCTCGACGTCGAGGCCACGGGCCGCGACGTCGGTGGCGACCAGGATGTCGAGCTTGCCCTGGCGCAGCTGGTTGATCGTGCGCTCACGCTGGTTCTGGGCGACGTCACCGTTGATCGCGATCGCGGAGAAGCCACGGGCCCGCAGCTTCTCGGCGAGCTCCTCGGTGGCGGACTTGGTGCGGGCGAAGATGATCATCGCCTCGAAGTTCTCGACCTCGAGGATGCGGGTCAGCGCGTCGATCTTCTGCGGGTAGGACACCGTCATGTAGCGCTGGGTGATGTTCGCGGCGGTGGTGGTCTTGTTCTTGACCGTGATCTCGGCGGCGTCGTTGAGGTACTTCTTCGCGATGCGGCGGATCTGCGGCGGCATCGTCGCGGAGAACAGCGCGACGTGCTTCGAGTCAGGGGTGTCGGCCAGGATCGTCTCGACGTCCTCGGCGAAGCCCATCTTGAGCATCTCGTCGGCCTCGTCGAGCACCAGGAAGCGCAGCTCGGAGAGGTCGAGGGTGCCCTTCTCCAGGTGGTCCATGATGCGACCCGGCGTACCGACGACGACGTGGACGCCGCGACGCAGCGCCGAGAGCTGGACGCCGTACCCCTGGCCGCCGTAGACGGGCAGGACGTGGACGCCGTTCATGTGGGAGGCGTACTTCTCGAACGCCTCGGAGACCTGGAGCGCGAGCTCACGCGTGGGCGCGAGCACCAGCGCCTGCGGGGTCTTCTGCTTGAGGTCGAGCTGGGAGAGGATCGGCAGCGCGAAGGCGGCGGTCTTGCCGGTTCCGGTCTGCGCGAGGCCGACGACGTGGCGTCCCTCGAGCAGCGGTGGGATGGTGGCGGCCTGGATGGGAGAAGGCGACTCGTAGCCGATCTTCTTCAGTGCCTTGAGCACCCGTTCATCGAGCCCGAGTTCATCGAAGGTCGGAACAGCATCGATTTCAGGGTCAGTCATGGGGTCCAACCTAGTGCCCGCGCGGCTGGAACCCCTTATTTTCGGCGGAGTCGATCCGCTCACACACGATCTCGGCGAGCACGTCGGGCGCCTCGTCGGGGATCCAGTGGCTCACGCCGGTCAGCACCTGGAGCTCGAACGGGCCGTCGACATGGCGCTCGGCGAGCTCGACTCCGCGGCGGCCCAGCGCGACGTCGCCGTCGCTCCACACCTGGGTGGTCGGAGCCACCACGCGGCCGCGCGCCATGCGTGGATGGGTGAACGGGAGCGCGCGGTACCAGTTCAGCCCGCCGCGCAGGGCGCCGTACTCCACGATGTCGGTGCGGAACGTCTCGACCATCTCGGGAGTCATGCCGGCCCGCCCCAGCGCCAGGCGGGCACCGACGTCCTCGCCGAGCACGCGCTCGGGGACCCACGGCAGCTGGAAGAAGCCCATGTACCAGGAGCGCAGCACCTGGCTGCCGACCATCGAACGCATGAACGCGGCCGGGTGCGTGACCGAGACCGCCGTGAGGCTGCGCACCAGCTCGGGGTGCGCGGCCGCGGTCGGCCAGGCCACCGCGGCACCCCAGTCGTGGCCGACCAGGTGCACCGGCCCGACGTCGAGCGTGCGGATCAGGGCCGCGGTGTCGGAGACCAGGTTCTCCATGCGGTACGCCGTCCGCCGGCGCGGCCTGGCCCGTGGTGAGTAGCCACGCTGGTCGGGCGCGACCGTGCGGATGCCGCGCCCGTGCAGGCGTATGGCCACCTCGTTCCACGACGCTGCGCGCTGCGGGAAGCCGTGCAGCAACACGGCGACGGGCCCGTCGACCGGCCCCTCGTCGATGACGTCGAAGGTGAGCCCGGCATTGCTGTAGGTGGTCACGCGTTGCATACCCCCAGTATGCGTGGGAGCGACGCAGGTCACACCACCCCCCTCTCGACAAGCACCGTCGGCTGTTTACTAAGGTAAGCCTTACCTTAATCTCGGAAGGAGTTCGCGGTGTCCCATCCCTCCGCGCACCACCTGTTCCATCCGGCCAATGCCGACGCCTGGGCGACCACCGTGCTGAGCGGCGTCGCCCACCTGGGCCGCCAGCTGGCCGAGGTCGACGGGCCGTCGAACGGCACCGCCCCCGAACTTGCCGCCAAGCTGGTCGCCGACGTCGACCTCGACACCCCGCTGGGCGACACGACCGCCGCCCTCGAGGAGATGTCCCGCCTCTACCTCGACGACGCCGTGTGGTTCCACGAGCCGAGCTACGCCGCTCACCTGAACTGTCCCGTCGTGATCCCCGCACTGCTGGCCGAGCTCTACGTGTCGTCGGTGAACTCCTCGCTCGACACCTACGACCAGAGCGTCGGCGGCACGTTCATCGAGCGGCACCTCATCGACTGGACCGCGGCCCGCATCGGCTTCCCCGAGACCACCGCTGACGGCATCTTCACCAGCGGCGGAACCCAGACGAACCTCCAGGCACTCCACCTGGCCCGCGGCCGGGTCGAGCACCGGGGCCTCGACCGGCTGCGCATCTTCGCCTCCGCCGACGGGCACTTCAGCGTCCAGAAGGCCGCCCGCCTGCTGGGCCTGGGCGACGACGCCGTGGTCTGCATCCCCGTCGACGAGCGCCACCGCATGCGCCCCGACCTGCTCCGCGGGGCCCTCGACCGGTGCCTCGCCGACGGCAACGTCCCGATGGCCGTCGTCGCCACCGCCGGCACGACGGACTTCGGTGCCATCGACCCCCTCGACCGGGTCGCCGACCTCTGCCACACCTACGCGACCTGGTTCCACGTCGATGCGGCGTACGGCGGCGGGCTGCTGGCCTCACCTCGGCGCAGGCACCTGCTCTCGGGCATCGAGCGCGCCGACTCGGTGACCGTCGACTACCACAAGACGTGGTTCCAGCCGGTCTCCGCGAGCGCGCTGATCGTGCGCGACACGGCCACGCTGCGCCACATCACCTGGTACGCCGACTACCTGAACCCGAAGGACGCGGCCCACCCCAACCAGGTCGACAAGAGCATGCAGACCACGCGTCGCTTCGACGCGCTCAAGCTCTGGCTGACCCTGCGGATCATGGGCCCCGACCTGATCGGCGACTACTTCGACACCGTCATCGACCTCGCGGCCGAGGTGCACGACGCGATGGTGCAGTGCCCCGACATCGAGCTCGCGGCCGAGCCGACGCTGAGCACGCTGGTGTTCCGCTACCGCCCACGGGGGGCGGACCCGGCGACGACCGACGAGGTCAACACCCGCATCCGGGCGGCGCTCTTCGACAGCGGCCGCGCGATGGTCGCCTCGACCAAGGTCGACGGCGAGGTGTGGCTCAAGTTCACCCTGCTCAACCCGATGGCCACCTCGCGCAACATCCTCGACATCGTCGACCGGGTGCGCGTGACCGGGGCCGAGATCCTGACGGGAGCCGCCCGATGAAGGACTTCGTCGCCGTCGGCCTCGGGCCGTTCAACCTCGGCCTGGCCTGCCTGACCGACCCGATCGACGAGCTCGACGGGCTCTTCCTCGAGGCCCGGTCCGAGTTCGCATGGCACCCCGGCATGATGCTCGAGGACGCCACCCTCCAGGTGCCGTTCCTGGCCGACCTGGTCACGATGGCCGACCCCACCTCGCGGTTCTCGTTCCTGAACCACCTCAAGGAGATCGGCCGGCTCTACCCGTTCTACATCCGCGAGTCGTTCTTCCCGCTGCGCCAGGAGTACAGCGACTACTGCGCCTGGGCCGCCTCCCGGCTCGACTCGGTGCGCTTCGACTCACCGGTCACTCGCATCGAGCACGACGGGTCGGCGTACGTCGTGACCACCGGCTCCGGCGAGCAGCACGAGGCGAGGCGGCTGGTGCTCGGCACCGGCACGCAGCCCTACGTCCCCGAGGTGGCGCGCGGGGTGCTTGGTCCCGAGGCAGGCGCAGAGCGCCTTCCTCAACCAGCGGGGGTCACGTGTCACTCGGCGGACTACCTGCGGCGCAAGGCCGAGCTCCAGGAGCTCGAGTCGATCACCGTCGTCGGCAGCGGGCAGAGCGCCGCCGAGGTGTACGCCGACCTGCTGGCCGGCATCGACGAGCGCGGCTACACGCTGACCTGGGTGACCAGGTCGCCGCGGTTCTTCCCGATGGAGTACACCAAGCTCACCCTCGAGCTGACCTCGCCGGAGTACACGTCGTACTTCCAGGGCCTGCCGGGCGAGACCCGGGAGGAGCTCCTGCGCGGGCAGCGCTCGCTCTACAAGGGGATCAGCACAGAGCTGGTGAACCACATCTACGACGAGCTCTACCGGCGCCAGGTGCACGGCGGCACCGAGACCACGCTGGTCACCAACACGGCGGTGACCGCCGCGTCCACGGTGGACGGCCGCGTCCGGCTCGAGCTGCACCACGTCGAGGAGGACGAGCACTTCGCGCTGGAGACCCGGGGCGTCGTCTTCGCGACGGGCTACAACCGCGAGGTGCCGGAGTTCCTCTCCCCGATCCGCGACCGGATCCGGTGGGACGACCACGGCCGCTTCCTCGCCGACGCCAACTACGCGATCGACGTGGCCGGCAACGAGATCTACGTCCAGAACGCCGAGGAGCACACCCACGGCTTCGTGGCCCCCGACCTCGGCATGGGCGCCTACCGCAACTCCAGGCTGATCGCCGCGATGCTCGGCCGCGAGGCCTACCCCATCGAGAAGCGGATCGCCTTCCAGGAGTTCGGCGTCCCCGACCACCTCAGGAGCGCACCGTGAGAATCACCCTGGAACCCGTCGTCGTCGACCGCGATCTCGGCCTGCTGCATGCGTGGGTGACCCACCCGCGCTCGCTCTACTGGGAGATGCAGGGCGCCACCGCCCTGGACGTGGCCCGCGAGTACGACGCGATCCGCGCGAATCCGCACCACCACGCGTGGCTGGGTCGGGCCGACGGCACCCCGCAGTTCCTGACCGAGACCTACGAGCCGCAGCACGGTCCCCTGTCCGGGCTGCCCGAGATCGAGGAGGGCGACCTCGGCATGCACGTGCTGGTGGCACCGCCCTCGACGTACCGCCCCGGCTTCACCACCGAGGTGTTCCGCGCGGTGATGGAGTTCTGCTTCGCCGATCCCGCCGTACGCCGGGTGGTGGTCGAGCCCGACGCCCGCAACGAGAAGATCGCCGCACTCAATGCCGCCGCGGGCTTCGTCGTCGAGCGCCACGTCGACCTGGGCCACAAGACCGCCGCGCTGTCGTTCTGCACCCGGGCGGCGTTCCTCGACTCTGCACTGGGGGTGCCGGCATGAGCACCCCATTCGAATGCTCACTTCGTTCTGCCTCGAACAGGGACCCCGCATGAGAAGCCACGACGTGACGCACCTGCAACCCGATCTGCTCGCGACCGCCCAGATCTCCCTTGTCTGCAAGGCGATCGCCGAGTTCTCCCACGAGCGCCTGCTCGCCCCCGTCGCCGACGGCCACGCCTGGGAGCTGGTCTCCCCCGACGGCTCGGCCCGCTACACCTTCACCGCGCGCCGCCACCAGCTCGAGCACTGGGTACTCGACCGTGACTCGCTCGAGCGCACCGTCGACGACACACAGCGCCCCGTCGACGACACACAGCGCCCCGTCGACGTCCAGCAGTTCCTCGTCGAGTTCGCACCCCTGCTGGGCATTCCCGATGCACTGCTGCCGACCTATCTCGAGGAGCTCGCCTCGACGCTGGCCTCCTCGATGTGGAAGCTCGGAAACTCCACGGCGTCGGCCGACGACCTGGTGCACGCCGACTACCAGGCCCTCGAGGCCGCGATGACCGAGGGCCACCCGGCGTTCGTGGCCAACAACGGCCGGATCGGCTACGGCGGCGACGACTTCGCGGCCTACGCCCCCGAGACCGGCAACGAGGTGCGCCTGCTGTGGGTCGCCGTACGCCGCGACAAGGCGGCGCTGTCCCTGGGCAGTGGCCTGACCGAGGAGTCGCTCTACCGCGACGAGCTGGGCGCGGAGACGCTGGCCGGCTTCGAGGCGACCCTGGCCGACCTCGGGCTCGACGCGCACGACTACCTCTACCTCCCGCTGCACCCGTGGCAGTGGGTCAACCGGGTGGCGATCACGTTCGCCCCCGACGTGGCCCGCCGCGACATCGTGCTCCTCGGCGAGGCGCCGGACACCTTCCGGGCGCAGCAGTCGATCCGCACGTTCTTCAACACCAGCAACCCGCAGCGGCACTACGTGAAGACCGCACTCGCGATCCAGAACATGGGCTTCCTGCGCGGGCTCTCGCCGAAGTACATGCGGGTCACCCCGGCGATCAACGACTGGGTGCACGACCTGGTCGCCGCCGACGACGAGCTGCGGGCCCGTGGCTTCGGCGTGCTGCGCGAGTGCGCCGCGATCGGCTACACCGGTGACGCGTTCCACCACCTCGGCTTCACGTCGCCGTACCAGAAGATGATCGCCGCACTCTGGCGTGAGAGCCCGCTGCCGCAGCTGCGCACCGGGGAACGACTGGCCACGATGGCGTCGCTGCTGCACCGTGACGCCAAGGGCTCCTCGCTGGCCGCCGCGATGATCGTGGAGTCCGGGGTCGCGCCGGTGCAATGGCTGCGCAGCTACCTCGACGCCTACCTGCGGCCGCTGGTGCACTGCCTGCTGCGCTACGACCTCGCGTTCATGCCGCACGGGGAGAACCTCGTGATGGTGATCGAGGAGCACGTGCCGGTGCGGATGTTCATGAAGGACATCGGCGAGGAGGTCGCCGTGATGGGCGACCTGCCCCTGCCCGAGGAGGTCGAGCGGATCCGCGCGGCGGTGCCGGCCGACGAACAGTCCCTGGCGATCCACACCGACGTCTTCGACGGCTTCTTCCGCCACCTGGCCGCAATCCTCGACGAGGACGGCGTCCTGCCGGCCGCCGACTTCTGGAGCGAGGTGCGGGCCTGCATCGAGCGGCACCTGACCGACCACCCGGAGCTGGCCGACGGGGCGGCGAAGCACGACCTGCTGCGTCCGACGTTCCGGCACAGCTGCCTCAACCGCCTGCAGTTGCGCAACACGCTGCAGATGGTCGACCTGACCGATCAGGCAGGTTCCCTGCTGTTCGCCGGGGAGTTGGCGAACCCGGCCGCTCCTGCAACGGTTGCGGAATGACCACCCCATTCAAATGCTCACTCCGTTCCGCTTTGAACAGGGACACCGAATGAGCTCCGAGGTCATCCACGACGCACACGGCATCCCGCACATCCGGGCCGACTCGCTCGAGGAGCTCGCCTTCGCCCAGGGACACGAGATGGCCACCGCCCGGGCCGGCCAGCTCGAGCTCGAACGACTCCGCAGCGAGGGGCGAACGGCCGCCCACCTCGGCCGGGCCGGACTCGAGTGGGACCGCTTCTCCCGGCGGGCCGGCATCGATGACCTCGCACAGCGCGGCTACGACGCGGTCGACGACGAGACCCGCGACTTCCTCGTCGCCTTCACCGACGGCATCAACGTCGCCTTCCGTGACCGGCGCTGGATGCCCTGGACGCCGCTCGGCGTCTTCCTCGTCCAGCAGCTCCAGTTCGGCGCCTACCCGTCCAAGCTCTGGCGCCACAGGGTGTCCACCACGCTCGGGCCGGCGGGGGTGCGGGCCCTCTCGGTGGAGCCGCCGACGGTGGCCGGCAGCAACGCCTACGCGCTGGCCGGTGACCGCACCACGACCGGCCTTCCGCTCGTCGCCGGCGACCCGCACCGGGTCTTCGAGGCACCCAACGTCTACCTCCAGACCCACCTCGCCTGTCCCGACTTCGACGTGGTCGGCTTCTGCTTCCCGGGCGTGCCCGGCATCCAGCACTTCGGCCACGCCGGCTCGGTGGCGTGGGGCCTGACCAACGCGATGGCCGACTACCAGGACCTGTACGCCGAGCAGCTCGAGGTGCACGACGGCCGGTTGGTGGCACTCGGCCCCGACGGCTGGGAGCCGGTCGAGGTGCGCGAGGAGTTCCTCGACATCCTCGACGACGAGCCCGAGCCGGTCGAGATCGTGGTCACCGAGCGCGGACCGATCGTCTTCGAGTCCGACGCGCTCTCGTTGCGCACCGCCTCGTGGGCGCTGGGCGACCTGGGCTTCGGTGCCCTGCTCCCCCTGCTGCGCTCCCAGACGGTCGCCGACGTCGAGTCCGCCCTGGAGCACTGGGTCGAACCGGTCAACAACTGGGTGATCGCCGACTCCGCGGGCGTCGTACGCCACCGGGTGGCCGGCCGGGTGCCGCAGCGGGACCTTGCCAACCGGTTCGGCATCGTGCCGGCCTCCGACGGCCGGCACGCATGGTCCGGCTGGGTGGACGACCTGCCCGTCGTCGATCCCGGGAACGACGGTCGCGTGGTCACTGCGAACGAGCGGACCACCCCGGCGTACGACGCGATCAGCAGTCACTTCGCCGAGTCCTGGCGCGCGGACCGCATCGGCACGCGCCTCGACGCCGAGGAGTCCTGGTCTGCCGAACGCGCGATCGAGCCACTCACCGACGTCCGCCAGCTCGGTGGCGACGCGCTCCTCGCCGCGGTCGCCGCACTCACCGACCTGTCGCCGGAAGCCGCTGATCTTCAACGCACACTGGGGTCCTGGGATCTCGCGATGGCCGTCGACAGCGCCGGAGCAGCGGCCTTCAACGACGTCCGCGAGCGGATCGTGCTGGCTGTCAGCGCCCACCCGGCGTTGGCCGGGCTGACCGATGCCACGGTGTACGGCGACATGTACGTGCCGTGGCTGTGGTTGCCCGGACGCGTCGGCCAGTCCCTGACCAAGCTGCTGGCCCACGGTGAGGGAATCGGCATCGACCTGCCGGCACTCGTGCGGGCCGCCGTCGAGGAGTCCGCCACCGCCACCCCGCGGGCGTGGGGCGAGCGCCACGGCTTCGGGCCGTTGACCGGACTGGCCCAGTTCGGGCTGGACGACGACGTCGTGCCGGTGGCCGGCGAGCCGCTCCCCGGCGACGCCGAGTGCGTCGCGGCAATGGGCTGGCTGCCCGGCACCGACACCTCGGTGCGGGGGCCCGTCGCCCGCTACGTCTGGGACCTCGCCGACCGCGACCACAGCCGGTGGGCCGTCCCGCTCGGCGCCTCGGGCATCCCCGGAGACCCGCACCAGGTCGACCAGTTCGAAGCCTGGCGCGACGGGACGCTTCTCCGGGTCACCACCGACTGGGACACCCTTCGCAAGGAGCACTCGTGACGATCACGCTGAACGCCCGCCTCGCCCTCCGCCCGGTGCACCCCGAGTCCGACGGTGCCCTGCTCCACGGCTGGGTCACCGAGGAACGGGCCAGGTTCTGGGGCATGCTCGAGCGGCCGCTCGACGAGGTCATCGACATCTACACCTACATCCAGGAGCAGCCGCACCTGGCGGCGTACCTCGTCTGCTGGGACGACGAGCCCTGGGCGCTGTTCCAGACCTACGACCCGGCGGTCGACGAGATCGGTGAGTTCTACGACCGACGGCCCGGCGACGTCGGCGTGCACCTGCTGATGGGCCCGGGGAAACGACCCGACGGGTTCTCGGAGGCGATGTTCACGCACCTGCCCGGGTGGGTCTTCAGCGATCCCGGGGTGCAGCGCATCGTGCTGGAGCCCGATGCCCGCAACAACGCCTCGGTGAGCCTGATGCCGCGGATCGGCGCCCGTCTCGGACCCCAGGTCGAGATGCCGCAGAAGACGGCCCAGTTCGCGTTCATCGAGCGCTCGGGGTGGACCGCGCCGAGCGTGTAGACCGCGTGGCTCCGCGCCGGTCAGACGGCGAGGTCGTCGACCGCACGCAGCCGGCGCCCGCCGACCGTGTCGCGCACGAAGCCGGCCACCCGGTCGATCGCCTCGCTGCTCTCGGGCAGCAGGTCGCCCAACACCGGGAACGCGTGCACCTGGCCGTTCCAGATGTGCAGCGTCACCGGCACGCCGGCCCGCTGGAGTCGCTCGGTCATCAGCTCCGCGTCGTAGCGCAGGATCTCGTCGGCGGCACAGATGATCAGCGCCGGCGGCAGTCCTGCGAGGTCGCGGTTCACCGGCGACGCGGCGGGGTCGAGGATCGGCTTGCCGGTGACCAGGCGGGTGATCGCGTCGAGGCGTCGGGCCGGGATGTAGTGGTCGCGCCGGGCGTTGACGTGGTTGCGCCGCTCGGTGTTGTCGAACTCGAGCCACGGTGACAGGCCGACGACACCGCCGAGGCTGATTCCCTGCGCGGTGGCCTCGATCGCCACGGCGAAGGCGAGGTGGCCCCCGGCGGAGTCACCGGCCAGCACCATCGATGAGGCGTCGAAGCCGCGCCGGATCATCCAGTTCGTGGCGTCGACGCCGTCGGCGATGCTCTGGTCGACAAGGGCCTTGTCGTGCTGGCGGTAGGCGACCGACAGCACCGGGACTCCGGTGCGCAGGGCCAGGTGCTCGACGATGCGTCGGTGGGTGGCGAGCCCGCAGAACACGAAGGCGCCGCCGTGGAAGTAGACCAGGCCCGCTGTCCCGGGCTGTGCGTCGTGGGGCGTGACCAGCTCACCGATCCAGCCGTCGCCGGTGACCTTCTCCACGCGCGTGCCGCGGTGGCGCGGGGCGATGCGGGCGCCGATGTCGAGAGCGTGGCGCAGGGGCGCGATCGGCCCGTTCACCGGGAACCAGCGCAGTGCGGGCCGGGCGACGAGCTTCGCGGCCGTCCCGAGCGCGACGGACCGGCAGCTGGTGCGTTCATGGATCTCGATCACGACTCAGTCCTTCCGCCCGAGCGCTTGCTCGTGCAAGCGTCCGGCGACTGTACGACGCCCGGGTGGCCCAGGTCACGTGTTTCAAGCAAGTTGAGTCTTCAAATTTCTCGGACTTTTTCCAACAGGGGTGGGCAATTCGGGCCCCGATCACTACTGTCCAGAGGCATGAGCGACGCCGATGAGCCGCGACCTGAGTACGTCTCCTACGAGGACTTCGGCCGCCAGTTCTTCGTTGCCGCCGTCACCGCCGACCGGATCCTGGCCGGTGTCGACGTCCTCGCCGGCGAGCCCATCGAGTTCGGCCCCATCGGGGTCGGGCCCGGCCGATTGGCCAAGGTGGACGCCAAGGGCCGTATCGGCCGTCCCACGGCCAGCCCACGCCCCGGCGAGCTGGTCGGCTACCGCGTCGACCTTCCGGTCGACCTGCACCTCACCATCGACCTGCAGCTGGACACGCACCGGTTCGACGCGCACCTCGTCGTACCGCTCGAGCTGACCGCGCGAGCGCTGGACGGCTGCACCATCTTCATCGAGGCAGTTCCTCCTCGGGCCGAGCAGGTCGAGCTCGAGCTGAAGGCCGGTGGCCTGCGCGCCTCGCTGCTGCAGAGGGTGGCCGGGGTCGAGGGCGAGATCCAGCGCTTCGTGGCGAAGTACGTCGCCCGCGAGCTCGACAAGCCGGCACTCCGGGCGGCGCGCACGATCGACGTGGCTCGCGCGATCGACTCCTCCTGGAGCGGACCGAGCGCTCAGTGATGTGACACGCGCCACATTGGGTGCAACTCGGGAATGACCTCGCCTAACCTGTAGTTGAAAGTTCAATGAATGCCACGAACACCTCAACTTTCAGGAGCAGACCCGCAATGAGCATCTTCAGCCGCAGCAAGTCCACCGCCACCGCCGAGCCCGTCTTCGACGCCGGCACCAGCGCCCTCGCTGACATCTCGGGCGACTACACCATCGACGCCTCCCACACCTACATCGGCTTCCAGGCTCGCCACGCGATGGTCACGACCGTCCGCGGTGCGTTCAAGGAGTTCGAGGGCACCGCGACGATCGACGCCGCGAACCCGGCCGCCTCGAAGGCCGAGCTGACCATCGCCGTGAACAGCGTCGACACCGGTGTCGCCGACCGCGACGGCCACCTGGCCTCCGGCGACTTCTTCGACGTGGAGAACTTCCCGACCATCACGTTCACCACCACCAAGGTCGAGGCGGACGGCGACGACTGGGCCGTCACCGGCGACCTCACCATCAAGGACGTCACCAAGCCCGTCACGGTTCCGTTCGAGTTCACCGGCTCCGCCCAGGACCCGTTCGGCAACGTCCGCGTGGGCTTCGAGGGCGAGATCGCCGTCAACCGCAAGGACTGGGGCCTCTCCTGGAACGCCGCGCTCGAGACCGGCGGCGTGCTCGTCTCCGAGAAGGTCAAGCTCAAGTTCGACGTCTCCGCGATCAAGAACGCCTGACGAACCGTGGCTTCTTGATGCGCGAACCGTGCGTTCTTGCGCCTCGAACCATGGATTGTTGATGCGCCAGCCGGCCGGTCCCCTTGGGGCCGGCCGGTTTCGTCGTCCCTGAAAACCAGGTGCGCCCCGGGCGACCCTGACCGGACAATCGGGACATGCCCCTCCTCGCAGGCCTGACCACTCGGCCCCTCGCCCTCGACGACGCAGCGGCCGTGACCGCGCTGATGGCCGCCGAGGAGCTGGCCGACATCGGCGAGGTCGCCATCGAGGAGGCCGACATCGTCAGCGACTGGCAGCGCCCCAGCTTCGACCTGGCCGCCTCCACCATCGGCGTCCTCGACGGCGACCGCCTGATCGGGTACGGCGAGCGCTCGCTCGGCAGCAGGGCCGACGCGGCGGTCGACCCTGCGTACCACGGCCGCGGCATCGGCACGTTCATCGCCGAGTGGCTCGAGGAGCACGCCCGCCGCGCCGGTGCACCGCTGCTGGGCATGCCGGTGCCGCAGGGATCTCCGGGCGACCGGCTGCTCGAGGCCCGCGGCTACCGGGTTCGCTGGACGTCGTGGGGGCTGGAACTCCCACCGGGCAAGGCGATTGAGCCTAGGCCGCTGCCCGAGGGGTTCACCCTGCGCGAGGCGCGAGCCGACGAGGCCCGTGCTGTCTGGACAGTCGTCGAGGACGCATTCCTCGAGTGGTCGGTGCGGGAACGCGATCCGTTCGAGGACTTCGCTGCCAAGGTGATGGAGCGACCGGGTTTCCAGCCGTGGAACCTCCGGGTCGTCGCCGACGAGGCCGACGCGGTCGTCGGGGTCTCGTTCGTGATCGACGGCGAGTACGGCGCTTTCATCGAGAAGCTCGCCGTACGCAAGGATCTTCGCGGCCGCGGCCTGGCGCAGGCACTGCTCTCCGACTCGTTCACAGTCGCGCGGGAACACGGCGCCACCCGTTCGGAGCTCAGCACCGACTCGCGCACCGGGGCACTGGGCCTCTACGAGAAGGTCGGCATGGAGGTCACCTCGACGTGGGTGAACCGCGCCCTCGACCTGTAGCCCACTTCGTGTCCGTCATGGGATGCTGACCCTCGTCACTGCCAGGGCTACGCATTCCGGGAGCAACCCACATGACCGAGAAGTCTCGATCCGGCAAGAAGGTCGTCCGCGCCGACAAGGCCCCGGCACCCAAGGGCGGCGCCGGCCGCTCGGGCGGTGGCGGCGACGTCGAGGACCCCGGCCCTACCTGGAAGCCGACGCCCGAGGCGAACAAGAAGGCCACGACGTTCCGGCTCATCGCCGCGACCCTGTGGGTGCTCGCGATCGCCGGAGAGATGTTCGGCATCTTCTACGTGCTGCGCCAGGACGACGTCAACATGGTCCTGCTGATCGCACTCATCGTGGTGATCGGCGCCCTTGCCATGGGTGGCTCGTTCCTGTGGAAGAAGGCGAACCGGCTCGATCCGGCCTCGCGCCAGGACACCGTGCGGTTCTTCGTGCAGAACCAGCTCGGCGCGATCATCACGGTGATCGCGTTCCTGCCGTTGATCGTGATGATCTTCCTCAACGACACGATGGACAAGAAGGACAAGGCGATCGCCGGCGGCATCGGCATCGCGGTGATGGCCGTCGCCACCCTGTTCGGGATCGAATGGGACTCGCCTTCTGTCGAGCAGTACACCGACGAGACCAACCAGGTCGAGGACGTCGTCGGCGAGAACCTCGTCTACTGGACCAAGTCCGGTGAGGTCTTCCACCTCTGCGCCGACGTACCCGCGGTCAACCGCGAGTCGAAGGACGGCAAGATCTATGAAGGCACGGTCGCCGAGGCACACGAGGCCGGCAAGTCGCGGCTGACCAAGCAGGTCGACTACGAGGCCAAGGTCTGTGGTTTCGACACCGGCACCTCGGGCGGCTCCGACGCACCCGCTTCGGACGAGCCCGAGCCCAGCGGCGCCGTCGAGCCGTCACCTTCATCCAGCGAGTAGCCCCGCGGGCCGGGCCGGCTCGCTCGCTGGACTGCGACCCGGATCGTGCAGGTGCATGGTTTGGACACGAAATGCGGCCACATCTGTTATGTCGCAGGACATCGGTGACGATTCTGTATCAGCACATCGGTGACAGTGCGTGGCTGT
>NZ_LMSQ01000019.1:0-4316 GCF_001429525.1 Nocardioides sp. Soil796
TCGGCATAGTTCGAACGTCGGCATAGGACTTCAAATGCCGACGTCGGCATTTGAAGTCGGCCAGCCAGAGTTCGTTCGCGTTGTCGGCCTTGAACTCGTGCCGCGTCACGCCGTGCTTGTCGACGACGGCGCACAGGTCGTCGTGGACCGGCGGCCCTGGCTTCTTGCCGTTGCTGCCGCGCTTCTTGCCGTGCGAGGACCACCAACCCAACTCGGAGCAGATCCTCCAGGCCGTCCGCTCGGCCATCGACTCGCCAGCCTCCTTCGCTTCGTCGACCAGGAATCGGTAGCCGAACTCAGGGTCGTCACGATGCGCGTCGAACAGGGCGTTGGCGCGGTAGGCGGCGGCCAGTTCGGTGTCGGTGACCGGGCACTTCAGCCAGCGGTAGTAGGGCTGGCGTGCGATGTTGAGGACCCGGCACGTCACCGCGACGGTCACCCGCAGCGGGGCGTCCTTTGCGGCCAGCTCGCGGACGAGCGGGTACATCATTTTCCCGGCAGGTTGGCCTGCGAAAGGTACGCAGCAGCGCGACGCAGGACCTCGTTCTCTTGTTCGAGCAGCTTGATCCGCTTGTTCGCTTCACGCAGCGCATCGGACTCAGTCGTCGGGCTCATACGACCTGATGATCGTGATGAGTTCCGTTCGTCGATCGTGAGCCATCGCTTCAGGCACGACGGCGAGATGCCGAAGTCCTTCGCGACCTGGGCAACTGAGGAGTCCGAGTCCTTGTAGACCCGGATCACGTCCTCGCGGAACTCCTTGGGGAACGCCTTTGGCATGGGGAACATCCTTCCAGCGCCGACACATCGACGCAGATTCAGATGTCACCTATCTGTGCAGCAGTCCCTGTCGACATGCGCTCTTCCTAGGTTCAGGCAGGACGCGTGCCGTCCCGCAGTCTCCTAGGTCGACCAGGGGCCCGGGGAGCGATCAGTGCCGGCGCAACGTGGCTCGAGGCCCCCCCGGGCAGCAGAAGGCCCCGATCCGGCTCTCGGGTACCGGATCGGGGCGAGCCAGACAGTAGCCGCGGCCGCCGACACAACGGGCCGCTTTCGACAAGATTGGCCTGGCCGACCGGCCGAGCTCGAGCGGACCGGGGCGAGGTCAGCTGAAGTGTGCCGGCCGGCGCCGCGGCGGTCGGTTGCTGAGCTTCTGCGGAGGCGGAGGCAGTTCGCGGCCCAGGCGCCGGCGTGCTTCGTCGGCGGCCACGATGACCGCCTCCATGGCAAACGCCGAGCGACCGATGGCGCGCCCGAGCTCCTGGCGGTCGGTGACGATCGCGTCCTCGACCGCCTCGATCGTCGAGGCAGGCAGGTCGTGCTTCTTGCTGAAGCTCTTCCTGGTACTCACCTGCGCGCGATGACGTTCGGCGGCCGCGGCAATGTCGGCCCGCTGCTGTGACGCGCGGCGGGCGTGCAGCTCGAGCGCCTGGGCGAGCCAGCCGACGAAGGCACCGGGTGAGTCCGGGTCGGTGTCCAGGTCCGCGATGTACGCCGATCGGGCGAGGTCCCACACGCCGGGCTTCCAGTAGATCCCGACCGGGATCGTGGTCTGGCTCGTCACCTGGTCACTCCCTGGTCTCGTCCGCCGGCGGCCGGCTGCGGCCGCTAACACCAACGCCGCTGCATTCCCGGCCGGGGCACTGCGCAGCTGTTCTCACCGTCCCGCGTTTCCTTCCGTTTCCAGCTCCGAGGGGCGCAGCCGCGCCTCGACGCGACGCCAGCCGAGGCCGCGCCTACGCGGGCGGGTTATCCCCACCATCGGAGACGCGCCCACCTTTCCACAGGTCCGGCCCGAGGGCGGGTAGACGTCGGCTCCCACTGGCAGGCTTAGCCCTGTCAGTTCTTTCTATTCTACTCACGGAGGACAGCCGCATGACCGACACCATCCAGACCCCCATCGACACCCTCGCTCGCGAGGCCACCGAGGAGTTCCTGCACCTGGACCCCGCCGACATCATCATCGGCAGCAACGTCCGCACCGACCTGCGCGCCGACCACAAGGAGTTCCGCAAGTCGATCAAGGAGCGCGGCGTGCTGGAGGCCGTGACCGTCTACCGCAACGAGGACGGGCAGTACGTCCTGCTGCGCGGCCAGCGCCGCACCGTCACCGCCGCCGAGGTCGGCACCCCAACCGGATTCATCCCGGCCCGCGTCGTCCCCCTGCCCGACGAGGCCGACCGGATCGGGGACCAGATGGTGGAGAACATCCACCGCGCCGGGATGCGCGAGACCGAGATCGTTGCGGGCGTCGAGCAGTTGGCCCTGATCGGTGTGAGCGCCGCGCAGATCGCCAAGCGGACCTCCATCGACCGCCCGACCGTGAACGCCGCCCTGGCGGTCACCAAGGCCGACCAGACCCGCAACCGNGGAATCCGGCGACCTGACTCTCCAAGAGGCCGCGATCTTCGCCGAGTTCGAGCACGACCCCGATGCCGCCGAGCGCCTGGAGCGTGCACGGACCACGCGCTGGGGCGACTCGGTCGAGCATGTCGCCCAGAAGCTGCGCGACGAAGCCGCCGAGCGCGAGGCGTACGCCGCCGAGGTCGTGCGGCTGCGGGCCGAGGGCCTGCCAGTGCTCTCCGCGCAGGAGGCCGACGAGACGGACGGGTCGCTGGTGCTGGAAGACATGCGCACCCCTGAGGGCGAGCCGGTGCCGGTCGAGGAGTGGCCGAACCTCTCTGGCGTCGCGGTGATCGTCACCGAGGACTGGGAGTACCCCGAGCCGGAGGCCACCGAGGGCGAGGAGGACGCCGACGCCGACGCCGAGGACGAGTACGCCGAGCCGGTGAAGGTCTACCGGCTGTTGTGGGTGGTCACCGACATCGAGGCCAGCGGACTCGTCCACCGGAGCCGTGTCGGTCGCACCGACGACGACCAGGGCGACGACGCCGAGGCTCACGACCCGGGGACCGACGCCGCCGCCGAGGCCGAGGCCGAGGCCCGCCGCCAGGAGCGCCGCCGCGTCATCGCGAACAACAAGGCCTGGGCCAGCGCCGAGACCGTGCGCCGGGACTGGCTGAGTACGTTCGTGGCCCGCAAGACCGCGCCGAAGGGTGCCGAGGCCCTGATCTGCGAGGCCGTCGTCACCGGCCACCACACGCTGAGCAAGGCCATGGAGCACCGGCACCCGAGGCTGTTCGGCCTGCTCGGCATCGACGTGCCCAGCGGCTACTACGGCGCAGGCTACGAGGAGTGCCAAAAGATCGCGACCCGGGCCACCAGCCCCAAGGGCGCGATCATGACCACACTCGCCGCCGTCGTCGCGGCGTGGGAGGACTCCATCGGCAAACACACGTGGCGCAACCCGAGCCAGTGGGACGCCCGCATGCTCGCCGCGCTCATCGAGTGGGGCTACCAGCCCAGCGACGTCGAGCGGCTGCTGATCGGCGAGGAGCCGAGCGACCAAAGCGCCACCGACGACGAGGCCGAGGCCGTCGAGAACGACGCGAGCACCGACGCGGCCTGACCACCCTCTCCCCTTGAGGGCGGTTCTTCCTGTGGAGAACCGCCCTCAGTGGAATAGAAAGAATAGAATGAACGCAGTTCGTTTGATTTCCGACACAGGAGGACCACCGACATGGCACACGAGATCGAGACCCACGGCACCCAGGCAGCGGCCGTCTTCGCCCGCAAGGACGCCTGGCACCGGCTCGGCACCACCGTCCGCGACCGCGCGTTCACCGCCGAGGAGGCCATGAGGCTCGGGCACCTGGGCGGCTGGGACGTCCGCAAGTTGCCTCTCACCACCGCCGAGGTCAGCGACGGCGGCGTCACCCCCATCGAGGTCCCCGGCTTCGCCACGGTGCGCACCAACCCGTTCACCGGAGCACCCGAGGCGCTCGGCGTCGTCGGCGGCGGCTACACGCCGCTGCAGAACGAGGACCACGCCGATTTCCTGAACCTGCTGGCCGACGAGTCCGGCGCGATCTTCGACACCGCCGGGTCGCTGCGCGGCGGGCGGCAGGTGTTCATCACCATGCAGCTGCCGGACTCACTGACGGTCGGCGGCACCGACCGCGTCGACCTGAACATCGCCGCGCTCAACAGCCACGACGGCACCAGCGCGTTCCGCATCCTCGTCACCCCGGTCNTGCGAGTCGTCGTTCTCGATCCGCCACACCCGCAACGCCAAGGCCGCCGTCCAGGCCGCCCGCGACGCGCTCGGGCTGACCTTCACCTACGTCGACGCGTTCCAGGTCGAGGCCGAGCGGCTGATCCAGCAGACCATGACCGACGCCACGTTCGACGCACTGATCGACGCCACGTTCGGCAAGGCCGAGGGCAACGCCACCAACCGGGTCCGCGAGACCGAG
>NZ_LMSQ01000019.1:4387-508350 GCF_001429525.1 Nocardioides sp. Soil796
AAGCAGACGCCGAACACCGCCACGACCTTCCCCGTCGAGGTGATCCGATGAGCGCACACATCGAGTGGCTGGCCGCCGCTGAGACCAGCGTCCAGGTCCTCACCCCGGGCGAAGACTGGGTGGGTGCTGGGGAGCACCGCCGCCCGGTCCTGACTCTCGCCCAGGACGACGTGATCGCGATTGAGGGCACGCCCGCCGAGTTGCGTGCGCTCGCCGCGCAGATCACCGCCGTTGCCACCGCCGCGTCTGCACGGCTCGACCTCGCCGCTGAGGCCGGGTGATCCCTTGGCCACCATCCGGCAGGCGCGCCGCCCGCAGTGCTGTGTCCGTTGCGGGCGTCCCTTGCGCCGGATCAACTTCCTCTCCGGCTTCGTCGGCCCCGACTGCCCGCCGTTGGTTCGGATGGGGTGCGAGCACTATGCCTGTCTGGACTCGCTGTGCTGGTCGACCAGCGACGGCCGCCATCTGCTGGCCACCGACTGCGCCCAGCACGCACCGGCCGGTGCCGGAGCCCAGGCGGCGCTGTGGTGACGCCGCGTCGCTCACCACAGCGTCAGTTGCTCGCCCAGTAGCTCTTGGAGTCGCGCGAGGTCGTCGGCCACTAGCTGCGGGTCCTCACGCGCGAGGTCGCGAAGTTCCCGAGCCCGCCGACGCGGGCCGCGCGGGTCGGCCAGTGGGCTGTAGGGCAGCCGCCGCTGGACCGACCACTCGCGCCGATTCTGCGCCGCGCTCGACGCCACCACGTGATCCGGTGCGACCCGCTGGCACAGCGGGTTGTGACACCGGTGCCCGAGCAGCCGCGCCTGGGCGAGCGCGTCCACACCGTTCATCACCGCGAACGCGAACCGGTGCGCGATGATCACCCGTCCCGGCGCAAACCAGAACAGACCATGTCCGCCGCCGTCCGTGCGGTCACGCTCGGACCGGCCCGCAACCGCCCCGGTCCACCACAGGCACTCGCTCCCCGGCACCGTGGCGACCTTGGCCCGGTAGCGCGCGAGCACCCTCGGGTCCGCGATCGCCGCAGTCACTGCCGCGAGGCCGGCGTCATCCAACCGCCGTACCGGCACCCGCTCCCCCACTCGCGGCGGGCGCAGCCGTCGCGGCCGGCGCCCTAGCGCCGTCCTCGTCGCCCTTCTCGGCGTCCTGGTCGTTCTCGGCCAGCCGCCGCAGCCGCGTCGCCTCTCGCACGCCGATCTGGTCGCCGCACCACTCGACGGCCTCGCGCAGTGTCACGCCCTCGACCATCGTCATCTCGCGCAGCGCGGCCCCAGCCCGCTTCTCTGCCTCGGCCACCGCAGCGTCCCGCTCTCCGACCGCAGTCATCACCTGCACCGCCAGGTCTTCCAGCCGCTTGGCGCGCTCGAAGAGCGCAGCCCTCCGTTTCGACGTGACACTCCGCGCGTCACGTCGCGCCTTCTGGCGCATCGTCTGCTGACTCATCCGGTCATCCCTCGCTCGTGTCGACATGGACTCTGACAGTCACCTAGGACACAACCCGGACCCCGAGCGATCACCACCGCCGAAGAACCTTTCCAACACCCTCACCAGCCTCACCCGACCAGCACCCTCACACCGACACCGCTGAGCCCCTCCCGAGCGCCCCAGCGTCCCCCCTCGAACTCAGTCGCACCCCAACCTCCACACACCTAGTGCATTCCCGGTTCGCCGAATAGAAAGAACAGACGAAACTTCGCTGCGAAATTGATCGTTCCGAGGCCCCGATCGGACGTAGGTGCCCGTGACGATGAGCCTCCACAAGCTGACGGCCGGGTCGGGGTACGACTACCTGACCCGCCAGGTCGCAGCGATGGACGCCACCGACAAGGGTCACGTCGGGCTCGCGAGCTACTACACCGAGAAGGGCGAGACTCCCGGCGTGTGGGTCGGGTCCGGCATGGCGGGCATCGAGGGCCTGAACGCCGGCGACATCGTGACCGCCGACCACATGTCGGCACTGTTCGGCGCCGGCCACCACCCCCTCGCAGACCAGCGGATCAAGGAGCTGGATCTGCGGGTCGGTCGCGCCGACGTCGCGAGCCCGACCGAGGCCGACTACAAGGCGGCCGCTCGTCTCGGTACCCCGTACAAGGTCTTCGAGAACGACGTCAGCGCCTTCCGGGTCGAGGTCGCCAAGCGCCTCGCGGCCGTCAACGAGGCCGCCGGGCTGCCGGGCGACTGGCCGGTCCCCGCGCAGGAGCGGGCACGGATTCGCACCGAGGTCGGGCGTGACTTCTTCCGGGCCGAGCACGGCCGCGAGCCTGCCGACGCGCGCGAGCTCGCCGCCACGATCGCCAAGCACTCCCGGCCCAAGACCAACGCCGTGGCCGGATACGACCTCACCTTCTCGCCGGTGAAGAGCGTCTCCACGCTGTGGGCACTGGCCGACCCCAAGACCGCCGCGGTCATCGAGCGCGCCCACCAGGCGGCGATCAAGGACGCGCTGCACTTCATCGAGACCAAGGCGCTGTTCACCCGCCAGGGCACCAACGGGATCCGCCAGGTCAACGTCCGCGGCCTGCTGGCCACGGCGTTCACCCACCGCGACTCCCGCGCCGGCGACCCGGATCTGCACACCCACGTCGCGGTCGCGAACAAGGTCCAGACCCTCGACGGGAAGTGGCTGGCGATCGACGGCCGGCTGCTCTACAAGGCCAAGGTCTCTGCCTCGGAGACCTACAACACTGCGCTCGAGCGGCACCTGGGCGACGCGCTGGGGGTGCGGTTCGCGGAGCGCCCGAATCCCGCCGCCCGGAAGCGGCCGGTGCGCGAGATCGTCGGCGTCGACCCCGACCTCAACCACCGCTTCTCCAAGCGCCGCGTCAGCGTCGAGGCCCGCCGCAAGGTGCTGGCCGCCGAGTTCCAGGCATCCCACGGCCGCCCGCCGACACCGATCGAGACGCTGCAGCTGGCCCAGCGGGCCACGCTGGAGACCCGCGAGGCCAAGCACGAGCCGAGCTCGCTGGCCGAGCAGCGGGAGGCCTGGAACCGCGAGGCGGTCGAGGTCCTCGGCTCACCGCGAGACCTCCAGCAGATGCTCCACGGCGCACTCAACCCGACCGCCGCCGCGACCGCCCCGGTCGCCGACGCGGCGTGGTTCGCCAAGATCAGCGATCGGATTGTGACGACGATGGAAGGCGGCCGCGCCACCTGGCAGTACTGGCACGTCTACGCCGAGGCCCAGCGCCAGGTGCGGGCCGCCAACGTGCCCACCGACCAGGTCAGCACCGTCGTCGGCCTGCTGGTCAGCGAGGTCCTTGACGGCTGCTCGATCAGCATCACTCGCCCCTTCGACGAGATCTCCGAGCCGCCCGAGTTGCGCAAGCTGGACGGGTCCTCGGTCTACACCGTCGGCGGCGTCCACCTGTTCACCTCGAGCAAGGTCCTGGCCGCCGAAGAGCGCCTGGTGGAGGCCGCCGGTCGCCGCGACGGCTACGCGGTCGACGAGCAGAACGTCGCACTGGCTCTCCTGGAGTCCGAAGCCAACGGGGTCACCCTAAACGCCGGCCAGGCCACCTTGGTCAAGGAGATGGCCACCTCCGGCGCCCGGCTGCAGCTGGCCATCGCGCCCGCCGGCTCGGGCAAGACCACCGCGATGCGGGCGCTCGCCCAGGCCTGGACCGACGGCGGCGGCAGCGTGATCGGCCTCGCCCCCTCAGCCGCGGCCGCGGACGCCCTACGCCAGTCCATGGGCTCCCAGACCGACACCCAGACCGACACCCTCGCCAAACTCACCCACTCCTTGATCACCGGCGATGCGCCCGACTGGGTCGCCGGCATTGGCCCGCAGACGCTCGTGGTGATCGACGAGGCCGGCATGGCCGACACGCTCTCCCTGGACATCGCCGTGCAACACGTCCTCGAGCGCGGCGGCAGCGTCCGCCTGATCGGCGACGACCAGCAGCTCGCCGCGATCGGCGCCGGCGGCGTGCTGCGCGACATCCGCGCCACCCACGGCGCGCTGCAGCTGACCGAGCTCGTGCGGTTCACCGACCCGGCCGAAGGCGCCGCCTCGCTGGCGCTGCGCGAGGGCAAGGGCGAGGCCCTGGGCTTCTACCTCGACCGCGACCGGGTGCACGTGGGAGACCTGGCCACGATGACCGAGGACGTGTTCGCGGCCTGGCAGGCCGACCGTGCAGCAGGGCTGGACGCGATCATGCTCGCCCCGACCCGCGAGCTGGTCAGCGAGCTCAACCAGCAGGCCCGCGCCCACCGACTCGCGGGGGCCGACCCCGCGAGGCCCGGCCTGGCCCGGCGCCTGGCCGACGGCAACGAGGCCAGCATTGGCGAGTTGATCATCACCCGCACCAACGACCGCAAGCTGCGCACCTCGGCCACCGACTGGGTCAAGAACGGCGATCGGTGGACCGTCGTCGGCCTCCACGAGGGCGGCGACCTGACCGTGCAGCACACCCAGCACGGCCGTACCGTCCGCCTCCCCCAGGAGTACGTCGGGGCCTCCACCGAGCTCGGCTACGCCTGCACCGTGCACACCGCCCAGGGCGTCACCGCCGACACCATGCACGGGCTGGCCACCGGCACCGAGTCGCGCCAGCAGCTCTACACGATGCTCACCCGGGGCAAGAGCGGCAACCACGTCTATCTCGAGGTCGTCGGGGACGGCGACCCGCATTCGGTGATCCACCCGACCCTGGTCCGCCCGCTGACCCCGACCGACATCCTCGAGTCGATGCTGGCCCGCGACGACGCCCAGCGGTCCGCGACCAGCCTCATGCGCGAGCAGGCCGACCCCGCTACCCGGCTCGGTGAGGCAGCCCAGCGCTACCTCGACAGCCTCTACGTCGCGGCCGAGAACGTCGTCGGTCCCGATGTCGTCGAGGCCCTGGACAGCATCGTCGACCAGCTGCTTCCCGGCCTGGCCGATGAGGCTGCCTGGCCCACGCTGCGCGCCCATCTGCTGCTGCTTGGCGCCGCGGGTGAGAGCCCCGTGGAGGCGATGCGCGCGGCCGCGAGCGACCGAGAACTGGTCTCGGCCGAGGACCGCGCCGCGGTGCTCGACTGGCGGCTGGACGCCTCCGGCATGCGCAACGCCGGCACCGGCCCACTGCCCTGGATGCCCGGCATACCGGAGAGACTGGCCGACGACCCGCACTGGGGTGCCTACCTCGACCAGCGCGCGCACCTGGTCGACCAGCTCGCCAACGAGGTCCGCCGCCGGGCCGCGGCACAGACGTCGCTGCCGACCTGGGCGCAGAACGGGATCCGACCCGACACCGACACGGTGGCCGACGTCGAGGTCTGGCGAGCGGCCATGCAGGTCCCCGTCGACGACCGTCGCGCGACCGGCGCGCCGCAGCTACAGAAAGCCTCCTCCACCTACCAGCGACGGCTCAACCGGCGTATCACCGGCGACCACACCCCAGCGCTCACGGAATGGCGCCAACTGCTTTACTCGCTGGCCCCGCAGGTCCGCGGCGACGAGTTCACCCCGCTCCTTGCCGAACGGCTCGCGGCCATGTCACGCACCGGCGTTGAGGCCCACCAGCTGCTCCGCACCGCCACGTCGGCTGACACTGGGGCCGGACCTCTTCCTGATGAGCACGCCGCGGCGGCGCTGTGGTGGCGCATGGCACGCCACCTCTCGCCCGCCGTGGCCGTCCAGGTCGGGGACGGCTCTCACGGCGAGGGGGTCACCACCAGCTGGGCAGCACACTTGCCCGAACTGCTCGGCGAGGAGCGGGCCGCCCGCATCCAGGCGAGCGCCTGGTGGCCCGCGCTGGTCTCCAACGTCGACCACGGACTGCAGCGCGGCTGGCAGCTCGAAGCCCTGCTCTCGTCCGGGTCCGCCCTGCCCTCCGACGACGTCGACGAGTGCCAGGCGCTGGTGTGGCGAACCTCCATCGCGCTCGAACCGATCCCCGACGAGCACGAGCACGACTACCACTTCGACGAGCCGCCGGTGGACATGTGGGACGGCGTCGAGCCCGACCCGGCCACGTTGGTCGACCACCCCGACGACATCGAATGGCCGCTCCCGCACGACCTCGAGGCCGATGACAACCACCTGGTCGACCAGCCCGAGCCGGACGAGGCGATCGACCAGGTCGACGTCGCCCCGTCGGCGGCCGACAACGTCGACGAGCAGCAGTTCGTCGAGGGCGACCTGACGCTGGCCGCGTACATCCGCGACCTCGGCGGCACCCCGCTCGAGCCGACCGACGCCGACATCCGCCTCATGTACCAGCGGGCCGATGAGTGGTACTCCTTCCCCGTCACGCGCGAACGCATGATCGAGATCAACGAGATCACGCAGGCCTTCTTTGAGTCCGGGTTCACCGACTCATGGGGTCGCGACCACCTCACCGGCCGGTTCGGGATCGACATCGCCGGGCACGAGCACTTCCGTCCCGGACAGGCGCCGGCCGGGTGGACCAACCTGGTCGACCACCTGCGCCAGCGTGGCGTCAGTGAGGCCGAGATGTTGGCCACCGGGGTCGCCACCACCGCCAGCACCGGCCGACTGATCGACCGGTTCCGGGACCGAGTGATGTTCCCGGTAGTCCACAACGGTGAGGTGCTCGGGTTCGTCGGCCGACGCCGACCAGACCTCACCGACGCCGACAAGGGCGGCCCGAAGTACCTGAACACCGCCGACACCCCGCTGTTCCACAAGGGCGCTCAGCTGTACGGCGTCGTCGACGAACTCCTCGCCGAGGGCGCCGTCCCGGTCATCGTCGAGGGCCCCATGGACGCGATCTCGGTCACGCTGGCCAGCGCCGGCCGCTACCTCGGCGTGGCCCCGCTCGGCACGTCACTGACCGACGAGCAGGCCTCCCAGCTCGGCGGAATCGGCCGCGACCCGATCGTGGCCACCGACGCCGACCTCGCCGGCCAGGTCGCGGCCGAGCGCGACTTCTGGATGCTCACCCCGCACGGTCTCGACCCCGGCTACGCCCGCTTCCCCGAGGGCCTGGACCCGGCCGACTTGCTCGCCCACCGCGGCCCCGCGGCACTCACCGCGGCGCTGGCCAGCGGCCAGACGCTGGGTGACCAGCTGCTCTCCGAGCGGCTCGACGACCTTGCGCCCGAGCAGGCCCGCGTGGCCGCGATGCGGGTCCTTGCCGCCCGGCCCAGCCGCGCCTGGGCGCCGGGCACCGACCAAGTGCGCGCCCGACTGCAGCTCTCCCAACTGCGGTCGCGGCGGGACCTGCGCGACGCCATCAAGGCGTGGGACGCCGATCCCCGTAAGGCCGCCCAGGCCGAGCTGAACAGCAGCAACGAGATCCGCGCCCGCCTCGAGGCCGCGGCCGCGAAGTCGCCGGCGGAACGCTGGGCCCCGCTGGCCCGCGAGGTCGACCCGCGACTGGTGGAGCAGGGCGACTGGCCCGCCACCGCGGCGATGCTGCAACAGGCCCACGAGCAAGGCCACGACATCGGCGCCGCTACCCGCGCCCTGGTCGCAGCAGCACCCCTGGGCGACACCCCCGCCCGCGAACTGCGCTACCGGCTGGTTCGGCAGGTTGGACTCGGCGAACACGACGCCGAATCCACCGACCGTGACGCCCCGAGGCTCCGGCGCGACGCGGGTACTGGACAAGAGCACGGCTCTTCGAACCCAGTACACCGCAGCCCCCGCCGGTAGGCACGACGGCACGGCCCAGACACTCTGTAAGTAGGAGTCCGTGACACGACACGGCTCCGAGTTCCCGAACAGGGACACCGCCTGACCCGAGATCGACCCCGCGGACGACCGCTCACACTTCAGGAATCACCAAGGGCGTTCCGGTCGGAGGTTCGGCCGCCCGCGGAGTGCAGAGCCAATCTGAATGTCGGAGGCTTCTGCCATCGTGAACCCATGAACGCATTCGAAGCTGCCGACTACGCGGAGCTTCTCCCGCGCCGTTGGAAGCGGCGGCTGGGGACCGCCGTCCTCGCGGTCGCGCTTCTGTTCCCCACCGCGTTCCAGAACTGGTATCTCGTACAGGTCCAGGACTACACCCAGAAGCTCACCAAGCAGCTCGAGCACATCTGGTTACCCGAGGCTGCCGTCGACAAGGCTCCCAGCTGACCAGGGTCCGGGCGACCGGAAGCGTGTGCTGCCGAACCAGACCGCGGTGGTCGTCCAGACTCGAACCAACAGACCGACCGACCACGACAGGAGGAACCGACTAATGAACGAATCCACCCTGTACGACGCTGCGGTGCCGAGCAACGGCGGTGATCCCGACACTCGCCCAGACCCCGGGACCCGCTTGACAGCGTCCGTGGAGACCGTCGACAACGACCGTGCCGGGCTGATGCTCGACGCCGGAGTGGTGCGTTGAAGTGCCGGCCAAGCGTCCTTCAAGCCAATCGCTGTACTCCAGCAACTGCGTGCCCACCCAGGTTGACGCGTCAGATCCAAAACCGTTCCCCGGGACGATCGAGACCGCCCAGATCGAGACCGTCGACAACGACCGCGCCGGGCTGATGCTCGACGCCGGAGTGGTGCGCTGAACGCGGCCGTCATCGTCGGCGACCGAGCAGATGCTCATGTCGCCGCGGTCCTGGGCGAGCTCGGTGAAGACCCGGTCATCATGGACGCGGCAACATTCCTCCGCTCACCGGTCACCATCAGCAGCGACTCGGTGGAAGTCGCTGGTGTCAACGTCGCACCGGGACCAGGCTGGTTGCGTCGCCTTGCTCCCGCTGGATGGGCCGAGGCGATGAGCGCTCCGGGAGCCGAAGGGGCATCACGCGCTGGCGCGATGTCTGCGCTCGCCGCCCTCGCGCGCGACGAACGCTTCTCGTGGCTCACACCTCTGGACCGGCTCGGCGGAGCGGAGAACAAGCCGTACCAGTACCGGCGCGCAGCAGCAGCCGGAGTGCCGGTGCCGTCGTGGATCGTGACGACAGACCCTGATGCGATCCCCCGTGACGGGAACTGGGTAACCAAGCCGCTCGGCCCGGGGTCATTCATCGACGGCGACGGCAACGGATGGATCGTCCCCACCACGGTTGCCGACCTGTCCGAACCCGAGATCATCACCCGGGTGCCGTTCATCCTTCAGCGCCAGGTGAACGCCACAGTTCACGCTCGCATCGTCACGGTGGGCCAACAGGCATGGTCGGCGACTCTGCTCGCTGACGAGTTGCCGCTGGATTGGAGGCTCTCTCCCGCCGGACACCATGGCTTCACGACCACACCGGTCCCCGAGAACGTCCGCGAACTCGCCCTGGTCGCCAGCCGGGCGGTCGGTGTTGGCTACTCGGCCCAGGACTGGATCCAGGACGAGGACGGCGACTGGTGGTTCATCGATCTGAACCCGGCAGGTCAGTGGTTGTTCCTCCCCGAGGCGGTTGCGACCCCAGTCACAGTTGCCATCGCCCGGCACATCGAAGGACGCCCGTGACCAGCCGCAGAGAGCGGGCCAGGACGGCGGTCCGGGCAGCATTCGAAGAGGCGAAGCTGTTCTTCGGGTACGCCTTCATCGTCTTTGTTCCTGGATCGAACCCTCCCCGTCACCCGCACGCGAGCCCCGATGCGCCGAAGCTCCCACCCGCGAACTGGACCGACGAGGAGTGTCAGCTCTACATCGACGAGGCACGCCTCGACGTCCAGCACCAGCAAACGGAGAAGCGCGACATTAGAGCCCGCGCTCAGGTGATGCTGACGACCGCCATCGTCGTTGCCGGCGCCATCGTTGCCTCCTACGTCGGCAAGGCCGGGCTCTGTGTCGTCGAGAGCCTGCTGTACATCGCAGCCGGGCTCTTCACGCCGGTGTCGGCGGTGGTCGTCCTCGGCGCCGGCTTCCTCGCAGCAGCGCACATCACCGCCTGAACTCGCCGACCCACGCCAAGCCTGCTCATCGGGCCGCGGGGAGGTCTCGCGGCGTTCCGCCGCCCGCCGAACATCCCGTTTCCGCGGCCGACTTCAGAAGGCCCACGACCTCAGCAGGCTTCAGTGGCAGGAGCCGCATCGGCTTGACTGTGCGTTGTGTGTATCCGCCATGAGCCCCCTCGCTAAGCCTCGATCCACCGTCGGAACCGTCAGCCTCACCGCGCTACCCCACTATGAGTCCGGCGAACTCAGGCGCACAGTCGCCAATGGGTGGACTTTGCGGAGATGATGCCGCCGGCTGCCAGGCCGGAGGACGGTCACCAGGGTGGCGACGGTTTCGGCGCCGTCGTTGCGGTCAGTTGGCCGCGATCGGTGGCGGGTCTTGGCCGTGAGCGAAGAGCCGTCGCCAGGCGTCCTGCCAGGGCCACCCGACCGGGAGGTGCATGGTGATCCGTCGTGCCGAGGAGGCGATCCGGGCCGGGACGGCGATGAGTTTGCGGCGGATCGTCGCGGTGGTGGCCTTGGCCAGGGCTGGGCCGGTGATGGTCGCGGCGGCTCGGGTGAGGTTGAACGCCATGACCGCCAGCACCAGCCAGGCTGCGTTGGCGTTGAACACCCCGGACGGCATGTGCGCCAGCGCAGAGTTCTTCAGGTCGGAGTGGACCTGTTCGATGATCGCGTGGCCGCGGTGGGTCTTGTCAGCGGCCACGGTGTCTGCCACGGCCGGGTCGGTGGTGGTGAAGAACGCGTGGAAGCGCCAGGTGTCGAACAAAGTGGCCTGACCGTTCTTGGCGCTGGGTTTGAGGTCGGGGATCCGGCGGACCACGAGCCGTCCGGTGACCTGCTCCGCCTTCTTCTTGGAAGTGAACGCGGTGAACGGAATCTCGGCGACCTCGGCGCGAGAGACCCAGGTGCTGGTGGGTTCGTCGAAGATGGCGTCGGTGTACTCGATGGCGGTCCACGCATCGTCATCGATGGTGGCGATTGCGGCTTTGACCTTGGGATCCATCCGGACGGTGACCGAGACATCGGCGCCAGCTCGTAGCGCAGCACCGACCGTGGCGTAGCCGTAGAACGCGGAGTCGGCACGCACCAACGGCGTCGCCGGGGACAACGAGCCGATCGTCTTCAACGCGTCCGCGACCAGCCGGGCCGCGCCCCGCGGTGAACCACACGATCCCTTCCGGAGCCGTTGGGCCACGATCACCGGCGCCGACGCGCTGGTCGACACGGTCGCGAGCAGCGCGTTGAGTCCGCGGACCCCGGAGTAGCCGTAGCTCGAACCCTGCTTGGCGTAGCCGTGGACCTCGATGATGGTGTCGTCGATGTCGACCATCACACCCTCTCGCCGGAGTCACTTGAGGTAGCGACCAGCGGTGCCTGGGCAGCCAGCTGGGTCAGGAACCTCGAGGCGACCGCGTCGAGCTGACGGACGTGACCGAAGCTGAACGAGCGCAGGAACGAACCTAGGGTCGAGGGCGCGTAGGCGCCTGCGAACACCCGTCCCATCCCACCGTGGCGCAGCAGAGCCATGTCATCGATGCTGTCCGCGCCGGCGACCATTCCCGCGACGAGCGAGGTGACCTTCAGTCCGGCGTTCGCGCCCTTGTCGGTCGGGACGATCAGATGCGTCTGGGCCAGTTCTTGGAGCCCCGCGGACTGGGCCAGTGTGAGGACCGGGACCAGCCCGGCCGACGACACGAGATTCGGATCATCGAACACCGCCGAGGTCGCGCGGGGCGTGTGGCAAAGTTGCATCTACGAGATGCCCTTCGTGATGGCGTGAATTGGACCCTAGAGAAGTCAAATTCTTCCAGCACGTAAGGGCATTCTCACTTCACGGCACGCTCACCCGACCGACCTCATCGGTGGATCGAGGCTTAGGTGACCAGGAAGCGAGGTGGACCATGAGCACAGCCCAAACTGAGAACACGGGTCCCGGATTCGTCATTTTCACCGCGCTCGGCAACGCCGCGCTCGACCAACTGGCCGCCTCCCTGGCGGCCGAGTGCGACGGCTCCCCGACGAGCATCGCCGACCTCCTTGAGCGTGTTCTGGAGGCCGACGTCGAGGACCTGGCCGAATCTCTCAGCGAGGCCGCCCATCCGCCGGTGCGACATAGCCGTCCCAGTCGCGACGTCGAAGAGGTCGGTCCCGCGGCCGAGAGTCCGGACGGCGCGGCCCGCCGTCGTCTCACGGTCCGTGCACTGCTCGCCGGCGGCGCGGCCGACGCGCGCGGCATCACCCGTTGAGCAGCGCGCCGCGGGCATACAGGTCGTTACACATGGCTGACGTGTAACAAGATGTATGGGAGATCCTGATGTTGCCGAACCCCTACTCTCCGGGCGAGCTGCCTCGGGTGCTGGCCGGCCGGGAGGAGCAGCAGAACCGCATTCGCGGCTACCTGAGCCGGATCGGAACCTACGGCGAGATGGGTGGTCCGCTCCTGGTCTTTCAGGGCCCGCGTGGTGTTGGGAAGACCTCGCTCCTGCGCGAGGCACAGCGCGACGCTGAGGGGCATGGATTCATCACCGCCTGGGTCTCCTGTCGACGCAGCGCCCCGTTCTTGCCGGACCTGGTAAGCCGGATCGGGAAAGCGATCGAGACTGCCGACATCCTGCCCCGCGCCGAGAAGGGACGGTGGGGTCTCCGCCTGGAGCGAATCGGCGTGGAGATCGGCGTGCCCAGCGTCGTGAAGGTGAGCGCCTCGGCGTCGGCGGACCGCTATGAAGGCGACCCGCCGCGAGGCGCCCGGATCTCAGCCCTCGAGGACCTCCTGCACGAGACGAGTAGGCAGGTGCGCGGCCGCGGCGGCGCGGGCCTGGTCGTCTTCGTCGACGAGCTGCACGCCGCTGCGCGCGACGACCTCGCGGTCCTTCTCAACGCGATGCAGAACCTGGCCGGGAAACGGGAGGACAACCCCTTCGCCGTGATCGGCGCCGGGCTGCCCTCGGCGCCCGCGGCCCTGGTCAAGGCGGCCACGTTCGGGGAGCGCAGCACCTTCCTCACCCTCCCACGACTTCAACCCGCGGCCGCGGAGACGGCGGTGGCCGAGCCCGCGGACGACCTGGGAGTTCACTGGACCTCCCAGGCCCTGCAAGCGGTCGTGTCGGAGGCCCAGGGCTTCCCTTACCTGCTGCAGGTTCTCGCACACGCCACCTGGGAGGCGGCGCGCCCATCACGTGAGGGCGTTGTGCTCGACATCGACGACGTGAACGCCGGGCTTCCGGTCGCCGACGACCAGCTGACCACCATGTACTCCGCACGTTGGGCGGCCGCGAGCGATCTGGAGAAGAAGATCATGGCCGTCATGGCGGGCGCCGGCAGCACGACGGTGACGCGCGCGGAGATCGCCGCGACGCTCGAGCGACCCACCCAGGCGCTGGGTGTTCCCCGTGAACGCCTGATCGACAAGGGCATCATCGAGCCGGTCGGGCACGGCGAGCTCCGATTCACCATGCCCGGCTTCGACCGCTACATCCGGGAGACGCTGGCCACCGGAGCGCCCTCGGACGCCACGGACCCGGCGCTGGGCCGGCTCGGTGCCGGCCGCCGGCGGCGCGAACTCCCGCCCGCCTCCGACGGCGGTCACGACACGCCGCAGCTGTAGAGCTCACGGCAGCTTGGCAACGTAGAACCGCCTCGAGCTCGGCGATGCCATTCGCCGATTGGCGTTGGTCGCGCCACCTCGGCGAGGTCGTCGAGCAGCTCGTCGACGGTGGCGTCCTTAGTGCTTATAGTGCCGGCGCGCAGTAGGCGTTCCACTCCCCACCGCTGCGGCGCGCCGGGGGTAGGCCTCCACGTCGGCCGGGGCGTTGAACCACGCGGCAGTGGCATTGACGCCCTTCGTGCGATCAGAGCCCCCTGGTCGTCCATGGCCGCTCAGTCTCCCGCCCCCGGCCCTGTTGGGAGCCCCTGACCGGTTATCCACAGCCGCGCCGTCGGCCGAGCGAACACCGGCCGCGATCAGCGACACTTCGACAACCAGAGACCACATCATGACCGAAGGAGCAGCAGGTGGACGACGGTGGCGGACTCGAGGCAACAGCGCACGCGAAGGCGGCTCGCGAACACGTCTTCGGCTTCAACCGGATCACGATGTGGGAGCGGGACCGGATCCCGGCCGAGACGTCTGACCAGCTCGCTGAGTTCGCCGACATCGCGGCCGCGTTCCCACAGGCATTCTCGCAGCTGTCCAGCACGCTCGAGCAGGCCCTGGCCAACCAGGTGCTCAGCATGGACTCGATGCCCGACGAGTCCGATCCGTCCATGGCGATCGGCGTCGCGCGACTCCATCTGGAGGAGGCGCGCGGCCTCGCGGTCGACCTCCACAAGCACCTCAGCGCCGCCCACAACGCCACCGCCCACATCATCAGCCAGGGCGTCGACGACGGCCAGGAGTCGATGAACTGGGACCAGCCCTAGGAACACCCACCGGGCTTCGGTGAGCCGGCGCCGGATCCAGATTTCTTCGGCTCGGTGATCGTCCCGGCGGGCCGGGCTTCCTTTGGTGACTGAGACATGTACCCGGTCCACCAAGGAGCTGCCCGTGAGCACGCCCACCGATACCCCCGATCGTGACCCTGTTCAGGAGGTCCGCGATCACCTCGAGCAGGCCCTGGCCTCGCTCGACCGGCTGTGTGAGCTCGTGCCTCCGCCCAGCAGCTCTCCGGCGCCCGAGAGCGGAGGAGGCGAATCGGCATGACGTCCACCGACACCACGCTGCGCGCCGCCGACGCCGTCTTCGTCGCCGAGCGGGCCGTGGGCCGCGCCCGACGGGTGGTTGAGGACATCCAGACCACGATCACCTCCGCACTCCGCGTGCTCGACGACGCCGAGCTCGACTCAGCCAAGGCGAGACTCACCGACCGCGGTGACTTCTACCTCGGGGCGGCCAGCGAGCACCTGGGTCGGCTCCAGACCCGCTGCAACGAGATGCCGGAGCTGACCCGCGAGCTGTTCGGGCACCTCAACCGCGCTTCGGAGTCGCTCGCCGAGGCCCGCGGCTTCCTCGACCTGGCCGAACCCTCCAATCCCGTCGTCGCGGGCGACGTCGCGCAGCTGAAGCCACGCATCGCGGTCGTCGGCGAGATGGTCGCGCTTGCCAAGCCGGTGGCGCAGCTCGCCGCCCAGCACGTCGACAGCGCGCGCCGAGCCAGCCAGGACGTCACTCCGCCGGCGCTGCTCGAACCGGTCACCCTGGACCGCAGCATCCGCACTGCCGGCAAGGAGCTCGGCCGCGCTGATGAGGACGTTCGCCTCCTCGGGGACGTCGTCGACCACGCTGCGACCAGCGCCCGGCAGTCGGCCGGCATCGCCGCCGAGATCTCCGACAACGCCCGCCGCCGGATGTCCGAGCACGGCCGGGACCCGGATGCCAGCGCCGCCGCCCCGGCCACCGGGTCCCCGGCTCGGTAGGGCGGGATGAGGACGCCATAGACCTCGACCATGGCGGCCGGCACCTTGCCCGGCCGGCGCCGTTATGAGCGGGCTCGACGTCGACGAGCAGATCCCGGCCAACATCCCGCTCCCCCGGCCTCCGCGAACAGCAGCGGGCGGTTCCGGCGCCGGCGAGCGGCCCAGCTGCGGGTGGCCAGGTGAAGGCCCTCGGCGGCATCGCCACCGCGGCGATCGCCGTCCTCGCCGCCGGCGGGATCAAGGCTGCCTTGCCCGGCGCCCCCGCCGACCCCGCTGGCAGCGAGGCGACCGCGACCCGAGTCCGGGTCGTGGTGGTCCTCGACGGCGACACGCTTCGCGTCGAGGACCTCGACGGAGGCGATCTCGGCCGAGTCCGCCTGCTCGGCATCGACGCCCCCGAAGTCGCCCATCCCCCGACGCCGGCCGAGTGCTACTCCACCGAAGCCACCGAGCAGCTCGAGCAGCTGGCACCGGTTGGCAGCACCGTCTTCCTCACCACCGACATCGGCCAGCCCGACCGAGACCGCTACGGCCGGATGCTGCGCTATGTCGACCACGCCGGCACCGACGCAGCCCGCGAGCTCCTGGCCGCCGGCGCAGCACGGGTCTACGACACCGACCAGCAGCTCGCTCGCGAGACCGACTTCGCCGCGGCCGCACAGGACGCCCACGGCGCCGAGACCGGCCTGTGGGGCAACTGCTGAGCACCATGTGATCGCCCCCACGCCTGGGCCGGACTTAGGAGACCAGGAGGACCGGCGCAGCCGGTGCCGGTCCGCGGATCCACTGGGAGTAACCATGAGCGACTACACCGCTCGCGAGGAAGTAGCACTTGAGGAAGAGGCCCGCCAGCGCGCCGATGAGATCCGGGCCACCGAGGAAGCCGCCGCGCAGGCCGCGGCCGCCGATACCGGCCCCTCCCCCGACGCCGAGATCGCGCAGGTCCAACGATCGGGCCGGCAGCACGACCACACCGACACCGCCGCTTACCAGCGCCCCCAGCTCGGCCGCCGCCGCGGCCCTCGCCGATAGGCCAGGAGGTGTCAGCGATGGCTGCCCCGATCACCCCGGCCGCCCCCAGTCAGTCGACCGTGCGATGGGTCGACTGCTCGCACAAGCTCGGCCCGCTGCCGTGCATGAACCACAAGCCGCACGTCGGGGACGGCCGCGGCTGCGTCCACCACTCGACGTCCGGCTTCCAGGACGACGACTAGGTGCGTGGACTGCCCACGAGCGGCTCAGCCGGGGACCAGGTGCAGCCGCGGCCGCTGAGGCGGCTCCGCGGCCGCTTCGAGGCGCTGCCAGCCGCTCGAGCGTCATCGGATTGCCCGTAGCGGCGCAGCAGTCCCGCCAGCACCCCGCCCAGCCCGAGCTCGACCACCAGCTGGTCCGCAGCAACCTCCGCCCGGGCCTCGATCACGCGGCCGGCCGTCGGCACCAGGTAGGTCAGCGCGATGACCGCCCCACCCAGCAGCCCCGGCCAGGTCCGGCCCTCAGTGACCGACTGCACCACGCAGATCACGCCCACGACGCCGCGCAGCGTCCAGGCCACCCGCATGAACGGCAGCCAGGCAAACGCCCGACCCACACAGCGGAAGGTGGCCACCACCATCCGCCAAGGCGTCGTGGCCGCCAGCACCGCAGCCTCCAGCCGCGGGCGGATTGCACGACGCCGACCGACAGCATGCGCCAGTACCGCCACCGCCTCCGCGCCGGTCACGCCGCCGCGGTAGGTCCCCTCCACCAGGCCCGGCGTGATGACCACCGCCCTGTGCCCGATCGCCAACGCCACCGGCGTCTGCGGCCGCTGCACACGACGCACGTACAGGGAACCGACGTCGACGCCACGGCCAGCCGGCTCGGCCAGGAACGGCGCCATCACCCGGAACTCGGCCTCCGTCGCCGGCCGCGACTGGGTCAGCAACCCGATCGCCACCACCTCGAGCTGGCCCAGCGCCAACGCGCCCAGCACGGCCGCCGAGGCCAGGAACAGCACCAGGCCCAGCGCCGGCGGCAGCAGCGCGAACACCACCACGGCGAGCACGAAGCTCACCAGCAGCGCAGGCCCGAGGGTCACGACCCTCAGCACCGTCATCGGGACCTTCATCTCGACCACCTCCATCAGTCAACACTAGTGCGAATCTCTCGACTTTGCCGCGGGGTGATCGTCCGACGACCTCCGCGCGACCTAGGCGAACGAGACCAGTTTGTGCCCAGCCGCCGACACAACGGAGTTATCCACAGCCCCAATCCACGCCAGAGCAGGGACCGGCCCCGCCATGGGTTCATGAACCAGACCCGATCCCGGACGACTCCGACCGAAAGGAACCACCCCGTGCACACCCTCACCGCCGATGACACCTGGGACCGCCTCGGCTCCATCGCCCAGCTGCTCCACCAGGCCGCCACCCGCGCCTGGGAAGGGGCGGAACCAGACTCACCGCTGCAGTCCCTCGGTCTCGGCGTCTACCTGGCACAAGCACGGGCCAGCTCGCTCCTCCCCGAGGACTACCGGCTGCCCGACGTCGACCAGGAGGACCTCGAAGGGCAGAGCGCGCTGCAGCTGCTCACGGCCGCGGAGGAACTCACCCGGCCGCTCCCAGCCCACCGCCCCGACCTGGTCAACAGCTCCCAGCTCGTGGTCGACCTGTGCGACCTGATCCGGGAGGCACGCGACCTTGGATGCTGACCACCGGAGCGGCTTCGCCGACGTCGACGACGCGCTCTTCGACACCACGCAGATCCCGCTCACATCTCGGGACATCCGCACCGTCGGCGAGCTGCTGCACGACGTCGACCACACGGCGCGCCACCTCCTGATGGACGTCGCCGGCGACGACGCCGGCCGACTCCTCCACGGCTGGCCCGACCTCGTCGCGGCCGCGGCGACGCTGTGGAGCAGCCTGCCCGGGCAGCAGTTCGGGGCAGGCGCGCACACCCGCGACGAACCCATCACTCGCCTGGTCTCGGTCGGGGACGCGATCGGCAGGAGCCTGCGTAGCACCAGCTGGCCACCGGTGAGCCAGCCCGATCGGCGCATGACCCAGATGACCAGGACCCTCGGTCACGCCAGCGACCTGGTGCACCGCTTCGGCGCCGACCTCCCGGTCCAGCGCACCGAGAGCTACCGCGACCTCGAGGCCGCTCGCGCCCGGATCATGCACGCCCTGTACGTCAGCGCCCACGCCGTCGGTGTCTCCCTGCACCAGCACGGCCACAACCGGTACCAGGACGCCCTCGGCACTAACCGGCCCATCGAGCTCAACCGGCGTCACTCCCCCTACGCCGTACCGCCGACCACCGAGTGGATCCGCCGCATGGCCGTCTCCGAGGCGGCCGCGGGCAGGTACCTCGACGGACGGTTCACCCAGGCGCTCCGGGGCGAAGCCAACCGACCGATCGAGGACGACACCCGGATCTCCCGGGCCCTCGCCGGGTGGGACATCCAGGCCCACCGCACCCTCGCCTCCGACGCATGGCCGACCAACATGGTCCTCATCACCCGCACCCAGGGCCTCATCGCCGGCGCCGCCATGGTGCTCGTCGACGCCGCACAGCTCGCCGGCCACCTCGAGCCCACTGACCGGCTCTCACCGGCGATCGCCGAGGCCGGCCGTGCGTGGAGCAACCTCGCCAGCCGCTGGGGCGACCTCACTGCCCCAGATGCTCGTCTTGACCCCGACCTGATGCACAAGGCCGCCGAAGTTCGTGCCGCCTACCGCGAGCTGACCCACGCCTCCACCACCATGGCCAGCCTCGATGTCATTGCCGCCAGGCCCGGCCTTCTGCCCGGCATCGACGCGACCCTCCACACACTCGAGTCAAGCTCGGAGTGGCGTATGTCGTCGCGGAGAAGGCCGAGGCACCCAACCTGACCGGACCAGCTCGAGCGCTGTCCATCCGAGCGCACAACGACATCGAGGCCGGCCTCGTCGCCGCCGATCCAGTTGGCGACGTCGTATGGATCTCGCCGGTAGACATTCTTGCCCGCAAGATCGTTAGCGCACCTCGCCCTTTCGTCGAGGCTCTTCGTCGAGCCAGCGCGAGAACGGTTGAATCGAGCAACAGGGCGAGCGCGGCGTCACTCAACCACGAGCTCGAGGTGCACGCGGGCAGCCGGGCAAATGCCCCTCGCAGCTGTTCCAATGCCGAGCTACACAGTAAATATCTAGCGGAAGCACCTCATACAGGCGGTCACGCTCCTTCACGCTGAGTCGCCCAACTACACCCAGCGCCACAGGCACCCGCGGCATGGCTCGGGGTGAGTCGATGTTCCGCGGAAGGTGATCGTACGGACGCCACGTCCTTCCTTAGGTGACCAGACACCGTCTCCGGTCTCCAAGGAGCAGCCCCGTGAACGAATCAGTCCACACCACTGAAAGCGCCAACGCTGGCGCGCTGCGGGAGCGCACGCTCGATGACATGGCAAACGCTTACTCGCGCCGAGCACGCGAGGCCCGTGCCAAGCAGGGCAAATCTCCTGTGATCACCGGATCCGGAGTGCTCAATCGACTCGCCGAGATCATGGCTTTGGAGGGCCCGCAGTCTCAGCGATCGGGCCTGCCCGCAGCCTAGATCCTCCAAACCGGCTCACCGATCCGTGAATCGTCGAACCTGTTGTTGATCTTCTCTCGAGGCGCGATCTCGATCCTCTCGACTAGCACCTGGACGATCTCTCGCTTGCGTCGTACAGACGCCGATTCCCACCACTTCTCGATGTCTGGACGGTCTTTCGGCACATCAGACAGCACCGCGTGCAGGTTTGGCGCCCACGTCCCCAGCACGCGTTCTGCCTCGCGCTGGCGGAGCGCCCACCCCTCGCGCACGGCATCCCACTCTTCCTGGTGCAATCGCCCAGCTGCGAACTCCAGGCCGTAGTGCTTCCGCAAGCGACTGATTTCGGCAATTGTCTCCTCGGCCCCGCGTGCCGCAGCACCGTTGGCGGTGCGGCGTTGGGCGGTACCTGAGCGGACCTTGGCCTCCGCGACCGCGTCAATGATGGCCATAGAGACGATCCGATCAGTCTGAGGCCCTGCGATGGTAAGGCCACCGCAGGTGTGCGGTCGGCCCGGCTGCTTGGAGCAGGCATACCGGAACGGACCGCCGTTGCGGGTTGGTGACCCGGCCAGGCTAGAGCCGCACTTGCCGCACTTAAGAATGGCCGCGAGCAGATACTTCGGCTCACGGCCACGCTTTGTCCGGGGTCGGTCTGTAACCAGCCGGATGTCCTCAATCGCTTCCTTGGACAGAATCGGGGTCCAGTCCCCCGGCGAGATCAACTCGCCATAGCCTCCCCGCTGGCCGGGGCTGAACTCGCGCCAGCCACACAGTGATCCGCGGCGAACCATTGCGCGCACGTTCGCAGCCCGCCAGTATGACCGGTCCGCCGGCACGCCGGCCGCAAACAGCATCCGGGCAATGGTCGAGTCGTCCAGACCGTGATCGTGAGACGTGACATGTTCGACCCAGAGTTGGTCGCGGACCCAAGCTGCGGAGCACACCTCGGCGTTTCCGCCAGCCTTCCGCAATAGGCGCGCGAGAGCGCCAGGGGTGAGGGAACTGCTGCTGCGCGCGCCTTCGATGACGGCGGTGACAGCTTGACGCTCGTCCCGTTCGGCGGCCCGCTGAACCCGCCTCGCGTCCCACTTTCCACTACCAGGGGTAGGCACTCCGCGCTCGTTCAGGTCGGCCGCGATCGAGTACAGCGAGTCACCTTCGATGAGCCGGCGTGCAACGTCTCGGATGACGCCAGCCTCCTCGGGGATGATGCGCTGCTCATCGTCATAGCCATACCCGAGCGGTCCATGGGCCCGACCTGCCTGCGCAGCCTGTGCTCGTTGCGCGGAAAGACGGGCAGACTTCACGTCGCCTTCGTTGGCGGCGACGGCAGCGAGGATCCGGGCGAGAAGGCGGCCGGACGGGGTGGTTAGGTCGATTTCGCCAGCCTGGAGAAACACCACCGGGATCGCGGACCGCTGAGCCTCGATCGCATCCAGCACCCGCTCCAAGTCGACCACTCGCCGCAACACTCGGTCGAGGTGCCACGCGACTAGCCCATCGACATACCCGGCTTGCACGTCAGCCAGAAGTTGCTCGAAACGGGGGCGACGCTTGCCAGAGCGTGCAGAAATGTCGTTGTCTGAGTACACCTTCGGCTCAGGCCAGCCGAGCGCCTCGCATCGTTCGCGGCATGCTTCGATCTGCCGCTGGACACCGAGGGCTTGTCCAGTGCGGTCGAGGCTAATCCTCGCGTAGATCGCGGGCGCTTGGGGCAAACCTCGCTGCTGCTGCATGCCACCAGAATCTAGCAGTGGTTTTAGGCATTGCGGTCTTGACCGCCGTGAAGCCACGCGAGATACCTTCGAGCACCACGTGGAGGCGGTGCCCCTCCGGCAGCATCGCGTCCACGAACGGCGCCGAGACATCGATGCGCCGCCCGCTGGACTTGAGCATCCGCTCGACCAGCTCCTGCACCTCACCGGTGGTGAGCACCGTGTTGGTCAGCTCGTGACGGCCGTGCCGCGCGACGAAGACCTGGCTCGGGTCGTTGATCCACACCTCCTCGACACTCGGGTCGTCGAGGTAGGGCTGCAACGGGACGAACCCGGAGACCCGCGCCACCAACTCACCCACCACCCCCTGCGGGTCCGGGACCGAGGCCACCTGCCCGGTGAGGCTGCGCTCGTCGTGAGCACGCACCACCTGCTCCGCGATCCGGCGTACGACCGCCGCCTCCGACTGTGGATCGACACCGTCACGACGCACGACCTCACGCACCCGCGCATCGAGCTCGCTGACCAGTGCGGCGTGCGCGTCAGCGTATGTGGTGGTCACTGCGTCCCCGTCCCCGAGGGCGGCTGCTGCACGACTGTTATATGTCAGGGACGACCCGTTTGACCATGCCCGCGCCCCCAGCCTGTGGAAAACCCTCCCGTCATCGCGCGCCCGACGCCCGCCACGGCAGGGTTGCCGCTCACTCCTCCACGGGTGCGAGTCGGCGCAGTCTGTCGCGCAGGTGACGCTGCTCGGCGACGTTGACGGTCGCGGCGATCGCGCGTCGGTAGGCCGCAACCGCCTCGGCGTCACGGCCCGAACGCTCCAGCAGATGGGCGCGTACGGCGTCCGCCCGAGGCAGGTCCGGATGGTTCGCCACGAGGTCGTCCAGCGCCGACAGCGCGGCGGCGTACCCCTGCACCATGGCCTGCGCGACGATGCGGTTCAGGGCGATCACCGGGTTGCGGCCGCCGGTGTCGGCGTCGAGCACCGTGTAGAGCGCGTGGATCTCGTCCCAGTCGGTCGACTCGGTGTCGGCGGCCTGCGCGTGCACGCCCGCGATGCAGGCCTGGAGAAGGTAGGGGCCCGGCTGCGCACCGGGGACGACCTCGTCGAGCAGGGCCAGCCCCTCGTCGATCAAGGTGTGGTTCCACAGCGTCCGGTCCTGCTCGTCGAGGGGAATCAGCTGTCCCAGCTCGCCGACACGGGCCGGGTGGCGTCCCTCGGTGAGCAGCATGAGGGCGAGCAGGCCTGCCACATCCGTCGAGTCCGGCACGGCCTGCCGCAACAGGCGGGTGAGGCGGATCGCCTCGCCCGCCAGGTCGGCGTCGCGCACCGGTGCACCGCTCGTGGTGTGGTGGGCCTCGGTGAACATCACGTAGAGGACGTCGAGCACCGGAGGCAGTCGCTCCTCCGCGTGGCCGGGCCTGGGCAGGTCGCCGTCGAGGTCCTTGAGGCGGCGCTTGGCGCGGGTGATCCGCTGCGCGATCGTGGCCTCGGGAAGGGTGTAGGCGTTGGCGATCTGCGCCGTGCTCAACCCGGCCACCGCCCTGAGCGTCAGCGCCACCTGGGCCGACCGCGGCAGGTCCGGTTGGCAGCAGAGCTGGAGCAGCAGCAGCGCGTCGTCGCCGGGTTCTGCCTCGCCGTCCAACGGTTCCTCGAGCAGCGCCACCCGGGTCTCGCGGGCCCGGCGCCTGGCGTCGCTGCGCACCCGGTCGACGTACCGCCGGCGGGCCGTCTCACACAGCCAGGCCTGGGGATCGTCGGGCGGCCGGGTCGCCCACTGCCTGTGCGCGTCGAGCAGCGCGTCCTGCACGGCGTCCTCGCAGAGCTCGAACTGGTCGCGTCCGTAGGTGCGCAGCAACCTGGCGAGGGCCTGTGGTGCGAGCTCGCGCCACAGGCCCTCGTCGGGGGTCACCGGAGTGGTCACCCGTCGCCCAGGTCGGAGAACACCACCGGGCGGATCTCGACGGCCAGCCCGGGGATCTGCACGTCCGGGATCTTCCGGGCCAGCTCGACCGCACGTGCCTCGTCCTCGACGTCGAGCAGGTAGAACCCGCCCAGGAACTCCTTGGCCTCGACGAACGGACCGTCGGTCACCTCGGGCCCGTCGCCTCCGGGGCGCACGACCTTCGACCTGCTCGGGTCGCCCAGCGCCTGGGTCGAGATGAACTCGCCGTTCTCCTTGGTCTCGGCCATGAAGGCGCCGTGGCCCTCGCCGAGCAGCTTCTGCTGCTCCTCGGTCAGGTTCTCGAGCACGGTGGGGTCGACGTGCATCAGGATCAGGTACTTCATGGTGTCCTCCTCATGGGGTGCCGCCCGGTGTGGGCGAACACCCGGTGGTCGTCACCGGTCAGGCGGATACGACAGCTCCGACGAAACAATTCCACGAATTCTTCTCTGCGGCCGCGACCGGGCAGGTCAGTGGACGCCGAACGCCATCAGGTCGGAGACCGGGTTCGTCTGGCCGGGATCGACGTTGGTCAGCAGCAGCATGTCGTCGTACGACGAGAAACCGCCGACGCGGTCCCGGATCGCGACGATGTGCCGGGCCACCTCGGGCTTCAGGGAGAGATGGCCGCCCAGGACCTCGGCCGGCACCTTGTTCACGTCGACCAGCCCGCCGTCGGGGTACTGCCGGTTCGGCACGTCCGGCCGACCGATCAGGAGCTCCCTCGCCACGTCGGGCTGGGCGGCCAGCAGCTCGCGCGCGGTACGACGCGCTTCGGCCTGCTGGCGTACGGCGGCCACGGCGAGGCGCTGCCGGTCGACGAGGCGATCGTTCGGGCGCAGGGAGTCGGCGAACACCCAGCCGCGGATCGCGACGGCATGCATGAGACCACCGCCGATGTTGAGGCCCATCGCCGTGCCGAACAGCACCTCCTGCACGCCCCCGTAGTCGGGGTCCGCCGCGAACAGCAGCACGAGTGAGGCGAAGTAGAACGGCACCGTGAGTGCCTGCCAGAGACTGCGCTTCTTCACGGCCGCGTGGGCCATGATCGCGCCCGTCCCGATGCCGATCGTCCACAGCGGCACCAGGGCCCAGGCCCAACTCTTGAACAGGGCAACGGCACGTGACGTCATGACGGAAGTATCACCCGCCTCTGAACCGGCGAAACGTGACGCCCGTCGTGCCATGATCGGCGACATGACGAGCACGCACGACGACCTGGTCCGCACCGCACGCCAGCAGGCCCTCGGCGACCTCCCCCGGCGTACGGCGCAGCGGAGCCCGGGCAAGACCGCGATCATCGACGGCGAGACCCGGCTGACGTTCGCCGAGTTCGAGGCCCGGGTGGACGCGACCGCGGCAGGTATGGCGTCCGACGGCATCGCCAAGGGAGACCGGGTCGCGCTGCTCTCCCACAACTGCTGGCAGTTCGCGGTGCTCGCCTTCGCGTCGGCACGGATCGGCGCCGTGCTGGTGCCGGTCAACTTCATGCTCGGTGCCGACGAGATCGCCTTCATCCTCGACCACAGCGGAGCCGGGACCTTCGTCGTCGAGGAGGCGCTCGTGCCGACCGCGGAAGACGCGATGAAGTCCGGTGGAAATGTCACCCGCCGGGTCGCCATCGGGGCAGCGCCACCGGCCGGTTGGGCCGACGTACGCACCTGGTTGGAGCACGACGGCGACGCGCCGAGCGTGCTCGTCGCGGACGACGACCCGGTGCGCTTGATGTACACCTCCGGCACCGAGTCGCGACCCAAGGGCGCGCTGCTCTCGAGCCGGGCCCTGATGTGGCAGTACGTTTCCTGCACGATCGACGGCTCCATGTCGGCCGACGACGTCGAGCTGCACACGCTCCCGATGTACCACTGCGCGCAGCTCGACTGCTTCCTCGGCCCCGACGTCTACCTCGGCGCCACCAGCATCATCCTGCCTGGGCCCGACGCCGGCGCGATCCTGCGGACCATCGCTGCCGAGAAGGTCACCAAGTTCTTCGCGCCCCCGACGATCTGGATCGCACTGCTGCGCCACCCCGACTTCGACAGCACCGACCTCTCCTCGCTGCGCAAGGGCTACTACGGCGCCTCGGCCATGCCGGTCGCGGTGCTGAAGGAGATGCGCGAGCGCCTGCCGCAGGTGGACCTCTGGAACTTCTACGGCCAGACCGAGATGGCGCCGCTGGCCACGATCCTCGGCCCCGAAGAGCAGCTCTCGAGTGCCGGATCCGCCGGGCGCCAGGCCCTCAACGTCGAGACCCGCATCGTCGACGACTCCGACACCACGGTGCCGACGGGCGAGGTCGGCGAGATCGTGCACCGCTCACCGCACGCCACCCTCGGCTACTACAACGACCCGGAGAAGACCGCGGACGCGTTCCGCAACGGCTGGTTCCACTCCGGCGACCTCGGGTACGTCGACGAGGCGGGGCGGCTCTTCGTCGTGGACCGCAAGAAGGACATGATCAAGACGGGTGGGGAGAACGTCGCCAGCCGCGAGGTCGAGGAGGCGATCTACAAGCTCGACGGAGTCGCCGAGGTCGCGGTCTTCGGGGTGGACCACCCGACGTGGGTCGAGGCGGTCACCGCGGTCGTCGTACCCAAGCCGGACACGACGCTGACCGCCGACCAGGTCATCGAGCACGCGCGGACGGTGCTGGCCGGCTACAAGACACCGAAGTACGTCGTGATCGCCGACGCGCTGCCGAAGAACCCGAGCGGCAAGATCCTCAAGCGGCAGCTGCGCGACGAGCACGGCGACATCGCGGGCACCTGACCGTCAGGCCAGGGCCTCGGCGATCGGCGTCGCGCCGTTGTTGAACTCGATCGTGCGCTTGATCGTGGCGTCGTCGCCCAACACAGTGGCCGCGACCAGCGCGACGTCCTCGCGGGAGACCGACGCCGACGAACCGCCGACGTCGATCTTGCCGGTGGCGGGCTCCTCGGTGAGGGTGCTCGGGCCGAGCACCGTCCAGTCCAGGGACGAGGCCCGCACGTGCTCGTCGGCAGCGGCCTTCGCCTCGGCGTAGTGGAAGAACGAGTTGTCGGACGGCACACCGTGGTCGGGCCCGGCACCGAAGTAGGACACCATCACGAAGCGTCGTACGTCGGACTGTGCCGCCGCGTCGACGACCCGGATCGCGGCATCGCGGTCGACGGCGTACGTGCGGTCGGGGCTGCCTCCACCGGCGCCGGCCGAGAAGACCACCGCGTCGTGGCCGGCGACCAGCTCGGCCAGGGCTGAGGTGTCGAGGTGCTCGACGTCGGCGGTCACCGGTGTCGCGCCCGTCGCCGCCACGTCGGCGGCATGGTCGGGGTTGCGGATCACGGAGCTGACCTGGTGGCCCGCGCCGGACAGGATGCGGGCGAGATGCAGGGCGACCTTGCCGTGGCCGCCGATGATGGCGATGCGTGACATGCGCTACCTCCTTGGGAGTCGGCTCGCCTGTCACGCTACGTGGCGCGGTCAACCCCGCCTCCTAGAGTGACGCGGGTGACCACCGCGAACCAGGCACCGATCCTCTCCGGCAACGGAGTTGTCCTGCGGCCCCTCGCCGAGGACGACATCCCCCGCATCGTCGAGGCCTGCCGCGATCCGCGCACCCAGAAGTGGTTGGGCAGCATGCCGTCGCCGTACGACGAGGACGACGCGCGCGAGTGGATCGAGGCCTCGAGACTGGCTGCGGCAGAGGGCAGCAAGATCACGTGGGCGGTGGCCGACCCGACCACCCACGAGCTGGTCGGTGCGATCAACCTCTTCGACATCGAGCCGGGCACGCGGGCCAAGGTCGGCTACTGGTCACACCCCTTGGTGCGCGGTACCGGCACGATGACCGAGGCCTGCCGGATCGCGCTCGAGCATGCCTTCGACGACCTCGAACTGCCCACCGTCGTCGCCCACGCCGCAGTCGAGAACACGGCCAGCCAGCACGTGCTCACCGCCAACGGCATGCGTCGGGTGGCGCTCGAGGCCGGCGGCACGACGATCCGCACCGGCAAGGTCGATGCCTACCGCTACGAACGCCACGCGTCTGAGGCAGCCCGTCCCTCGACGTTGTACGCCGATGACGTCGAGGCACACCAGGGCAGCAAGCCGCTGCTCCCCCGCACCACGTTGGCCCTCGATGAGGGCGAGGTCGCCGTGGCTCTCGGCCGTCCGGGCAGCGGCCACACCGCGCTGGCCCTGGCGCTGGCCGGTCGGCTCCCCCTGTCGGCAGGGCAGGTCACCCTCGACGGTTCGCAGGACCCCACGAAGCTGCAGAAGGCCGTTGCCCTGGTCGACGTACCCGGGGTGAGCGAGCCCGACGGCAGCGTGCCCCTGCGCACGATCGTCGGCGAGGAGCTCGCGATGGCGAAGCGCAAGGCATCGAAGGCGGCCGTGCTCTCGTGGCTGGCCGAGGAGGGCATCGAGGCGTACGCCGACAGCACCGTCGACGACGTACCGCCCGAGGCACGGGTCGGCGCGTTGGCCCGACTCGCCTCCCTGCGGCCCGGCACCCGGTTCGTCGTGGTGACCTATCCCGAGCGCCACGGGCTGCATCCGGGCAGCTGGCTCGAGCTGGCCCGCTCACTGGCTGACGGCGGGTTCGGCGTGCTGGTCACCGCCAGCGCTGCCGTCGACCTGCCCGCCGACGTACACCGCTTCACGATCGGCCCCGAGGAAGGTGCCTGATGACGTCACTGCGCATTGCCTGGACCGAGCTGCGTCGCCTGACCGCGGGGCGGCTGCCCAAGATCGCCGTGCTCGCGCTGATGCTGGTGCCGACGCTGTACGCCGGGCTGTACCTCTACGCCAACCACGATCCCTACGCGAACCTCGACCACGTCCCGGCCGCCCTGGTCGTCGAGGACACCGGTGCCACCGACACCGCCGGCGAGGAGATGCAGGCCGGTCGTGACGTGGCCGACGAGCTCCTCGAGCGCAAGGACTTCGGGTGGGAGGAGGTCAGCCGCGAGGAGGCGGAGGAAGGTGTCAGCGAGGGCCGCTACGACTTCGCGCTGGCCATCCCACGAGACTTCTCCGCCTCCCTGACCAGTGCCGGGACCTCCGACCCGGAGCGGGCGCGACTCCAGATGATCACCAACGACGCGAACTCCTATCTCTCCACGACGATCGCCAACACAGTGACCGACAAGGTGCGCGACGCGATCGCCACCCGGCTCTCGAAGGAGGCCACGGACACGTTCCTGCTCGGCATCGCCGATCTGCGCAGCGGCCTGCTCAAGGGGGCCAATGGCGCCGACAGACTGGTCAAGGGCCTGACCCAGGCCCGCACCGGCGTCGGCAAGCTCGAGCGCGGGGCCGGCCGCCTGGCCACCGGAGCCGACACCCTCGCCGACGGTGCCTCCGAGCTGAGCACCGGGCTCGGCACCCTGGAGTCCGGCACCGCCGCCCTGCCGGGCCAGACCCGCCAGCTCGCCACCGGGGCACGCAAGGTTGCCAACGGCAACGCGACGGTCGCGTCGTACGGACGACTGGCCGCCTCTGCCGTCGGAGACGTGCGCACCCGCTACCGCGACAACCGTGCCGACCTCTCCACCGACCTGCGCGCCATGGGCCTGACCCAGGCACAGCGCACCCGGATCCTGGCGCTCTACGACCGGGTCGGCCAGCCGATCCGCGAGGCCGACGCCAAGGCCCGCGACGCCAGGAACAAGCTGAACCAGCTGGCCAACGGGGCGGACGCGGTCGCCGACGGCAACGAGAAGCTCGCCGCAGCGGTGCCCGCACTGGTCAAGGGCATCTCCGACGCGCACGACGGTGCGACGAAGCTGTCCAACGGCGCCGGCCAGCTGTCCGAGGGCGCCACCACCCTCAAGACCGGGGTCGGCGACCTCGACACCGGGCTGGTCAAGCTCCGCAACGGAGCCGTGAAGCTGCGTGACGGCCTCCGCGACGGGGCCGCCCAGGTGCCCACGATGGATGCGAAGACCCGCAGCCGCGTCGCCAGCACGATCGGCGACCCGGTCGACATCCGCTCGAGCTCGCAGGCCGAGGCCGCGTCGTACGGCGCCGGGCTGGCCCCCTTCTTCCTGGCCCTGGCCGCCTGGATCGGCGGCTACGTGCTGTTCCTACTGGTCCGTCCGCTGTCCCAACGTGCGCTCGCGGCCAACCAGACGCCTCTGCGGGTGGCCCTGGGTGGCTGGTACACGCCGATGCTGCTCGGCCTGGCCCAGGTCACCGTGATGCTGGCGGTGGTCACGATCGCCCTCGACATCAGACCGGTGCACGTGCCGACCACGCTGCTGTTCCTGATGCTCTCCTCGGCCGTCTTCATCGCGATCATCCACGCCCTCAACGCGCTTCTCGGCACGGCCGGCCAGTTCCTCGGGCTGGTGATGATGGTGATGCAGCTCGTCACCGCCGGCGGCACGTTCCCGTGGCAGACGATCCCGCAGCCGCTCTACGTGCTGCACCACGTGCTGCCGATGAGCTACACCGTCGACGGCCTCCGGCAGCTGATGTACGGCGGGCTCGAGGCGCGTGTGCTCACCGACGTACTGGTGCTGGCCGCGTGGGGCATCGGCGCGTTGCTCGTGACCAGCCGGGTGGCCCGCAAGCAACGGGTCTGGTCGGCCAAACGCGTCCGCCCCGAGCTGGTGCTCTGACCCTCTCGGATCACCGGATGCGGCGATCATCCTCCCTCTCGAGATCGTCGTCAGGGGCTTCGTCACGGACCGAGAACGAGAGCTTTCGCAGCAGCCTGCTCAGCTCGGCCTGCTCCGTGGGGTCGAGCTGGCGCAACAGTCGCCGTTCCAGCGCGATGTGCTCGTCGAAGATGGCGTCGATCCGTCTCAGCCCGTCTTCGGTGAGCTCGGCGAAGACCTGACGTCGATCCCCGCCGGTGCGGACCCGGCGTACCAGGCCGTCGCGCTCGAGATTGTCCAGTCGCAGGGTGACCGCACTCGAGGTGAGCAGCGAGGAGGCGGCGAGCTCGCCGACGGTCTTGCGGAACGGCGACCCGGAGCGGCGCAGGCTGGCCAGGACGTCGAACGCAGCGACCGAGAGCCCGTGTTCGCGGTGCAGATGCGCCGCCGCGGCTCGCTGCAGGGGCAGGAGCCGACTGACCCGCCCGAAGACGCCGATACTGGCGGCGTCCACGTCGGGGCGCTCATCGCGCCACTCCGCGATGATCAGGTCGACCTCGTCCTCGGGGGTGTCCCGTTTCCCTCGGCCTCGTGCCATCTCGCCCTCCGACCAGCTGTCCGCCCTGCGTCGAAGAATGATCCTAGGTGGCCCTTGACTGACCGTCGGGCCGCGACCTATCTTACCGGCAAGGTAATTCTGTAAGTCCTTATAGATCAAGATCTTACAGATATTCGATGGACCACATCAGCGGGCTGACACCCCCACAGGAAGGCTTGGTCATGGACAACGCGACACACGTGGGCCGGCGCGGGCTGCTCGCGACCGGGCTGGGCCTCGGCGCCGTCGCAGCCGCCGACCTCTGCTGCACGCCGTTCGCCGCTGCAGCCGGGCGCACGCCACGCGGGCACCAGCCGCCGGACGCGACCCAGCTCAGCGGCGAGCTCCGGGACGCTCGCACGAAGGTGATCCTGCTCGGCACGGCGGCCGGCCCCTTCCCCGAGCCGGGACGTCAGGGCTGCAGCAGCCTGGTGGTCGTCGGCGACCGGTCCTACCTCGTCGATGCGGGGTACGGCACGGTCCGCAAGCTGGTGCAGTCCGGAGTACCCATGGAGTCCCTGCGCGGAGTGTTCGTGACGCACCTGCACTCCGACCACGTGGCGGACCTGTTCAACCTGTTCATGCTCGGGTGGGGCACCGGTGGGCACGGAATCGTCGACCCGGTGCAGGTGTACGGCCCCGGGAATCCGCACGGTCTGCCCGCACCCACTCCCGGTGTGGACCCGGCGCCGCTCGCCAACCCCGACAACCCGACCCCGGGTACGTCGGAGCTGCTGGCAGGCGCGGTCGACGGCTGGGCCTACGACCTGAACATCCGCACCCGCTACAACAGCCGCCCCGGCCTTGCGTCCCTGATCGACGCACACGACCTGCTGCCGCCGGAGTCCGTCGGCGCGACACCGGACGGTGACGTCGCCCCGGACATGGAGCCGTTCGTCGTCTTCGAGGACGACCGGGTCCGGGTCAGCGCCACGTTGGTGCAGCACCCGCCGGTCTTCCCGAGCTTCGGCTACCGCTTCGAGACCGAGGACGGAGTCTTCGTCTTCTCCGGGGACACCGCGGTCAGCAACAACGTGGTCCGTCTGGCTGCCGACGCCGATCTCCTGGTGCACGAGACCCTGCACATTCCCTACTACGCCGGGATCGGCTACCCGCAAGCGTTGCTGGACTTCTTCGCCAGCTCGCACACCACCCCGGAAGACGTCGGGCGGGTGGCGACGGAGGCGGGAGTGCGACGCGTTGCGCTCGCGCACATCGGGCCCGGGGATCCGCGCGAGGTCGGTGACTCGACCTGGCGACGCGCGGTGCGCTCGACGTACCGCGGTGACGTAGTGGTCGGGCACGACCTGCAGCAGATGGCCTACGGTCCACGCCGCTGAGCCGAACCGGGCCCACAGCATGACTCGGTGCGGTCCGTCCGGACAGGCGGCACACTGGAGCAATGGATGCAGTCGATTGGAATGAGCGCTACGCCGATGCGGAGCTGGTGTGGTCGGCGACGCCGAACCAGTTCGTCGCCGGCCAGCTGGCCGAGCTGACACCCGGGCGCGCCGTCGACCTGGCCGCCGGCGAGGGCCGCAACGCGCTCTGGCTGTCGTCGCTGGGTTGGCAGGTCACCGCGGTCGACTTCGCGCAGGCCGGCCTCGACAAGGGCCGGGCCGTCGAGCCGCCCTCGGACCACCCGATCGAGTGGGTGTGCGCCGACGTGCTCAACTGGGCGGCGCCGGTGCCGGTCGACCTGGCCGTGATCGCCTACCTGCAGCTCCCGGCCGCGGGCCGACAGCGGGCAGTACGCCGGGCCTGGTGCGCGCTCGACATCGGCGGCACGTTCCTCTGTGTCGCCCACGACTCCAGCAACCTCACCGAGGGCACCGGAGGGCCGCAGGACCCGTCGGTGCTGATGACCGCCGACGACCTGCTGGCCGACCTCGACGGCGAGTCGTTCGAGGTGGTGCGGGCCGAGCGCGTCTCACGCGAGGTCGAGCCGGGGCACGGTGGCGAGCCGGCGCGGACGGCGTACGACTGCCTGGTGCACCTGGTCAAGCGCTGACCGGTCAGGCGTCGGTGTCGTGGTCCTCGGACTTGGGCTGGTCACCGAACACACCCGCATCGCGCGCGTCGCGGGTCTTGCGGAGCTGACGGGTCAGGCTCCAGCACAGCAGGGCCACGGCCACGATCAGGGCGATGAACACCGAGAACCCGAGCCACCCGGCGACGACGTCCTTGTCCTCGGGGATGCTGTTGTCCTTGGCGACAAGGGCGATGAGCAGGCCGTTCACAGCCGCCAGTGATTCAGTCATGACTCCAGTGTCTCAGTCGTGCCGCGGATGCCGGCGAAGAGGTCGTCCTCGGGCAGCGTCGACTCGACGTGGCTGGTGACCAGCTCGAACTCCTCGGTCGGCCACACGCGCTGCTGGAGGTCGAGGGGTACGGCGAACCAGTGCCCGTCGGGGTCGATCTGGGTGGCGTGGGCGAGCAGCGCCCGGTCACGCACGTCGAAGTAGTCGCCGCAGGGCACCCGGGTGGTGATGCGAGCGTCGTGCGCCGGGTCGGGCTTCCAGTTGGCCAGCCGTTCCTTCCACGGGTTCTCCAGGCCGGCTGCCTCCATCGCCTCGGAGATCGCGACGGTGCGCGGCCGGTTGAACCCGTGCTGGTAGTACAGCTTCATCGGCTGCCACGCCGGACCGGCCTCCGGGTAGCGCTCCGGGTCACCGGCAGCCTCGAACGCCACCATCGAGATGTTGTGGCACTGGATGTGGTCGGGGTGCGGGTAGCCACCCTTCTCGTCGTACGTCGTGACGACATGGGGCCTGAACTCGCGGATCAACCGCACCAGTGGTGCGGCCGCAGCCTCGACGTCCTCGAGGGCGAAGCAGCCCTCCGGCAGCGGCGGCTTCGGGTCGCCCTCGGGCCATCCGGAGTCGATGAAGCCCAGCCAGTCCTGGGTGACGCCGAGGATGTCGCGGGCCGCCTCCATCTCCCTGCGACGGATCTCGGTGATGTTCTCGAGCACGTCGGGGCGGTCCATGCGGGGGTTCAGCACGGAGCCGCGCTCGCCCCCGGTGCAGGTGACGACGTGGACGTCGACCCCCTCGGCGACGTATTTCGCGGTCGTCGCGGCACCCTTGCTCGACTCGTCGTCGGGATGGGCGTGCACGTGCATCAGGCGCAGGGGGCCGGAGGGCGGTGTCGGCATGCGGTGATTCTAGTGGCGGGTGGGCGAAGTCCCGTGCCCGGCGCACGCGCCTTCACCCGCGGGCCACTGGGTGGCGGGTGGGCGAAGTCCCGTGATGCCGGGCGCTCTGCCACCATGGAGCCCGTGAGTGTTGACCTGTCCGAGCGCTACGGCACCAGACGTCCCCGGCAACGACTGTTCGTGGTGGTCGTGTGTGCCGTGCTCGCCATCGCCTTCCTCGGTTGGCTGGGCTGGGTGATGTGGTTCCACTCCACGCCCGAGGCCTCGTCCGACCTGTCGACGTACTCCGTGGTCGACCAGCACAAGGTCGAGGTCGTCGTACAGGTCCACCTGTCCGACGACGCCGACGCGACCTGCAAGGTGCGGGCCCTGGCCGGCGACCACGTCACGGTCGGCGAGCAGAACTTCACGCCCACGGACGGGCGCAACGAGGTGAGCATCCGCACGGAGCGCGAGGCCACCTCGGTCGAGTTGGTCGGCTGCACGACACCCGACCAGGATCGACCCCGCTGATCACCCGGGGCTGATCTCTCGGGAACGTGCCGCACCCCGGCCGTTTTGCTAAACTCATTCTTTCGACACCTCGAGCAGGGACATTCAGTGCTGCCGACGGAGCAGGCACTTGTGCCCTCTGCGGTTCGTGTGCGTCCCCCACACCGCCCGAGGTTTCCCAATGGGCACTGCCCCAATCCGCACTGCACGCAGGAGTTGCACCATGACTGAGCAGGGAACGATCTGGCTTACCCAGGAGGCTTACGACAAGCTCCAGGCTGAGTTGGAGAACCTCAAGGGCCCGCTCCGCCAAGAGATCATCGAGAAGATCTCCGCTGCCCGGGACGAGGGAGACCTCAAGGAGAACAGCGGCTACCACGCCGCGAAGGACGAGCAGGGCAAGCAGGAGGCCCGCATCCGTCAGCTCGAGGACATGCTCCGGCGCGCCGAGGTCGGCGAGACGCCCCCCGACGACGGTGTCGTCGAGCCCGGCATGGTCGTGACCGTCAAGCTGCTCGACTTCGACGAGACCGAGCAGTTCCTGCTCGGTGCCCGCGAGAACCTCAACGAGGGCGACGACCTCACCGTCTACTCCCCCGAGTCGGCCATGGGTGCCGCGATCAACGGCAACTCCAAGGGCACGACGGTCACCTACGCCGCGCCCAACGGCAAGGAGCTGAAGGTCGAGATCCTCGACGCCAAGCCCTACGGCGCCTGATCACTTCCCGATACTCCCTGACGTTTCGGCCCTGATCCGGGGATACTCCCTGACGTTTCAGCCCCTTCGGGGACCGAAACGTCAGGGAGTATCGTCATTCTGGGACCGAAACGTCAGGGAGTATCTACTCGAAGACGGTGTAGCCGCGCTCGCGGAGCCGGGCGAGCAGGGTCGAGGCATGGGTCTCGCCGCGGGTCTCCAACTGCAGGTGCACCTCGACCTCGTCGAGGTGGAGCGAGGGTGAGATGCGTTCGTGGGCGACCTCGAGCACGTTGGCCTGGGCGGCAGCGAGCTCACCGAGCAACTTGGCCAGCCCGCCTGGTACGTCGGGGATGCAGACCCGCAGGTTGAGGTAGCGGCTGTCGGCGGCCATGCCGTGCCGGATCACCTTGCCGAGCAGCAGCGGGTCGATGTTGCCGCCCGACAGCACCGCCACCACGGGCGTCTCGAACGCGGTCGGGTTGTCGAGCACGGCGGCCACTGCGGCCGCCCCGGCCGGTTCGACGACCAGCTTGGCCCGTTCGACCAGCGCCAGCAGGGCTCGTGAGAGGGACTCCTCCGAGACCGTGATGACGTCGTCGACGTAGCTCTGGATCGCCCGGAACGGGACGTCGCCGGGTCGGCCGACCGCGATTCCGTCGGCCATCGTGGCCATCGACTCCAGCGCCACCGGTGAGCCGGCGGCCAGTGATCCGGGAATCGCCGCGGCGCCCTCGGCCTGCACGCCGATCACGCGTACGTCGGGCCGCAGAGCCTTGATCGCCGTACCGATGCCGGCCACGAGACCGCCGCCACCGGCGGGCACCAGCACGGTGCGCACGTCGGGTGCCTGCTCGAGGATCTCGAGACCGGCGGTGCCCTGCCCCGCCACGATGTCGGCGTGGTCGAAGGGGTGGATCAGCACGGCGCCGGTGCGTTCGGCGAACTCGCGGGCCGCCTCGAGGGCCTGGTCGATGTACTTGCCGTGGAACACCACGTCTGCGCCGTACGCGCGCGTGGCCCGCTCCTTGGGGATCGGCGCTCCTTCGGGCATGAACACCGTCGACTTGATGCCGAGCAGGTTGGCCGCGAGCGCGACGCCCTGGGCGTGGTTGCCGGCCGACGCCGCCACGACGCCGTGGGCCCGCTCCTCCTCACTGAGCCGCGAGATGCGCAGGTAGGCACCGCGGATCTTGAACGACCCGGTGCGCTGGAGGTTCTCGCACTTGAGGCTGACCGGCCCGCCTGCCTTCGCACTGAGCCATCGCGACTCCTCCATCGGGGTCAGCACCGCGACGCCCTCGAGCACCTTGCGCGCGGCTTGGATGTCGGCCAGGGTCGGCACGGGGATCTCAACCACGGTCTTCTCCATCTGCGAGCGCCTCGGGGTCGTTGGGCGTGCCGGGTTGTCGTCCGGCCGCGACCAGGTCCTCGTCGATCGCCTCCATCGGGTCCTCGCCGACCTCGGTGAAGGCGGCGAGGTGCTGCACGACCGCATTGACCACGGCAGCCAGGGGTACGGCGACCAGAGCGCCGGCCACTCCCGCCACGATCACACCGCAGCCGATCGCGACGATCACGCCGAGCGGGTGCACGGACACGAAGCGGCCCATCAGGAACGGCTGCAGGATGTGGCCCTCGATCTGCTGCACCAGGATCACTCCACCGAGCATCAGCAGCGCGGTGAACGGGCCCTGGGCCACCAAGGCCACCAGCACCGCGACGGAGCCGGCGATCGTGGCACCGATCATCGGCACGAAGGCACCGAGGAAGACCAGGACACCGATCGGCAGCACCAGCGGCAGGTCGAGGATCGCCGCGACGATCATGATGCCGATCGCGTCGACCAGCGCGACGACCACGGTGGCGCGCACGAACTGGGTGAGCGAGTTCCAGGCGACCCGGCCCGACGAGTCGACGCGTTCACGCGCGGCCCGGGGGAACATCCGCACCATCCACGACCAGATACGGTCGCCGTCGGCGAGGAAGAAGTACGTCGCGAACAGCACGATGAAGAAGCCAGCCAGCACGTGTCCGAGTGCCGCGCCGAACTCCGTGACGTGCGCGAGCACCTCGGTGTCCTTCGAGCGTTCAGTGATGCTCTTCTGGGTCTCCTCGAGCCAACTGTTGATCTGGGAGTCGCTGGCCTTCAACGGACCGTCCTGCAACCACTCGCGGATCTTCTCGATGCCGACCACGACCTGGTCGGCCAGCTGGGTTCCGCCGCGGATCACCTCGCGACTGACGAAGGTCAGGAGGGCACCCACGGACGCGATGCCACCGAGGACGACCAGTCCGGCACCCAGGGCGCGCGGCACGCCCACGTTGGCGAGGCCACGGACCACCGGCGCAGCGAGCGCCGCGATCAGCATGGCGATCACCAGAGGCAGGGTGATCACCGCGAAGTAGGCGAGCACCCAGAGGATCGCGAGGCCCGCAGCCGAGATGATCAGGAAGCGCCACGCCCACGCCGCGGCCAGGTCGAGCGCCCACGGCACCTGGGCCCTGCGGGTGTTCGACGGGCCGGTCTCGATCGGCGCCGGTTCTGCCCGACGCTCGGCACGCAGGACCGCCCACTGGTGCGCGAGCTGCTGGGTCAGGCGCTCCGACAGGGAGTCATCGTCGTCGTCGCGCTCACGCCTCGACAACAGCTTCGAGCGACGCCTGGGTTCACCCTCTTCGGGCGCGCCCTCAGCTGTCTCGTCGGGCGCCTGTTCGGGCTCGGCCTGGTCCGCTTCGTCAGCTTCGTTGCTCACGGTCGCCAAGGCTATGCCACGGGCAAGGTGGGCCCGTCATCCAACAGGCCCACCCGACGGACACGTTCAGCCGAGGGCCCGGTCGAGGTCGCCGAGGAGGTCGTCGACGGTCTCGATCCCGACGCTGAGGCGGACCAGGTCGGCAGGCACCTCGAGGTCGGTGCCGGCGACCGACGCGTGGGTCATCCGGCCGGGGTGCTCGATCAGCGACTCGACTCCGCCGAGTGACTCGCCCAGCGTGAAGACCTCCGCCTTGCCGCAGACGTCCAGCGCCAGCTGCTCGCCACCGGTGACCCGGAACGACACGATGCCGCCGTACCGCTTCATCTGCTTCGAGGCGACCGCGTGGCCGGGGTGCTCCGCGAGACCGGGGTAGATCACCTGCGACACCTTGGCGTGACCGCTGAGGAACTCGACGATCTTCTCTGCGTTGTCGCAGTGCCGGTCCATGCGCACACCCAGGGTCTTGAGGCCGCGGTGGGTGAGGAACGCGTCGAACGGTCCGGGGACGGCACCCATGGAGTTCTGGTGGAACGCGACCTTCTCGGCGATGTCGAGGTCGCGTACGACGAGGGCGCCGCCGACGACGTCGGAGTGGCCGCCGCAGTACTTCGTGGTCGAGTGCACCACGACGTCCGCGCCCAGGGTGATCGGCTGCTGGAGGTACGGCGACGCGAACGTGTTGTCGACGACCAGCAGGGCACCGGCGTCGTGGGCGACAGAGGCGAGCGCCTCGATGTCGCCGATGTTGAGCAACGGGTTGGTCGGGGTCTCGACCCAGACGACCTTGGTCCGGCCGGGCTGGATCGCCGCGCGCACGGCGTCGACGTCGGAGACCGCGGCCGGGCTGTGGTCGAGGCCCCAGACCTTGGCCACCTTGTCGAACAGGCGGTAGGTGCCGCCGTACGCGTCGTCGGGGATGACCACGTGGTCGCCGGGGCGGCACACGGAGCGGAGCAGGGTGTCCTCGGCAGCCAGCCCGGAGGCGAAGGCGAAGGCGCGTTCGCCCTGCTCCAGGGCGGCCAGCACGCCCTCGAGCGCGGTGCGCGTGGGGTTGCCCGAGCGGCTGTACTCGTAGCCGCCTCGCATGCCGCCGACGCCGTCCTGCTTGTAGGTGCTGGTGGCGTAGATCGGCGGGATCACCGCGCCGGTCATCGGATCGGGTTCGTAGCCGGCGTGGATCGCACGCGTCTCGAAGCCTGACTTGTTGGCGTGTTCTTGAGTGCTCACGCACCCGACTGTAGCGAGGGGAGCTCGGGTCGATGCGTGCGCCAACCGGCAAGAGCCTTGTCCGCCGTACGCGTGCGGACGATGATGGAGCCGAGGGCGCCATGAATGATCCGCCGTACGTCTTGCAGGAAGCCGGTCTCTCCCCCGCCGAGCCGCCGGAGGACCCCGACGCGCCCAAGGGCCGACTCACCTGGTTGTGGGCCGTGCTGGCCATGGGCGCGATCGTCGGCGTCGGCGGCGCGATCAGTGTCGTCTCCCAGCGGTACGCCGAGAACGAGCCGCCACTCGACCCCGACCAGGCGATCAACACCGAGCAGGCGGCGGACCTGTGCCGCGATGCGATGTTCGAGCTCGGCATCGAGGAGTTCACCGTGCCGCCGTACATCCCCGCCCCCGACGGCAGCAACCTGCAGACGCCGCTGCCGTGGCGTGCCGGCGTGACGATCATGATCGTGCCGATCCGGGCGATGGCGTCCGAGGGCAGCTTCAGCGCCCTGCCCATGCGCACCGTCAAATGCACGATCGACCGCTGAGGCCGGGGCAACGGGAACGTTCGGAGGCCTTGCGTTGTTGGGCACACTGGAAGCATTCCGACCCGAAGGAGACGCCCGTGTTCGGCCGCCACAAGACCGAGTTGGTCACCCCCGACCGTGCCCTGCCGGGCCGCACGGAGGCCTGGTTCCACCTGGCCGACAAGCACGTCGTCCTCGACGCGCCCGTGGTCACCGACGAGATCCCTGACGGCTTCGAGGCGGCGATCTTCGGGCTCGGCTGCTTCTGGGGCGCCGAGGAGATCTACTGGCAGAAGGACGGCGTCTGGTCGACCTCCGTCGGGTACGCCGGCGGCTCGACGCCGCACCCGTCGTACGAAGAGGTGTGCTCCGGGATGACCGGCCACACCGAGGCCGTGCGCGTGGTCTTCGACCCGGCCGTCATCTCCTACGCCGACCTGGTCAAGACGTTCTTCGAGGTGCACGACCCGACCCAGGGCATGCAGCAGGGCAACGACGTCGGCACGCAGTACCGCTCGGCGCTCTACACGCTCAGTGAGGCGCAGCGCGAGACCGCGATCGAGCTGACCAAGGTGTACGGCGACGAGCTGGCCCGCCGCGGACAGGGCCCGGTCACCACCGAGATCCGGCCCGCGTCGACCTACTTCTACGCCGAGGACGTGCACCAGCAGTACCTCGCGAAGAACCCGTTCGGCTACCGCTGCCACGCCAACACCGGCGTCAAGTTCCCGACGGGTGCCTGAGGACGACCGCAAGGCACGAAGGCGGATTCGGCTCTGCCGCGACGCCCTGTTAGCGTGATCGCTTTCCTGCCCGTCACGGGCAAGGGGGGATCTCGGGTCTGCCCGTGAGTCGACCCCGGAGACTCTCATGCAACACAGAGCCCCACGCCCATTGACAGACCTGTGGCGCCGCCTTCCGCGCGCCACCGCGCACTCGCTCGCCATGGTGGCCCGACCTGGGCACGCCCGAGCCCTCGTCATCGTTCTGGTGCTGCTGGGCCTCGGCGCGAGTGCCTACGCCACCCGAGCGTCCATGGTCGGCGGGTCATCGAGCACGCAGTCCGGCTCGGCGGGGCCCGAGCACCCAGGCCCCTCCGGGTCGCCCGAGGTCGGGCCGCCGGAGCTGACCCCGGAGACACCTGCCTCCGACGGCCGGGTGGCGAACCGCAAGGACGCCAAGTCCGCGACGTCGAAATCCCCACGGGACGAGGTGGCTTCCCGCGCGGGAGCCCGCACCACGCAGACGCGCCTGACCCCGCGCGAGACGTCGTCTTCGCCGAGCCCAGAGGTCTCGACCGCGGCCGACGTCACACCCCCGGCGACCAGCCTCAGCGCCGAGTTCCCTGCCGCGGACAGCGCTCAGTTCTCGTTCAGTGCGGACGAAGCCGCGTCGTTCATGTGCAGCCTCGACGGAGCGGCGTACACGCCCTGTGACTCCGGGGTGGGCTACTCGGACCTGGACCCCGGTCGGCACACCTTCTCCGTACGCGCGACGGACGCGGCGGGGAACGTCGATGCGAGCCCGGCCGAGACCACGTGGCAGGTCAGGGGCAACGGCAAGTCTGACCACTGACGTGTCCGGCGGCCCCCGCGGCCAGCCGTCTTGGCGGGGCGTGGCTCGTCAGCGTCCTGTTCGGGCACCTGAGTAAGTTGGACGCATGAGCACCCCCACCGAGCTCGGACTTCCCCGCTGGCACGCGATCGTCGAGAGCGGTGACTCCGCGGGCCTGGCCGACCTGGTCGCCGAGGACGCCGTCTTCCACTCCCCCGCCGTCTTCAAGCCGCAGGAGGGCAAGCCGCTGGTCGTCGCCTACCTGACCGCGGCGTTGAAGGTCCTCGGCGAGGACTTCTCGTACGTCGACGAGTGGCCGCGCGAGAACGACGCCATTCTGGAGTTCACCTCGACCCTGGGCGACCTGCAGGTCTTCGGCATCGACCGGATCACCTGGGACGACCACGGCCGGATCACCGAGTTCACCGTGATGATCCGGCCACTGAAGTCACTCAACGCCCTGGTCGAGCGGATGGGCGAGGAGCTCACCGCCCTCGCCGAAGCCGCCAAGCCAGAGTAGTCACGCGTCGATCGTCAGCACCACGTCGACAGCGTCACCCAACGTGACCAGCTCTGCCCGCCGTACGGCGTCCTTCACCGGCAGGAACCACGTGCCCTCGCGCGGGAACATCGACGTCGTGAAGTCGGTCTCCCCGATGCGCGCATTGACCGGCACGACGCCCCAGTAGGCCACCGCGGCCTTCACCTCGTCGACGATCTCGGCGGCGTCGGGAGGAAGCACCACGAAGTGGTACGGCGCGGGCCCGCGCCACTCGACGACGGGTCCGGCGAACTCGATCTCCACGGCGTCAGGATACGCAGCCGGGTGGCCTGTCAGGCGCGCTCGATCACGAACGCGGTGATGAAGCCGAGCGTCGCGATCAGGCCGGCGTACAGATGCGTCCGCTCGAACGCCTCGGGGATCATCGTGTCGGCCACCATGGCCAGGATCGCGCCGGCCGCGATCGCGGTGATCACCGCGATCGCCTCGGGGGCCGCGCCGTCGAGGAGCAGCGCACCCAGCGCGCCCGCCACGCCGCTGGCCACCGCGATGCCGACCCAGACCCCGAAGACGTAACGGGCACTGCGTCCGCTGGCCTTCATGCCGGCCGAGCTGGAGAGCCCTTCGGGCACGTTGGAGATGAAGATCGCGGCCAGCACCGGGAGGGCCACCCCACCGCCCCCGAGCAGCGAGACGCCCAGCACCACCGACTCGGGCACGCCGTCCAGCAGTGCGCCGATCGCGATCGCCGTGCCGCTGCCTGCCTGTTCCTTCTCGGAGGGCTGGAGCTCACCGGAGCGCTTGCGGTGTCGGGCGCCCTTGTGTGCCAGCGCCACGTTGGCGGCGACGTAGACCACCGCACCGCCGAGGAAGCCGGCCACGGTCGGCCAGAGCCCGCCGAGCTCCTCGGCCTCGTCGACCAGGTCGAAGGACAGCGCCGAGATCAGCACGCCCGCGCCGAACGCCATCACCGTGGCCACCACGGGCCGCGGGACGCGCACGAACCACGCGACCAACGCGCCCAGCACCAGAGCCCCGCCGGCGAGCAGTCCCCAGAGTCCGGCCTCGATCCACACGGTCATGGGCGCCACTCAACCAGACGGGCGACCTGTCCTGACCCAGAACTGGCGACAGGTCGATCAGAACTGGCGACAGGTCAGTCGTCGACCCAGAAGCCACGGCCGCCCCACCCGCCGTACCCGTCGCCCCGCCGGTCGCCCGGCCCGCGCGAGCCGAGGTAGGAGCCCACGACCGCGGCGCCCAGGTCGTCGAGCTCGGGTGCCACCACGCGACCGTCGACGCGCTTGGCCATCGAGTCGATGAACCGGGTCAGCCCCGGATCGTCGCCGAGGCGGAAGAACGTGGTCTGCGCGCCGAGGCGTCCGGCGTTGTCGAGCTCGCGCACGCTGTAGGCGATCGTCAACGGGTGCGGCGGATAGTCGAAGTAGACCTCGCCGTTCGGCTCGAGGTGCGAGGTGGGCTCGCCGTCCGTGACGATCAGCAGCACGGGCTGGGCATTGGGGTGCTTGCGGAAGTGGCGGTTGGCCAGCAGCAGCGCGTGGTGCAGGTTCGTGCCCTTGGCCCAGAACGCGTCGAGTGCCGTGAGCTGCTCGATCTCCATCACCTCGGCGTGCCGGCCGAACCCGATCAGCTGCAGGTGGTCGCCACGGAACCGGCTCTGGATCAACGTGTGCAGCGCCAGCGCCGTCCGCTTCATCGGCACCCAGCGGCCGTCCATCGCCATCGAGAACGAGGTGTCGACCAGCAGTGCCACGCAGGCCTGGGTGCGGGCCTCGGTCTCGCTGACCTCGACGTCGCCGATGTCGAGGCGTACTCCGTTGCGTGTGTCTCCGCCGTCGGAGACCGTGCGGATCACCGCATTCGTGATCGTGCGCGTCACGTCCCACGGCTCGGTGTCACCGAACGCCCACTCGCGGGTGGCCCCGCTCAGCTCGCCGGCGGCACCCGCGTGGCGTATGTCGCGAGCGCCCTGGCGACCCGACAGGCGCTGGGCCACGTCACGGAGCAGCGCCTTGCCGAGCTGGCGCATCGCCTTGGGCGACAGCCGGTAGTTGCCGGTCGAGTCGCGCTTCAGGTAGCCGGTGTCGCGCAGCGCCTTCTCGAGCTCGGCGAGGGTGCGGGCGTCGACCGCAGCCTCGTCGCCGAGCTGCCTGGCCAGCTTGTCGAGGTCGACGTCGTCCATGCGCGCGCCCTGGTAGGACTGCGCGAGCTGCTCGGCCAGGTCGTCGAGGTCGGCCAGGTCCTGCAGGGCGCCGGTGCCGTCGCCGAGCCCCAGACCCTCCTCGCCCTCGAAGTCGGCCGAGCCGCCCCAGTCCTCGCCGGGCCGGGCCGCCTGCAGGTTCGCGTCGAGTCGGCCCAGCTGCTCGGAGAGCTGCGGGGAGCCGAACGCCTGTTCCGAGAGCTGCATCAGCTCGTTGCGCTGTTCCGGCGTCATCGAGTTGAGCATCCGCTGGGCGGCGGCGGAGCGGGCGGCCATGGCGTCGAGGAGCTCGTCGATGTTCCTCGGGTTCTCGGGGAAGAACTCCCCGTGCTTGTCCATGAACTCGTCGAAGTCGACCTGGGTGTCCTCGCCGCGGGCGTGCTTCTCGAGCAGGTCGTTGAGGTCGCCGAGCATCTCGTTGATGCGCTCGCGGTCCTCGTCGGTGGCGCTCTCCAGGGCCTGCTTCATGCCGGCGAACCGCTGGTCGAGCAGCTCCCGGCCGAGCAGGTCCTTGATCTGCTCGTAGGCCTCGCGGGCCTCCGCGCTCTGCCAGTCGTACGACGCCAGCTCGGTCACCGCCGCCGCCGGAGAGCTCGGCAGGTTCTCCAGCTGCATCTCGCGGAACGCGCGGTCGGAGTCGTCGAGGTCGACGTCGCGGGCCAGCTGCTTGCGCTCCTCGAGCACCGCCTTGTCGAGCAGCTCGCGCACCTGCTGGAGGGTGCCGTCGAGGTTGTGGCGTTGCAACAGCTCCTGGCGCTTCTCCTGCACCCGGCGGGCCAGGTCGTCCAGCCCGCGCTGGTCCCTGGACCCGCGGCGGAGGTATTCGCGCATCGCCCTCTCGGGCGAGTAGCCGGCCATCACGTCCTCGCCGATCGCCTCGAGGGCGTCGGCCAGGTCGACCGGCGGCGCGAGCGGGTCCGGGCCACCCGCGTAGCGCGAGTAGCGCGACCGGTGCCGGTCCGGGCGGCGCGTCATCCGTAGATCGTCTCCCCGTCGCCGGTGTCCTTGCCGATCTTGCGGGCCAGGTAGAGGCCTTCGAGGGCCAGCTCGATGGCGCTGGCCTGCTCGCCGTCGTTGGTGGCGCCGAAGCGCTCCATGACGGTGTCGTAGAATTCCGACTCCCCCAGCGGCGGTAGCGCGTCGAGCAGCTCACGTGCGGTGACCTGCTCACCGGTGGCGATCGGCGAACCCTGCTCGATCGCGTTGATCAGCACGGCGAAGTCGATGCCGCGGAACCGCCCGCGGACGGTCTCGGCCACCGCCGTACGCAGCAGGTGCTCGAGGATCTCGTGCTCGCGCCCCTCCTCGCCGGTCTCGAACTCGATCTTGCCGCCGAGCACGTCGACGGCGGTCTCGAGGTCCACCACCCGGGCCACCGCATGCTCCTCGCCACGCACGGTGGCGCGGTGCAGCGCGGCCGCGGCGATCGTCTCGGCGCCGGCGATGGCGAAGCGGGCGCTGACCCCGGAACGCTGGTCGACGGCGTTGGAGTCGCGCAGGGCACGGGTGAAGCGCGCCAGCACCTCGATCAGGTGGTCGGGCACGGTGGCGGCGAGGTGCGCCTCCTGTCGGATCACGGCGACCTCGGCCTCGAGCTCGACCGGGTAGTGGGTGCGGATCTCGGCGCCGAAGCGGTCCTTGAGCGGGGTGATGATGCGCCCGCGGTTGGTGTAGTCCTCCGGGTTCGCGCTGGCCACGACGAGCACGTCGAGCGGCAGTCGCATGACGTAGCCGCGGATCTGGATGTCGCGCTCCTCCATCACGTTGAGCATCGCCACCTGGATGCGCTCGGCGAGGTCGGGCAGCTCGTTGATCGCGACAATTCCCCTGTGGCTGCGCGGGATCAGGCCGAAGTGGATGGTCTCGGGGTCACCGAGCGAGCGCCCTTCGGCGACCTTCATCGGGTCGACGTCGCCGATCAGGTCGGCCACCGACGTGTCGGGCGTGGCCAGCTTCTCGGCGTACCGGTCGTCGCGGTGCCGCCACGAGACCCGCAGGTCGTCGCCGTACGCCGCCACTGCGGCCTTGGAGGAGACGGTGATCGGGTCGTAGGGGTGCTCGCCGATCTCGGAGCCGGAGATCACCGGGCTCCACTCGTCGAGGAGCCCGACCAGGGTGCGCAGCAGACGCGTCTTGCCCTGCCCCCGCTCGCCGAGGAGCACGACGTCGTGGCCGGCGATCAGGGCGCGTTCGAGCTGCGGGATCACCGTGGCCTCGAAGCCATGGAGCCCCGGCCACGGGTCACGGCCCTCGGCCAGCGCGGCCAGCAGGTTGTCGCGGATCTCGGTGCGCAGGTCGCGGAGCACGTGTCCGGACGCGCGCAGCTCGCCGAGAGTGGTGATGAACTCGTGTGAAGGGGGAGCGTTGGTCACGCCCTCCAAACTAGACCCGGGAGACAAGGACCGCGCGCTCCTGCCGCCGGTCGAGCCGGTCCGGGCCCTCTAGGGTGGCCAGCATGGCTTTCGCGCTGCGTCCCCGGGTCGACTCCGACGTACCCGCGCTCGTCGAGGTGCTGGGCGCCCAGCAGCCGACCTCGGGCTATCCGCACCGGTGGCCCCTGCCGTTCCCGGTCGCCGACTTCATCGTCCGTGACGACCAGGACCGCGCCTGGGTGGTCGAGGTCGACGGACGGGTGGCCGGGCACGTGGCGGTCGGGCCGGTCACCGGCGAGGAGGCGACGGCGTTCCTCCACGCCATCGGCACGGACGACGCATCGGCTCTGGCGCTGGTCGCCGTCCTCTTCGTGGATCCATCGGTCAAGGGCCGGGGCGTCGGCGGGGCGCTGCTCGACGCGGCGGTCGAGTGGGCGCGCTCGCAGGGCAGGCTGCCGGTGCTCGACGTCCTCCAGGGCGCGGCGGTCGACGTCTACCGGCATCGAGGCTGGCAGGTGATCGGTGAGCTGCGTCCGGACTGGCTGCCCGACGCCGTGCCCCCGATGCTCCTGATGTCCCTCCCCCACCAGCAGTAGCGGGTCACCGTCAACAGCACCGCGCAAGTGCGACGGGTCAGGCGGCGGCCGGCACCCCCGTGTGCCGGGCCAGGTGCCTCTCGGCAGCACGCGCAGCCGGGTGTGAGACGACCGCGGCGGCCACCGCAATGACGGCGATCACCACCCAACCGGGCGCGCCCCAGCTGAGCGCGAGGAACGTGTAGAGGGCCGGGAAGACGATCGGCTCGACCTGGTAGCCCAGGCTCCACACGCCCTGGTAGTCGCCGAGACGGCGCGGGTCGGAGAGCTCTGAGGTGAAGCCCCAGTCGGAGGCCGACTGCCACAGCTCGGCACCGGTGATGGTGATGTGGCCGATCCAGATCAGCACGATCGAGACCCAGCCGACGGTCTCGTGCGTCACGCTGAGCACCACGCACGACAGCACGAACGCCCATCCCGACCAGCGCACCGCCCGCAGCGACCCGTTGACGGTCTCGGCACCCCGCGAGGCCCGCACCTGGAGGAGTACGGCGAGCACGGTGTTGGTGCCGAACAGCCAGGCCAGCAGCACTTGCGGCGCATCGGTGCGCTCGACCAACCACAGGGGCACGACGACGTTGAGCAGCACCTGGTTGGAGGAGAGCACGCCGTTGCACAGGGCGAGTACGACGAACCCCCGGTTGCGGAACGCGCCCGGTGAGAGGTGGTGGTCGTCTCCGTGGTCGGGGACCGAGCGCACCAGTGTCGGGAGGAACGAGATCATCAGCGCGTTGATGATCAGCAGGGCGCCGGTCAGCAACGGGATGGCCATGATCGCCTCGCGGGAGCCGATGCCCAGGGCCACACCCGAGGCGCCCGCGCCCAGCGTGTAGCCCACGTTGCGGGCCGAACGCTGGAAGGCCATCGCCCGCACCCGGGTCTCGCGGGGGAAGACCTCGATGCGGTAGACGTTGCGTGCCGAGCGGCCCGCAGTCTCGACCGAGGCCAGCACCGAGAGTACCAGCACGAACGTCAGGAACCCCGACACCAGCGGCCAGGAGAAGTAGAGCCCGGCCTCGAGCAGGGCGCTGATCACCCACAGCCGCTTGGCGCCGACCCGGTCGCTGAGCCGGCCCAACGGGATCGACAGGGCCAACGTCACGACCGCCGCAGCGCTCATGCCGAGGCCGACCTGGGCTCCGGTGAGTCCGACGATCTGGGTGAAGAAGACGGCCGTACCGGTCAGGAACGCTCCGGTGGCGAACGCCGAGAGGACCGACTGGAGCGCGAGGTCGCGCTCCAGCTTCGTGGGCGGGACCAGCCCCGCCAGCACCCGGGGAATGGCCACGTCAGTGGGCGAAGTGGCGGGTCCCGGTGAAGTACATCGTCACGCCCGCGGCTGTCGCGGCAGTGATGATCTCCTCGTCGCGGATCGAGCCACCCGGCGCCACGACCGCCTTCACGCCACCGTCGAGCAGCACCTGGAGGCCGTCGGCGAAGGGGAAGAACGCGTCGGACGCGGCCACCGAACCGGCGGCCCGATCGCCCGCGCGCGTGACGGCCAGGTTGCAGGAGTCGACCCGGTTGACCTGCCCCATGCCGACGCCGACCGAGGCTCCGCCGGAGGCGAGCAGGATCGCGTTGGACTTCACCGCGCGGATCGCCCGCCAGGCGAACTGCAGGTCGGCCAGCGTGGCCTCGTCGGCGGCGTCACCGGCGACCAGGCGCCAGCGCGACGCGTCGTCGCCCGTGGCGTTGCCGAACTTGTCCTCGCCCTCGGCGTCGATGGCGTCGCGCACCTGCATCAGCAGGCCACCCGAGATCGGTCGGGTCTCCACTCCCCCGCGGGCCGGCGGGTCGACGACCAGGAGGCGGAGGTTCTTCTTCGTGGTGAGGATGTCGAGGGCCTCGCCGTCGAAGCCGGGAGCCACGACCACCTCGGTGAAGATGTCCTTGACCGTCTCGGCCAGCTCCTTGGTCACCGTGCGGTTGGTGGCGATGATTCCGCCGTACGCCGACACCGGGTCGCAGGCGTGGGCCTTGGCGTGAACGGCCGCGATCGGCTCGTCCGAGGTGCCGACCGCGATGCCGCACGGGTTGGCGTGCTTGATGATCGCCACGGTCGGCAGGTCGCCGTGGTCGTAGGCCGCGCGGTACGCCGCATCGGCATCGACGTAGTTGTTGTAGGACATCTCCTTGCCGTGCAGCTGCTTGCCCTGGGCCAGCCCCGGCTGCGGGGCGAAGCCGTTGACGTAGAGCGCGGCAGCCTGGTGCGGGTTCTCGCCGTAGCGCAGCACGTCGGCGCGGTTCCACGTGGCACCGGCCCAGGCCGGGAAGCCGGAGCCGTCGGAGGTGTCGGTGAGCACCGAGCCCATCCACGACGCCACGTGCACGTCGTACGTCGCGGTGTGCACGAACGCGTCGGCGGCCAGCTTCTGGCGCTCCGCGAGGGTGAACCCGCCGGCGGCAGTGGCGGCCAGCACGGCGTCGTACCCGTCGGGCGAGGTGACGATGGCGACCGAGGGGTGGTTCTTGGCGGCGGCGCGCACCATCGACGGACCGCCGATGTCGATCTGCTCGACGCACTCGTCGGGCGTGGCGCCCGAGGTGACGGTCTGGGTGAAGGGATAGAGGTTCGAGACGACCAGGTCGAAGGGCTCGACCTCGAGGTCGGCGAGCTGCTGCACGTGGGACTCGAGGCGGCGGTCGGCGAGGATGCCGGCGTGCACGCGCGGGTGCAGGGTCTTGACCCGGCCGTCGAGGCACTCGGGGAAGCCGGTGAGGTCCTCCACCTTGGTGACCGGGATGCCGAGTCCCTCGATCAGGGCGGCGGAGCCACCGGTGGAGACCAGGGTGACCCCGGCAGCGTGCAGACCACGGACGAGCTCCTCCAGACCGGTCTTGTCGTAGACCGAGACCAGGGCCCGCTTGATGGCGATCTTGCCGTCTGTCATGCGCCGAACCGCACCTTCCTGTCGGTGATGGTGAAACCTTCTCGGGCCATCCGGCCCACGTTCTCGACGAGCATCTGTCGCTCGGCGACCTTGATCCGCTCGTGAAGTTCTTCCGTGTCGTCGTCGTCCTCGACCGGCACCGCGACCTGCGCGACGATCGGGCCGGTGTCGACCCCGCCGTCGACGACGAAGAGGGTGGCGCCGGTGACCTTGACGCCGTACGCCAGTGCGTCGGCCGGCCCGTGCATGCCGGGGAACGACGGGGACAGCGCGGGGTGCGTGTTGACGATCCGGCCGGCGAACCGGCCGAGGAAGTCCTCGCCGACCAGCTTCATGAACCCGGCGGAGACCACCAGGTCCGGCTCGAACGCGGCGACGCTGTCCGCGAGCGCGTGGTCCCAGTCGTCGCGGCTGGAGAACTGGCCGACCTTGCGCACGAAGGTCGGGATGCCCGCACGGTCGGCGCGGGCCAGGCCCTCGATGCCGTCACGGTCGGCGCCCACCGCGACCACGGTGGCGCCGTACGACGGGTCGGCGCACGCATCGAGGAGCGCCTGGAGATTGGTGCCCGACCCGGAGACGAGCACGACGAGGCGCTGGGGACTCCGGGTGGTTGGCACGGGCGGAGTTTATCGACCGCGCCCCGATTCACCGAACCGGTCTCAAGCCGGGTCGGGGCAGCACGTGTCACACATCAAGAATCCACGGCTCGAAGCGCAAGAATCCACGGCTCGCGCATCAAGAATCCACGGTTGGCGCTTCTTCGGGGAGCGAGCGTCGGGTCCACCAGGTGGCGAGCAGTCCGCCGAGCAGGCCGCCGGCACCGAGCGAGACGATCCCGTGCCAGAGCACCTCCGAGACCAGGGGGCCGACGTCGGTCATCCGCCCGGGCCCGACGGCTCCCCCGGCGACCGCGGCCAGCAGTCCGAAGAGGAGGCCGGCCAGAACCCCGCCGACGACCCCGCGCAGGGCGCCTTCGTCCCAGGCTGCGGTCGGGCTGTGCCGGTGGCTGCGGACCACGCCGGCCGCCGCGCACAGCACCGGCAGCACGATCAGCGCGGGAGTCCATGCCGGCGTGGGGCCGGTGTCGGGCAGCGCGGCCAGCAACGGGAACATCGGCACCGGCCCGATCGCGACCAGTGACGGCGAGACGAGCGTTCCGGTGCCGACCAGGAACCCCGGGCCGAGCAGGTAGGCGCCGCTGAAGATCACGGCGTTGGGCACGACCGTGAGCACCAGCACCACGAACATCAGGCCGTCACCGGTGTCGAGGTGCAGCTGCGACATCACGTTCATCGCGGCCCCGAAGTCGAGGGCCAGCGCGACCACGAACACGCCCGCCGCCGCGACCAGGAAGGCGAGCACGACGGACCAGGCGGCGTGCAGCGAGGCGCGTACGGCGGGGGGCGCCAGGGAGAGCCAGATCGAGGCACGGCCGGACCCGATCGCGACGCCGGTGCCGCCGACCCCGCAGGTGAGGGCCAGGGACCACAGCATCACGGCGTTCAGGTCGGGGCTGAGGTCACCGGTGCCACAGAGCACGGCGGTGAACACGGCGACCACGACGTACGTCGCCGCGAAGAGTCCCGTCGCCGCGGGGACGGTCCAGTCACGGTCACCGTCGGAGAGCGCATCGGCGTCGGGCCCGTGGCCGGCCACCTGCTCGCCCAAGCGGAGGCCGAAGCGCCACACCACGACGCCGAAGAGAAGGGTCAGGCCGAGCGGGACGGCGGTGATCGCGACCCCCTGGACCGTGACGCCGGACCCGTGGCCCATCAGCCAGCCCAGGCCGCCCGCGCGCAGTGCATCGCGCGGGGCCCCGTGGATGCCCCCGTCGGCGAGGAACCAGCCGAGCAGGGCCAGGCCCAGGCACACGGCCAGCGTGCTGGCCGCGGCGGAGAGCCCGGCGACGGTGGCCAGGAGCGTCAGGGGACGACGGTTGGTCTCGGCTGGGGACAGCCCCGGAGGGCTCAACGTGGCGGTCATGACGAGACCCATCCTGACCCGCGTGGCACTCCTCCGATCGCTGCACACGCCGCGCGTGGGTGATTCCGGGCGGTTTCGCCTGAGGCACGGCCACCCCGTACCGTGGTCGGGTCATGCTCGATCCTGCCGAATTCGACGCCTTCTACGCCGCCACTCGCGGTCGCCTGTTGCTGCAGACCTACGCACTCACCGGCGACCTGCCCGCGGCGCGCAGCGCTGTGCGCGATGCGTTCATCGCCGCGTGGCACCACTGGCGCAAGGTCTCCCGCCTCGACGACCCCGAGTCATGGGTGCGACCGCACGCCTGGTCGCTCGCCCAACGGCACCACACGACCCGCATCTGGCACCGCGACAAGGCCCTCGACGACGCCTCCCGGGCAACCCTCGAGGCACTCGGCAAGCTCAGCCTCCCGCAGCGCAAGGTGTTGCTCCTGACCCAGCTGAGCTCGGTCAACATGGAGCAGATGGCACGTGAGATCGGCCTCACCCGCGAGACCGCCGAGCGCGAGCTGCAGACCGCGGCCGCCCAGTTCTCCCTGCACCGCAACGTCCCCTCGCCGTCGGTGCGGCTGCACCTGGAAGCCCTCGGCGCCCAGATCTCCTCCTCACGCTTCCCCCGGGTGACGATCATCCGGCGCTCCGGTGCGGCCCGTCGTCGCGCACACACCGGCGTCGGGGTCGTGGCCGCCGTCGCCGCGCTGCTCGCGGCCGGTGCCGTCGTGCACCAGACCGGCGGCGCCACCCCCGCCCTCGGCGGTGTCAGTGCCCACGGCGACTCCTCCCTCGACGAGCCCGATCCCGCCACCCTGCTGCACCCCGACGACCTGCTGACCAGCGAACAGATCAGCACCCTGGCCCCGGCCCGCACGCTGAAGGCCCCCGTGACCAGCAACAACACCGGGGGCACCGGCATCAACACCGTGTGCCAGGAGGAGCCTTTCGCCGATCCCCAGGGCGAGGCGACCCTGGTCCGCAAGTTCGCCCTCGACGGGGAGCCGTCGATGACGGCGCTGCAGTCGCTCGAGCTGTCCACGGACGACGCCGCCGCGCACACGGCGTACGACACTGTCGTCGGCTGGTACGCCGGCTGCACGGAGCGCCGCGCACAGCTGCTCTCCACGCACCGGCTGAACGGCGTGGGCGACGAGGCCGTCCTCCTGGTCCTGCGCACCTGGCAGGCACCGGAGCAGACGCTGACCATCGGGGTGGCCCGCACCGGCGCACTGGTCTCCACGGTGGTCCGCCAGTTCCAGAGCACCCGCGAGCCGCGCCTCGAGCCGATGGTCGGACTCACCGCCACCGCCGTCGAGGGGCTCTGCACCCACGAGGCGGCAGCGGCCTGCGTCACCACCCCGAAGGCGGTCCCGATTCCACCGCCGGCCGGAGTGACGGCACGGGGGCTGCTCCAGGAGGTCGACCTCCCGCCCGTCGAGGGGGTCACCCGCCCGTGGGCCGGCACCGGCCCGGCCGTCCCCCGCGCCAACATGGCGGCGACGACCTGCGACAACACCGAGTTCACCTCGAAGCAGATCTCCTACGCCACCACGCGCACGTTCGTGATCCCTCGCGCGAAGCTTCCCAAGGCGTTCGGCCTGACCGAGACCCTGGGCCGCTTCCGCAAGCCGGCCCAGGCCAAGAAGTTCGTGGCCGGGGTGCGCGCACGCCTCAACGCCTGCGAGGACAAGGACCTCTCGACCAAGGTCACCCAGGTGCACGCCCAGGGCGACAGGACCAGCGAGGTGAGCATCTGGCACCTCAGCACCGAGATCTCCGACGAGCGCACCGTCCAGTTCCAGATGGCGGTCATCCGGCGCGGGAACATCGTCGTACAGATCGGGTTCGTCCCCGACGACGACCACTCCATCGGCACCGGCGCCTTCCACGAGCTCAGCCTCCGCGCGCTCGAGCGCATCCAGAACCTGCCTCGCAGATAGACGAGTGATTCCAAGAGGAGTCGCTCGGCCACGATTGTCCGGCAGCCCTGGAGTCACTCGCAGATAGAATTTCCCCGCGCGGTGTGCAACCGCCGGTCCCTGCCACGCGTAGACCGTTCGACAACGCGAGCAGGAAAGACCAGGACGGGGGTACGTCGATGGACGAGCAGGAGTTCGACGACTTCTACACCGCTTCCTTTGCCCGGATCACCGGTCAGGTGTACGCCATGATCGGCAACCGGGACGAAGCGCAGGAGTGTGTGCAGGAGGCGTTCGTCAAGGCCTGGGCCCACCGGCGAAAGCTGGAGAAGGCCAAGCACCCCGAGGCATGGGTGCGAGTGACTGCCCACAGGCTGGCGGTCAGCCGCTGGCGTCGTACCCGCATCGCGAAGCGCCCGGCCGACCGCGCCGTGTCACTGCCGGCCTCCACCGCCCCCGCCGACGAGAACCGGGTCGCGTTGGTGGCCGCGCTCAAGAAGCTTCCCGAGTCGCAGCGCCGGGCGTTGGTCCTGCACCACATGTGCGACCTGCCGATCGCGGCGGTCGCCGCCGAGGTCGGCGCCCCCGAGGGAACCGTGAAGGCCCGACTCTCCCGAGGACGTACGGCGCTGGCCGCGCTGCTCTCCGACTCCCCACCAGACGCACACGGACTCCAGGAAGGAGCCAGCCATGTCTGATCCGATCAAGGACCTCGAGAACTTCAGCAGCGAAGGATTGCCCATGAACCCGCTCGCGCCCTCGGAGGTGCGTCGTCGCGGTGACCGCATCCGCCGACGCAACCAGGGAGTGCTGGCCCTCGGTGCCGCGGCCGCGGTCGCCGTGGTCGCCACCTCCGGTGTCCTCGTCGCCGGTGCCGTCAACCAGGGCGAGGGCCCCGATCCGGCCGTGGACCCGACGCAGACCACGGACAGGACGACCTCCGGCTTCCTCACCACGATCCCCGACGACTTCGCGCTCGACGTCGGCATGGGCGGCGCCCAGGTCACCGAGGACGGCCAGATGGACGACCTCGACTACTGCGGGACCACGCCCCTGTCCGACCTCCCCACGCTCGACGTACGCAGCGCGGAGGTGTCCGGTGGCGAGACCTCGGTGACCCGCACCCTCTACCTGTTGGAGAACCAGGACGAGGCGCGGGCCGCCCACGTCGCCGTCCTCGACGCGGCCCGCGACTGTGCGGCCGAGAAGACGCCCGACGGCACCGTGGCACTCCAACCCGCCGACGACTCGTGGCCCGGCAACACGATCACGCTCGACCTCGGACGGGGTGCCGAGACCGAGCCCACCGTGCAGGTCGTCAACGTCGTGACGAACGGCCCGGCCGTGCTGGTGACCTCGATCTGGGGCGTGTGGAGCGGCGACGTGCAGCCCGGCGTCGAGACCTCCCGTGACGGACTCGGGCAGCTCGTGCCCGAGTTGGACCTCTTCGGCGACAACGTCGGCCCACTAGAGCCGTCCGAGGTCGATCCCGACCAGGGCTCCGGCTCGTCGGACGACGTCCCGACGACGATCCCCGACGACTACCCGCTGGGCACGGGCTGGCCGGACGACTCCGTGGCCGAGACCGAGGAGCTGGGCCTGCAGGGCCCGAACCGCACCCTCGAGTCGCTGCCCTTCAACGCCTGCGGAGAGACCTGGCAGGAGCCGGAGTACGCCGACCGGCTGCGCGCCGAGTGGACCAACGCCGAGGACTACCGGGCCCGCCAGCTCACGACGTACGCCGACGCCGACGCGGCCGTCGCGGCGGTCGCCGACCTGATCGCCATGATGCAGGCCTGCCCGGAGGACCCGGTGCGCGACGACGGCTACGTCACCGAGCGCACGGTGCGCAAGATCCCCTTCGGCGGTGAGGGCTGGGCGATCCTCGAGCGCGACACGCTCGACGGTGGCGACTCACCCCTGGGTGGCTCCACCATGGTGATCCGCAACGGCCTGTCGGTGCTGGTGATCCGGCACGACGGCCACTCCGGCTACCCGGGCACCGACAACGGCCAGGGTCAGGTCGACCGGCAGACCAGCGAAGCCTCCCAGGCGATCGCGGCAATGTGCCGGTTCACCGTCGCGGGGTGCGGCTCAGGGTCGGACGGCGGCACCGAGTCCTCCTCGGACGACGTCCTGGGTCCCGACGGTTGGGGCGAGCTGAAGATCGGCATGACGGCCGCCGAGCTGGAGGCCACCGGACTGGTCACCATCGCCCCGGCCGACGACCCGACCGCAGCGTGCCGGGCCGTCACGATCAAGGGTTGGGAAGACACCGTCCACCCCAACATCAGCGGGCAGGTGCACGCGTTCGTCAGCAAGAAGCACGGGCTGGCGATGATCTTCGCCCAACCCGGCATGAAGACTCCCGAGGGCATCGGGGTCGGGTCAACGGTCGCCGACGTGCGAGCGGCGTACGGCGAGCTGGGCGGCCAGGACGCCTACAACACCGCACCCGTCGACGGGAAGAGCTGGTTCTTCCTGACTGACGGTGGATCAGTGACCGCCTTCCAGCTCGAGCACGCAGACCAGGACTGCATGGACTGATCGCGAAGCACGCGGCGCCCCGGACCCGAGTGGGTCCGGGGCGCTCGTCGTACAGGTGGAGGCTCTCGTCGCTGGCGTCCGAGCCGGCGGCGTACCCTGACGGCAGCAACGGTGAGTCACCAACGGAGGCAGGACGCAGTGAACTTCGACGCCAGTGACCCCGACCTCCTCGACGCGGTGTGCCGCATGTGCGAGGAGCCGGCATCCTTCGCGGTCATGCTGCGCGGTGCCGCGGCGGAGGAGCTGAGCGACCGGGTGATGTTGTGCAAGGTCTGCGAGCACTACGCCTCGGGCGGGCAGGTCGACTCCCTGATCGCCAGGTCGTCGGACGCATCGGCCGAGACGGACCGGGTGGCCGAGATGATCATCCGGGACCTCGACCAGTCGGTGCCCTTCGACCTCGACCTGCCGGGTGCCGACGACTGGGGCTGACCCGTCGCCAGTTCGGCAACAAATGACACCGACCCGTCGCCAGTTGGCGACGGGTCGGTGTGTCTCCCGCCGACGAGCGGCGGGAACGGTGGATCAGAGGCTCTGCAAGATCTCCCGCATGAGCGCGGCGGTCTCGGACGGCGTCTTGCCGACCTTGACGCCCACGGCCTCGAGGGCTTCCTTCTTCGCCTGCGCGGTGCCGGAGGAACCCGACACGATCGCGCCGGCGTGGCCCATCGTCTTGCCCTCGGGGGCGGTGAAGCCCGCGACGTAGCCGACGACCGGCTTGGTGACGTTGTCCTTGATGTACGCCGCGGCACGCTCCTCGGCGTCGCCACCGATCTCGCCGATCATCACGATCGCCTTGGTCTCCGGGTCGTTCTCGAAGGCCTCGAGCGCGTCGATGTGCGTCGTGCCGATGACGGGGTCACCGCCGATGCCGATGGCGGTCGAGAAGCCGAAGTCCTTCAGCTCGTACATCATCTGGTAGGTCAGGGTGCCCGACTTGGACACGAGACCGACCGGGCCGGAGCCGGCGATGGTGTGCGGCGTGATGCCGGCCAGCGACTCACCCGGCGTGATGATGCCGGGGCAGTTCGGGCCGATCATGCGGGTCGACTTGCCGTCGAGGTAGGCGAACACCTCGGCGGAGTCCTGCACCGGCACGCCCTCGGTGATGACCACGAGCAGGCCGATGCCGGCGTCGATGGCCTCGATGCAGGCGTCCTTGGTGAAGGCCGGCGGCACGAAGACGACGGACACGTCAGCGCCGGTCTCCTTCATCGCCTCTTCGACCGAGCCGAAGACCGGGAGTTCCTTGCCGGCCAGCTCGACCGACGTACCGGCCTTGCGTGCGTTGACACCGCCGACGATGTTGGATCCCGCCTCGACCATGAGGGTGGTGTGCTTGGAGCCCATACCGCCCGTCATGCCCTGGACGATGATCTTGGAGTCCTTGTTGAGGTAGATAGACATGTCTTCGTCCTTCTCAGGCGTTCGCCAGCTCGGCGGCCTTGTCGGCCGCGCCGTCCATGGTGTCCACCTGCGTCACGAGCGGGTGGTTCAGCTCGTTGAGGATGCGGCGACCCTCGTCGACGTTGTTGCCGTCGAGGCGCACGACCAGCGGCTTGGTGGCGGCGTCGCCGAGGATCTCCAGGGCACCCTTGATGCCGTTGGCGACCTCGTCGCACGCGGTGATGCCACCGAAGACGTTCACGAACACGCTCTTGACCTGCTCGTCGTTGAGGATCACGTCGAGGCCGTCGGCCATCACCTGGGCGTTCGCGCCGCCGCCGATGTCGAGGAAGTTCGCCGGGGTGACCCCGCCGTGGTTCTCGCCGGCGTAGGCAACGACGTCGAGGGTCGACATGACCAGACCGGCGCCGTTTCCGATGATGCCGACGGAGCCGTCGAGCTTCACGTAGTTGAGGCCCTTGTCCTTGGCCTTCGCCTCGAGCGGGTCGGCCTCTTCGCGGATCTCGAAGGCCTCGTGCTCGGGGTGACGCACCTCGGAGGCGTTGTCGTCGAGCGACACCTTGCCGTCGAGGGCCTCGAGCTTGTCGCCCTCGAGGCGGGCCAGCGGGTTGACCTCGACCAGCGTGGCGTCTTCTTCGACGAAGACCTTCCACAGGTCCTGGACCATCTTGATGGCCTGGTCACGAAGCTCCGCGGGGAACGCGGCCTCGTCGACGATCGCGGTCGCCTTGGCCTCGTCGACACCGGTGAGGGCGTTGATCGGGATCTTCTTGACGGCGTCGGGGTTGGTCTTGGCGACCTCTTCGATCTCCACACCGCCCTCGACGCTGGCAATGCAGAGGTACGAGCGGTTCGAGCGGTCGAGCAGGAATGAGAAGTAGTACTCCTCCACCGGCGGGGTCGCCGGCGTGATCAGGACCCGGTTCACGGTCAGGCCCTTGATCTCCATGCCGAGGATGTTCGAGGCGTGCTCGAAGGCCTCGTCCGCGGTCTTGGCGAGCTTGACGCCGCCGGCCTTGCCGCGACCTCCAGCCTTCACCTGAGCCTTGACGACGGTCACGCCGCCCAGCTCCTCAGCGGCAGCACGTGCCTCTTCGGCGGTCTCGACGACCTTTCCGAGAGTCGTGGTGACGCCGTGCTTGGCGAAGAGTTCCTTCGCCTGGTACTCCATCAGGTCTGACATCCACCCAGTCCTTTTTCTTATTCGTTACAGTCCGGGGATTCCATTGGGCACCCTAGACCCGTTTGCGGACCTGGCCCCAACGAGGGTCTGGGGAATGGGACGTGTGACCGGTCACCATGAGCAGAAATCCTGGCGAACATCACACAGACTTGTCCGACGTTGTCCACAATGGACGACACCCTCGATTTACACGCCCCCCGGGGAGTCCGTTACAGTCTGAGGCTGCTTCATCCCCCGAGGTTTGAGGATTCTTGTATGGGCAACCACCGAGCTCCCCGTCGTGGAGCGAAGTCTGCGACCCCGGGAACCTCGGTCGGCATCCCCGCCGCCACCTCTTCCGCCGGCAAGCGCCGTGCGGTCAAGCACGCGGGATCGCGCGGCCAGCTCTTCCGCAAGCTCCCCTCCGCCCCGGTCCTGCTGGGTGTCGCCGCACTGACCGTGTCGGCCACCGGCGCCGTCGCCGCCGGTGAGGCGCCGAGCAATTCCACCGCTTCCGACAGCTTCAACGTCGCCTCCGCGGCCAACGCCCTGTCGGGCGAGAGCGTCATCTCCTCCACGAGCGCCCGCGCCGAGCGCAAGGAGACCGTCTCCCGCGATTCCCGCCGTGACGCCCTCGCCGACTCGAGCGAGGAGAAGCTGCAGGCCGCCGCCGAGGCGACCGCCGAGCAGCGCAACGTCGAGCTCCAGCGTCTCGCCCAGGACGCCGAGAAGCAGGCCAAGAAGATCGCCCTGAACCTCTGGCAGCTGCCTCTTTCGAGCTACCGCCTCACCGCCACCTTCGGCCAGTCCAGCGGCCTGTGGTCGAGCACCCACACCGGCCTCGACTTCGCGGCCCCGGTCGGCACCCCGATCATGTCGGTCACCAACGGCACGGTGACCTCCGCCGAGTACGCCGGCGCCTACGGCAACCAGATCATCGTCACCACCGATGACGGCGAAGAGCTGTGGTACTGCCACATGAACGAGTTCGCGGTCGCCGTCGGCGACACGGTCCGCGCGGGCGACGTCGTCGGCTACGTCGGCGTGACCGGCAACACCACCGGCCCGCACATGCACCTCGAGGTGCGCCCCGGCGCCGGTGACCCGGTCGACCCGTACCAGGCGCTCGTCGCCCACGGCGTCACTCCCTGACGGAGCCGCGTCAGCGGATCCTGCGCGCCCTGACGACCCGCGAGCTCGGAATCCCCGTCCCTGCGGTCGGCTCCAGTGCGTGCCATGCAAGACGGACGAGGGAAGGCGGCCTTTGAGCGGAGGCCGGCGCGCATCTCACCGGGTCTCGACACGCCGGTCGCGACTTCGTTCCTCAGTCGCGCGGCTCGCTCGACCACCATCATCCAGTCCGCTGGCGCGTCCTGGATCAGAGCTTCTCGACGGGGGCGTAGCGGAGCAGCAGCCGCTTGACACCCTCGGAGCCGAAGTCGATCGAGGCCACGGACTTGTCGGCCACGCCTTCGACGGCGACGACGGTGCCCATGCCGAAGGAGTCGTGCACGACCCGGTCGCCGGGCTCGAGGGAGGGGCTCTCGCGAGCCGGCTTGGCCTTCTTGGCCGCGTCGAGACGAGCGGCGGCACTGCCGAAGTTGCGGCGTCCGGCGGCGGTGGGCTGGCTGAAGTCGATGCCCGAGGAGCGACTCAGGTCGGGCCGGTTCCACGACGTCTGCGCCCCCGCCGTACGGCGCCAGTCGACCAGGGTCGCCGGGATCTCGTCGAGGAAGCGTGAGGCCGGGTTGTGGGACGGTGCGCCCCACGCGGAGCGCATGACGGCGCGGGAGAGGTAGAGCCGCTCGCGGGCCCGGGTCACGCCGACATAGGCGAGCCGGCGCTCCTCCTCGAGCTCGGGCTTGTCGCCGAGCGAGCGCATGTGTGGGAAGACGCCGTCCTCGAGGCCGGTCAGGAACACCACCGGGAACTCCAGCCCCTTGGCGGTGTGCAGCGTCATCAGGGTGACCACGCCCTGGGCGTCGGCCGCCTCTCCGTCGTCGCCGTCTGCCGGGGGCGGCGGGATCTGGTCGGTGTCGGCCACCAGGGCCACGCGCTCGAGGAAGTCGCCCAGGCCCGGGGTGACCGTCCCGGCGTCGACGTCGCTGGGGTCGGCGGACGGCCCGGCCACCGGGTCGTCGGAGAACTCGCGGGCCACCGCCACGAGCTCGGCGAGGTTCTCGACGCGGGTCTCGTCCTGGGGGTCGTCGGACGCCTCGAGCTCCGCCAGGTAGCCGGACTTGTCGAGCACAGACTCGAGGATCACGTCGGGGCGCTCCCCCGCGTCGACCATCGACTGGAGCTCCTCGACCATCGCGACGAACCCGCGGATCGCGTTGAGCGAACGGGTCGCGATGCCGGGCGCCTCGTCGGCACGGCGCAGCGCCTCCCAGAAGATGGTGCGCTCGCGTTCGGCGTACGCCGAGACGCAGGCCTCCGCACGGTCGCCGATGCCGCGCTTGGGAGTGTTCAGCACGCGGCGCAGCGAGATCTCGTCGGCCGGGTTGGCCAGCATGCGGAGGTAGGCGAGTGCGTCGCGCACCTCGCGACGCTCGTAGAACCGCACGCCGCCGACGACCTTGTAGGGCTGGCCGGTGCGGATGAAGACCTCTTCGAAGACCCGCGACTGGGCGTTGGTGCGGTAGAACACCGCCACGTCGCCGGGACGGGCGTCACCGGCATCGGTGAGCTTGTCGATCTCCTCGGAGACGAAGCGGGCCTCGTCGCGCTCGTCGTCGGCGACGTAGCCCACGATCGCGGCGCCGTCACCGGCCTGGCTCCACAGGCGCTTGGGCTTGCGGCCGGCGTTGTTGCCGATCACCGAGTTGGCGGCGTTGAGGATGGTCTGCGTGGAGCGGTAGTTCTGCTCGAGCAGGATCGAGGTGGCGTCGGGGAAGTCCTGCTCGAAGTCGAGGATGTTGCGGATGTTGGCGCCACGGAACGCGTAGATCGACTGGTCGGCGTCACCGACCACCATCAGCTCGGCCGGCGCGACCCGCTCGCCGCCGGACTCGGTCTCCTCCATGGAGTCGGCGCACAGCTGGTGGATGAGTGCGTACTGCGCGTGGTTGGTGTCCTGGTACTCGTCGACCAGCACGTGCCGGAACCGACGCCGGTAGACCTCCCGCACCTCGGGGAGCGACTGGAAGAGGTGCACCGTGAACATGATGATGTCGTCGAAGTCGAGGGCGTTCGCGTCGCGCAGCCGCCGTTGATAGAGGGCGTACGCCGCGGCGTAGTTCTCCTCGAACTTGTTGTGCGTGTCCTTGGCGGCGTCGTCGGGGTCCTTCAGCTCGTTCTTCTGGTTGGAGACCCAGTTGAGGACGGCGCGGGGTTGGTACTGCTTGACGTCGAGGTCGAGGTCCTGGCAGACCAGGGTCATCAGCCGCTTCGAGTCGGCCGCGTCGTAGATCGAGAACGTCGACTTGAAGCTCGAGCCCCCGAAGTCGAGCGCCGTGATCTCCTTCCGCAGGATGCGCACGCAGGCGGAGTGGAACGTGGAGACCCACATGATGCGGGCCTGCTTGCCGACGAGGTCCTCGACGCGCTCCTTCATCTCGGCGGCGGCCTTGTTGGTGAAGGTGATCGCCAGGATGGAACCGGGGTGCGCCTTGCGCTCGCGGATCAGCCAGGCGATGCGCCGGGTGAGCACCCGGGTCTTGCCGGAGCCGGCGCCGGCGACCACCAGCAACGGTCGCCCGGCGTGGATCACGGCCGCACGTTGCGGCTCGTTGAGCCCCTCCAGGAGGGCCTCGTTGGACGGGGTGCGGGCGGGCTCGACGGATTCGAGGCCGGGGATCGGAAATGAGGTGCTCATGCTGCATCCACCCTATGTCGATGCGCCGACACCGCCGACGGTGGTTGAGGAGTGAGGGGTCTCGCAGGCGGAGGGTGCCTGGTTGCGAGACGGCGCTGGCGCGCCTCCTCAACCAGCGGGTGTCTCAGCGAGCGGGTGTCTCAGCGAGCGGGGAGGACGGTGAGTTCGACCCCGTCGCCGAGCCGGTAGGGACTGGTGGCCAGGAGGGCGCCGAGCGCCCGTCGCATGCGGGAGATCTCGGCCCGCACGGTCACCTGGTGGTCGCTGTCGCCGTAGAGGCGCTGGCTCAACGCGCCGGCCGTGACACCCGAGGGGCCGGCGGCAGCCAGTGCGGACAGCACCTCGGCGTGCCGGGGCGACAGCGTGACCCGCCACGGCGAGTCGGGCCCGCGCACCTCGAGCACGGCGGGCGTCGTGCGCAGGTCGAGGGTGGCGGTGAGGACGCTCTCGCTGGCCCGCGCACGGATCAGCCACCCACCACGCAGCCGCTCGGGCAGGCACAGCCCGAGGCCCGGCACTGCCACCACACGATCGGCCCGGGGGGCCTCGACCCGGTTCTGCACGGCGACGCCCTGGTGGGCGGCGACCCAGCCGTGGTCGTCGACGACGAGCAGCGGGCTGCTGACACCGGAGAGCAACGGCTCGACCGAGCGACGGAGCTGCGTCAGCCGCTCCTCGTGGTGCCGCCACAGCCGGGCCTCGGCGAGCCGCACGGACGCGGTCACCAGCGCCTCGATCGCCGGGTGCAGGGTGAGTGCGGGGCCGCTGACGTCGACGATGCCGAGCAGCGAGCCGTCGATCGGGTCATGGATCGGGGACGCCGAGCAGTACCACGGCACCTGGGCGTTCTCGAAGTGCTCGGCCGAGAACAGCTGCACGGGCGCCGCCTCGGCCAGCGCGGTGCCGATCGCGTTCGTGCCGACGGCGCTCTCTGTCCAGGTCGCGCCCTCGGCAAAGCCGAGTACGTCGGCCTTGCGCCTGACCCGGGACGACCCGGAGCGCCAGAGGACCACGCCGTCGGCGTCGGTGACCACGACGAGGTAGTTCGACGCGTCGGCGGCACTGAGCAGGAGCTCGCGGATCTCGTCGATCACCAGCGACAGCCGGGAGTCGCGACGCCGGTCGTCGACGGCGGAGGGCGGCAGGGGTTCGCGTCCGTTGCGTCCGTCGGGATCGATGCCCAGGCTCAGCATGCGCTCCCAGGACCGCGCCACCACGGCGCGCGGGCGTTCGGGCGGGGCGGTGCCGGAGAGCACCGCGTCGTGGATCCGAACCAGGTCGCGGGCCCGCAGCGCGAGGTCGTGCGTGGCCATGAGTCCCACCATAGGTGCATGTTGTGACCGCGGCCACAGCCATCCACGGCGACGATCCCCGTTGCAACACTCTGCAACCCTGTCGCCGCCGCCCCTCCTTCCTGTGTGCTGCATCACATGCACCACCTACGAAGGAGCCCGCAATGACACAGACACTCGAACCCGACACCACGACGACCCAGAGCCCCGAGGAGCGGGTGGCCGGATGGTTCGCCGATCTCGAGGCGGCACTGCAGGCGGGTGACGCGACAGCAGCCGCCGGCCTGTTCGCCACCGAGTCCTACTGGCGCGACCTGATCGCCTTCGGCTGGAACCTCACCACCTCCGAGGGGCGGGACCAGATCGCCGAACTGGTCTCGAGCACCTCGGCCGGTGCCCGTGGCTTCGCCGCCGAGGAGCCCCCGACCGAGGCCGACGGCGTGACCACCGCGTGGTTCACCTTCGAGACGGCGGTCGGTCGCGGGCGCGGCCTGCTCCGTCTGGTCGACGAGGACGGACCGAAGGCCTACACGTTCCTGACCACGCTCTACGAGCTCAAGGGCCACGAGGAGCCCCGTGGCATCGGCCGGCCGATGGGCGCCGAGCACGGCGCCACCAAGGACCGCATCACGTGGGCCGAGAAGCGCCGCCAGGAGGACGAGTCGCTCGGCACCACCACCCAGCCCTACGTGCTCGTCATCGGCGGCGGTCAGGGCGGCATCGCCCTCGGTGCGCGGCTGCGGCAGCTCGACGTACCGGCGCTGGTGATCGACAAGTACGAGCGCCCCGGCGACCAGTGGCGCAGCCGCTACAAGTCGCTGTGCCTGCACGACCCGGTCTGGTACGACCACCTGCCCTACCTGAAGTTCCCCGACAACTGGCCGGTCTTCGCGCCCAAGGACAAGGTCGCCGACTGGCTCGAGTCCTACACCAAGGTGATGGAGGTGCCCTACTGGTCGAGCACCGAGGCCCGCGATGCGTCGTACGACGAGAGCACCGGCGAGTGGACGGTGACCGTGGTGCGCGACGGTGAGCCCTTGACGCTGCGTCCCAAGCACCTCGTGCTGGCCACCGGCATGAGCGGCAAGCCGAACGTGCCGGTCTTCCCCGGCGCCGACATCTTCGCCGGCGAGCAGCACCACTCCTCGAAGCACCCCGGCCCGGACGCCTACACCGGCAAGAAGGTCGTCGTGATCGGCAGCAACAACTCGGCCTTCGACATCTGCGGGGCGCTGTGGGAGCACGACGCCGACGTCACGATGGTGCAGCGGTCCTCGACGCACATCGTCAAGAGCGACACCCTCATGGACATCGGGCTCGGCGACCTCTATTCCGAGAAGGCACTGGCAGCGGGCGTCACCACCGAGAAGGCGGACCTGATCTTCGCCTCGCTCCCCTACCGGATCATGCACCAGTTCCAGATCCCGCTCTACGACCAGATGCGCGAGAAGGACAAGGACTTCTACGACCGCATGGAGAAGGCCGGCTTCGACCTCGACTGGGGTGACGACGGCTCCGGCCTGTTCCTGAAGTACCTGCGCCGCGGCTCCGGCTACTACATCGACGTGGGTGCCGCCGAGCTGGTCGCCGACGGGCAGGTGAAGCTGGCGCACGGCAACGTCGACCACCTCACCGAGACCTCGGTGGTGCTCGAGGACGGCACCGAGCTCGAGGCCGACCTGGTCGTCTACGCGACCGGCTACGGCTCGATGAACGGCTGGGCCGCCGACCTGATCAGCCAGGAGGTCGCCGACAAGGTCGGCAAGGTCTGGGGCCTGGGCTCCGACACGACCAAGGACCCCGGGCCCTGGGAGGGCGAGCAGCGCAACATGTGGAAGCCGACGCAGCAGGAGAACCTCTGGTTCCACGGCGGCAACCTGCACCAGTCACGGCACTACTCGCTCTACCTCGCGCTGCAGCTGAAGGCGCGGCAGGTCGGCATCGACACCCCGGTGCACAAGCTTCAGGACGTGCACCACACCAGCTGACCGGCTGGGTCGAACGGGGCCCGGCAAGCGCAGAACCCCGCCTCGCCGAGCGAGACGGGGTTCTGCGTGCTGAGTGCTGCGGGCGTCCGTCAGAAGTTGATCATGTGGCCCGCGATGCCGTGCACGGCTTCCTTGACCGCCTCGGACAGCGTCGGGTGCGCGAAGACGTTGCGCGCCACCTCGTCGGCGGTGAGGTCCCACTTCTGGGCCAGGGTCAGCACCGGCAGCATCTCGGTGACGTCGGGCCCGATCATGTGGGCGCCGAGGATCTCGTTGTGCTCGGCGTCGGCCACGATCTTCACGAAGCCGACCGGCTCGCCGAGGCCCTGGGCCTTGCCGTTGGCGCTGAACGGGAACGTCGCCGTCTTGACGTCGTACCCCTTCTCCTTGGCCTGTGCCTCGGAGTAGCCGAAGGAACCGATCTGGGGCTGGCAGTACGTCGCCCGCGGGATCATGTCGAAGTCGATCTCGATGGTCTCGGCGCCGGCGATGGTCTCGACCGCGACGATGCCCATCGCCTCGGCGGCGTGGGCCAGCATCATCTTGCCGGTGACGTCACCGATCGCGTAGACACCGGGGACGTTGGTGCGGCCGCGCTCGTCGACCGCGATCGCACCGCGCTCGGTGAGCTGCACGCCCACCGTCTCGAGGCCGTAGCCCTCGACGGTCGGGGCGAACCCGAACGCGGCCAGCATCTTGTCGGCCTCGATGACCTGCGAGTCCCCGCCTGCGGCCGGGCTGACCGTGACTCGAACGCCCGAGCCGGTGTCCTCGACCTTCTCCACCTTGGTCGAGAGCAGCACGTTCACGCCGAGCTTCTTGTAGTGCTTGAGCAGCTCCTTGGAGACGTCGGCGTCCTCGGTGGGCACCATGCGGTCGAGGAACTCCACGATCGTCACGTCGACGCCGAAGTTCTTCATCACGTAGGCGAACTCGACGCCGATCGCACCCGAGCCGCCGATCACGATCGACTTGGGGAGGGTCTCGTCGAGGATCTGCTCCTCGTAGGTGACGACGTTCTGGCTGACCTCGATGCCGGGCAGCATGCGCACCTTCGCGCCGGCGGCGATGATCAGGTTGTCGCAGGTGTACGTCGTGGCGTTGCCGTCGGCGTCCTTGACCTCGACCGTCTGCTTGCCGTCGACGGCACCGGTCAGCGTGCCGCGACCGTTGATCTCGGTGATCTTGTTCTTCTTCATCAGGAAGTGGACGCCCTTGACGATGCCCGCCGACACCTGGCGCGAGCGCTTGTGCGTCGGGCCGAAGGACATCGTGGCGTCGCCCTCGATGCCGTACTTCGCCTTCTCGTGGTTGAGCGTGTGCGCGAGCTCCGCGTTCTTCAGGAGCGCCTTGGAGGGGATGCAGCCGACGTTGAGGCACACCCCGCCCCAGTACTTCTCTTCGATGACGGCAGCGGTCTGGCCGAGCTGGGCTGCGCGGATCGCCGCGACGTAGCCACCAGGACCGGCACCAAGGACAAGGACGTTGAAGTGGGTCACGGGTGCCAGACTATCCGCCCGCGCCAGCGTGTCGAGCGGGGCGTCCGCCCTCTGCCGGGGCGTGGGTCCGCGGCCGTGTGCGGCGTACCGCTAACCTGCAGGGCGTGACGCTCTACGCCGCCTACGGGACGAACCTCGATCCCGCCCGCATGAGCGAACGCTGCCCGCACTCGATCCTGCAGACCACCGGCTGGCTCGAGGGCTGGCGGTTGACCTTCGGGGGCGAGGAGCACGGCTGGGACGGCGCCCTGAGCACGATCGTCCAGGACCATTTCGAGCGGGTCTTCGTGGCGGTCTACGACCTGACGCCCGAGGACGAGGTCGCACTCGACGGCTGGGAGGGCGCCGACACCGGGCTCTACCGCAAGACCAAGGTGCGGGTCGCCACGCTCACCGGCGAGCTGGTGGTCTGGGCCTACGTGCTCGACGCCTACGAGGGTGGCCTGCCCTCGGCGTACACCCTCGGTGTGCTGTCCGACGCGGCCGAGGCCGCCGGGGCTCCCGACGACTACGTCGCCGCGCTGCGCGCCCGGGCCTGCCGGTCGACCGGCCTCTGAACGCCGCCGCCGACAGCCCAGCTCACATCGCGAGGTACTGGTCGCACCAGGCACCGATGATCCGCGCGGCCCGACGCGCCTGGCCCTTCGCGGTGAGCAGGTGGTCGGACCCCTCGAGCGACACGAAGCTGCGCGGGTGGCGCGCGGTCCGGAAGATCTCGCTGGCGTTCTCGATGCCGACCGTGTTGTCGGTCGGTGAGTGCAGCACCAGCAGGGGCATCTTCAGGGTGCGGATCTTCTCGCGCAGGTCGGCGGTGCGTACGTCGTGGACGAAGTCGCGTTTGAGGGTCAGCGCCTTGCCGCCCAGCCGGACCGGCGCCTCACCCTCCTCGAGCACCCGGGCCAGCACCGCGTCGTAGTGGTGCTCGACGTGCGTCGTCTCGACCGGTGCTCCGATGCTGGCCACACAGCGCACCCCGTCGGCCTCGCGCGCAGCGGCGATCACCGCGGCGCCGCCCCATGAGTGTCCGACCAGCAGCTCCACCTCGCCGACACGCTCACGCAGGAAGGCCACGGCACGCACCGTGTCGGAGACCTTCACCGAGAACGACCCGTCTCCCCAGTCGCCCTCGCTGTCGCCGAGACCGAGGTTGTCGAAGCGCAGCATGCCGACGCCCTCACTGGCCAGCTGCTTGCAGATGCGTGACGCGGCCGGGCAGTCCTTGCCGAGCGTGAAGCCGTGGGAGAACACGCCCCACCCGCGTACGTCGCCCTCCGGTGGGTCTATGAGTCCCGCCAGGCGGGCACCGGTCACGCTCTCGAAGGACACCTTCTCGGCCATGGGCGCCAGCCTAGAGGTCCCTCGTGCCGGACGGCGCCGTGCTGGGTCCGGGTGAGCCCCCGGATGTCTGTCGGCGGGCGTGTCACCCGGCGGCAGGTTCGTGGTTAGAGTGCCTGTCGTGACTGAATCCAACGCGCTGGCCGCCGAGGCCGCGGACAAGCTCGCCGAACTCACCGGCGTCGCGAAGCACGACATCGCCCTGGTCCTCGGATCGGGCTGGCTGCCCGCCGTCGACGCCCTCGGCGAGGCCACCGCCGAGATCGCCACCACCGACCTGCCCGGCTTCTCCGCAGCCGCGGTCGCCGGCCACTCCGGCAAGATCCGCAGCATCCGGTCGGGCGACCGCAACCTGCTCGTCTTCCTGAGCCGCACCCACTTCTACGAGGGCAAGGGCGTCGCCGCCGTCGTCCACCCCGTGCGTACGGCGGCCGCCGCCGGGTGCCGCGCGATCGTCCTGACCAACGGGTGCGGTGGGCTCAAGGAGACGTGGCAGCCCGGCCAGCCGGTGCTGATCCGTGACCACATCAACCTGACCGCCACCTCCCCGATCGAGGGCGCCAACTTCGTCGACCTCACCGACCTCTACAGCCAGCGGCTGCGCACCATGTGCCAGCAGGTCGACGCAACCCTCGACGAAGGCGTCTACGTCCAGTTCCCCGGCCCGCACTACGAGACCCCCGCCGAGATCGGCATGGTGCGGGCGATCGGTGGCGACCTGGTCGGCATGAGCACGACGCTCGAGGCCATCGCCGCCCGCGAGGCCGGCATGGAGGTGCTCGGGATCAGCCTGGTCACCAACCTCGCCGCCGGCATCACGGGTGAGCCGCTCAACCACGAAGAGGTGCTCGAGGCCGGCAAGGCGGCGGCCACCCGCATGGGCGGGCTGCTCGGCAAGATCGTCCCGGGCATCTGATGGGCCGCCTCTGATGCGCGTCCTCGTCACCGGCGCCGCCGGCAGCATCGGGCAGGTCGTCACCCTGGGGCTCCTCGACCGCGGCCACGAGGTGATCGGCCTCGACCGGATGCCCGCCCCTGACGGCTTCGAGGGCGTCTGGCACACCGCCGACTGCGCCGATGCCGACGCCGTGCTCGACGCCTTCGCGGCCCAGCCCGTCGAGGGCGTCGTACACCTGGCCGGGCACCCCGACGAGGCCAGCCTGCCCGACTCGCTGACCTCCCACGTGGTCACGACTGCGGCGCTGCTCGACGCGATGGTCGCCCACCAGGTCCGGCGCATGGTCTACGCCTCCTCCAACCATGCCGTGGGCCGCACCCCGCGACGCGACCTGGTCTCCGACGACGCGCTGCCCCGGCCCGACACGTTCTACGGCGTCGGCAAGGTGGCCGCCGAGGCCCTGCTCGCGTTGTACGTCGACCGCTACGACCTCGACGCCGTGGCCTGCCGCATCGGTTCGTTCCTGCCGGAGCCGTCGACCACGCGACACCTCTCCACCTGGCTCTCGCACGACGACGGGGTGCGCATGATCGAGGCGGCGCTGACCGCCACGGCACCCGGGTTCGCGGTGCTCTACGGCATCTCGGCCAACACCCGCGCCTGGTGGGACCTCGCGCCCGGCCGGGCCCTGGGCTACGAGCCGCAGGACGACGCCGAGCGCTGGGCGGCACGCATCCCGAGCCGACCGGAGGACGACGCCGAGGCCGCCCACGTCGGGGGCCCGTTCGCCCTCGAGCAGTTCTACCGGCCGGCGCTCGACCGCAGGTGACGGTCTTGGGTCCGAGTAGTTGACTGGGGCCATGACCCTTCCAGAACTTGCCACGCGGACCCTCGGCACGAGTGACCCGCTGACCGTCTCCACCCTCGGCCTCGGCTGCATGGGAATGTCGGAGTTCTACGGCCGCACCGACCAGTCGCAGGGCATCGCCACGATCCATCGCGCGCTCGACCTCGGCGTCACCTTCCTCGACACGGCCGACATGTACGGCCCGTTCGTCAACGAGCACCTCGTCGGTCAGGCGATCCGCGACCGGCGTGACGACGTACAGCTCGCCACGAAGTTCGGCAACCAGCGCAACCCCGACGGCTCGTGGGTGCGCATCAACGGCACCCCCGAATACGTGGTCGAGGCCTGCCACGCGTCGCTGCACCGCCTGGGCGTCGACCACATCGACCTCTACTACCAGCACCGGGTCGACCCGACCGTCCCGATCGAGGAGACCGTCGGTGCGATGGCCGAGCTCGTCGCGGCCGGCAAGGTGCGCCACCTCGGGCTCTCCGAGGCCGCGGCCGACACCATCCGTCGCGCCCACGCGGTGCACCCGATCACCGCCCTGCAGAGCGAGTACTCCCTCTTCACCCGCGACGTCGAGGACGAGATCCTGCCGACGCTGCGCGAGCTCGGCATCGGGCTGGTCCCCTACTCTCCTCTTGGCCGCGGCATTCTGACCGGTGCGATCACTGCTGCCAGCCTCGAGGCCGGCGACTCCCGCAAGGAGGGCCGCTTCCCGCGCTTCGAGGGAGAGGCACTGCAGAGCAATCTGGCCCTGGTCGAGCGGGTCGTCGAGATTGCCACCCGGCTCGAGGTGACCCCGGGCCAGCTCGCCCTCGCGTGGGTGCTGGCGCAGGGCGACGACGTGGTCCCGATCCCCGGCACCAAGCGGATCCCCTACCTCGAGGAGAACGTCGGCGCCGCGGCCATCACGCTGACCGACGACGACCTCGCCGCACTGTCCGAGGCCGTGCCGCGCGACGCCGTGGCCGGTGACCGGTACGTCGACATGAGCAGCGTCAACCGATGACCCGATGAGGAGACCATGAACACCGCAGCCCTGCTGATCGATGCCTTCACCCGCTCCCGTGACGGCGGCCTGGCCGTCGTCGACGGACTCACCGAGGAGCAGCTCGCGCACCGCGTCGGTCCCGACGCGAACTCGATCGCGTGGCTGCTCTGGCACCTCACCCGCGTGCAGGACGACCACGTCGCCGACGTCGCCGGACTCGAGCAGGTGTGGACCGCCCAGGACTTCGTGACCCGCTTCGCCCTGCCCTTCCCGGCGGAGGACACCGGCTACGGCCACACGTCGGAGCAGGTCGCGTCGGTGCGTGCCGACGCCGACCTGCTGTCGTCGTACCTCTCGGCCGTGCACGCGCAGACCACGGCGTACGTCGAGGGGCTCGGCGACGACGACCTCGACCGTGTCGTCGACACCCGGTGGGACCCGCCGGTGACGCTCGGCGTCCGTCTGGTCAGCGTGCTCGACGACGACGCCCAGCACATCGGGCAGGCGGCGTTCGTCCGTGGACTGGTGCAGGCACCCTGATGGTGGCCTGGCAGCTGACCATCGACGCCAACGACCCCGCCCGGTTGGTGAAGTTCTGGGCTCCCCTGCTGGGCTACGAGGTGCAGCCACCGCCGGCGGGTTTTGACACCTGGAACGACTACTACCGCTCGCTCGGTGTGCCCGAGCACGAGCTGGACACCGACGGGGACGGCAGCGACCGGATCTTCGACCCGAACGGCGAAGGACCGACGATCTGGTTCCAGATCGTGCCCGAGCACAAGTCCGGGAAGAACCGGCTGCACCTCGACCTCTTCCCCACCGGCCGCGACCGGTCGCTCCCGATGGAGGAACGCGTGCGCCTCGTGGATGCCAAGGTCGCCGAGGTGGTGGCGGCCGGCGCCACCGTGCTGCGCCGCAATCCGGCCGACTTCCCCGAGGGCGAGACCCTCGAGGGCTTCTACGCGGTGACGCTGGGCGATCCGGAGGGCAACGAGTTCTGCGTGGCGTGAGTCCGGCGGGTTAGCCTGTCGGGCATGCGCCTGACCGTCCCGGCCCTGCTGGCTGCGCTCCTGCTGCTCCTGACCGGCTGCGGTGGCGACGAGTCCGACGACGGCGCCGACCCGACGACCACGGCGCTGCCGCCGACGCCCACCGGCGTCGCGGGCCGGTGCAACTCCGACGTGACCGGCCTCGAGGAGCTCACCCTCGAGGCCCGCGACGGTTCCACGGTCTCGGCGGCCACCCTCGGCACCGGCACGACGGCCGCGGTGTTCGTGCACCAGACCAACGGCCAGGGCCTGTGCGGCTGGCTGCCGTACGCCGAGCAGGCGGCGAAGAGCGGCGTGCGCGTGATCCTCGTCGACGTGTGCGGCTACGGATCCTCCGAGTGCACCGACCGGTTCAAGGCCGACGTGGCGCAGCAGCTCGGACTCGCCGTCGACCGGGCCCGCAAGGACGGCGCCACCCGGGTCACCCTGGTCGGCGCCTCGATGGGCGGCGCCATGGTGGCCGGTGCCGGCCAGCAGGCCGGGGCCGACGCCCTGGTCGACGTCTCCGGCCCGTTCGAGTGGATCGACGTGCCCTCGGTGACCGCGGCCGCGCGCAGCATCACCGTGCCGTTCCTGGTGATCGCCTCGATGGGCGACACCGCGATCCATCCGGCCGAGCTGCGCCGGGCCGTGCAGCTGTCGCCGGCCGAGCAGAAGCGCTTCATCGAGTCGCCCGACGGGCACGGCTACGACACCCTGCTCAACCTCGACGGCTCCCCCACCAGGGCCGGTCGCGCCGTGATCGACTGGATCAGGGCGCCGTCGTAGACCCGGCCAGGCGTCGTACGGCGGAGGCCATCATCCGCTCGTGGTTCCAGACCAGCAGCGGGCGCACGACGTACGCCACCAGGCCGAGCAGGCGTCCCGACACCACGACCTCCTGCTCGAACGAGAGGCGGGTGGCCCCGTCACCCGCGTCGTCGAGGCGCCAACGCACCCACCCGACCAGGTCGCCGTCGATCGAGGTCTCGAGCAGGTCGGCCCGACGGTGCACGGCGTGCAGGTGCAGCTCGAGGTCGTAGGGCAGCCTGGAACGCACCACGACCAGCGCGTCGTCGGGCCCGAGGCTGGCCACCGCCCGCACCTCGGGCCACCAGTCGGGGTAGTGCTCGAGGTCCTCGAGCAGCCGGTGCAGCTCGGCGCGTGGGCGCGGCACGACCCAGTCGCCGTCGAACCGGAAGCTCCTGCCGGCGGCGGGTGGGTCGGGGATCACTTGACATCCTCCCCGGGCTGATATCCGGGGATTCCAGGACGATTCATGCCGCGTCCTGGGTCGCTGGGATCGCTCCCTGGTCTGGTTCCTGCGGTCGTGCTGGTGCAGGCGAGCCCCCGGTGTCCCCGGGTTGTGATGCGAGTGCGCGCGCCAAGATGTTGATGGCGGCGTTGGTATCGGCGTGCGCTTGATGTCCGCAGGCTTCGCACTCGAATACCGCTTGGCTCTCGCGGTTCCCGGGTGCGCAGTGCCCGCAGGCGGCGCACGTACGACTGGTGTTCTTCGGATCCACGCGCACCACGTGGCCTTCGGGCATCTTCTGTTCGACCCGGGTCAGGAGCTTCCCCCAGCAGGAGGCAAGGATCGCCATGTTGAGCGCAGCCTTCGCGCGGGCACCGTTGGGTAGGAACACACCCGGCTCATCGGGGTCTGGTTTCGGTTTCGCGCGGCGGACCATATTCGACACCCGCAGGTCTTCCACCGCGATCAGGTCGTACGTGGATGCAAGTTCGGTGGTGGTCTTCTCCACCCAGTTCATGCGCCTGTCCTCCAGACGGCGGCGCAGCACCGCGAGTTGGTCCAGGGTCCCATTCCGGCTCCGGCATTCCCTCAACTTTCGCCCGGCCTTCTTCGCGGCAGTCGTCTGCCGTGCCAGCCGCTGCTCCAAAGCGAGGAACCGTGCCTGCTCGCCCTCGGTGAGAGCCGGAGCCTGGGCCATCTTTCCTTCGCTGGTGGCGAGGGTGTTCTTCACACCCCGGTCTATGCCGACCACACAACCCGTCCCGGCGGCGATCTTGTCGGCGGGTGGGGTGGTGAAGGAGATGTGCCAGCGCCCGTTGCGGTGGGTGATCCTCGCGGATGTCGCGGCCTCGATCTCGGCCCACAGCCGACTGACCTTGAACCGGACGAGCCCGACCTTGGGGACCGTGACAACCCCCCACTTCCGGTTCAGACGGCGCACGGTGAGGTCGCGGACGACGAACGAGCCCTCGCGGTCGGCGCGACGCTTGAACCGGGGGTACGCAGCCCTGCCTGCGAAGAAGTTGGCGAACGCTCGGTCGAGGTCCCGCAGCGCGGCCTGTTGGACACTGGAGGACCCTACCCGCAGCCAGTCCAACTCAGCACGGAGTTGAGCAAGTTCACGCATCTGCGTGGTGGTGGTGACCCGAACCGCGTCCAGTGGTCCCAGTTCGGGGTGGGTGCCCCGGTTGTGCCGATCCCGGGACCACATGGAGCGTTGCTCAAGACCGATGTTGAACACAAACCGGGCGTGATGACAGTGCTCCACCAACCCCGACGCCTGCCCGGTGTCGGGGTAGAGCCGCTGCCGAATACTCACGACACCAACGCTATGCGAGAGGACCGACAGCCTTGGTGAAGACACAGGCGGACTGCCGACGTTCCGACACCCGGTATCGCTGCTAAGCCCCACCCGGTCTTAGCAGACCCTCTACCGCAGGTGTCGTCAACAACGCCATGCTGTACCACTGCGAGGACACCCTCCGGGGGTCTGCGACGTCCTCGGAGCGAAGTTGGTCGGGTCCACCGGCGAACCTGACCACGTGCACCTGCTCGCCCGATCCGCCCGCGTTAACAACCCGCGAACTCGTGCGCCGCTTGAACGGTGCGACTGTCCGTCGCCCAGTGCGTTGCCCACGCTGCCCTCCACATGACGAACTCTCGGTGATTGCCATTAGCCTGAGAGCATGTCTGACTCCACGACCGGCCTCGTCACCTGCTCCGTCTCCGGCGGCGTCGCGCACGTCAAGCTGAACCGCCCCGACAAGCTCAACGCACTCACCCTGCAGACGCTCGACGAGCTGATCGGGACCGCCCGTGAGCTGCGCCGCGACCGCACCCTGCGCGCCGTGATCGTCTCCGGCACCGGCGACTCCTTCTGCGCCGGCCTCGACTTCGCGTCGGTGCTGAAGAAGCCGACCGGCGTGCTGCGTGCGTTCGTGCCGAACCCGTTCCTGGGCACCAACAAGTTCCAGGAGGCCTGCTGGGCCTGGCGCAGGCTGCCGGTGCCGGTGATCGCCGCGGTGCACGGCCACTGCTACGGCGGCGGCATCCAGATCGCCCTGGCCGCCGACTTCCGGATCGCCGCCCCCGACTCGCAGTGGTCGGTCCTCGAGGGCCGGTGGGGGCTGATCCCCGACATGTCCGGCGTCCGCTCGCTCTCCGAGGTGGTCGGTGTCGACACCGCCAAGAAGCTGACCATGACCGCCCAGATGCTCTCGGGCAAGGAGGCCCACGACCTCGGCCTGGTCACCGACCTGGCCGCCGACCCGGTCGCCGCCGCCGAGGACTTCGCGCGCGAGCTCGCCACCCGGTCGCCCGACGCGCTGGCCGCCGCCAAGCGGCTCTTCAACCGTGCCTCGACCGACAGCGCCCGGCGTACGTTCGCCCGCGAGCGGATCGAGCAGGCCTTCCTGCTGGCGACCGCCAACACCGCCAAGGCGCGCGAAGCCGCGTTCAAGAAGGTGGCGCCGGTCTTCGGCCCCCGCGGACGCCGCTGACCTGCCATGTCGCACGAGGGCGGCTGGGCATTCGTCGAACGACCCGATGCCCTCGTCTGGTTCCACGACACCGCGTCCGAGCTGCCCGTCGTGATCCTGCTGCACGGCCTGGCCGGGCACGCCCTCGAGTGGGCGGGCACGATCGAGGCGCTGGCGAGCAGGTTCCGGGTGGTCTCGATCGAGCAGCGCGGCCACGGCAGCAGCACCCGTCGTCCCGACGACGTGTCCCGCGAGGCGTACGTCGCCGACGTGGTGGCCGTCATCGAGGAGCTCGAGACGGACGACGTGTTCCTCATCGGCCACTCGCTGGGCGCGCACACCGCGATGCTGGTCGCCGCCCGGCACCCGAGGCTGGTCGGCCGGCTGGTGATGCTCGAGGGTGGGCTCGGTGGCGAGGGCCCCGAGAGCGTCGACGCGGTGCACGAATGGCTGGCCGGTTGGCCGGCGCCCTTCATCGACAGCGACGACTTCGTGCAGTTCTTCGGCGGCAACCCGGTCGTCGGCCGGGCCTGGGCCGAGGGCCTGGAGGAGCGCGACGACGGCCTCTGGCCCCAGTGGGACGCCGACACGCTCACCGCGGCACTGGCCCCGGTCGCGGAACGTGAGTACGTCGAGGAGTGGGCCGCGGTCACCGCACCCACGCTGCTGGTCCGCGGCGAGAACGGCATGATCCCGGGCGACCAGTTCGACCGCATGCTGATGGCCCGCCCCGAGACCCGACTGGTCACCGTGCCCCACGCCGGCCACGACGTGCACCTCGAGCAGCCGACGGCCTGGCTGGCCGCGCTCGAGGAGTTCCTCGTCGGCTGACGCGCTGACCACTGGGACGAATGCCCTAATGTCGCCCCCATGAGCGAACAGCTGCTGGAGCAGGCCCGGGCATGGGCCGCCGAGGATCCTGACGACGCGACCCGGGCCGAGCTGGAGCAGGTGATCGCGGCCGCCTCGTCGGGCGACGTCGCAGCCTCCGCCGACCTCGCCGACCGGTTCTCCGGCACCCTCGAGTTCGGCACCGCCGGCCTGCGCGGCGCACTCGGCGCCGGCCCCAACCGGATGAACCGGGTCGTGGTGATCCGTGCCGCGGCCGGGTTGGCGGCGTACCTCAATGCGAACGGCGCCGGGCCCGACGACGCGGTCGTGATCGGGTACGACGCCCGCCACAACTCCGACGTCTTCGCCCGCGACACCGCCGAGGTGATGACCGGTGCCGGGCTGCGCGCGTTGCTGCTGCCCGGCCAGCTGCCCACTCCCCTGCTCGCCTACGCGATCCGCGAGCTCGGCTGCGTGGCCGGCGTGATGGTCACCGCCAGCCACAACCCGCCGCAGGACAACGGCTACAAGGTCTACCTCGGTGACGGCAGCCAGATCGTGCCGCCGGCCGACGTCGAGATCGCCGCGCAGATCGCCGCCGTCGGCGCGCTGGGCGACGTCCCTCGTGGAACGCCGGGTGAGCAGCTCGACGGCACGATCCAGACCGACTACCTCGCCCAGGTCGGCCGCGTGGTCGACGACGCGACCGACCATGACCGGGCCGACCTCAGGCTGGTCTACACGCCGCTGCACGGCGTCGGCAACAGCTCGGTGCTGCGGGTGCTGGAGGCGGCCGGGTTCGCGGCGCCGTCCGTGGTCAGCGAGCAGCAGGATCCCGACCCCGAGTTCTCCACGGTCGCGTTCCCGAACCCCGAGGAGCCCGGCGCGATGGACCTCGCGATGGCCCTGGCCCACGAGGTCGACGCCGACCTCGTGGTCGCCAACGACCCCGACGCCGACCGGTGTGCCGCCGCCGTGTCCGGCCCGCACGGCTGGCGGATGCTGCGCGGCGACGAGGTGGGCGCACTGCTCGGCGACCACCTGCTCCGCTCCGGCAAGCAGGGCGTCTACGCGGCGTCCATCGTGTCGTCGTCGCTGCTCGGCAAGCTGGCCGCCGCGGCCGGCCAGGAGTACGTCGAGACGCTGACCGGCTTCAAGTGGATCGGCCGGCTCGAGGGGCTCGCCTTCGGCTACGAGGAGGCCCTCGGCTACTGCGTCGACCCCGCGCGCGTGAAGGACAAGGACGGCGTCTCGGCGCTCCTGCTGCTGGCCGACATCGCCGCCGAGGCGAAGGCGTCGGGCCGCACGCTGCTCGACCTGCTGGACGACATCGCTGTCCGCCACGGCCTGCACGCCACCGACCAGCTCTCGGCGCGGGTCTCCGACCTGGCCGAGATCGGCGCCGCCATGGAGCGGCTGCGTGCCACCCCGCCGACCTCGCTCGGGGGGCTGGCCGTCGAACGCTGCGACGACCTCAGCCTCGGGTCGGCGGACCTGCCGCCCACCGACGGCCTGCGCTACCTGCTCGCCGACGGGGCCCGGGTGATCGTGCGGCCGAGCGGGACCGAGCCCAAGATCAAGTGCTACCTGGAGGTCGTCGTCCCGGTGGAGACCGGCCCGGACGTGGACGCCGGCTCGGACGTGGAGACCGGCTCGGCTCGCGAGGCGGTCGACGCGGCACGCATCTCGGCGGCCGGCCGCCTCGACGCCCTGCGCAACGACATCAAGGCCGCCGCCGGCATCTGACCTGCGCGAACCGTGCATTCTTGATGCGCGAGCCTGCAGTTCTTGATGCGCGAACCGTGGGTTGTTGGTGGCGGCTCAGGTGAGGACCAGAAGTACGGCGGCGAGGACGGCGAGGCCGACGACCACGCCGATCTCGAGCCGGGCCGGCGTACGGCGGATCGGGTGCTCGGGCAGCTTCTTCGCCCGGGCGTCCTCACAGAGCTGGTTGAGCTGCTGCTCGATCAGGTCGACGTGGTCGCCGACCGGATCGGACCCGGCGCGGTCATGCTTCATCAACGCCCGACGCGAACGCCCGATCGCCGAGGTGTGGTAGGCCTTCTCGGCGGTGGCCACCACCATGAACATGCGGACAGTGACGTACTTGACCCGTACGAACGGGATCACCACGTCGGTGAACGACTGACGCAGCACCAGGTCGTCACCGCGCTGGTGGACCGACGGCCGCAGCATGATCGCCCACACGAGGGACATCACGAGAGCGACGAGAACGATCGAGGTGGCGTCTCCGAATCCGGCTCCACCGACGAAGATCAGCACGATGGCCACCACACCCACGACCATCGCGAGCCACCCGAGGATGCGCCCGTTGGTGGGCCCGAACTTGCGCACGGACTCTTCGTCCATCGATCTCTCCAAGTGATTGCTCTCCGCTACCCGTTCAACCCTATGCTGGGCGGGTGACGACCACTCCCACCACCACTGCCTCAGCGTCGAGTGCAGCCGGGAACAGCTTCTCCGACGTCACGTCGTCGGAGAGTGCGCTGCGACGGTTCCTGCACGGCCTGCCCGGAGTCGACCAGGTTGGCGCCGAAGCGCGCGCGGCCTCCCTCGGCACCCGGTCGATCAAGACCACTGCCAAGGACTACGCGATCGACCTCGCCATCAGGATGGTCGACCTGACCACCCTCGAGGGCCAGGACACCCACGGCAAGGTGCGGGCCCTGGCCAACAAGGCCATGCGACCCGACCCGGCCGACCCGACCTGCCCGCAGACCGCCGCGGTGTGCGTCTACCCCGACATGGTCGCGGTCGCCAAGGAGACGCTCGGCAACAGCGGCGTCAACGTGGCCGCGGTCGCCACCGCGTTCCCGAGCGGTCGCGCCGCCCTCGACATCAAGCTGGCCGACACCCGCGACGCGGTCGAGGCAGGCGCCGACGAGATCGACATGGTCATCGACCGTGGCGCGTTCCTCTCCGGCCGCTACCTCGAGGTGTACGACGAGATCGTGGCCGTCAAGGAAGCCTGCGGACCGGCCCACCTCAAGGTCATCTTCGAGACCGGCGAGCTGCAGACCTACGACAACGTACGACGCGCGTCGTGGCTGGCGATGATGGCCGGCGGTCACTTCATCAAGACCTCCACCGGCAAGGTGCAGCCGGCGGCCACGCTCCCCGTCACGATGATCATGCTCGAGGCGGTGCGCGACTTCCGCGAGGCCACCGGCCAGATGATCGGCGTGAAGCCCGCGGGCGGCATCCGCACCAGCAAGGACGCGATCAAGTACCTCGTGATGGTCAACGAGGTGGCCGGCCCCGACTGGCTCGACCCGGACTGGTTCCGCTTCGGCGCCTCCACGCTGCTCAACGACCTGCTGATGCAGCGCACCAAGATGACCACCGGTCGCTACTCCGGCCCCGACTACTTCACGCTGGACTGAGGCAGACATGGCAACCAAGAAGGCCACCAAGGCCCCCTCGACACAGTCGAGCCCCGTCTTCGACTACGCCCCGGCCCCCGAGTCGCGTGCGATCGTCGACATCAAGCCGTCGTACGGCCTGTTCATCAACGGCGAGTTCGTCGACGGCGGTGGCACCAGCTTCAAGACGATCAGCCCGGCCACCGAGGAGGTGCTCGCCGAGATCGCCGAGGCCGACGAGGCCGACATCGACACCGCGGTGAAGGCGGCCCGTCGCGCGCACACCCGGGTCTGGGGCCGGATGCCCGGCAAGGAGCGCGCGAAGTACCTCTACCGCATCGCGCGCATCATGCAGGAGCGCGGTCGTGAGATCGCGGTGCTCGAGTCGATCGACAACGGCAAGCCGATCAAGGAGTCCCGCGACGTCGACGTACCCGTCGCCGCGGCGCACTTCTTCTACTACGCCGGCTGGGCCGACAAGCTGGAGTACTCCGGCTACGGCACCCGGTCGCTGGGTGTCGCCGCGCAGGTCATCCCGTGGAACTTCCCGCTGCTGATGCTGGCCTGGAAGATCGCGCCCGCGCTGGCCGCCGGCAACACGGTCGTGCTCAAGCCGGCCGAGACGACGCCCCTGACCGCGCTGCTGTTCGCCGAGATCTGCCAGCAGGCAGACCTCCCGCCCGGCGTGGTCAACATCGTCACCGGCGCCGGTGACACCGGCCGCTTCCTGGTCGGTCACGACGACGTCGACAAGGTCGCGTTCACCGGCTCGACCGACGTCGGCCGCGCGATCGCCAAGGCCGTGGCCGGCACGAACAAGAAGGTCACCCTCGAGCTCGGCGGCAAGGCGGCCAACATCGTCTTCGACGACGCGCCGATCGACCAGGCCGTCGAGGGAATCGTCAACGGCATCTTCTTCAACCAGGGCCACGTCTGCTGCGCGGGCAGCCGGCTCCTCGTGCAGGAGAGCATCGCCGACGAAGTGCTCGAACGGCTCAAGAGGCGTATGGCGACGCTGCGCGTGGGCGACCCGCTCGACAAGAACACCGACGTCGGTGCGATCAACTCCGCCGAGCAGCTGGCCCGCATCAAGGAGCTGTCCGCGATCGGCGAGGAGGAAGGCGCCGGCCGCTGGTCGCCGCCGTGCGACCTGCCGAGCACCGGCTTCTGGTTCCCGCCGACACTGTTCACCGGTGTCACCCAGGCCCACCGCATCGCGCGCGAGGAGATCTTCGGCCCGGTGCTGTCGGTGCTGACCTTCCGCACCCCGGCCGAGGCGGTCGAGAAGGCCAACAACACGCCGTACGGCCTCTCCGCCGGCGTGTGGACCGACAAGGGTTCCCGCATCCTCTGGATGGCCAACCAGCTGCGCGCCGGCGTGGTGTGGGCCAACACGTTCAACAAGTTCGACCCGACCAGCCCCTTCGGTGGCTACAAGGAGTCCGGCTACGGCCGCGAAGGCGGCCGGCACGGCCTCGAGGGTTACCTGAAGGCAGAGGTCAACTGATGGCTCGCATCGACGTCCGCAAGACGTACAAGCTCTACATCGGCGGCGCGTTCCCGCGCTCGGAGTCCGGCTACTCGTACGTCGTGAACGACGCGAAGGGGAAGTTCATGGCCAACGCATCCCTGGCCTCCCGCAAGGACGCCCGCGACGCGGTCCAGGCCGCCCGCAAGGCGTTCCCGGGCTGGGCCGCGCGTACGGCGTACAACCGGGCCCAGATCGTCTACCGCATCGCCGAGGTGATGGAAGACCGTCGCCCGCAGTTCGTCGACGCCGTCCAGAGGTCCGAGGGGCGCACCGCCGCACAGGCCAACAAGGTTGTCGACGACGCCATCGACCGACTGGTCTGGTACGCCGGGTGGGCCGACAAGATCACCCAGGTCGTCGGCGGAGCGAATCCGGTCGCGGGACCGTTCTTCAACCTCTCGACCCCCGAGCCGACCGGCGTCGTGGCTGTCTTCGCTCCGCAGGAGTCCAGCCTGCTGGGCCTGGTCAGCGTCGTGGCCCCGGCCATCGTGGTCGGCAACACCGTCGTGGTGACCTCGTCCTACGAGCGGCCGTTGCCGGCGGTCACGTTCGCCGAGGTGCTGGCCACCTCCGACGTGCCGGGCGGCGTGATCAACGTGCTCACCGGCTCCGCGGCCACCACGGGTCCGTGGCTGGCCTCGCACATGGACGTCAACGCGATCGACCTCACCGGTGTGGCCGGCGACGCCGACCTGGCGAAGTCCCTCGAGGAGGCCTCGGCCGAGAACCTCAAGCGGGTACGCCGAGCGCCGTCGGCCGAGCCCGACTGGTCACTCGATCCCGGCATCGACCGGATGACCGGGGTCCTCGAGACCAAGACCGTCTGGCACCCCGTCGGCATCTGAGGCGCCGGGACTCCGGGACTCCGGGACGCTCAGCGGGCCAGCAGCGCCTGCGAGATCACCGCGAGGATGTCGCGCGGGTCGCGGGCCGGGTAGGCCGATCCCCCGGTCGCCTCGGCGATCCGGGTCAGCTCGGTCATGTCGGCGTCCTCGGAGATGCCGATCGCGATGATGCGCACAGGTCGGGCCATGTCGGCCTCGGCGCGCAGCGTCTTCACCAGGGAGGACAGCCCGATCGACCCGGGGTCGTCGTTGGCGCCGTCGCTGAGGATGACCACCGAGTTGAAGTAGCGCTCGTCGTACTTCTTGATCGCCTCGCGGTAGGCGGCCAGCGTGGTGTCATAGAGTCCGGTGCCACCGGTGGTGCGGTCGACCAGACCCTCGATCGCGCCGACCAGCCGGGCGCCCTGGTCGCCCTCGCCGAGGGCCCGCAACGGCGCCAGCTGCTTGTAGTCGACGCCGGGGCCACCCTGGTCGATCGAGAACGACCACAGGCCGACCCGCGCATTGCCGGGGAACTCCGACAGGGCGCGACGGGCTGCGTCGACGGCGAGCTCCATGCGGGTGCCGTCGCCGGTCTCGAAGTCCATCGACCCCGAGGCGTCGACCACGGCCAGCATGCTGGTGGGCACGGTGAGGACGGTCCAGCGGCGCAGGTCGGACTGGACGTCGGCGATGTTCGGCTGGGGCAGCGCGGTCACGTCGCCGAAGCCGACACCGGCGGCCAGCGCGGTGCCGTCGGCCTTGCGGAAGTCGGCCTCGCTGAGCAGGTCCTGGCCGGCGCGTCCCTCGAGGTAGGAGACGAACTCGCCCGACGCGTCGGTGGAGTCGTCGTCGACCTGGGCCATCGAGACCACGGGGTACTGGAGGAGCAACGTGCCGCTGTCGGGCACCACGAACGACAGCGCACCGTTCTGGCGCTTGGCGGCCAGGTAGTGCTGCTCGGTCACCGGCACCAGCTGCTTGGACGTCGTCGAGATCGCGGCCAGCACCTCGTCGGCCGGCTTCGCGGTGCGGGCGCCGTACTGCTGGGCCAACGGCACCATGCGGGCGGTGAGTTCGTCGGCGGAGGCGCCGGTCGCGCTGCTCTCCGCGCGAGGGGCGGCGAGGGCAGCCGCGGACGGACCGTCCTTGGTGGGGTCCTGGACGACGACTCGACCGCTCGACAACGCGTCGAACCAGGAGCCGGGTGCCGCGGCCGACGGGCCGCCGGCCAACGCCACGGGGCTGCTCGCGATCGCCTCGGAGAGCACCGTCGATCGCACGCCGGCATCGCTGAGCTGCTTGATCCACACGGGTGAGTCGGGGACCCACAGGTCGGGGGCGCTTGGGTCGCGGGCGACCAGGGCGTTGAGGGCCTCGGCCGGGACCATCGCGACGACCTGGACCTCCACGCAGTCGACCTCGTCGACCATCGCCTCGGCGGCCCGGGTGAGCGCCGGCGCGATGTCGGGGGCTGCTGCCACGGTGGTCGTCGAGGTGCTTGCGCAGGAGGAGTCCTCGCTGCGGGCGCGCCACAGCACAGCCGCCACCACACCGATGATCAGCACCAACACCAACAGGCCGATCCACAGTGGGAACCGGCTCGCCTTCTCCCGTTCGCGGGCATGAGTTCCGCTGCCCATTGCGCCTCCCTACGCATGAATGCGAGTTGCCCCGCGAGGGCAGGGTAGTGCACAAAGGACGAACCGATGTAAACAACTCAAACGTTATCCACCGAATCGATGACGCCCAGCAGGGCGGGAATCGGTGGGTGCAGGGCTGGCACAATGAGCGCGTGCATGCGCGTGTGATCGTCCTCGCCGGGCCTTCGGGCGCCGGGAAGTCCCGGCTGGCCCAGCGTACGGGGTTGCCGGTGCTGCGCCTCGACGACTTCTACAAGGACGGGTCCGACCCGACCCTCCCCCGGCTCACCGAGGGCGCCAACGCCGGCCTGGTCGACTGGGACCACCCCGACTCATGGCTGCCCGACGACGCGCTCGCGACCCTGAGCGAGCTCTGCCACAGCGGGTACGCCGAGGTGCCGGTCTACGAAATCGCGCAGAACGGTCGGTGCGGCTCGCACACCGTGCACCTCGACGGCTCGCCCCTGTTCGTCGCCGAGGGCATCTTCGCGCAGGACATCGTGGCCGCCTGCGAGGAGGCCGGGCTCCTCGCCGCGGCGTACTGCGTGACCCAGCGGCCGGTCGTGACGTTCTGGCGTCGCCTGACCCGCGACCTTCGCGAACACCGCAAGCCACCGTTGGTGCTGCTCCGACGCGGCCTGGCGTTGATGCACAACCAGCGGGCCGTGGTGGCCGACGCGGTCGCCAAGGGATGCCGCCGCTCGACGCCCGACCAGGCGTTCCACGACATCGAGCGGATGCGTGTGGAGGCGACGCGGTGAACCCCTGGGACCAGCCCCTCCGCCAGCCCAACCAGCAGACCTGCGGCGCCGCCGTCCTCGTCGTGGCCCGCATGCTCAACGACCCCGCCTACCGCGACCGGGTCGCCACGGTTGACGACTTCCGCGACGAGACGCTCGCCATGCACCGCCGTACGACGAGCGGCGTCGACGTGCTCGGCCGGTTGCAGCTGCCGTGGCCGCGGGCGTTGGGCACTCCCCCGTGGGCGGTGGCCAACCAGATGACCGGTTCCTCGGGCGCACAGGGTGCGACCTATGCGCCGCACCTGGTGACCCCGTGGCGGCGCACCGACGCCCTCGAGCAGATCAAGTCGGCGGCCGATGCGGGCCACGTCGTGCCGCTCTTCGTCGGCAGTCGCTGGCTGCCGCGTCACGTGGTGCTGGTCCTCGACGCCGACCTGACGGTCTACGACCCGGCACGCGGTGTGCGCGACCGCATCGAGCCGGACCGGTTCGTCGAGGGTGACGTGTCGGTCTCCGGCTGGTCGCGGCCGTGGTTCACGGTGCTGCCTGACTGAACGTCAGAGGCTAGGACGCCTCGGCCAGTGCGGCGTACCCCGGCTTGATCACGTCGTTGATGATCGCCAGCCGCTCGTCGAACGGCAAGAACGCCGACTTCATCGCGTTGATCGTGAACCACTGCAGGTCGTCGAGCCCGTAGCCGAACGCCTCGACCAGCGAGTGCATCTCGCGGGTCATCGACGTGCCGCTCATCAGGCGGTTGTCGGTGTTGACCGTGACCCGGAAGCGCAGCTTGGTCAGCAACCCGATCGGGTGCTCCTCGATCGAAGCGGCCGCGCCGGTCTGGATGTTCGACCACGGGCACATCTCCAGCGGGATGCGCATGTCACGGACGTACGCCGCGAGGCGGCCCAGCTCGACGGTGCCGTCGTCGCCGACCGTGATGTCGTCGATGATGCGGACACCGTGGCCGAGCCGCTCGGCGCCGCACCACTGGATCGCCTGCCAGATCGACGGCAACCCGAAGGCCTCGCCGGCGTGGATGGTGAAGTGGGCGTTCTCGCGCTGGAGGTACTCGAACGCGTCGAGGTGACGGGTCGGCGGGAAGCCGTCCTCGGCGCCGGCGATGTCGAAGCCGGCCACTCCGCGGTCGCGCCACGCGACGGCCAGCTCGGCGATCTCGCGGGAGCGGGCCTGGTGGCGCATCGCGGTCAGCAGCTGGCGTACGACGATCCGCCCGCCGGCCGCCTCCATGCCGCGGTCGAAGCCGTCACGCACGGCTTCCACCACCTCGTCGAGGCTCAGCCCGCCGTCGAGGTGCTGCTCGGGTGCGTAGCGGATCTCGGCGTACACGACCCCGTCGGCGACCAGGTCCTCGACGCACTCGCGCGCGATCCGCTCCAGCGCCGACGCGGTCTGCATCACCGCGACGGTGTGGTCGAAGGTCTCGAGGTAGCGCACCAGCGATCCGGAGTTCGCGGCATCGGCGAACCACTGTCCGAGCAAGCTGTCGTCGTCGACGGGCAGCTCGTGACCGATGGCATGGGCCAGCTCGGCCACCGTCTGCGGGCGGACACCACCGTCGAGGTGGTCGTGCAGCAACACCTTGGGGGCACGTCGTACGACGTCGGCAGTCAGGGACACCTGCCCATCATGGCAGCGAAGCGCACGGAGGGTGAGACAACACGGTTGGACGCGTCGTGGGGAACGGCGTGAACGACTACGCTCCACAGGTATGCGCGTCTTCACGACATTCGATGAACTGACCGAAGCTGCCGGCACCGACCTCGGCACCAGCGAGTGGCTGACCGTCGACCAGCGCCGGGTCAACGCCTTCGCCGACGCCACCGGTGACCACCAGTGGATCCACGTCGACCTCGAGCGGGCCAAGGACGGTCCCTTCGGCGGCACGATCGCCCACGGCTACCTGACCCTGTCGCTGATCCCGTGGCTGGGCAGCCAGATCTTCACGTTGCAGACGCCGGGGGCCAAGCTGAACTACGGCGTCAACAAGGTGCGCTTCCCGAACCCGCTCAAGGTCGGCAAGCGGATCCGCTCGCACGTCGCCATCGCGGACGTCGTCGACATCCCCGCCGGCAAGCAGCTCACCGTGCGCCACACGATCGAGATCGAGGACGAGGCCAAGCCCGCCTGCGTCGCCGAGACCGTCGTACTCCTGCTCCCCTGATCCGCCCGCGCCACCCCCACTCGAGTAACGCGGGGTTACGGTCGCTCCACACGCGTTCTGACACGGGCGAACCGTCAACAGCACCGCACAAGAGCCGCTGTGCAGGCACCGCCGTACGACGACCCGGGCGGGGTCAGGCGATGCGGTCGATCACCAACGGCTGCGGGGTGTACGCCGACCCGTCGGTGCCGATGTCGTAGCCGCCCTCGAGTGAGGCCAGCGCACGGTCGAAGCGTTCCGGCTCGTCGGTCAGCAGCGTGAACAGCGGCTGGCCCTCGGTGACCTCGTCACCGGGGCGTGCGTGCCAGACCACGCCCGCCCCGTCCTGCACGGCGTCACCGAGCTTGGCGCGTCCGGCACCGAGCCGCCACGACGCCAGCCCGACCGCCATCGCGTCGAGCCGGGTCAGCACGCCGGAGGCCGGTGCGTTCACCACGTGCGACTCGCGGGCGGTGGCCATGGGGGCGTCGGGGTCGCCGTCCTGGGCCCGGATCATCGCCTTCCAGGCGTCCATGGCGGAGCCGTCGGCCAGCTTGTCGGCCGGGTCGAGATCGGTGACTCCGGCGCCGGCCAGCATCTCGCGGGCCAGGGCCAGGGTCAGCTCGACCACGTCGGCCGGCCCGCCCCCGGCGAGCACCTCGACCGACTCGGCGACCTCGATCGCGTTGCCTGCGGTGAAGCCGAGGGGGGTGGACATGTCGGTGAGCAGGGCGACCGTGTGCACGCCGGCGTCCTTGCCGAGCGAGACCATCGTCTCGGCCAGCTCGCGGGCCTTGTCGAGGTCCTTCATGAAGGCACCGGTGCCGACCTTCACGTCGAGCACCAACGAGCCGGTGCCTTCGGCGATCTTCTTCGACATGATCGACGAGGCGATCAGCGGGATCGCCTCGACGGTGCCGGTCACGTCGCGCAGCGCGTAGAGCTTCTTGTCGGCCGGGGCCAGGCCGGTGCCGGCGGCACAGATCACCGCGCCGATGCTCTCGAGCTGGTCGAGCATCTCCTCGTTGCTCAGCGCCGCCCGCCAGCCGGGGATCGCCTCGAGCTTGTCGAGGGTGCCGCCGGTGTGGCCCAGTCCCCGGCCGGACAGCTGGGGAACCGCGACACCGCAGGCGGCCACGAGCGGGGCCAACGGCAAGGTGATCTTGTCGCCGACACCGCCGGTGGAGTGCTTGTCGGACGTCGGGCGCGACAGGGTGGAGAAGTCCATCCGCTCCCCCGACGCGATCATCGCGTTGGTCCAGCGGGAGATCTCGCGGCGGTTCATGCCGTTGAGCAGGATCGCCATCGCCAGCGCCGACATCTGCTCGTCGGCCACCACACCGTCGGTGTAGTGGGCGATCACCCAGTCGATCTGGCTGTCGGTGAGCTCCTGGCCGTCGCGCTTGGCGGAGATCACCTCGACGGCGTCGTGCTGGGTCACGTGGTCTCCTTCGTCAGGTCATCGGGTCCGAACGGGTCGGGCAGCACTTCGTCCATGCGGCGTACGCCGGACACGGTGAGCAGCAACAGCTCGCGACCGCCGTTCTCGAACAGCAGCTGACGACACCGACCACAGGGCATGATCACGTCGCCGCTGCCGTTGACGCACACGAAGTGGGTCAGCCGCCCTCCGCCGGTGGCGTGCAGCGAGCTGACCACACCGCACTCGGCGCACAGCACCACGCCGTACGCCGCGTTCTCGACGTTGCAGCCGACCACGGTGCGCCCGTCGTCGACCAGCGCCGCGGCACCCACGCGATAGTTCGAGTACGGCGCGTAGGCGCGCGCGGCGACGTCGACGGCGGCCCGGGTCAGGGCGTCCCAGTCGACCTCCACGCTCAGTCCTTCACGTAGGGCTGGCCGTCGGCGGCCGGCGGGCGGACCCGTCCGACGAAGCCGGCCACGGCGATCAGGGTGGCGAGGTAGGGCGCGATGGCGATCAGCTCGGAGGGCACCTTGGTGACCAGGCCGAAGTCGTCCTTCATGGCCGCGGTCAACGCGAAGAAGAGCGCGGCCATGGTGGCGCCGACGGGGTGCCAGCGGCCCATGATCACGGCAGCCAGCGCCATGAAGCCCTGTCCGTTGGCGGCGTTGTCGTTGAAGGACCCCGACGAGCCGACGGTGTAGAACGCGCCACCGAGACCGGCGAGGGCGCCACCGAAGAGAATCGCCTGCCAGCGCACGCGATTGACGCGGATGCCGACGGTGTCGGCGGCCTTGGGGTGCTCGCCGACCGCGCGGACCCGCAGGCCCCATCGCGTCTGGTAGAGCAGGAACCACACCAGGAACGGCGCCAGCAGGGCCAGGTAGACCAGGATCGACTGGTTGAACAGGGCACGCCCGAGCACGGGGATGCTGGAGAGGCCGGGGATCTCGATCGGCGTCAGCGGATCGGGCGAGTCGGAGAGCAGCGTGTTGAGGTGCGCGTTCTCCTGCTCGGTCGGGATCTGCCCGCGCAGGAACGTGGTCAGGCCCAGTGCCAGGGCGATCAGCACGACACCGACGACCACCTGGTCGACGTGGTAGCGCAGCGAGAACAGGCCGAGCATCAGGGCCACGACGACACCGGCCAGCGACGCGGCGATCATGCCGACGCCGTTGCTGTAGGCCAGCGCGCTGACCACGGCACCGAAGAACGCGCCCATCAGCAGCTGCGCCTCGATGGCGATGTTGATGACACCGGCACGCTCGCACACCACGCCCGCGAGGGCGCCGAGCACCAGCGGCGGGCAGTACTTCACCATGCTGGGCAGTGGATTGGTGATCCAGGCCTCGACCGCCGCCGTCTGGTCGGCGTAGTACCAGACGGTGAACGCGGCGTAGAACGACAGCCCGACTGCGACGTGGATCAGCATCGCCCAGCCGTTGCGTGGGATGCGGTTGATCACCGCGACGACCAGGGCGATCGAGACGATCGCGAAGCCGATCCAGACCAGGCGCAGGCCGTTGAACGGCTCGGGCTGGTGCTCCTTGGAGAGCTCGTCGGCGTTGAGGAACAGCACCTGGGAGTTGTCGATGCTCAGCGCCATCATCAGGACCAGCACCCACACGATGCCGAAGGCGACGACCAGCTTGATCTGGCGGAGCTTGTCGGTGCGGTCGCGGACGGGCTTCTCGCTGGCCGTCACGGTCGTGGTGGTGCTCATGCGGAGACTCCCTTCGCGGCGAACGTGCTCGTGGGTTCCTTGCGTCGCTGTCGCACGATCCACCGGACGATGGCCGGTGCGGCGACGAACAGCACGATCAAGGACTGGATGACCTGGACCACCTCGGGGGCGGTGCCCGCGCTGGTGGTCTGCATGGCGCCGCCACCCACGGCGAGGATGCCGAACAGGAAGCCGGCCAGCACGCTGCCGAGCGGGGTGCCACGGCCCAGCAGCGCGACCGTGATCGCGTCGAAGCCGACCGAGCCGACCAGGCTGGCGTTGTTGCTGGCCTGGTCGCCGTTGATCATCATCGTCGCGGCCAGGCCGCTGAGCCCTCCGGCGATGACCATGGTGAGGATGAAGACCTTCGCGGTGCTCATGCCCGCCGTGCGGGACGCGTCGGGGTTGGCGCCGACCGAGCGCAGCTCGAAGCCGAGGGTGCTGCGGGTGAGCAGCCACCAGACCACGGCCGCGGCGACGAGGGAGAGCAGCACACCCATGTGCACGCCCAGCACCTCGGGGAAGGCGGCCGCGTCGGGCACCGGCGGCGACTGGGGCAGGCCAAGGTCGTCGTCGGGGCGCTGGAACGACTTCAGCTCACCCAGCGCGTAGGCGAGCACCCCGAACGACGCGATCTGGTTGAGCATGATCGTGCTGATCACCTCGTGGGTGCCGGTGGCGGCCTTGAGCAGGCCGGCGATGCCGCCCCACAGGGCTCCGGCCAGTACGCCGGCGAGCACCGAGGTGAGCAGCAGGATCGGACCGGGGAGGTCCCAGGTGAAGCCGACGTAGCTGGCCGCCAGCGTGCCGAGGATGATCTGGCCCTGCGCACCGATGTTGAACAGCCCGGCGCGGAAGGCGAGCGAGACGCCGAGGCCGGCGCAGATCAGCGGGGCCGAGCGGTTCAGCGTGTTGGCCAGGCCCTCTCCGGAACCGAGCGAACGGTCCAGCAGTGCGCCGTACGACGTGGTGACCACGTCGAAGGAGCGGGAGAAGAAGTCCCACGGGTAGGAGAAGAAGTAGCCCATCGAGTCGATGACGGACTCGTTGCTCAGCGCCATCAGCACGGCACCGATCAGGAGTGCCAGCACGATGGCCGCGGCGGTGGTGAGGACGCCTTCGAGTGCCTTGCGGTCCAGGCGCAGGCCGGGTCGCTTGGTCACGCGGCACCTCCCTCGGCGCCACCGGCGCCGGCCATGAGCAGACCGATCTGCTCGCGTTCGATGTCAGGACTGACGGTGTCGACGATGCGTCCGTCGTACATCACCGCGATGCGGTCGGCGAGCGCGAAGATCTCGTCGAGCTCGGTGGAGACGATGATGACGGCGGTGCCGCGGTCACGCTCGGCGATGATGCGCTTGTGGATGAACTCGATGGAGCCGACGTCGACGCCGCGGGTGGGCTGTGAGGCGATCAGCACCTTGAGTGGCCGGGAGAACTCGCGGGCCACGACGACCTTCTGCTGGTTTCCTCCCGAGAGCGACCCGACGGGCGTCTCCCGCGAGGTCGTGCGGATGTCGAACTCCTGGATGCGGTCGTCGGCGTTGCGCTCGATCTCGGCGAGCTTGAGCGCCGGACCGTTGGAGAACTCGGGTGAGCGGTAGAGGTCGAGGACGAGGTTCTCGCGCACGCTGAACGAGGAGACGTAGCCGTCGTGGGAGCGGTCCTCGGGGATGTAGCCGATGCCGGCCTCGAGGCTGCGCCGGGGGCCGTAGCGGCCGATGTCGTCGCCGTCGAGCATGATCTCGCCGGCCGAGGGGCGGATCAGTCCGAGGAGCGACTTGATCAGCTCGGTCTGGCCGTTGCCCTGGACCCCGGCGATGCCGAGGACCTCACCGGCGCGGGCCTCGAACGAGACGTCCTTGACGACCTCGTGGCCGCGGGGGTCGATGATCGTGATGTTGCGGGCCTCGAGCACGGGGGCACCGACCTCGGCGGCGTCCTTGTCGACGGTCAGCTTGACCGCGCGACCCACCATCATCTCGGCCAGCTCGGCCTCGGTGGCGGTCGGCTCGGCGGTGCCCACGATCTTGCCGCGGCGGATCACGCTGATCCGGTCGCCGACAGCCTTGACCTCGCGCAGCTTGTGGGTGATGAAGATGATCGAGGTGCCCTGGGCCTTGAGCTCACGCATGATGCCCATGAGCTCGTCGATCTCCTGCGGGGTGAGCACGGCGGTCGGCTCGTCGAGAATCAGGACCTTGGCGTCGTTGGCGAGGGCCTTGAGGATCTCGACGCGCTGCTGGACACCCACGGGGATGTCCTCGACCAGCGCCTTCGGATCGACTCGCAGGCCGTAACGGTCGGAGAGGTCGCGCACCCGTTGGGCCGCGGCGCCGCGGTTGAGCACCGGGCCGCCCTCGCGACCGAGCATGACGTTCTCGGCGACGGTGAAGACCGGGACCAGCATGAAGTGCTGGTGCACCATGCCGATGCCGGCGTTGATGGCGTCCTTGGGCGAGGCGAACGTGACGGGTTCACCGTCGAGCAGGATCTGGCCCTCGCTGGGTTCCAGGAGCCCGTAGAGCATGTTCATCAGCGTCGACTTGCCGGCGCCGTTCTCGCCCAGGAGGCAGTGGATCTCGCCGGGTTCGATGGTGAGGTCGATCGCGTCGTTGGCGACGAAGTCACCGAAGCGACGGGTCAGCCCCTGGATCTGCAACTGCATGGCACTCCCTTGTGCGATGACTGGCGTCGTACGAAGGATAGAGGGAGACGGGTCGGGGCGGGAACCGTCAGTTCCCGCCCCGACCCTACGAGGAGTAGGCCTCAGGAGATGGTGATTTCTCCCGAGATGATCTTGGCCTGGAGGGCCTCGATCTCGTCCTTGGTCTCCTGGTCGATGTCACCGTCGAACTCGTGGAACGGCGCCAGGCTGACGCCGCCGTTCTCGAGGGTGCCCTCGTAGGGAGTGTTGTCGAAGGAGCCGTCGATGGAGCTCTTGATGGCGTCCTCGACCGCGACGTCCATGCCCTTCATGACCGAGGAGAGCAGGATGTCGCAGTACTCGGCGGCCGAGACGCAGCCGTCGGTGTCGACCCAGATCGCCTTCTTGTCCGCCTGCTTGACGGCCTGGAGGCCACCGAGGCCGGCGGGACCGGCGACCGGCATGACGATGTCGGCGCCCTGGCGGATCAGTGCCTCGGCGAGCGACTGGCCCTTCGACTGGTTCTCGAAGTCGTTGGTGAAGGAGCCGTCCTGCTTCTCGGCGTCCCAGCCCACGACCTTGACGTCGGCGCCCTTGTCGGTGTTGTACTGCTCGACACCCTTGACGAAGCCGTCCATGAAGATGGTGACGGTCGGGATCTTGGCGCCACCGAAGGTGCCCACGACCTGGCTCTCGGTCTGCGAGGCGGCGAGGTAGCCGGCGAGGAAGGCCGGCTGGTCGGTCTTGAAGCCGAGGCCCTTGAGGTTCTTGGCGGGCTTCTCGTAGCCGAAGTCGACGATCGAGTAGTCGATCTTCGGGTGCTTCTTGGCCGCGGCAGCGGTGGCATCACCGAGGAGGAACCCGACCGTGGTGATGTTCTTGCAGCCGGCCTTCGCGAGGTTCTCGAGGTTCGGTGCGTAGTCGGCGTCGGCCTTGGACTCGGCCTCGGCGGTCTGGATGCCGTAGTCGGTCTTGGCCTTCACCAGGCCGTCGTGCGACGTCTGGTTGAAGGACTTGTCGTCGAAGCCGCCGGAGTCGGAGACCATGCATGCCTTGAAGTCCGGGTGCTGCTCCTGCGGCGTCGTGGACTCCGACGCGCTGGGCGAAGCAGAGTCCTTGGCGTTCGAGTCGCCGTCGTCGCCGCGCTCGCCACAGCTCGTGAGGGCGAGGGCGGCCAGGCTCAGCGCAACTGCAATACGTGCCGTCTTCTTCACGGCGGTCCTCCTGGGGTCGGGGCAGGCCCCTGTCAACCGGGCCAGTCGGGTCACATTAAGCCCAACCTCGCGGAAATGAGGCGATTCGAGCCGAACTGTTACCTGCCGGTGACCGATCGTCTTCCGGACGACTCAGACGAGGGACTCGAGTGCCGCCCCGACCAGCACGGCCGCGCCGATCGCGATGGCGCGCTCATCAATGCGCAGGTCGCCCTGGTGCAGGTCGTACGTCGGACCACCCGGCGTGCGGGTGCCGAGCCGACCCATCGCTCCGGGAACTCGCTCGAGGTACCACCCGAAATCCTCACCGCCCAGGCTCTGCAACGCGGGCAGTGCACCGTCGGGGCCGAGCACGGCGGCCACCGACCGAGCCAGCGCAACAGTGGCCTCGTGGTCGTTGACGACCGGCGGCACCCCGCGCTGGTAGACGATCTCGGCGGTGACGCCGTACGGCGCAATGATCTGGGCGATCAGCTCGCGCACGAGGTCCTCGGCGCCGGCCCAGGCGACCGCGTCGAGCATGCGCACGGTGCCGGCGACCCGGCCGGTGGCGGGAATGACGTTGTGGGTGGCGCCGGCGCGGATCAGGCCCCAGACCACGCTGACCCCGGCCCGTGGGTCGAGTCGACGCGAGAGTACGGCGGGCAGCTCGGTGACCAGCTTGCCGAGCGCGAAGGTGAGGTCCTCGGTCAGGTGGGGCCGCGAGGTGTGCCCGCCCTTGCCGACCAGGTGCACGTCGAGCGAGTCGGCAGCGCCGGTGAGCGGCCCTTCCCTCAGTCCGATGTGGCCGACGTCGACGGTCGGGTCGCAGTGCAGGCAGAAGACCCGGTCGACCCCGTTGAGGGCGTCGCGGGCCAGCAGCTCGAGTGCTCCGCCCGGCATGACCTCCTCGGCCGGTTGGAACAGCAACCTGACCCGGCCCGCGAGCATCCCGCGGGAGGCGAGCTCGGCCAGGGCCAGACCGGCACCGACGAGAGCTGTGGTGTGCACGTCGTGCCCGCAGGCGTGGGCCACTCCCGCAACGGTGCTGCGCCAGGGGTCGTCGGTGCGGTCGTCGACCGGGAGCGCGTCGAGGTCGGCACGCAGCGCGACCACGGGCCCGGACTCCCCCACCTCGGCGATCAGTCCACTGCGCGGCAGGCGGCGGACGCGCAGCCCGGCCTGCTCGAGTCGCGCCGCCACCTGCTCCGTCGTCCGTGCCTCGCTCCACGACAGTTCGGGGTGGGCGTGGAGGTCGCGCCGGAACTCGAGGAGCTCGACGGCGTACTTCTCGAGGACTGTGGCGACGAGTTCGTGGGCTTCAGACATGACCCGGTGAGCATATCCGCCGCGGCACCACCCCGGGCGCAACCGACCGCTGCCCGGAACCGGCCGATTCCCCGGTCAATGCGTCGCGTGGCGGTTCACGCGAGCGCGCCGCCGGCCCGGTGCGGCCGACCCGGCAGGAGCTCCTCGAGGAGTGCCTCGGTCTCCGCGTCGAGCGGCGCACCGCACCCTCGCAGCACGTCGCGCATCTCCACGGCGACCTCCTCGAGGTCCGAGCCGTCCGGGTCCACCGAGGCGCTGCGGAGCAGGTCACGCCACAGCACCTGGGAGGTCGGCGAGAGCCGCAGCCCGGCCCGACTCGCGGCACCCGCACCGCCGGGGTCCCCCGGCAGCGACAGCTCGACCAGCCGGTGGGCGGCGTCCGTGACGACGTCGGTCACCTGGCGTTCGAGGCGCGTGCGGGCCAGCCAGCTGTAGCGCTGGGCGGGCCGCCCCTCCAGCAGCTCCCCGCGGACCAGCTGCAGGGCGCGACGCAGCAGCTCGCGCTCCTCATCGGGCCCCCGTCCCCGGGACTCCAGGGCCAGCTGGCAGAACGCGTGCCAGTCCACCGCCACGTCGTCGCTGAGGTGCAGACGGCCCTCCTCGGTCTCGCGCAACCGGTAGGAGCCGTCCTCCTCCAGCCCGAGCCAGTCGCGCACCCGGTCGATCGTGGCGTCGCGTACGTCGGGAGTCACCCCGCCCGGCCAGATCGAGGCGCCCACGACACTGCGGTGGACCGGAGCCGGCTGGACGGCCAGGAAGGTGACGATCTCGGAGGCGAGCGCGACGCGTGCGGGGTCCATCGCGTTGCTGGCCCGCAGGTCCAGGGCGCCGAGCACGCCGACCCGGACCGCAGCGACGCTGAAGTGGTCGTCCCTGCCGGAACGTGGCGGGCGGGGCACGGCGACCCGGTCACCGTCATGGATCGGGGACGGCTGCCGCGCCTTGGCGAAGAGCCCGGCCAGCTGCTCACCCGCGGCGGCGGTGAGCCGCACCGCGTCGACCTCGATGCCGAGCAACGGCACGTGCAACCGACCGGTGTCGTCGACATCCAGCTGCCAGCGGGCTCCCGGGACGGGGACACACGCCACGACTCCGACGCCGCTGTGCGGCGTGGCCACGAGGCGAGCGAGCCGGTCGACCGTGGCGGGGTCCGTCGGGGCGGCTCCCATCACGAGGTACCTGCCCGGCTCGCCCGGCGTACGTCGTGCCTGTCCGGTGAGTACGTCGGCGGCAGCGTGGCGCGGCGACGTGCCGGCCCAGTCGGTGACCAGGGCTTCCAGGTCGTCGACCGGCTCCACGTGGGTCCCGCCGATCGTGGCCAGGGTCGGTTCGAGGTGGTAGCCGCGGACGACCTGCTCGTCGGCCCAGGGCGCGACCGCCAGCTGCACCGCCCAGGCCGAGACCACCTCACGCGCGATGACGTCGGAACCACCCAGGCTGAGCAGTCCGCCGAGCGCCTCGAGGTCGAGCAGGACGTCGTTGCCGTCATCATCGCGGCCGAGGCAGACCAGTCCGGGGTACGGCGCAGGGCCGCGCTCACCGGGAAGGTCCGCGTCTGCCGGGAGCTCCCAACGGGCACCGTCGTCGTGGACCGTCCACGGGGACGGCGCCGACATGGTGGGCGGTGCCAGATGGAGGGTCACCGACGTCGTGGACACGGTGACCGCATGTGCCTGCGGCACCGCGAGCCGCTCGAGCTCACACGATGCGGCCAGGCTTCGCAGGGCGACGTCGAGGCGCTCGGCGCGATCCGTGTCGGCACCGATCCTGAGCTCCACCTCGGCCTCGAGCTCCTCCGCGGTGGCCAGCCGGCCACGCCGGCGACGCCGCTCGGCGACCAGGCCCAGCAGCAGGGCGGCAGAGAGCAGCCCTCCCCTGGCCAGTTGGGTCATGGTGCCCCGGGCGTCGCGGTCGGCGACCTCCATCGCCTGCTCGCCGGCGCCCGCTCCGGTGCGTTGGTCCTGGACGGACTGTGCCTGCGGCACGCCACCGGCCAGGAAACCGGTCTCCTGGCCCGCGGCCTGCCCGGTGTCGCTGACTCTCGGCGCACCGACGGCGTCCTCGGGCATGATCAGCACCCAACCGGGCTGGATCAGTCGCCCGAGGACCAGCTCCTGCCCGTCGGGCTGGATGCGTCCCTTGTTCAGGTCGAAGATCTCCTGCCAGCGACGGCCGTCGCCCAGCGACTTCTCCGCGATGTCCCAGAGATTGTCGTGGTAGTGCCCGTCGGGCGGTTGCACGATGACGACCTTCTTGCCGAGGACGTCCGTCATGTCCTGCGGAACACCGGGCACGTGGACGCGCGGCGACGACTCGAGGGTGCCCTGCGCGACCCCCACCACCTCGTCGTGCTCGGTGGCCGTCGGGGACTGGCCGGCGGTCGCCGTCGGCGCCGACGGCGGGCTGGCCTGGCTCGTCGTGGCGTTGCCGCTCGGCGTGGGCACGGGCATCGACGCCTGCGCGGCGCCCGTGCTGCCGAGGAAGATGCCGCCCACCAGGGCGGTCCCGACCAGTGCACGTGCGAGGGCCTGGGTGTGCCCGGACAAGGGAACCGGTCGGGGCAGGCCACCGCCTCGCACCAGGCTCGCGACCTCGGCCAGGGTGCAGACCACGAACTGGAGCCACGCCAACCACACGACTGCCCGGAACACGACGAGCAGGGCGTCGATGCCCAGGGGCTGGGTCAGGTCGCCCCGGTCGGGAAACCCTGTGGGGACCGGCGGCGGGCCGGTCAGCAGCCAGAGCGCTGCGGGTACGACGAACACCAGGACCAGTAGGGCCAGGCCGGCTCCGATCGCCTTGGCCAAGGAGGGGCGTTGCTGTTGCGGGGGCGGGGCAGCGAACCGCTCGGGTCCACGAGGCACGTGCACTCCTTGGGGGTGGGGCGTGGTCATTGAGTCACCGCTTCCGCAGTGGCCGAGGCCGAGATGCTGAAGGTGTTGTAGTTGATCAGGCTGAGCAATTTGGTGTCCACCCGGTCGCTGGCCGCCACCGTGACCGTGTCGGCAGTGACCCGGACGTCGGTGACGGTGTAGCCGCGGCTGGTCAGGAAGGCGCGGGCCCGGGCCTCGGCGGCGGCCTCGTCGAGACTCGGGTCGCCGGAACCACGCAGGCCGTCGACGTCGATCTCCTGGGCACCCGCACGTGCCGCCTGCTCGACCTCGTCGGCGAGCTTCATCCGCGCGTTCAGGGCGGTCCCGCCGTCCAGGACGAGGCCGGCACACATCAGCAAGGTGATGGCCATCCCGACCACGAAGGCCGTCGCGGTGCCACGCTCGTCGCGGGTCCGGCGGCCGTGCTGCCGCTGCTGGTTCCCGCTCATTCGTACCTCCGGTAGGGGTCCAGCGGGACCGCGCTCTCGGCATCGACGCTGGCGCTGCCGGGAACCCCGATCAGGCCGAGCCCGTCGTACGAGACACTGCATTCGAGGTGCACCACGGCGGTGCCGCCCGGACCCCACACCCCGTCCAGGGAGACGGCGCTGCAGGTGGTCTGGTCGTCGAGGGAGCTGGCCACCACCTCGCGGGCGGCGGCAAGGGCGTCGGCCCGGGAGACCTGGAGCGACGCCGCGCGGGCGGCGTCCCGAGCGGTCGCGTCCACGTCTCCACGGACGGAGACATAGCGCCCGCACATGATGATGAAGACGATGAAGGCCATCAACACCGGAGCCAGCAGCACGACCTCGACGGCCATTGAGCCTCGCTCGTTCCGGCTGCGCTTGCGGAGGCTCATTCGGTCTCCACGAACCGCTCGATGGGTCCCTCGACCGTCTGGGACACCTCGGGTACGCCGAAGGGCAGGATCTCCTGGGCGTGGCCCGTGACCGTCACCCGCACCTTGTCGTTCCCGACCGCGACGATCTGGATCTTGTAGCCCTCGAGGACTCCCTTGCCGATGTTCTCGGCGTACTCCGCGCCGTTGCGGCGGGCGTCCGCGATGTCACCGGTGGCCCGGGCCACGCGGGCGGTCTCGCGCGCCACCGCGCTGGCGGCCTGGTTGCCCAGGAACACCAGCGTGGACTGAACGGCGAGCAGGATCACCAGCAGCAGGAGTGGCATGTAGAGCGCCAGTTCCACCGCGGATGCTCCGCGCTCGTCGCGCAGGCGGCGAGACCGCACTGTCATTCGTCCAGATTGATCGAATCGGCCTTGCCGCGGATCTTGGTCAACAGGATCGTTCCGACGGCCAGGGCGATCCCGACCAGAAGTGCGGTGATCACCACCCACTCGACGGCCGACACGCCGTCGTCGTTGCGACGGACACGCTCGACCCGGCCCCCGAGAAGTGTGAGCAGGAACTCGAGTTGAATCATCGTGGCATCTCCTTAGGTAGAACAGGACTGTCATTCCCCTTGTGGTCAGGCCCAAACCTCAGGCCAGGACCCGCGCGACCGCTGGGTACATGAGGAACAAGAGGAAGCCGACACAGAGCAACAGCTGGGCCACGAGCATCGACTGGGAACGGGCCGCGGCACGACCTTCGGCATCGGCGAGCTCCTTGCTGCGCATCGAGGCGGCGCGCGCTGCCAACGACTCACGGACCTTGGCACCGTCTTCGGCGACGAGGGCGAGGGCTGCGGCCAGGTCGCGCAGCTCGTCGACGTCGATCGCGTTGCCGAGCTCGCCGAGCGCGGCCCACGGGGTGATCCCCTGCAGCCGCGCTGCTTCGAGGGTGTCGCGGATCCGCACCATGGCCCAGCCGTCGGAGATGGCCGCGGCCGACTGGAGCGCCTCGGGCACCCCGCGTCCGCCGGCCAGGTTCATCGCGACGAGGTCGAGGAAGGCGCTGAGGACGTGGCGGAATCCGCGCTTGCGTTCGTCGGCGATCTTGCGCAGCTGGAGCCAGGGCACGGCTGCTCCGACGACGGCTCCGACCAGCATCAGCCACAACGGGACCAGCGGTGGGAAGAGGCCGAGGAACGAGGCGGGGAGCAGCGCGATGACCGGGAACAGGAACCCGAGCAGGCCGGCCATCAGCGACCGGGCCAGGAACATCTCGCGGGACTGGCCGGCCAGGCCCAGCTGTGCGGAGAGCGACGCCGGCATCTTGAGGCCCCGTGAGTCGAGTGACTCGGCCACTTCAGCGCCGAGCTTGCGCATGCGGGCGGACTCGGCCTGGTGCCGACGGTCCGCGGTCAGGCCGGCATCACGACGACCACGCTTGAGCTGCTCGTCGAACCGAGCCAGGCCGACCGGGCCGGACGCCGCTGGGCTCATGAACAGCAGTGCTCCGACCAGCACGCCCGCACCGACCAGGGCTCCGGCCAGCATCACCAGGATCTGGATCATCAGTCACGCCCCTTCGCGTCCAGGCTGCGCAGGAAGCGCTCCGGTGCCTCGAAGACCGACAGGCGACGCAGCCACATGATGCCGGCCGCGAAGAAGGCCAGCACGACGAGCAGGACGAGCTGACCGACCGGCGAACCGTACGGCTCGACGTACGCCGGGTTGAACAGCGCGAGGCCGACGACGAAGGCGATGGTGACGCCGACGACGATCTGCACACTGCGCTGGGTGCTGCGGCGCCCGGCGTTCACCCGTTGCCGCATCTCCAGCTCCTGACGTGCCGAGCCGGCCAGCGACGTGAGCACTCCGCGCAGGCCGGGGCCGCGGAGCCTGGAGTTGAGGATCAGCGCGGCAATGATCAGGTCTGCGCCGGAGTCGTCCATGTCGTCGGCGAATCGCTGCAGTGCCATCGGCAGCGGCACCCGCACCCGCAACCGGTCCGAGAGCGCGAACAGGTCTGAGGCGATGGCGGGTGAGGCGGCGTGCGCCGTCGCCGGGATCGCCTGCTCCAGGCCGACTGCTCCGGCCACGGTGTCGCGCAGGGACTCGGTCCAGGCGGCGAGGGCCTCGATCCGGGCCACCCCTTCTCGGGCGGCCCGGGTGCCCCCGAAGAGCCGGTCCCAGAACAGCACGAGCGCCGCGCACGCCAGGGCCACGACGATCCATTGCGTCAGGAGCAGCACCAGGAGTCCCGCACCGATGGCGAGCGGCAGCGTCCGGCCGGCCCCCTTGAGCTGGGCAAGGAGCTGTGAGGGTGCCGCCGCAACGCGCTCGGCGGGTCGCGGCGTGAGGGCGTGGACGAGCAGGAGCACACCACCCCCGACGGCGGCGCCGATGAGGATGACCAGGAGCAGGGTCGGGCTGGTGGTCACGGCGCCGTGTCCAGCCAGGTCGGCGCTGCCCCCGGGACATACCCGACCGCGGCCAGGTCATCGAGGCAGGAGATGCCCGCGGCCGGCTCAGCGACACCGTCGCGGCCGAGGGCGAAGACCTCGCTGGAGAGCACCCGCCCGTCGACGCCGTTGACCTCCCGGACAGAGGTGACGGTACGCCGGAGCAACCCACCCGCGGCGAACGTGTTGATCCGCTCGATGAAGACGACGAAGTCGATCGCGCCGCCGATCAGCATCATCGTGGCATCGGCGGGGAGCCGTTCGGCGCTCTGGATCGCGTAGGTGCAGATGCGGTTGAACACCTCGGCCGAGGAGTTCGCGTGGATGGTCGACAGGGAACCGTCGTTGCCCTGGCTCATCGCGTTGAGCATGGTCACGATCTCGTCGCCGAGCACCTCACCCACGATGACCCGGCTGGGGTTCATGCGCAGCGACCGGCGGACGAGCTCTCCCATCACGATCGCGCCCTGTCCCTCGGTGTTGGGCAGCCGCTCCTCGAAGGAGACCACGTTGGGGTGGAGGTCGGGGAACTCGCCGAGACCGAGCTCGAGGGCTCGCTCCACGGTGATCAGTCGCTCGGCCGGTTCGATCTCGTTGGCCAGGGCGCGCAGCAGCGTGGTCTTCCCCGCGTTGGTGGCGCCGGCGATCATGATGTTCTTCCTGGCCCGCACTGCGGCGGAGAGGAAGGCAGCCAGCTCGGGCGACATGGTGCCGTAGCCGACGAGGTCGTCGAGCATGACCCGGGACAGGCGAGCGCGACGGATCGACAGTGAGGGCCTCTGGCACACGCCCATCACCGCGGAGAGCCGCGACCCGTCCGGCAAGCGGATGTCGAGCTGCGGGTTGGAGGTGTCGAAGGCGCGGCTGGTCAGGCCGCTGTAGGCGCCGAGGGTCTGGACCAGCTCGATCAGCTCTTCGTCACTGTCGGCAACAGGTGCGCCGCGTTCCTCGCGACCGTTCGAGTAGCCGAGGAAGACGTTGTCGCAGCCGTTGATGTCGATGTTCTCGATGTCGGGGTCGTCGAGAAGGGGCTGCAGCCGCCCGACGCCGAAGAGCGCGGCATGCACCGCCTCCGCGAGGTGCCCCTCTTCGCCGGGAGTCATCGGGCTGCGCCCGGCGCTCACCTCTTCGCGGGCATAGCGGTCGAGCACCCGGCTGACCACGGCCCGGGCGAACTGCCGCTCGTCCTCCGCCGACATGGGCGGCAGGTTGTTCGCGGCGTCTTCACGACGCTGCCGGGCGAGGACCTCGGCAACCTCCTCGCGGAGGTTGCGCACGAGCTGTTGTTCCATCTCAGACCATCCCGATGCGCTGCTCGACGGACGGCACGCTGACCAGCGCCTGCGCGATCACGCGGGCCGACCTCGCAAGGAGCGTGCGCCCGGGGGCACCTGCACGGGTCGAGGTGAAGATGCCCGCGCCCTTGGCGTCCTCGGCGAAGACTCCGACGACCCTGGCCGGGATGCCCTCGGAGTCGAGGAGCTGCTGGAGGTGGGTGGCCGACTGGGTGTCGCGATAGGTCGTGGCGACCGCGATCAGCACCGGCGTACCGTCGGCGTCCCCCATCCGCAGGGACTTGCCGAACTGGAAGAGGCGACTGCGCAGGTGCGCCACCCCTTCCATGTCGGGTCGTACGACGACCAGCACGGCGTCGGCCTTGTGAATCACGGGGAGCGCGGCCGACCCGGCGCTCAGCTGACCGCAGTCGACGAGCACGTCCTCGGTGTGCCGCGCCAGCAGCGAGGGAAGCTGGGTCCACACCGAGCCGAGCCCGGTCAGCTGCTCCTGCGACGAGAGCCCCACCAGCACCGACTGGCCGAGGTTGGTCTGCTGGAGATGCTCGGACAGGTTGGTCTCGTCGGCGTCACGCCGGGCCGCAGCGGCCAGCGAGAGGAGGCCGTGGTCGGGGTTGAGCGGACCACCCTGCGGAGTCCGGCACCGCCAGAGGATGTCGCCGCCTGCCGGATCGGCGTCGACCAGCGCCACCGGCCGTGGCCAGACCGAGGCCAGCACCTGGCCGGCCAGGGTGACGCCGGGTGATCCCTTGGCCGAGCAGAGTGCGATCACGCTCACCGTGCGTCTCCGGAGCCAGAGGATTCCACGCTCAGCTCCGTGTCGGTCGACGCACCGCGCTGGAGCAGGGCCAGGCCAGCCTGATCGGCGCTCGCTGCGTCGACGACAGCGGCCGCGGCGGAGTCCGGGACGAGCAGGCTCACCGAGCCGGTGGACCCGCCCCCGAGGTCGTCGGCGCTCGCTGCACTGACGGAGAGCACCACGGCTTCGGTGATCGGCCGCGGCTCCTCCGACTTGTCGGAGCCGCCGACCCGGATCACCTGCACCAGGTCGCCCCCGCGCAGGCTCTTGCTCGGGGTGATCGCGGGGTTGAGCGGGACGGCGACCACGGCACGGTCCTCGCCGACCGGCTCCTCGCGCGTCAGCATCGTCTCGTCGATCAAGGTGTCCCGGCGGATCTGCACCTGTGCGTAGGTTCCACCGTCGAGCACCTGCTCCGCGAGGTCGCTGGGAATCAGCCGGAGCCCTTCGCTGGCCACCTTGACCTCCCGCAGGTCCGCCTTCGTGATCAGGGTGCCCGGCGGGATGTCGCGCGCCGCGGCGAGAACAGGCTCGCGGGAGTCCATCCGGACGGCCAGCAGGCCCGCGATCAGGGCGCCGCCGACGATGAGCAGGATGGCCAGCGCGGCCAGCCCGGGGCGCCGCTGGCGCGGGGGGTCGACCCGCCGACCCGCCGGAGTCGTTCCTCCGGACCGTCGGAACGCCCGGTTGCGCTGCTGCTCCGCGAGCGTTGATCCGTCGCCTGAACCCATGTGCCATTCCCCTAGTCGCTTACGAACCCCGGATGCTCGCTGCAACCGAGCAGCAGCCGTCATCGTAAGGGCCAACCTGGTCAGAGACCACCCAGCCCTACGGGCGTCGGCCCATGGTCTGCCCAGTCCTCCGGGGAGAGAAACCCATCGCGTCAAGGTTTCGCGGTGACGGCCTCGTGGAACGAGTAGCCGGACCAACACCTCGGACTAAGGAGCCATCATGGCTGCAGGAGACCACCGGATCGATCCCGAAGAGATTCGGTTGACGGCCAGCACCATCACGAAGATGGTTGCCGACCTGGAGACGAGCAAGAAGACCCTGGACAAGGCGGCAACGGACCTGACGGGCGGAGGGAGCTGGAGCACGCCGAAGGCGTCCCGCAAGTTCGACGAGCAGTGGAAGATGTGGAGTGACGGGCTCGAGAAGCTGCTCCACGTCGGCCCTGACTTCGCCAAGTGGCTGAACAACTACGCCAACGACGCCGACAACTTCGACCAGCACTACTCCTGATCGAACAAGCCGGAATGGGGCGGCACCCGGTGGGTGCCGCCCCGTTCGACATTTCGGCTGACGCTCTCGCTCGGAGCACGGCGACCCATTCGCTCAGGCCACGGCGCTAGGCGCGGAACGGCACCTGGACCACGGTCGCGTTGCCACCGGAGTCCAGCACCACTCCCCGGCCGGGATGTGTCTTCGACATCACCAGGCTGCGCGCCATGCGGGCGTCGTAGATGTCCGCGTCACTTGCGCTCTGGGGCGACAGCAACAGGCCCTGCCGCGACTTGCGGGCGTCGTACACCCAACCGCTGTAGCCGCTCCCGAGGTCGTTGACGTCGCCGGCCACGACGATCCGCCAGTTCCTGGCCCTGGCCAGGGACACGACGTCATCGAGGGCCTCGCCGACGTTGCCGCTGCGCATCATGTCGCCGTCGTCGACCAGCAGCACTCCCCCGGCGGGCAGTGCCGCGATCCAGGTGTCGATCTCTTCCACGCTCATCGTGTGGTGGTCGACCAGCGCCTCCTCGCCGAGCTCGTCCGCGAGAGCGTTGCCGACGCCGAGGACTCCCTTCACCGGCACGCCCGCTGCCCGGGCCGCGGCCGCCACGAACCTCAGTGCCGCGGTCTTCCCCGACTTCGAGGGTCCGGCGATCACCGCCGTCCCGGCACCGGACAGGTCAAGGCTGACCAGGGCAAGCTCGTCGCCTCCGATGCCGAACGGCAGGAGGCCGTCACGGACCGACGCGGCCGCATCACGCAGCAGCTCTTCCGTGTCGCCGTCGTGAGCGGCCAGGTCGGGCAGCTCCCGCAGCTGGAAGGGCCTCTGTGCCGCGGGTACGTCGGCATCACGTGCCTCGTTGCGCAGCGCGATCTCTCGCAGTGCCGCGTTCTGTCCGGCGCCGCTGACCTCCGCAGAGAGCAACGCGATCTGGCGTTCGACGACCGGGTCCGGGGTGAGCGCGCGACCGTCCGGCATGTTCTCCGGCACCTGCTTGGCCTGGATGCCGGCGGAGCTGAACTCGTCCCTGTCGGCCAGCCGGAGCACCAGCTTGTCCTCCACCAGCGGCCCCATCCGGCCGCTGACCAGGGTCCGGTCGCCGGAGACCACGACGGTGACGCCGACCGAGGGTCCGTCGCGGAGCAGGTTCTGCACCTGCTCCGCCATCCGGCCTCCGTCGACCTCCCCCAGGGTCGCCATGAAGCCGTCCCAGCGGTCGAGCAGGAAGACGACGTACGGCGGCCGCTCGTCCTGCGGCATGCCTTCGCGCAGCTCGGCCAGGTCCGAGACCCCGACGCGTCCCATCAGCGCCTGTCGTTCGTCGACCAGGGCGGTGAGCCTGTCGATCAGGCGCCCGGCCCGGCTGGTCTGGGTCCGGCTGACCACCGCGCCGGTGTGGGGCAGCGCCTGCAGGCCGAGCAGCGCGCCGTTTCCGCAGTCGAGTCCGTAGATGCTCAGGTCGGCCACCGGCACCGCGTCGGCGAGTGCCCCGGCGAAGGTGCGCAACGCCGTGGACCGTCCGCTGCGCGGGCCGCCGAGGACGTAGAGGCTGCCGTTGCGCCCGAGCTGGAACACCGCCGGGCGCTGCGCCTGCTCGGCCGGGAGGTCGATCAGCCCCCAGGCCGCCGGAGGAGGCAGTCGCGGGTCGCGCTCCTCCTCCGGCAGGGACGGCAGGTCGCCCAGGGTGATCAGGTCGGGGAGCGCGTCGAGCCACGGGCGGTGGGCCGGCGGGATCGCCATCCGGTCGGTCAGGCTGCCCACTGCGTCGACCAGCGCCGAGAGGTCGGTGTCGGCCTCGTCGGTCTCCACGGACTTGTCCGTGGGACGTGCCGGCAGCGGCAGGCCGAGGTGGTCCCAGTCGACCGCCCACGCCAGGGGCTCGACGAACTCCGGTTGCTCCTGTGCCGTCGCGTCCGGGCTGCGGCCGCCGACACGACCGCTCTGGAACGGCATCAGCGTGGAGGCCCCACTGCGCACGTAGGCGCGACCCGGCTGGTGCTTGCCGATCATCGCCGCGTCCGAGGAGTCGATGACGTCCTCACTGTCGCCAGCGTCGGTGACCCGCAGCGAGATGCGCAGGTTGGTGTTGGCCTTGATGTCCGCGGACACCACGCCACTGGGTCGTTGGGTGGCGAGCACCAGGTGGATGCCGAGCGAGCGACCTCGCTGGGCGATCGAGACCAGGCCGTTCACGAAGTCCGGCAGCTCGGCGACCATGCTGGCGAACTCGTCGATCACCAGGACCAGCCGCGGGATGGGCGGCAGGTCCGGTTGCTTGCCGCGCAGGGCCCAGTAGTCCTCGAGGTCCTTGGCGCCCGGGCCGGCGAGCAGGTGCTCCCGGCGATGCAGCTCGGCACCGAGCGAGACCAGCGCCCGACCCACGAGGTGCGTGTCGAGGTCGGTCACCATGCCCACGGTGTGCGGGAGCCGGGCACAGTCCTTGAACGCCGACCCGCCCTTGTAGTCGACGAGCACGAAGGTGAGGTCGTCCGGCCGGTTGGCCACGGCGAGCGAGGCGACCAGTGTCTGCAGCAGCTCGGACTTTCCGGAGCCCGTCGTACCGGCCACCAGCGCGTGGGGGCCGTCGCGTCGCAGGTCGAGGCGGAACGGTCCGTCGTACCCGGCACCGACCACCACGTCGGTGGTCGGGCTGCCGGCCCAGCGGAGCGCGATGCCCTGCGGGGTCGGCGGGTCGAGGTCGATCTGTTCGAGGAGCCGCGCCGACGAGGGCAGGCCGGCCGAGTCCTCCTGGGGCGTGGTGTCGCGCAGCGGAGCCAGGCAGCGGGCCACCGTCTCGCACCACGTCGGCTCGACGAGGTCGGGTACGACGCCCAAGGTGTCCTCGGCGGTCGTCTCATGGATCCGCAGGCCGTCGGTCTCGATCACGGCCACGGCCTTGCACTCGGCCGGGAGCTGGCGGGCCTCCGCATCAAGGCAGATCACCCGGACGCCGACGAGGGGGCCTCGGCGGAGCAGCTCGACGACGGCCGGCAGGGCGCGGAGTCGGCGCGCGCCGTCGAGGAAGACGACGTAATCGGGTCCGACCCGATCCTTGCTCTTCGCGGCGCCGCTCGCCTCACGTTGCTCGATCACGGCGAGGATCTCGTTGAGCCGCCTGCCGACCGACTCCTGCCGGGTCCCGACCGCCGCACTCACCCCGTCGGCCTCGTCGCGGGCGTGCGGGAGCCAGCGCACCCAGTCCCACTTCTCCTCGCCGGCATGGTCGCTGATCACCACGAGCCTGACGTCGCGAGGGCTGTGCAGCAGGGCGACCTGGGCGATCAGCCAGGACGCGAGAGGTACGGCGGCCTCGGGGTTGCCGGCCACACCGATGACGCCCAGCTGGGCGAGCCCCAACCAGGTGGGCACGGCCACGAGCGGCGGCAGCTCCGGGGCCTCCTCGCTCTTGTCGTGGTGCTGCTCCACGGTCAGCTCGGGAGCCATCTCGGTCAGCCCGAGCCGCAGCCGGAGGTGGTCGCCATCGTCGGGTCGCCGCTCCCACAACCGAGGGCCCGGACCGATCGCCTGGCTGATCCAGTCTGCGGGGTCGGGAAGCTCGAAGCGCTTCTCCGTGCGTTCGAGCACCCGGGCTGCCGCGATCCGCTTCTCCAGCGCCACGACTGTGGCGTCGTACTCGACGACCTTCTGGCGATACTCCTTGCGGTTGTAGACCTTGTCGCTGATGAAGTTCGCCAGCGCGAGCAGCGGCGACATCAGGCCGAAGAGCAGGTAGCGCATGTTGTCGAGGAGCAGGGCCATCGGCACGGCCATCACGGCCGGCGCCAGCACCATGACCCACGGCAGCGGACGCCCGCGCGGCTCCTCCGGCCTCGTCGGCATGTGGAAGGCCCGCTCCCGCGGCGGCGGCATGATCCGGGGTGGGCGGTTGAACTCGATCAGGGCCTCGGCGGCGTTCATCGCCACGTCGGCGCGGCCCGAGCCGAGCGGTGCCCGGGCCAGCACGGTGTCGCCGATCAGGAGATGCCCACCCTCGGGCCACGCGGTGGCCTCGGTGATCTCGACCTCCTCGAGCGAGGCGACGACACCGTCTGCGACCTCGACCGTCACCGACCCGTCAGGGGTGGCGTCGACGCGGAGCGCGGCAGGTGGCAGGCGTACGTCGGGCAGCGACCACTCCGGCGAACCGCAGCCGATGGTGGTGTGGCCGAGTGGCAGTCGGTGAATGCGCCCGGCCCCCGGCCCGGCCACCACGCGCAGCTCCGCCACCCCGGAGGGGACCGCCCGGGTGATCCGGTCAGCCGGTTCGAACAGCGCGACCACCGATCCGGCGTGGACACCGGCCTCCCCCGTCGGGGTGGCCGGGTCGACCCGCTGGCCGTCGACCCACAAGGGGATTCGCTTCGCGAAGTCCGGATGCACCTGCTCACCGAGGAGGTCCAGGAGCGGAGGTAGCAGGGCTCCCACGGGCGCCTCGGCGTCACTGTCGACGACAGCGTTGACAGCGCGGCCGTTGCGCCCGTCCAGCAGCGTGAGCGTCAGCCGCACGTCGTACCCACCTTCCCCGAGGATGCCTGGCGGTCAGTATGCCGTCACGCGTCACATTCGCACGACAGACGTTTCGATGTGCAAGGCCGGGGAAGACGCTGAGCTCAGGACCGATCCGCGCGACGTAGGGTGCCCAGATGATTCGCAGAGCCAGCTTGGTCCTTGTTTCGTTGACCCTCGTCCTCTCCGGTTGCGGCACGGACGACGACTCGCCCTCCGGGAAGGAATCCGACATGACACCCGATGAGGCCTACGCGGCACTCGAGAAGGTCAGCCTCGACCTCCTGAACGAGGTCGCCCAGCCCGGCACCATCGAGAAGGGCGAGCAGGGCCGCCCCGTGCCCTGCGGAGGTCCGGGCGGCAACGAGCGGAACAAGATCAAGTTCAGCTACTCGGCCACGGCCTCTGCCGCCGATCCGGCCACGGTCATGGAGTCGGCACGCACGACGCTCACCGGCCGCGGTCTCGAGGTCGCCGGACCCGACTCGACCGCAGTCGGCGATCAGCTGTCCTTCAGCGGAGATGCCTTCACCGCCGGTCTGACGCTGCGCAAGAACGGGCTTCTCGAGGCCGGCGGCGAGACCGCGTGCCTGGACGACCCCGACCAGTGACCCGATGACCGACCACTTCAGCCTCGACGTCGACCCGGAGTCTCTCCGGGCCGCTGGTCGACGCCTGAAGCGGATCGTGACCATGCTCGACGAGCGGGCACCCAAGGTGGTCGCCACACCCGACCAGATCGGCGACCAGTGGACCGGCCCACCGGCCAGCAAGGTGAAGTCCGAGATGACCACGCTCGGCGAGACGCTCACCAGCGCGAGGCCCAAGGTGAAGAGCGCCATGCGGGCCGCCAACCACCTGGCCACCCTCTACGACGACGCCCTCGAGCAGCTCCCCTCGCTGAACAGGCGATGGGCGGAGACCGTCGCCGACCACAAGGCGGCACTCGCCCAGGCCAGCTCGGACCAGGCCAAGGCGGTCAAGGAGGCAACCAGGTCCGGTGAGATCGACATCGCCGACGAGGTCCGCATCCGGAAGATCAACGGCGGACAGACCCGGGCCGCCGCGTCGGCCATGTCGGCGGCACAGGCCAGGCTGACCACGGAGTTCGAGGACCTGCAGGCCGACCTCCGACGCGACACCCGCGATGCTGCCCGGGAGTTCCGCGAGAATCTCCTCGTGAAGGCGCCGGCGCTGGATCCGAACGGCCCGATCTCCAACCGGGGCAGGGTCCTGTCCCTCACCCAGTGGCGCGCGCAGGCGAAGGAAGCGCTTCTCACCGACCTGCCCCTCACCGACGGTCACTACGACGCGGTGGCCGAGGAGGAGGAGTGGCGAAACGCCCTCAAGACCCATGGCCTCGAAGTCCCCGCCGACTTCGACAAGGAGCACGGCAAGGAGCTGGTGGCGGCGCTGGACGACAAGCTCGCCGAGCTGGAGGGGCTCGACGACAAGGCCCGCTCCGAGGCAATCACCAAGTGGGCCTCGGGCCTCGACCCCACCGACCTGTCCCTCCTGGCCATCCTCGACGCCGAGCGCGTCGGCAACCTCGACGGAATTCCCAACCAGGCGCGCTACGCCGCAAACCGGGTCAACCTGACCGCCGGGATCGAGGCCGAGAAGGAGCAGCTCGCCAAGTACTGGGACCCGCCACCCGGCAAGGACGATGACGGGTGGGCCGAGTACACCCGTCTCAACGGCCGCATCGACATGCTCGAGGAGCTCCTCTCGGGCAAGGCCGACTACGTCGACCCGGACACCGGCGCCAAGGTGCAGCGGCCCTATCAGACGCTGGTCTTCGTGCCACCGACGTACGACGGCGACAAGGTCACCGACGACGGCAGGCTGGCTGCGGTGATGGGCAACCTGGACAAGGCCAAGTACGTCGGCACAGTGGTTCCCGGCATCACGAACCGGATCGACAACTTCGACGCCACGCTCGACAAGGCGATCAACACCCACGAGATGGCCCCCGACAGCGCCACCATCGCCTGGCTGGGCTACGACACTCCCGAGTTCAAGGACGCTTCGTCGACCGAGAAGGCCGAGATCGGTGGGGCGAACCTGAAGAGCTTCACCGACGGGCTGGTCCGGGCCGAGGGGTCGGAACTCTCGATCATGGCCCACAGCTACGGCACCCTGGTCACCTCGAAGGCGCTCCAGGCGGGGATGCGCCCCGACCGGGTCGTGCTCTTCGGCTCCCCCGGGCTCGGCGAGAACATCAATACCAGGGACGACCTCGGCATCCCCGACGACATCCCGATCTACGCCCTCCGTGCCCCCGGCGACCCGGTCTCCATCACTGCCGGCCACGGCACGGACCCGGTCGACATGGAAGGCATCATCCGGCTGGACACGGACTGGTCGGGTCCGGAGGACGTGACCGGTCACTCGCAGTACACCAACAGGAAGACGCAGTCCCTGATCAACATCGCCGGGGTGCTCCAGGGCTGGACGGTGCGCCCCGACGGTTACAACGGCCCGGGCAACTTCCTGGTCGAGGGCGGCAACCCGCTCGACGAGGACGGACTGGCCGGCCCCTACAACGAGAACCTCCGCGCCCTGGTCGACGAGCTCCAGGCCGAGGTCCCCAACGAGAACCTCGAGCGCTTCGTGTCGCACCTCGAGACCAGGCTGCAGAACATCGTCGAGGGCGGCACGAAGCCCGGCTTCGATGACATCCCGGAGCTGACCGACCTGATCCGGACGGCGATGAGCGACTCGCAGCTCGGCGAGCACCTCACCGAGCAGGAGCTCGAGCAGGCGCTCATCGACGCCGGGTTCGCCGACAAGACGGGAGACCTGGTCGGCGACATCGTGCGCGACAAGGTCGGTGACTTCGACCAGCTCGACGACCTCAGCATTCCGATCACCATCCCGCTCCCCGGACCCGGCCCCTTCGGCGGGCCGTTCACGTTCAACCTGAACGTGCCCGACGGTGCCAACGAGCATCTCGCCGACATCCTGGGCAACGTCACCGACAGTGGCCTGACCAAGCTGAGCGAGCTCGCCGTGAACGTTCTCCCTGGCATGGAGGGCCTCCTCGACACCGCTGACGTCATCTACACCGCGGTCGACGGCGTCAAGAAGACCATCACCCTCGTCAAGTCCACGCCGGCCATTCTCAGGACGGCCCTCCACCTCACCACGGAGAAGGCGAAGGACGAGGTGATCGAGACGATCGCCGAGCTGACCGTCGGGACCCTCACCACCGTGGACCACGTGGTCGAGGGAGGTCGCAACGTGATCGAAGGCGGACGAGAGGCGCTCGACGACGGTCGTGAAGCCCTGGAGGACGTGGGCGAGAGCATCAGCAAGAGCAAGCTCAACCCGGGCAACTGGCATCTCTGACCGAGGAGGCAACGATGGCGACACGCATGACCGAAGAGGCGGCACGGGTGGTGCGCACCCGGTTCAGCTCGACCAGCCAGTCACTGAACGGCGCCGCGCTCGACCTGCGCGCGCTGCAGGAGGAGATCTCGTCCGGCGCCGGGGAGTTCCGCCCGGAGATCTCCGACGACGCGGGAAACTTCCAGCGGTCCTGGCGAAGCGTCCTGGAGATCCTGAGCGACAGCTCGGCGGTCATCGCCGGCAACACCAACGCCCAGTACCTCGACCTGACCGACGTCGACAACGGCAGTTGACCTGTCGCCAGTTCAAGTCGATCCGTCGCCAGTTCAAGTCGACCCGTCGCCAGTTCATCCCGAACAGGGAACATTCGCGACGGGTCGATCGAAACTCACGACGGGTCGACCGAAACTGGCGACAGGTCGACCGAAACTGGCGACGGGTCGATCGGAACTGGCGACGGGTCAGTGTTCGTCGTACGCGGCGAGGATGCGGTCGGCGGCCTCGGGCGCGGCCATGTCGCCGGCCAGCACCGCGGTGCGTACGTCGTCGCGCACGGCGGCCACACCCGGTGAGCGTCGCAGGCGCTCGGCGAGCTCATCGCGCACCAGTGCCCAGGTGAAGTCGAGCTGCTGGTCGGCACGCTTGCGGGCCAGGCCCTTCTCGCCGAGGTGCTCGCGGTGGTCGAGGATGCGCTGCCAGACGTCGTCGACGCCGATGTTCGTCAGGCCGGAGCAGGTCACCACCGGAGGCGCCCACTCCCCCTTGCCCTGCACCAGGCGCATCGCGCCGGCCAGCTCGCGGGCCGCGACCCGGGCCTCGCTCTCCCCCGCGTTGTGACCGCCCGCGTCGTCGGCCTTGTTGACCGCGATGACGTCCGCGATCTCGAGGATGCCCTTCTTGATGCCCTGCAGCTGGTCGCCGGTGCGGGCCAGGGTGAGGAACAGGAAGGTGTCGACCATGCCGGCCACGGTCACCTCGGACTGGCCGACACCGACGGTCTCGACGAGCACGACGTCGTGTCCAGCCGCCTCGAGGATGATCATCGCCTGCGTCGTCGCGCGGGCCACGCCACCGAGGGTGCCCGCCGACGGCGACGGACGGATGTAGGCGCCGGGGCTGGCCGAGAGCCGCGCCATCCGGGTCTTGTCGCCGAGCACCGAGCCGCCGGTGCGCACCGACGACGGGTCCACGGCGAGGACGCCGACCTTGCTCCCGGCCTCGACCAGGGTCATGCCGAGCGCCTCGATGAAGGTCGACTTGCCGACGCCGGGCACGCCAGAGATGCCGACCCGCACTGCGCCACCGGAGTCGGGGGTCAGCTCGGCGAGCAGCTCGCGCGCGGCCACCCGGTGGTCGGGGCGCGACGACTCGACCAGGGTGATCGCCCGCGACACCGCGGCACGCTGCCCCTCACGGACGCCTGCGACGAGCGCGGGTACGTCGACCTGCCGGCGAGACATCAGTGGGAGAGCTTCTCCAGCAGGTCGATCGCGGACTCCGCGATGACCGTGCCGGGGAGGAACACGGCGGCCGCGCCCATCTCCTTGAGGGTCTCCACGTCGTCGGGCGGGATGACCCCGCCGATGACGATCATGATGTCGGGACGCCCGAGGTCCGCCAGTGCCTGCTTGAGGGCAGGCAGCAGCGTGAGGTGGCCCGCGGCGAGCGAGGACACACCGACGATGTGCACGTCGGCGTCCACGGCCTGCTGCGCGACCTCCTCGGGCGTGGAGAACAGCGGGCCCACGTCGACGTCGAACCCCATGTCGGCGAAGGCGGTGACCACGACCTTCTGCCCGCGGTCGTGGCCATCCTGGCCCATCTTCGCGACGAGGATGCGGGGGCGACGGCCCTCGTCCTCCTCGAACTTCTCGGTCGCGGCGACGACCGCGTCGACCGCGGAGTTGCCGCCCTCGGAGGCTTCGGACCTGTACACACCGCTGATCGTACGGATCACGGCCTGGTGCCGGCCGTAGACCTTCTCGAGAGCCTCGGAGATCTCGCCCACGGTGGCCTTCGCACGAGCCGCGTCAACGGCCAGGGCGAGCAGGTTGCCGTCGAGCGAGCCCTTGCTGGCACCCCGCTCGGCCGAGTTCGTCAGGGCCTCCAGCGAACGGCGTACGTCGTCGTCGTTGCGCTCGGCACGGAGCCGCTCGAGCTTGGCGATCTGCTGCTTGTAGACGTCGTCGTTGTCGACCCTGAGGACGTCGAGCTGGTCCTCGGCGGCGAGCCGGTAGGTGTTGACCCCGATCAGCTTCTGCGCGCCCGAGTCGATGCGGGCCTGGGTGCGGGCCGCCGCCTCCTCGATGCGCATCTTCGGGATGCCCTGCTCGATCGCGGCCGCCATGCCACCGGCCTTCTCGGCCTCCTGGATGTGCTTCCAGGCGCGCTCGGCAAGGTCGTGCGTGAGCCGCTCGACGTAGTAGGAACCGGCCCACGGGTCGATGATCTCGGTGGTCCGCGACTCCTGCTGCAGCAGCAGCTGGGTGTTGCGGGCGATGCGGGCCGAGAAGTCGGTCGGCAGCGCGATCGCCTCGTCGAGGGCGTTGGTGTGCAGCGACTGGGTGTGGCCCTGGGTCGCGGCCATCGCCTCGATCGCGGTGCGCTGCACGTTGTTGAAGACGTCCTGTGCGGTCAGCGACCAGCCGGAGGTCTGCGAGTGCGTGCGCAGGCTCAGCGACTTCGGGTTGGCCGGGTCGAACTGGCGCACCAGGCGGGCCCACAGGGCACGCGCGGCACGCATCTTCGCGACCTCCATGAAGAAGTTCGTGCCGATCGCCCAGAAGAAGCTGAGCCGCGGCGCGAACTGGTCGATCGTCATACCGGTCTCGAGGCCCGCGCGGATGTATTCCACACCGTCGGCCAGCGTGTAGGCGAGCTCGAGGTCGTTCGTCGCCCCGGCTTCCTGGATGTGGTAGCCGGAGATGGAGATCGAGTTGAAGCGCGGCATCTTCGCCGAGGTGTAGCTGAAGATGTCGGAGATGATCCGCATCGACGGCGCCGGCGGGTAGATGTAGGTGTTGCGGACCATGAACTCCTTGAGGATGTCGTTCTGGATGGTCCCCGCGAGCTGTTCCGGCTTCACCCCCTGCTCCTCGGCGGCGGCGATGTAGAGCGCCAGCACGGGCAGCACGGCACCGTTCATGGTCATCGACACCGACATCGTGTCGAGCGGGATGCCGTCGAAGAGGGTGCGGGTGTCGTAGATCGAGTCGATCGCCACACCGGCCATGCCGACGTCGCCGCGCACCCGCGGGTGGTCGGAGTCGTAGCCGCGGTGCGTGGCCAGGTCGAACGCGACGCTGAGGCCCTTCTGCCCGGCCGCGAGGTTGCGGCGGTAGAACGCGTTGGACTCCTCGGCGGTCGAGAAGCCGGCGTACTGGCGGACCGTCCACGGCTGGGTGGTGTACATCGTCGGGTAGGGCCCGCGCAGGAACGGGCTCAGGCCGGGCCACGTGTCGAGGGCGTCGAGGCCCTCGAGGTGCTCGGGGCCGTAGACCGGCAGCACCGGGATGCCCTCGGGGCTCTGCCAGGGCTCGGCGGCGCTCTCGGTCCGTTGGTCTCGAGACGGTTGCTGCGCAACCTCCTCAACCAGCGGCAGGCCAGCGAAGCTCTTCGGGACGGTGCTCATGCGAGGTGCTCCCTCGTGGTGTTCAGGAAGGTGAGTGCGTCCACACCGACCGCGGCCGAATCGTCAACCAGGTCTGGGGAAACGGTCTTGTCGCCGGCCTTGCCGGCCAGCACCACGTGACGCGCACCGGCCTCGCGCAACTTGGCGACCAGGTCGGCACCCCACTCGGCGTACGTCGGGTCGGCGCCGGCCAGGCAGACCACCGGCTGGCCGTCGTACGCCGCGAGCACGGCGTCGACGCCGTCGGTGGCACCGGCCACGACCACACTGATGCCACCCGCGGCGAACAGGTTGCTGGCGAACGTGGCGCGGGCGGTGTGCGAGGCGACGCTGCCCATCGTGGCCAGGAAGACCGGAGTCGCGGCGGGCTCGTCGCGCAGGGCCTCGAACGGCGCACCGTAGCGGCGTACGGCGTCCATGGCCGGGTGCCCCGGACGCTCGGGCAGGGCCTCGCCGAGGTTCGGAAACTCGCTGATGCCGGTCAACGGGCGGGTGCGGTGGGCGATCTGGTCGTCACGCTCGGCCACCACCGCGTCGATCCGCGACTGGAACGAGCCGTCCTCGAGCGCGGCCAGGATTCCGCCCGCCTCCTCGATGCGGCCGAACTCCGCCCAGGCCGCCTCGGCCAGGTCGTCGGTCAGCTTCTCGACGGCGTAGGAGCCACCGGCCGGGTCGACGACCTTGGCGACGTGGGACTCGGAGATCAGCAGTGACCCGGTGTTGCGGGCGATCCGGCGACCGAACGCGTCGGGGATGCCGAGGGCGGAGTCGAACGGCAGCACCGTCACGGCGTCCGCGCCACCGACACCGGCGGCGAACGAGGCCACCGTGGTGCGCAGCATGTTCACCCACGGGTCGTACTTGCTCATCATCGGGCGCGAGGTGACGGCGTGCTGGCGCTGGCCGTCGCCTTGGTCGGCGGGGGCCAGGCCGCTCAGCTCCGCCACGCGCGACCAGAGGCGGCGAGCCGCCCGGAACTTCGCGATGGTCGGGAACTGCTCGTCGGTGGCCGCATAGCGGAACTCCACCAGGCGCAGCGCATCGGCCACCGAGCGGCCGTTCGCGGTCAGGTGGCGGAGGTAGGTCGCGCCGACGGCGAGGCTGTAGGCCAGCTCCTGCGCGTCGGAGGCACCGAGGTCGTGCACGGCGGTCGCGTCGACGACGACGCCCAGGGCACCGATCTCCTCGGCCTTGGCGGCCACCAGGTCGAGCACGTCGAGCGAGATGGCGCCTTCACCGCGCACCTGCGCGGCGATCGGGTCGGCGGCCAGGTTCGTGCCCTCGGCCGGGGTGACGCCGCGGTCGGCGTAGAGCGCGGCCAGCGCCTCCGCGGCGGCGAACGGGTCCTCGGCGGCGTCGAGCACCACGGGGGCCAGGTCGATGAACACGCCCTCCAGTGCGGCCTCGAGGTCCGCCGGCGCGAGCGTCGTACCGACCTCGAGCCACAGGGACGTCGAGCCGTTCTCCAGGTCGACCAGCGCCGCCTCGTTCAGGGCCTTCGCGTCCAGACCGAAGAGGTAGGGGCGGATGTCCCAGCCGATCTCGGGCCGTGCGGCCAGGCGGCCGCGGGTGAAGGGAGCCGCGCCGGGTACGCCGGTCGGGGCGAGGCCGGCGACCGAGTCGAGGGTGCCGATCGGTGCGACCGAGATGCCGTCGAGGGTCCGCCGCGCGAGCTTCTCCCAGACGGCGGCGTCGGGGGCGTCGTCGGCAAGCTTGCGGGTCTTGCGCAGCACGGCCGCGGTGCTCTTCTCCCAGTCCGCGGCGGAGTGCTGGTCCTCGGGACCAGCCAGGGCGAGGCGGTCCGGATCAGGGCCAGATGTCATGGTCCGCACAATAGGGAACCCACAGCCTGACGGCCACTCGATGTGAGATCTCCCATCAACTGGACAGTAACTGCCCTCGGGTACCTGGCCGACGTCCGCAGGCCACCCCGTGTTCGCGTCGCGTTGTCCAGGACCGGTCACGATCGACCCATGGAACCTCAGCGGATCTCCATCGTCACCGAGTCGTTCTACCCCGCCGTGGACGGCACGACGCGCACCACCAAGCAGGTGGTGGACCGGCTGGTCGACCTCGGTCACCAGGTTCAGATCATCGCGCCCGGCCCCGGGCTGGCCACCTACCGCTCGTCGCCGGTGGCCCGGATCCGCCCCCTCGACAAGCCCGGTCGCCAGGTGGCCGCCGCGCTCGCCGGCTTCGGCCCCGACCTGGTGCACGGGGCCTCCCCGGGCATCCTCGGCCGCAAGGCGCTCAAGCACGCCCAGCTCCAGGACCGGCCGACCATCGTCGTGCAGCAGTCGCCGGTGCCGGCCCTCACCGCGGAGCACTGGCTGCGTACCGTCCACGCCCGCGCCGACCAGGTGGTCGTGACCTGCGAGTGGATGCGCGCCCGCCTCGGCGTGCTCGGCGTCGAGGCCCCGGTGTGGGCGCCGGGCGTCGACGTGGCCGCGTGGAGTCCCACCCTGCGCGACTCCTACCTGCACGACCGCTGGTCGCGCCGCACGGTCGAGCCGGTCCCCCGGGTGGTCGTCGGGTACGTCGGCAGCCTGCACAAGCGCCACGGCGTACGCCGACTGGCCGAGCTGGCCTCCCTGCCCGGGATCCGGCTGGTCGTCATCGGCGACGGACCGCAACGCCACTGGCTGGAGACCCACCTGCCCGACGCGAAGTTCACCGGCGCCGTCGAGCCCGGCGACCTGGTCACCGCAATGGCTTCCCTCGACGTGCTGGTGCACCCCGGGGAGTTCGAGACCTGTTCCCACGCGTTGCGCGAGGCGGCCGCGTCCGGCGTACCGCTCGTCGCCCCTCGTTCCGGTGGCGCCCTCGACGTGCTGCGCCACCTCGAGACCGGCCTGTTCCACGACCCCACCTCCGCCACCGGATTCCGTGAGGCCGTCGCCAGCCTCGCCGCCGACACCCGACGCGGCCTGCTGGGAGCCCGTGGCCGCGAGCTCGCGGTGCAGCGCAGCTGGGTCGACGCGGTCGACGAGCTGCTGGCCGAGCAGTACGGGTGGTCTCGAGACGGTCGCCGCGCGACCTCCTCGACCAACGGGCGTGGGAGGGGCGTCCGCGTCGCCTGACCTGCACTCGGGCAGGATTCAGCCATGGCCGGTGCACACAGCTCTCACTCGAAACGCAGCTCCGGACCCGGACACGGGCACGGGCACTCGCACGGTGGCCCGGTGCCGGACGTCGCGGTGGGGGTGCTCCCCCGGCTGCTGCTCCTGGGCCTGCTCGGACTCGTGGCCCTGGGCACCGTGGCCGGGCTCTTCGCCCTGTGGCCCGGGGACGGCGACCGCCCCGAGGCCGTGCAGTACTCCGCGGCCGGCACCACGTTCCCGCAGGCGACGGTGGTCTCGGTCAGCGACCCGTGCCCCGTCATCGTGGCCGACCCCTCGTTGCCACCCGGCGAGAACGAGTCGTTCCCCGAGCACTGCAACGAGCTGACCGCCTCGGTCGACGGCGCCGACGTCGTGATCCAGGTGCCGCCGTACGTCGCGAAGTCCGGCCTCGAGAAGGGCGACAAGGTCAAGCTGGCCAAGACCCCGAGGGAGGGTGCCGAACCGACGTACGGCTGGGTCGGTGCCGAGCGCAACTTCCCGCTGGGCGCGATGGCGCTGGCCTTCGTGCTCGTGGTCGCGATCGTGGCCAGGCTGCGCGGAGTGATGGCCCTGCTCGGCCTGGTCTTCGCCGGGTTCGTGGTCGCCAAGTTCATGCTGCCCGCACTGCTCGAAGGCGGTTCCGGGATCGGGGTCGCGCTGGTCGGCTCGAGCGCGATCATGTTCGTCGTCCTCTACCTGACCCACGGGGTGTCGATCCGCACCAGCACCGCCCTGGCCGGCACGTTGAGCGGCATCGCGATCATCACGCTGCTCGGCCTGTGGGGCGTCGATGCGGCCCGGCTGAGCGGCGTCGCCGACGAGACGAACGCATACCTCATGCTCAACGCACCGGACTTGAACTTCCAGGGGCTGCTGACCTGCGCCGTGATCATCGCCGGCCTCGGCGTGCTCAACGACGTGACGATCACGCAGTCGTCCGCGGTGTGGGAGCTGCGGGCCGCGGCACCCGGCATGACGCGGACGCAGCTGTTCACCAGCGGCATGCGGATCGGCCGCGACCACATCGCCTCCACGATCTACACGATCGTGTTCGCCTACGCCGGCACGGCGCTGGCGGTGCTGATGCTGCTCTCGCTCTACGACCGGCCGCTGATGGACACGTTGTACGACGAGAGCATCGCCGCCGAGGTGGTCCGCACCCTGGCCTCGGCAATCGGTCTCGTGCTGGCCGTGCCCGCGACCACGGCGATCGCCGCGCTGACCGTGTCAGGCCCGGTCGACTCCGAGCCTGTTGAGCCCGGCTAGAGGGAAATGCTGATCAGGACAGTCGCCGTACGACGGCCGCGGAGCCCGGCTGGCTGCCCCAGGTCCGGGAGCCGGACACACCGGCTCGTTCCTCGCCGGCACTCGACCAACGAAGTGGGTTTCGGTGGTCGAGTAGCGAGCGTCAGCGAGCGTATCGAGACCCAACCCCTCAGGGCTCGACGCGGCCGTCGTTGTCCTTGTTGCGGAGGCCGATCTTGTCGCCCAGCCACACCAGCGGGTCGAACTTGCGGTCGACGACGCGCTCCTTCATCGGGATGATCGCGTTGTCGGTGATCTTGATGCCCTCGGGGCAGACCTCGGTGCAGCACTTGGTGATGTTGCACATGCCGATGCCGGCCGCCTCCTGGGCGAGGGCCCGCCGGTCGTGGGTGTCGAGCGGGTGCATGTCGAGCTCGGCGTACCGGAGGAAGAACCGCGGCCCGGCGAAGGCCTGCTTGTTGTCCTCGTGGTCACGAATGACGTGGCAGGTGTCCTGGCACAGGAAGCACTCGATGCACTTGCGGAACTCCTGGCCGCGCTCGACGTCGACCTGCATCATGCGGCGCTTGTTGTCTGCGTCGCGCGGGCCGAGCTCGACGCCGGGCAGCTCGCGGGCCTTCTCGTAGTTGAACGAGACGTCGGTGACCAGGTCGCGGATCACCGGGAACGCCCGCATCGGGGTGACCGTGATCGTCTCGGACTCGTCGAAGTCGGAGAGCCGGGTCATGCACATCAGCCGGGGGCGGCCGTTGATCTCGGCGCTGCAGGACCCGCACTTGCCGGCCTTGCAGTTCCACCGGACGGCGAGGTCGCCGGCCTGGGTCGCCTGCAGCCGGTGGATCGCGTCGAGCACGACCTCGCCGGTCTCGACGGAGACCGTGTAGTCCCCGAGGTCGCCGCCGCCGCTGTCGCCGCGCCACACGCGCATCTTGAGGTCGTAGCTCATGACTGCTTCCCTTCCTCGGGGGTCTCGACAGGTTCGACCGACGGAGCTTTGGGCTCCCCGGCAGCTGGCGGCTCCTCGAAGAACGTCCGCAGCTCTGCGGGCATCTCCGGCAACGGCTTCTCGTGCAGGTCGACCCCGGAACCGTCGGCGTCGAGCGTCACCACCAGGTTCTTCGTGCCCCACACGGGGTCGGGTCCGGGAAAGTCGTCGCGGGTGTGTCCGCCGCGGGACTCCTCCCTTGCCAGGGCCGCCTTGGCGATGGACTCGCTGACCAGCAGCATGTTGCGCAGGTCGAGCGAGAGGTGCCAGCCAGGGTTGTACTGGCGGTGTCCTTCGACGACCATCCGGCTGGCCCGCTGCTTGAACTCCTCGATCGCGCCGAGCGAGGCGCTCAGCTCCTCGGCGGTGCGGATGATGCCGACGAGGTCGTTCATCGACTGCTGCAGGTCGTGCTGGATGGTGTAGGGGTTCTCCCCGCCTCCCTGGGCGTCGGCGGCGACGTCGAACGGCGCCAGGGCGCTGGCCTCCGCGGCCTTCACGTCGACCGGGTCGATCGCGGGTGGTGCGCTGGCCGTCGAGACGGCGTACGCCGCAGCGCTCTCGCCGGCGCGCCGGCCGAAGACCAGCAGGTCGGAGAGCGAGTTGCCGCCGAGCCGGTTCGACCCGTGCATGCCACCGGAGCACTCGCCCACGGCGTACAGGCCGGTGACGGCGCTCAGCTCGGTGTCGGCGTCGACCTCCACACCGCCCATCACGTAGTGGCAGGTGGGCCCGATCTCCATCGGCTCTGCCGTGATGTCGACGTCGGCCAGCTCCTTGAACTGGTGGTACATCGACGGGAGCCGGCGGCGGATGAACTCAGGGCTGCGCCGCGACGCGATGTCGAGGTAGATGCCACCGTGCGGGGTGCCGCGGCCGGCCTTGATCTCGGAGTTGATCGCGCGGGCCACCTCGTCGCGTGGCAGGAGCTCGGGTGGGCGCCGGTTGTTCTTCTTGTCGTCGTACCAGCGATCGGCCTCCTCGATCGTGTCGGCCGTCTCCGCCCTGAAGAACTCGGGGATGTAGTCGAACATGAAGCGGGTGCCCTCGGAGTTCTTGAGGATGCCGCCGTCGCCGCGGACCGACTCGGTGACCAGCAGGCCCTTCACCGACGGCGGCCAGACCATGCCGGTCGGGTGGAACTGCACGAACTCCATGTTGATCAGGCTGGCGCCGGCCCGCAGCGCCAGGGCGTGGCCGTCGCCGGTGTACTCCCAGGAGTTCGAGGTGACCTTGAACGACTTGCCGATGCCCCCGGTCGCGAGGACCACGCTGGGTGCCTCGAAGGTGACGAAGCGGCCGGTCTCGCGCCAGTAGCCGAAGGCCCCGGCGACCCGGTCGCCGTCCTTGAGGATGTCGGTGACGGTGCACTCCATGAACACCTCGATGCCGAGGGCCACCGCTCGCTGCTGGAGGGTGCGGATCATCTCGAGGCCGGTGCGGTCCCCGACGTGCGCCAGGCGCGCGTACTTGTGGCCGCCGAAGTCGCGCTGGGAGATCAGCCCGTCGTCGGTGCGGTCGAAGAGTGCGCCCCAGTCCTCGAGCTCCATCACCCGCTCGGGTGCCTCCTGCGCGTGCAGCTGGGCCATCCGCCAGTTGTTGAGCATCTTGCCGCCGCGCATGGTGTCGCGGAAGTGCACCTGCCAGTTGTCGTCGGGGTAGACGTTGCCCATCGACGCGGCGATGCCGCCCTCGGCCATCACGGTGTGGGCCTTGCCGAGCAGCGACTTGCACACGATCGCCACCCTGGCGCCGGCGTCGTGGGCCGCGATGGCCGCCCGCAGCCCGGCGCCGCCCGCGCCGAGCACCACCACGTCGAAGGTGTGGTGCTCCATCCCCCCTCGGGAACTGCCCGACATCTCGTTGCCGGTCATCGGGTGCCGCGTTCCCTCGTGTGCCGAGCCCATCAGAAGAACCTCACGTCGTCGATCGTCCCGGTCGCCAGCAGGTAGACGTAGAGGTCCACCAGCGCGACCGAGAAGAGGGAGTACCACGCGAACTTCGCGTGACTGCCGTTCAACCGGGACACCCAGGTCCACAGCTTGTAGCGCACCGGATGCTTCGAGAAATGTCTCAACCGGCCGCCGACCGCGTGGCGGCACGAGTGGCACGACAGGGTGTAGAGCCAGATCAGCGCGACGTTCACGATCATCAGCAGGGTGCCGAGGCCCATGTGGCCCCACTCGTGGTCCTCGTTGCGGAACGCGAGCACCGTGTCGTAGGTGAGGACGACGGCGACCACCATGGCGGCGTACCAGAACCAACGGTGCAGGTTGTTGAGGATCAGCGGCAGCCGGGTCTCGCCGGAGTAGGACTTGTGCGGCTCGGCGACGGCGCACGCGGGCGGCGAGAGCCAGAACGCCCGGTAGTAGGCCTTGCGGTAGTAGTAGCAGGTCATCCGGAAGCCGAGCGGGAAGATCAGGATGATCAGGGCGGCCGAGAGCGGGAACGCCCGGAACGGCTGGCCGAAGTCGGACGCACCGTCGACGCAGTCACCCAGGCAGGGAGAGTAGAACGGCGAGAGGTACGGCGAGGCGTAGTAGTCGGAGCCCATGAACGCCCGCCAGGTGGCGTAGATGACGAACGCGGTGAACACGATGAACGTGGCCAGCGGGGCGAGCCACCATCTGTCCTCGCGCAGTGTCTTCTCTTCGATACGCGCCCTGGTGGGCCCAGTCACCCCTGCGTCGGTCGACGCCATCGCCACCTCCGAGTTCATGTTCTGAATGACCATGGCAGGAAGTCGCGTCGAGTGGAAGGGGCCGCGCGCAAAGAACGAACCGACCCGGCAAAAGTTCCAACCCACGAGTAACGGGGGGAATCTCACACCCGGTTAGGGCGGCCTCAACTCCCATGGCCCGATCTGGAGCGGTACCGTGCCACCGTGGCAATCCCGACTCTAGTAAAAGGCAGCCGGTCGACGCGATCGACGATCGCACTGAAGCTCCTGATGGCCGTCACCGGCCTGGTCTTCATCGGCTACGTGCTGCTGCACATGTACGGCAACCTCAAGGTCTTCGCCGGCCAGGAAGCCTTTGACGAGTACGCGCACCACTTGCGGACCTTCGGGGAGCCGATGCTCCCGCACGAGGGACTGCTGTGGATCATCCGCGCAGTACTCCTGCTGTCGATCATCGGCCACGCCTACGCGGCCTTCACGCTCTGGGGCCGTGCCAACAGGGCGCGCACCCAGAAGTACGTCGTGAAGAAGGCCGTCGCAGCGACGCTCAGCTCGAAGATGATGCGTTGGGGCGGGGTGACGCTGCTGCTGTTCGTGATCTTCCACCTGCTGCACTTCACGACCCGCACCATCAACGTCAACGGCGACAAGGACTCGCCGTACGAGCGCGTGGTGAGCTCGTTCCAGCCCGAGATGTGGTGGGTCACCGTGATCTACCTGCTCGCCATGGGCGCCCTGGCCATGCACCTGCGCCACGGCGTGTGGAGTGCCTGCCAGACCCTCGGCCTGACCAACAACGCCAAGAGCCGTGCCCGCGCGAACTTCGCCGGTGTATTCCTCGCAGTGGTGATCGCCGGCGGCTTCGCCCTGGTGCCGCTGTCCATCCTCCTCGGCATCGTCGACTAAGGACTGATCGCACAAATGACTGACTCTCATTCCGAGTTCTCCTCCGACGTCGACTCGCACGCGGACGCTCCCACGATCGACCCGGACCTGATCGACGACGCGATCGACTACTACACGCCGGGCGAGCCGATCGTCGACGCCAAGGCACCGACCGGCCCGATCGACCAGCGCTGGAGCACGCGCAAGTTCGAGGCCCGCCTGGTCAACCCGTCCAACCGTCGCAAGCTCGACGTGATCATCGTCGGCACCGGTCTGGCCGGCGCCTCGGCCGCGGCCACACTCGGCGAGGCCGGCTACAACGTGAAGTCCTTCTGCTACCAGGACTCCCCGCGTCGCGCGCACTCGATCGCGGCCCAGGGCGGCATCAACGCGGCCAAGAACTACAAGGAGGACGGCGACTCGGTCCACCGTCTCTTCTACGACACCGTCAAGGGCGGCGACTACCGCTCGCGCGAGTCGAACGTCTACCGCCTCGCCGAGGTCAGCACCAACATCATCGACCAGTGCGTCGCCCAGGGCGTCCCGTTCGCCCGCGAGTACGGCGGCCTGCTCGACAACCGCTCGTTCGGTGGCGTCCAGGTCTCCCGCACGTTCTACGCGCGCGGACAGACCGGACAGCAGCTGCTGATCGGCGCCTACCAGGCCCTCGAGCGCCAGGTTGCCGCCGGCACCGTCACGACGTACACCCGGCACGAGATGCTCGAGGTCATCGTCGCGGAGGACGAGGCCGGTCAGAGCCGGGCCCGCGGCATCATCGTGCGCGACATGGTGACCGGCGAGATCGAGACCCACCTCGCCGACGTCGTCGTACTCGCCTCCGGCGGCTACGGCAACGTCTTCTACCTGTCGACCAACGCGATGGGCTGCAACGTCACCGCCGCGTGGCGGGCACACCGCAAGGGCGCCTACATGGCCAACCCCTGCTACACGCAGATCCACCCGACCTGCATCCCGGTCTCGGGCCCGCACCAGTCGAAGCTGACCCTGATGTCGGAGTCGCTGCGCAACGACGGCCGGATCTGGGTCCCGAAGAACAAGGCCGACTGCGCCAAGGACCCGCGCGAGATCCCCGAGGAGGACCGCGACTACTACCTGGAGCGGATCTACCCGAGCTTCGGCAACCTGGTCCCCCGCGACATCGCCTCCCGCGCCGCGAAGTACCAGTGCGACGACGGCCGTGGTGTCGGTCCTGAGGTGGAGGGCGTACGCCGTGGCGTCTACCTCGACTTCGCCGACGCGATCGGCCGACTCGGCCGTGACGCGGTCGAGGAGAAGTACGGCAACCTCTTCGACATGTACGCCCGGATCACCGGCGAGGACCCGTACGAGACCCCGATGCGGATCTACCCGGCCGTGCACTACGTCATGGGCGGCCTGTGGGTCGACTACGACCTGCAGAGCTCGATCCCGGGCCTGTTCGTGACCGGCGAGGCGAACTTCTCCGACCACGGCGCCAACCGTCTCGGTGCCTCCGCACTGATGCAGGGCCTGGCCGACGGGTACTTCGTGCTCCCGCACACGATCCGCGACTACCTTGCCGACGGACCCTTCGAGAAGCTCGAGGAGTCGCACCCGGCCGTGGTCGAGGCGAAGGCCGCGGTGGAGGAGCGGATCAACCACTTCCTCACCGTGGGCGGCACCCGGAGCGTCGACTCCTACCACCGCGAGCTCGGCCACATCATGTGGGAGTACTGCGGCATGGAGCGGACCGAGGACGGCCTGAAGAAGGCGATCGACCTCATCCGCACCCTGAAGGACGACTTCTACCGCAACGTGAAGGTGCTCGGCACCGCCGACAGCCTCAACCAGAGCCTCGAGAAGGCCGGCCGGGTGGCCGACTTCATCGAGCTCGGTGAGCTGATGTGCATCGACGCGCTGAACCGCCGCGAATCCTGTGGTGGACACTTCCGTGCCGAGAGCCAGACCGAGGACGGCGAGGCGCTGCGTCACGACGACGCGTTCGCCTACGTCGCGGCCTGGGAGTTCGTCGCGGACGGCGAGAAGCCGATCCTGCACAAGGAAGACCTGACCTACACCGCCATCGAGATGAAGCAGCGGAGCTACAAGTGAGCGCGCCAGACGGAACGAAGACCGGTATGAAGCTGACCCTGAACATCTGGCGCCAGCCCGACGCCACGTCCCCCGGCAAGATGCACACCTATCAGGTCGAGGACGTCTCGGAGGACATGTCGTTCCTCGAGATGCTCGACGTGCTCAACGAGCAGCTCAACGCTGCCGGCGAGGACCCGGTCGCGTTCGACTCGGACTGTCGCGAGGGCATCTGCGGCATGTGTGGCCTGATGATCAACGGCCAGGCGCACGGACCCGTCACCACCACGACCTGCCAGCTGCACATGCGGTCGTTCAAGGACGGCGAGACGATCACCATCGAGCCGTGGCGTGCCGACGCGTTCCCGGTGCTCAAGGACCTCGTCGTCGACCGTGGCGCGTTCGACCGGATCATCCAGCAGGGTGGCTACATCTCGGTGAACACGGGTTCCGCACCCGAGGCGCACTCGGTCCAGGTGCCCAAGGAGGACGCGGACCGCGCGTTCGACATGGCCACCTGCATCGGCTGTGGCGCCTGCGTGGCCGCGTGCCCGAACGGCTCGGCCTCCCTGTTCATGGGTGCCAAGATCACCCACCTCGGCCAGCTCCCCCAGGGCCAGGCCGAGCGCGACAAGCGCGTCGTGAACATGGTCGCCCAGCACGACCACGAGGGCTTCGGTGGCTGCACCAACATCGGTGAGTGCACGTCGGCCTGCCCCAAGGAGATCCCGCTCGACGTGATCTCCCAGCTCAACAAGGACCTGCGCACCGCGATGAAGCACGGTCGCTGAGCAGTTCAGCATCGATCAACCAGGGCCATCCGGATCTCCGGATGGCCCTGTGTTGTCTACGGGCTCCGTGCTGTCTACGGGCCTTGTGCTGTCTGCCTGTTCGCGGGCCACTCGCGCGCGAGGGCATGCCGGTCTCCTACTACGTCTGCCGGGCCGATTGGCTCCTTCTGTCATGCGTAGTTGAGGCCAATCGGCCCATCAGACCGAGTGCACGCCCGACTGCTCCGGGGCCGAGCAGACCGCCGGCGCCGGTGTCGGTGTCGGTGTGGCTGTCGGTGGCCATGCCTAGCGTGTCGGGCCATGACAGCAGACGACGACTCGGCAACACCCCACGCATCCGAAAAAGCTTCAGATTCCGATGCCGTGATGATCAGCGAGCGGGAAGCAACGACGATGCTGGGTGCACTCGGCCTCGCCCGGGAGCCGGCCCGGCGCGCCCTCAAGGCCGGTCTGGCAGGAGACGCCCTGCGACTGCGGGGAAGCCTGCTCTATCGCGCTGCGGCCGTTCAGGCGCTCGTGCGGCCGCCCGTCCCCGAGTCCGCGCTACCGGCGGAGCTGCAGCAGGGATGCTTCGTCGCCCGCATCGACCCGTCGCGTGTTTCCGGACTCGTCACGGACTCCGAACGACGGGCGGCAGTCTGTGATGGGTGGCGGGTCTCTGCCATCACCCGGCTCTTCTTCCGGCTGCGCGCACAGCGTGTGGACCCGATGCCGTTCCTCGCCACGGTGAGTGGCTTCGTCGTGGTCGGAGGACTGGTCACGGCGGCCGTTCCGCACCGTGACGTGGCCGGAGCCGAGAGGACCCGGTTCTCCCTGGACCCACCGGGTCCGTGGTACCCCAGCCTGCACGGGCGGCTCGTCCCCACGCCCCCTGGCGGGCCATGGACGTTGATCCCTACGGCCGCAGGAGCCCTTCCCTGGCTCGGGTCGTCCCTGCCCGCCGGCTGAGCAACCTCGGGAGGCGGTGAGGGCGGCGGGGGTCGTGGGGCCGCGGGGGATCTGACGACTCAGCCCCGCTTGCGACGCACCACACCGATCACGGCGAGCATGGATCCCGCACCGGCGGCGAAGGCGGCCTTGGGACTGCGCACGAAGGACCTGGACCCGGTGGGTACGACGAACTGCCCGATGGGTCCCTCGGCCGCAGCCTCGATGGCCTCCTGCTCGCGGGCCTGGGCCTCCCTGATGGTCCGCGCTGCCGTCGAGGTGTAGGCCCAGGCGGCGGCGTACATGACGACTCGCGAGAAGTAGTTGATCCAGACCACCAGGATCAGCGCGATCCCGAACGCCTGGAACGCCGGCTGCGACTTGGTCGAGGCGATCAGGAACGTCGAGAGCTGCTTGAGCACCTCGAACCCGAGCGCACCGAGCAGGGCCCCGGACCACAGCGAGGGGCGCGGGACCTCCGGGTCCGCGAGCAGCTTGAAGATCGCGAAGAACAGCACCATGCTCGCGCCCACCCCGACCGCCACCGAGATCACCTGCAGCAACGGCGCGAGGCCGACACCGAGACCCACCAGATCCAGCAACTCCCTGGAGAACCGGGCGATCACACTCGAGACCGCCACGCTGAGGATCATCACCAGGCCGATCAGGGCGAGCGAGACGAGGTCGCGGAGCTTGCCGACGACGAAGTTCGGCTGTTCTCGCTGCGGCGTCTCGAACATCACCAACAGTGCCTCACGCATGCCGGACAACCAGCCGAGTCCGGCGTACAGCACACCGGCCAGACCGATCAGCCCGACGGCACCGGCCGAGTCCTGGATCGCCTTCAGCGAGATCTGGCCGTCGGCGTTGCCGATCATGCCGGGCAGCACACCGGTCAGGGCGTCGGTGAGGTTGTCCTGCGCGTCGGGGTAGACCTTCGCGACGTAGCCGACCACGAAGAACGCCAGGGCCAGGATCGGGAAGAAGGACAGGAACGCGAAGTAGGTCACCGCACCGGCCTGAAGGTTGCCCTTGACGTTGCCGAAGTGCTCCACCATCCGCATCAGGTGGTCGAAGATCGGACGTCGGGCCCGGAGTCGGGTGATGCGCTCGTCGAGGCGTTCTTTCAGTGAAGGCACGCGTTCAGGCGATCACGGCGGAGCCGCCCAGCGCAAACGATCTGTCCACCTGCCAGCCGATCTTGTCGTCGTGCACGTAGAGATGGAACTCGTCCGCGGGGAAGCGGCACTCGAAGCCGGCCAGCTCGGTGAACGCACGATCCAGCGTCTGGTCGTCGAGGTGGTGGGCGATCGTCACGTGCGGGTGGTAGGGGAACTCGAGCTCGCTGGCCAGCGGGCCACGGCGTACGGCGAACGCCAGCTGCTCGCACGCGGAGATGCCTTCCACGACACCGACGAAGACCACGGGAGACACCGGACGGAACGACCCGGTCCCGCGCAGGTGCACGGTGAACGGGGCCGCGGACCCGGCCACCGAGCGCAGGTGGTCCTCGACCAGGTCGAGGTCGTTGCACTCTGTCGGCGGCACCAGCGTGATGTGCGTCGGGATCATCGTGGCCGTGGCGTCGCCGATGGAGGTTCGGTAGTCCTGCAGCTGGGTGGCCCAGGGCTCCGGGATGGCGATCGCAACACCAATGGTCGACACGGAACGACCCTAACGCCTGCCGGGTGCCACGAAGCCCACCCGTTCATAGACGTCGGCGAGGGTCTTCTCCGCGACCGCGGACGCCTTCTCGGCACCCGAGGCGAGCACGTCGCTGAGGGTGTCCTTGTCCTCGAGCAGCTCGAGGGTCCGGTCCCGGAACGGCGTCACGAACTCGACCACGACGTCGGCCAGGTCCTTCTTGAAGTCGCCGTACCCCTTGCCGTCGTACGACCCCGCGATGTCGTCGATCGCGCGACCGGTCAGGGCCGAGTAGATCGTGAGCAGGTTGGAGACGCCCGGCTTCTCCTCGACGTCGAAGCGCACCTCCGACCCGGAGTCGGTGACCGCGGAGCGGATCTTCTTCGCGCTCACCTTGGGGTCGTCGAGCAGGTCGATGATGCCGCTGGGCGAGGACGCCGACTTCGACATCTTCGAGACCGGGTCCTGGAGGTCGGTGATCTTCGCGGTCGCCTTGAGGATGTAGGGCTCGGGCAGCCGGAACGTCTTCTTGTAGCGGTGGTTGAACCGCTGGGCGAGGTCGCGGGTCAGCTCGAGGTGCTGGCGCTGGTCCTCGCCGACCGGCACGTAGTGCGGCCGGTAGAGCAGGATGTCGGCGGCCTGGAGGATCGGGTAGGTGAACAGCCCGACGGACGCGGCGCCCTCTCCCCCCTTGGCTGACTTGTCCTTGAACTGGGTCATCCGTCGGGCCTCACCGAAGCCGGTCAGGCACTGCAGCACCCAGCTGAGCTGCGAGTGGGCGGGCACCTGGCTCTGGATGAAGATCGCCGCACGGGACGGGTCGATGCCCATCGCGATCAGCTGGGCGGCCGCACGAAGACACCGCTCACGCAGCACCTTCGGGTCCTGCTCCAACGTGATCGCGTGCTGGTCGGCGATGAAGAAGAACGGCTCGTAGTTCTCCTGCAGGTCCACCCACTGGCGCAGGGCACCGAGGTAGTTGCCGAAGTGGAACGAGTCAGCGGTGGGCTGGATGCCGGAGAGAACCCGCGGGCGAGCAGTGCCCGTCCCGGCGCCGGCCACAGCAACCTGAGGGGTGGTCGAGGTGGACATGCGGGCATTCTGTCAGGACTGCGGCAGTGCCTCGACGTGACCCTCGCGGCGGTGCAGGACGAGCGAGACCACCAGCACGACGAACCCGGCAACCGACAGCGCCACACCGACCAGCGCGGGCGAGCGATAGCCCCACCCGGCGGCGATGACCAGGCCGCCGAGCCAGGCGCCCAACGCGTTGGCCACGTTGAGCGAGGCGTGGTTCATCGCGGCACCGAGGGTCTGGGCGTCACCGGCCACCTCCATCAGCCGCAGCTGCAGGTTGACCACCAGCACCGAGCTGATCGCGGAGATCGCGAACGCGAACGGCAGGGCCCACCAGCCGTACGGCGTGACCGCGGCGAACAGCAGCAGCACCACACCCATGCCGAGGGCGGAGCCGAGCAGCGAGCCGAAGACCGACCAGTCGGCGAGCTCGCCGGCCAGCCAGGTCCCGAACGTCATGCCCAGGCCGAACATCAACAGGAAGATCGGCACCGCCGACTCGCGGAGCTCCCCCACCTCGGTGATCGTCGGCGAGATGTAGGAGTAGACCGCAAACATGCCGCCGAAGCCGACCGCACCGGCCAGCAGGGTCAGCCAGACCTGGACCCGGGAGAACGCCGCGAGCTCGCGCCGTCCGCTCGCCCCGGGGTCGGCCGGGATCGAGGGCACCGAGGCCAGGATCATCGAGATCGTCACGACGCCGAGCACGGAGACCGCGACGTACGCCGAGCGCCAGCCGAGGTTCTGCCCCATCCAGGTGGCCGCGGGCACCCCGATCACGTTGGCGATCGAGAGTCCGAGCATCACCAGGGCAACCGCGCGGCCCTTGCGGCCGGGGGCGGCCAGCTGGGCGGCGACCAGGGAGGCTACTCCGAAGTACGCGCCGTGCGGGAGCCCGGAGAGGAAGCGGGCCGCGGTCAGCAGCTCGTAGTTGGACGCCAGGGCGCTGAGCCCGTTGCCGATCGCGAAGGCAACCATCAGCGAGACCAGCAGCGCCCGACGCGGCAGCCTGGCACCGAAGAACGCCAGCAGCGGCGCGCCCACCACGACACCCAGGGCGTACGCCGAGATGACGTGGCCGCTGGTCGGGATGCTGACGTCGACGCCGTCGGCGATCTGCGGCAGCAGGCCCATCGTGACGAACTCGGTGGTGCCGATCGCGAACCCGCCCATGGCCAGGGCGAGCACGGCCAACCCGAAGTGGGTCGACGTCTCGGAGGACCGGGTCGGGGTGCGGGGTTCGGCGGCGGGGCGCTCTGTGGCTGGCATGCTCATCGCATTCTCCAACCGGCTCACGCCGACCGCCTATTCCGTGTCGCTGGGCACACACGCCACCACTACCACCGTTGGTTGAGGAGGTCGCGCCAGCGACCGTCTCGAAACCACGCTCAGCCCGCCAAGTGGTTGATCGTTGGTTGAGGAGGTCGCCCCAGCGACCGTCTCGAAACCGCCCGTGGTTGAGGTGGCCGTCTCGAAACCACGCTCACCCGGCCAGGTGACCCCACCGTGGAGCGAGCTCGCTCCACGGTCCGACCGCGGCGACCTCGCCGTCGACCAGCACGACCACCCGGTCGGCACGCGAGAGCGCGGCACGCTTGGCGGTCGCGCCGATCACCGTGGCCCCGCGGTCGCGCAGCGCCTGCCAGAGCTCGACCTCGGTGCTGGCGTCGAGCGCGCTGGAGACGTCGTCGGCGAGCATCAGCTCGGCGTCGGTGGCCAGGGCGCGGGCCAGGGCCAGACGCTGCACCTGTCCGCCGGAGAGCCGGACACCTCGGTGACCGACCAGGGCGTCCTTGCCGCCGGCCTCCTCGATGTCGGAGCCGAGCCGCGCCACCCCGACCGGGGCGTCGAAGGCGCGCTGGTGGCCGAGTCGCACGTTCTCGTCGAAGGTGCCCGACAGCACCCGCGGCACCTGGGCCACGTGGGAGACCTGGCCGGGGCGCAGGAACCTCTCCGGGTCGTCGACGTCGCGGTCGTTCCAGAGGATCTCGCCGCGATGCCCGATCAGCCCGGCCAATGCGGCGAGCAGGCTCGACTTGCCCGAGCCGACCTGACCGACCAGCAGCACCAGTTCTCCGGCCTCGACGGTGAGGTCGACCCCGGAGACACCGAGCGTGCCGTCGTCGTGCAAGGCCGAGAACCCCCGCAGCTCGAGCTGTTGCAGAGGAACCCGGCTCGACGGAGCGGGCTCGGGTGCGGCACCGGAGACGAGGTCGACGCCGGGCGGCAGGTCCATCAGGTCGACACCACCAGCGAACCGGCTGGTCTCGACCTGCCAGGCGCGGGTGCCCGGGGCCTCGGTGACGACCATGCCGGCGACGCGGCCGAACCAGTCGAAGCCGGCCACGGCGTTCGCGACGAGGAGCGCGGTGGCCAGGCTCCAGCCGCCGCCGAAGTAGATCGCCCAGGCGGTGACCACACCGCACTGCACCATCACGATCGGCACGCCGTCGAGGAACGCCTGGACCCGGTGCTCCTTCACCGCGGCGTTGACGCGTCCGGCGTCGACGTCGCGCAGGTGTCGGTGCACCGACGGGGTCGCTGCGGCGAGCTTGACGGTGCGGGCCGACTCGAGCGCCGAGACCAGCGCACGGCCGAACCGGGCGCGGGCCGCGGACGCCTCGGCTGCGGAGCGTCCGGCGATCGGCCGGCCGATCGAGGAGGCCAGGGCCGAGGTGACCATCACCGCGAGCAGCACGGCACCGGCCACCCATGTGCCGGCCAGCAGCGCGGTGAAGGCGGCGATCAGCATGCCGTTGATGAAGTCGACCCAGCGGTCGGCGTAGCGGGCGTAGCGGTCGGCGTCCATGGAACGCGCGACCACCTCACCGGGAGGCGTACGCACGAGGCGCTCCTGGGCGGTCTGGCCGTGCAGCACCGACATGCGGGTGCGCAGCATGACCTCGATCCACCAGCGCGGGTAGCGCCAGAACGCGTCGGCCAGCATGAACGGCATCGCCAGCAGGCAGGCGACCAGCGCCACGCTGAGCAGCCCGGGGGTGTCGCCGTCCTGGAGGTCCTCGACGATGTGGCCCCAGACCAGGCCGGTCACGGCTCCCTGGGCGCCGATCACCGACACCATGAGGAACAGCACGGCCCCGGCGATGCCCCAGGACGGGCGCACCAGCAGCGCGTGGAAGATGCCCTTGGCCAGCGACGGTCCGTTGCCGACCTCGCGCACCGGGGGCGGCGTACCGGTGCGGCGTCGGCCACCGACTGCGGCGGCCTCGGCGGCGCTCTGGGCCGCGTGGTCGAGGGTGGAGTGCTCGACCGGCGCGGGGGCGTCGTCGTCCTCGTGGTCGACCAGGTGCTGGATGCGGCTGTCGTGCAGCAGGTCGCGGAACGCCCCGGGCTCGAGGGCCAGGGTGGCGCGGAGCCCGTCCTGCACGACGCGACCGTGGTCGAGCACCGCCACGTGGGGTGCCCGCTCGATGGTGCTGAGCCGGTGCGCGATCAGCACGCCGGTGCGCCCGCGCAGCAGCCGGTCGGCGGCGGCGACGACGCGGTGCTCGGTGAGGGGGTCCATGCGGGCGGTCGCCTCGTCGAGTACGACGACGCGCACGTTGCGGATCAACAACCGGGCGAAGGCGACCAGCTGCTCCTCCCCCGCCGACAGCGAGGTGCCGCCCGGGCCGAGCAGGGTGTCGAGGCCAGCGGGGAGGCCCGCGACCCAGTCGTCGAGGCCGAGCTCGGCGACCGCACGCTCGATCTCGTCACGGGAGGTGTCGCCGAAGAGCGTGATGTTCTCGGCGAGGGTGCCGGCCAGGATCTCGGTGCGCTGGGTGACCACGCCGACCGCGGAGCGCAGCTGCTGGAGGTCGAGGTCGAGAACGTCGACGCCGCCGAGCAGCACCGCACCGCGCGGCGGCTCGACCGCACGCGAGATCAGCGAGGCCAGCGTCGACTTGCCCGAGCCGGTGCGGCCGACCAGCGCGATCGTGTCGCCGGCCGGGAGGAACAGGTTGATGTCGCGCAGGGCGAAGGTGCCCTCGTCGTACGCGAAGGTGAGCCCGCGGATCTCGAGCTCGAGCCGGTCGGCGGACGGGAGCGGCCGGCCACCTTCGGGCTCGGGCTCGGAGGCCAGCATCTGGCGCAGCCGGATGACGGCACCGAGGCCGGCCTGGAGGTCGGGCAGGTGGTTGGCCAGCATCGCGATCTGGCCGACGAAGGTCGACGTGACCAGGAAGAGGGTGACCAGCTTGGCGACGGACAGGTCGCCGTTGCCGGCCAGGGCGATGCCCGCGACGCCGATGCCGGCGAGGAGGGCGTGCAGCAACAGGCCGGCGCGCAGGGCCAGCCGGCGCTCGATGTCGAGCACCGCCCGGAACTTCGTGTGGACGGCGGAGGAGAGCTTGGCGACGCGTGCGATGACGTGGGCCTGGCCGAGGCTGGTGCGCAGGTCGTCGCGCCCGGCGATGCCCTCCTCGAGTGCGGCGGCGTGGTCGGTCCACGCCATCTCCTCGATCACCTTGCGACGGGAGATCTCGCCCAACAGTGGCTTGATCGCGAACCAGGTGACCACCCCGAGTGCCGGGAACAGCAGCCACGAAGGCCACCAGGTCACACCGGCCACGATCCACATCGGCACCACCCCGAAGACGGTGCGGGCGAACATCCACAGCTGCCAGCGCACGAGGTTGCCGACCTCGTGGGTGTCGTCGTCGACCCGGTCGAGGATCTCGCCCACGGCCTGCTCGGAGAGGGTGGCCAGCGGCTGGCGCATGGCCGCGCTGAGCAGGTCTTCACGGAGCCGGCCCTCGGCGCGGTCGGAGAGCCCGACCCACACGATCTTGCCGAACGTGTCGATGATCGAGGCCCCGATCACGCACGCCGCCAGCAGCCACACCAGGCCGCTCGTCGGGTGCTCGGCGAGCCGGCCGATGACGACCGTTCCGAAGGTGGTGGAGATCGCCGCGATGGCCGCGCACACCAGTGCCGCGGCGGCGATCGGCGACTTCATGCGACGCCAGTCGACCCGCCGCGCCCCGTCGACGGGTGCGGGTCGCGACGGGGCGACGGGCGGCCGGTCGGGGGCGGTGGTGAGGGTCTCGGTCATGACCTGTCGAGACTACGTCTCCGCACCGACAGACTCATCTGGTTTTCGGCACAGGTACGGCGTCCGCCAGGTCCACCGGCGGAGCCACCCGTCGGGTCAGATGCCCCAGTCAGATGCCGCAGTCAGATGCCGCAGTTCGGCGCGCTCCACGTGCGACCGGACCGGATGTCCACGTGCACGTGGTCGTTGTGGTCGGGATAGCCCGGACCGAAGATCGTGCCGTAGCCGATGTAGCGCGCATTCTGGGCGATCCGGCAGTACGTCGAGTTGCCGTTCTCTGGCACCAGGTCGAGGGCGCGACCATAGGTGTGCTGACCGGTGCCCGAACCGCCGACCTGGCGGTCACAGGCCTGGGAGCGGAAACCTGACGTGACGCGGATCGGGTTGTCGCCCATGCGGTGGCGGAGTGCCTCGGCGCGCCACATCGACCGCAACAGGTTGGTCTTGACCGTCGTCGCACTCACCGAGCCACCGCTGTAGCCGCCGGCCCCGCAGCCCCCGTCGACCTCGCTCCACGCGAAGTGGAGCGGGGAGCAGTCGGCGTCCTGCAGCGCATAGATCTTCGACTGGGTGGCCGGGCCGGCGACACCGTCGGGGCTCAGTCCGTAGGCGGCCTGGAAGTTCCTCACCGCCTGGGTGGTCTGCGGGCCGTAGCTGCCGTCGATGGCCATGTTGACGCCGTAGCCGGCCCATCCGGCGACGCGCTCCTGGAGCTCGGCGACGTCGGACCCGGTGGTGCCGGAGCGCAGCGTGCGACTCCACGTGTAGCAGGCGTCAGCACTGGCCGGTGCGGAGCCGAGGAGGACGAGGCTGGAGAGGGCCAGCACCAGGGCGGCGACGAGGCTGGACATGCGGATCGGCATGGTTCACTCCTGTTCCCGAGAACGGCCCGAAGGCCCGTGGCCGACAGTTCATCGTGCTCCGGGCCACTTGTGAAGAGCGCGGGGGTGAACAGTTCCGGGGCGGAGAACGAGAACGGTGTGGATCACAGTCACTGGGTGACTGCGATCCACACCGTTGGTGGCGCGTGGTGATCAGACGCTGAGCGAGCCGATCAGGTCGTTGAGCGTGGCCGAGGGACGCATCACGGCGTCCGTCTTGGCCTCGTCGACCTTGTAGTAGCCACCGATGTCCGCGGGCGAGCCCTGGACGCCGATCAGCTCGGAGTTGATCGCCTCCTCGTTGCTGCGCAGGTTGCCGGCCAGCTCCGCGAACGCCGCCGCGAGCTCGGCGTCCTCGGTCTGCTTGGCCAGCTCCTCGGCCCAGAACAGCGCGAGGTAGAAGTGCGAGCCACGGTTGTCGATCGAGCCGACCTTGCGCGACGGCGACTTGTTCTCCAGCAGGAACGTGCCGGTGGCGCGGTCGAGGGTGTCGGCCAGGATCTGCGCACGGGCGTTGTCGTTGACCTGCGCGAAGTGCTCGAAGCTGACCGCCAGCGCCAGGAACTCGCCGAGGCTGTCCCAGCGCAGGTAGTTCTCCTTGACCAGCTGCTGCACGTGCTTGGGCGCCGAGCCGCCGGCGCCGGTCTCGAAGAGCCCACCACCGTTGATCAGGGGGACGACGGAGAGCATCTTCGCCGACGTGCCGAGCTCGAGGATCGGGAAGAGGTCGGTGTTGTAATCACGCAGCACGTTGCCGGTCACCGAGATGGTGTCCTCGCCCTTGCGGATCCGCTCGATGGAGAACGCGGTGGCCTCGATCGGCGCGAGGATGCGGAGGTCGAGGCCCTCGGTGTCGTGGTCCTTGAGGTACTTCTCGACCAGGGAGATCAGGTTGCGGTCGTGGGCACGGGTCTCGTCGAGCCAGAACACGGCCGGCGTCTTCGAGGCACGGGCCCGGGTGACGGCGAGCTTGACCCAGTCGCGGATCGGCACGTCCTTGGTCTGGCAGGCGCGCCAGATGTCACCGGCCTCGACGTCGTGCTCGATCAGCACCTCGCCGGCCTTGTTCAGCACCTGCACCTTGCCGGCGGAGGCGACCTCGAAGGTCTTGTCGTGCGAGCCGTACTCCTCGGCCGCCTGGGCCATCAGGCCGACGTTGGGCACCGAGCCCATCGTGGTCGGGTCGTAGGCGCCGTTGGCCCGGCAGTCGTCGATCACGGCCTGGTAGATGCCGGCGTAGCTGCTGTCGGGGAGTACGGCGAGGGTGTCGGCCTCGTTGCCGTCGGGACCCCACATGTGGCCCGAGGTGCGGATCATCGCCGGCATGGAGGCGTCGACGATGACGTCGCTGGGCACGTGGAGGTTGGTGATGCCCTTGTCGGAGTCGACCATCGCCAGGCGCGGGCCGTCGGCGATGCCCTTCTCGAACGCGGCCTTGATCTCCGCACCGTTCTCGAGCTTGTCGAGGCCGGCCAGGATTCCGCCGAGTCCGTCGTTGGCGGACAGGCCGGCCTCGGCCAGCTGGTCGCCGTACTGCGCGAAGACGTCGGGGAAGAAGGCCTTGACGACGTGGCCGAAGACGATCGGGTCGGAGACCTTCATCATCGTGGCCTTGAGGTGCACCGAGAACAGGACGTCGTCAGCCTTGGCCCTGGCGATCTGCGCCTTGAGGAACTCCTGCAGCTTGGCGACGTGCATGACGGTGCCGTCGACGACCTCACCGGCGAGCACGGGGATCGACTCGCGCAGCACGGTCGTCGTACCGTCGGCGGCAACGTGCTGGATGCGGAGGTCGTCGTCGGCCTCGAGGATCACGGACTTCTCGTTGTGCCGGAAGTCGGCCTCGGCCATGGTGGCCACGTTGGTCTTCGAGTCGGCGCTCCAGGCGCCCATCGAGTGGGGGTTCTTGCGGGCGTAGGCCTTGACCGACGCGGGCGCGCGACGGTCGGAGTTGCCCTCGCGGAGCACCGGGTTGACCGCGGAGCCCTTGACCTTGTCGTAGCGGGCGCGGATGTCCTTCGCCTCGTCGGAGTCGGAGTCCTCCGGGTAGTCGGGCAGGTCGAAGCCGGCCGCCTGGAGCTCCTTGATCGCGGCCTTCAGCTGCGGGATCGAGGCGCTGACGTTGGGCAGCTTGATGATGTTGGCCTCGGGCGTCTTGGCCAGGGCCCCGAGCTCGCCGAGCGTGTCGGGGACCTGCTGCTCGGCGGGGAGGCGGTCGGTGAACTGCGCGAGGATCCGGGCGGCCAGCGAGATGTCGCGGGTCTCGACGTCGACGCCGGCGGTGGAGGCGTACGCCTGGATGATCGGGAGGAACGAGTGGGTCGCCAGCATCGGCGCCTCGTCGGTGTAGGTGTAGAGGATCTTGGCCATGGGTGCGGCGACTCCTGATCGGTCTGTGCCCCTGGGTGGGGTGTGCCTGTGCGGTCAGTGGGTTTCTTGACATCAAGATACCTGACACGGGGTCGCGTCCAGCCTCGCACCCGACACCTCATCGGTCTAGAGTTCTGGGTGCGCCCTGAAACGTCAGGGGTCAACGTCGTGCGACAAAGGGGTTCTCGGATGACCGACACACCAGCCACACCTGAACCGACACTGGTCCAGAAGCTCTCCGCCGAGGTCCTCGGCACATTCGTCCTCGTCTTCGTCGGCGTCGGCGCCGCGATGTCCCTCGCACCCGATCTGGAGGGTGGGGGGACCCTGGGCGTCGGCATCGCCGGTGTCGCCCTGGCCTTCGGCTTCGCGGTCCTCGTCATGGCGTACGCCGTCGGCCACATCTCCGGTGGCCACTTCAACCCGGCCGTCTCGGTCGGTGCCGCCATGGCCGGCCGGCTCTCGTGGGTCCAGGCCGGCTTCTACGCCGCCGCCCAGCTCGTGGGCGCGATCGTCGCGGCCGCCGCACTGTTCATCGTCTTCAAGGGCATCGACGGCTGGGACGCCGAGGGCGCCATGGGTCAGAACAACTACGGCGACGAGAGTGGCAGCGGCATCGCCCTGTGGTCGGCACTGCTGGTCGAGGTCATCGGCACCGCGATCTTCCTCTACGTGATCCTCGCCGCGACCGACAAGCGCAACCCGAGCACCGCTGCCGCTCCGGTCGCCATCGGCCTCGCCCTGACCGGCATTCACCTGGCCCTCATCCCGCTGACCGGCACGTCGGTCAACCCGGCCCGTTCGATCGGCCCGGCGCTCTTCGCCGGCACCGACTCACTGGTGCAGGTCTGGGTCTTCATCGTCGCCCCGCTCCTCGGTGCCGCGATCGCCGGCTTCACCTACGCCCTGATCTTCGGCAGCGACGGCGAGCCGGTCGCCGGCTCCGGCCTCAACTTCGGTGGCGGCAACGCCCAGGCCACCGGTTTCGCCGGCGGCTGGGACCCGAACGCCCAGCACCAGCAGGGCGGCTGGGACCAGAACGCGCAGCAGGGCTGGGACCCCAACCAGCAGCAGTGGGCCGGCCAGGCACCGCCCCAGCAGGGCGCCCCGGACCAGCAGTGGGGTCAGGGCGCACCCGAGCAGCAGTGGGGCCAGCCCGCTCCGGAGCAGCAGTGGGGCCAGCAGGCGCCCGAGCAGCAGTGGGGTGCCCCGCAGGCACCGCAGGCTCCCGAGCAGCAGTGGCCCGCGCCCCAGGCGCCGCAGGCACCGCAGGCGCCCGAGCAGCAGTCGTGGGGCCAGCCGGCTCCGGAGCCCGAGCCGTGGACTCCCCCGGAGGACGACGGCTCGCGGACCCAGATCCGCCAGCCCGACGACCCCAGTTGAGAAGACCCAGCTGATCCGGGTCAGCTGACACAGAACAGACGAGGGGCCCCGACATCGCAGCCGCGGTGTCGGGGCCTTCGTCATGTCGAGGACGGAGTCAGCGCTGCACGTCCACCAGCTCGAGTCCTTCGGCTCCGGTGCGGTCCACCTCGACCAGGCCGACGCCCTCGGCGTACGACGACACGTAGGGCTCCGCTCCCTCTTCGACTCCGGTCTCCTCGACCTCGACGACGTCGTCGAACTCGCCGTACGGCGTGTAGGTGGTCGCGTTCGTCGCACGCACCTCCGCGGCGCGGGTGATCGCTCCCCCGACGAACTCGGCGGCGTACCCGTCGCCGTGACGAGGCCCGTCGGCCATCGCCAGGGTGGCCTCCGCGCTGTCCTCACCGGCCCGCCAACCGTCGGGCCCGGTCGTCCCGAAGATCCAGACGTTCCCGTCGCGATCCTGGGCGTAGTAGGAGTCGGTCGTCTCGAGCACCCGACCGCGCCGCCCCAGCGTCTCGTGTCGTACGACGACCGTCCGCACGCCGGCGATCGTCGACGTCTGGTCGGTGACCGTGGTGGTCGCGGTGCTGGCCCGGGCGCTGCCGGTGACCTCGTAGGTCCACGTGGTGCCCGGAGCCAGCGGCAGCCAGCGGTTGTCGATGCGCACGGTGAAGTCGGACGGGTCCGGCGACGGGGTCGGGATGGTCAGGGAGTCGATGCCGGTGGGGTCGATCCGTTCCGGCGCCGAGCCGCAGCCGCACAGCAGGGCGAGGGCCAGGCCGGGGGCCACGACCGGGCCGACAACTCGGGCAACCAGGAGACGCATGGCGCACAGCATCCCATCCGTGAGACCCCGGCGGTCGGGGGCTCCCGCCCGCTGCTAGCGTCAGGAACGATCACCCGCATCTTCGAAGGAGACCCCCTGTGAGCACACCGCTCAAGGTGGCCGTGACCGGCGCAGCCGGCCAGATCGGCTACAGCCTGCTCTTCCGTCTCGCCAGTGGCGCCTTGGGCGACCGGCCCATCGAGCTGCGACTGCTCGAGATCACGCCCGCGCTCAAGGCACTCGAGGGTGTCGTCATGGAGCTCGACGACTGCGCCTTCCCGAACCTTGCCGGCGTCGAGATCGGCGACGACCCCAACAAGATCTTCGACGGCGTCAACCTCGCCCTGCTCGTCGGCGCGCGCCCGCGCGGACCGGGCATGGAGCGTTCCGACCTGCTCTCCGCCAACGGTGCGATCTTCACCGGCCAGGGCAAGGCGCTCAACGAGGTCGCCGCGGACGACGTACGCATCGGTGTGACCGGCAACCCGGCCAACACCAACGCACTGATCGCGATGACCAACGCGCCCGACATCCCGCAGGAGCGGTTCTCGGCGCTGACCCGTCTCGACCACAACCGCGCGATCTCGCAGCTCGCCGCGAAGACCGGTGCGTCGGTCAACGACATCAAGAAGATGACGATCTGGGGCAACCACTCGGCCACCCAGTACCCCGACATCTTCCACGCGGAGGTCGGTGGCAAGAACGCCGCCGAGGTCGTCAACGACCAGGCCTGGCTGGCCGACACGTTCATCCCGACCGTCGCCAAGCGTGGCGCCGCGATCATCGACGCCCGTGGCGCCTCCTCGGCCGCCTCGGCAGCCTCGGCGACCTGCGACGCCGCCCGCGACTGGCTGAACGGCTCCCCCGAGGGTGACTGGGTCTCGATGGCCGTGCGCTCCGACGGCTCCTACGGCGTGCCCGAGGGCCTCATCTCCTCGTTCCCCGTCACCACCAAGGACGGCAACTGGGAGATCGTCCAGGGCCTCGAGGTCAACGAGTTCTCGCAGACCCGCATCGACGCCACCGTCGCCGAGCTCGCCGAAGAGCGCGCCGCGGTGACCGAGCTCGGCCTGATCTGAGGCAGCACCCGCATCACGCACGAAGCCGGCACGAGTTGGAGACAACTCGTGCCGGCTTCCTGCATTTCAGCCGGGCTGCGGTTCAGCCGGGCTGGTCGGGGATCGAGGCGACCAGCACCAGCAGGGACACCGCCATCACCACCAGGATCGTGGCGTCCAGTCCCTTGCGGCGCACCCGCAGCATGCCGGCGTCGTCGTCGTTCAGCGCCAGACGGGCACCGGCGGCGACGAGCAGTGACAGGGCCAGCCAGCTGACCCCGGAGCGCCACGACCCCGTCGCGGCCACGACGACGCCGATCAGGGCACCGGCCAGCGCCACGAGGTAGATGATGCCGCCGAGCGTCGACGGCTTCTTGATCTCGGTGACCGCGCGCGGCGCCGGGGGTTCGGCGACAGGTCCCGCCACCGGGTCAGCCGCCGGATCTGCCACCGGTCCAGCCGGCTCCGCCGCCGGCTGGCCCGCCGGGTCTTCCTGTGGCGACACGTCCTCGGGCTGCTCGGCCACGATCAGGCCAGCGTGCTCTCGGCGATCGAGACCACGTTGGCCAGCAGCATCGCGCGGGTCATCGGGCCGACACCGCCGGGGTTCGGCGAGACCCATCCGGCGACATCCCAGACGTCGTCGGCCACGTCGCCGGCGATCTTGCCGTCGACCCGCGAGACCCCCACGTCGAGCACGGCGGCACCGGGCTTGACCATGTCCTTGCTGATGATGCCGGGCACGCCGGCGGCGGCCACCACGATGTCGGCATTGCGCACGTGGGCGGCCAGGTCGACGGTGCCGGTGTGGCACAGCGTGACCGTGGCATTCTCGGAGCGGCGGGTCAGCAGCAGGCCGAGTGGACGACCGACGGTGACACCTCGGCCGACCACGACCACGTCGGCGCCGGCGATCGGCACGTCGTGGCGACGCAGCAGCTCGACGATGCCGTGCGGCGTGCAGGGCAGCGGCGCCTCGTTGCCGAGCACCAGCCAGCCCAGATTGGTCGGGTGCAGGCCGTCGGCGTCCTTCGCGGGGTCGATCAGGCCGAGCACCCGGTTCTCGTCGCGGCCGCGGGGCAGCGGCAGCTGCACGATGTAGCCGGTGCAGGCGGGGTCCTCGTTGAGCGTGCGGACGGCGTCCTCGATCTCTGCCTGGGTGGCCACCTCGGGGAGGTCGACGCGGATCGACTCGATGCCGACCTCGGCGCAGTCCTTGTGCTTGCCGTTGACGTACCACCGGCTGCCGGGGTCGTCACCGACCAGCACCGTGCCGAGCCCGGGGGTGATGCCCCGTTCCTTGAGCGCGGCGACCCTGGAACGCAGTTCGTCCTTGATCGCCGCAGCAGTGGCCGTCCCGTCGAGCTTCTGTGCAGTCACGCCGACCATCCTAGGGAACGGCCCCGCACCCGCGGTCACGGGTCGAGCCGCCTGTCGATCTGGCCCGCGCCGGGCGCCACGGACAAGTCGTCCGGGCACTAGGTCTGCCGGGCCGATCGGCTCCTTCTGCTCTTGGTAGATGAGGCCAATCGACCCACCAGACCGAGCAGCCGTTGGGTTGTCCCGCGCCCAGGACGGCGAGCATGGGTCGGATCACACCAGGTCGAGGTACATCACGTGCAGGCCGACGTAGCCGTGCGCCTTCGAGTGGAACGCGCCCGGCACGGTGCCGATGATCTCGAAGCCGAGCGCCTGCCACAGCCCGACCGCCGCGGTGTTGGTCTCGACCACCGCGTTGAACTGGATGCCTCGGAAGCCTTGGTCGCGGTGCCACTGCACGACGTACTCCCCCAGCCGGCGCCCGACGCCCTTGCCGCGGGCCCGCGGCGAGACCATGAAGCTGGCGGTGCCGATGTGGGCTCCGTACGACGGCCGGTTGGGGCCCATCTTCGCGGTGCCGAGGATCGTGCCGGACTCCTCGAGCACGACGGTGTGGCCGGGCTCCGATTCGAGCCAGAGCGCCTGAGCCTGCTCGGAGGTGAGGTCGGTCGGGTAGGCGTAGGTCTCGCCGGCCCGGACGATCTCGTCGAAGACCGGCCAGATCTGCGGCCAGTCGGCGACGGTTGCGGGGCGGATCATCGTCGGCTCCGTGCCCGGGGCCAACCCGGATTGGGGATGTGCCGTCTCGTCGGCCGCGGAATCATGGGGACATCAGGAGGAGGTGCCCCATGGCCCTGGCAAAGAGCGCTGTCGCCGTGATGCTGCCCATCACGGACCCCGACCGTGCGCAGAAGTTCTACGGAGAGACCCTCGGGCTGCCCTACGAAGGGATGACCTCGGAGGGCGCACCGCGGTTCACGCTCGGCGGCGGATCCGAGCTGGTGCTGCTGCCGCGTCCGGCCGGAACGCAGTCGGAGAGCACCGCGATGAGTTGGGAGGTCCACGGGATCGAGTCGGAGGTCACCGGGCTCGCCGAGCGCGGCGTGGTCTTCGAGGACTACGACCTGCCCGACCTGAAGACCGTCGACCACATCTGCGTGATGGGAGCCGAGAAGGCCGCCTGGTTCAAGGACCCGGACGGCAACGTGCTGTGCATCCACGAGTCGACCTGAGCCGCTGACCGCCGTCCTCACTCGCCGGTGGCTCCGTCGATCGACTCCCGGAGCAGGTCGGCGTGGCCGTTGTGTCGTGCGTACTCCTCGACCATGTGCAGCAGGATCCAACGCAGGCTGAACTTCTCGCCGGTCCTCCGGTCGAGGCGCACCGACAGCAGGTCGAGACCGTGCTCGGGGATCACCCGGTCGAGGATCGCGTTCGAGGCGGCGATCGCGTCGTCGAAGAGCGTGCGGATCTGCTCGGGGGTGTCGTCGACGGCACTGTGCCAGTCCCAGTCGACGTCGGCCTCCCAGTCGACGCCCTGCCAGTAGTCGGCGTCCTCGTTGCCGAGCAGTCGCCCGGAGAACCAGCTGTCCTCGCACAGCGCGAGGTGCTTGAGCATGCCGCCGAGCGTCATCGTCGACGGCGCCAGCGTCTGGTTGAGCTGTTCGCTGTTCAGGCCGGCGGTCTTCGCACGCAGGGTGTCGCGGTGGTAGTCGAGGTAGGCGCGCACCATGGTGGCTTCGTCGGCGGCCAGGGGCGGATCCAGACGTTCAGTGGCTGTCATGCGGCTCACCGTAGCGTCGCTCGCTCGGGCCGGGACAGCGCTTTTCGGCTGGGCGGTTGCGCTGGATCCTCAACCACCGAGGTTCGGTCGGCGATCGGTGATGCAGTACGCCGACCCGGCGGGGTCGCGCATCACGGTCCACTCCGACTCTTCCCGCTCCAGCTGGCCGCCGAGCTGCGCGTGGCGGCGTACCTCCGCTGCCCGGTCCTCGGCGGCCAGGTCGAAGTGGGCCCGCACCGGACCGGAGCTCTCACCCAGCCGCTGGAGCAGCAGCCGCAGTGGTGAGCCCAGCGGGCGCTCCAGCGCGGAGAACTCGTCATGTCCCGGCGACGGCACGTGGGCCCAACCGGTGACTGCCGCCCAGAACGCGCACTCCTGGTCATGGCCTCGCGACGGGATGTCGAGACAGACTTGGTCGACCGCGCTCGACCTGTCGCCAGTCCCGCTCGGCCTGTCGCCAGTCCCGCGCGACCTGTCGTGAGTTCTGGTCGACCCGTCGTGAGTTCCGTGCTCCACGAAGCAGAAGACGAAGCCACCCGGCGAGCTCAGCACCAGGTAGCCCTCGGGCAGGATCCGGTCCGCCACCACGGTCGCACCGAGGGACACCGCCTCTGCCGCGGCCGCCTCCGGGTCGCCGACGTGGAGGTCGAGGTGCAGCCCGGGCGCACCCTCGTCGAGCCGCTGCACCTTGAGGTACGGCTCGCCGGTCGGCGGCACCAGCGTGGCGAACTCGCGGCGCGCGCCACGCGGGGCGGAGACGCGGCAGCCGGCCACCTCGCTCCAGAACATCACGCCTCGTTCGAAGGACGACCCTGGCAGGTCGAGGAACGCTGAGATCCACAACGGTGAGTCCATGCGGCTACCGTACGAGCATGTTCGGTGTCGATGCGTGTCCCTGCGGCTCCGGTGCGTTGTACGACGCGTGCTGCGGGCGTTTCCACCGCGGTGCGGAGCAGGCCTCGACCGCCGAGGAGTTGATGCGCTCGCGCTACGCGGCGTACGCCGTCGACGACCTCGACTACGTCTTCCGCACCTGGCATCCGCGGACGCGTCCGGCCGACCCCAAGCCGCAGCCCGGCACCACATGGACCGGCCTCGAGATCGTCGACGTCGTGGCCGGTGGCCCCGACGACGACTCGGGCATCGTCGAGTTCCGGGCGCACTTCACCACGCCCTCAGGGGTCGACGTGCTCCACGAACGCAGCACCTTCGAGCGCCGCGCAGGTCGTTGGTTCTACCTCACCGCCGTCTGACCCTCTCGGTGGTCGAGTGCCGCCGAGGATCCCCCTCGGTGGTCGAGTGCCGCCGAGGAACGCCCCCCTCGGTGGTCGAGTGCCGCCGAGGAACGAGGCGGTGTATCGAGACCACACCCACCCAGGTCTCGATACGCTCGCTGGCGCTCACTACTCGACCACCGAGAAAACTCGCCCGCGCTCACTGCTCGACCAACGAATCGACCCAGCGCGAGCCGACCTCGACGGGCTCCGAGGCTCCACCGGTCAGCTCGGCGACCAGCGGGACGAACGCGTCCGATGAGCCGGCAGGTACGCCGAGCAGCAGCGTCACCGAAGCGCCGTACGCGACGTCGAGCACCGTGATGCCACGGGCCCGCAGCTCGGTCTCGAGTCGACCGGCGGCAGCGTGCTCGACGACCAGCGAGTGCTCCACGACCAACGCGCGCTGCAGCGTGCCGACCGCGTCGAGGCCGGCGCGCACCGCGTCGCCGTACGCCCGGACCAGGCCGCCGGCGCCGAGCAGGACGCCGCCGAACCAGCGAGTCACCACGACCACGACGTCGGAGACCTCGCGCCCGCGGAGCACGTCGAGCATCGGGGCGCCCGCCGTACCGGCCGGCTCCCCGTCGTCGGAGGAGCGCTGCACGTCGGCGGCCGGCCCGAGGACGAACGCCGAGCAGTGGTGCCGGGCGTCCCAGTGCTCCTTGCGCAGCCGGTCGACCACGGCACGCGCGGCGGACTCGTCGGCCACCCGTTCGACCGTGCAGAGGAACCGCGACCGCTTGACCTCGATCTCGGCCGACCCGTCGCGGGCCACGGTGAGGTAGGAGTCAGGCACCCAGCATGCTCTCGCGTTCGGTGGCGCACTGGGCGAGTCCCTGGGTCACGGCGGCACGCCGGCGCTCGATCTCCTGGCCGACTCCCGCGACCGCGGCAAGGGCGCCACGCACCCGGGCGGTGGAGTCGACGATCCGGTCGCGCACCGCGAGGTCACTGAAGAAGTTGTCGAACCAGACGTCGAAGGTCTTCGTGAGGTCGGAGATGCCGACGTCACCGACCGGGGCGACGCCGACGTCGTTCAGCTCGGTCGCCAGCCGCCGCAGCGCGCCGTCCGCAGCGCGCAGCCGGTTGGTCGCGTCGTCGAGCCGTTGGTGCTTCTGCAGGTCGGAGATCAACCCGCCACCGAAGAACGTGTCGTACGTCGACCACGACTGCGCCGATCCCAGCAGCTCGGCGGCCTCGTTGAGCGCCCGGAACGCCTGCTGGCCGGCCTGGTCCGCCTCGGCGAGCTCACGCTCCTCGTTGCGCAGGGCGCCGACCCTGGTGGCGAGATCGGCGAGCGACGCCCCCACCTGCGGGTCGACGGTGGGGATCCACGCCTCCTTCTCGGCGAGCACGCGTTGCCAGTTCTCCTCGACGTCGCCCAGGCCCTGGAGCCGCTGTCGCACGTCGGCGCACTCGGCCTCCAGCTGTGACTCGCGTGCCTCGGCGGTGGCCGTGGCGTACTCGGCCTGCTGCTGCTCGGCCTTCTCACGTTCGAGCCGCTCGACCCGCTCACCCTTCAACCCGGCCAGGATCCGGGTCGGGCTGAACGACTCGAGCTTCGCGACGTCGGCCCGCTCGTCCTCGAGGCGGGCCCGCGCTTCGGCCACCGCCCGCGTCGCCACGGCGAGGTCCTGCTCCAGACCGGTCAGCCGCTCGCGCAGCGTGCGCCTCTCACTGCGGGCCTGTTCGGCGTCGGCCAGTCGCTTGGCGATCTCGTCCCCGTTGGTCATGTCGGCATCGTAGGCCGCGGGTCACCACACGCCGAGGACGTCGCCGCCGATCTTGACGATGAACGCGGAGACCACGACCACGAAGAAGACCCGCACGAACCCGGCACCCTTGTGGACCGCCACCCGGGCGCCGAGGTAGCCGCCGACCAGGTTCGCCACCCCCATGAACAGCCCGATCTTCCACATCACCGCACCCTGCGGAATGAAGATCACCAGCGAGGCGAGGTTCGTGGCCCAGTTGGCCAGCTTGGCCTTGGCCGAGGCCTCCAGGAAGTTGTAGCCGAGCAGGCCGACCAGGGTGAAGACGAAGAACGAGCCGGTGCCCGGCCCGAGCGCACCGTCGTAGAACCCGATCGCCAGGCCGGTCAGCGCGGCCAGGATCGTGTGCCGGTGCCCGGAGAACCGCAGCTCGGTCAGCTCCCCGGCCTCCGGCTTGAGCAGCACGTAGGCGCCGACCAGGATCAGCACGGCGAGGATGATCGGGTTGAACGCCGACTTGGGGATCAGCGTCGCCACCAGCGCCCCGCCCATGGCCCCGGCGAAGGCCGCCAGCATCAGCGGCAGGAACGTCTTCGGGTCGGGCTTGATCCGGCGGTAGAACGTGGCCGAGCTGACCGTCGTACCGCAGATCGAGGCGAGCTTGTTGGTGGCCAGGATGTGCACCGGCGCGGCCCCCGGCAGCCCGATCACGAGGGCCGGCAGCTGGATCAGTCCCCCGCCGCCGACGACCGCGTCCACGAAGCCCGCCGCCAGGGCCGCCAGCACGAGCAGGCTGATGACGGTCAGCGTCGGCTCGGGCACCACGCCACCCTAGACCGACCGGAGACCGGTGGAGTCTTGCGGATCTCTTGAGGATTCGCTGAAGGTACGCCGAGCCCGTGCTTGAGGTGCGACGACCAGAGTTCTGGTTGTCGCAGAAGAAAGACCAGCGGGGCTGGTCACTCACACGAAGGAACACACCATGCGCAGCATCTCCAAGCCGGGCCGCAAGCACTCCGTCAAGATCCTCGCCTCGGCCGGACTCGTGATCGCCGCGGCCGGTGTCGCGGGCCTGGGCACCTACGGTTCGTTCACCTCGACCACCAGCGCCAGCACCAACGTCGGCACCGGCACCGTGAAGCTCGACCTGGCCAACCAGGCCACCCGCGGTCTCGACATCGCGGTCACCAACATGGTGCCCGCCGACTACGCCCAGCGCGCCGTCCAGTTGACCCGCTCGGCCACCTCCGAGAGCTTCGGCAGCGTCACCCTCAAGACGAGTCTGACCACCGACAACCTGCTCAAGACCGGCGCCGACGGCCTCAAGCTGCAGATCGACGCGTGCTCGGCCCCGTGGGTCAAGGCCGCCGGCAGCAACGACCTGACCTGCTCGGGCACCACCACCGTCGTGCTCGCCTCGGGTGCCGCCACCCAGACGGACGTCGCACTGCCGAAGGCGCTGGCCGACCTCGACAGCGCCACCAGGGTCGCGAACCTGCGCATCCAGCTCTCGCTCCCCCAGACGGCGAACAACGACTACCAGGGCCTGAGCAACGCCGTGAACGTCGACTTCACCGCGACCCAGCGCGCCGGCCAGGCCCAGTGACGCAGGCCCGCTGACCCAGGCTCGACCAGACCACGAACAGGAGAAGACCATGACGCTCCACCGCCTGCGCCTCGCGCTCACCCGGTTGCTCAGCCTGGCCGTCTCCGCGGTCCTGGTCGGGTGCCTGTTGGTCTTCGGCCTGATCGCCCTGGGCCCGCACGTCTTCGGCTACCGGACGGCCACGATGCTGACCGGCAGCATGGACCCCGGCATCACGCCGGGCGACGTCGTGGTCTCGTTGCCGAAGCCGGCCGACGAGGTCGAGGTCGGCGACGTGATCAGCTACCACATCCCCGTCGAGGACCACCGGGTCGAGACGCACCGGGTCATCGAGGTGATCGGCAACGACGACGGCACGATCGCCGTCCGCACGCAGGGCGACGCCAACGCCGCCGCCGACCCGTGGGTTGCCACCCTCGACGGCGACACCGTCTGGGAGAAGAAGGCCGTCGTGCCGTGGATCGGCAACGGCATTCGTGCCCTGCGCAGTCCCTTCGTGCAACGACACGTCTTCTGGGGCGCACTCGCCCTCATGCTCCTCGTCGGCCTCAGCATGATCTGGAGCCGCGACGACGAGCAGCAGGAGCAGACGGAGCAGCCGGTGGTCGTGACGATCCTGGAGCCCGACCAGTGGAGCTACACCGCGGCCCTGGCCGCGCTCGCCGAGGACCTCGACGCCGACTACGCGCTGACGTACGCCGGGCAGTGGTCCGACCTGTTGCCCCGACGCATCGACCGGGTCCACGCCGCGGTCCGGGCACGGGACGCGCTGACCGCCAACGACGCCGTGCTCAGCCTCAAGGTGTCGTCGGCCAGCATCGGTGCCGTCGACCTGGCCGAGACCGCCGCACTGCTGGAGGAAGCGATCGCCGACTCCGCCTGGGAGCTCGCGGACGACCTGCTCACGGGACTTCCGCAACTGGCCGACCGAAGCCGCCACGACCTGCAGACCTGCATGGCCGCGTGAGGGTCAGGCCGGCGTCTCCATGCGATATCCGACTCCCCGCACCGTGCGGATGAACCGCCGATCCGGCTGCTCCCCGAGCTTCTTGCGCAGGTTGCCGACATGCACCTCGACAAGGTGGGTGTCGCTGGCCCACTCGTTGCCCCAGACCGTGCGCAGCAACGCCTCGCGGCTCCACACCCGGCCGGGGCGGCGGACCAGCTCGGTGAGCAGGTCGAACTCGATGCGGGTCAGCTCGGTCTCCACCTCGTCGACCCACACCTGGCGGGCGTCGACGTCGACCGCGATCACGCCGTGGCGCAGCACCTCGTTCTCGACGTCCGGCTGTGCCGCCGGCTCGGCAGTGGGCGTCTCCGTCGCGGGCGCCACCGGCGCGGCCTGCTCCGTACCGATCTGTGCCGTACCGATCTGCGCCGAGCCTGACTGCGTCGTACGGCGCGGACGCCGGAACAGCGCACTGACCCGGGCCCGCAGCTCGCGCGGGCTGAACGGCTTGACCATGAAGTCGTCGGCACCCGTCTCGAGGCCGATCAACTTGTCGATCTCGTCGCGGCGGGCCGAGATCATCACGACGTACGCGTCACTGTGCTGGCGGATCCGCCGACAGGCCTCGATCCCGTCGAAGCCGGGCAGGCCCAGGTCGAGCGTGATCAGGTCAGGGTCGAGGCTGAGTGCGGCTTCGACGCCGGCCGGCCCGTCCTCGGCCGTGCTGACGGTGAAGCCCTGGCTGGTCAGGGTGTGCTCGATCAGCCCGCGAATGTCCGAGTCATCCTCGATGACCAAAGCTGTCCGTTCCATTCCTCGATCCTGCCAGCATTCCTTGAGGAAACCTTGAGGCCCGACGCGCGTCGGCCTTGAAGTGCCGCCACCAGACTTGAACCCGAGCCACCCACCGAGATGACTGGAAACATGACTGCCTCCGACTTCGTACGCCGCGCACTCACCGTGCTCGCCGTCGCCGCCTGCCTGCTCGTGGTGAGCGGCGCCGCGGAAGCGAAGTTCACCGGCAGCAGCAGCGCCGCCGTCCAGGTCGGTACGGCGAGCATGGTCGCGCCGACCGCAGTGACCGGCAAGTGGGCCTGCCGTTCGTCGGTCCTGACCGAGGGCACCACCTTCACGGTCACGGGATTCGTCGACGCGGGCCCCGCCGGCGCGAGCTATCACTACCAGGTGTTCCGCAACCAGGGCACCACCGCGGTCTACACGATGACGTCGACGACGAGGTCGGCCACGGTCGCGACGCCGACGATGGGCGTGGACGGCGCGGCGACCACGTGGACGCTGACCGTGCACGCGGTGCTCGGCAACTGGACCAGCCAGGTGTGGAGCAAGACCATCACCTGTCCCGCACTCAGCGCGGCGAACGGCAACCTCTGACCACTGGTCACCTCTGAACCGCATGGCACATCCGGGGGGATGGCAAAAGGGTGGAAGGGCTCGATGAGCCCTTCCACCCTTTGTTCACTCAGGTCTTTCACTCAGGCGCGTGACCCGAGCAGGAGTCAGCCGACCTTGATCGCCGAGACGTCAGCGGTCACGGTGAACGAACCGCTGCCGGTCGAGCTCTGGTCGTCGTTGTAGCCGAAGCCGATGACCGTCAGCTCGGTGGCCTCGGTGACGGTGATGACGCGCACCGACTGGCAGGTGGCCTCACGGTCGCCGGCCGGGAAGGCCGAGGTGAAGCAGGTGCCGAAGTCCTGGCCGAAGGCGTCGGCCTCGGAGACCGGACCGCGGACGGCCAGCTGCAGGTGCGTGCCGTCGGTGCGGACCGAGTCGGCAGCGACGGTGTCGAAGAAGCCGAAGGCGTTGATCATGTAGGTGCCGGCCTCGGGCAGGTTGATCGTTCCGACCTCGGTCTTGCGGGTCTTGAACGAGCCACCGAGGTCAACGATCGTGCCGCCACCGGCGAAGGAATCGGCCAGCGCAGCGCCGTCCTTGCCGTCCTTGCCGTCAACGCCGTCGGTGCCGTTCTTGGCGCTGGCGTTGACCTTGGCCTTCAGGTCGGCGTTGAGGTCGGTCGCGGAGATCGTGCCGTTCTGGATCTTGGCCGAGGTCACCGAGCCGGACGCGAGGTCGGCGGAGGTGATCGAGAAGTTCTTGATGTCGGCGCCGGTGATGGCCTTGGCGGCGACGGCGCCCGTGGTGGTCGCGAAGCCGAGAACGGCGGTGCCGGCGACGACCGCGATGACGCGGTTCTTGAGAATCGACATGGAGTAGTACTCCCCCAAAATTAGGTATGAATGAATGCTGGGGAAGCAGAACACGCAGCGTCGCCGTGGCGCGCCTCGTACTCGCCAGTTCACGAGATCGACTACGGCAAATGACCCGGATGGTATCCGCGGTTGACCGATCGTCCGATGACAAAACGGACATCGCGTCGCCCCGGACGTCCCGGGGCGACGCGATGTCGAGTCCCTTCCAGCGGCCGGTTGCCATGGGCCGGAGTCAGAGGATCAAGGCACGGACGTCACAGGCCGCGGCACTGGTTCTCCTTGTTCCCCTCGACCCGGTTGTTGCCGCCGATGGGGCGCGGACTGTTCGACTTGCACTGCAGGTTGCCGTCGACGACGTTGCCGCGCACGGTGAACCGGCCCCGGTTGGAGAACAGCTGGATGTCGCCGTTGACCCTGGCTCCGGCGACGATGCCGCCGTACGTACCGCTCTTGAGCTGGATGTTGCCGTCGACACGTGAGCGCACCCCGTCACGCATCCGGACCACCACGCGCTTGGCATTTCCGGCCTGGATGTTGCCGCCGACCTTGACCCCGCTGGCGACCAGGCGGGCGTTGCGATAGACCTTCACGTCGCCGTCGACGCGCGTTCCGTTGAGCGCGCAGACCGCACCCCTGGGCACGATCACGTTGCCGTCGACGTACCGCGCCCCGATCGAGCCGCGACAGACACGGTCGTCGCCGGCCTGGGCCGGGCTTGCGGTGAGCGAGACGAACGAGGCGGACAGGGCGATCGGGAGTACGGCGGCGAGAGTGAGCATGCGCTTCATGACAGAACCTTTCGTCGAGGAATTGCCTTGATCCTCGACAGCCACCGTGAAGCAGTCATGAGACGGACCTGAGAGCCCTCTTACCCGCGCCGTCAGGTCACGCCTTCGCGAGGAAGGCCAGCAGGTCCTGCCGGGTGAGCACGCCCACCGGCTTGCCGTCCTCCTGCACCAGCAGCGCGTCGGCGTGCTCGAGCAGGGCCACCGAGTCCCGTGCGGCCTCGGTCGAGCCGATCGTCGGCAGGGCCGGCGACATGTGCTGCTCGACGGTGTCGGTGAGCTTGGCGTCGCCGGCGAAGAGCGCGTCGAGCAGGGTGCGCTCGGAGACCGACCCGGCCACCTCGGCGGCCACGATCGGCGGCTCGGCGCGCACCACGGGCATCTGCGAGACGCCGTACTCCTGGAGGATGTGCACCGCCTCGGCGATGGTCTCGTTGGGGTGGGTGTGCACCAGGTCGGGCAGCTGGCCCGACTTGCCGCGCAGCACCTCGCCGACGGTACGGCGGTCGGCGTCCTCGGAGCCCGACGCGAAGCCGTACTGCCCGAGCCACTCGTCGTTGAAGACCTTGGTCAGGTAGCCGCGGCCGGAGTCCGGGAGCAGTACGACGATCACCGCGTCGGTGCGGCCTTCGGCGGCCAGCTCGGCGGCCAGCTGCTTGGCGGCGAAGGCGGCCATCCCCGACGAGCCGCCGACCAGCAGCGCCTCCTCGCGGGCCAGGCGCCGGGTGAAGGCGAAGGAGTCGGCGTCGGAGACCTCGATGATGCGGTCGGCGATGTCGCGGTCGTAGGTCTCGGGCCAGAAGTCCTCACCCACGCCCTCGACCAGGTAGGGGCGGCCGGTGCCGCCGGAGTAGACCGAGCCGGCGGGGTCGGCGCCGACGATCTGCACCTCCGAGTTCTGTTCCTTCAGGTAGCGGCCGATGCCGCTGATCGTGCCTCCGGTGCCGACGCCCGCGACGAAGTGGGTGATCCTGCCCTCGGTCTGCTTCCAGATCTCGGGGCCGGTGGTCTCGTAGTGGGAGCGCGGGTTGTGCGGGTTGGAGTACTGGTCGGGCTTCCACGCCCCCGGCTGCGAGGCCAGCCTGTCGGAGACGTTGTAGTAGGAGTCGGGGTGCTCCGGTGCGACCGCGGTCGGGCAGACCACCACCTCGGCGCCGTACGCCTTGAGCACGTTGCGCTTGTCCTCACTGACCTTGTCGGGGCAGACGAAGATGCACTTGTAGCCCTTCGCCTGCGCCACCATCGCCAGCCCGACACCGGTGTTGCCCGACGTCGGCTCGACGATCGTGCCGCCGGGCTTCAGCTCGCCGGAGGCCTCGGCCGCCTCGATCATGCGCGTCGCGATGCGGTCCTTCACCGACCCGCCGGGGTTGAGGTATTCGACCTTTGCCAGCAGGAGAGGTCCTTCGTCGGTCGACGGGTCCAGGTCCAGCGAGCGGGAAAGCCTCAGCAGCGGGGTGTTGCCGATGAGGTCAAGGAGTGAGTTCACGTAGTCCACTCGCTCAGGCTAGCGCCGGTCGCTCTGCCACGGCGACCGCCGCCGGTTGAGGAGGCCCAACTAGACTCTCGCCGTGGGGAAGACAGCGGCAGCCAAGAAGCTCGCCTCTGCTGCGATGTACGGCGGCGGGGGCCTTTCTGCGTTGGGGGCCGGCCTGTACGGCGTCCTGCGCGCCGAGGCGAAGCTCGCCAGGAAGGCGATCGGCGACGCCCAGGGCGTTCCGCCGAACGCCACCGGCTGGTACGGCCGCGGCCGGCCCGGTCCCGCCCTCAAGGTGGCGCTGATCGGCGACTCCAGTGCCGCCGGGTACGGCGTCGGGCAGGTCGTCGAGACCCCGGGCGCCAACCTGGCCAGCAGCCTGGCCGCCCGCGCGGACCGCCGCGTCTACCTGCGCTCGTTCGCGGTCGTCGGCGCCCAGTCCAAGGACCTCGCCGCGCAGGTCGAGCAGGCGCTGCCGATCGAGCCCGATGTCGCGGTGATCCTGATCGGCGCCAACGACGTCACCCACACCGTGCGCCCGTCGCAGTCGGTGGCCTTCCTCTCCGAGGCGGTACGCCGACTGCTCGGCGCCGGCGTGGCAGTGGTGGTCGGCACGTGTCCCGACCTGGGCACCATCAAGCCGATCAACCCTCCGCTCAAGCAGGTCGCCCGCAACTGGTCACGCCGTCTGGCCGCGGCCCAGTCGATCGCGGTCGTCGAGGCCGGCGGCCGCACCGTCTCGCTCGGCTCGATCCTCGGTCCGGAGTTCGCGGCCGCACCCGCCCTGCTCTTCGGGCCCGACCAGTTCCACCCCTCCGCCGAGGGGTACGCCTCGCTCGCCGCCGTACTCCTGCCGTCGGTGATGGCCGCACTCGACCTGATCCCCGAGTCGGAGGCCTCCCCCGAGGCGCTGCGCGGCGAGGGCGTCCTGCCGATCGCCCGTGCCGCGGTCGAGGCAGCCCGCACGCCGGGCACCGAGCTCGACGGCACCGAGGTGGCCGGCTCGCGGCGCGGCGTACGCGGTCTCTGGGTCGAGCTGCGGCACCGTCGCCGTCACCCGACCACGACCACCGAAGAGCCCCACGAGGCTGAGGCGGCCCACGCCGAGAAGTAGGCAACACCAACGCTTTGCCGCGCCTACTCGGTCGGGTTCTCGCAGTGGAAGGCGTCGCGCGAACCGCCGGCGTGGTACTCGTACTCCCGACCACCGGCCGACAGCACCACGCGCTGCCCGTCGACGAGCGCCTGGGTGTACATCGAGCCCGGCTCCGCGCAGCCGATGCTGCCGTCGCGCCAGGTGACCTGCTCGACCCGGACGACGTCGACCTCGCTCGCGTCGACGCCCAGCATTCCGGCCAGGTCCGCGACCGCGTCCTGCGCGACCTGCGGCAGTGCGGGCCCGGACGACGACGCCGATCCGGACATGGACTGTGACGCCGAGTCCGAGGGATCTGTCGAGCTCATGGTGTCCTCCGCGGTGGTGTCGTCGGGCTCGGATGATTCGGTGCCACACCCGCCGAGGGCCAGCGTGACAGACACGGCAAGCACTGCCCCGGCGTACTGCCAGATCCTCATCGCGTCCTCCAGGTGTCGGTGAGCCAAGGGTAGGGCCGACGGGGTGAGGACCGAAGAGTAGGGATTTCCCTACCCCGGTTGGCGGTTTGCGACCATCGATCCGGAGCCACCGCGCAAATAGCGTCAGAGGCATGAACTCACAGACCCACGACACCCGGCCAGCACTCGACCCCCAACCCGCCCTCAGCGTCCACGACCTCACCCGCTCGTACGGCGACGCAGCCAACCCGGTCCGCGCCCTCAACGGCATCGACCTCACCATCCCGACCGGCAGCTTCATCGCCGTGATGGGCCCCTCCGGCTCCGGGAAGTCCACGTTCCTCAACTGCGCCGCCGGCCTCGAACGCCCCGACGGCGGCCGGGTGCTGATCGGCATGGACGACGTCACCGAATGGTCGGAGTCGCAGCGCACCAAGCTGCGCCGCGACCGCATCGGCATCGTCTTCCAGGACTTCCACCTGATGCCCTACCTGACCGCCGAGCAGAACGTCGGGCTCCCCCGGCGTCTGGCCGGCGGTCGGGTCGACAAGCAGCTCGTGCGTGACCTGCTCGGTCGCGTCGGGCTGGCCGAACGCCGTGACCACCTCCCCGGCCAGCTCTCCGGCGGCCAGCAGCAGCGCGTGGCGATCGCCCGTGCCCTGGTCAGCCGGCCCGCCGTGCTGCTCGCGGACGAACCGACCGGTGCCCTCGACTCCTCGAGTGCCCGCGAGATCCTCGAGCTGATGCGGCACAGTGTCGACGAGCTGGGCCAGACGGTCGTCATGGTCACCCACGACCCCGTCGCCGCGTCGTACGCCGACTCCGTGGTGTTCCTCGTCGACGGCCGCGTGGCCGGCCGGATGGACCGACCCAACGCCGACGCGGTGGCCAGCCAGATGGCCCACCTCGACGACCTGGTGATGGCAGGAGCGGCGTCATGATCGGCCTGGCAATGCGCTCGCTCAGCGCCCGACGTACGGCGTTCACCGCCACGTTCGCGTCGATCTTCTTCGGCACCGTGCTGATCGGATCGTTCGCGACCCTGCTCGAGACATCGTTCACCGACATGGCCAAGGTCGACCAGGACACGCTCTTCATCATGGGCGCCGTGGTCGGCAGCTGGGGCACGATCATCGTGCTCTTCTCCCTCGCCTCGACGCTCGGCATCGCGGTCCGCCAACGCGACGGCGAGATCGCCCTGCTCCGCACGATCGGCGCCTCGCCGCGCCAGGCCCGGCGGATGATCCGCATCGAGACCTTCGTGGTCGCCCTGGTCGCTTCGGCCCTCGGCGCCGGTGCCGCCTGGCTCGGCGGACGCGCGCTCTTCACGATGATCCGTGAGGGCGGCATGGTCGCCGACACCGTCGCCTACGCCGGCGGCCCGGCCTCCCTGGGCATCACGATGCTCGCCGTGCTCGCCACCAGCCTGGTCTCGGCGACGATCGCCGGACGCAAGGCGACCAGCGGTGCCGCCACGATCGCACTGACCGACGGCAACGCCGGCACGCAGAAGATGCGTTGGTGGCGCGTGCTCGTCGCCGTACTCCTGATCGGCTACGGCGTCACGATGGCGGTCATCACGATCACCGTCACCGCCCACTCCGACGACCCGTACGACGCGATGGCCACCTCGGGCTCCAGCTCGATCCTGGTCGCGGCCGGACTGGCCTGCATCGCTCCCCTGCTGCTGCGCTGGGCGGCCACGCTGATCCGTCCGCTCGTGGGTCGCGCGGGAAGCACCGGCCACCTCGCGGCGTACAACACCTCACGCCGGGCACCGCTGCTGGCGGGCGTGCTCGCCCCGGTGATCGTCTTCACCTCCGCCAGCATCGGCACCCTGATGGCGGTCGGCATCGACGGCCGCACCCTGGCCGAGTCGAATCCCGACTCCGACACGATCAACATGCTCAACAACGTCGTGGTCGGCATGATCTCGCTGTTCGCCGCGATCATGGTGGTCAACGCGTTCGCGGCCGTCGTCTCGCACCGCCGCGGCGAGCTGGCCCGGCTGCGCCTGCTGGGCGCCACTCCCGAGCAGGTGCGTGGATCCGTGGTCGCGGAGGCCGCCATCGTCGCGGTGGTCGGCGTCGTCCTCGGGGCCGTCGCCGCGCTCGCCACGGTCGTGCCGTTCGCGATCGCCCGCGACGAGGGCATCGTCCCCGACGGACAGCTGTGGTTGCCGCCGGTGCTGGCCGTCGTCGCCGTCGCCATCACGCTGTGCTCCGCCGCGGTCGCCGTACGCCGCACCACGGCACGCCAGGCCCTGGCCGTCGCGGGTGCAGGGCAATGAAGGCCGACGCAGTGACAGACTCAATCACCATGTCCCTGCCCTTGCCGCGGATCGAGTCGATCCTCCCGAAGCCGGTGAACCGCGAAGCGTTCATCGAGCGGCTCCGCCTGACCGCCGTCGCGCTCGGCCAGGCCCTGCTGATGGTGCCGGCACTGGTGCTCGGCATCCTCACCCTGCTGGCCTGGCCGCTGCTGCTGGTGCTGGTCGGCTTCGGGCTGGCCCACCTCGCGGTGCCGGCCACGGCCCAGCTGACCCGGCTGCACCGCTGGGTCTCCGGTCAGCTGCTGGGCGAGACGATCAGCAGCGGGTACGCCGACACCACCGGCACGAACCCGCTGACCCGGGCGTTCATCTGGCTGCGCGACCCGGCGCGGTGGCGTGACTTCGCGTTCCTCTGGTTCTCCGTCACCGGTGGCTTCGTGCTGTCGGTGGTGGTGGTCGGCCTGCTGGTCTCGCCGATCACCTACCTCTTCGGGCTGGTGCTCGACACGAGCGTGGCGTGGGCGCTGCTCCTGCTCCTCTCGGGTCCGATGCTGGTGGTGTGGTGGCTGGTCACGCCGGCCCTGGTGCGGGCCCGGGCGCTGGCCGAGCGGGGCATCCTCGGCCACTCCCGCGTCGAGCAGCTCGAGCGCCGGGTCGAGGAGGTCGCGGTCTCCCGCTCCGAGGCACTCGACCACTCCGCCGCGGAGGTACGCCGCATCGAGCGCGACCTGCACGACGGTGCCCAGGCCCGCATCGCCGCGGTCGGGATGAACGTCGGCCTGGCCGAGAAGCTGCTGGCCACCGATCCGGGCGCGGCCGCGGAGCTGCTCAAGGAGGCGCGTGAGACCACGGTCTCCGCCCTCGAGGACCTCCGCTCCGTGGTGCGCGGAATCCACCCGCCGGTGCTGGCCGACCGCGGACTGGCCGGTGCGGTCGAGGCGATCGCGATGGCGATCCCGTTGCCGGTGACGCTGGCTCTCGACATCGACGGCGAGCTCCCTCCGCCGGTCGAGTCGGCCGCCTACTTCGCGGTGACGGAGTGCCTGACCAACATCGTCAAGCACGCAGACGCCAGCAGGGCCTGGGTGACCGGCTCCTACGACGGCGCACTGCTGCGACTCGTCGTCGGCGACGACGGACGCGGCGGCGCCGACCCGGCCGGCTCCGGGCTCGCCGGAGTGTCGCGGCGACTGCTGGCCTTCGACGGCACAATGGACCTGACCAGCCCTCTCGGGGGACCCACAGTCGTGACCATGGAGCTGCCGTGCCCGACCGCCCACGGATCGTCCTCGCCGAGGACCAGGCCCTCCTCAGGGCCGGCCTGACCCGGATCCTGGAGGCCACCGGCTTCGAGATCGTCGCGGCGGTCGACAACGCCCCGGCACTCAGCGCGGCCCTCGCGGGCCCCGATGTGGATGCCGCCGTGGTCGACGTACGCATGCCGCCGTCGTTCACCAACGAGGGCCTGGTCGCCGCGATCTCCGCCCGGCAGGCCCGTCCCGGGTTCCCGGTGCTGGTGCTCAGCCAGTACGTCGAGCCGCTGTATGCCCGCGAGCTCCTCGCCAGCGGAGAGGGCGCGGTCGGCTACCTGCTCAAGGACCGGGTCGCCGACGTCGACAACTTCGTGGCCTCGGTGCAGCAGGTCGTCGACGGCGGCACCGTGCTCGACCCCGAGGTCGTGGCCGCCCTCGTCGGCGGTGTCTCGCGCGACCACCCGCTCGAACGGCTCACGGCCCGCGAGCGGGAGGCACTGACCCTGATGGCCGAGGGCCGGTCGAACGCCGCCATCGCCGCCCGCATGTTCGTCACCGAGAAGGCGGTCGGCAAGCACATCAACAGCATCTTCACGAAGCTGGATCTCCCCCAGGCCTCCGACGACAACCGCCGCGTCCTCGCCGTCCTCACCTTCCTCGGCGGCTGAGCCCAACCTCTGGTGGTCGAGCAGCTCGCCGGCCTCGCTGGTTGAGGAGGGCGCTCCGCGCCCGTCTCGAAACCACGCATCCCTCGAGTCGCAACAACCACATTTCTAGATGAACTGCCCCGGAGACTGAGCGTCGTCACCAGCGCGGCGATGAGTTCGAGATCGTCGGGTAGTGATTGGTGCTAGACAGCCGCACCGACAACTTCTTCTTGATGCGCTCCCGATCGAGCTCGGCGCTCCTTCAACCTCAAGAAGGGCTCTTCCACGCACCTCCAGGACAGGTGCGCGATACCCGCTGTGATAACCCCGGCCACTAGGAATCCAACCAAGGTCCAAGGCCACGCGACGGCTGCGGCCATGGAGAAGATCGGATAGTGCCATAGGTACACGGCATAGGAGCGTTGTCCCAGAATGCGCATCGGCCAAGTCGTCAGCAAGCCCTCGTGCGACTGCTGTACCAGAAGCAGGATCGAACAAGCAGTCAGCCAAGGAACCAGTGTGGTGACAAAGAGAAGTTCGCTTTTCAGCCCCACCAAGGACAACGTGCAAGCACCCACCAATGCCACGGAGGCCAGCACTGGCCGGTTTCTGCCTGGCGTTCGCCCGGTCATCCAAGCTGCTGCCAAGCAACCCACCAACAGACCATCCATCCGACTGTCCGTACTGAACGCCAGCCGGAAACCATCCGCACCAGCCAGGTAGAGGTAACCCCGAATCAAAACCGCAAGCGCTGCGCCGGCGCCGGCGATCCCGACCAGGAGCCGGCGTCCACCCCACCGCATCACCACGATCAGGATCAGTGGCCAGACAATGTAGAACTGCTCTTCCACCGCCAGCGACCAAGTATGGAAGATGAGGGTGTCGTGACCGTGTATCGCTGAGGTGTAGTTGCCTACATAGAACAGCGCACCGAGGAAGTCCGTCGTGCTGGGTACCACCGGGCTGTCCAACGATGTAGCCATTAGACCGATGGCCCCCAAGAACAGACAGAGCGCAGGGAGCAGTCGGAGTGCCCGACGCGCGTAGAACTTCCGAAGGGAGACACGGCCGTTGTGCTTACGCTCTTCCAACAGGAGCGCAGTAATCAGGAATCCGCTGAGTGTGAAGAACATAGTCACGCCGACAGTTCCGGCAGCGTGCACCTGTTCGATCCTGGTGTGGGCCAGCATCACCAGAAGGATTGCGGCCCCACGAACACCATCCAGGACAGGTCGGCGGCCCAATCGCCAGCAGTCGGATGGCAGGCCGTTCTGAATCATGAAGGCGCCTTCAAGAGCACGTAGCCCTCATCGGTACCGAGGACGTTCCAGGACAGGCGATCCTCAAGGGCAACCGCAAGTGGCGAGGACTCGAGAAGCAAGGCGTGTTGAGCTCGAGAGTCCTGAACCACCTGCTCCCAACCCTCCGCAACATCGGTGACCTTTCCGTAGTCACTCAGCTCTTGAAGCGTGTATGCCTCAGTCAGTCCGTCGATGAGTGGGTCGAGTTCCGGATGCGCCCATCGCAGCCAACCTCCAACTCCATAGTCATTGAGTATCGGCGTGCCGTCGGCCAGGGCACTCAATTGCGGATCGAACTCTGATGGAACTCCTGCGGGCTCGTCGGCAGTCCGAGACACTGCGAGGAATAGCCCGACCAGGCACACCGCCGCTGTTCCGAACACGAAGGGCTTCTCCCAGGCAGCCCGAAGTTCGGGCTTCCGCCGCAACCACGTCTGAACAGCGGCCGCCAACAATGGCGCTGCAATGATCGCGCCCAAGGTCACAGTCCGTGCGGCGAGCAAGGTCCACCCCGTGGCCATCAGCAACAGCAACAGCATCGTCCACGGAACACGCTTTTCGGTCCGCGACCACGTGATCACTACCAGTGCAAGAACCAGCATCGCGACGGCGGGACCGAGAGTGCGAAAAGAAGGCGGTTGCCACTCAGTGACATAGGCGCTGATCCCACCCACTGCAAACGGTGCGGCAAGGAGTTGAGGACCGACCGGTGTAGCTGCCGCAAGCAGAATGGATCCGATCGGGATCAGGCCCAACTTCCGGAACTCCCTGCCGGTGACGCGACCGTCGAGACGAAGCCCGGCAACCATCACAAGGCCAATGAGCGGGCCGGTGAACCACATGCCGTGCGAACACGCCCATAGCCATGTCATGGGCAGCAACCACCAGCGCGGTCGAAGATCCGCTCCGGTTGACAACCAAGCACCGACCGTCACCGCGAGCAGGATGTAGGTGACCATGTGTGGCCTCGGGGACAGGCTCGCGCTCATTGCAATCATGCTGAGTCCCGCCGCGAACGCGCTTGCGAGCAAGCCAGCTTGTCGACGACACGTGAAGAAGACCGCCACCACGAGAGCCAAAAGGCATGCCCCGAACAGCCAAGCAACGCCCGCCAGTCCGAACCAAGCCTCGAAGCGGGATGCAACCACTTCCGGCAGCCACTGGGTCAGAACCCAGGAACGATCATCTCCAGTGGACCAGTCCGGGGTTGCAAGGGAACGAGCGTTCCAAATCTGCTCTCCCAACCGCAAGTGCCAGAAGGTGTCTGAGTCGGAGAGTGGCCGAGATGCCTGTCGAACGACCATGACCATCAAGAGTCCGAATACGGTCATGGGCATCCAGACGGGCAGCCCACGCCTGGTCGCGGCGACCACTTCCTGCTCAGCCGAGGAGCCCGAGTCACGCACGGTTGTCATTCGAATTTCTCCCAATCATTCTTTCAATGCAATCTCGATCGGCGCTCATGCCAGGCTCCTCCCGAAGAGGCTCATGTCAGGCATCTCCCGCCTTCGCCCGAGACATTCAGTTACTCAGAAAGTGAGTACTGCAGTTGCCAATCGATCAAAGACATCATTCAGCGCAGTCCCGAACAGGGTCACGGCGATGACGATCACGGCGGCGATGAAACAGACGAGAAGCCCATATTCAGTCGCGGTCGCTCCACGCTCCGAGCGGTGTGAACTCGGGCGGACCGACGCCTGCCTGATCTGCTTCATGTGTCCCTCCAGACGATGACAGTTGGTTGTGAAAGCAAACCGGCCGCCGCGACGAACCCGTCGACGGCGGCCGGCCACACGCAGCGTCAGATCACCAGCTGTTGACCTCGGTGACCATGTCCTGGAAGAAGTTGTTCAGCGCGCTACCGAACAGGGTGACGGCCACGATGATGACGACGGCGATGAACGCGACGAGCAGGCCGTACTCCGTTGCGGTTGCACCCTTCTCTTCGTCCTTCTTGGCCGGGCCGACGAGCATGAGGGTGATGAACTTCTCGAGCATTGGATTTCTCCCTTTGGTTTGAGTCCTACGGAAACTGAGTCCGAGCCCCCACAGGACTCGTTCTGGATCCAATACTCTCGGGAATCCGATCCGCGCGGATCGGGTGATCCGCTCGCACCCCATGGTCATTTCGGACTACCCGCCAACCCACCAAGTGGTCTGGTCCACTGACCGTCAGGGCGTGACTGAGGAGAGCAGGCCGGTGCGCATAGCAGTCACCAGGGCCTGGGCACGGTTGGAGGCACCGAGCTTCTCGTAGATGCGGGTGATGTGAGTCTTCGCCGTCGACTCGCTCATGAACAGCTTGCCGGCGATAGCCGCGGTGCCCAAGCCCTCCGCGAGCAGCTCCAGGACTTCTTGCTCGCGACCGGTCAGCCTTGTCGGTTGAGGTCCCGAAGTGCGTCTGATCATCGCCGCAGTCAGGCCGGAGCATAGAAAGTTGCGTGGCGACACTGCGGCGTGGGCGGCTGCCTGAACCACTTCACTCGCCTTGCTGTCCTTGCCGACGAAGGCGGATGCGCCGGCCTCCATGGCAGCGAAGATCTGGTCGTCGCCGGCATGCATGGTGAGCATCACCAAGCCGACCTCCGCGCTCTCAGCGCGGAGCGCACGGATAACCTCCAGGCCGGTTCCGTCCGGCAATTGGAGGTCGGTCACCACGACGTCCGGATGGAGCGCGGACCAAGCAGCCCTGCCTTCGGCGACGCTCCCGGCTTGACCGACGACTGTCATTTCGCCGTGGCGTTCGAAGGCTCGGGCGAGGCCCTGTCGGATCAACTCATGGTCATCTATGAGCAGGACGCGTGTGGTCATCTTTCGAATCCTCCGGGCTTGCACTCGTGTTCCTGGACTGCACTGTCACCACAGTGCCACCATCCGGTCTCGGCGCGATGCTGAAATCTGCGTCAATTCGCTCCGCCCGCTCACGCATCGTGTGCAGTCCGTAGTGACCTTGGCGTGCAACCGCTGCCCCGACCCCGTCGTCCTCGATGACCAACCGGACGCACTTTCCGTCACTGGTGAGGGTGACCCAAAGGTTGATCGCACGGGCATGCTTGCGCACGTTGCCGATCGCCTCCTGTCCTATGCGCAACAACTCCTGCTCAACTCGCTGGGAGAGCCTTGGCCCGCGTTCGTCGAAGAGGAGGTGCACACGCAGGCCGCTCTGGTGGCTGACCTCGCGGACATACTCAGCTAATGCTCCCGAAACACTGCTGGCCTCATCGAGATCATGCCGCAGGTCAAAGATGGAGAAGCGCAATTCACTGACCACACGAGTGATCTCGGCGCGCAGGTCATCGGCCAACTGACGTGTGGAAGCGTCGCCGCTGGTGTCTGCAATCTCGTCGGCCAGGTAGCCGAGTGAGACGATCTCCTGTGCCACGCCGTCGTGGATGTCACGTGCGAGCCGGTTCCTCTCCTCGGAGGTCGCCATTGATCGCACGTCGTCGAACAGAAGAGCCGTGTCCAGACGAACGGCCTGAGTGTCCGCAAGCGCCTGGAGATCGGAGAGCTCCGCCTTTGACCACGTAGCCGTGCGAGCGAGCAGGAGAGCACCGAAACAGTGCTCGCCCACTCGCAGCGGCAAGGCCACCAGTCCCTTGCCCACACGCGGTCGACCGGTCCACACACAGATCGAGGCCGTCTTCTCGTCGGCGTCGGTGACTGGCCCCTCGGCCACCACGGTGTCGAAGGTGTCGTCGCCGGTCTTGAGGATCAGTGCGGACCGCTCCACCGTTACAGTTAGGCGGGCCTCGTCGTGGAGCGTCCGAGCGACCGACAGCGCATCCAGCCCCACCGGCATTCGCGTGGCCAGCGTGTGCAACTGGGAGACGAGGTGGTGGGCTGCGGCGTACGGCGCCTGCGAGTCCTCCATCTGCCGCACTGACCGGCCAAGCCAAGAGGCCATGAGACCGGCACCTAGACCGAACGCCAACCATGGCAGGGAGGCGGACATCTGTGAACCCTGGTTGCCCAAGGCGTCAGCAGCGCCCCAAGCTCCCAGCATGGCCGCACCGGAGGCCAATGCCGTATTGGCGGTGGTCACCCAGCCATGACGCAGGCCCGCGATCACCGGCGGGGCTACGAGGTAGATCAGCAACGGCACGACAGGTGCCTGTGTGGTGCCCATCAGGATGGCTGCCAGCACTCCCTCGGCCACCGGTGTCCATGGTGATTGCGCACCGACCGGATCAAGCTCGAAGACGCACGCAACCGACGCCACCAGCACCAGCGAGAGAAGCAGGATGCCGACTGAGTCGAGGCTCCCAACCGCGAGAACTTGGCCGGCGGCCACGGCAAGCACGAACACCCTCGTCGCGGTCGTGACGCGCCAGGTTCTTCCAAGCGCGGAGCCTGAGCGAGAGCCATTCGGTGTTTGCAGTCGCATCAGTCAAAGATTCCGCTTGCTTGTAGGACTACCGGTCCGATGACGACGATGAACAGGCACGGCAGAATGAAGAAGATCAGCGGAAAGAGAATCTTCACAGGCACCTTCTGGGCCGCTTCTTCGGCGCGCTGACGCCTCTTGGTGCGCATCTCAGCGCTCTGGATGCGAAGCACCCTCGCGATCGGGATGCCGAGCTGATCGGCTTGCACCATGGCCAAGCAGAAGGACTTGAGGTCTGCAATGGTGGTGCGTTCGCCCATGGCGCGCATCGCTTCCATGCGACCGACGCCGATCTGCATCTCCTGGAGGAGACGGGCGAACTCCTGGGCAAGTGGCCCGGTGGTGTTCTTGGCGACACGAGCCACTGCTGCGTCGAATCCCAGACCGGCCTCCACCGAAATGGTCAACAAGTCGAGCGCGTCAGGAAGCGAGTTGAGCATTTCCAACTCGCGCTTCTGGCCCGCATTGTGCAGAAGGATGTTCGGCATCAGGTAGCCCACTGCCCCGACGCCACCTGTGATAAGGACAACCTTTGCGAAACCGGCTTCCGTTCCGAGCATGTAGAGGAAAGCAAGCACACCGAGAACGCCCATTCCGAGAACTTTCAGCCCGATGATGCGGTTGACGTCCCATCCGGCCGGGTTTCCAGCGATGTCGAGCTTGTGCCGGATTCGGTCGGCAGCATCAGAGCGCGTCAACTTCTTGCCGACACCCACGAGCTTTTCCCCGAGCGGGGCAATGACACGCTCGGAAAAGGGGCGGTCCAGCTCTTCCTTCAGCACGTCGGGTGCACTGTCGATGGCCTTGATGGCAGCCAGCGAGCGACCGACTGATCGACGCTCCGCCGTGGCGACTCCGATCACTGAAAGGGACAGTGCGAAGGCCGCGAACAGCAACAATCCGCCGGCGAGGAGGAACATTCCAGAAGACACGGTCAAACCTCGATCTTTACGATCCGGGACATGGTGAAGAAGCCCAGGCCCAACAGGGTGATTGCCGCGGCGCTCAGGCCAAGGCCTGCTGGTTCTGAATAGAGAATTCGCGCCGAGTCGGGCCGAACCAGAAGTAGATAGAGGAACATCATGATCGGCAGCCCTCCGAGAACCCAGCCGGACATCCGGCCTTCTGCGCTCAAGACCTGGACCTGCCGACGGAGGTAGTCGCGCTCACGCAGTGTGTTGGCGACTGTGGTCAGCAACTCGGCCAGGTTGCCTCCGACCTCACGCTGGATGCGGATCGCCATCACCACCCACGCGAAGTCTTGGCTCTCCATCCGTTGGGCGATCGCATCGAGTGCTTCCTCGATCTGCACACCAAGACGCGCCTCTACCAATGCGCGGCGCAGTTCGCCAGCGATGGGCTCGTTTCCTTCACGCACCACCGAGTCAATCGCCTGCGGCATGGACAACCCGGCCGACAACCCACCCGCCATCAAGGTCAATGTCTCCGCCAACTGCCCGTTGAAGGCCGTCAAGCGCTTCTTGTGTCGACGCTTCAAATACAGCCAAGGCAAAATGGCGCCCAAGAGCGTCAGGACCAGCATCAGGGCACCGCCGCGCAATATGAAGCCGACGAACCCCGCACCGATTGCGATCCCCGCATGGATCAGCAGCCATTCGGCGGCGGTCAACTTCACGTCCGCGCCAGCCAGCCGCTGATTGAGACGCTGCTCAAAGTCTCCCTTGACGAAGTTCTCGGTCAGAGCGACCGCGGAATCCTTGAGGCTGCCAGACGACGGCTCGCCGGCTCGCTTCCCCGCCCCGGCGGGCTTCGCCTCACCGAGGTAGGCGGCCAGCCGCTTCTGGTTCGCAGTCTGTCCCCTGGCACCCATCATCACCGTCGCAAGGACGACCGCAAGACCTATGCCGAGCGCAAGTCCCCCGAGGAGCAAGGCCCCCCTGCCCACCTTGGCCTCGCCGTGCGAGACAGCCTTGGGGCCCTGGTCTGCCACGGCAATGGTGACCAACGCGCTGTCGACGTACGTCGCGCCTCCGGAGCTCACCTGGACCCCGAGATTCACCTCATCTGAGGATGTCTTGGGGGCTTCGAAGGTGACCAGCACCTGGCTAGCCAGCGCGTCGGCCTGTGCGGTGAAGACGCCCTTCAGCGCCCTAGGGTCGGCGTCGATGACGCTGCCACCACTCGCGTCAGAGATCTGGGCGAGCAGGGCCCGGTTCGCGGGTCGCTGGTCGAGGGAGACCACGTCGACGACGACCTCACTGTCGGTAGCCGCTGCGATCGCGTCCTCGATCGGAGCACCGCCCCCCTGGTCCTTGCCGTCGGAGAGCACCAGCACATTGCGGGCACCATCCTCGCCGGCGAGGTCGACGGCCTCCACCACGGCGTCGTAGACGCGGGTGCCGAGGGTCAACCCGATGTCGTCGATGGCAGCCGCCAGCGTGGCGTGATCAGTGGTCGGCTCGATGGAGCTCTGCACGGTTCCGGAGAAGGTCAACAGACCGATCTTGACGTCGGCGGGCGCCGCATCGACGAACGCTTTGGCCGCGGCCTTCGCGTCTTCTATCGGGGCGCCGCGCATGCTGCGACTGGTGTCGAGTACGAGGACAGTGGTCCGGTCGATCTCACCCGCTTCAACGGTCTTGGCTGTCGCCTCGACCGGGTCGCCATTGACGGTGATCGCCATCGCGTCCAGGTCGGGAGTGGCTCCACCGGGAAGTTTGTCGACCGCGACCAGCACGGAGACCTCGCCGTCCGCGGACTCTACGTGGTCGATGTTGATTTCGTCGGCCGCATGTGCCGGAGAGGAGAGCAGCATGATCCCCACTGCCCCGAGAGCGGCAGATGCCCGAACGAGATTGCGCATGATCACCGGTAGGCCCCCATCGCAAAGATTGCGGGGTCGACGTGCACGTTGTGGTCAGCCAAGCGGTCAATGAAGCGCGGACGCAAACCTGTCGACTTGAGGTGCCCGCGCGCACGCCCGTGCTCGTCGAATCCAGCCGCGTAGTCGAAGAGGAAGACATCTTGGAGGGTGATGATGTCGCCCTCCATGCCGACAATCTCGGTGATCGCGGTGATGCGACGGGTGCCGTCCTTGAGGCGGGTCTGCTGGATGATCAGGTCGATGGCACTCGAGGCTTGCTCGCGGATGGCGCGCACCGGGAGCTCCATCCCTGCCATCATCACCATGGTCTCCACGCGCGCCAGGGCGTCGCGGGGGGTGTTGGCGTGGACGGTCGAGATCGAGCCGTCGTGGCCGGTGTTCATCGCCTGCAACATGTCGAGCGCCGATGCGTCACGGATCTCGCCGACGACGATGCGGTCGGGACGCATGCGAAGCGAGTTGCGCACCAGGTCGCGGATGTGAACCGCGCCCTTGCCCTCGATGTTCGCCGGTCGGGACTCGAGCCGGAGCACGTGCTCCTGGTGGAGCCGAAGCTCAGCGGCGTCTTCGATGGTGACGATGCGCTCGTCCTCAGGAATGAAGGAGGAGAGCACGTTGAGGGTCGTAGTCTTGCCGGCGCCGGTTCCACCAGAGACGAGGATGTTGAGGCGTCCCTTGACGCAGGCTTCGAGCAGTGTCGCCGACTCGCGACTCAAGGTGTCGAAGGAGATCAGGTCCTCGACGGTGTACGGGTCCTCCGAGAATTTGCGGATGGTGAGCTTGGAACCGTCCAACGCCAAGGGCGGGATGATCGCGTTCACACGGCTGCCGTCGGGCAGTCGTGCATCGACCATTGGGCTGACTTCGTCGACGCGGCGGCCGATCTTGCCGACGATCTTGTCGATGGTGCGGCGCAGGTGTGCTTCATCGCTGAAGATGGCATCGACTCGAGTGAGTTTTCCGTTGCGCTCCACGAAGATGTCGGTGGCACTGTTGACCATGACCTCGGTGAGGTCAGGATCGCGCAGCAGCGGCTCGAGCGGGCCATAGCCGAGGATGTCGTCGGCGATCTCCTGCGTGATGCGGGTGCGGTCCGCACCTGACATCGGCTGGTCTGTCGTCGCAATCGCAGTCTGCAGTGCGGCTCGCACCTGCACCTCGAGCTCGCTCGCCGTCATGTTGACGTCGTAGAGCTTCGGACCGAGCGCGGTCACCAACTGGGCGTGGACGACCTTCTTCAGGTCGGCGAAAGGGTCACGCAGCGTCGGGCGCTTCGCTCGGCCCCCGGCCGGCACACCCGCCTCCGGGTCGCTGTTGACCAGGGTCATGCTGCGCTGTGCCGCCTGGATGCGGTCTGCAAGTGCCATCTCAGCTCACCTTCTTCATCCGGAGCTTGCGTCGGCTCCCCCGTCGGGACCCGGACGTCGCATCCTGGGCTGGCGCGGGTGCCGCGTCGGCGTACAACTGTCCGGCGAAGCCGGCCAGGGTCTTGCTGATCTGGTGCCCCGAGTTCGAGCGGACGATGGCCTCGCCGCGGTTGACGGCAGCGAGCACGTCGCGACTCGATGGGAGGCTGATCGTGGCGTTGACGCCAAGGGTCTCCTCGAACTCCTTGGCGGACAGACCCACCTTGGAGTCGGCCCTGTTGAGCACCAGACGCCAGCGTTCACGCGGGAAGTTGAGCAGGTCGAGCGTTCCCGCGGCGAGCTTGAGGCTCTTCAACGACGGAATGTCGAGCGTGCCCACCACGATCAACATGTCGCTGTGGTCGAGGGCGGCGAGGGCGTGGTCGTCGAAGGCACCGGAGGTGTCGACAACGACGGCGTCGAACATGGTCTTGAGCGTGGCCAACACGGAGGAGACCTGGTCGGGCTGCACATGGGTCTCGAGCTGCACGGGCGCAGCCAACACGCTCAGGCGCTCCGAGTGCTGGCTCAGCAGTGACTCAATGCCGCTCGGGTCGATGCGCCCGGACAACTGGGTCAGATCGGCCAGGGTGTGCATCGGGGTCAGCTGCAACATGATGGCCACGTCGCCGCACTGGACGTCGAGGTCGACGATGCAGACTCGGTGACCCTGGTCTGCCAGCGAGGCCGCAACGTTCGTGGCGACCATGCTCTTGCCGACACCACCCTTGGTGGAGAACACCGTGAACAAGGCGCCGTCCTTGGCCTCGGCCGCACGATCCGCGGTTCCACTCATTGCGTGGGCCAGCGTGCGAGCCCTACCGACCGCGCTTCCGAGGCCGACCAGGTCATCAGCCGCGAGCACGTCGCGCATGCCCGAGCGCAGCGCGGTGGCCAGGAGGTCGGTGTCGACGACCGCTCGAAGCATGATCACTCCGAGCGCGGGGCGCTGGATGCGGCTGGCCTCGGCGAAAACGCAGGCGGCACCAGTCTCGACCGACGTGCCGAGCACCACGGCGAATTCGTGGATGTGCTGGTCCAAGTGCTCCTGCAACTTGTCCAACGAGTCGACCACAGTCACGTCAGCACCCAGCTCTTCACGCACGAGGCGGATCATCTCCGGGTCCTGCTCGACCAGGGTGGTCATTGCCCGATCCCCGCGAAGACTTCGGGCATGATGTCGCGGACGACGACGCCCGGGCCGTCCTTGACCTTGGACTTTTCACTGAGCAATGCAAAGGCGAGGTCACCGTTGCGGTCGGCGAAGATCAACTTCTCAGCTTGCTCCTGGTCGACCGCGAGAGTGAGGATCGTGCGTGGAATCTCCTCGGTGGTCTCGCCCTCCTTGGTCTTGGTGGTCTTCGAGGTGATCGTGGTCGTGCCGACGCCGATCACCTGCACCTTGGAGACCAGCAGCCGCGTGTAGGTCGAAAGCTTCTGAGTGCTGCCGTCGGCCTTGATCGCCTCCGGGTCGCCGGAAGCGAAGATCGCCACCTCGGAGCCGGGGATCACGAAGCCGGCCACACGGGCTGGGTCAGTGAGGTCGACGCTGATGGCCAGCTTGTCGTCGGGGATCGTCAGCGCCGCCTCGGAGCCGGCAGCACCGAACTTCTTGCTGATGATTTGCTCACCGGGGTAGATCGCGCCGAGGGCAACGTCATTGGTGATTGAGTTGGTCGAAGTCAATGCGCCATCGACCATGTCGTCACGAACCACCTCGGTGGTCTCGAACTTGCCGGCCGACTGCGCGTCCTTCACGGACTCACCCGCATCGATGGTGTCCGTGACGGTGAGCACCTCGACCAGTTCCTGGCCTTCGGTGGCCCGGGCATCGATGCCCTGCACGTACATCACGATCATCGCGGTGCCGAGCGCTGCAATGAACAGCGCCGCCATCAGGAGGATTGAGCGTCTTGCCATGAGTGTTGTCCTTGTCGCTTGAAGTCGTGTTCGCCCCGAGTCGTCAGTCGACGAGGACGATTACCTTGGTGCCGACGCCGAGATACGTCATGACGGGCCCACCGGCCATGCTTTCCGGCAGAGCGTCGGGGTCGAAGAAGACGACCTTCAGACTTTCGATTCCGGCACTTGCGAAACTCAGCCCGTTGTCGGTGCCGGAGTCGAACACGCTGGCAGCCTTGGTCGATCCACCCAGCTCGCCAGTGATGAAGGCCGGTCGGAAGTCGACGATGGAGTAGTGGTTCGAGTTGCCAGTGCTGGGTTGCACATCGAAGACCGGCACCCAGAAGAAACGCGGAGACTTGAAGACGTCGGCGTTGATGACCTCGCCGCTGTTGTAACCCGGAGTGGCGATCGTGCTGATCGTCGTCGAGGAGTTCGTGAAGAAGCAGGTCAACGTGTCGTCGTTGATCATGTACTTCGTGCCCTGGATCTTGGGCGTCTCGAAGTCACTCGACCCGCCGTTCCGATCGCAGCCGCTCGCGGTCGGTGTCTTGTCGAGCCGGCCAGGCGTCCCATTGGTGGGGCCGGTGATCAGTCCTGCCGTGGCGGGATTGCCCGCGAAGCCCGTTTGCGCCTGGACGCAGTTGGTGCCGTCGTCGGTGGGATCGACGGCCCCTCCAACGCCGGGTGTGCAGTAGCCGTTGGTGCCCCCTAGCGTGGTCAGGTCGAAATCGACCTTCGTCGCTATGTTCCACGCGATCGCGTTGGTCGCATTGGCGCTCGGGTCGAGGTGCGGCAAGTCGATCGTGCCGAAGTTGCCCTCATTGCTCGCCCCCGCGCACTCCAGCAGGGGGTCACCGACCCTGAGCGGCAGTGCGGTCTGCGGAGAACTCCAGTGGGCTCCGTTGTCCCTGGAGACCCGCACCCACCACACCTTCTCGACGGTACGGACCGCAGAGGGGATCTCCGTAAGATGGAGCTGGCCGGCCGTCACGGTGAACGGCACCGGCGAGGCCGTGATCGGGACCTTCACGATCGCCCCGTCTTCGGTCGAGAACGAGATGACATTAACTCCAGCCAGACTCTTGTTCGCCGGGTTCGCGGACGCATAGATGTCGAGGGCGCTGAACTGATTGAGCGTGATGACGGCTGGGCTGACACCGTTCGGCGCTGAGTTCAGGTTCACGTCCGGGTACGGCGTAAAAGCCCCAGTGGACTCGGGGAGCGTCGGAATATAGACGGTCTCGTGACCGCCGGGCGGGTCGAGCAGCGTCTGCGGACCGTAGTCGCACCCCGTGACGGCGAACGCCGGCATCACTCCCGTGGCCGGAGAGAAGACGCCCGCCTCGGCATACGCGGGTACTTCCACGCTCGAGACGTTGGAAACTGCCTTGGCCAGCCCGAAGTTCACAGTCGCATCCGGCGCCCAGAGCTTCACGTTCCAGCCCGTGCACTTGATGAAGCCCGTCGGGTCTCCCGGAGATCCGGTGAGATCGACGTTGATCGGGTCGCCGGAGTCGTCGATCCAGTTGTCGCGAAGGTATTTGGTCGCGGCGTCGACGGCGGCCTGAGTGCAGATGTTCGTGCCGTCGAGCTCCGCTGCTGCGGCCAGCACGGCATGGTCGGCTGCACTCTGCAGTGACGACCGCTTCGCGTAGACCTGACCCATGTCGACTGCCACGGCGCTGACGCCCATCAGAGCCAGGGCCAGAATGGCAAAGAGGATTGCGGACGCACCGCGCTCGTCGCGCGGGCGGTCGAGGCCGAGGACGCGCCTCATGAACAGTCCTGGACGTCTTCGACACGTGCCGACGCGCTCTTGGTCACGGCAGGGAAGTCAGGGAGCAATCCCCCGATTGACGGCGTGCTGAAGGTCACCGTGACGGTCACTTCATCGCCAGTCTCAGGTGGCGTGGAGCCGCTGAAGACGTGAGTCACGCCAATCGTGCCCGACGCGGCACCGCCCACGAAGTCGCGAACCTTGGTGTCGTTGTCGGTCGCATCGGCATTGCACGGATCCACGGCGTACTGCCGTGCTCCCTCGCGCGCAGCGTTGGCACCGGTCTGGTAGCCCCAGAAGAAGATGGAGGCCTGGATGATCCCGATGAGCAGAGTCAGCAGGATGACCGAGATCAGCGCGAACTCGACCGCAGCCGCACCGCGCTCATCGCGCATGCGTGCTCGTTTGTGTTCCCCACACATGTGTCCACCCCTAGGTCCCTGGCCATCCCCCGGCCAAAATGGACATTAGGGCGATGCAGGACGCGCCATACGCGAAACCCGGTAAAACGGTCCCCTTGGGCGCAGAGACCACCCGTATGGACTAGACCGGGGTGGCCCGAAATGGGTAGGCCCACTAAATGCCACGAGGCGCCCCCCGAAATTGGGGAGCGCCTCGCGAAGTCCGCCGTGGCGGAACTGGGGTGTCAGAGGTGGGTCAGTCCTGGCTGAAGAAGGCCAGGATGCGCAGCAGGTTGGTGTAGATCCAGACCAGGCTCACGGTCATCGCGAAGGCCGCGCGCCACGACTCCTTCTCCGGGAGACCGGCGGCAACGCCCTTCTCTACGAAGTCGAAGTCCATGATCAGCATGAAGACACCGAGGATCAGGCCGGCGAAGGCGGTGATCATGCCGAGGCCACTGACGCCGAACAGGCCGATCTGGGCACCGAACATGCCCAGCACGAGCTCCATCAGCGAGAGCCCGATCATGCCGAAGACAGCTGCGATCACGAACTTCTGGAACTTCGCGCCAACCTTGATGTTGAAGAACTTGTAGGCAGCGAGCGTGCCGGCGAAGGCAGCGAAGGTGCCGATCACGGCACCGCTGACCACGCCCTGACCGAACTGGGCGTCGAACAGCTTGCTGAGGCCGCCGAGGGCGACACCCTCGAACGCACAGAAGAGCAGCACGAGGGCCGGGCTGACGCTGCGCTTGAAGGAGTTGACCATGGACAGCGCGAAGGCGCCAAGGCTACCGATCGTCACCGCAGCAATCAGCTGGTTGAGGTCGCTCTGCGTCAGGTTGGCGTTGTCCTTGATCTCGGGCGTGAGGATCCACGTCGCGAGCGCGGTCACGATGACCAGGCCCAACGAGATCGCGGTCTTCTGCACGACCGAGTCGATCGTCATGCGGCCCTGGTCGACCTGGCCCTGTCCGTAGCCGGTCTGGCCGGGAGCACCGGTGCCCCACTGCGACGGGTCGGAGACGGGCTGCTGGCCGTAGCCCGGGTACGTCTGGCCGTTGCCGGCGTAGGTCTGATTGCCATAGGCGTTGGCCTGCCCGTTGAACTCGGGCGAGCGGTTGAACACCGGGTTGTTGCTCTTCATGGTGGTCTCCTCCTTGGAGGCCGGGCGGTGCCGTCGCTCTGACGACTCCCACGTGCATCTTCAGTCTAGGGGCTGCCTGCATCAGTGAAAACGAATGGCCTGCGTCGAATGTTCCGGATGGGGCTGGTGTTCTGTTGGTATCACGCTTGGTCTCGAGACGGCGCTGGCGCGCCTCATCAACCAGCGGGGAGGATCGGGACATGCGCGTGCGGATCGAGGGCCACCACCTGCCGGGCCGGGCGTACGCCGAGCACACGAACGTGCACGTCGCGCTGCAGGTCGGCCGGCTCCCCCACGAGCCGGTGCGGGGTGACGCGCGCGAGGCGAGCTAGGAGTTCGACGTACGCGTCGTGCCCACGGACGACGGCCCGGACTGGCGCGGCGAGGCCGTGCACGGTCGCCGCGGCGAGCGCTTCCTCTACCTGACGTGGGGCGACGTGTCGGACGGCGAGTGGGGCATGTTCCGCCGGGCCAAGCTGATGGTCGACGACATCGATGCCGCGCTGGTCTCTGTCGCTGACAAGGACGCAGACCGCGTGCTCGTGGCCCGGGTCCACCTCACCGACAACTTTGGCTGCCCGCGTTGCGCACGCGTGCGGGCACCGGCGATCGAGTGGAGCGTGGAGTAGCTACCTCTTGCGGCGGGCCCACTCGCCGTACGCCTGGAAGGTGAGCCCCATGACGCCGAGAAACAGGGCGAATGTCAGCAACAGACCGAAGACTTCGCTCACGGCTGTCCTCCTTGTAGTAGACCCCCTGCCCACCCGAAAGACTCGTTACCCAGAGTACGCCGGCGCCAAACCCGAGCGCGTTTTGGTTTCGAGACGGTCGCAGAGCGACCTCCTCAACCAACGAAGGCGCGGCGACCTCCTCAACCAACGAAGGTGCGTCGACCTCCTCAACCAGCGAAGGCGCGGTGACCTCCTCAACCAACGAGGGCCCCAGGAGTAGGTTGGCCGGGATGCGGATCCTCTTCACGTTCATCGGCGGACAGGGCCACTTCTGGCCGCTCGTCCCGATCGCCCGCGCAGCCGAGGCGACCGGCCACACGGTGGCAGTCGCCGGGTCGGGCAAGCTGCTGGACGTCATCCATGGCGCCGGGTTCACCGCCTTCGGCACCAGCGATCCCCACCCACCGGGCGGAGACCCGAACGCCGGTTTGCGCGACGACTCTCCCCACGAGCCGGCCGACCGCGAGGCCGCCGAGCGCGAGTTGGCCGACAACTTCGCCGGTAGGGGCGCGCGGCGGCATGCGACCGCACTGCGCGAGATCATCGGCGAGTTCGTGCCCGATGTCGTGGTGCGTGACGAGGCCGACTTCGGCTCCGCGGTCGCCGCCGAGCGCTGCGGGGTGCCGTGCGCGACGGTGCTGGTGCTCGCCTCGGGCGCGCTGCTGCGCCGCGACCTGGTGGCGCCGGTGCTCGATGAGGTGCGTGCCGAGCACGGACTCCCCGCAGACCCCGGGCTCGAACGGCTTCACGGTGCGTTGGTGCTCTCCCCGTTCCTGCCGAGCCTGCGCCACCCCGGGCATCCGCTGCCGGCCGATGCCTTCCTCTACCGACCCGGCGATCCAGTGCGGGTACGAGCCCGTCACCCCAGGCCGCAGGTCTACTTCACCCTGGGCACGGTCATGGGTGGCGCGTCGGGCGACCTGATCGAGCGGGTGCTGGCCGGGCTGAGCAAGGTCGACGCCGACGTGGTCGTCACCGTCGGCAGCAAGCTCGACCCCGCTTCCTTCGGACCGCAGCCGCCCCATGTGCGGATCGAGCGGTTCGTGCCCCAAGCCACGTTGCTGCCGAGCTGCGACCTCATGATCTCGCACGGCGGATCCGGCAGCCTGATGGGCGCGCTCTCCCACGGGCTGCCGTCGGTGCTGTTGCCCCTGGGCGCCGACCAACCGCACAACGCCGACCAGGCGGTGGCGATGGGCGTGGCCGTCGAGCTGGACGCGGTCGAGGTCACGGCAGCCGACCTCGCAGACACGGTCGACGACGTGCTCAACGACGACCTGTTCCGCTCCGCCGCGCAGCGCGTCCAGGCCGAGGTCAACGCGTTGCCGCCGGCCACTGCCGTCGTACCGCTGCTCGAGGGCCTGCTGCACTGACCTCGGGCCGACGCGGTCGGCTGCTGAGCGACCACGATCATGCAGGTGGGCTGTTGTGACGCAGGAATTCGCGAAATCGTGGTCACAGCTCGACGTGTGCACGATCGTGGTCGGTCGGCGGCGCAAGCCGCGGCCGAGCGGGCCGGCCGGTCGATCTGACGTACCCCCGGTGGGGTTCGAACCCACACTGAAAGGTTTTTAAGACCTCTTCCTCTGCCAGTTGGGATACGGGGGCTCCCGGGTCCCGACTATAAGTAGGTCTTGCGGGCGTGGATGGCGTGCGCGCCGGCGGCCCGGTCCAGGAACAGCAGGCCGTCGCAGTGGTCGATCTCGTGCTGCAGCGCACGCGCCTCGAAGGCGTTGGCGCGCAGGGTCACGGTCTCGCCGGTCCCCGGCAGCTGCCCGCGTACGACGACCCGCGTCGCCCGCTTCACGTCACCGGTGAAGTCGGGGACGCTCATGCAGCCCTCCCGGGCCTTCTCGTTGCGGGAGGACTCGACGACCTCGGCGTTGCACAGCACGAAGGTGCCGTGGTGGTCGCGGGTCTTGGGGTGCTCGGAGACGTCGACGCAGAAGACCTTGACCGACTCCCCCACCTGGGGCGCGGCCAGGCCGACGCAGCCGGGCGAGACCCGCATCGTGGCGACCAGGTCGGCGGCCAGCTGCACGATCTCGGGCGAGGTCGGGTCGACGTCGGCGCCGACGGTGGAGAGCACGGACGCCGGGGCGGTGACCACCTCGAGGACGCGCCCCTCGACAGCCAGCGAGGACTCGGTCCACGCGGCGACTTCGTCGTTGAGGTCCGCCGAGCTCACAGCTCGTCGGCCTCGACCTCGTGCAGGCTCACGCCCACCCCGAGCTCGGCGGCGGTCTCCCGCAGCGACACCAGCAGTGCGTCGGAGTCGACGTCCTTCGGCAGGTCCACCTCGGCGACCAGGACGTAGAGGTCTCCGGCCAGTCGCGTGGTCAGGTCGGTGATGTTGCCGCCCACCTCGGCGACCCGGGACACCACCGACGACACGATGCCGGGGCGGTCTCCGCCGTGCACGCTCAGCACCCACGACGTACCAGCCAGGTCCGCGACCCTCTCCACCGGGAGCTCGCGCACCGACACCGTGAGGTCGCCGCCGGACGCCAGCGGAGCGAGCGCCGCCTCGACCGTGTCGACGTCGGCGTCGCCCGCGCTGATCAGCGTCATCGCGAAGTGGCCGCGCAGCAGGGTCATCGAGGAGTCCTCGAGGTTCAGCCCGAGTCCGCCGAGGACTGCGGTGGTCTCGGCGATGATGCCGGGGCGGTCGTGGCCGAGGACGGTGATGGCGTGGAGAGTCACGGCGCCCATTCTGCCGGACCCGAGCTCCGCCCACTCACTCGCCGGCCAGCTCCTTGGCCCGGGTCAGCACCGCGTCGGTCATCTCCTCGGTCAGCCGACCCGTGAACGTGTTCTGCTGGCTGGGGTGGAAGCAGCCCAGCAGGGTGACGCCGTCGCCGCGGGCGGACCCGGCGCCGAGAGTGGCTTCCGCACCGTGGCCGAACTTCGGCTTCGGCTTCGGTACGTCGAAGCCGGCCGCGCGGAACGACCGCAACGTCGCGTCCCAGCCGTAGCCGCCCAGCGCGACGACCACCTTGACCGTCGGCGCCAGGAGCTCGATCTCGCGCTCGATCCACGGCGAGCAGGTGGTGCGCTCCTGGGTGGTCGGCCGGTTCTGGGGCGGGGCGCACCGCACGGTCGCGACCATGCGCGCACCGATCAGCCGTTGTCCGTCGCCGGCGTGCTCGGAGGTGGCCTGGGCCGCGAGCCCGACCCGGTGCAGTGCGGCGAACAGCCAGTCCCCCGAACGGTCGCCGGTGAAGATGCGGCCGGTCCGGTTGCCGCCGTTGGCCGCCGGAGCCAGGCCGATGATCACGATCCCCGGGTGCTCCTCGCCCCATCCCGCGATCGGCCTGCCCCAGTAGGGCTGGTCGGCGAAGCTGGCCCGCTTGTCACGCGCGACGTCCTCACGCCAGGTGACCAGGCGCGGGCACGCCGCACACACCGAGACCCGCGCATCGAGCTCGGACAGCGACGCGTCGCGCGCGAGTCGAGGTACGTCGTCAGCGGTGTGGGCGACCTCCGTGTCCGGTGACGCGGGGTCGTCGGGCCAGCCGGTGCCGGGCGGCACCGGCGAGCCGAACGGTTGCCCGGTCAGCGGATGCGGCAGCAGCTCGGTCACGTGGGTGTCAGGAGCCGGTTCCGTTGGTGCCCAGACCGTTGGAGCCGGCGTCGGGCGCGAGGTGCGCGCCGCCGGGCTCGGAGTGTCCGAACGGCAGCTTCTCCGCCGCGGCGCTGGCGACGTGGGCCGCCTTCTCCTTCACGACCGGGGCCTGCGCCCGCACGGTCTCCTCCGCCTTGGCGACTCCGGCCTGCACCGGCGGACTCTGGCGAACCTTGCCCGCGGCCCGGGCGATCTGCTCGTAGCGTTCGTGACCGGCCTTGGCCCCGAGCACGTAGCCGATGGCGATCCAGAACAGCACCTTGATGAGCTTCAACATGTCGTCCTCCCTCGTGAGCGTGTGGTGCCTCGACCGTATCGCTCTAGCTGATCGACCAGGCAATGCCGTCGAGGATGTCCGCCTCGGAGACCACGAGCGTCTCGACCGTCGTACGCCGCAGCACCCGGTCGAGCACCAGCGCCCCGGCACCGATGACGTCGGCGCGGCCCGGGTGCATGTAGGGCAGCGCGAGCCGCTGCTCATGAGTCATCGCCAGCAGCCGCTCGGTGAACTCGTGCAGCCCGGCCACCGGGATCACCGACTGGTCGATGCGCTCGCGGTCGTACGTCGGCAGGTCCAGCACGCCGGCGGCGAGGGTGATGATCGTGCCCGCGACCCCGACGACGGTGGCCGCATCGCCTGCAGGGACAGGGCACCGGTCGAGATGCGCGTCGATGTCTTCCGTGGCGGCGGCGATCTCGGCGGCCGTCGGCGGGTCCGAGTGGAGGTGACGCTCGTGCATGCGCACCGAGCCCATGTCCATGCTGAACTCCTGCTCGGGCCGGTCGGCGCCGAGGATCAGCTCGGTCGACCCGCCGCCGATGTCGACCACCAGCACCGGCGTCTTGGGGGCCTCTCGCAGGTTGCGGACCGCGCCGTCGAAGGCCAGTCGGGCCTCCTCGTGGCCGGCGACCACCTCGGGCTCGATGCCGAGGCGCTCACGCACCCCGGCGACGAACACGTCGGCGTTGGACGCGTCGCGGCTGGCCGAGGTGGCGCAGAACCGGAGTCTCTTGACCGGGTGCTGCTCGATGAGTGCGGCGTACTCGTCGATCGCGGCGAACGTGCGGGCCAGCGCCTCGTCGGCCAGCCGGCCGGTGCGGTCGACGTCCTGGCCCAGGCGCACCATGCGGGTCTCGCGGACCAGCACGTCGGGCAGGTTCGCGATCATCAGCTTGATCGTGTTGGTGCCGCAGTCGATCGCCGCCACGGTGTTGGTCTGCTCGCCCTGGTTCGTCACGGGCGCCATCGTAGGCGGGTCAGGTCACGAGCGGATTGACCACGTTCAGCGCCGGGAACCACGAGAAGTCCCGGTCCGCGCTCAACAGGGTCTCGACACCGTGGCCCAGGCAGATGGCAGCGATGCACGCATCGTGCACCTTGGGGCCGACGACCGAGGTGTTGCCCAAGAGATCGGCGAGGATGGTGGCGTGGTCGCGCGACTCGGAGATCAGGTGAAGGTTGGGCAGATCCACCAACTGCCGGACAGCTGCCAAGGCGACGTCGGGCGCTGTGGCGGGCCGATAGATGCGCGGATGCGTGACGACTGCCAGGAACTCATGGACGCACGGCCAGGGAATCGCCCAAGCGGCCCGGCCCGTCGCGAGTCCGTGGAGGGCCGCAGCCGCCGGAGCGTGATGGGGGCTGTCCTCTCGGTGCGCGTAGACCAGGACGTTCGTGTCGACCGCGATCATGCGGGCAGGTCGTAGGACCGGGCGATCGCGTCAGCGGGTGTGATGCCAGCAAGCAGCCCTTCGCCCTTGACGGTCGGAAAGACGAAGTCAACACGCGGGCCGCTCTCGCTGCGGCGCTGCAGCTCGGCTCGCAGCCCGGCAACGATCAACTCGCGCAACGTGGTCCGCTGAGTGCGGGAGAGCGCCTTGGCCTCCGCCGCAAGCTCATCGGGAATCTCGATCGTCGTCTTCATACTGCTCACCATACCAGTGGACCCATACTCCCGTACTTCCGTGCGATCCGGTTCACTCCGTCAGACCGCTCGTTGGCGTTGAGTGCACGATTTGTGTCGCGGTCGGGCCGACTCTCGACAGAAATCGTGCACTCAACGCAGTAATCAGGTGGGCGCGTTGCGCACGCGGCGCGCGGCGGGCGCCAGTACGACGAGTCAGCGCGACGCAGGATCAGTCGGAGGCCGAGGTCGAGGAGGCCGAGACGCAGGGGCCCGACTTCCACCAGTCGCCCAGGACCTCCAGCACCTCGTCGCCGAGCGGGTTCACGCCCGGGCCCTGGGCCAGCGACTGGCCGGCCAGCACGTGGAGGCACTTGACCCGGTTGGGCATGCCGCCGGCGGAGATGCCGGCGATCTCGGGGACCTGCTGACCGGTCGACTCGGCGATCGCCTCACGCGCGGCGAGGTAGGCCTCGTGCGCGGCGGCGTACTGCTCGGCGAGAGCGGGGTCCTCGGAGAGACGCTGCTGCATCTCCTTCATCAGCCCGGAGGCCTCGAGGGTGCCGATGCGCGACGCGGCGCGCGGGCAGGTGAGGTAGTACGTCGTGGGGAACGGCGTGCCGTTGTCGAGGCGCGGCTCGGTGGTCACGACGTCGGGGTTGCCGCACGGGCAACGGTGGCCGATCTCGTGGATCGAGCGGGGTTCGCGGCCGAGCTGGGCGGCGATCGCGTCGACGTCAGCGGGTTCGATCATTTCGGCGGGGCGATCTTGTTCACCGGGGTGTCGGGCTTGTCCTTGTTGGGGAATCCGGCGGCCTCGACCGAGCCCCAGGCGGTGTCCCACCAGGCCGGCGGCTCTTCCTCGGGCAGGTCACTGGCGTCGGTGAGCTGGTCCTTGGAGTCGAGCGGGTCGCCGTTCTCGTCGAGCACCATGTAGCCGGTCTCGCCGGGCATGATGTAGTTCAGCCGCTCCCGGGCCTGGGCCTTCACGTAGGCCTCGTCGTCCCAGCGGCGCTTCTCGCGCTCGAGCTTGCCGATGTCTTGTGTCGTCTCGTCGATCTGCGCGTGCAGGTCGGAGATGTGGCTCTGCTGCTCGAGGTAGGCCCGCATCGACGAGGCGAACGACACCGTCAGCACCGCGAGCACGAGCACCAGCACGGTGCCGCGACCGGTCAGCTTCGGGCGGACCGGCGTACGGCGCGCGGCCGGACGGCGTGGCGACGTACCGGGCGTGGCGACCGCACCGGGGCGCGGCCGCGACCCCCGGGGGCTCGTGGGCCTCCGGGGGCCTCGGGGACCGCTGCCCCGGTTCGGTCGACGCTCAGCCATGGGCCAGTCAGCTCCGGACGTAGCGCGGGAACGCGGCGGCACCGGCGTAGCGGGCCGCCTCGCCGAGCTCTTCCTCGATGCGCAGGAGCTGGTTGTACTTCGCGACTCGCTCGGAACGCGCCGGGGCACCGGTCTTGATCTGGCCGCAGTTGGTGGCCACGGCGAGGTCGGCGATCGTGGTGTCCTCGGTCTCGCCGGAGCGGTGGCTCATCATGCAGCGGAAGCCGCTGCGGTGCGCGAGGTCGACGGAGTCGAGGGTCTCGGTGAGCGAGCCGATCTGGTTCACCTTGACCAGCAGGGCGTTGGCCTGGCCCCCGTCGATGCCGCGCTGCAGCCGCTCGACGTTGGTGACGAACAGGTCGTCGCCGACCAGCTGGGTCTTGGCGCCGAGCTCGTCGGTGATGGTCTTCCAGCCCTCCCAGTCGTCCTCGTCGAGGGGGTCCTCGATCGAGACGATGGGGTACGCCGCCACGAGCTCGGCGTAGTAGGCGGTCATCTCGGCGGCCGTCTTCGAGGCACCCTCGAACGTGTAGGTGCCGTCGGTGCAGAACTCGCTCGCCGCGACGTCGAGCGCCAGGGCGATGTCCTTGCCGAGCGTGAAGCCGGCCTTCTCGACCGCGGTGGCGATCAGGTCGAGCGCGGCCCGGTTGCTGTCGAGGTTGGGCGCGAAGCCGCCCTCGTCGCCGAGGCCGGTGGCCAGGCCCTTCTCCTTCAGCACGGACTTGAGGGCGTGGTAGACCTCGGTGCCCTGGCGGAGCGCCTCGCGGAAGGTGCTCGCACCGATCGGCGCGATCATGAACTCCTGGATGTCGACGTTGGAGTCGGCGTGGGAGCCACCGTTGAGGATGTTCATCATCGGCACCGGCAGCAGGTGGGCGTTGGGGCCGCCGACGTACCGGTAGAGCGGCAGCGCGGCCGAGTCGGCGGCGGCACGGGCCACGGCCAGCGAGACGCCGAGGATCGCGTTGGCGCCGATGTTGGCCTTGTTGGGGGTGCCGTCGAGGTCGAGCATCGTCTGGTCGACCAGGCGCTGGTCGTCGGCCTCGAGGCCCTCGATGGCGGGAGCGATCTGGTCGAGGACGGCCTTGACCGCCTTTTCGACGCCCTTGCCGGCGTAGCGGTCGCCGCCGTCGCGCAGCTCGACCGCCTCGAAGGCGCCGGTGGAGGCACCGGAGGGCACCGCCGCCCGGGAGAACGTGCCGTCGTCGAGCTGGACCTCGACCTCAACCGTGGGGTTGCCGCGCGAATCAAGGATCTCGCGGGCGCCGACTGCAGCAATGGAAGCCACTTGGGAATGCTCCTGGGGGTCGATGGATCGAGCGGCCCCAGCCTAACCGGGACGACTCCGGCATTCCGGCAGCACCCGCGCGTGTGGGACGGGTGTGCAACGGTCACCGCAGCACTGTCGGTGGTTCACCTGACGGCTACCTGCACGCCAGACGACCCCACGAGCATGCCCACGTCTCGTCTCGGGACCGTCCCTCGAAAGGCACACTCATGCTCGTACGCCGTGGACTGGCGCTCGCCGCCGTCGCCGCGTTGCCGTTCTCGCTCCTGTCGCTCGTCGACACGACCGCCTCCGCCGTACCGCCCGACGAGACCTCCTTCCACCGCCTCGCGACGTACCCGGTCTTCCAGAACGTGCCGGACGGCGTGGACCCCGCCGACCCGACGGTCGCGGAGATCTCGTCGGTCAGCGCGGACGGCAACACCCTGGCCTACACCGACGCGCTCGGCGGCCGGATCGGGTTCCTCGACATCGCCGACCCGTCGGCGCCGAAGGGCCTCGGCAGCCACGACGTGTCGGGGAGCAGCAAGGGCGGGCAGCCGACGTCGGTCGCGGTGACCGACTCCAGTGCCGGCGAGGTCGCGCTCGTCGTGGTCGACGAGAGCACCTACCCCGGTCTCGAGGACACCCCGTGGGAGGACGAGGACCCGGCGCCCGGCGTCCGCGAAGGACGCCTCGACGTGGTGGGCCTGGCGGCGCCGCACGACGCGATCGCCTCGATCGACCTGGGCGGCCAGCCCGACTCGATCGCCATCTCCCCCGACGGCAGGTACGCCGCGATCGCGATGGAGAACCAGCGCAACGAGGCGGTCACCCCCGAGGGCGGCGACGAGGGCGACCTGCCCCAGCTCCCGAGCGGGTTCGTCCAGATCATCGACCTCTCGAACCCCGACCCCACCACGTGGGAGCCCCGTCGCGTCGACCTGCCCGCCGAAGCCCTGGCCGGGCTCGACACCCCCGAGGACGCCGAGCCGGAGTACGTCGACATCAACGACGACAACAAGCTGGCGTTGACCCTGCAGGAGAACAACGGCGTCGTGGTGATCGACCTCGCCACCGCCACGATCGACCACGCCTTCAGCGCCGGGAACGCGCGGGTCGAGGGCGTCGACACCACCAAGAACGGCCTCTTCGACCCGACCGGCTCGATCGACGCACCGCGCGAGCCCGACGCGATCCAGTGGGTCGGCGACGGCCTGGTCGCCACCGCCAACGAGGGCGACTGGTTGGGTGGCACCCGCGGCTGGACGGTCTTCGACACGGCGACCGGCGACGTGGTCTGGGACGCCGGCAACACCTTCGAGCAGATCGCCACACGACTCGGCCTGCACAACAACGACCGGGCCGCGAAGAAGGGCGCCGAGCCCGAGGGCCTGGCGTTCGAGACCATCGGCGGTACGCCGTACGCGTTCGTCGGCTCGGAGCGCAGCAACTTCGTCGCGGTCTACGACATGACCGACCCGACCGCGCCGGTCTACACGCAGGCGCTCGCCACCACCAACGGACCCGAGGGCCTGCTGCCGATCCCGTCGCGTGACCTGCTGGTGGTCTCCTCCGAGGAGGACGACGCGGAGGCCGGGGTGCGGGCGTCTGTCGGGATCTTCAAGCTCGAGGACGGCGCCCCGGCGTTCCCCTCGGTGGTGTCCGGCGACGTCGACGGGCAGCCGATCGGTTGGGGCGCCCTCGGCGCGCTGAGCGAGGACCCGGCCGACGCCGACAAGCTGTGGGCGGCCAGCGACTCGGCGTACGCCACCGGCCGGATCTACCACCTCGACGTGAGCGCGAGCCCGGCCCGGATCGAGAGCGTCCTCGAGGTCACCGATGCCGACGGCGCCCGGGCCAAGGTCGACATCGAGGGCATCAGTGCCCGCCGGGGCGGCGGCTTCTGGGTCGCCTCCGAGGGTGCGACCGGGCCGCAGAACAAGGTGCTCCGCCTCGACCGCACCGGTCGTGTCGTCCAGACCCTGGCACTGCCGGCGACGGTCGCCGACGGCCTCGGCAAGTGGGGCCTCGAGGGCGTCTCGGCGGTCCGGAACGGCGTGAACGAGTACGTCTACGTCGCGCTGCAGCGGGCGGTCGCCGGTGAGTCGTTCGCCCGGATCGGTCGGTACGACGTGCGCGCCGGTCGCTGGACCTGGTTCGGCTACACGCTCGAGAAGACCGACGTCGAGGGTGACTGGGTCGGCCTGTCCGAGATCACCGCGATCGACGCCGACACCGTCGCGGTCATCGAACGCGACAAGCTCAACGGTCCGCGCGCCGCGTTGAAGGCGGTCTACACGGTCGACCTGCCGATGTCGCACAAGGTCGCCGTACGACCGGTGAGGAAGCGGCTCGCGGTCGACGTACTGCCCGCGATGCAGGCGCTGAACGGCTGGACCCAGGAGAAGCTCGAGGGTCTCGGCATCACCGGGGACGGCCGGGTCTTCGCAGTCACCGACAACGACGGGCTCAAGGACGCCACCGGCGAGACGCAGCTGCTCGAGCTCGGCTCCGCGAAGTCCCTCTTCCGCCGCTGAGCCTCGACACTCCCTGACGTTCCGGTCCTCCTTGGGGCCGAAACGTCAGGGACTATCGCAATTCTGGGGCCGAAACGTCAGGGACTATCCCGTTGAAAGATCAACCGTGAGGGAACGCACACCCCGAAATCGTGAGATCGGGGAATGTCGAGCGAGCGAGTGGACTTAAGGTCACGTCACCACTCATGCACCTCCGCCCCACCACCCCCGGGACGGACCGGAAAGGACGACGATGTCGACGCCCGACGTACCTCTGATCGAGGCCCCCAAGAAGAACCCGCTGTTCCTGATCCTGGGCGGCCTCGTCGCCCTCGCGCTGATCGCCGGTCTCGTGTACGCCGTGTTCCTGCGCGGCGACGAGAACGAGAAGGTGACCATCGGCGTCGTCGACTCCAGCGAGGCCTACTGGCAGACGTACGTCGACGAGGCGAAGAAGGAAGGCATCGACGTCGAGCTGGTCAACTTCACCGAGTACACCCAGCCCAACCCGGCGCTGACCAACAAGGACATCGACCTCAACGTCTTCCAGCACATCGTCTACCTGGCTGACTACAACGTCGCCAACGACCAGGACCTGACGCCGATCGGCTCGACCGCGATCTACCCGCTGGCGCTCTACTCCAAGAAGTACGACGACGTCGCCGACATCGAGGACGGCGAGACCGTGGCCGTGCCGAACGACCCGAGCAACCAGGCCCGCGGCCTGCTCGTGCTGCAGTCGGCCGGCCTGATCACGCTGAAGTCGGGTGGCTCGATCTTCTCCGACCTCTCCGACGTCGACGAGGCCAGCTCGAAGGTGAAGGTCAAGGCACTGAGCGCCGAGCTGACCGTCACCTCGCTGGAGGACCTGGCCGCCGCGATCGTCAACAACGACTTCGTCGCGGACGCCGGCCTCAAGCCCGAGGACGCCATCGCCCAGGACGACCCGTCCGACCCGAACGCCGTGCCCTACGTCAACGTGTTCGTGGCCCGCGCGGGCGACGCCGACGACGCGACGTACAAGAAGCTCGTGAAGATCTTCCAGGACAGCGACGCCGTGCAGAAGGAGCTCATCGAGGCCTCCGCCGGCACCGGAGTCTCGGTGAAGACCCCGGTCAAGGACCTGGCGTCGTCGCTCGAGAAGGTCGAAGCCGACACCGAGGCACAGAAGAAGTAGTCGTGGCCCTCATCGAGATCCGCGCCGCGTCCCGGGAGTTCCCGGGGCGCGGCCGCGGCAGTACGCCGGTGCTTGCGCTGGACCGGGTCGACCTCGACGTGCAGGAGTCGGAGATCCTCGGGATCGTCGGCTACTCCGGGGCCGGCAAGTCGACGCTGCTGCGGTTGATCAACGCCCTCGACCAGCCGACGTCCGGCACGGTCACGGTCGACGGCTCGGTGGTGAGCACGCTCAAGGAGCGCCAGCTGCTGCCGGTGCGGGCCGAGATCGGGATGATCTTCCAGCAGTTCAACCTGCTCTCCAGCCGCACCGTGTGGGGCAACATCGCCTACCCGCTGCAGGTTGCCAAGGTGCCGAAGGCCGAGCACCAGGGGCGCATCTCGGAGCTGTTGCACTTCGTCGGCCTGGCCGACAAGGCGCACGCCTACCCGAACGAGCTCTCGGGCGGCCAGAAGCAGCGGGTCGGCATCGCCCGCGCACTGGCCACGAACCCGAAGATCCTGCTGGCCGACGAGCCGACCAGCGCACTCGACCCGCAGACCACCGACGAGGTGCTCGCCCTGCTGCGCCGAGTCAACGAGGAGCTCGGCATCACGATCGTGCTGATCACCCACGAGATGGAGGTCGTGCGCACCCTGGCCCACACCGTCGCGGTGATGGAGGAAGGGCGCATCGTCGAGCAGGGTCCCGTCTTCGACCTGTTCGCCAACCCGCAGCACGAGGCGACGAAGCGGTTCGTCAGCACGCTGGTCGAGCAGGGCCCGCCCGAGCACGCGCGGGCCCGGTTACGTGAGCGACACGAGGGCCGGTTCATCACCCTCTCGCTGCGCGACGACTCGGTGACGCCGTCCGACGTGTTCGCCCAGCTCATCGACCGTGGTGTGCGCTTCGAGCTGATCCACGGCGGCATCGAGGACGTCAACGGCCGCACCTTCGGGCACCTCACGCTCTCGCTGACCGGCGACCGGGTCGACGAGGCCGTGACCGCGGTCTCCGCCATGGTCGAGACGACGGAGGTGCCGTGATGGAGCGGCTCAGCGAACTGCAGGACCTGTTCTGGGCGGCCACCGGCGAGACCCTCTACATCGTCTTCGCGGTGCTCGTGCTCGGCGGACTCGGCGGGCTCCTCCTCGGCATCCTGCTCTACGTGACCCGCGGTGGCGGCATCAAGCCCAACGCCCCGGTCTCGTTGGTCGCCAACATCGTCGTCAACGTCTTCCGGCCGATCCCGTTCATCATCTTCATCGCCGCGGCCCAACCACTGGCCCGCGCGGTGACCGGCACCGGCATCGGCAACAAGCCGGTGATCTTCGTGATGGCGATCGCGGCCACGTTCGGCATCAGCCGGATCGTCGAGCAGAACCTGCTCACCGTCGACCCCGGCGTGATCGAGGCGGCCCGCGCGATGGGCGCCAGCCGCACCCGCATCGTCTTCACGGTGCTGCTGCCCGAGGCCCTGGGCCCGCTGATCCTCGGCTACACGTTCGCCCTGGTGGCCCTGGTCGACATGTCGGCCGTGGCCGGCGTGGTCGGCGGTGGCGGACTCGGCAACTTCGCGATCGTCTACGGCTACCGCCAGTTCGACGAGGTCGTCACATGGGCCGCCGTACTCATGATCATCCTGATCGTGCAGCTCGCGCAGTTCCTCGGCAACACCCTGGCCCGCAAGGTCATGCGCCGCTGATCCGGGGGTGCCCGGCCCGGACCGCCACGTCATCGGATTCGGGTATCTCCACGCGGTACGACGCGCACCGCGCACCCGCCGTCATACGTTCGAGTTCCGAGACATGACTGGGGGCCGCACGGCCGTGCGACCTCGAGGGTCCATCAGGGACCGGGGGGACCATGCGGCGCACGCTCGTGAAACTGGCTGCAGGCCTGGCCGCCGTACCGCTCGCCCTGCTGGCCCCGGCCGGTCCGGTGACTGCCGACGAGACCCCGACAGCGGCTGGCCCCGACCAGATCGTGACGCCGGCCGACGACTCGATGATCCCCGCCGGCCCGGTGAGCTGGAGCGTCACGGCCGGAGACGTCGGCTACTTCGAGGTGACCCTCACGTGCAACGACGACCCGGTGAGCGAGTCCTCCTTCCGCAGCGACGCTCCGGGGAGCCTGCACACCGGAACGTTCCCCAGCGTGGCCGGGGGCTACTGCAACCTCGGCGTCTACAACTCGGGCACGGCAGTGACGACGTGGTCCTACTTCAACGTGTCTCCCCCGATGCCCACGGTCGTCGACCTGACGGCCGGACCCAGCACGTTCTACCCGCGGGTGCGTGACGGCTACCAGGACCACGTGGCCCTGACCTTCCAGAGCCGCCTCGACTCCGCCATCACGGTGAGGATCCGGGAGGACTCGACGGGCCGGACAGTCCGGACCCTCCAGTCCCCCGAGGACATCTGGTCACTGCACTACGGCCGGCGAACCCTCACGTGGGACGGGCTCACCGCCGGCGGCGCGATGCTCCCGGTCGGGCGCTACACCGCGTTCGTCACCTCGACGCTGGACGGCCACTCGAGCACGGAGCACGTCCCGGTCTGGATCGCGACCGGCCACCGCAACGTCAGCGTCACCCGGGTGAAGGACGGGCGGCGCGGCGCCAGCAACACGACGCGGGGCAACTGCCGCACCCGGGATGCCCATCCCGGCAACCGCCTGGAGTGCCGCGGCGGCACCTACGCCCAGGCGATCTACACCTTCACCGTCCCGAGCCACGCCCGCAACATCGCCTGGGCCGTCCGTGGCTCCAGCCTGTGCTGCGGCAGCGGCCGACTCGTCCGCGCCGGCACCCGGGTCGCGCCGACTCGCTTCCGCATCCGGGTCCGGGTGACCGATCACAGGTCGTACGTCGTCCGCCGGGCCCTGATCCGCTACACGGTGCGCCGCCAGATCTGAGCGCTTGTAGTCGGATCGAACCATGGCCCCATGGTCCGAAATGCACACCGAGGGACCCAAGTAGGCCATGTTCATCCGTTCCCCCACGGTGCAAGGGTGTCTGGCCCTACGCTCGGGTGCGTCCGCGGTCTTCTGCCCCGGACCGGGGGCCCGCGCGGTCTGGTGAGCCACGACGACGGACACAAACCGGCACGCGCATGTCCTCCAAGCCACGCCTCGGACAGGAACATGCATGCGTCTCGCAATCTCGGCACTCACGGCAGCTGTGCTGGCCGTTCCACTCAGCGCTCTCGTCGCCACCGGACCTGCGACGGCCGATGACTCGTCGCTGACCAACGACTCGGCACAGGTCGAGACGTCGGTCTCGGGCGACCCGGAGCCATCCGACTCGCCGGCCGAGTCGTCGTCGGAGGTGCCGGCAGACGAGACCGAGACCCCCTCGGAACCCGTCGCGCCAGCCGGGCCGGCGGATGACGACGCGGCCACACCCCAGCCAGAATCCACTGAGGGCGCGAAGACGACCCCGGGGATCACGGCGTCTGAGGCACCGTCCGCAGCGGCAGCGTACGCCGACAGGATCCTGGCGCCGGCGAACGGCGCCAACGTCCCTGCCGGCAATGTGAGCTACACGTTCGTTGCCGGCGACGCGGCCTCCTACTACGTGGAGCTGACCTGCGACGACACCTACGACTACGTGTCCCACTCCAGTTCGTACGCCGGTCAGCAGTTCAGCGGATCCCTGGGCCCGGCGAACGCGGGTGAGGACTGTCGTCTGGAGGTCTACAACTACGACACGGGCATGTCGACGTACAGCGACTTCACCGTCGCCCTGCCCGCACCCGAGGTCCGCAACCTGAGCGCCAGCCGGAGCACGTTCTATCCCAGGGTTCGCGACGGGTACCTCGACAAGACGGGCTTCACCTTCGGGAGCCGACTTGACTCGGCCATCACCGTGAGCATCCGCCGGAACGCGACGGGTCGAGTCGTGCGAACCCTCAAGTCATCGGCCAATTCCTGGGCCGACTACTACGGGCGACGCACGCTCGCGTGGAACGGCCTGAACGCTGCGGGCAGCAAGGTACCCGTCGGTCGCTACACCGCCATCGTCAAGTCCACGTTGGGCGGCCGATCGGCGACTGCCCACGTCGTCGTCCAGGTCGCGACGGGATACAAGACCTTCACGATCTCCAAGGTCAAGGACGGGTGGTACGACTCCCGGGACCAGACCCGCGGAAACTGCTACACCCGCGACTACGACCCGGGCAACCACCTCGACTGCTGGGGTGGCGCCTACGCCCAGGCCAGCTACAACTTCGCCATCCCGGCGAACGCCCGAAACATCCGCTGGGCAGTCGGCGGCTACAGCCTGTGCTGTGACAGCGGCCGCCTCATTCGCACCGGGACCCGAGTGTCCCCGACTCGCTTCATGGTCCGCGTGAAGGTGACCTACTGGCGCTCGTTCGTGGTCGAAAGGGTGCGTCTCCGCTACACGGCGCGCCGCCAGATCTGAGCCCAGCCTCTCGATACTCCCCAACGTCTGGCTCCTCCTCACGTCCGATCGAGGCGCCAGACGTTGGGGAGAATCTGTCAGGTGGAGGCGGAGGCGGCGGACTGGGCGGCGCGGGCGCGCATCAGGAACGCGATCCACAGCAGGAACACCGCGTCGGCCGCAGGCACGTCGTCAGGCACGTCGACCCACGGCTTGTTGCCCCAAAAGCTGCCCTTGCCGCTGGACCCGATCGCGGTGCCGTCACGGAACACGTCGTACGCACTGATGAACATGCCGGCCGGCTTGATCTCGTACGCCGTGCTGCCGGACGTGACCTGCCAGCCCTGGCGCCAGAAACTGGGCCGGGTGGCGCTGAGGCGCAGGGCCGGATCGGACTCGCAGATGCCCGTGCGGGCACCGCCGTCCTTGCCGAACGACCACGGGCGGCCCTCGATGACCACGCTCGCCCGCTCCGACCAGAACGACTTGTCGAGCTCGGCGATCGTCGTGCCGTCCGCGCGCGAGACGGACATCAGGCCCATGCTCTTCTCGAGCTGATATCTCATGACGAAGCGTCTTCCCCGTCCCGGACCCTGAGAAACCAAGGTCAACGGGACGCTTCCGAACGCACCACTCAAGCCCTCGGTCGACTTCGCTCAGTCGGCTCGACCACCGAGATGGCGTTCCGCGGTAGCCCAGGGCTCATGGCGAGGCTCATGCCGACGCTGGGCTACCGCTGGAGCCGCGCCCGACGTCCGACGTGTCTTCGAGACGGCGAGACGACGTACGGCGTCGGCGGCGCTCAGACTCCGGCAACCTCGGGTACGCCGGCGAGCGCGGCGGTGAGGTCGGCCTCGGAGAGCGGGTCGTCCTCGAGATGCCCCGCGAGGAACGAGTCGTAGGCGCCGAGCTCGAGCAGCCCGTGGCCGGACAGCAGGATCACGATCACCTTCTCCTGGCCCGACTCCTTGGCCTCCAGCGCCTCGCGGCGGGCCTGGGCCAGGGCATGGGCGGACTCGGGTGCCGGCACGATGCCCTCGGTGCGGGCGAACTCGACAGCGGCCTCGAAGCACTCGCTCTGGTGCAGCGCGGTGGCCTCGATCAGGCCCTCGTGCACGGCGTGGCTGACCAGCGGCGCCATGCCGTGGTAGCGGAGGCCCCCGGCGTGGATCGTGGACGGCACGAAGTCGTGGCCGAGGGTGTACATCTTCATCAGCGGGGTGAGGCCGGCGGTGTCGCCGAAGTCGTAGCGGTACTCACCACGGGTCAACGTCGGGCACGAGGTGGGCTCGACGGCCAGGATCCGCGGGCTCTGGTTGCCGGCCAGCTTCTCGCGCAGGAACGGGAACGCCAGCCCGGCGAAGTTGGAACCACCTCCGGCGCAGCCGACGACGAGGTCGGCACCGGACTCGCCGGCCTTGGCCAGCTGGAGCAGGGTCTCCTCGCCGCTGATCGTCTGGTGCAGGAGCACGTGGTTGAGCACCGACCCGAGGGCGTACTTCGCGTTCGGGTCCTGGCCGGCCAGCTCGACGGCCTCGGAGATCGCGATGCCGAGCGAGCCGGGGTGGCCCTCCGGGAACGCCTTGCCCGACTCGGTCATCCGGCTGGGTGAGCGGTGCACCTTGCCGCCGAAGACCTCGATCAGCGTGCGGCGCTGCGGCTTCGTGTCGTACGACGCCCCGACCTGCCAGACCTCGCAGGTCATGTCGAAGAGGGAGCAGGCGTAGGACAGGGCGGTGCCCCACTGCCCGGCACCGGTCTCGGTGGTGAGCCGGTTGATTCCGTTGATCTTGTTGTAGTAGGCCTGCGGCACGGCCGTGTTGACCTTGTGCGAACCGGCCGGCGAGACGCCTTCGTACTTGTAGTAGATCCGCGCCGGCGTGCCGAGCTTCCGCTCCAGCGACCGGGCCCTGAACAGCGGCGAGGGTCGGTACTGCGCGTAGACCTCGCGCACCGCCTCCGGGATCTCGATGAACCGTTCGGCACTGACCTCCTGGGCGATCAGCTCCGGCGGGAAGAGCGGCGCGAGGTCGTCGGGACCGACCGGCTGGTGGGTGCCGGGGTGCAGTGGCGGCGGAGGAGGCGTGGGCAGGTCGGCGACGATGTTGTACCAGTGCGTCGGCATCTCCGACTCGTCCAGCAGGTACTTGCGCGGCTCAGTCATCACGGCTCCTCCGGGTTGGTTGGCGCCAACCTACCGCCGGATCGGAGCCCGCTCAGGCGAACGGACTCAGAGGTTCACGTCCCGGCAGTGCGGCGTACGGCGTCACGCAGCGCCTGCTCGGGATCGACGCCGTCGCGGCGGGCCTCGTCGACGAGGGCCAGGAGGCGGTCACCGAGGTCGGCGTCGGCATCGGAGACGTCGACCAGGGCCGGCACGGTGCGTCCCTCGCGAGCCAGCCGGTCGAGCACCTTGTCGGCCAGCAGCAGCGCCGGCAGCGTCGGGGGCAGACCGTCGAAGACCGAGGTGCGTTGCTTCTCGTCGGCCTTGATCGCCTGCCAGATCTCGTTGATCTCGGCGGGATCGTCGGAGGAGGCGGCGTCACCGAAGACGTGCGGGTTGCGGCGCACCATCTTGGCGATCAGGTCGGCGGCGACGTCGTCGATCGTGAAGGCGCCGGTCTCGGCCGCGATCTCGGCGTGGAACCAGACCTGCAGGAGCAGGTCGCCCAACTCCTCACGCAGGTGCGCCAGGTCGCCGAGCTCGATCGCCTCGAGGGTCTCGTGCGTCTCCTCGAGGAGGAAGCGGGCCAACGACCGGTGCGTCTGCCCGGCCTTCCAGGCGCACTCGGTGCGCATCCGGGTCATCACCGCGGTCAGCTCGACCAGCCGCTCCCCCGGCACCGTGTCCGGGAACGAGTCCGACGCCGCGTCCGACGCCGCGTCCGACGAACCTGTCATGAGAGGGCCTCGCTCAGCCGCACTTCTGGGAGTCCGGCAACGACGCGAGGTAGGCCTTGCCCTCGGACTTGCCGTTGGCGAACTTCAACGCCTCGGCGGTGAGGTCACTGACCGCGACGGAGAGCTGCCCGGAGTCGCCCGTGAAGCGTGGGTCCGTGGTGATCTCGAGCTCCTGGCCCCAGGCCTGGACGACGGAACGGCCCCGATCGAGGGCCTTCTGGCCGGCGGGCAGGCCGGTGTCCATGCCGGCGGCCAGGTAGATCACGCTCGCGGTGGGCTTGAGGCTCAGGTCGACGTACTCGTCGATGGACTCCTCGCTCGCCGGCGGAGCACCCGCGTCCTTGGGATTCAGCGCGTCCTCGGCCTGCTTGCGCAGCACCGGCAGCAGGGTCGCCTTCGCCTCGGAGAGGTCGAGGTCGTGCGCCTCGGCGTACTGCTCCGCCACCTGCTCGGTGGCGAGGTCCTCGATCGCGGCGGACCGGGCCAGCGCCATCGGCACCTCGAGCTTCTGGGCGTGCAGGCTCTCGAGGTTGAAGTCGCAGAACTCCCTGGCGCGCGCGTCGACCTGGTCGATCGAGATCTCGTGGTCGCCGACCACGGCGGCCGCACCGGGGTGCACGTCGGGGCCGAGGTCGGACCCGCATCCGGAGAGCGCCAGCATCGACACTGTGCCCATCGAAATTGCGCTCAGGGCTACGGCGAGGCGGATCCTCACGGTCGGACTCCTTCGAGGTTTGCTGATCTTGCGTCCACCCACATTCAAGCAGGCGGCGTGACGCCGCTCACGCCCCGGGTTGTACGGCGACCGCCGGCGGGTCGATCACACCGTCGATCACCTGGCGTGCCCACGCGAGCAGGTCCTCGTCACGGATGTGGCCACCGGGCACGGTCGGCCGCGGCACGAGCACGGTCTTGCTGGTCGTCTTCACCAGCGACTTCGGGTAGACCCGTTGCAGCTTCAGGGTGCGCGACTCGGGCAGCTCGACGGGTGCGAAGCGCACGTTCTTGCCGGCCAGGGTCACCTCGCTGATGCCGGCCTGCCGGGCCCGCGCGCGGAACCGGGCTACCTCGAGCAGCGAGGCCACCGACTTCGGCGGGTTGCCGTAGCGGTCGAGCATCTCCTCGCGGAGCAGCTCGACGTCGGCGTCGGAGCGCACCTCGGCCAGCCGCTTGTACATCTCCAGGCGCAACCGCTCGGAGGGGATGTAGTCGTGGGGCAGGTGGGCGTCGATCGGCAGCTCGATGCGCACCTCGGCCAGCTCGGGCTCCTTGTCACCGCGGAACTCGGTGACCGCCTCGCCGACGAGTCGCACGTAGAGGTCGAACCCGACGTCGGCGATGTGTCCGGACTGTTCGCCGCCGAGCAGGTTGCCGGCGCCGCGGATCTCGAGGTCCTTCATCGCGATCGCCATGCCGCCGCCGAGGTCGGAGTGCTGGGCCAGCGTGGCCAGCCGCTCGTGGGCGGTCTCGGTCAGCGGCTTCTCGCTCGGGTAGAGGAAGTAGGCGTAGGCGCGCTCACGGGAACGCCCGACGCGGCCACGCAGCTGGTGCAGCTGCGAGAGGCCGAGGGTGTCGGAGCGCTCGATGATCATCGTGTTCGCGTTGGACACGTCGAGGCCCGACTCGACGAGCGTCGTACAGACCAGCACGTCGAAGCGCTTCTCCCAGAAGTCGAGCATCACCTGCTCGAGCTGGCGCTCGTTCATCTGGCCGTGCGCCGTGGCGACACGGGCCTCGGGCACGAGCTCCTTGATCTTCTGCGCGGCCTTCTCGATCGACTGCACCCGGTTGTGGATGTAGAAGACCTGGCCCTCGCGCAACAGCTCACGGCGGATCGCGGCGGTCACCTGGCGGTCCTCGTAGCCGCCGACGTAGGTCAGCACGGGGTGCCGCTCCTCCGGCGGGGTGGCGATCGTCGACATCTCGCGGATGCCGGTGATCGTCATCTCGAGCGTGCGCGGGATCGGGGTGGCGGACATGGAGAGCACGTCGACGCTGGTGCGCAGCGTCTTCATCTTCTCCTTGTGCTCGACGCCGAAGCGCTGCTCCTCGTCGACGACGATCAGGCCGAGGTCCTTGAACCTGACCTCGGCGTTGAAGAGCCGGTGGGTGCCGATGACGATGTCGACGGTGCCGTCGGACAGGCCCTCCATGACCTCCTTGGCCTCCTTGTCGCTCTGGAACCGCGACAGGGCGCGCAGGTTGACCGGGAAGCCGCTCATCCGCTCGGCGAACGTCGAGAAGTGCTGGGTCACCAGCAGCGTGGTCGGCACGAGGACGGCGACCTGCTTGCCGTCCTGCACCGCCTTGAACGCGGCACGGACGGCGATCTCGGTCTTGCCGTAGCCGACGTCGCCGCAGACCAGGCGGTCCATCGGCACCTGCTGCATCATGTCGCTCTTGACCTCGTCGACCGTGCTCAGCTGGTCGGCGGTCTCCTGGAACGGGAAGGCGTCCTCGAGCTCACGCTGCCACGGGGTGTCGGGTCCGAACGCGTGGCCCTTGGTGGCCTGGCGTGCGGCGTACAGCTTGATCAGCTCGGAGGCGATCTCGCGCACCGCCTTGCGGGCCTTGCCCTTGCGCTTGGCCCAGTCGGCGCCGCCGAGCCGGTCGAGGCTGGGCGCCTCGCCGCCGACGTAGCGGGTGACCTGGTCGAGGGTGTCGGCCGGCACGTAGAGGCGGTCGGGGGCCGCGCCACGCTTGGCCGCGCCGTACTCGAGCACGAGGTACTCGCGGGTCGCGCCCTGCACCTCGCGCTGCTTCATCTCGACGTAGCGGCCGACGCCGTGCTGCTCGTGCACCACGTAGTCGCCGGGCTTCAGCTCGAGCGGGTCGATCTGCTTCTTGCGTCGCGCGGGCAGCTTGCGCATGTCGCGGGTGCTGGACTTCTGCCCGGAGATGTCCTCACCGGTGAGGACGGCGAAGTGCTCGCCGACCATGCCCGCGATCAGCTGTGCCTGCAGCACGTTGACCACGCCGTCGACGTCTTTCGGTGGTCGAGTAGGGCGCTCTGCGCCCGTATCGAGGTCTTTCGGTGGTCGAGTAGGGCGCTCTGCGCCCGTATCCAGGTCTTTCGGTGGTCGAGTAGGGCGCTCTGCGCCCGTATCGAGACCGGGCGACTCGACCAGCCGGGCGGCGACCTCGTTCTCGCCCAGCACCTCGACGGTGCGCTCGGCCGGGCCGTGGCCCTCGCGGACCACGAAGACCTGCCTGCCGGCATCGAGCCAGCCCTTGATGTCCTGCACGGCCTGGGCGACGTCGCCGCGGTAGGCCTCGGCCGGGTTCAGCGCGATCACCCGGGTGGCGGGTACGTCGGGGTCGAGCGGTGAGCCCGGGCCGTCCAGGCCATCCTCGTCAAGTCCGAACGGGCTCACCGACCACCACGACAGGCCGCTGGCGATCGCGTGCTCGCGCACGTCGCCGAGCTCCTTGTAGGACGCGGCGCCGAGGTCGATCGGCGCCACACCGCCACTGGCGGCGGCGGCCCACGAGGCCCCGAGGAACTCCTCGCTCGTGGCGACCAGGTCGTGGGCCCGCGAGCGCACCCGCTCGGGGTCGAGCACCAGCACGTTGGTGGCCGCCGGCATCAGGTCGACCAGCAGCTCCATCTCGTCGACCAGCACGGGAGTCAGCGACTCCATGCCCTCGACCGCGATGCCGTGGGCGATCTTGTCGGTCAGCTCGAGCAGCTGCGGGTGGGCGGCACCGAGCTCGGCCGCGCGTCGGCGTACGTCGTCGGTCATCAGCAGCTCGCGACACGGCGGCGCCCAGAGCCGCTCGACGGTGTCGAGGGTGCGCTGGTCGGCGACCGCGAAGCTGCGGATCTCCTCGACGTCGTCGCCCCAGAACTCCACGCGCAGGGGGTGCTCCTCGGTCGGCGGGAAGACGTCGACGATGCCACCTCGGACGGCGTACTCGCCGCGCCTCTCGACCAGGTCGACACGGGAGTACGCCGCGTCGCTGAGCCGGCGGGCCACGTCGTCGAGGTCGACGGTGTCGCCCTTGACCAGCTCGACCGGGGCGAGGTCGCCGAGGCCCTTGACCTGGGGCTGCAGCACGCTGCGCACCGGTGCCACGATGACCTTGAGCTCGCCCTCCTCTGGGTGCACGATGCGACGCAGCACCGCCAGGCGCCGGCCGACCGTGTCACTGCGCGGGCTGAGCCGCTCGTGGGGAAGGGTCTCCCAGCTCGGGAAGTAGGCGACCAGGCTCGGCTCGATCAGGTCGGAGAGCGTGTCGACGAGGTCCTCGGCCTCGCGCTGGGTGGCGGTCACGACCAGCACGGTGCGGCCCTCGCGGACCAGCCCGGCCACGACGAACGGGCGTACGCCGGCCGGCCCGGTCAGGTCGAGCGCGTTGACGGTGCCGACGTCGGCCAGCGCCCCGGCCAGGGTCTTGTCGGCCAGCACGACATCGGCGAGCCCTTGCAGGCGCATTGCGTTCCTCCACACGACGACAGCCCCCGGTCAGGAATGACAGGGGGTGAACGTGGCCATCCTACGGGGCCCAGGCGACAGGTTTCTGTGGGCGGAGCTCGAGGACCAGCAGGGCGCAGCACAGCACACCCGCCCACAGCTCGGACCAAGGAACGAACGTGACCGCGACCAGGCCGACGATCACCAGGACCAGCGGCCCCCACGTGCGCACCGACGAGTCGTGCAGCCGCAGGTGGACCGCCCACAGGGCCATCAGGAACACCGCCGCCGGTCCGGTGACGAACGCCGAGCTGACCACGTCGCTGATCTCGGAGTGGTGGGAGTAGAAGTCGATCCGCGCCGCAAGACCGGCTCCGAGGGCAGCACCCGAGGCGAAGATGAAGTAGTGGCCGAAGCCCCACGCGAAGGGGTTCACGTCGTTGTCGCCGGAGAGCACGTCGCCGGTGTCGCGCGAGAAGTAGAGCCACCAGGTGCTGAAGACCACCAGGAGTCCCCCGACGACCACCAGGCCGGCCCGCCAGCCGATCGTCTCGTCGTCGATGGCGACCTGGATCGCCACCGTCGTCGACAGCACCGTCTCGCCGAGCACGATGATGAACATCAGCGAGTAGCGCTCGGCGATGTGGTGCGGGTGCCAGGGCGTCGGCCCGGACTGCTCGGCCCAGAACGGCACGGCCAGGTCGGCCAGGGCGAGCACCAGGAAGGCCGGCACGAGCAGGTCGTGCGGAACCCACAGGAACGCCACCCAGCCGAGCTGTACGGCGACCAGGCCCAGCACGTAGCGGCGGCAGGTGGCCCGACCTCCCGTGTGGCCCTTCGCGGCACGCAGCCACATTGAGACGAGGCCTATCCGCATGATCACGTAGCCGACGACGATGAGGGTGAAGTCCTCCTCGAAGAGCCGGGGCACACCGGCGGCGACCACCAGCGAGCCCGAGATCTGCAGCAGCGTCAGCACCCGGTTGAGCGGGTCGTCGCTGTCGAAGGCGGAGTTGAACCAGGCGAAGTTCAGCCACGCCCACCAGATCGCGAAGAAGGCGATGCCGAAGAACAGCACCCCGTGGGCCACGTGGTCCTCGCTGATCGCGTGGTGCAGCTGCAGCGCCGCCTGCGCGATCGCGACGACGTAACAGAGATCGGTGAAGAGCTCGAGCGGCGTCGCCGCCCGATGCTCTTCCTGGGGATCACGGGGGCGCAGGGCGAGTCGCGGCGAGACCATGGCGCAGAGTTTTCCACGTTCCCGGCCGGAATCGGGCGCGCCCGCGTGGTGATGCGGACGCGCCCGCCCGATCAGGCCGCGACGACCTGCTCGGCCTCGGGCACCAGGGCCCGCTCGAGGATCTCGGTGACCCGACCGACCGGGGTCACGGTCAGCGCCGCCAGGATCTCGGCCGGTACGTCGTCGAGGTCGGCGCGGTTGCGCTCCGGGATGAACACCTCGGTGACCCCCGCCCGTTGCGCCGCGAGCAGCTTCTGCTTCACCCCGCCGATCGGCAGCACCCGACCCGAGAGCGTGACCTCGCCGGTCATCGCGATGTCGGAGCGCACCGCCCGGCCCCTGAGCAGCGACACCAGTGCGGTCACCATCGTGACCCCCGCGGACGGTCCGTCCTTCGGTGTCGCCCCCGCCGGGAAGTGCACGTGCAGGGACTGCTCGAAGGCGCTCGCCGGGATGCCGAGCTCGGCCGCGTGCGAGCGCACCCAGGACAGGGCGATGTGGGCCGACTCCTTCATCACGTCGCCGAGCTGCCCGGTGACCGTGAGCCCGGCCTCCCCGTCTGCGGCCGACGTCTCGACGTAGAGGACGTCGCCGCCCATGCCGGTGACGGCCAGGCCGGTCGCGACCCCGGGCACCGACGTGCGCTCCTCGAGGTCCGGCGTGAACCGGGGCCGCCCCAGAAGGGCGGTCAGCTGCTCCACACCGATGTCGAGGCGCTCGACCTCGCCCGACGCGATCCGGGCGGTGGCCTTGCGGAACGCCTTGGCCAGCAGCCGCTCGACCTGCCGTACGCCGGCCTCGCGGGTGTAGTTGGCCGCGATCTCCCGCAGCGCCTCGTCGTCGATGGTGACCTCGTCGATGCCCAGCCCGGCCCGCTCGAGCTGCCGCGGGACGAGGAAGTCGCGGGCGATGGCGACCTTGTCCTCCTCGGTGTAGCCGTCGATCGAGACCAGCTCCATCCGGTCCAGCAGCGCGGCCGGGATCTGGCCGACCTCGTTGGCGGTCGCGATGAACAGCACGTCGGAGAGGTCCAGGTCCAGCTCGAGGTAGTGGTCGCGGAACGTGTGGTTCTGCGCGGGGTCCAGCACCTCCAGCAATGCCGCAGCCGGGTCACCCCTGTAGTCGGAGCCCACCTTGTCGACCTCGTCGAGCAGCACGACCGGGTTCATCGAGCCGGCCTCCTTGACGGCGCGCACGATGCGGCCGGGCAGGGCGCCGACGTACGTCCGCCGGTGGCCGCGGATCTCGGCCTCGTCGCGGACCCCGCCGAGTGCGACGCGGACGAACTTGCGGCCCAGGGTGCGCGCCACCGACTCGCCGAGCGACGTCTTGCCGACCCCGGGAGGGCCGGCGAGCAGGATCACCGCACCGGAGCCCCGGCCTCCCACGACGTCGAGACCACGCTCGGCGCGACGTGCGCGCACCGCGAGGTACTCGGTGATCCGGTCCTTGACCTCGTCGAGCCCGTGGTGGTCGGCGTCGAGCACCGCCCGGGCGGCGGCGACGTCGGTGTCGTCCTCGGTCCGCACCGACCAGGGCAGGTCGAGCACGGTGTCCAGCCAGGTCCGGATCCAGCCGGCCTCCGGGTTCTGGTCGCTGGCGCGCTCGAGCTTGTCGACCTCGCGCAGCAGCGCCTCCCGCACCGCCTCGGGCACGTCGGCCGCGTCGATCCGGGCCCGGTAGTCGTCGCCTCCGTCGGCGTCGCCCTCACCGAGCTCCTTGCGGATCGCGCTCAGCTGCTGGCGCAGCAGGAACTCGCGCTGCGACTTCTCCAGGGACTCGCGGACGTCGGACTCGATCTTGTCGCTGACCTCCGACTCCGCCACGAAGTCCCGCATCCAGCCGACCAGCAGTCGCAGCCGCTCGCCGACGAGCGGCGTCTCCAGGAGCTGCCACTTGCGGTCGTCGGAGAGGTACGGCGCGTAGCCGGCGGTGTCGGCGAGCACCGACGGGTCCTCGATGCGGGTCACCTGGTCGGCGACCTGCCACGCCTCGCGTCGCTGCAGCAGGCCTACCACGAGCTGGCGGTACTCCTCGGCGAGCGCGCGGACGTCGTCGTCCACGGCCTCGGCGTCGACCTGCTCGACCTCGACCCACAGGGCCGCACCCGGGCCGGTCACCCCGCTGCCGATGCGGGCCCGCCCGCCGGCCTTGAGCACGGCCGCGGGCTCGCCGCCCGAGAACCGTCCGACCTTCTCGACACTGGCCACCACACCGTACGACGCGTAGCGGTCCTCGAGGCGTGGTGCGACGAGGACCTGCGCGGGCCCACCGCTCTCGCGGGAGGCGATCTGTGCGGCGTCGATGGCGGCACGGGCGGGCTCGTCGAGCTCGACCCGCACCACCATCCCGGGGAGCACCACGACGTCGGAGAGGAACAGCACCGGAAGCTGAATGGGGTTCGTCATGCCGGTACAAGGCGTTCCCGGTCGGTGGTGTTCCGGCGTTCGCGGCCAGCGAACTCGGGAACACAGCGCGGCTTTCCGGGTCGGGAGTAGGTTCGGCCGGAGAGGAACAGATCGGCCGTCGACAGGAGGGTCCCGGATGATCGAGCTGACCAAGGGCGAGGAGCTCGCGCTCACCAGCGCGGACGGCACCCCGCTGGCCAAGGTGCTGATGGGCCTGGGTTGGGACAAGGAGAAGTCCGCCGGCTTCATCGGCTCCGGCGCCCCCGACGTCGACCTCGACGCCTCGGCAGTCGCCTTCGCCGGTGGGCAGTACGCCGACATGGTCTTCTACAACAACCTGCAGACCCGCGACGAGTCCGTCGTACATCTCGGCGACAACCAGAGCGGGCGCGGCGAAGGGGACGACGAGGTCATCACCGTCGACCTGGCCCGCGTGCACCCGAAGATCGACACGATCCTCTTCCAGGTCAGCAGCTACCAGGGCCACACGCTCGAGTGGGTGCGCAACGCCTACTGCCGTCTGGTCGACGAGCACGACACCGAACTGGCCCGCATCACCCTGACCAACGGGGTGAAGGAGACCGGTGCCGTGATGGCCCGCATCACGCGCGACGGCCCCCAGTGGAAGCTGAAGGCGATCGGTCAGGGCATCGCGGTCAAGGTCCCCTCTGAGTCCGTCGAGGCGCTGCGCCCCTTCGTCTGAGCGGCGTACGAGTCAGGCGGTCTTGCGGAACCACTCGCTCGCGTCCGGGCGGAACAGCACGACGATCACGGCGAGAGCGATCAGCGCAGCCAGCACGTTGAGGATCACGAACCAGCCGGGTGCGTCCTGGGCGAACGCGCTCAGGCCACCGATCACCGTCAGCACCGCCATCACGACGGCCACGATGCGCGCCCAGCCGGCGCCGGACTTGAACATGTAGGCGCTGAACGCGAGCAGTCCGCCGAAGATCACCAGCGAGATGATCGAGATGGCGACGTACGCCGGGGCGCCGTCCTCGGCCACCTCGCGGGGCAGGGATGAGTTCCGGGCCGCGAGGTAGTGATCGATGATGTCGTCCTTGAAGACGATCGTGAGCAGCGTGCGCAGCACCATGAAGCCGACCAGGCCGTAGATCAGCTTCTGACCCAGCGACACCGAGGGCGGCAGGGACGAGTTGGCCATCGTGCTCAAGGCAGGTTCCTTCCGAAGATCGCCCACCTGAATGGTCGGCGCATCGGGGTGACCCTACTCAGGGACCGCCGATCGCGATCTGTTGGGCGAGGTACTGCTGGAGGCCGACCCGCTCGATCGCGTCGAGCTGGCCCTCGAACCAGTCGGCGTGCTTCTCCTCGTCACGCACCATGTCCTCGAAGACCGCGGCCGTGCCGTGGTCGCCCAGGTCGTGGCACTCCTGGGCACCGGCATTGAACTCTGCGACCGCCGCGCGCTCGCTGGCCAGCGCCAGGGTCAGCATCTCCTCGGCGGTCTCGCCGATCTGGATCGCGTTGAGCTTCTGCACGTTGGGGTGGCCGTCGAAGAGCAGGATGCGGTTGATCAGCTCGTCGGCGTCCTTCATCTCGTCGATGGAGAGGTCGTAGAAGACCTTGCCGAGGTTGGAGAGTCCCCAGTTGTCGAGCATGCGCGCATGCAGGAAGTAGGTGTTCGTGACGGAGAGCTCGAAGGTGAGCGCCGAGTTCAGCAACTCCACGACTCGAGGGCTAACTGGCTGCACCTTCCACCTCCACAGGTGACGTCGGGGCCAACGCCTCATGCTGGCACACCACACGCTTCACTGTGAAGATGCAGGATCCGCAGTCCTGACCGGCTCCGGTGGAGCGGCACACCTGCGACACGGTGCGTGCGCCCTCGTCGTAGGCACGCCGAACCGCTCCGTCATTGACGGCGGCGCAGTGGCAGACGATCATCGGTGGTCCTCGGTCGGGTGGGAGAGTTAGGCAAGGCTAACCTAGAGTCTCCGGTGCTGTCACCGCGGCCGCCCACTGGGCGAGACGCCGCCCTCAGCGCCCGCGCCCGCCCTGCGCGTCGAGCGAGGCCTGCTGCAGGGCGGCGAGCACGTGCTGGACGGCCAGGCGTTCGGCCCGGTCGGGTCGCATCACCGCGAAGATGTGGCGGGCGGTCGAGATGCCGCGCAGTGGCCGCAGGACCACACCACTCCCCTGCGGCGAGGTGAACCGAGGCAGGATGGCGACCTTCCGACTGCTGGCGACGACCGCCTCGATCAGCCGGTTGTCACGCATCCTCTGGACCACGCGCAGCGGCCGGCCGGTCTTCTCCTCGACGGCGAGACGGACGGTGTCGAACGGGAACCCGACCGGCACCCCGACCCACTCCTGGTCGACCAGGTCGGCGGGGCGTACGTCGTCACGGGCGGCCAGTGGATGGTCCGACGCCATCGCCACGTCGAGTGGTTCGCGGACCAGCTCGACGGTGACCAGGTCCTCGGTGCCCTCCGGCGCGTGACGGGTCAGGCTGTGCGCGATGACGATGTCGTGCTCGACGACCAGGCCGGCGTACGCCCGCTCGGCGACGTCCTCGTCGGTGAAGACCAGCTCGATCGCACTGCCGTCGAGATCGGCGAAGACCCGCGGCAGGAGGTACGTCGCGGCGCTGGGCAGGCCGGCCACGGTGACGGTGCCGGACGGCTGGCCGCGGAACGCATCCCACCTGGCCCGAACGCGCTCGACCACCTGGGCGACGTCCTCACCTCCCTCCGCGAGCAGGCGACCGGCCGGCGTGAGCCGGAGACCCCGACCGGAGGGTTCGACGAGCACCGCACCGAGCTCGCGCTGGGCCGTGCGCAGCTGTTGGCTGACCGCCGACGGTGTGCGGTGCGTGGCCTTGGCCACGCCCGTGACGCTGCCCCTGACGGCGAGCTCGCGAAGCAGCTCGAGGTGTCGGACGTCCATGAAGGCAGCCTACAGAGACAGTGAAGAACTATTCGCTTGTCCTTCATCCTCGTTCGGGAAACGATGAGGCACATGCCATTGAACCACCGCCTTCTCGCCGTCTCCGTGGCAGTGATGTGGGGTCTCAACTTCGTCGCCATCCATGCGTCGCTGGAGCACTTCCCGCCGATGTTCCTGGTGGCGCTGCGATTCGCCCTGATGTCAATGGCCAGGTTGCGGTCCCCGCTGGTGGCCAACTAAGAGTCCCCACCCCTCGTTGAATGTCAGGTGGTCTTGAGTCGGGTTCCTCCGTTCGCTCGGGCCTGCTTCATTCGGTAGGAGTCGCCGTCGGTGACGACGGTGTGGCAGTGGTGCAGGAGCCGGTCGAGCATGCTGACCGCGGTGGTGTGCTCGGGTAGGAATCGGCCCCAGGACTCGAAGGGCCAGTGGGACGCGATGCCGAGCGAACGGCGTTCGTAGGCGGCCGCGACGAACCGGAACAGCAGCTGGGCGCCGGTGTCGTCCAGGGGCGCGAACCCGAGCTCGTCGACCAGCACGAGGTCGTTGCGCAGGAGGGTGTCGATGACCTTCCCGACGCTGTTGTCGGCCAGCCCGCGGTAGAGGGTCTCGACGAGCTCGGCGGCGGTGAAGTACCGGACCCGGTGCCCGTGCTCGACGGCGGCGATGCCGAGTGCGATGAGGGTGTGGGACTTGCCGGTGCCGGCCGGGCCGATCATGCACACGTTCTCGGCCGCGCGGACCCATTCCAGGGATGCGAGGTAGTCGAACGTCGAGGGCGGGACCGACGAGGCGGCGACGTCGAACTCCTCAAGCCGCTTCACGACGGGGAAGGCAGCTTGCCGCATCCTCGTGCGGGCATTCGACGCTTCACGTGAGGCGATCTCGGCCTCGACCAGCGTGCGGAGGAACTCCTCCGGCTTCCACCGCTGCGTCTTCGCGGTCACGAGCAGCTCGGGTGCCAGCCGGCGCATCGCGGCCATCTTCAACCGCCGCAAGCCGTCGTTCAGGTCCGCCGGCAGCGGTGGCGGTGTCGTCGCGGTCATGCGCCCTCACCACCCTCGGCGTCAGCGTCGATGCGGTAGGCGTCCAGCGACCTGGTCGGCACGGTCGGCACCGACGGCAAGGTCATCACCAGCGCCTGCCCCGCTGCGGTCGGTCGGGGTGCGTGCCCGTTGGTGGCCAGGATCGAGCGGACGTCGTCGGCCCGCCACCGACCGAACGCGACCGCCCGTTCCAATGCCGCGACCAATGCGGCGGTGCCGTGTGCGGCGCCCAGGGTGAGCAGGACACTGATCTCGGTGTTGAGCTTGGTGACCCCGGCCGCGGCGGCACCAACCAGGAACTGTTCAGCGACCGACCCCAACGCCAGGAACTCCTTCTCGGTCTCGGTGCGGCCACGGGCACCGCGTCGCGGCGTAGTCGGCCGGGGCCGGTCGTAGTGGGCGTCATCGATCGACGTCTCTCCCGGGGCGACGAGGGCGTGTTCGGCGTGGACTTCTCCGGTGACCGGCTCGACGACCCGCAGCAGCCGGTCGCGCTCGTCGACCAGGACGGTGACAACGATGCCGATCAGCCGGTTCGGGACCGAGTAGCGGGCCGATCCGAACCGGATGCAGGACAGCTTGTCGACCTTCCGGGTGATCGGCGCCGGGCCGACCTCGAGCCGCAGCGACGGCAGCTCACCCAGCAGCTCCCGCTCCGAGTCCAGCCGCTCGATCGGGACCGCGTGGGTCTCGCTGTGGCGACGGCCGTTGACCTCGACACCCCACGCCCGTGCTCGCTCGTTGAGTCCCGCGTAGCCCTCGGCCCAGGGGTCTTCGTCGAGCTCGAGCGGGACCAGGAGGTCGTCCTTGGCGTAGCCGACCAGGTTCTCCACGATGCCCTTGGACTCCGGGTCCGCGGCGTGACAGAAGTCGGGCCGGAACCGGTAGTGGCTGGCGAACCGGACGTAGTCGGGTGCTGGCACGACCACGTTCGCGACGACGTTGCCCTTCAAGCACGCCATCCGGTCGGCCAGCACGGTCCTCGGGACTCCGCCGAGCTCCTCGAAGCACTCCGCGAGCATCGCCAGTGTGGTGGCCTGTTGCTCGTCAGCGGCGAACCGGACGAACCGGAACCTGGACCAGGCCAGCACCGCACAGAACACGTGGGTCCGACGTCCCGCGACGACCTCGGTGCCCCAGTCGATCGCCAGCACCTCACCCGGCGTCCAGATCGCCGGCCGCCGACCGTTCGCGCGGGCCTGCCCGATGCGCCACTGGCGCTTCGCGTCCGCGACCAGTCGCCGGAAGTTCCGATCCGACCCCTCGTAGCCGGCCGCGCGCGCGGCCGGGAGCAGCCGCTTCGCGCTGATCCGCCCGGCGGTGTCGTTGACCTTCTCAACCACGAGCTGCGCGACTGAGTCGTAGTTGCGACCCCGCTCGTCCCGTGCGGCCGGTGGTTCGCCGCGGCTGGCGGCTTGGTGGGCCTCGATGACCCGCCGCACTGTCTTGTGGGTGGTGCCGCACATGACGGCTGCTCCCCGGTAGCTGCCCACCTCGCGGTAGGCCGAAATGATGTCCATCCGTTCTCTCTCGTTCTTCAATGGAGACCCCTGCGTGGTGACGATGGCTGACTAGACATCGCCACCGTCGCCACGCAGGGCCCTCACGAGCCGCTACGACACGCGAAGAACGAAGGGCGGGGACTTCTACATGGCCACCACCGGGGACCCGGCGTGGCCACCAGCGGGGACCGCTACCTGGCCACCAGTGGGGACTTTCTCATGGCCACGGACACCTGATCGCCGTCCCCACCTTGCTGCTGGTGCCGCGCCCTGACGTGGAGCTGCGCTGGCTGGTCGGCTACGGCATCGGGTTCGGAACCTTGCAGTTCCTGTTCCTCTACTGGGGCATGGCCGTCGGGATGCCCACCGGCCTGGCCTCGCTGGTGCTGCAGGCCTCCGCCCCGTTCACCGTGCTGCTCGGCGCGACCGTCGCCCGCGACCGGGTCAGTGGACGCAGGCTGGCCGGGATCCTGGTGGCCGTCGCCGGACTGGCCGTCGTCGGCTGGCAACGCGCCGAGTCGGCCGCACTCCTCCCGTTCCTGCTGGTGCTGGCCGGAGCGTTCGGCTGGGCGATCGGCAACATCTGCAACGCCCGAGCTCGCGCCTCCAACCCGCTGCACTTCACGCTGTGGATGTCGGTGGTGCCGCCGGTGCCGATGCTCGCCCTGGCGCTCGTCGTCGAGGGCCCCGACCGGATCGCCGACTCGTTGACCGGGCTGGGTGACCCCACGGCCGGACCGGCACTGCTGGGCCTGGCCTACACCGTGCTGATCGGGACGATCGCCGGGTCGGGCGTGTGGTCGTGGCTGATGGCCCGGCACCCGGCCGGCGTCGTCGCGCCGTTCTCGATGCTGGTGCCGGTCGTGGGCATGAGTGCCGCCTGGGTGATGCTCGGCGAGTCCGTCAGTCCCGGCGAGCTGGCCGGCGCGGCTCTGGTGGTGGGCGGCGTCCTCCTGGGCAGTCGCCTCCCGCGCGCCCGGGTCGCGCCTCCCGAAGCCGTCACCCAGCCGGCCAGTGCGTGACGCGGCTCCATCTGGTCCGCCACCGGCACCCACCCGAGCGCACCGAGAGCTGCAGTTCGTACCACTCACGGTCGAGTACGCGTACGAACTGCAACTCTCGAGGCCATGCCAGCGGGAGGCTCCTCCCGGCACTGCGATCACCGCCGCCGGAACGGGTCAGCGCGCGAGGATGACCGAGGAGCCGTGGCCGAACAGGCCCTGGTTGGCGGTGATCCCGACCCGGGCGCCCTCGACCTGACGACCCTCGGCCTGCCCACGCAGCTGCCACGTCAGCTCACAGACCTGGGCCAACGCCTGCGCCGGGACCGCCTCACCGAAGCAGGCCAACCCACCCGAGGGATTCACCGGGATGCGGCCACCGATCGTGGTGTCCCCGGCGCGTAGGAGCTGCTCGGCCTCCCCGCGCTTGCACAGCCCCAGGTCCTCCATCCAGTCCAGCTCGAGCGCGGTCGAGAGGTCATAGACCTCCGCCACGTCCACCTCATCGGGACCAAGACCGGCCTCGTCGTACGCGGCGTCGACCAGCGACTCCTTGAACGTCCGCTGCGGCGCACCCGTCACCCGGGTGGACTCTGTCGAGAACAACGGCATGTCGATCACCGTCTGCGGGAACACCGGCGTCAGCGTCGAGATCGCCTTGACCGTGACCGGGTCGGTGAGCCCGTGCCTGCGGGCGTACTCCCCCGAAGTGAGTACGACGGCCGCACCGCCGTCGCTGGTCGCGCAGATGTCCAACAGGTGCAACGGATCCGCCACCACCGCAGAGTTCAACACGTCCTCAGCGCTGACCTCCTTGCGATAGCGGGCATTCGGGTTCGCCAACCCGTGCCGTGCGTTCTTCACCTTGACGGCCGCGAAGTCGGCAGCCGTGGCGCCGTACAGGTCCATCCGGCGTCGGGCATAGAGCGCGAAGTACGCCGGGTTCGTCATGCCGAGCAACCGGAACCGCAACCAGTCCGGGTCGTCCCACCGCTCCCCCGCATTCGGTGCCAGGAACCCCTTCGGCGTCGTGTCCGCGCCCACCACGAGCGCCACCTCGACCTGGCCGGCCAATATCTGCGCACGGGCAGTGTCCAACGCCTGCGCACCGGTCGCACATGCGGCGTAGGAGGTGGCCACCTTCGCACCGTTCCAGCCCAACGCCTGCGCGAACGTCGCNACCCACGATCAGCTGCACGTCANGCCCACGGGATGCCCGCATCGGCCAACGCAGCACGGGCTGCGGCGACGCCGTACGACACGAACGAACGACCCCACTTCCCCCACGGATGCATGCCGACACCGGCGATCGCGACCTCGGTGCTCATGCGCCCTCCCCCTCGACCTCAGCCTCGACCACGGGACGCCACTTCCACATCGACCGCTCCCCGACCTCATCCGAGTAGACCGTCTCCACGACCAGCTCCACCGGCGACCCGACCCGCACGTCCGCGACCCCGAAGCCGGACGCGAGCTGCCCGAGCACCACGAGGCCTTCCGGCAGCTCCACCGCCGCCAACGCGAACGGCACGTACGGCTCACTCGCTGGGATGTACGGCGACGGCGGCTGGTACTGCGCGTCCGTGTAGGACCACACGGTTCCGCGCCTCGACAGCTCACTCAGCTCGAACGTCTCACCGGCACAGGCGGGGTTCCGGCAGAAGTCGCGCTCGGGCGGGAACGCGATGTTCCCGCACTCGGTGCACGTGCTGCCCAGCAGCGCCGGCTCGTGGCCGGTGGTGAACCAGCCCTCGATCGCAGGTGTGGTCATGTCTCCGCCCCTCGCCCAGAATTAGAACGTGTTCCATTATGCATGACCGGCACCGAGGCCCGGTCCGATGGTTGAGGAGCGAGGCACGGCCAGTCTGAGCAGACCTGCACAGAACCTTCACGAGTCGTCCGCGACTCCCGACCATCTCGGCTCCTACGCTCGTTCCATGCCCGAGAGCCCAACGCCCCGGATCCTTGTCGTCGAGGACGAACCGGTCATCAACCAGGCCGTCACCGACCGCCTGCGCGGCACCGGATACGACGTCGTCCAGGCGTACGACGGCCCCGGTGCCGTCGCACTGTTCCGCGAGTCGGCACCCGACCTGGTGCTGCTCGACGTGATGCTGCCGGGCTTCGACGGCCACGAGGTGTGCCGGCGGATCCAGGCCGAACGGCCGGTGCCGGTACTGATGCTGACCGCGCGCGACGACGAGGCCGACGTGCTGGTCGGGCTCGGTGTCGGCGCCGACGACTACCTCACCAAGCCGTTCCGCATGCGCGAGCTGGTGGCCCGGGTGGCCGCCCTGCTGCGACGGGTGGAGCGGGCGGCCGAGCTGGCCCGCCACACCAAGCCCGACCTCGGCGACCTGCGCATCGACTCCGACGCACGCCGTGCCTGGGTCTCCGACGCCGAGGTCCACCTGACGCCCACCGAGTTCGACCTCCTGATGCGCCTGGCCGGCAGCCCGGGCGTCGTACTCACCCGCGAGACGCTGTACGCCGACGTGTGGGGCTGGTCCGGCGCCTCGGGGACCCGCACGGTCGACAGCCATGTGAAGGCACTGCGCGCCAAGATCGGCGCCGACCGGGTGCGCACCGTGCACGGCGTCGGCTACGCGCTCGAACCGGTCGCGACGCCGTGAGCAGCCCGCTGCTCGACGTCGTCCCGTCGATCAAGGTCAAGCTCGGCCTGCTGGTCGCGGCCAGCGCGATCGTCGCCGCGGTGGTCGCCTCCATCGGCTCCGGCGGCGGCGTCCCGCTCTGGCTCGGCATCCCGGTCACCGTCGCCCTCGCCCTGGGCGTGACCCAGCTGCTCGCCTCCGGCATGACCTCTCCCCTGCGCGAGATGACCGCCGCCGCACGACGGATGGCCACCGGCGACTACTCCGTGCGGGTCACCGCCACCTCCCGCGACGAGGTCGGCGAGCTGGGCCGCGCGTTCAACACCATGGCCCAGGACCTCGCCGGCGTCGACCGCGAGCGTCGCGACCTGGTCGCCAACGTCAGCCACGAGATACGTACGCCGCTGGCCGCACTGTGCGCCGTGCTCGAGAACCTGGTCGACGGGGTCGCCGAGCCCGACCCGTCGACGTTGCGCAGCGCGTTGGCCCAGGCAGAACGACTGTCTGCCCTCGCCACGGACCTGCTCGACCTGGCCCGCGTCGACGCTGGGGAGGCCAGCCTCTCCACCACGCGGGTCGACGTGCGGGACCTCCTCGAACGCTCGGTCGCCGAGGCCGGCGTCACCGGCCGTCAGGTCTCGTACGACGTCTCGGTCGACCGAGCGCTCACGGTCGAGGCCGACCCCGCGCGGCTCCAGCAGCTCGTGGCCAACCTGCTCGACAACGCCTCGCGACACAGCCCGGCAGGCGGAGTCGTCGACATCTCGGCGAGGGCGACGACCAGCGGTTGGCGCCTCGAGGTGGCCGACCGGGGCCCGGGCATCCCGGCCGCCGACCGGGAGCGCGTCTTCGAACGATTCGGCACGCTCACCGAGACCGAGGGAGGTGGCGGCACCGGGCTCGGGCTCGCCATCGCCCGCTGGGTGACCGACCTCCACGGCGGCCGGATCGCCTTCGTCGACCCCGAGCCGGGCACCCGCGGCGCGCGGGTGCGCGTCGAGCTTCCCCGCAGTCCGGGGACCACCGTCCCACCGCCACTGCCCGCCCGACCCGTGGCCGCCCCGGCCGACACCTCCACGACCGCGACCGCGACCAGCCAGGAGAACACCGTGCCGACACCGCCCACGCCGTACCCCGTGCCGAAGGCGGCACCGACCGTCACTCCCGAGCCGGTGCTCGACGGCCTGTTCGGCAGGTTCTGGCCCGACGACCTGCCCGGCAACCTCCGTGCCCTGCTGGCCTGCCTGGGGGTCGGCCTCCTCGCCGCGATCGTGCTCCCGTTCCGCGACCTCGGCCTGGGCACGTTCGTGGTGCTGCTGGCCGCCGGCGGGGTGATCCTCGGGTTCAGCGTCAACCGCCGCTCACCGTTCACCCTGGCCTGCGCGGCCCTCTGCGCGCTGCTCGCCAGCACCGTCGTCCTCCGCGACGCGGAGTGGATCGCCGTCCTCAGCCTCCTCACCGGCGGCGCCCTGTGCGTGGCCGGACTGGTCAACGGGCGCACGCTGCCCGCGTTCGTGATCGCCGGTCTCGCGTGGCCGCTGGCTGGGCTGCGCGGCCTGCCCTGGCTGGGCCGTTCGGCCCGCGGCATCACCGGTCGAGCCACCAGTGCCGCGGCGATCCGCACGGTCGTCCTGTCCCTGGCCGGTGTGCTGGTCTTCGGACTGCTCTTCGCCTCCGCCGATGCGCTGTTCGCGGAGTGGGTCGGCGCGCTGGTCCCGGACCTCGAGCTCGACTCGTTCGTGCTGCGCGCCTTCCTCACCGTGGCCGTCGGCGGCGTCGTGCTGGCCGCGACGTACCTCGGCCTCAACCCTCCCGACGTCGCCGCGAGCGGTGCCCCGGCCCGCCCGGTCGCGAACCGCTACGAGTGGCTGGCGCCGGTCCTCCTCGTCGACGCCGTGTTCGTCGCCTTCCTGGTCGCGCAGGCCACCGTCATCTTCGGCGGCCACGACTACCTCGAGCGCACCACCGGCCTGACCTACGCCGACTACGTCCACCAGGGCTTCGGCCAGCTCACCGTCGCCACCGCCCTGACGCTGTTGGTGGTGTGGGCCGCCGCGCGAAAGGCACGTCGTACGACGACCGCGGACCTGGCCTGGCTACGCGGATCACTCGGACTGCTCTGTGCGCTGACCCTGGTCGTGGTCGCCTCCGCGCTCTACCGGATGCACGTCTACCAGGAGGCCTACGGCTTCACCGAGCTCCGCCTGCTGGTCGACGTCTTCGAGGGCTGGCTCGGCCTTCTGGTCCTCGGCGTGATGGTCGCCGGCGTGACGCTCCGGGCCACCTGGCTGCCGCGGGCGGCGCTGCTCAGCGGCGCCACGCTGATTCTCGGCCTCGCAGCGATCAACCCCGACGCGTGGATCGCGCAGCAGAACATCGACCGCTACGAGGAGACCGGCAAGGTCGACTGGTTCTACCTGGAGGGGCTCTCGGACGACGCCGTACCCGTGCTCGCCACGCTCCCCGACGACGTCGTCGAGTGCGCACTGATGGGTCACGGCTTCGGGAGCGACGACGACTGGCTGGAGTGGAACCTCGGCCGTCACCGCGCGGCGCCGGTGTGGCACGAGGCCGAGGCCGACTGGTCCTACGACGACGCGCTCTGCCGCAGCGCCCAACCCGACTGACCCGTCGCCAGTTCTCGCTGACCCGTCGCCAGTTCTGGCTGACCCGTCGCCAGTTCGACGCTGATCAGCTCCCGGAGGCGGCCTCGGCCTCCGATCGGAGGATGCAGAACTCGTTCCCCTCGGGATCGGCCAGGACGACCCATCCGGTGCCGGGGCCGTACTTCCCACGCTGGTCGTCGACCTGCGTGGCGCCGAGGCCCAGCACCCGCACGACCTCGTCGTCGCGGGTGCCCTCGACCGGACGCAGGTCGAAGTGGATCCGGTTCTTGACCTGTTTCTCGTCGGGCACCTCGATGAACAGCAGCAGGTGACCGGTCTCGGGGTGCCGGATCATGCACTCCTCGTGACCGGGCAGGTTGGGGTCGCCGTCCAGGTCGACGTACCCGAGGAGGGGTTTCCACCACTCGGAGAGCTCGTAGGCGTTGTGGCAGTCGATCGTCGTGTGCGAGATGAAGGACGTCATGAGGGCAGTCTTGCGCTCGCGAACCAGCCGGTCGACCCGTTTTGGGCCGCCCGGCAGGAGGCCCTCCGGCGGATTCCGGAGAAATTTTCCTGAGAACGTGCCTTCATCCCGAGGAATGCCGCGAAAGTTGCCCGCGATTGCCTCCGACGAGTCACAATCATCAGATGGACGCTCACCAGGCCGCGCTTCTCGGACGACTCGACCCCCACGTCCTCGGGAAGCGGCTCCGCGCCGCTCGGGTGGCGAAGGGAATGACCCAGTCCGACCTGGCCGGTGGCAACGTCTCGACCGGCTACATCTCGCGCATCGAATCGGGTCAGCGGCGTCCCAACGGCTCGGTCCTGACCGATCTGGCCGCCCGCATGGGCATCGGCCTCGAGCAGCTGCTCGGCGGGGTCGCACCCGCGGAGTACGACGAGATCCGGCTGACCCTCGACTTCGCTGAGCTGTCGCTGGAGTCGGGCCAGGCCAGCGAGGCCCGCGACCAGGCCGAGAACGCCCTCGCCCGGGCGGAGGCGAACTCGCTCGCCGAGCACGCCGAGCGGGCTCGCTACCTGCGGGCCCGGGCACTCGAGGCGACCGGCGAGCTCGACGACTCGATCCTCGAGCTCGAGTCACTGGTCGCCCAGGACGGCGGCACCCTGCTGCGCATCAAGGCCGGCATCGCGCTGACCCGCGGCTACCGCGACTCAGGCGACCTCACCACCGCGATCGAGACCGGCCAGAGCCTGCTCGACCAGATCACCGAAGCCGGGCTCGACAAGTCCGACGAGGCCGTGCAGCTGGCGGTGACCCTCGCCTCGGCGTACTTCGAGCGTGGCGACACCGGTCACGCGATCCGGGTCTGCCGCACCGCCGTGTCGAAGGCCGAGCTGCTCGGTTCGCCGACCGCCCGCGCGTCGGCGTACTGGAACGCCTCGATGATGGAGGCGCACCGCGGCAACGTGAGCTCGGCCATCCCGCTGGCCGAACGCGCCCTCGCCCTGCTCGGCGAGGGCCAGGACACCCGCAACCTGGCCCGGCTGCGTACGCAGCTGGAGTCCATGCGGCTGACCGAGGAGTATCCCGACCTGGAGAAGGTCCGGCTGAACCTCGAACAGGCCGCCCTCGAGTTCTCGTGGTCGAGTGCGGCCCCGGTCGACCTGGCCCGCAACGACCTCACCATGGCCCGCGCCCTGCTGCTGGCCGGTGACGTCACCGAGGCGCGCCAGCTGAGCGCGAGCGTCCACGCGACCGCGCTCGAGACCGCACCGCTCATCGCGGCCGACGCGAAGTCCGTCGAAGGACAGGCGATGGCAGTGTTGGGCGAGCCCGAGGCCGCCAAGGCGCGCTACCTCGAGGCCGTGCAGATCCTGACCGGCCTCGGCGCTGACCGCAGCGCTGCCCAGCTCTGGTTCGAGCTGGCCTGTCAGCTGGAGGACATCGGGGACACCGATGCAGCCCGCGATGCCTACCGCAGTGCGGCGGCATCCACGGGCCTGCGCAACCGGGCGCGCAGCGTCCAGGTCAAGGTCCGAGTGGATTCCTGACCTACTGGAACGCTGCGCCCGGGCTCACCCGAGGCGAAGAGCGTTCAGCAGCACCAACCGTCGCCGATACGCATGGTGGTGTTGCCGCCCCTTGCGTCGTTGTCGGACTTGGCCATAGCCGGACCTGCCACGCCGAGTGCTGCGACAGCGGTGACGACCAGTGTGATGAGTGCCTTCTTCATGATGCTCTTCCTCCCAGAAGTGATTCCCTGATTGATCAGCCTCCCCCGAAGGCTGAGACCGACACTGGTCCAGACCAGCGCCGGCGAGATCCGGCCCTTGTGGGCCTGATCTTGCTCCCGAAATCGTCGTGATTGACGTTCTCAGCACGACTTCTTTCGAATTCTCGCAAAAGGAGGACAACTTCGGGGACTTATGGGTAAATTTCAGTCAAGTCCAGTTGGCAACAATCCCCCCGGTGCCAACTGGAAGGCACACCCCGGCCCACCCCCACGGGCACGGCGGAAATAGCGTTCAGGTCCCCCCCTGCGCTGCGAAACCCCCCGATTCCCGTCGGGGGGTTTCTTCATTTCCGGCCGCTCATCCGCCCCGGAGGGCCGGTGTCACTCGGTGCCGTTGCGCTTGACGAAGTCGACGATCTGCGCGGCAAGCTCGGGGCGGCAGACGATCAGGTCGGGCAGGGAGACGTCGTCCTGGTTGTAGGCCAGCTCGGACCCGTCGACCCGCGAGCAGAAGAGGCCGGCGGCACGCGCCACGGCGACCGGTGCCGCGTTGTCCCATTCGTACTGGCCGCCGGCGTGCACGTAGGCGTCGGCGAGGTCGCGTACGACGGACATCACCTTCACGCCGGCCGAGCCCATCGGCACGAGCTCGGCGTCGATCTCCTCGGCCAGTGCCTGCACGAACGCCGGCGGACGGGTGCGCGAGACGGCGATGCGGGGCCGGGTCGACGTACGGGCCGGAACCACCGAGGGCGTGCCGGTGTTGAAGGTCTCGCCAAGGGCGGGCTGCGCGACCGCACCGACAGTGAGGTCGCCGTCCTGCCAGAGCGCGACGTGGACCGCCCAGTCGTCGCGCGGGGGCTCGGAGAACTCGCGGGTGCCGTCGAGCGGGTCGATGATCCAGACCCGCGAGGCGTCGAGGCGCGACTTGTCGTCGGCGGCCTCCTCGGAGAGCACCGCGTCGTCGGGCCGGTGCTCGGCGAGCAGCTCGGCGATCAACGCCTGGGCGGCGGCGTCACCGGCGTCCTTGAGTTCGCGGCCCTCGAGGCCCTGGGTGCGCACCTCGAGGAGTCGCTCACCGGCAACGGTGGCCAGCCAGGTGGCGAAGATGTGGTCGTCGGTGGCCGCTGCGGCGGGGATCTCTGTAGTCACGGTCAGAGCCTACTGAAGTCACACCCGGTCAACATTCCTTGTCCTAGTGGCTGACTTTTCGGCGCCCATCCGCCACTCTGGTTCTCACGCGCCCCAGTCCGTCCCCAAATCTGGGGATGAGCTGGACACTCGTCAAGAAAATCGCCGTAGCGTTGCGGCGGCCTCGGGAAGCAAGCCGGCCCAGTCTCGACAACCGGAGAGAGCTCCTCATGTCACACGTTCGCACGCGCCTCGCCCTGACAGCGGCCACGACCGGGCTGGCCCTCGCGGCCACCACCGTGGCCTGGTCCCCCGCCTCGGGATCGCCGGTCCCCCTCGCCTCGAGCGCGACCACGGCCACCACTGCCACCGCCCTGACCCCCGTGAACCGGCACATCCTCGACACCCGCGTCACGGAGTCGAGTGGGCTGGCCCGCAGCACCTACGCCCGCGACACCCTGTTCACCCACAACGACAGCGGCGACCGCCCCCGGGTGTTCGCCGTCGGCGCGAACGGCAGGACCCGCGCCGTGCTGACCTTGCGCGGTGCCAAGTCCTACGACTGGGAGGACATGTCGTCGGGCCCGAACCACACGCTCTGGGTCGGCGACACGGGCGACAACAGCCGGTCCCGCTCGCGCATCCAGGTCTACCGGTTCCGCGAGCCCGCACGGCTCTACAGCCGCACGGTCAGGGCCACCAGGTTCACCTTCGCCTATCCCGACGGTGCCCACGACTCCGAGGGCATGATGGTCAACCCCCGCACGGGTCGCGTGTTCATCGTGTCCAAGCAGGTGAGGGGCGCCGTGTACGTCGGCCCCCGGACCCTCTCCGCCACGTCGGTGAACCGGCTGCGGAAGCTGCGCCGCGCACCGTCGACGGTGACGAGTGCGTCCTTCCGGCCGGGCGGGTGGGGCTACGTGCTCGGCACCTACGGGTCGGCGTACACCTATGCCTCGCTCAGTGCGGGGGCCCACCGGGTGTTGCTGCCGTCGCGCCAGCAGGGCGAGTCGATCGAGTTCAACCGCGCCGGCGGCCGCCTGTTCGCCGGGAGCGAGGGCGTTCGGAGCCCCGTCTACCAGGTGGCGGTGCGCTAGCCCGCGACAAGGCTCAGGGGCGGAACCTGACCCAGCCCCTGACCTGTTCGCCGTCGACGGTGTTGAAGTCGCCGCCCGCGACCACACCCAGGCGCGACACGGAGATCGCCTTCACCCCCCAGAACCCGTCGAACCGGGGTCGGAAGTTGCGGTCGAGGGCGCCGGTGAACGCCGACGCCGCCAGCATCTTGATCCGCTTGTTGCCCCGGAACCCGTCGTGGAAGCCGAAGTAGACCCGGCCCCGGTAGTACTCGATCGCCTGGATGTCGCCCATCGCGGCGACGCGCCAGAGCCGAGTTCCGGAGCGGGTGCTCCACGCCGAGGCAGTGTTCGCCCCGGACCCTCCGGCGCCGTACAGCCGCGAGCCGGTGGCGTTGACCGCGAGGCCGAGCGTGGGCTTGGTGGCGCGGGCGAAGGCCGGCCCGGTCGTGGCACCGGTGGTCGACCGCACCGCACCGACACCGTTGCGCCACGCACGGTTGACCTTGCTGAACGGGCCGGCCACGTAGACCGTCGACGAGGAGCGGGCCTTGGCCAGTCCCCAGACGACATTGTTGACGCGGGGCCGGAAGCGACCGTCGAGGGCGCCTCGCCTCGAAAACTTGGCGAGGCGCCACCGGGTCCTCCCGTTGACGTCGGTGAACTTGCCACCGACGTACACCGAGGTGCGGTCGACCGCGATGGCCCTGACGGTGTTGTTGAAACGGGGCCGGAAGCCGGAGTCCAGCCGTCCCGAGGTGACCGAGACCTTGGCCATCCGGAGCCGGGCCCGGCCCGCGACCTGGGTGAAGGAGCCACCCACGTAGACGAAGCTCCCGTCGGCCTCGAGGGCGCGCACGGTGCCCACGGTGTCGGCGGTCCAGTTCATCCGCAGGGCACCGGTGGTCATGCTGAACGCGGCGAGGTTGCGGCGGGGAACCACCGCGCCCGTGGGGCTGATCGCCGTGCGGAAGGCTCCTCCGACGATGACGGTGTCACCGATGATGGCAGTGGCGAACACGGGACCGTTCACCTGCCAGGAGCCCTCGGGAACCCGGTACGGCACCGCTTCGACCGACGCGACTGCCGGGCTGTCCACCGACACCAGGCTGATCGCCGCCGCGACCGCACCGGCCACCAGCAGCCGAACCGCGGCCCTGTACCCGGTCACTGGTCCGCCACCCTGAGCACGAGAGCGGGTCCGAGGCCGCCGGGGTACTCCGAGGACGCGTAGTCGGCGCCGTTCGTCGACATCGGCGTGATCCGCAGGCTCAGTGCTCCGTCGCCGGTGACGAGATCAGTCACGTCCACCTCGTACCAGCTGCCCGCCTGGATGCTCGGCAGGGTGGCCACGGGTGGGCCGGCGGCCGGCGCCGTGTTCCAGGTGACCGTCTGCTCGCTCCACGTCGTGTCACTCGTCCCGGACACCGCGCCTCCTGCCTCCGTGGGGTCCAGGACGTAGAGGCGAAGCGTCGCCCGCTGCACCTGACGACCTGCGACGCCCGTGACCGAGAACCGCACCAGGCTGTTGAGCACCGCGGGTGACGAGTCGACCAGGAGCCGGTCGGCCCCGCCGAAGTTCGTCGTCGGCTGGCCCTGGTGGATGGTGGCATCGTCCGTGGCCGCGAACGTCACCTCCTCGGTGCCCGGGTCGGGCGGGCCGTCCGGTGGGAACCTGACCCACCCCTGGGCGGCCACTCCAGTGACGCTGGTGAAGTCGCCACCGGCCACCAGGCCGAGCGGGGAGATGTCGATCGCCATCACGCCCATGAACCGGTTGAACCGCGGCCGGAACGTGGGGTCGACCGCGCCGGTCACGGCGTCGGCCGCGAGCAGCTTGAGCTCGTGGTTGGTCTGGTAGCCGTCGTGGAAGCCGAAGTAGACCGTGCCCTGGTAGTACTCGATGGCCTGGATGTCGCCCATGGTGACGACTCGCCACACCCGGGTCCCGGTCGCCGTGCTCCACGCCGCCGCCGTGTTGTTGGCGCCGGCGCCGTACAGCCGGGTCCCGTCAGGATTGATCGCCAGACCCAGGGTGGGCCGGGCGGAGGACCCGAACGACGGTCCGGTGGTCGACCCGTTGGTGGCGCTCAGGGCGCCCACCCCGTTCCGGTTCACCCCGTTCAGCTGGGTGAACAGGCCGGACACGTACACCACCGACGAGGTCGGCGTCTTCACGATCCCCCACACGTAGCCGTTGGCGTTGGGACGGAAGTCCGGGTCGAGTGCCCCGTTGAAGGTGAGCTTGGCGATGCGCTGCCTGGTCGCGCCGTTCACGGTGGTGAACTGACCGCCCACGTAGACGGCGGACGCGTCGGTCTCGATCGCCCTGACCGTGCTGTTGAGATTGGGCCGGAACTGCGCGTCCACGGCGCCGGTGGCCACACCGAGTTTCGCGATCCGCTGACGGGCCTGCCCGGCGATCGTGGTGAAGCTTCCACCCACATAGATGGAACTGCCGTCCGTCTCGAGGGCCCGGACGTCAGCGCTCGCGTCAGCCCGCCAGTCCGTGCGCAGGGCTCCCGTGGTCAGGCTGAAGGCGGCCAGGTTCCGCCTCGCCACCGACTGGCCGTTGGGGCTGACCGCCGTGGTGAACGACCCGCCCACGACCACCGTGTCTCCGACGATGACCGTGGCCCGCACGACTCCGTTGACCCGCCATGACGCCGCTGGCCTCTGGTCCACGAACACGTCCGCCGACGCGGTGGACAAGCTTCCCTGCGCCACGATGCTCAAGGAGGCGCCGAGCAGGCCACCCACCAGCAGGCGCCGTGCACCGCCGAGGGACCACACCTTCCCCTTCATGTCCTGCTCCCCTGCATCCGCGTCCGTTGCCATTGACTCGGTTCGAGGGGTCGCGGCAGGCGAGGTCGTCGCCACTGCCCCCCAAGGCGCCCCACTGGTCGAGCACGCTCGACCGGGCGGCCCCCGAGAACTTCCCCTCAACTCTGGACGCAGGAGGGTCGGCGATGGCCGAGTGCGCCGGGATATACCGCAACTTGGTGAACCTCGCGGCCGACTGTTCGCCCGGCACCCCGTCTCACGGCGGACCGAGCGTGAGCTCGAGGACGGGGCCGGGTGCGGTCGTGGACTCCGATGATGCGTAGTCCGCGCCGTCGGGTGCCGACGACGCCACCCTCAACGCGTAGCTGCCGTCACCCGTGACGTAGCCGGTGAGGTCGACGTCGTAGTCCTGACCCACCGTCACCCTGCCGAGCGTGTCCAGCGCCGGACCGGTGGCAGGCGGCGCGGTGTTCCAGGTGACCGAACCCTCGTCCCATCCGGTGCCCATGGCGAAGAAGGACCCGCCGTTGTTGGAGGGGTCGACGCAGTGGACGTGGAGGGTCGCGGAGAGCACCTGGCGATCGCCGACCCCGGCCACGTCGACCCGGAGGAGCCCGTCCTTGACGGTGTTGCCGTCGACCAGCCAGGTTGCGGCGGCGCCGAAGTTGCGTGTCGGCAGGTCTGCACGGGCGGTGGAGTCCTGCTCGAGCGGGATGACGATCGTGTCGGAGGGCACCGACGTCGTGGCGGTCGCCGGTTCGCTCCAGGCCGACCAGTTGCCTCCGCCATCGCGGGCCCGCACGCGATACGTGTAGGCGCGACCAGCGACCAGCCCCGTGTCGCTGTAGGCCAGCAGGTCGCCCACCGTCGCGACAGCCGTGGCGTCCCGCTCGATCTGGTAGCCGAGCACGGCCTGGTTGTCGCTCGCCGCGGCCCATGCCAGGTCGATCCGGTCCTGGCCCGCCTGCGTGGCGATCAGGCCCGTGGGGGCGGTCGGCGGCTCGGTGTCTTCCGGTGGCGCCGGGTGCACCGCGCTGATGCCCGAGTCGGTGAAGCCCGATCCCGGCACCGGGAGGAACTCCCATTCATAGCTGTCCTCGTGCAGGGTCACCTTCAGGACACCGAAGGCCTGGCCCTGGACCACGCTGTGGGTGGCCGGCGTCGGGAGCGGATACAGGCTTCGCCCGCCGGTGCCGACCACGAAGCTGCGCATTCCGAACGACGGGTCCGGTTGGGCGAGTGCGTCGAGGGGCGCGAACCGTTCATAGAAATGCTCGTGCCCGGCCACCACGAACTCCGCGCCGTGCTGGTGGAGGACGCCCCAGAGGTCTCCCATCTCAGTCCCGTCCTGGCGCGTTCCCGAGACCTGCCAGGGATGATGCCAATAGGCGGCGATGTTGTCCCGGGTGGTCTGCTCCAGGTCGGCACGCAGCCACTGCTCCTGCGGCGACCCTGTCCCGCAGCCACCGACGCGGGCACAGTTGCTGTTGAGCACCACGATGTGCCAGGTCCCGACGTCGTAGCTGTACCAGCCCTGGTCCGGCTGGCCTGCCGCCGACCCGAAGTACGCGAAGTAGGGCGCCGCGTCGGGCGACTGGTACTCGTGGTTGCCGACGGCGGGTCTGGTGCGGTCCAGGTGCCGACCCCAGCTGGGGCCGTAGCAATCGGCGAACTGCTGTGCCGTGGCGTCGGGGTAGACGGTGTCGCCGAGCGCCATGACCGTCCCTTCGACGTCATCGAGCAACGCAGCAGTGGCTTCGTCGTCCGTGGTCTCGCACGCGGCGATGTCCCCGGCACCCACCAGCACCGGGTCGTCGGTCGGCGGGTCGGGCGGATCCGGCTCCCCGGCGACGGTCACCTCGAGACGAGGCGCAAGGGCAGCACCGGCCTCCTTGGACCCGTAGTCGGCGCCGTTCGCGGACTGCGGCTGGAGGCGCAGACTCACGTCACCGTCCGCCGTGACCAGGCTGGTCACGTCCACGTCGTAGCGCACCCCAGCGTTGACCCGGGGCAGCGTGGCGACAGGTGCCGCGGCAGCAGGGGCCGTGTTCCAGGTGACGGTGTCCTCGTCCCAGGAGGCCTCGCCCGTGGGCGCCACGGTGCCGCCCGCCTCGGACTGGTCGACGGCGGCCAGCGACAGCACCGCCCGCTCCACGTCACGGCCGGCGACTCCGTCGACCTCGAAACGGATCAGGCTGTGCTGGACGGCGGGGCTGAGGTCGACCGACAGCCGCTGGGTGCCGCCGAAGTTCCCCTGCGGTTGGTCCTGCCGGACCGTGGCGTCGTCGGACGGGCCGAAGACCAGCTCCTCGGGCTCAGGCCCCAGCTCCGGCGTGGTGACCAACAGCTCCGCGGAGTACGCCGACTCGTTGCCGGCGGCGTCGCGCGCTCGGACGGCGTACCGGTAGGTGCTCTCCGGCTGGAGTGCCGTGTCGTTGAACGTGAGGGTGGTGCCACCCACCGCAGCGACGGGCACACCGTCGCGAGTCACGTCGTAGCCCGCGACGCCCCGATCGTCGCTCGCGGCGCTCCAGGACAGGGCGACCGAGGTCGGCTGGACGGACGTCGTGTGCAGGCCGGTCGGAGGCGACGGTGCCGTCTCGTCGGGCGTCCCCGAGCCCGGGAACCTGGCCCACCCCTGCGCCGCGACCCCGGAGACCTGGGTGAAGTCACCGCCGACCACCACGCCGTCGGCGGTCACGTCGATGGCGTCCACGCCCCAGAAGAGGTTGAACGTCGGGCGGAAGTCGGGGTCGAGGGCCCCGGTCAGGTCGTCGGCCGCGAGGATCCTCAGCCCGGTGTTGCCCTGAAACCCCTCGTGGAAGCCGAAGTAGACCGTGCCATCGTAGTGCTCGATCGCCTGGATGTCCCCCATGGCGCGATGGGTCCAGACCCGGACGCCCGTGCTCGAGTTCCATGCGGAGACGGCGTTGAGCCCGCTGCCACCAGCGCCGTACAGCATCGTCCCGTCCTCGTTGACCGTCAGGCCGAGGGTGGGGCGGGCCGAGGAGCCGAACGACGGACCCGTGGTGGCGCCTGTGACGGCGTTCAGGCCACCCACACCGTTGCGGTTGACGCCGTTCAGCTGGCCGAACGGGCCTGACACGTAGACCACGGGGGACGAAGGCGCCTTGGTGATGCCGAAGACGTTGCCGTTGGCCTCCGGCGTGAACTGGCCGTCCAGCTGACCGGTCGTCGACAGGCGCGCCACCCGGAGCCGGGAGGCCCCGTCCACGCTGGTGAAGTGGCCACCGGCGTAGAGCGACGACCCGTCGAGGACCAGCGCGCGGACGGTCGAGTTGACGTTCGGCGCGAAGCCCGGGTCCAGGTCACCGCTCCCGACGCCCACCTTGGCCAGACGCCGCCGGGTCTGTCCGTCCACGTTGGTGAAGGAGCCGCCCACGTACAGCCAGGAGCCGTCGGAGTCGAGGGCCTGCACCGTGGAATCGACGTCGGCCCGCCAGTCGGTCAGGAGGGCACCAGTGGTCAGGTCGAAGGCGGCCAGGTTGCGTCGTGGCACGGACTGTCCGGTGGGGCTGACGGCGGCAGTGAACGTGCCTCCGACGAAGACTGTGTCGCCCACGATCTTGGTGGCGTAGGTGCGTCCGTTCAGCCGCCAGGAGGGCGCCGGGGTGTCGTCGACGTGGACGTCCGCCATGACCGGGGCCAGGACACCCTGGCCCGCCAGGCTCAGCGCCAGGCCGACGAGCGCGGCCAGCAGCAACCGCACGAGCCCTGGACAGTTCCCGCTGTCGCTCCTCATCACGCCACCCACCTGACCGCTCATCCCGGGATGCCCCTCCCCGGGACGAACTGAGCAGACCCGCCCATCGTGCCACCAGAACGCGCGCGGACCCGGGTCGAGTGGGTCTATCGCCCATTTTGGAGATGGTCCGTGGAGATGGTCCCGGCGAGCCGTCGTACGACGCTCAGCTGTTGAAGCGCGACTGCGTCTTCGCGAGGCCCTCGGTGGTCAGGCACTCGATCGCGTCTGCGGCGTCGAAGACCTGGAACGGGAGCTCCTTCTTCTCCTTCGCGGAGTAGTTCGAGAGCACGAAGTCGGCGACGTCCTGGCGGCCCGGGGGGCGGCCGATGCCGGCCCGCACCCGGTAGAAGTCGCCGGTGCCGAGCGAGGAGCGCATCGAGCGCAGGCCGTTGTGACCGTTGTCGCCACCGCCGAGCTTGACCCGCAGGGTTCCGAAGCCGATGTCGAGCTCGTCGTGCACGGCGATGATGCGCTCGGGCGGCACCTTGTAGAACTTGGCCACTGCCGAGACCGGCCCGCCGGACTCGTTCATGTAGCCGCGCCCGCGCATCAGCACGACGCGGGGTCCGGGCGTGCCGGCAGGGGTCAGCCTGCCCTCGACCACGTCGGCGCGCCCGGTCTTGTGCGCACGCCAGGACGCACTCATCCGCGCGGCCAGCTCGTCCGTGACGAGGTAGCCGACGTTGTGCCGGTGCCCGGAATACGAAGGACCGGGATTCCCCAGGCCGACGACGAGCCACACGTCCTGTGGTTCGGTCATGCCTGAAGTATCCCGGTCCTTGCGCGAAACGATCAAACGGGTTCGGCGGAAGATCACTCCTCGGAGGAACCCTCGGCAGCCTCTTCGCCGACCTCGGGCACCTCGGGCTCGTCCTTCTCGATGCCGGCCTCGGCCTCGGCCTCTTCGAGCTCGGCCTCGACCTCTTCGGTCGTGGGCGCCTCGACGATGTTGACGATGAGGAGCTCGTCGTCGGAGAGCAGCGTGCTGCCCGACGGGAGCGTGATCGCGTTGGCCAGGATCTGGGTGCCCGCCTCGAGTCCCTCGATGGAGACCTCGAAGTACTCGGGGATGTGCGTCGCCTCGGCCTCGACCTGGAGGGTGGTGTTCTCGGTCATCACCAGGGTCTCCTTGGCGGCCTCGCCGACCAGGTGGACGGGGACGTCGACGGTGACCTTCTCGCCCTTGCGGACGGCGACGAAGTCGATGTGCTCGATCAGGCGGCGGACCGAGTCGACCTGGACGGCCTTGGTCAGCGCGAGCTGGGTCTTGCCGTCGATGTCGAGCTCGAGCAGCGCGTTGGCGCCACCGTGGCGCAGCGCCATGGTGGTGGCGTGCGTCGGCACGGTCACGTGGATCGGGTCGTTGCCGTGGCCGTAGATGACCGCGGGGATCTGGTTGGCACGACGGGCCCGGCGGGCGGCGCCCTTGCCGAACTCGGTGCGGGTCTCGGCCTTGATCTTCTCGGCTGACATGTTCTTCTCCTGGCGTGGTTCGCGGATGCGTGCTTCTCAGATGAGGGCAGTGGATGCCGGAGACGAGAAACGCCGCGTCTTCCGGATCGGAAAGCGCGGCGTGGTGGATCTACCGGCCCTGTCGATCACGGAGTCCCTGCGGATGTGCAGCGCTCCCTCGCCGAGGCAACTGGACGATCTTACGGCCGGGTCCCCCCGGTTGACCAATTCACGCCTTCCCGGTGCCCAGTAACGTCGACGCGTGACCTCCCTCTCGCTCTCCGAGTCCCGTCAGCGCGCCACCCTCCTCGACGTCACGTCGTACGACGTACACCTCGACCTGACCGGCATGGAGCACTTCGGCTCACGCTCCACGATCCGGTTCACCGCACGGGAGACCGGGGCGGAGACGTTCGTCGAGATCGCCGACGCACTCTCGGTGCGGGCCACCCTCAACGGCGTGGAGCTGCCGGCGGGCGCGTGGGCCGACGGCCGCGTCACGCTCACGGATCTCGCCGAGCACAACGAGCTCGTCGTCGACGCGACGCTGCCCTACGTCACCAACGGCGACGGCATGCACCGGTTCGTCGACCCGGCCGACGGGGAGACCTACGTGTCGGCGTACTGCGGGATGGACATCGCCTCACGGGTCTTCGCCTGCTTCGACCAGCCCGACCTGAAGGCGACGGTCACGCTGACCGTGGACGCCGACCCGCGGTGGACCGTGCTGGCCAACGGTCAGTGCAGGCTCTCGGGCGAGGGCCACTGGTCCTTCGCCACCACGCCGCCCATCTCGCCGTACCTCTTCGTGGTGTGCGCCGGTCCCTGGCACTCGGTGGCGTTCGAGCACCGCGGGCTGCCGTTCGGGTGGCACGCGCGCCAGTCGCTGGCCACCGAGCTCGATCGGGACGCCGACGAGCTGCGCCGGATCACCACCTCCTGCTTCGACCACTTCACCGCGACCTTCGACGAGCCCTACGCGTTCGACTCCTACGACCAGGTGATGGTCCCGGGCCTGAACTGGGGCGCCATGGAGATGCCCGGCTGCATCACCTTCGACGACGGACTGCTCTTCCGCGGCACTCCGAGCGCCATGCAGGCGCAGCACCGCGCCATGGTGATCGCGCACGAGATGGCACACATGTGGTTCGGCGACCTGGTCACCATGAAGTGGTGGGAGGACTCCTGGCTCTCCGAGTCGTTCGCCGACTACATGGGCTACCAGGTGGCCGGCGCCGCCGCCGGCTTCACCGACGGCTGGATCGCGTGTGCGGTCAACAGCAAGCCGAGCGGCTACCGGGCCGACGAGCGTCGCTCCACCCACCCGGTGGCCGAGGACGCCGAGGCGATGGTCGACGTCGACACCGCCTTCGGGAACTTCGACATGATCACCTACGCCAAGGGCAACGCCGTGCTGCGCCAGCTGGTCACCTGGCTCGGCGAGGACACGTTCGTGGCCGGGGCCAACGCCTACCTGACCCGCCACGGCTTCGGGAACGCGGAGCTCGCCGACTTCCTCGAGGCCCTGGACTCGGTCAGCGATCGCGACGTCCGCGCCTGGGCGCAGGTGTGGCTGCGGCAGAGCGGGTTCGACACGATCCTCGTCAGCCGCGACGGCGGCGTGCCGGTGCTCACCTGTGAGGGCGGGCGGCCGCACCGCCTCACCGTCACCGGGTACGCCGACTCCGGCGAGGTGGTCGGCTCGCGACTCGTCGATCTCGCCGACGAGCCCGTGCCGCTGCCCGAGTTCGCCGGTCTGGCCGTGGTCGCCAACAGCGGCGACGAGACCTTCGCCCGGGTGCGGCTCGACCCGCAGTCGTGGGCGTTCGTTGTCGACCGGCTGAGCCACCTCGAGGACCCGCTGACCCGGGCCGTGCTCTGGCACACCGCGGTCGACATGACGCGCACGGGCGACCTTCCGGTGCCCGACGTGTTCGCCCTGGTCGCGGCCCACCTGGCCGCGGAGCCGCACCCGATGGTCTTCGAGGGCGCGCTGGTTCTCGTGCGCGAGCAGGTGCTCGCGCGTCTCGTCGCACCCGCGCAACTGGAGGAGGCGGCCGGGGTCGTCTCCTCGGTCGCGACGATGGTGCTGGCCGACGGCTGGGACGGGCCCCGCGCCGTCGCCGCCGCTCAGGCCCTGGCCGCCACGACGACCGACGTCGCCCTGCTCGAGGAGTGGTTGTCCTCCGGCGAGACCGCTCCGGGCCACCCGCTCGACCCCGACCTGCGGTGGTCCGCCGTACGCCGACTCGTCGAGCTTGGCGCCGACCCCTCGGTGATCGACCACACGCTGGAGCAGGACTCCTCGGCGAGCGGGGAGATCGGTGCGCTCCGAGCCCGCGCCGCCGTACCCACGCCCGAGGCGAAGGCCGCGGCCTGGGCGCTGGCCTACGAGGGCGAGCCGTCGAACCGCGAGTTCCGCGCGGTCAACGACGGCTTCTGGACCGCCGGGCAGCACGATCTCGTCGACGCCTACCTCGACCGCTACGTGGAAGCCGGGCCCAAGGTGGCCCGCCGTCGGGGCCAGGCCTTCTCGAAGGGCGTCGGCCACTCGTTCCCCGTGCTGCCGCTGCCGCTGCCGGCGATGGAGCGCCTGCGCGACGGCGTGACGGGCGCCTTGGCCGACTCCACCGACGGTGTCCCCACCGCTGCCGGCGTCCCCACCGCTGCCGGCGTCCCGACCGTGCTGCACCGCGAGTGGTCCGACCGCCTCGACGACCTCACCCTCGCCCTCCACGTCAGGTCGCGAACCGTGGATTCTTGATGCGCGAACCGCGTGCTTTCGATGCGCGAACCGGGGATTTTTGCGCCCCGGTCTGTGCTCACGCCCAGGGGTCGGTGATCTCGCGCAGGTCCTCGAGCGCCCGGCGTAGCTGGCGCATCTTCGCGGCGCCCAGGTGCTGCTCCCACTCCGACTCGATCAGGTGCTCCGTCTCGCGGGCAGCCTGCTGCGCACGCCGACCTCGCTCGGCCAGGCTGACCAGCCGGGCCCGGGCGTCGGTCGGGTCGGGTTCGCGAGTGACATAGCCGGCCTTCTCGAGCTGGTCGACCAGCGACCCGGCGCTCTGCTTGGTGACCTGCGCCTGCTCGGCGAGGTCGGTGAGGCGGGTCCCGTCCGGACCGATGCGGGCGGCCACCCTCGCCTGCGCCAGGGTCAGGTCGCCGAACCCCTCTGCGGCCAGGTGCTCGAGGATGCGCGTCTCGGCGTACCGGGACGACACGAACATCAGCAGCGCCGGGTTCATCGGCTCCTCGTCGACCATCTGCTCCCCCTTGAGGATTGACCCTTGACAGAACTGGTCAGGCAGGCTGACCATATTGGTCAGGCAATCTTACTACTTATCGGTGGGCGTGATGGACCTCGACACGTTGTGGAGCCACATCCACGCGGAACGCCGCTCACTCGCGGCGACCTTGGCCGGTCTCTCCGCCGCCGAGTGGCAGACCGAGTCACTGTGCCCGGGCTGGACCGTCAAGGACGTCGCCGCCCATGTCATCTCGAACCCACAGATCGGCTGGCGCGCCATGCCGGGCATGACGCTGCGCAACCTCGGCCGCGGCTACAACGCGATGATCTTCCGCGAGGTCAGGAGGCTCTCCGCCGCCCGGTCCCCCGACGAGGTGCTCGCCGACTTCACGACGTACGCCGACTCACGCCGGCACGTGCCGGTCACGACGACCGTCGAGCCGCTGATCGACGCACTTGTGCACCACCAGGACATCGTGCGTCCGCTGGGCCTCTCCCACACAATGGACCCCGAGGCCGCGTCGCTCGCGGCCGACCGGGTCCGCAGACTGGCCTTCCTGATGGGCACCCGCAAGGTGGTCCGCAGCGTGCGAATGGAGGCGACCGACGTCGACTGGGTGCGCGGGTCCGGGCCGACGGTGCGCGGCCCGATGCAGGAGCTGCTGATGGTCTGCGCCGGGCGGGCCCGCGTCGCGACCGGGCTCAGCGGCGAGGGGCTGGCGCTGGTGGGGTGACGAGCGGACCGTTCGACATGCAGTTCGCGCCGACGGCCCGGACGCTGAGCGTGAACCGTCGCGACCATGAGCCGAACTGCATGTTCTACGGTCCGCCAGCGTGCGTGCCGGGCGTGCGTGCCGGGCGGTTCTCGTTCACGCGGGCGTCGACACTGCTCGACCTCCCCGCATGACGTGGGTCTCGACACGGCCGACGCCGCTTCGCAAGCTCAGCGGCGGGCCTGCTCGACCTCCCGCGTCACGGACCCTGGCTCGTTCCTCGCCAGGCTCCTACGCGTGACCGTCGAACATGGAGGTGACGGAACCATCCTCGAAGACCGCGCGGATCGCACTGGAGAGCAGCGGGGCGATCGAGAGCTCGGTCAGCTTGTCGAACTTCTGCTCGTCGGAGAGCGGCAGCGTGTTGGTCACCACGACCTCGGTCGCCGAGCAGTTCTTCAGCCGGTCGACCGCCGGGCCGGAGAGGATCGGGTGGGTGGCCGCGATGATCACGCCGGCCGCGCCCTCCTCCATGAGGGCCTCGGCGGCCTTCACGATCGTGCCGCCGGTGTCGATGATGTCGTCGGTCAGCACGCAGTAGCGGCCCTTGACGTCACCGACGACGCGGTTGGCGACGGTCTCGTTGGGCCGGTCGGTGCGGCGGGTCTTGTGGATGAAGGCCAGCGGCACACCGCCGAGGCGGGCGGACCAGCGCTCGGCGACCTTGATCCGGCCGGCGTCGGGCGAGACCACGGCGAGCGGCTGGTCGCCGTACTTCTCCTTGACGTAGTCGGCCAGGATCGGCAGCGCCATCAGGTGGTCGACCGGGCCGTCGAAGAAGCCCTGCAGCTGGTCGGCGTGCAGGTCGACGGTGATGAGGCGGTCGGCGCCGGCGGTCTTGAAGAGGTCGGCGATCAGGCGGGCCGAGATCGGCTCGCGGCCGCGGTGCTTCTTGTCCTGGCGGCTGTAGCCGTAGAACGGCATGACCACCGTGATGCGCTTGGCGGAGGCGCGCTTGAGCGCGTCGACCATGATCAGGTGCTCCATGATCCACTCGTTGATCGGAGCCGTGTGGCTCTGGATCACGAAGGCGTCACACCCGCGGACGGACTCCTCGTAGCGGACGTAGATCTCGGAGTTGGCGAACTCGTACGCCTGGGTCGGCACGAGGCCGGTGCCGAGGTGCTCGGCGACCGCCTGCGCGAGATCCGGGTGGGCCCTTCCGCTGAACACCATCAGGTTCTTCTCGGTGGTCCGCTTCATTCCGCTCACGCCGGGGGCTCCTCAAGTTCGCGTGGTTGTGCGCCGGTGTTCCTGATTCTGCCCCCAGATTTCACTCGCCGCTAATCCGGCTCAGTCCTCGGATGACCCCGCGGCGTCCTGTACGGCGGCGCGACGTTCCTTCCACCGCTCCAGATTGCGCTGCGGACCCGCCGACACCGCCAGGGCACCGTCAGGAACATCACGTCGCACGGTGGTCCCGCCGCCCGTCATCGCGTCGTCGCCGATCTCGATCGGAGCCACGAACGTGTTGTTGGAACCGGTCTTGGTGCGGTTGCCGATCTTGGTGCGGTGCTTGTTGGTGCCGTCGTAGTTGGCGAAGATCGTGCCGGCCCCGATGTTGGACTCCTCGCCGATCTCGGCGTCCCCGACGTACGACAGGTGCGGCACCTTCGACCCGTTGCCGATCTGCGCGTTCTTGGTCTCGACGAACGCCCCGATCTTGCCGCGCGCGCCGAGGTTGGTGCCGGGACGCAGGTAGGAGAACGGGCCGACATTGGCCTCGTCGCCGATGACGGCGAGCTCGCCGTGCGTGCGTACGACGCGGGCACCCTGGCCGATCTCGCAGTCCTTGAGGGTCGTGTCCGGACCGACGACGGCGTCCTCACCGATCACGGTGGCACCCAGCAGCTGGGTGCCGGGCAGGATCGTCACGTCGCGGTTGAGCACCACGTCGGCGTCGATCCACGTGGTCTCGGGGTCCATCACCGTCACGCCGTCCTTCATCCACTGCGTGACGATGCGCCGGTTGAGCTCGCGGCCCAGGGCGGCCAGCTGGGCGCGGTCGTTGGCGCCCTCGGTCTGGCTGACGTCGTCGATCGCGTAGGCGCCGACGGTCAGGCCGGCCTCACGCGCGATGCCGACCGTGTCGGTCAGGTAGAACTCGGCGTTCGCGTTGTTGTTGCCGATCTTGGTCAGCGCCTCCGCCAGGAAGGACGCGTCGAAGGCCAGGATGCCGGAGTTGATCTCGCCGATGTCGCGCTGAAGCGGCGTCGCGTCCTTCTCCTCGACGATCGCCTCGACGTCGCCTTCCTTGTTGCGCACGATGCGGCCGTAGCCGAAGGGGTTGGGCACGATGCCGGACAGGATGCTGACCGCGCGCTCCGCGGCTTCGTGCTCCTCGGCGAAGGCGCGGAGGCTGTCGCCGCGCAGCAGCGGGGTGTCGCCGGTGACCACCACGACGGTGCCCTCGAGCGGGCCGTCGAGGGCGTCGATCGCCACGCGCACCGCGTGGCCGGTGCCGTCCTGGGACTCCTGGACGGCGAGGATCGCCTCCGGCACCAGCTGCTGGATGTGCGGCCCGACCTGCTCACGCTGGGTGCCGATGACCGCGACGATCCGCTGCGGCTCCATCGCCTGTACGGCGTTGAGCACGTGGCCGATCATGCTGCGCCCGCCCACCTCGTGGAGCACCTTCATGGTCTTCGACTTCATGCGGGTGCCCCCGCCGGCAGCGAGGACGACGACGGTCAGGTTGTGCGGCACAGGTGCTCCTCCGTTGTGTGACTGCTGGTGCGCTGGGCAGCGTCGGCCTCCGAGTGTGCCATGTCAGGCGCGCTCGGGCCGCCCCGGGAAATCGCTTCGCCGGCCCTTCGAGGACTCGCTACTCTCGCGACATGCCCTCAGATTCGGGAACCCGGACGGACGAACGCATCGAGGTGCAGCGCACCGTCGCAGCCACGCCGGAAGACATCTTCGCCGTGCTGTGCGACCCGCTCGGCCACGTCGACATCGACTCCTCCGGCATGTTGATGGACGCCACCGGCGATCCGGTGACGAGCGTCGGCGACCGGTTCGTCGTACACATGGACCGTGAGGCGCTGGGCGACGTCCCGATGGGTGAGTACGACGTCGAGGTGGTCATCGAGCGCTTCGACGCGGGCCGTGAGATCGGGTGGAGCATCGTCGGCACGATCAAGCCGCCGATCGGCCACGTCTACGGCTACCGGCTCGACCCCACCGAGCCGGCCGAGGACGGCACCGTGCGCACGCTGGTGACCAGCTACTACGACTGGTCGACCGCGCTACCTGAGTGGAAGGCGATCTTCCCGGTGATCTCCGAGGCGAACCTGAAGGGGACGCTCGGCATCCTGGCCCGCACCGTCAAGCGACGAGGTCGCGTCTAGGGCGCTGCGATGACGGCGAACTCGTTGCCGTCGGGGTCGGTCATCGCCACGGAGCCATCACCGACATCTGCGCCCCGGGCAGCACCGAGGGCGACCAGGCGGTCGACCTCGGCCCGCTGGTCACCGTCGGCCACGAGCTCGAAGCGCATGCGGTCCCGGCCGTGCCTGGGCATCAGTGGCGGACCGCTCCACGTCACCTTCGAGCCACCTCGGGGCGACTGGATCGCGGTCTCCTCGTCCTGGTCCCAGACCAGCGGCCAGCCCAGCGCCTCGCTCCAGAAGTAGCCGACCTGCTGCGAGCCGTCGCAGTTGATCGCGCCGATGAAACCGGTGTCGGCCAGGAAGTTGTTGCCCGGCTCGATGACGCAGAACTCGTTGCCCTCGGGATCGGCGAGCACGACGTGCCCGTCGTCGGGGGTCTGGCCGATGTCGATGTGCTGCCCGCCCAGCTCGAGGGCCCGGGCCACCGTCTGCTGCATGGCGTCGTCAGAAGCGCTGGTCAGGTCGAAGTGGATCCGGCCCTGGCCGACCTTCTTCTCCTCCGTCGCGACGAACCGGAGCCTGACTCCCGGCTCGTCGTCCGGCAACAGGGTGAGCCCGCCGTCGACACTCTCCCAGCCCAGGACTTCGCCCCAGAAGCGGGCCAGCCCGACGGGGTCGTTGGCATCGAAGGTCAGCGCGTGCAGACGTGCGGTCATTGCACCGACGCTAGGACGGTGACCGTTGCGCCGCAACGGAATTTGCTCCCCGGGTAGGAGTCGAACCTACGTCGCTAGTCCTGATTCAAAGTCAGGCGGGCCCTGCCGGCAGACCAACCGGGGAATGCCCCCGTCCCGCCTGGCGGGGCTGGAGGCCACGCCCGGCAGACCAACCGGGGATCGATCCCCGTCCCGCCTGGCGGGGCTGGCAGCCACGCCCGGCAGACCAACCGGGGAACGCCCTCGCTCTGGGCGAGGTGTGGCCACAGGTTACTGGCCTCCTGCGGGCGGGCGACAATCTGCCCTAGTGTCGAGCCATGGACCTGCCCGTCATGCCACCCGTGCAACCGATGCTGGCCAAGCCGGTCAAGGGCATCCCCGACCCGGCGAAGCACGACGGCCTCTCGTTCGAGCCCAAGTGGGACGGCTTCCGCTGCCTGGTCTTCAAGGACGGCGACGAGGTCGAGCTCGCCTCACGCAACACGAAGCCGCTGACCCGCTACTTCCCCGAGGTGGTGGCCGCCGCGCGCGAGCAGCTGCCCGACCGCTGCGTGCTCGACGGCGAGCTCTTCGTCGCGGTGGGCGACCGGCTGGAGTTCGAGGTCCTCCAGGAACGCATCCATCCAGCCGCCTCGCGCATCGAGATGCTGTCGGAGAAGACACCGGCCGGCTTCGTCGCCTTCGACCTGCTCGCCCTCGGCGACACGTCGTACGTCGACCGCCCGTTCGCCGAGCGACGTACCGCCCTCGAGGAAGCACTCGTCGGCCTGGCCGGGCCGTGCTACCTCACCCGCACCACGACCGATCCGACCGAGGCCGAAGACTGGTTCGAGCAGTTCGAGGGTGCCGGACTCGACGGCGTGATCGCCAAGCCACTCGGTGCGACGTACCAGCCGAACGCGCGCGCCATGCTGAAGATCAAGCACTCCCGCACCGCCGACGTGGTGCTGGCCGGCTACCGCGAGCACAAGACGTCGACCCCCGAGGCACCGCTGCTCGGCTCCCTCCTCCTCGGGCTGTACGCCGACGGCGAGCTGCAGCACATCGGGGTCTCCGCCTCGTTCACCGCGGCCCGTCGCGCCGAGCTGATCGCCGAGCTGCAGCCGCTGGTCTGCGACATCGCCGACCACCCGTGGGGGCGCTGGAACGAGTTCCTCACCGCCAACCCGGATCGGGTGCCGGGCACCCAGTCGAGATGGAGTGCAGGCAAGGACCTGTCCTTCACTCCCCTGCGTCCGGAGCGGGTCCTGGAGGTCGGCTACGACCACATGGAGGGCCGTCGTTTCCGGCACACGGCACAGTTCAAGAGATGGCGTCCGGACCGTGATCCGGAGTCGTGCGGATATGACCAGCTCGAGGAGCCGGTTTCCTACGACCTGGGTAGAATTCTCTCTATCAGCTGACGATCCGGAGGCATGATCATGGCTACTCATTACGACGTCGTTCTCCTGTGCGAACAGGCGCTCTCCGACGAAGACGCAACGCAGGTCACCTCACTGCACAACGAGCTCGAGGAGCCGGTCGTCTACCACGTGCTGATGCCCGTCGAGGACGCCGCGGCCCGGGTCGAAGCGGCGATGGGCTCACTGGCCGCGGGCGAGGTGATGGCTGCCCCGGCGATGGCAATCGGCGAGGTCGACCTGGCCGAGGTCCGCAAGGAGTGCCTCGACCACTCCGAGCGCGAGCTCGCCCTCACCCTGGCTGCGCTGAAGAAGGCCGGAGCCACGGCCGACGGCAAGGTCGTCCACGAGCACCCGATCGACGCGCTCTCCGCGGCGGTCACCGAGCACGACGGTCGCGAGGCGATCATCCTGACCCGGCCGCACGTGGTGGCCGAGTTCTTCCACGTCGACTGGACCTCACGTGCCCGCCGCAAGATCGGCGTTCCGGTGCTCCACCTGCTCGAGCGCGAGACCTTCGACGAGCAGGCCGAGGGCTACGGCGAGGGCATCACGGGCGTCTGAGCCGAACGAGCTGACCGGCCACAGCGTCCCACCATTTCGGCCCGGTTGCGTCTACATTCGAGTGGTACGCCGTGCAACGTCGCGCGGCATGAACCGGTAGGAGTGAGCATGCAGATCCTCGGACTCATCGTCATCGGCATCATCATCGGCGTCGTGGCCCGCCTTCTCAAGCCCGGCCGGCAGAACATCAGCCTCGTGATGACCTTCGTGCTCGGCATCGCCGGCGCCCTGATCGGCGGCATCATCGCCTCGCTGATCGGCACCGGAGAGATCTTCGAGCTGAACGTGATCGGCACCATCGTCGGCGTCATCGCGGCCATCGTGCTGATCGGCGTGGCCGAAGGAACGATGGGCAAGAAGAAGGTCTGAGCAACGACCTTGCCGGGAGGACCTCCCGGCCGAAACATGAACTCCCCGGGCGAAATTTCGGCCGGGGAGTTCATGTTTCCCCGGTGCACCGGGGAAACCGACGAGGGAGGCGCACGGTCACTCGATGCGGTTGCCGTCCTCGTCCCAGTGCTCGGCGACCTTCTTCGACGGCTGCACCCGCGGCGGCTCTCCCGGCATCTTCGGGTGGTCGGGCGGATAGTTCATCTCGCCCAGCCCCGAGCTCTCGTAGAAGTCGATCAGCGGGGTCAGGTCGTGGTGCACGTCGTCGATCGTCGCCCAGGGGTCACCGTCGGCGAGCCGGTCCGGCACGGTGAACAGGTTGAACGCCCGCGGGTCCCTCAGGTCGGCCAGCTCCGACCAGGTCACCGGTGTCGAGACGGTTGCACCGGGCAACGGCCGCAGGGAGTACGCCGAGGCGATCGTGCGGTCGCGACAGTTCTGGTTGAAGTCGACGAAGATCCGCTCGCCCCGCTCCTCCTTCCACCACGCGGTGGTGACGCCGTCGTCGCGCTTCTCCAGCTCGCGCCCGAAGCCGATCGCGGCATGGCGTACGTCGACGAAGTCCCAGCGCGGCTCGATGCGCACGAAGATGTGCACGCCACGGTTGCCGCTGGTCTTCACGAAGCCCGTGATGCCGACGTCCTCGAGCAGCTCGCGGGCCACCCCCGCGACTCGCACGGCGTCGGCGAACGTCGTACCGGGCTGGGGGTCGAGGTCGATGCGCAGCTCGTCGGGGTGGTCGACGTCGGTGCGGCGAACCGGCCAGGGGTGGAAGGTCAGCGTGCCCATGTGCGCACACCAGACCGGGACCGCCGGCTCGGTCGGGCAGATCTCGTCGGCGGTGCGGCCGGACGGGAACGTGACCTGCACGGTCTCGAGGTAGTCGGGAGCCCCCTTGGGCACCCGCTTCTGGTAGAACGCGTCGGCGTTCCTGTCCTGCGGACCGGTCGCCAGCTTCATGCCCTCACGCACGCCGGAGGGCCAGCGCTCCAGCGCGGTCGGCCGGTCCCGCAACGCCCGCATCAGCCCGTCTCCGGCGGACGCGAAGAACTCCGCGACCATCAGCTTGGTGACCTCGGGGGTGTGCTCGGTGGCCTCGTAGATCACCCGGTCCGGGCTCGAGACGCGCACCGCGCGCCCGTCCACGTCGACCTCTGCGGCTGTTGCCTTCGCCATGGCCGTCACGCTACCGCCCGGGGAGTTGAGGCACCGGAATAGACTCGGCGCCATGGGTTACCAGGTCGAGAAGACGGACGAGCAGTGGCGTGAAGAGCTGACCCCCGAGGAGTACGCCGTGCTCCGGCAGGCCGGCACCGAGCGCCCGTTCGTCGGCAAGTACACCGACACCGAGGACACCGGTGTCTACCGCTGCAAGGCGTGCCGGGCCGAGCTGTTCACCAGCGACACCAAGTTCCACTCCGGCTGCGGCTGGCCGTCGTTCTACCAGCCGATGACCGACACGGTGGAATACATCGACGACTCCTCCCTCGGCATGAAGCGCACCGAGGTGCGCTGCGCCAACTGCGGCTCGCACCTCGGCCACGTCTTCCCCGACGGGTTCGGCACCCCCACGGGTGACCGCTACTGCATCAACTCGATCTCCCTCACGCTGGAGCCCAAGGCCCAGGCCTGACCCAGCCCGAGGCCCAGGTCTGACCCAGCCCGAGGCCGGGCCTGGCCGGGCCTGACCGCACCCACTCGCACGGCATACCGTCCTGCGAGGCGTTCCGCATCCCCCACGGCGCCACACCCACACCCCCCGAACGGGCCATCTGCGCGCCCGACCACGCCGAGGGACCGCTCGGCCACGGGCCGATCTCAGCGCGCCGGCCCAATTTTCATCAACGTTGGGCAGGCGCCGACGCCCAGATCTCAGCAGAGTTGCACTCATCCGTAGACGCCGACGGCTCAGGGACGCGGCTACAGGCGGGCTTACGTCATGGGGGGTGCATCTCGTACCCCCTCGAGCCAAGGGGTGTAGAGATGCGAAGGTCTGCAAGGTTTGGTGTGGGGTTGGGGGTGGCTGCCCTCGTGCTCACGGCGTTGTCCGCCACGAGCCCGAGTACGGCGGGTGAGGACCACGACAGGGTGGTCGCCAGGGTGCCCGCGACCTGGACTCCCATCGTCGAGGACGGTGGTGGAGTGTGGGGAACGGCCACGGTAGGCAACGTCACGGTCGTCGGTGGATCCTTCACCAGGGTCCGGGCACGGGGCGCGGCAAACGCCGTCACCCGCAACAACATCTTCGCCTTCAACTCCAACGGCACCATCAGCAACACCTTCGTGCCGACCATCGGCTCCCGGGTCTGGGACATCGTCCCCGCCGGCGACGGGGTGAGCGTGTTCGTCGCCGGCCAGTTCGGCTCGGTGAACCGGGTCTCCCGGACCAACCGGATCGCCCGCATCAACGTCAACACCGGCGCGGTGATGACCACCTTCCGGTCGCCCGGGTTCGACGGCAAGGTCATGGACGTGGAGCTGAAGAACGGCCGGCTCTACGTCGGTGGCTACTTCAGCGTGGTCGGAGGCCAGCCGCACACGGCGCTGGTCGCCCTCGACCCCAACACCGGCGCCCTCACCAACCACGTCGACCTGACCTTCACGGACGTCTTCCGGAGCTCCACGACGGCGACCATCCCGTCCGGCTTCTCCGGCGTCGGCATCGAGCGCTTCGCGATGACTCCGGACGGCTCGCGGCTGATCGCGGTCGGCAACTTCCGCAACGTCAACGGCCAGAGCCGGATCCAGGTCGCGATGGTCGACACCAGCGGCGCCACGGCGGCGCTGACCGACTGGTCGACCACGCGCTACTCGACGACGTGCTCCGGCAACTTCCCGACGTACACGACCGGCGTCGACACCTCCCCGGACGGCAGCTACTTCGCCATCTCCACGGGCGGTGCCTTCAACGGCGGGGCGAACTCCGGCACCCTCTGCGACTCGATCGCACGATGGGAGACCGCCCGCAGCGGCGCCGGCCAGCAGCCGACCTGGGTCGACTACCTCGGCGGTGACTCCGGCACGGCCGTCCACATCACCGGCTCCGCGGTCTACATCGGCGGCCACTTCCGGTGGACGAACAACGCCTACTGCGGTGACTGCATCGGTCCCGGCACGGTCAAGCGCTCGGGCATGGCCGCACTCGACGTGCGCAACGGGCTCCCGCTGACCTGGAACGCCGGCAAGCTGCCGCTCCGCTGGGGAGTCATGCGCTTCAACTCCACAGCCGAAGGCCTCTGGATCGGCCACGACGGCACCACCCTCGGTGGACAGCCGGCCGGCCGAGTCGGGCTGATGCCGCTCGTCGACGGGAAGATCCTCCCCGACGACGACACCGGCAGCCTTCCCGGTGATGCCTTCCAGCTGGGCCGGGTCGTCGCACCCACCGGTCCCAGTCCGATCGTCTACCGCGTCAACGCGGGCGGCCCCGAGGTTCCCTCCACGGACGGCTACGCCAACTGGGCAGCCGACCAGGACGCCAGCTCGGCGTACCGCAACAGCGGCAGCAACGCGGCCAGCTGGACGCAGGGCTTCGGCCGCAACGCCAGCGTTCCCACGGCCACGCCGACCGAGGTCTTCGCCGACGAGCGCTGGGACCCCAACGGTGACCCGGAGATGCAGTGGGACTTCCCGGTGACCACGGGTGTGCCGCTGCAGGTGCGCCTCTACTTCGCCAACGGGTACGACGGCACACAGTTCCCGGGACAGCGGGTCTTCGACGTCAGCGTCGAGGGCCAGACGGTGCTCGACAACTACGACATCGCGGCCGATGTCGGCCACTCGACGGGGACGATGAAGTCCTTCAACATCTCCGCCGCGGCCAATGACGGCAACGTCGACATCGACCTGGGCCACGTGGTGGAGAACCCGCTGATCAGTGCCATCGAGATTGTCCGGCCCGACATCGTCCCGCCGCCTCCCGTGGGTGACGACGACGTCTACCGGACGGGACTGACCGAGACCGCGGCCGGCACGACCACCCAGGTCGGCAACGGCAACGTCGACTGGAGCAGCGCGCACGGTGCGTTCATGGCCGACGGCAGGCTCTACAACGGCTGGGCCGACGGCACCTTCACCTGGCGCCCGTTCAACGGCACCACGTTCGGCACGCCGAGGGACATCAACCTCAACGGGCTGACCGCGTTCGCCTCCGAGCTGACGCAGATGCGGGCGATGTGGTTCGACCGGACCACCGGCCGTCTCTACTTCACGCTCAACGGCCAGAACACGCTCTACTACCGGTACTTCACCCCGGAGAGCCTCGTCGTCGGAGGCGTGCGGTTCACCGCACCGAACACCGGATCGGGCATCAACTGGAGCACCGTCAGGGGCGGATTCCTGGCCAACGGCAAGCTCCACTTCAGCAACAGCGACGGAACGCTGCAGACCGTGCAGTGGCAGAGCGGGGCGGTGCCGGGAACGGTCCAGACCCTCAGCGGCCCTTCCGTCGACGGCCACGACTGGAGCACTGGGGCCCTGTTCCTCAGGGCTCCGTGAGAGGACGCACACGGTCATGACCATGACGACACAACCCGTACGCGGCGTGGAGATGCCTCGGGCTCTCCAGGTCCTGCGCCGCAGGACTCCTCGGCCCGCCCAACTGGCTGTTCGTTCCCTGGTCCGGCGGTACGGCGAGCAGACCGCTGCTCGCCGTCCGCTGCCGGACTACCTGATCATCGGGTCCAAGAAGGGGGGAACGTCCTCATTGACGAACTGGCTCATCCAGCACCCCGACAACCTCAGGATGTTCCCCTCCTTCCAGCCGTTGAAGAGCGCCCACTTCTTCGACATCAGCTTCCACGAGGGCGTCGACTGGTACCGGGGCCACTTCCCGACCGAACGGTTCCGGGCCGGGCACCCCGGGGCCGTCGTGGGCGAGGCCAGTCCCTACTACATGTTCCACCCCGCGGCAGCGGGCCGGGCCCACTCGGTCGTGCCGGACGCGAAGATCATCGCCGTCCTGCGCAACCCGGTGAGCCGGGCCTACTCGAACTACTGGGACAGGGTCGCGGCCGGCACCGAGACCCTGCCCACGTTCGAGGCGGCGATCGACGCGGAGGAGGGCCGCCTGGCCGGGGTCGACCACGATCGCCTGCGGAGCGACCCGGCGTACTACTCCCTCGAGCACGACCAGTTCACCTACCTGGCCCGGGGCCGGTACGTCGAGCACCTGCCGACCTGGCTCGACGTGTATCCGGAGGAGCAGACCCTAGTCCTGCGGGCCGAGGACATGTACGACGACCCGGCAGGCGTCTTCGCCCGGGTCCAGGAGTTCCTGGGCCTGCGGGTGTGCCCGGACATCGACCTCAAGACCTACAACGAGCGTTCCAAGCCGCCGATCGACCCACGCACCCGCGACCGGTTGCGGGAGTACTACCGGCCCTGGAACCAGGCCCTCTACGAGCGGCTCGGCCGCGACCTGCACTGGAGCTGACATGCGAATCACCAGACCTCGGGTGGCGATCGCCCACGACTACCTCACCCAGCGGGGCGGCGCCGAGCGCGTCGTGCTCTCCCTGGCCAAGGGGTTCCCGGACGCGCCGATCTACACGTCGCTCTACGAGCCGGAGACCACCTTCCCCGAGTTCAAGGGACTGGACATCCGCACCTCGTCGCTGAACCGGGTCAGGGCCTTCCGCTCCGACCACCGCAAGGCGCTGCCGTTCCTGGCCCACGCGATGTCCCAGATGACCATCGACGCGGACGTCGTGATCGCCAGCAGCAGCGGGTGGGCCCACGGGGTCGGTGGCGACCACAAGAAGCTGGTCTACTGCTACTCCCCCGCACGCTGGCTCTACCAGTCCGGCGTCTACCTCTCGGGCGAGTCGGCCGTGCTCACCCGGCTGGGGCTGCGCGCGGTCTCCACGCCGCTGAGGGAGTGGGACCGGCGCCATGCACGCGCCGCCGACCGGTACCTCGCGATCTCCACCGTCGTGCAGGCCCGGATCCGCGACGCCTACGGGCTCGACTCGACCATCGTCCCGGCGCCCTCGTGCGCGCCCCTGCTCGACATCGCCGTCGAAGCGATCGACGAGCCGGCGGTCGATCGGGGCGGCTACGTCCTGTGCGTGTCCCGGCTGCTGCCCTACAAGAACGTCGACAAGGTGGTGGCGGCCTTCCGGGAGCTCCCCGACCGCCACCTCGTCGTGGTCGGGCGCGGTCCGGAGTGGGACACCCTCACCCGCGACCTGCCCGCCAACGTCACCTTCCTCCGCGACCTCACCGACGGCCAGATGCGCACGGTCTACGAGCGGTCCGCGGCGCTGGTCGCGGCCAGCCACGAGGACTTCGGGCTCACCCCGCTGGAGGCCGCGGCGTTCGGCAAGCCGAGCGTCGTGCTGGCCGCGGGAGGCTTCCTGGACACCATGGTCGAGGACCGGACGGCGGTCTTCTTCGATGCCCCCGAGCCGGCCAGGATCGCCGACGGCATCCGGCGGCTGTTCGCACGCACGTGGTCGACCGGCGAGATCATGGCGCACGGCGAGCGGTTCTCCGAGTCGGAGTTCCTCTCCACCATCGAGCAGCACGTGCTCGACCTCGCACGACCGGCAGAGCACACCCGCACCGCGGGTCGACACATCAGGGGGATCGCATGACCGAGCCGCGAAAGGCACTCATCACCGGCATCACCGGCCAGGACGGGCAACACCTCTCCGAGCACCTGCACGACCAGGGCTACGAGGTGTTCGGGCTGATCCGCGGCCAGCGGAACGCCCGGCGGGAGGAGTTCGTCGCCGAGTTCCCCTACGTCCGGCTGCTCGAGGCCGACCTGATCGATCCGACCTCGATGCTGGCGTCGGTCCTCACCTCCGAGGCGGACGAGATCTACAACCTGGGTGCGATCAGCCATGTGGGCTACTCGTTCCGCAACCCGCAGCTGACCGCCGACGTGACGGCCAAGGGCGTGCTCAACCTCCTCGAGGCGGTGCGCACCTCGGGGCGTGCGGACGAGATCCGCATCTACCAGGCCTCCACCTCCGAGATGTTCGGCGGACTGGACTACAACCGTCCGGGCACCGGCTACAACGAGAACTCCCTGTTCCACCCGCGCAGCCCGTACGGCGTTGCCAAGCTCTACGCCCACTGGATCGCGAAGACGTACCGCGAGAGCTACGGGATGTTCGTGACCTGCGGGATCCTCTTCAACCACGAGGGCGAGCGGCGTGGGCGTGAGTTCGTCACCCGCAAGATCAGCGACGGCGTCGCACGGATCCATCACGGACTCCAGGCCGACATCGTGCTCGGCGACCTGTGGCCGAAGCGGGACTGGGGCTACGCCGGCGACTACGTGCGCGGCATGTGGCAGATGCTCCAGCACGACGCACCGGACGACTTCGTCCTCGCCACCGGTGAGACCCACTCGATCGAGGACTTCCTCGCGTTGGCCTTCCTCGAGATCGGCATCGAGGACTGGCGGCCCTACGTGCGTCAGGATCCTGAGTTCATGCGGCCTGCCGAGGTCGACATCCTCCTCGGCGACCCCTCGAAGGCCGAGGAGGTCCTCGGCTGGAAGCGCGAGGTGGACTTCCCCGCGCTGGTCAGCCGCATGGTGCAGCACGACATCAGGCTGACCGCACCGCGCGCCTGATGAACGACACGGCGCTGGTCACCGGGGTCAACGGATTCGTCGGGCCCCACCTCGTGCGCGAGCTGCGCGCGCACGGCTACGACGTCGTCGGCCTGTCGCAGGAGCCCGGGCCCCGGACAGAGCTCGCGACGGACCTCGCCGACTACCTTGCCGTCGACCTGGTCGCGGGCCCGCCGTCGCTGCCGGACGTCGACGCCGTCGTGCACCTCGCGGGCCTGTCCGCCGTGGGGCCGTCCTTCGAGGATCCGCAGGGCTACATCACGGCCAACACCGCGATGACCACGTCACTGTGCGCCGCACTGCAGGAGCGTGGCAGCCGGGCCCGCGTGCTGGTCGTGAGCACCGGGGCCGTCTACGACCCCGCACAGTCGATGCCGATCGATGAACGTGGCCGCACCACCCCGACGTCGCCGTACGTCGTGAGCAAGCTGGCCGTCGAGTCGATCGCGGCGTACTACGCCCTCCGTGGGCTCTCCACGGTCGTCGGCCGCCCGTTCAACCACGTCGGTCCGGGACAAGGCAGTGGCTTCCTGGTGCCGGACCTGTTCACCGCGGTCGCACACGCCAGGGACACGGGAGCCGCGGTGCCTGTGGGCAACCTCGCCACGAGCCGTGACTACACCGACGTCCGGGACGTCGCCGCGGCGTACCGCCTGCTCCTGGAGGCCGACGTCGAGCCGGGCAGCGTCTTCAACGTCTGCAGTGGCCGGGCAGTGTCGGGCGAGATCCTGCTCAAGCTGGTCACCGAGCTGCTGGGCAGCCCCTCGGTGCGCGTCGAGCTCGACACCGACCGGGTCCGTCCCAACGATCCGCCGCTGGTCGAGGGCGATCCCTCGGCCCTGCGCCGGGCCACCGGCTGGACGGCGACGCGCTCGCTGGAGTCGACCCTCGCCGACATCCTGGTCTCACGGTCGGACGGATGACGACTGGGCCAGGACGTGCTCGAGCACGCCCTGTACTTGTGCCCGCCACGAGAACCGCGCTGCGTTGTCCAGACCGGCGGCCTGGAGCTCGGCCCACAGTGCGTCGTCCTCGACCACGCGTCGCACCTGGGCGCTGATCGAGCCGACGTCGGCCGGGTCGCAGTAGAGCACCGCTTCGCCGCAGCGTTCGCGAAGACTCGGGATGTCGGCCGCCACGACCGGAGTGCCGAACCGCATTGCCTCGACCGGAGGGAGCGGCGACGCCTCGTAGAAGGACGGGAACACGAAGACGCTGGCGCGCCTGTACTCGGCCTCGATCAGCTCGGGCTGGTTGATCTGGCCGAGGAAGTGGATGCGCCCCTCGAGCTCGGGTGGGATCGCGAAGCCGATCTGCTCGAAGCTCGCTCCGCCGGCCCCGACGAACACGAAGTCCAGGTCGGTGGTGCGGACCAGGTCGACGGCGACACGGGCCAGCCCCTCGGCGTTCTTGCGCTTGGTCAGCGAGCCGACGTACAGGCAGCGACGCTCGCGTGCCCGGAGGGTCGGCACCTCCGGCGCCCCGGGCTCCAGGGAAGCCGGCCGGTCACTGGGGTGGGCCTCGACGGCGCCCTCGCCGCCGCCGTTCTGCACGGCGACCAGGCGATGAGCGGGGACGAGGCGCCGGTAGTGGTGGCGGATGGCCGCGGCCTCGCTCCGGGACACGGTGTAGACCCGCTCGGACCGGGCCAGCACGACCGGGATGACGAGGCTGTAGAGGAGCCGGAAGCCGCGGCTGTAGGCGCTGGGGAAGTACTTGTAGGACAGGTCGTGGACCATCGTGTGGACCCGGCGCCGACGACGCAGCAACAGGGCGAGCGGGGCGAGATTTCCCAGGCAGAGCAAGGGATCCGAACCCGCCAGCCGGGGCAGCTCCAGCTGCTCCCAGGCGTGCGAGTTCAACCTTCCCGCTCTCCGGAGCCGGATCGCCTTGAAGTCCGGCGTGGTCACGAGCGACCCCCTCGCCGGCGCCAGCAGCTCCACCTCCAGGCCGGGGAGGAGACCCTCGTCCAGCATGGCGTCCAGAGCCTGCACGAACTCGATGGCCACCTTCTGCACGCCGGTGACGTCCTGCAGCAGGAATCGTCCGTTGATCGCCAGTCGCATCGTCATCGCCCCCCGGTCCGCGTCCTCAACGGAGGTGGGCCCGGCTCCTCGGCTCCAGCCACGCGGGCAGGTCGACGTCGTCGGCGAGGAAGTCGTGCAGGCGCAGGAGATCCGCTTCGAAGAGCGGGGCCAGGCTGCGCGTGATCTCGGCGGGCAACGGGTCCCGGCGGATGATCCGGCTCTTGACCGCTTCCCGGAACCGCCAGCTGGTCAGAAGTCGGGCGGTACGACGGAGTCCGGGACTGGCCGATGCCTTCCAGAGTGCCTGCTGGACGTGTCGGAAGCGCGGTGTCCCGGAGATGTTCACCCGCGGCATCCGCTCCCCCAGCCCGGGCACCTCGGGGAGCTCGAGGAAGCGGAGCACCTCGGCCAGCGTCGCGGCGTAGTCGCGTTCGAGGTCGTCGTAGAACCAGATCCCCAGGTTGTCGCGCGGCAGCAGCTCCCGGAAGGCGCCGATCGCGTCGGCGTACATGCTCATCGCGGTGTAATGCCACAGGTGGTGCCAGTTCGCGGCCCGTCGCTCGGGCTCGGCCCGGACCGCCGCGAGGAAGTCCTCCTCCGGCTCACGGCCCTGGGAGCGCAGGTACTGGAAGCTCGAGTACGCCCGCGCGACCGGGTCGCGCAGGAGGACGACGACCCGGACGTCCGGGTTCATCCGCAGCAGCTCGGGCAGGGCGTGCTGGTAGTAGTACAACGTCGACACGGAGCCCTCGCCCAGGGCGAGACCCGAGTCCCGCGGGTAGAGCGCAAGGTAGTCGTCACGGTCCGTGACCGCGGCCCGGTTGATGGAGAGCTGGTCGCCCGGCCCACGGAAGTCGGGCCGGGTGCCGTGCATCGCGAAGTAGTGGGGTTCCTTGGGATCGGTGACGAAGACCCGAGGATGGGCGCGCAGTCCCTCGATCAGGGCGGTGGTCCCTGCCCGTGCCGAACCCGCGACAACGAAGTCAGGGCCGGTTGGGGTCATGTGGTCGATGCTCTCCCGGTGCCCGACCGGTTTCATCACCTCAATTGGTCAAAGGATGCGGGTCACGGGACCGGCAGAGCCTCCGTGGCCCGGGCGAGCAGGTCCAGCCCCCAGCCGGAACGCTCGGTCGCGCTCGCCGGGGTGGCCTGCCGGTCCAGGACGAACCGCAGGTTGACCTCGAGCAGGTAGGCCACGGCCACCGCGTCGGCCTGGGCCCGGCCGAGCCCGATCTCGCCGGAGAGCAGGGCGGCCGCTTGCGCCTGCCAGGCTTGCTCCTCGGCCCGACCGACGCCAGACTCCACCCGGAGCTGCTGGGCGAGGTAGTGGATCTGGTCGAAGCCCACCGGGACGTCCTCGGCGAAGTGCTCCCAGTCCCACAGCAGGACGCGACCGCCGTCCCACGCCATGTTCCAGGCGGTCCAGTCTCCGTGCCAGCATCCCAGCGGCAGGCTGACGTCGCCGGCACGGGCCTCCAGGGTGTGCAGGCTCGCTCCGAGACGCGACCGCCGACCGGCGTCGTCGACCTCACCGACCCGTTGCCGGACGCTGTCCATCCAGCGGCTGTCGGCCAGCCGGTCGACACGAGGCGAGTCGGCGTGGGCGAGCTCCGCCATGGCGGTCAGCGGCATCCCCACCCCCGACGACGATCGCGCCGGCGCGACCAGCGGTGAGACCAGCAGCATCTCCAGGCCGTGCCAGGAACCCTGGTGCAGCAGCCCCGGCAGGACGACCTCCTGCAGGCCGAACCGCGACACCCGCTCCAACGCGGCAGACTCGGCGTGCACGGCTGCGCGACCGTGGGCGTCGATCCCGACCTTGCCGAAGGCCACGGTGGTGCCACGACGGTCGAGGACCCGGACGACGAAGCTGCGGGCGTGTGTCCAGTTGCCGATCCTGATCGCGATGCCGGTCTCCCGCCCGACCACACCTTCGAGCACGGTGATCAGCGACTCGGCCTCCCCCGGCTCGACCCGGAGGCGCGGCACCGGCACCAGACGGGTGAGGCCGGAGGTGTGCGCCAGGGCCAGGAGACGTCGTCCGGCGGACGTGAGCCCACGGGACTCCCCGGCTCCCAGCGCGACCGCGGTCGACGGCGCGTCGGTGGGCAGCAGCCAGTGGGGAGAGCGCACGTGCGGCAGCACGGCGTACAACCTCTGTCCGGGATCGGCACGCATCGCCCGGGTGAGGTCGATGCGCACGGCGTCCGGCCAGATCGCCCTGGCCGTGTCCAGCAGGAGCGCGGACTCGGACGCTCGCCCCATCAGGCACCCCTCCCGGAGACTCGGTCTGGCCGTCGGCTTCCTTGGCAGGCTAGGTGATCGCAGGTCGCTCGACACCAGAACTGGGGACATTCTCCAATCCGAAACGGGGACCGCCGAGCCTGTGCGATGCTGGATGAATGGTCAGGATCCGGCTCTCATGTGCAGTCGGCCTGCTGGTGCTCGGCGTGACGACGGCCTGTCAGGACGCGGAGCCGGCGAAGCATCCACTCGAGATGAACGACACGTCCTCGGCCTCGTCGACCACCTCGCAGACACACCCGCCCGACGCCAGCCAAGAGGCCACCTCGATCGACGACCCGCGCGTGGCTCAGTCGAGCGGCCTGGCCCGCAGCTACCTCCACCCCGGTGTGCTCTACACGCACAACGACCGGAGCACGTCGGCGCCCCAGATCTTCGCCATCGACGCCAGTGGCACGCGCGCCGTCCTCACTCTCGAGGCGCAGGCAGTGGACTGGGAGGACATCGCCAGCACACCCGACGGACGCCTGTGGGTGGCCGACACCGGTGACAACGACGGTGCCCGTTCCTCGATCGCGGTGTACGTCGTGACCGAGCCGGACGTGCTCACCAGCAGCACGCTGGCCACCACGACGTACCGCTTCACCTACCCGGACGGGTCGCACAACGCGGAGGCGCTCCTCGTGCACCCGACCACGCACCGCCTCTACCTGGTGACCAAGGACCCCGTCGCAGGCACGGTCTTCGTGGCGCCGAGTGAGCTCGACCCGGAAGGCGTCAACGTCCTCGAGCCGGTGGCCGATGCCCCCGCGAACGTGACGGCCGGCGACTTCTCCCCGGACGGCTCGATGCTGGTCCTGCGCAACCAGGGTCGCGCGTACTTCTACCGCGGCTTCGAGGACGATCCCGTGGGCGTCACCCTGCCGAAGCAGCCCCAGGGCGAGGCGATCACCTTCGAGGCTGACGGCGCCCACGTGCTCCTGGGGAGCGAGGGGCCGCAGAGCCAGATCCTTCGGTTGACCGTTCCGACCCTGCCGAGCTGACCGCCGGATCGACGACGGCCGACTCCTCAGCCTTCTCGACCGGCTCCCTGGTCGCCCGCCCGCGCACGTCATGGGCGTACGCCGCCCGCGGCGAGTCGCCGAGGGCGTTGCACACGATGCCGACGGCACCGACCTTGAGGTGGCGCAGGGTCTCTCGTACGGCAACCAGCTGCCGACGTCGCGAGACCCGGTCACGGGTCACCACGATCACCACGTCGGCCAGGGTCGCCAGCTCGAGCGAGTCCGCCCCGGTCAGCACCGGGGGGCTGTCGAGGATGACCAGGTCCGCCTCCGCGGCCAGCTCGGAGAGCACCAGGCGCATCCGGCCGGAGCTGAGCAGCGCCGCGGGGTTCGGCGGCGCCGTTCCGGCGGCGAGCACGTCGAGGTTGTCCACCCCGACGTCGATCAGGTAGGACGATGCCTTGTCCTCGCTGACCAGCAGGTCGGACAGGCCGGGAGGATCGTCGAGGCCGAAGCGCGCCGACACCGCCCCGCGCCGGAGGTCGCCGTCGACCATGACCACGCGAAGTCCGAGGCGGGCTGCGGCGACCGCGAGGTTGCAGCTCGTGATGGTCTTGCCCTCGCCCTCCTGGCCCGACGTGGTCAGCACGACCGCGCCGTGGGTGTCGGCGGCCCGCGCGGTCGCGGCCATGAACCGCACGTTGACGGCGAGGCGTTGGTACTCCTCGCTGGCGGGTGCGTGCGGGTTCTCCACGGTGACGAGGTCGTCGCGGTAGGCCCGCTCCGGCCATGCCGGGACCCGACCCACCACCACCGCGCCGACCGCCTGGCGGACCGACTCCTCACCGTGCACGGCGTCGTCGAACCGGTCCCGCAGGATGGCCGCACCCAGGCCCAGCAGCAGCCCGAAGAGGGCTCCGAGGATCACGTTGAGCAGGGTCTGCGGTGAGACCGGATCGTGGTCGGCCTCGGCGGAGCGCAGCAGCTCGCCACCCGATCCGACCGAGGTCAACTGGTCGGTCAGGGACTCCATCTGGGTGGCGATCTGGCCGAGCTTGGTGAGCACGTTGCGCCGCTCCGCCTGGAGCTCCGCCTTGCCCGAGCCGTCCTTGGCGAGCAGCCGGTCGATCTCCTTGAGCCGGCGGTCGACCTCCGTCTCCTCCTGCGTGAGGCGGTCCCGGGCGCGTTCGTAGCGGGAGATCGACTCCTGCTGGCGGAACTGCAGGTAGGCCGTGGCCACGGTGTTCGCGGTGTCGGCGGCCCGGTCGGGAGAGGTGTCCTCGGCGGTGACCCGCAGGATGCGGCTCGTGTTGAGCGCCTGCACGGTCACCAGCTTCGTCAGGTCGGGCGTCTTGTCCAGGGAGAGCTGTGTCTGCACCAGGCGCGCGACGGGCAGGGACGTGACCACCTGAGTCTGCGTGGCCACCTCCTCGGCGGCGATGTCAGTGGCCAGCTCGGTGCCCGAGGGTTCGATGAGGACGTCGGCGGTGGAGACGTACTGCGGAGTCGCGGCCAGCGAATAGGCGAGGGCCAGCGCCACCGCGGCCACGAGAACGACCAGCACCAGACGCCACCGGCGCCGCAGGGCACGGGCGTAGTCACTGAAGTTCTTTCGGTCCGGCACGTCCGCGACATCTTCGGTCATCAGCAAAACGGCCCCCATCGGTCCTTTTTCATGCAGTCTAGAGCGAGTGAAGCAATCTGGGTCGGGAATGTCTGTCAGCGGAGCCATGGTCTGGTTCGCTGTCTCCTACGCCGGAGCGGTCGTCGGATTCCTGGGTGTGAATGCGGTCGCCGCACGGTGGCTCGGACCTGCCGACTTCGGCCTGTTCGTCGCGGCCATCGCGGCGACCGGACTGCTCGGACAGATCGGACTCGTGGGTTCCCACCGGTCGGGTCTCCGCGAGGTGGCCCGTCTCCGGGACGTCGATGACCCCCTGGCCATGGGCGCCCTGCGCAACGGCGTCCGCGCGGTGAACCTGACCACGTTGCCCGCACTCGGGCTGCTCGGCGGAGCAGCGGCCTGGGTCCTCGCCTCCGACGAGAGTGCGACCACGCGTGCCCTGCTGGCCGTCACCGTGGTCGCCCTCGTCGTCCTGTGCGGCCAGCAGCAGCTGTGGGCGAACTACGTGCGCGGCCTCGGCCACGTCCGCTTCGCCAGCCTGCTGGAGGGACGATCCGGCGGCGCACTCGTCGCGGCGCTGCAGGCCGTCTTCGTGCTCCTCGCGTGGCTGCTCTGGTCGGGGGCCGGCCTGGCCGGCGCGCTGTTGGCTGTCGCCGCAGGATTCCTCCTCCCCGTCGTCGCGGCCCGGTGGACCGTCCATCGGCGGTGGCGCGGGGTGACCGATCCGCAACCCCAGCTGTGGCGTGACCTCCGGCAGACCATCCGGCGGGACTGGCGATTCCTCAGCGCCCAGGTGGCGACGTACCTCAATGTCAGCACCGAGATCTGGATCGGGGCGCTGCTGCTCGCCAAGGTCGACGCCTCGATGTTCTCCGCCGGTCAACGCCTGGCCCTGCTCCTCGTGCTGCCGCTGACCGCACTCCAGGTCGTGCTGGCTCCGGTGATCGCCCGCGCCGCCAACGCCGGGCGTGAGGACCAGTCCCTCGAGCCCCTGCTCCGCACCGCCGCCACCGTGGCCACCGGGTTGAGCGTCGTGCTCGCGCTGCCGTTCCTGGTCGCCCCGGGCCGCGTGGTCGACCTCGTCTACGGGTCCGGTTTCGAGGAGTCCGTCCCCGTGCTGTTGCTGCTGGCCCTGGGGTCCATCGGGAACGTGGCCACGGGTACGGCGGGCACCACCTTGTCGATGCTCGGACGCGAGGGGGTGTCGGCACAGGTCCAGTGGTCGGGCGCGCTGCTCCGGATCGGGCTCGGGGTGCCGGCGGCCCTGTTCGGCGGTCTGATGGGCCTCACCCTCTCCGCCCTGGCCGTCTCGATCTTCGTGTTCACGGTGATGTGGTGGCGGGCTCACCAGGCGGTCGGCTTGTTCACCCATGCCACGCTTCGTCCAGAGATGTCCCTGCTCCGCAGGACTCCGGGCTAGGAGGGACACGTGGAGATCACCCTGTCCGTGCTGCTGGCCACGTTCCTGTTCTTCGGCCTGCTGGTCACCTGCGCCGCCCTCTTCACCTCCGGGCCGAGCGACGTGGTGCTGCTGTTCGTCCTGGTGTTCTGCCTCTTCTACGGGTTCCGCCCACTCCTCTTCGTCCTGGGACTCGACGGGCCCCACCCGGGAGAGCTGTTCCCGCCGGCGGGGTTCTCGCACGTCCTCACCCGGACGCTGCTGGGCCTGACGCTCTATCTCTTCTTCGTCCTCGTCGGCATCGCCGCCGTACTCCGGTCGGGGGTGCGTGGCTGGGGCCCGTTCTTCGCCGACCACGAGGTCGACCTGCGCCGCTCGCTCAACGTCACCCTGATCCTGACCGCACTCGGCCTGGTCATCTCGGTGTACCTCGTCGCACGCTACGGCGGGGTGGGCGGCGTGATCCGCGCGGGCAAGTACGACAAGGAGCTGGCCGGCCTCTACATCCTCCGCTCGTTCTCGGCGGTCGGTGCGGTGGTGGCCGCGACGACGTTCATCGACTTCCGCCGGCAGGGCTCCAACTCGAGGCTGCTCACCCTGGTCCCCCTGGTCTGCGCGTTCGCGAACGCGTTCTTCGTGTTCATCTGGGGTGGCCGGAGCACGCTGATCGTGGTCGGCGCGACCCTCGTGCTGGGCATGCAGGCCCGGCGTCGTCGGGACAGGCCGGTCCACCGGCAGCGCGTGCTGGTTCGGCTGCTGATCGCGGTCGTGCTGGTGATCGTCGGGGCGAGCGGGATGCGGATGGCCCGCGACACCCTGACCCACGGCGAGGTGCAGGCCGGCTATGCCTCCTCGAGTGTCTGGCGCCAGGCCTCCGTCGGCACCAACTCGATCTACTTCGACGCCGCCATGCTGTCCTTCCGGGACTGGCCGAGCCGCCAGCAGTTCCGCGGCGGTGACGACTTCTACAAGGGCCTGGTCGGCGTCGTCCCACGAGCGGCCTGGCGCGACAAGCCGGTCGGCATCCCACCCGGAAAGTGGTTCCGACAGGTCTACGAGCCCCGCAAGATCAACGGCTGGCCCATGGGCGCGGGCGCCCTGTGGTACCTCAACTTCGGGTGGCTCGGCCTGCCGTTGGGTGGGCTCATCTCCGGGTTGATCGTCGGTCTCGTGGCCGCGGCCCAGCGGCGCCGGCCCAGGAGCGGCTTCAACACGGGTGTCGCGGTGATCGCCGCCGTGTTCGTGCTGCCCCTGGGCTGGGACAACCAGACCCTGATGAAGTTCATCATCTGGTTGGTGCCGATGTGGGTGCTCGCGCGCTACATCGCCCCTCGACGAGCCCGCAGGTCCCTGGTGACCGGCATCCCCGCCGCGCGCCAGGCCGCGAACCCACCGACCACGTCCGTGGCCCGGTGGACTCCCAGCTGGCGCAACGAGTCGGCGGCCAAGGACGACGTGTAGCCCTCCTGGCACAGCACCAGCACGCGTGCGTCGTACGACGCCAGCGGCAGGCGGGTCTCACTACGCGGGTCGAGACGCCACTCGAGCACGTTGCGATCGATGACCAGCACACCCGGGAGCGGTTCGACCTCGCCCTCGGCGGCGCGCTGTGCGTCGGGGCGGATGTCGACCAGGATCGCCCGACCGCCGATCAGCTCCTGGTACGCCGCACGCGCGCTGGCCCGGTCCAGGTGGGAACGGGCCTCGGCGAGCATGTCGTCGATGCCGTTGAAGTAGATCTCCTCGAAGCGCGGGGCCGTCACTGCCTCGGCGGTCACCACTGCTCACGTCCTTCCACACCGGTGGCCTCGAGTCGGCCGTCGACCAGGACGTAGCGGGTCATCGCCGCCAGCCGGGGCGAGTAGGCGTGCACCGAGAGCGCCGGACGGTCGCCGAGGTTGACGACGTCGTGGACGTGGTTGGCCGAGAAGGCCCAGGCCTCGCCGATGCCGAGTCGCCGTACCTCCTGGCCGCTCTTGCCGAGGCCGTGCTCGATGACGCTGTGCTCGGTGAGTTCGCCGGAGATCGTGGTGAAGGCGCCGGAGGCGTCACCGTGGTCGTGCCAGCCGGTGCGGGAACCGGGTGGCCACGAGATCAGCCAGAGCTGGAAGTCGTCGGTGGAGACCAGCTCGGTCCACTGGCGCTCGGTCGCGTTCGGGTCGTGCAGGTGGAGCAGGTCGGGGTCGTCTGCGTAGTCACGCAGGGTCTGCAGCAGGGGCAGGACGGTCAGGACGGTCATGGCTTCTCCTGTGTCGGAGGTGGATCTGGGTGGATGTCGGGGCGCGGGAGGACATCCACGGACACAGGTCACTGGCCGTGCGGAGCAGGTCGACGTGCAGACGGCGGTACGCCGGGTAGGACATGGGGACTTCTCTCGGAGGGCGCACGGAGACGGTGCGCGGGGTTTCGGCTGAGCGAGTGTCAGGCGAAACGACAACACTCGACGGACGCGCCGCAGCGCATTCCGTGAATGTCGAGTACCGAGGTCATGAATCAAGTGTGCGGGGTGGGGCCCAGCGGATCAAGGCTGGTCTCACGGTGTGGTCAGGTGCGACCCATGAACAACAGCAGGAGCGCCAGGACGGCGAGGACGCTCAGCAGCGGCCAGACATTGGCCGAGCCCGTGAAGCGGGCAAGAGACAGCTTCATACCCCTATAGACGCACGAGCGGCCGGATCGGTTGCGTTGCTCGTCCGGGGTGCGCCCACGGCGCGGCGATCAGGGCAGGCGGTCGAGCAGGTCCGCGGGGGTGGCCCGGGTGCCGGTGTAGAACGGCACCTCCTCACGCACGTGGCGGCGGGTCTCGGAGCCGCGCAGGTGACGCATCAGGTCGACGATGCGGTACATCTCGTCACCCTCGAAAGCGAGGATCCACTCGTAGTCGCCGAGCGCGAACGACGGCACCGTGTTGGCCCGCACGTCGGGGAAGTCGCGGGCCATGCCGCCGTGCTCGGCGAGCAGGCGGCGGCGCTCGGCGTCCTCGAGGAGGTACCACTCGAAGGAGCGCACGAACGGGTAGACCGCGACGTGCGTGCGGGGCTCCTCGGACAGGAAGGCCGGCAGGTGGCTCTTGTTGAACTCGGCCGGACGGTGCAACGCCATCTGCGACCAGACCGGTGCGACGCGTCGCCCGAACGCCGTACGCCGGAACGCGTTGTAGGCGGCCTGGAGCGTCTCGGACTCCTCCGCGTGCCACCAGATCATCACGTCGGCGTCGGCCCGGAAGCCGGACACGTCGTAGGTGCCGCGCACGACCACGTCGTCGGCGGCGAGCTTCTCGTAGAACGCCTCGAGCTCCTGCGCCTCGGCGGCCCGGTCTTCAGCGGTGGCGTCGCCGAAGGTCGTGTCGAGCCTGAAGACCGACCACATCGTGTAGCGGATCTTGTCGTTCAGCTCGCGGATCTGCGCAGCGTTCGTGGGAGCAGGGTTGGACATGCCCCCATTGTGCCGCGCCGTTGCCCCGCCCCCTCCCCCGGGTAGTCCCTGACGTTTCGTTCCTCCAGTTGGGATAGTCCCTGACGTTTCGGTCCTTCGGTACGGCGATTCGGGGCGCGAACGTCAGGGAGTATCCAGGTGGAGGAGGTCGGCCACGGCGCGCTCGGCCGAGGCGATCACGGCCGGGATCCCGATGCCGTCGTACGCCGCACCGCACACGGCCAGGCCGGGCACCTCGGCCACGGCGGCCCTGATCCGCGCGACCCGGTCGAGGTGGCCGACGGTGTACTGCGGCAGGCCGCCGCCCCAGCGCTGCACGAGGGAGTCGACCGGCCGGGCACGGATCCCGGTGGCCAGCGCCAGGTCCGCCAGTGACTGCTCGACCAGCTCCTCGTCGGGGAACTGCAACGCCGCCTCCTCGTGGTGACGCCCGATCGAGGTGCGCAGCAGCAACAGGTTGTCGCCGGCCTCGCGGACCCAGTCCCACTTGTTGAAGCTGAACGTGGCCGCCTTGATCCGGCGCCCGTCGACCGGCGGCACGAGGAAGCCGGAGCCCTCGAGGCCGGCCAGGTCGGCGGCGCGGAAGGCGAGGGTGACGATCGCCATCGACGCGTAGTCGATCTCGGCCAGGGCACGCGCGGCGTTCGGAGCAAGGTCGCCGAGCAGCCGACCAGCGGGGGTGCCCGGGAGGGCGAGCACCACCTCGTCCGCCTCGATCAGCTCCGGGTGTGTCGTCGGGCCGACGGTCACCTCGAAGCGAGAGATGTCTCCTCGCGCCTCGCCCACCGGCCGGCTGCGTAGTGCGCGCACGGTGGTCGACGTGCGCACCTCGAAACCGCCTGCAGCGACCACCTCGAGCGGCAGTCGACCCACGCCGCCGACGAGACCGGCGAAGACCGGCACGTCGGACGGGGCCGGCGTGGCTCGCGCGGCCTCGAGCAACGAGGGCGAGAGAGCCAGGAGCCCCACCACCTGCGGGATCGTGGCCCGCGCGGAGAGCTCTGTGGCGTGTCCGGCGTAGACCCCGCCGAGCAGCGGCTCGACCAGACGATCGACGACCTCCACGCCGAGGCGCCGGGCCACGAAGTCGGCCACCGACACGTCGTCGGCCTCCGGCGCCAGGACCTGCTCGGCGCGCGCCCGGGCCACGCCGTCGTCGGAGAGCACTCCGGACGCGGCCAATTGTTCGAGGTCTGCCGGGACCCCCATCACCGAACGCGGCAGGGGGCGCAGCGCGTCACGCGTCCAGAGCCGTGAAGAGAGTGTGCCGGGGTGCACGAGGTCGAGCCCGAGCTCGCGGGCCAGGCCGGTCGCCTCGGGCCGGCGGTTCAGCATCGCCTCGGCACCGACGTCGACCTGCACTCCCCCGACCTCGGCCAGCCGGAGCTTGCCACCCACCTGCGGCGACGACTCGAGCACGGTCACGTCGCGTCCGGTGGCGGCCAGCCTGCGGGCTGCGGTGAGGCCGGCAATGCCTGCGCCGACAACGACGGTTCGAGTCACCCGGCCAGCCTGCCAGACGCCGATTCGGCTCATCGTGGTGGATCGCCTGCACCTCGTGGGTGTTGCGGTTTCACAAGGGAGCACCCTCCGACACGCCCTCACGGATCAGCGCGGCGGAGCCGGCGGACCGTACGACATGCCGGCCACCGGGCCAAGGCGCTCATTTCAACATGCAGTTCGCTCGCCGCGACGCCCACGTCACGCTCAAGAAGCGCACCCGTGGCGTGAACTGTATGTCGAAATGAGCAGACGCCGTCTCACTGGACGTTGTCAGGCGGCATCACGGGACTTGTGCACCGCAGGGCGGTCACCGGGTGGCAAGTCCACCACGTTGGCCGCGGGAGGGGTCACACGGCTGCGCGGAGGCGGGCCTCGATCTCCATCCGGCGAAAACCGCTGCGGTGGAAGACCAGCGGGTCACCGAAGCCGGCCCCGTCGACGGCGTGCAGGCGCAGCAGCACGATGGTGTGGTCGCCGGCCTCGACCTCCCGGTGGATCGTGCAGTCGAAGCGGGCCAGTCCGTCGTCGAGGGTGGCTGCCTCGTCGGCGGTGACCGAGACCGACAGGCCGTCGAAGCGGCTCTCGACGGGCCCGGCGAGCTGGCGGCACACGGACCCGTGGTGCTCGGCGAGGATGCTCACGCCCAGGTGTCGCGCACGTCGCAGGTCGGGCCAGGTCTTCGACGTGTTCGCGATCGAGAACGACACCAGCGGCGGGTCGAGGCTGACGGAGGTGAACGAGCTCGCGGCCAGGCCGGTGAGCTGTCCGTCGACCTCGGCGGCGACGGCGACGACTCCGCTCGGGAAGACGCCGAACGCCTCGCGCAGCGCGGCGGGGTCGAGGTCCTGGTTGGTGGTGAGCGTGGTCATGCGGAGGCTCCTTCCGTGGAGGCGAGCAGGGCTGCGACCAGCGGACGGTTCACGGCGAGCCAGTCGGTGAACGCGTCGGGGTCGTCGTACGCACCGTCGAGCAGGTAGAGCGCCGAGGTGGGGACCGAGGCGCCGATCTCGACGAGCACCGGTCGCAGCGTCAGCTCGGGCGCCAGCGCGTGGCCGGGACCGGCCCCGAGCATCAGGGGTACGGCGACGGTCCCCCGCAGCGCGTCGGGCGCGAAGCGGTCGAGGAACACCTTGAGCAGGCCGGTGTAGGTCGCCTTGTACGTCGGGCTGGCGACGACCACCACGTCCGCGGACGACACCTCGTCGACCAGGCCGGAGACGGTGGAGTCCGACCAGTCGAGGAGCGCCGGCCCGAGCGTGGCGAGGTCGACGACCAGCGGGTCGACGGCGCCCAGCTCGCCGGCCAGGCGCACCGCCGCGTCGTACGTGCGCGAACGCGGCTTGGGGTTGCCCACCACCACGGCAACCCGGGTCATGAGGCGGCCTTGCGGGCAGCGAACGGAACACTCGCCACGGACGAGACCGGTGCGGGGGCCGGGTTGGTCCAGCGGCCGCGTTCGGCCAGCACCGGCAGCACACCCTCGCCGAACGAGTAGGCCTCCTCGAGGTGCGGGTAGCCGGAGAGCACGAACTCGCTGATGCCGAGGTCGGCGTACTCCTCGATGCGGTCGGCGACCTCCTCGTGACTGCCGACGAAGGCGGTGCCGGCGCCACCACGAACCAGGCCGACGCCGGCCCAGACGTTGGGGTGGATCTCGAGGTCGTCGCGGTTGCCCTGGTTGAGCTCGAGCATGCGGCGCTGCCCCTCGGACTCGCTCTGCTTGAGCCCGGACTGCACGCGCTCGATGGTCTCGTCGTCGATCGAGTCGAGCAGGCGCTGCGCCTCGGCCCAGGCCAGCTCGGAGGTGTCGCGGGCGATCACGTGCATGCGGATTCCGAAGCGGATCTCGCGACCCTGCGCCTGCGCCAGGCCACGGATCCAGGCGATCTTCTCCGCCACGGCGGCCGGCGGCTCGCCCCAGGTCAGGTACACGTCGGCGTACTTCGCGGCCACGTCACCCGCCGCCGGCGAGGATCCGCCGAAGTAGATCTCCGGAGTCTCGTGCGGCAGCGCGGCCAGCTGGGCGCCCTCGACCTTGAGGTGCTCGCCCTCGAAGTCGACGGTCTCGCCGGTCCAGAGCCGGGTGACGACCTCGAGGAACTCACCGCACCTGGCGTAGCGCGCCTCCTTGTCGAGGAAGTCACCGAACCCGCGCTGCTCCGCACTCTCGCCCCCGGTCACCACGTTGAGCAGCAGGCGCCCGCCGGACATGTTGGTGAAGGTGGTGGCCATCTGCGCGGCCAGCGTCGGCGAGAGCAGCCCCGGGCGGAAGGCGACGAGGAACTTCAGCCGCTCCGACAGCGACGCGAGCATCGCGGTGGAGATCCACGCGTCCTCGCACCACGCGCCGGTCGGGGTCAGCGCCGCCTCGAAGCCGAGCTGCTCGGCACTGCGCGCGATCTGGCCCAGGTAGGGCACCGAGGCCGGCCGGCCCTGGGGCCCCGCGTCGGCCGAGACGCCGTGGCCGCCGCTGAGCACGTAGCGGCTGTCGCCGCCGTTGGTCGGCAGGAACCAGTGGAACTTGAGGTCGGTCATGTCGCTCCTATGTCGGTGATCGAGTAGTCGTCGTGAGGCACGAGCGACGGCGTACCCGGCTTTCGGTGATCGAGTAGTCGTCGTGAGGCACGAGCGACGGCGTATCGAGATTCAGATCTGTCCGTGGTTGGGCGGGAGGGTGCCGTCGACCGCGAAGTGGCCGAGGTGCTGCACCTTCCACGCCGCGGGGTCGTGCAGCGTGTGCGTGCGGGCGTTGCGCCAGTGCCGGTCGAGGTTGAGGCCGGCCAGCGCGGAGCGGGTGCCGGAGACCTCGAAGAGCCGGCTCGCCACGTCGACGGAGGCCGCGGTGGTCGAGGCCCGGGCCGCAGCGACGGCGAGACTCGCCGCACCCGCCGACTCCGCGGTGAGTACGGCGTTCGCCCGGTCGATCGCACGACCGGCCTCGGCGACCAACGCCTCCGCGCCGCGCACCTGCAGCTCGAGCTCGCCGAAGGCGTGCACGACCAACGGGTCGTCGGCTGCGCGCTCGACCCCGGCGTCCGGGTAGGGCCGGCTCTTGGTGCGCACGAACGAGGCGGCCTCGACCAGTGCGGCCCGCGCGATGCCGGCGTCGATGGCGGCATGCAGCACCTGCGCGAACGCGCCGTACGTCTGGGGCGCCTCGAAGGTGAGGTGGAACGGCGTGATGCGCTCATGGCGCACGTCGACACCCTCGAGCTCGACGGTGCCGCTGGCCGTGGTCCGTTGGCCGAGGCCGTCCCAGTCGTCGGTCACGGTGACTCCGGGTGCGTGGCGTTCGACCCACGCGACATGGAGCGGGCCGTCGACGCCGAGGTGGGTCAGCACCGGGATCCAGTCGGCGAACAGCGCGCCCGTGCAGTAGCCCTTCTTCCCGTCGAGGCGGTAGCCGCCGTCGTACGTCGTGAGGGTGGTGCGGATGTCGCGCACGTGCTTGGTGCCGATCTCGGACTGGGCGTTGCCGAAGCGCTTGCCGCGCAGCACCTCGCCGAAGAAGAACTCCTTCTGTGAAGCCGTCGCGTGGTGGCGCAGCGCGTTGACGTAGACGAAGTGGCTGTGCGGGACCTGGGCCACCGACGGGTCGCCCTGGGCGAGCGCCCGGAAGACCTCGACGACGGTCTCGGTGGAGAGGTCCGCGCCGCCGTACTCCGCCGGAACGGTGATCGCCAGGAGTCCGCTGGCCGAGAGGCGGTCGAGCTCGGCGGTCGGCAGGATGCGCTCGGCATCGCGCTGCGCCGCACCCTCGGCGAGCTCGGCGCCGATCTCGCGCGCGACCCGGACGGCCCGGTCGGCGGTGAGGACGGGTGGTTTCGCCCTTGGTTTCGAGACAGGCGCTGGCGCGCCTTCCTCAACCAGCGACCAGGGCCCCTGCGACTGCGCGACGGACGAGGTGCTCATGCGGCACGCTCCGCCTCGGCCTGCTCCATCTCGCGCACGATCGGGAGCACGTGCTGGCCGAAGTACTCCACCTCTTCGTGGAAGTGCAGGTAGCCGAGGAGGAACAGGTTGACCCCACGGCGCTTGAACTCGATCATCCGCTCGGCGATCTGCTCGGGCGTGCCGATCAGGTTGGTGCGGAAGCCGTCGTTGTACTGCACGAGGTCCTCGAAGGAGGAGTCCTGCCACATGCCCTTCTTGTCCGACGTCGACTGCCCGGCCTGCTTGACCGCGGAGCCGAAGCCCTCGACGGCCTCGGTGTCGGCCTTGGCGACGATCTCGCGCAGGGTCTCGCGGGCCTCCTTCTCGGAGTCGCGGGCGATCATGAAGCCGTTGAGGCCGAACCGCACCGCGCGGCCGTGCTCCCGGGCCTCACCCGAGACGTCGGCGATCTGCTCCGAGATGCCGTCGGGGTTGTTGCCGTTGGAGAAGTACCAGTCCGAGACCCGGCCGGCCATCTTGCGGGCGTCGGCGGAGTTGCCGCCCTGGAAGATCTCGGGGTGCGGGCGGCCCTCACTGGCGAGCGGCTTCGGCTTCAGGTCGAAGTCGTGCAGGCGGTAGAAGTCGCCGTTGAACTCGGCGTGCTCGGAGGTCCAGATCTCGCGCACGTAGCGGATGAACTCCTCCGAGCGGCGGTAGCGCTCACCGTGCTCGAGCCACGGCTCGCCCATCTTGGTGAACTCGTCCTTGAACCAGCCGCTGACCACGTTGATCGCGGCCCGGCCGCCGGAGAGGTGGTCGGCGGTGGCGATGTACTTGGCCAGCACGCCGGGCTGCCACATGCCGGGATGGACGGCCGCGATCACCTTCAGTCGCTCGGTCGCCAACAGCAGCGCCAGGCTGAAGCTGGTCGACTCGTGCTGGTACGCCGCGCCGTACGACGCCATGTAGCGGACCTGCGAGAGCGCGTAGTCGAAGCCGTTGTTCTCGGCCAGCTGGGCCAGCTTCTTGTTGTACTCGAAACCCCAGTCGGTGCGCTGCTCGATCTTGCTGACGACCAGGCCGCCACTGACGTTGGGCACCCAGTAGGCGAACTTCAGCGGGTCGGTGCTTGGTGCGATCGCGCTCATCGAAACTCCTTAATGATGTTTATGTCTATTAGATTGCTTGATTTACGTGGCGAGATCAAGGCGGGGCCGCCCACCACGCGGACGCGTCTCGCTATGTGGTGATCGGTCACGCCTTGCACGGGTGGGTCAGTCGCGCTTGGTCGTCCCGATCGCCCAGGCGTACGGCGGCGGCGTGCCGTTGACCTCGTAGGCCCCGACCACACGCGCCTTGAGGATGCGCGGGTTGTGCGACGACACGGTCCGAGCGTTGCGCCAGTGCCGATCGAGCGCCTTGGCCCGAGAGGTGGCCGAGGCGCCCAGCGTGTCGAAGAGGTCACTGGTGGCCTTGAGGATCAGGTCGGTCACCACGACCTGGGCCGCAGCGGACTCGATCTCGGCCGCCTCGTTGATCGCCAGCACCCGGTCATGCTCGGCCCCCGACGCCTCGAAGGCCGCCTGCACCGCGTCGGCCACTCGCAGGGTGGTCGCCTCGGCGGCGTAGACCGCCGCAGAGATCTCCCCGATGCGGGCCAGCACCTGGGCGTCGTCACGCACGCGGGCCGCGTTCGCGTGGGAGTAGTTGCGCTCGCGTCGTCGTACCTCGGCGACCGCGTCGCGGAGCGCCGCCCGGCCGATGCCGCTCAGCGTGGCAAGGAGGTTCAGCTGATAGACCGCGGTCTGGTAGGGGAAGCGCTCGGAGAAGACCAGCACGTTTGCCGCCTCGACCCACACGTTGTCGAAGATGGCCGTGCCACTGCCGGTCCCCCGCTGCCCGAAGCCGTCCCAGTCGTCAGTGACGCTGAAACCCGGCTCATCGGTGCGCACCAGGGCGATCACGAAGGTGCCGTCCTCGCGCAGGGCATAGACATCGGCCCACTCGGCGAAGATCGTGCCGGTCGTGTAGTACTTCGTGCCGTTCAGCCGGAAGCCCTCGCCGTCGGCGCTGAGCACGGTCTGCTGGGTGTCGATCGCCGTCGACCCGACCTCCGACCAGGCATTCCCACCGATCTCACCGGCCACGAAACGGGCGAACCAGGTCGTCTGGTCGACACCGATCACGTGCTGGTGGAGCCGGTCCTCGGCCAACGCGAAGTGACCTCGCAGGGCCTGCGGCAGGTTGTTGTCGACCGCGGCCAGGTCGATCCACAGCTGGGTGAGCTCGGGCCAGCCCAACCCGGCCCCGCCATGCTCGACCGGCACGCGCAGTGCGCCGTACCCGGCCTCCTTCAGCCAGTCGACCTGCTCGCTCGGCAAGGTGCCGTCGCGCTCGCGCTCGATCACCCCGCCGGAGATCTTCTCGAACAGCGGCTGGTACGACGTCCGCACCTCGGCGAGCTTCGTGTTCAGCGCCGGCGCGTTCAGCGCGCCTTCATGCGGAGCCGTTTCGTTCAGGGCCGTTTCATTCAGGGTCATGCGGTTCACCTCGGAGGTAGTGAAGGGAAGTAGTGGTGGGACGGGAGACGGAGAACGGCCGGACGACCGCCGGGAGCGCACCCGCCGATCGTCCGGCCGCAGCTCAGGAGGACGGTCCGATCACGTGTACCAAGTCGGCTCGGGGATCTCGCCGAGCAACGCGTGACGTCCGACCTCGGCGCGCTTGTGGGCGACCGGGTCGTGGAGGCTGTGGGTGCGGATGTTGCGCCAGAACACGTCGAGGCCGACCGAGTTCGCGGTCGCCCGGGCCCCGGTGACCTCGAAGATGCGGTTCGTGACCTCGAGGCCGGTGTCGATCGCCACCTGCTTCGCGGCGGCGATCACGACGGCCGCCTCACCGCGCTCCTGCTCAGTCACCGTGTCGGCGTGGGCGTTGATCCGCTCGATCAGCACGGCGGCACGCTCGGTGATCGCCTCCGCGGCCCACAGCTTGGACTGCAGGTCGCCGTACGTCTCGAGGATGTAGAACTCCTCGTGAGCACTGGCCTTCACGTCCGTCGCGTAGGGCCAGGCGCGAGTCTTGTCCCGGGTGTAGGTCGTCGCGGTCGACAACGCGCCCTGGGCGATGCCGACATAGATGTTGGCGAAGATCAGCTGGATCAGCGGCACGTTCAAGGTGTTGTAGACCCTCGGCCGGAACACCCGGTCGACGTAGCCCGCAGCGGCCTCCCACGGCACGTGGACGTCGACGATCTCGACACCGCCGCTCTCGGTGAGGCGTTGGCCGAGGTTGTCCCAGTCGCCCAGGAAGCGGATGCCGTCCTGGTCGGTGGGCACGATCGCGAAGACGTGGTTGTCGGTGCCGTCCAGCACGCCTTCGAGCACGGTGACGTCGGAGACCTGCCCACCGGTCGAGAAGGACTTCTTGCCGTTGTAGACGAGCTCGCCGTCGACTTCCGTGATGACCAGATCACTGTCGCGCGGGTTGACCGCACCACCGAAGAACCACCGGTTCTCGACGGCCTGCTGCTCGACGGCCGCGACCTGCTCGGGGGTGCCGACCAGACGGACCGCCCAGAACCACAGGTAGTGGTACCCGATCAGCTGGCCGATGGAGCCGTCCCCGGCGGAGATCGCCCGAATCACCCGATTCGCCGTGGTCCAGTCCTGCCCGCCTCCGCCGTGCTCGACCGGTCCGAGGAGGGTGACCAGACCCGAGTCCTTCAGCAGTTGGACCTCGGCGTGCGGCGTGGCGTTCGCGCGGTCACGCTCCACGGCGTCGATGGCCAGTTGAGTGGCCACGGCTTCGGCACGAGCCACCCACTGCGCGGGGCTGCTGGGCAGTGGGTCGGCCCAGGTGGCGGTGGCCGGTGTGGTGATCGACATGTGTTCGCCTCTCAGAAGGTACGCAATTTGAATTATGTCTAGTGAACTAGTCTACAATTCTGAATGCAAGGAAAAGGCACGCACGGCCGGTCAGCGAATCTCCGAGGGGGTGAGCGGCGCGGCCTTCCACCGGTCGGTTGTCCAGAAGGAGTCACAGGGTGCGGATCGAACAGCTGCAGTACATCGCGGCAGTGACCCAGCACGGGTCCCTCCGCAAGGCCAGTGAGTCACTGCACCTCTCCCAGCCGGCCCTCAGCGAAGCCGTGAGCAAGCTGGAACGCGAGCTCGGCGTCACCCTCCTCGACCGACGCCGCTCGGGCTCGAAGATCAGTCGCCAGGGACGGGACCTCCTGCAGAACATGGTCGAGGTTCTCGAGGCTGTCGGCCGCCTGCGCACCGCCGCCGGCGACCAGAACCTCACCACCCGGATGGTGCGCATGGGCACGGTCAACGCCGCCACGTCCACCCTGCTCGTGCCGGCCGTCCGCGACTTCCAGCAGGCCAACCCGGCCACCACCGTCGAGGTGGTCAACACCCAGCAGGCCGAGATCCACCAGGGCCTCGCCGAGGGCGCGCTAGACCTCGGCCTGATCAACGTGCTCGAGGGCGACGACGTTCCGGTCGACCTCGACGGCACCCGGCTGATCCACGGCCGGCCGGTCCTCATCTGTCGCCACGACCACCCGTTGGCGGCGTACGACGAAGTCACCGTCGGCCAGCTGCGCGAGCACCAGTTCGTCGTGATGCGCGCCGGCTACCTGATGCACCGGTTCGTGCACCGGCTCTTCGGCAGCGACATGCCGCCGGTGGCGTTCAGCACCGACGGGGCCGAGATGGGCAAGGTGATGGTCGCCGAGGGGCTCGGCGTCACCGTGCTGCCCGACTACAGCGTGATCGGCGACCCGATGGAACGTGCCGGCCTGATCACCCACCGGCCGATCACCGGCGACTCCACCGGTGTCGCCCTGATGATGCTGCAGCGCCGGGGCGAGCACCTGCCCCAGGCCGTGCGCGACCTGCAGGCCAGCCTGGTCGCGCACTCCCGCGGGTACCACCGCGCCAGCTGAGCCCACCCTGCCCGAGGGAACCGGTGGTACGCCGCGGGCGTCCCATCCTCATGAAGACCTCTCCCACGAAGTTCGCGGTGGCCCTGCTGGCCGCCGGACTGATTGCACTCACGGGTTGCTCCTCGGGCGACTCCGACTCCTCCGACGACTCCGGCTCCTCCGGCGACACCAGCCGGAATGCGGTCGCGGCCGATGGCCTGGCCGCCGAGGACGCGCCGAGCGAGGGCGACGGCGAGGCGACCCTGAAGACGCAGTCCGATTCCGGCTCGGACGCCGGCGGCACCCGCGACAACGGCGGCGCCAACCGACCGGCGCCGGCCACCAAGGCCATGATCAACACCGGCACCGTCTCGCTGGCCAGCCCCGACACCGAGAAGGCGCGTTTCGACCTCCAGAAGGTGGTCGACAGCCATGGCGGCACCATCGCCGAGGAGGAGACCTCGACCGAGGACGACGGCACCATCCGTCGCTCACGCGTGGTCGTTCGCGTGCCGGCGAGGGAGTTCGCCGACGCAATGAAGGAGCTGAAGAAGGTCGCCGAGCTCACCGGTTCCAGCCAGGGCTCGGAGGACGTCACCACCCAGGTGATCGACACCGAGGTGCGGGTCCGCGCCCAGGAGAAGAGTCTCAAGCGCATCGAGCTGTTGCTGGCCCGGGCCGAGAGCATCGCCGACATCGTCTCGATCGAGGCCCAGCTGACCTCACGCCAGGCCGAGCTCGACTCCCTCAAGTCACAGCAGGCCTACCTCGAGGACCAGACCAGCCTCTCCACGATCACGGTCCACCTCGAGCACCAGACCGCGGCGGCGGCCAAGGAGAAGAAGGACGACGAGCACAACGCGTTCGTCGGCGGCCTGCTCGACGGGTGGCACGCGCTCACCGGCGTCGGTGCCGGCCTCGCCACGGTGGTCGGGGCGCTGCTGCCCTTCGCCGTGGTGCTCGGCATCCTGGGCTACCCGGTGCTGGTGCTGGCACGCCGACTGCGCACCCGTCAGCAGGTCGCCCCGCAGGTCGCGAACGCCGAGTAGGTCAGAGCGGGTACGCCTGGACGAACTCCGTCAGCGCCTTCAGCTGGTCGGGGTTCGTCGAGGGGATGACCCCGTGGCCGAGGTTGAAGATGTGGCCCTTGGCGGCCCGGCCGGCCTCGATGATCTCGGCGGCACGCGCGGTCATCACGTCGGTCGGTGCGAAGACCAGGGTCGGGTCGAGGTTGCCCTGGACGGCCCGGTCACCGACCGCCCTGATGCCGTCCGCGAGCGGCGTACGCCAGTCGACACCGACCACGTCGGCGCCGGCCTCACCCATCAGCGGCAGCAGGTTCGACGTACCGACGCCGAAGTGGATGCGCGGGACGCCGAGCTCGCCGGCAGCGGCGAGCACCTTCGCGGAGTGCGGCATGACGTGCTCGCGGTAGTCGCCCGGGGTGAGCGCGCCGGCCCACGAGTCGAAGAGCTGTACGGCGGACGCACCGGCCTCGACCTGCACCTCGAGGTACGCCGCGGCGATGCCACCGATCTTGCGCATCAGCGCGTCCCACACGTCGGGGGCGCCGAACATCATCGCCTTGGTCTTCGCGTGCTCCTTCGACGGACCGCCCTCGACCAAGTAGGACGCCACCGTGAACGGGGCGCCGGCGAAGCCGATCAGTGGAGTGGCGCCGAGCTCGGCGACCAGGTTCTGCACGGCCTTGGTGATGAAGGGGACGTGCTCGGGAGTGAGGTCGGGGATCGCGGCGACGTCGGCCAGCGTCTCGACCGGCTTCGCGACCACCGGGCCGATGCCGGGCAAGATGTCGAGGTCGACACCCACCGCCTTGAGCGGCAGCACGATGTCGGAGAAGAAGATGGCCGCGTCGACGCCGTACCGGCGGACCGGCTGGAGGGTGATCTCGGTGACCAGGTCGGCGTCCATGCACGACTCGAGCATGCCGATGCCCTCGCGGACCTTGAGGTACTCCGGCAGGGAGCGCCCCGCCTGCCGCATGAACCACACCGGGGTGTGCGGAACGGGCTCGCCGCGGGCGGCCCGGAGGAAGGCGTAGTCGTGCAGGTCGGTGGAGGCAGTCACACCGCGAATCTTCGCAGGTCAGGCGGCGTGGCACACAACGGACCCTTCGGACTCGCCCTACTGTGGAGGGCATGGTGGTCCGTCAAGAGGCGCACCCCGGGTCGGGTGCGGGCCTACCCCCCGAGGATTTCCGGGTTGCGGTCGAGAGCATGCGAGCAGCCCGGCTGCGTCCCGAGGTGCTGTGTGAGTCAATGCCCGCGCCCCAACGCATCGCTCCCTACGCCAGCGCACTCTCCGCAGACGTCACCGTCGACGACGCCGACATCGGCACCGGGCGCATCATCTTGTTGCACGACCCGGCCGGCAACGACGCCTGGGCGGGCACGTTCCGCTTCGTGGCCTACGCCCGCGCCGAGATCGACCCCGAGATGGTCACCGACCCGATGCTCGGAGCAGTCGGCTGGTCCTGGCTGACCGAGGCCCTCGAGGCCCACGGCGCCGAGTTCGTCGCCCCCTCCGGCACCGTCACCCGCGTCGCGACCGAGAGCTTCGGCTCGATGGCCGACGAGGACGCCACCGCACAGCTCGAGGTGCGCGCCTCATGGACGCCGGCCGGTCCCGACAACGGCAACTTCGACGTCTCGGCCCACGTCGAGGCGTGGGGCGAGCTGCTCTGCACGGCGGTCGGGCTCGAGCCCGTGCCCGAGGGAGTGACCGCCATCCCGAGCCGTCGCGGCCAGCGCGGTCCCGCCCAGTGAGCGATCCGGGCGACACACCTGACGAGGCCTCCGCCGAGGCGGCTCCGGAGGGCACCACCGACGCGGCCCCGGAGCCCGAGCCGGCTCCCCTGCTGACCCTGCGTGACGGACTTCCTCCGGTGATCGACACCGACGCCGGGCTGGCCGACGTGGTGGCCCGCTTCGCCGCAGGCACCGGGCCGGTGGCGATCGACGCCGAGCGGGCCTCCGGCTACCGCTACTCCGCCCGCGCCTACCTGATCCAGCTGCGGCGCGAGGGCTCGGGCACCGCACTGGTCGACCCGATCGCGTTCGACAACCTCGACGACCTGCAGGTCGCCCTCGAGGGCGTGGAGTGGATCCTGCACGCCGCCACACAGGACCTCGCCTGCCTGGCCGAGGTCGGCCTGCGCCCGTCGTCGCTCTTCGACACCGAGCTCGCCGGCCGGCTGCTCGGCTATCCCCGCGTCGGGCTGGCCACCCTCGTCGAGACCACGCTCGGCATGCACCTGCGCAAGGAGCACTCCGCGGCCGACTGGTCGAGGCGCCCGCTGCCCGAGTCGTGGCTCGAGTACGCCGCACTCGACGTCGAGCCGCTCATCGAGCTGCGGGCCGTGATGGCCTCCGAGCTCGACGAGTCGGGCAAGGCCGGCTGGGCCCGCGAGGAGTTCGACCACCTACTCGACTTCACCCCGGCCGTGCGCGCCGAACCCTGGCGCCGTACGTCGCAGCTGCACCGGGTGCGTGGACGTCGCGCGCTGGCCGCCGTACGCGCGCTCTGGGAGACCCGCAACCGCATCGCCGAGCAGCGCGACGTCACGCCCGGCCGCATCCTGCCCGACTCGGCGATCATCGCCGCCGCGCTGGCACTGCCCGTCGACAAGGCCGCCCTGCTGGGCACCAGCGGCTTCCACGGCCGCGGCGCCGACCGCTACTCCTCACAGTGGGTGGCCGCGCTGGCCGAGGCCCGCGGGCTGTCCGAGAGCGAGCTGCCGCAACGCGGACCGCGCGGCGACGGGCCGCCGGTGCCGCGCACCTGGATCGACAAGGACCCGGTGGCCGCACGCCGGCTCACCGCGGCACGCGCCGGGATGGCCACGCTCGCGGAGACCAACAACCTGCCGGTGGAGAACCTGCTGACCCCCGACACGCTGCGACGCGTGCTCTGGACCCCGCCCGGGACCCGCGAGCCGGCTGCGCTGGCGCAGGCCGTGCAGGAACAGCTCGCCGGTCACGGCGCGCGGCCGTGGCAGATCGGGCTCGTCGAGCCGGTCCTCACCGCCGCCATCCTGGCTGCCGACGAGGAACCCGAGGACGCAGACACGCCAACCGACGCCCCGTCCTCCGACGGATAGTCCCCAACGCCTGGCTCCCGGGAGGGGTCAGACGTTGGGGACTGTCGGTCAGTTGGTGGCGGTCTCGGAGGGTTCGTCCTGGTTCTCCAGGATCGACTTGGAGGCCTCGTCGATCGCCTCGGTCAGCTCCTCGAGGTTGAGCACCCGGTTGAAGAACAGCTTGTAGATCGGGGCGTGCACGGCCTCTTCGAGGTCGTCCCACGAGTCGAGCAGCGGCGGCTGGACGATGTTGCGGACGGTCTGGTTGAAGACCGCGGCGTGGGCCGGCAGCTGGTCGGGCTGGAGGAACGCCTCGCCCTCGGCGACCTCGTTGTTCGACGGCACGAGGTAGCCGGCCTCGGCGACCCGCTCGACCGCCTCGGTCGAGATGATGTCGACGATGAAGTCGGCCGCCGCGGAGACGCTGGAGGGTTCAGCGCTGATGCAGAGACCGCTCACATCGCCCACCGTCGTCTGGCTGTCGAGCACCGGCATCGGCATCACGTCGAAGCTGAGGCTCGGCGTCTTGCGCAGCTCGGGCACCATGTTGCGGTAGCCAGCGATCATGCCGAGCTTGCCGGTCTTGAAGCGGTCGAGCGCCGACTCCTTGCGCAGCTGGCGCGGGGTCAGGTTCACCTTCGACGGGCGCAGCACCCGCAGCGTGCGCGACAGTGCGTCACGGCTCGCGTCGTCGGAGAGGGTCAGCGTGGTGGGGTCGGCCGGGTCGTCGAACAGCTGGCCGTCACCGGAGTAGACGAACGGGGCCAGGCCCTCGAGCGTCGGGTCGATGTAGACACCCTTCGCACCGGGGCGGCTGGCGGCGAACTCGGCGGCCGCGTTGAACTGGTCGAGGGTCCAGGCGGCGTGCGAGGCCGGGGAGTCGAGGCCCTGCTCCTTCATCGCATCCCAGTCGATCAGGTTGGTGTTGTAGTAGATGACCATCGGCGAGACGCCGTACGGCATGCACTGCAGGCGACTGTCGAGGGAGAACGAGTCGATCGCGTCGCGCTTGTAGTAGTCGCCGAAGTCGACGCCGCGCGAGTCGAGCAGCTCCTCGAGGGGCTGGTTGAGGCCCTGCTTGGCCACCTCGGCCAGGTCTCGCTGGGAGAGCAGGTAGACGTCCGGAGGGTTCTTCGCGTTGAGTCGGTCGATGACCTCGTCGGCGTCCGCGGCGTGCTGCAGGGTCACCTTCATGGTCGGGTGGTCGACGTTGAACTGGTCGACGGTCGACTGCATCGCCTCGACCTCTTCGTCGGCTCCATAAGCCATGAAGCTCAGCTTGACCGGGTTCTTCACGGTCCCGACCGGGTCCTGCTGGGGCTCACCCGTCTCGGTGTCGCACGCTCCCGCCAGCATCGCCAACAGAACCGCTCCACACACCATTGCCGCACGAGTCTTCACGCCCGAACGCCCTTTCCTCGCTGCACCATGTCCCGACACGATATCGGGACACACCGAAGCGTCGACCTGCAGCACATGCATTCACCCCTACGCTGACCGCATGGCATCCCTTCCCCGCCCCCTGTCCCGCGTGGCAGTCGGTCTCTTCGCCGCGCTGGTGCTGACCTCCTGTGGCAGCGAATCGGGCCCCGACGACACCTCGGGTGCGGACCCTTCCGACACCGCATCGGTCGAGGCCTCCGACGTGCCCAGTGAGAGCGCCCCGACCGAGACCGAGTCCTCCCCACCGCCGAGCTCGTCGAGCGCCTCGTCCGCACCGAGTACGACGACCGAGGCTCCGGTGACCTCTCCCGTCGACGACCTGTTCCTCACCGCCGACGAGATGCCCGGGCTCAACGACATCACCGTCTGGACCGACGCCGGAACGAAGCCCGAAGGCAGTGACCCGTTCGGCGACTGCGCGAAGTTCTCGCTGGTCGACTCGGGTGCCGACGAGGCCTGGATCCGCACCTTCAAGGCCGACGGCAACCAGCGCGCCGCCCAGCTGATCGCCACCTTCGCCGATGACAAGTCGGCCTGGCGGGTGGAGCAGGTGCTACGCGGGTGGCACCGTGACTGCGCCGCCCAGCTGAACGCCGACGTCGAGCAGGTCAACCCGCTGCAGGCCGCGCAGGTGTCGGCCGGCAAGTCGTTCACCTACCTGCTCCAGTTCGGTCAGAAGGACGCCCAGGACCACCACTTCAACGGCGTCGCGGTGAACCGGGTCGGCTCACGCCTCTCGATCGTGCTGATCGACAACCAGGGCCAGGACTACAACTACGAGCCCGGCCAGGAGCCGGCCCAGCAGGCCGCCCGCGCGGTCGCGGAGAAGCTCGGCTGACGTCCACGAGCGGGTCAGGCGTTCAGGCGGGCCAGCTCGTCGGCGCTGAGCTCGAGGTGGGTGGCCTCCGCCGTGTCGCGGATCGACGCGGGGCGGCTGGCCCCGGGGATCGGGATGATGCTCGGCGAGCGGGCCAGCAGCCAGGCGATGCAGGCCTGCTGCGGGCTCACGCCGTGGGCCTCCCCCACCTCGGCGAACGCCTTGAAGTCGTCGGCCAGGTCGGCCGCGTGGCGCATGCCGCCCATCGGGCTCCACGGCAGGAACGCCAGCCCGAGCTCCTCGCAGAGCTCCAGCTCCGGCTCGCTGCTGCGGAAGCTGGGGCTGTACTGGTTCTGCACGCTGACCAGCGCGTCACCGAGGATGCCGTGCGCCTCCCTGATCTGGTCGGGGTCGGCGTTGGACAGCCCGACGCGCTGCACCAGCCCGTCGTCGTACAACTCCTTGAAGGCGCCGATGGTCTCGGCGTACGGCACCGCCGGGTCGGGGCGGTGGTGCTGGTAGAGGTCGATCGACTCGACGCCGAGCCGCTTGAGCGAGCCCTGCACGGCCTCGCGGATCCATTCGGGTCGCCCGTCGACCGGCCAGTCGGCACCGTCGCGGCGGATGCCGCCCTTGGTGGCGATGAGTACGTCGGGTGAGCCGGCGGCGCGCAACGCCTCGGCGATCAGCTCCTCGTTGTGGCCCAGCCCGGGGCCGTCGGGCGCGTAGCAGTCGGCGGTGTCGATGAACGTCACGCCGACCTCGAGCGCCGCGTGCACGGTCGCGATCGCCTCGTCGCGCGGCGGCAGCTCACCGGTCGCGAAGCGGACGCGGGACAGCGGCATCCCGCCCAGTCCGATGGCACTGACGGAGCGGTCACCCAGCTGTCGTGTCTGCATGCCTCCAGACGCTACCCGTCGAGCGTGCCGTGGGCCCGTGCGCCTTCGACGACCCGCTCGAAGACCTCGCGGTCGAGGGCGGCACCCTCGCGACGGAGGCCGCTGTCGGGAAGCCGCAGGAGACGGTTGAGGCGCACCTCGCTCGGCCGGCCCTCGCGGTCCCAGCCGCCGGTGCCGACGTCCATCCAGAACCGACCCTCCTCGGCCTCCTGGACCTCGTCGCGGTCGTGGTCCTTGGAGGTGAGCTGCAGGGCCAGCCAGGTGTCGCCGTCCTTGCCGAGCAGCACGACCGGACGGTCCTTGCCCTGACTGGCGTCCTCCTCGTAGGGAACCCAGGCCCACACCACTTCACCCGGATCCGGCTCGCCGTTCTCGACCGGTGCGTACGTCGCGTCCATGCGAGCGACCCTAACTTCCCGGTAACCGGCGAAGTTGCCGCGGATGGTTGGTGCGGCGATTACAATTGCCGAAGTACGCCGGACCGCGGCAGCCCCGGGTCCCAAAATTAGCCGCTTAGAGCGGCCACGCGCCGTGAGGCGCTCCCGGTCCGGCGTACTCAGACCACGTTGCTGAACAGCGCGGAAGATCCCAGTCACCTGATGATCGGGATCTTCCGCGTTGTCCGGAATACCGCGATCAGGCCAGGCCGACGGCCAGCTCCTGATGGGCGGCCGTCTCGAGCTGTTCGGAGAGCACCAGCATCTGCCGCGCATCGGGACTGTGCAGGTGGGCGCGACCGACCGCCACCACGCGGGCGAAGGCCGAGGCCCGCAGGAGCACGTCGGCGAAGGCGCTCTCGGAGATGCCGGTCAGCACGGTGTCGATCATCGTGCGGACCTGGTCGGGCCCGGGCGGGTCGGCGACCCCGGCCACGACGCGGGCGACCTGGGCGGCGGCGCGTCCGGCCTCGAACTGGGACGACGCCAGCTGCGGCGAGGCGTGCACCCAGGCCCGCAAGACGTAGAGACGCCAGAGGCACCCCGCCAGCGAGTCGGACGGCGCACCGGCCCACAGGTCGGCCAGCGTCTCGAGTCCCTCGGTCTCGGCCAGCCGCAACAGGCGCTGCGCCACCTCGCGGTCGTCGCTGTCCCGGGCACCTCGCACGAGCAGGAACGCGGCGCGGTCGGCCGCCTCGGAGACCAGCGCCGGATCAGTGCCGCCGACCATGCCGTCGAAGAAGTCGGAGGTCTGCATGGTCGGGCGGTGGTGCGGGCGTTCAGTCACCCGACCACATTACCCACGAGACGTTCGGCCCACGGCTCGCCGGCACTTGTGCGCCCCTGCTGTCACTTTGCACCCGGTGGGCGGGGTGCAAAGTGACCTGGACGGCGCGTTACTTGGGCAGGGCGGGGTTCAGCCGAGGGCCTTGCGGATCCGGGCGTCGCTGACGGTCTGCGCGGTGCCGAGGTGCTGCGCCCACAGCGAGACGCGGTACTCCTCCAGCATCCAGCGCACCTTGCGCAGCGCAGCACCCGGCGGGCGCCCCTGGGGCAACGCCTCCACGCGGTGCAGCCACGCGTTCTGCATCTCGCTCATCTGGTCCATCACCTGCCGGTCCTTGGCGACCTGCGAGTCGAGCCGCTCCCGTCGTACGTCGATCGCGGCGAGGTAGCGCGGCAGCTCACGCAGCTGCGGCAGCCCGGCGTCGGCGACGAAGCCCCGGTGCACCAGCCGGTCGAGCTGGGCCCGCATGTCCGTGATCGCGGAGAGCGTGGACATGTCGGCCCGGCCGCTGAGCGTCTTGTCGGTGCGCCGCCACGCCTCCAGCACCCGGAACACGTCGTGCATGACGCCACGCACGTGGGCGGGCAGGTCCGTCGCCACGACCGCGGCGAGGGCGGCGTACTCCTCCGGTGTGCGAACCGGGGGTCGGGCGTCGATGGCCTGCTGCAGCACGGCCGCGCGGCAGTCCTCGAGCAGCTCGGTGACGTTCGGGTACGGCGACCCGGCCAGTGCCAGCTTCTCGGCATTGCCCAGCGAGTCGAGGATCTCCTTGACCGGCGACGGGGTGCCGAGCAGCAACAGGCGGCGTACGCCGAGGCGGTGCCGGGCCTCCTGCTCGTCGGCGGAGCCGAAGACCTGCAGGCCCACGGTCGAACCCTCGTCGACCAGCGCCGGGTAGCCGCGCACCTCGTGGCCGGCGCGCACCTGGGTGAACGACGACTCGATGACGCCGAAGGTCCAGGAGGTCTGGCCGGTGACGGTGATCCCCGAGTCGGCGGCGACCTCGGCCATCGCGGCCGCGAACTTCGGGAGCAGCGGTTCCTTGAGCGCCTCGAGGTCCTTGCCACGGGCCTGCTCGCGACCCGACTCGTCGACCACGCGGAACGTCGGCCGCAGGTGCTCGGGGACCTTGTCCCAGTCCCACGCGTCGCGGGGCACGACCACGCCCGTGGTGGCGCGGAACCAGCGTTCGAGCGCCTCGAGCAGCGGTTCGTCACCGGCGGGTACGGCGGCCAGGAACTCGCGGGCCTTGTTGGGTGCGGGGACGAAGTTGACCCGCAGGTTCTTCGGAAGGCTACGGATCAGCGCGGTGACCAGCTCTTCGCGCAGGCCGGGCACGTTCCAGCTGAACTGGTCGGCCTCGACCCGGTTGAGGGTGGCCACCGGGACATCGATGGTCAGGCCGTCGTCGACCGAGCCGGGCTCGAAGTGGTAGCCGATGTCGAACGTCAGGCCCTCGGCGTGCCACAGCTCGGGGTAGTCGTCGGCCTGCACCTCGTCGGCCGTGTCGTGGGTGAGCATGCGTGGGTCGAAGGTGAGCAGGTTTCCGTTGCGCTGCCGCTCCTTCTTCCACCAGGTGTCGAAGTGCGCGCCGCTGACCACGTCGGCGCCGATCCGCGCGTCATAGAAGTCGAACAGCGTGTGCTCGTCGACCACGATGTCGCGGCGACGGGCGCGGTGCTCGAGCTCCTCGGCCTCCTTCAGCAGGGCCAGGTTCTTCGCGTAGAACTTGTGGTGCGTCGACCACTCGCCATAGACCAAGGCGTGCCGGATGAAGAGCTCGCGGGCCAGCTCGCGGTCGACGTTGCCATAGTTGATCAGTCGATCAGCGACGAGCGGTACGCCGTACAACAGGACCCGCTCGCGGGCCATCACGGCGGCCCGCTTGGCCGACCAGTGCGGCTCGGAGTAGTTGCGCTTGACCAGGTGGGCGCCAAGGCGTTCGGCCCACTCAGGGTTGATCGCGGCGTTCTGCCGGGCCCACAACCGGCTGGTCTCGACGAGCTCGGCGGCCATCAGGAACTGCGGGTTCTTCCGGGCCAGGCCGGAGCCGGGGAAGATCGCGAAGCGGGCACCGCGGGCACCGAGGTACTCGCGCATCGGACGACGTCCGGCACTCGACTTCGTGTCGCGTTCTTCCAACGCACCGATGTGCGAGAGCAGCCCGGAGAGCAGGGCCTGGTGGATGCCGTCGGAGTCGGGAGTATCGGCAGTCGAGTCTTTTTCGGTGGTCGAGTGGCGAGCGCCAGCGAGCGTATCGAGACCCATCTCCCTGCACACCTGGCGCAACTGGGACTCGAAGTCCTGCCATTCGCGCACGCGCAGGTAGTTGAGGAACTCCTTCTTGCACATGCGGCGGAACGCGCTGGACGACAGGTCCTTCTGCTGCTTCTTGAGATAGCGCCAGAGGTTGAGCCACGACATGAAGTCGGACTCAGGATCCTTGAAGCGGGCGTGCTGCTGGTCGGCCTGGGCCTGGAGGTCGGCCGGACGCTCGCGCGGGTCCTGCAACGACAGTGCGGCCGCGATGACGACCACCTCGCGCACGCAGCCGAGTCTTTCGGCCTCGAGGATCATCCGACCCAGGCGCGGATCGATCGGCAGTCTGGCCAGGCGTCCGCCCAGCCTGGTCAGCTTGGGGCCGGTCACGGCGCCGAGCTCTTCGAGAAGCTGGGTGCCGGCCTGCACGTTGCGCTTGTCGGGCGGCTCGACGAACGGGAAGCGGCCGACCTCACCCAGGCCGAGCGAGGTCATCTGGAGGATCACCGAGGCCAGGTTGGTGCGCAGGATCTCGGGCTCGGTGAACTCGGGACGCGCCTCGAAGTCCTCCTCGGAGTAGAGCCGGATCGCCACACCCGCTGCGACACGACCGCAGCGGCCTGAGCGCTGGTTGGCTGAGGCCTGGCTGATCGCCTCGATCGGCAGCCGCTGAACCTTCGTGCGCACCGAGAACCTGGAGATGCGGGCGACGCCGGAGTCGACGACGTAGCGGATGCCGGGCACGGTCAGCGAGGTCTCGGCGACGTTGGTGGCGAGTACGACGCGGCGCCCGCGGCCCGACCTGGGCGCCTCGAAGACCCGGTGCTGCTCGGCGGAGGAGAGCCGCGAGTAGAGCGGCACGACCTCGAGCCTGTCGCGGAGGTTGAGGTCGCCCAGCACGTCGGCGGTGTCGCGGATCTCGCGCTCGCCCGGCAGGAAGACCAGGATGTCGCCGGGGCCCTCGGCGGAGAGCTCCTTGACCGCCTCGACGATCGCCTCGGTCTGGTCGCGTACGACGACCTCGCCCTCGTCGTCGACGCCGTCCTCGTCGGTCGTGCCCGCCTGGATCAGCGGCCGGTAGCGCACCTCGACGGGGTAGGTACGGCCGGAGACCTCGATGATCGGCGCGGGGGTCTCGATACGCTCGCTGGCGCTCGCTACTCGACCACCGGAATCGAGTCCGAAGTGCTTCGCGAAGCGCTCGGGGTCGATCGTCGCCGAGGTGATGATCAGCTTGAGGTCGGGGCGCTTGGGCAGCAGGCGCTTGAGGTAGCCGAGGATGAAGTCGATGTTGAGGCTGCGCTCGTGGGCCTCGTCGATGATGAGGGTGTCGTACTTCAACAGCTTCCTGTCGCGCTGGAGCTCGGCGAGCAGGATGCCGTCGGTCATCAGCTTCACCCGGCTGTCCCGGCTGGTGCGGTCGGTGAACCTGACCTGGTAGCCGATCACGTCACCGAGCTCGGTGCCGAGCTCTTCGGCGATGCGCTCGGCCACCGAACGCGCGGCGATCCGCCGGGGCTGGGTGTGCCCGATCAGCTTGCCCTCGCGGCCGCCCAGACCACGGCCCAGCTCGAGGCAGATCTTGGGCAGCTGGGTGGTCTTCCCGGAGCCGGTCTCGCCGGCCACGATCACCACCTGGTGGTCGCGAATGGCCGCAGCGATGTCCTCGCGACGGTCGCTGACGGGGAGGTCGGGGTAGGTGATCTTCAGGTCTGGCTGCACAACGTCGACCATTATCCCGGTCGACGCCACCGGGTTTCCCGGCGCCTTGCTCGAGATCCGGTTCGGGCATGAACTGAGTGCTTCGGGTCTCACCGCTGCCAGCGGTGATCGGTGAGCAGGCCTGCCAGGGCCTCCATCTTGATCACGGGTGCGCCGGTGCCGGGCCTGCCCGAATAGGGAACCCGGACCCAGACCCGTTGTTTCGTGCCGTTGAACTGCACCACGACGTTGGCGCCCTCGGCGGCGTACTCCCACATGAGGTGCACCTTGTGGCCGCCCACCGTGCGGTCGCCGCAGGTCGTGTAGTCCTCGGGGTTGCACGAGGAGTCGTCCTCGGAAGAGATCGACCGCCGCGCGACGAATCCGACACCGACCGTGGTGGAGACGTCGCCGCGGACCAGGCGGCCGACCAGTTCACCGTCGTCGACCTCAAGGCCCCTCAGAGCGGCACCGTCGACTTCGAGATGATCTCTGGTGATCTTCAGGGCCCGCGACTCCGCGGAGGTCAAGGGCTTCTGCGGCGTCAGATCCTGGTCGGGAAGGTCGAGATCAGCAAGCGCCTCGACGAACCTCGCGGGGCTGATCGCGTCGGGCAGGAAACCCGGTTCGAACATGACGTATTCGCCGTCTTCTTGCCGGAACCCCCAGATGGGCGCTGCGTCGTCGCTGATCGTCACCCGCTGTCCGGCGACGGTCTTCTCCTGGCAACCGCCATCTGCGCAGAACCAAGGAATCTCTTTCCTGGCTGCGGCCTTCGAGGCACTGAGCCGGAACCAGACGTCGTCGGTGGCGCCGTCCCAGCCGAACGCCGGCACCACATGAACAGGCACACCAGCCTTGACCGTGGACTCCGTCGACGAGCCGGGCGGTCGGACGTGCTCGCCGTGTGGATCAAGGTCGTTGATCACCTCGTGCAGCAGCGGCACCGAGTTTGCGTCGAGCTCAACCTGCAACGGGCGATCGCCGGGAAACACCGAATTGACGTAGCCCGGTTGAAGTGAGTCCCAGGTGAGCGGTTCGAGCACCGACGCGGTGCCCGCCGGCTGCGGGTCGTCGCGACCGACGAGAAGTGCCGTGCCGGTGCCCACGATCGCGACGGCAACGGCCACGGCCCCGACCTGCGCCGTCCGGTGCCGACGCAGTGCCTTGTGCCCGCGTCGTACGTCGTCTGCGGGGGCGACCCCGATCTGGCCGACCGGGTCGGAGAGGCGGTCGAGCCGGCCCTCGAGCTCGTCGATGTTCATGGCAGCTCTGCCTCTCGCTCATCGGAACGCTCCGGCGTCAGGGTGACCCGCAATCGGGCCAGGGCGTCAGAGGTCTGGCTCTTGACCGTGCCGGCGCTGATGCCCAGGTCGGCCGCGGTCTCGTCGACCGACATTCCCCAGTAGTGACGCAGCACCACGACGCGACGTTGTCCTGGTGGTAGCGCACCCAGCGCCGTCCAGAGGTCGTCGTCGGACTCACGCTCGGCGCCGACCCCGGTCCTGGACTCCGAGCGCGACCCGGCCTCGGTCTCGGGCTCGAGCCCCGGGCGCTCCCGCTGCCAGGGGCGGGTCACTTCGGTCAGGTGGGCGTTGACCACGGCCCGCCGTACGTAGGCGTCGACCGAGTCGGCCCTGCGCACCCGCGACCACGCGACGTAGACCTTGGTGAGCGCGGCCTGCACGATGTCCTCGGCCCGACTGTCATCACCGCACAGCAGGTACGCCAACCGGCGCAGGCGGTCACGTCGGCTGGCCACGAAGTCGCTGAACTCCGCGTCGCGCCGCGCCTTGCTCGAGGTCATCCCCGTCCTCCCCGTCGAACGTTGTCACCCCTATGACCGAGCGCAGGCCACATCGGTTGGGTGGATCGCGAGAGATCCTGCCTCTTTTCAGGTGTGGGGGCTGGCAACGACTCGGCCCGGGCCCGCCGAGAGGCACATCCGGCACGGTTCGGCGTCGGAATCGGCGTCGGAATCGGTGCCGGATGTGCCGCTCAGGAGTCGGTGCTGTCCTGGCCGCCGGAGTCCTGGGTCTGATCGGGCGGTGCCAGCCGGTCGGACCCGTCATCCTGCCCGGTGCCCTGCTGGTTCCGTTGGTTCTGGCCGTCCTGGCTGCCCTGGCCGTTCTGGCTGCCCTGGCCGTTCTTGCCGGGCATCTGCTGGAAGGTGCCGGGGCCATTGCCGCCCGGACCGCGCATCCCTCCGCGTCCGTCGTCGGATCCGTTGCTGATCGCACCGAGCGCCGCACCGCCCGCGCCACCGAGGATCACGCTGGCCAGGGCCACCGCCGCCACGCCCCGGTAGCCGAGCACGCGGTCGTTCCACGGCCTCCGCTCGGCGGGTACGGCGGCCGACCCGGACACATCGGGGTTCTGGTTCTCGTCAGTCATGTCTCCGAGCGTGCGCCGGGCACCTGTGCGGAGGCTGTGTGGGCGATGAAGCCAACCTGTGTCGGTGGTTTCGAGACGGTTGCTGCGCAACCTCCTCAACCAGCGACAGGCCGGCAGGTTGTCGGAGCGCTCACAGGGAGCTCACAGGAACCTGACAGACTCTGCCCATCGGCGCGCGAGAGGTTGGGCACCATGGAGCTCACCAGACCTGACGGATCCCCCTTGCGCGTGCTCGTCGTCGACGACGAGGTCAACATCGCCGAGCTGCTCGCGATGGCGCTGCGCTACGAGGGATTCGACGTACGCCAGGCCCACACCGGCAGCAAGGCGGTGGCCGAGTCGAAGGCCTTCCGCCCCGACGCGGTGGTGCTCGACATGATGCTGCCCGACTTCGACGGCCTCGAGGTGCTCAAACGGATGCGCGGCACCGATCCCGACGTACCGGTGCTGTTCCTGACCGCGCGCGACGCCGTCGAGGACCGCATCGCCGGCCTGACCGCGGGCGGCGACGACTACGTCACCAAGCCGTTCTCCCTCGAGGAGGTGGTGGCCCGGCTGCGTGCCCTGATGCGGCGGGCCGGGGCACTGAACGCGCAGCAGGACAACGTGCTCACCGTCGGCGACCTCACCCTCGACGAGGACAGCCACGAGGTACGCCGCGGCAAGGACGAGGTCTCGTTGACCGCGACGGAGTTCGAGCTGCTGCGCTTCCTGATGCGCAACCCACGCAGGGTGCTGAGCAAGGCGCAGATCCTGGACCGGGTGTGGAACTACGACTTCGGCGGCCAGGCCAACGTGGTCGAGCTCTACATCTCCTACCTGCGCAAGAAGATCGACGCCGGCCGGGAGCCGATGATCCACACCATGCGCGGCGCCGGCTACGTCCTGAAGCCGGCATGATGCGCTGGCGCAGCCTGACCTGGCGACTGGTCGGCATCGCGGTGCTGCTGGTCGCGGTGACCAGCATCCTGATCGCCACGGCGACGACGCTGGCGATGCGGGCAAACCTCAACGCCCAACTGGACAAGGAGATCCGGACCACGTTGGACCGCGTGTCCGACGCGCCCCGAGTCCCGGCCGGCCAGACTGCGGGCCCCCTCCCCGACGGGGAAAGAATCGGTCCCCCGCTCGGCACGATCACCCTGCAGGGCACCGAGGCCGGGTGGACGCGCGGAACCGTGGTCGTCGAGGTGAACGGCGCAACCTTCGGTGCGGCCGTCACCCTGTCCGACGAGCAGCTCGCCGCGTTCGCCGATATCACCGACGACTCCCCCGAAACCCTGAACGTGCCCGACCTGCCCCGCTACCGCGTACTCGCGAAGACCACCAGGGACGGCGAGCGCGTGCTGGTCGGGATGACGACGGAGGAGGTGGACGGCACCCTGAGCGACCTGGTGCAGTGGGAGATGCTGGCCACCGTGCTCGGCGTACTCCTCGCGGCGACAGCCGGCAGCTTCGTCGTACGCCGGCAGCTGCAGCCACTCAACGACGTCGCCGACACCGCCCACCGGGTGGCCGAGCAGCCGCTGGCATCCGGCGAGATCGACCTCACCGACCGGGTGCCCGAGCACCTGACCGACGAGCGCACCGAGGTAGGCCGCGTGGGAGCAGCCCTGAACACGCTGCTCGCCCACGTGGAGTCGAGCCTCGATGCCCGGCACCGCAGCGAGCAGCAGGTCCGCCAGTTCGTCGGCGACGCCTCGCACGAGCTGCGCACGCCACTGGCCACCATCAAGGGGTACGCCGAGCTGGCCCGGCGCCGACCGGACGACGCGGCGGGTGTGCTCGCCGCGCTCGACAAGGTGGAGGCCGAGTCCGGCCGGATGACCACGCTGGTCGAGGACCTCCTGCTGCTGGCCCGACTCGACTCGGGACGCCCGCTCGACTCCGCCCCGGTCGACCTGACCCGCCTGCTGCTCGAGGCGGTGGCCGATGCCCGCGTGCTCTCCCCCACCCATCAGTGGCGGCTCGACCTTCCCGCCGAGAGCGTCACCGTGCTGGGCGACGAGCAGCGGCTGCACCAGGTGGTGACCAACCTGCTCACCAACGCCCGCAAGTACACCCCCGCCGACACGACGGTCACGGCCCGCGCCCGGCCCGGTGAGATCACGATCATGGACGACGGCCCGGGGTTCGCGCCGGAGCTGGCCGACACCGCGTTCGAGCGTTTCGTCCGCGGCGACGAGGCCCGCAACCGCGCGGGCGGCGTGGGCCTCGGCCTCTCGCTGGTCAAGGCGATCATGGAGGCCCACGGCGGCACGGTCGAGCTGTCCAGCCGGCCCGGCGAGACCCGGTTCACGTTGAGGTTCCCGACTCACAGGTGAGGGACAGGTTCCACCCACGGCTGACCCAGCCGAGCCGCCGAATGTTGCGGCATGGACACCCAGACCCTGCTGCCCGTCGTACGACCACCTGACCCGGGGACACCAGCCAGGCCAGGACCGCCCGCTCCCCGCGCCGTCCCCCGAGCCGTGTGGGAGCGGGCGGCCCTGGCCGGGTTGCTGCTCGGCACGGCCGTGCTCTACCTGTGGGGCCTGTCGGAGTCCGGGTGGGCGAACTCGTTCTACGCCGCCGCGGCGCAGGCCGGCTCGGAGTCGTGGAAGGCGTTCTTCTTCGGCTCCTCCGACGCCGCCAACTCGATCACCGTCGACAAGACGCCCCTGTCCCTGTGGCCGATGGCACTCTCCATCCGCATCTTCGGGCTGTCGTCGTGGAGCCTGCTGGTTCCCCAGGCGCTGATCGGCGTCGGCTCCGTGGCCCTGCTGCACGCCACCGTGCGCCGTACGACGGGATCGGTGGGGGCCGGACTGCTGGCCGGGGCGATCCTGGCGTTGACCCCGGTGGCGGTGCTGATGTTCCGCTTCGACAACCCCGACGCGATGCTCGTGCTCCTGCTGATCGGCTCGGTCCACGCAACCGTCCGAGCCCTCGAATCACCGCGCGCCATGCGGTGGTTGGCCCTCGGCGGGGCACTGGTCGGGCTCGCCTTCCTCACCAAGATGCTGCAGGCCTTCCTGGTGCTGCCGGCACTTGCGGCGGCGTACGCGCTCTTCGCCGTGGTGCCGTGGCGCCGTCGCATCGGCCACCTGCTGGTCGCCCTCGGGTCGATGATCCTCGCCGCCGGCTGGTGGATCGCGGTCGTCGAGCTCTGGCCGGCGTCGTCGCGGCCCTACATCGGCGGCTCGCAGGACAACTCGATCCTCGAGCTGACCCTGGGCTACAACGGCTTCGGCCGGCTGACCGGCGACGAGACCGGTTCGGTCGGCGGCGGCAACGGCTGGGGAGAGACCGGCTTCTGGCGGATGTTCAACTCCGAGATCGGCGGCCAGGCCTCCTGGCTGCTGCCGGCCGCGCTCGTCCTGGGCATCGCCGGGCTCTGGTTCTCCCGGAAGAACGGAGTCGCCGGACGCCGGGCCCGGGCCGGTCTCACCCTCTGGATGGGCTGGCTCGTGGTCACCTGGCTGACGTTCAGCTACATGGCCGGCATCTTCCACGCCTACTACACGGTCGCCCTGGCCCCGGCGGTCGCGGCAGTCGTCGCCATCGCCCTGCACGGGCTGTGGCAGAAGCGCGAGTCGCTCGTCGTCTCGGGGGTCCTCGCCTTCGTCACCGCCCTCACCAGCGCCTGGGCGTTCGTGCTGCTCGACCGGGCCGGCGACTGGCACCCCTGGTTGAAGTACGTCGTGGTCACCGTCGGCCTGGCCTGCGCGCTGATGCTGGGCGTCGTACGCATCCTCCCGCAAAGGGTGGCCGTCGTGGTCGCGGCCGGTGCACTGGTCGCCGTCCTCGCCGGGCCGTTCGCGTTCTCCCTCGCCACCGCGGCGACGCCGCACACCGGCTCGATCCCGAGCGCCGGGCCGAGCGGCACGGGCGGTATGGCTGGCATGGGCGGCATGGGTGGCGCACGCCCGGGCGGGGCGGGTGGCCCGGGCGGCACCGGCACCGGCACCGGCACCGGCAGCCTGCTCAACGGCAGCGACCCCTCGACCGCGCTGACCGAGCTGCTGCTGCAGAACTCCGACGCCTTCACCTGGGTGGCCGCGGCGTCCGGATCCAACGCGGCCTCCGGCTACCAGCTGGCCACGGAGGAACCGGTGATGGCGATCGGCGGCTTCAACGGCAGCGACCCGAGCCCGACACTGGCGCGGTTCCAGGAGTACGTCGCCGACGGCGAGGTCCACTGGTACATCGCCGGCGGAGGCATGGGCGGCATGGGCGGTGGCATGCGCGGTTCCGGCGCGTCGTCCGAGATCTCGCAGTGGGTGCAGGAGAACTTCACCGCGCAGACCGTCGACGGGGTCACGCTCTACGACCTCTCCGAAGGCGTCGCGTGAGTGCCGTCGAAGCCCTCGAGCCGGCACCCGTGCTCGAGGTGGTGATCCCGGTCCACAACGAGGAGGTCGCCCTCCCCCGGGCCGTCGCCATGCTGACCCGCCACCTGGCCGAGCTGCCGTGGACGTGGCAGGTCACCATCGCCGACAACGCCTCCACCGACGCCACTCCCCTGGTGGCCCGCCGACTCGCCCATGATTACGACGGCGTGCGGGTCGTGACGCTCGCCGAGAAGGGCCGCGGCCGTGCGCTCAAGCAGGTCTGGCGCGAGTCGCAGGCCGACGTGCTCGCCTACATGGACGTCGACCTCTCGACCGACCTCAACGCCGTGCTGCCGCTGGTGGCCCCGTTGATCAGCGGGCACTCCGACGTCGCGATCGGCTCCCGACTCTCCCGCGGGGCACGGGTCACAAGGGGGCCGCGGCGGGAGCTGGTCTCCCGCTCCTACAACGTGATCCTGCGCTCCACGCTGCGGGCCCGGTTCCGCGACGCGCAGTGCGGCTTCAAGGCTCTGCGGCGCGACGTCGCCGAGGTGCTGCTGCCGTTGGTGGAGGACGACACGTGGTTCTTCGACACCGAGCTGCTGGTGCTGGCTGAGCGCTCGGGGCTGCGCATCCACGAGGTGCCGGTCGACTGGGTCGACGACCCGGACTCGCGCGTGGACGTCGTACGCACGGCGCTCGACGACCTGCGCGGCATCCGGCGGTTGGCGTGGTCGCTGGCGACCGGCCGACTGCCGATGGAGGCGGTGCGCGCCCAGCTCGGCACGGCCCGCGCGCAGGGTCGACCGGGCACCCAGCTCGCGCTGTTCGCCTGCGTGGGCGTGCTCAGCACCGCGGCGTACGCCGTGCTCTACCTGCTGTTCCGGCAGCTGATGCCGGGGCTCTGGGCGAACGCCCTGGCCCTGCTGGTCACCGCGATCGGCAACACGGCCGCCAACCGTCGCTTCACGTTCGCGGTCAGCGGCGGCGGACACCTGCGGCACCATGCCCAGGGGCTCGCGGTGTTCGGCGTCGGGCTGGCGATGACCAGTGGGTCGCTGTGGCTGCTCGAGGCGGTGGAGCCGACCGCGTCGCATCGCGCCGAGGTCGTCGTACTCACGATCGCGAACCTCGTGGTGACCGTGATGCGCTTCCTGGCGATGCGCCTGTGGATGTTCGCGCCGCGACTCAGGACTGCTGGACGACCTCGACCAGGGCCGGCAGCGAACCGGCCAGCAGTTCGAGCACCTCGTCGCGACTGACCCCGTCGGGGTTCTCCGCCCAGGTGAGTGCCACGTCTTCGGCGAAGGCCGACCAGGCGTGCACCATCAGACGCGTCGCGGGAGTGTCGGGCAGGATCATGCCCTCGGCGTCCTCGTCGAAGAGCCGGTCGGTCAGCGCCCTGCGCGCCTCGTCGTAGATCGCGCGGATCGACGCGGTGCCGGCGGCCGCACCCTTGACCAGCGAGAGGTAGCCCTCGTAGTTGGCCACGACATAGTCGAGGTAGGCCGCCATCGAGGCCAACAGTCGTTCGAGCGGCTCCCCTTCACCCGGCGGCGCGGTCTGGGCGATCAGCTCGTCGGCGGCACGGCGTACGACGGCCTCGTGGAAGTCGTGCTTGTTGCCGAAGTAGTGGTAGAGCAGCCCGCGCGAGATGCCGGCCTCCTCGGCGAGGATCTCGATCGAGAGCTCATCGAGCGAACGTGTCGCGAGCAGGGTGACCCCGAGGTCGAGCAGCTGCTCGCGGCGGGTCTCCGGGTTGAGCCGGATCCGCGGGGTGCTGGTCATGCGCCCCACCCTACTGAATTCTTTTCAACAGGGCTATTGACGGTTGTTCAGTAAGCCGCGTACCGTCACTTGGCATGACCACGACCACCGTCAAGCACCTCGTCGTCGGCGCCGGCTTCGCCGGCCTCGGCATGGCCGTCAAGCTCGACGAGGACAACGAATCCGACTTCCTCGTCGTCGAGAAGGGCTCCGACGTCGGCGGCACCTGGCGTGCCAACGACTACCCCGGCGCCGCGTGCGACGTACCGAGCCAGCTCTACAGCTACTCGTTCGCGCCCAACCCCGACTGGTCGATGTCCTTCTCGCCGCAGCCCGAGATCCAGGCCTACATCCGGCGGGTGGCCGACGAGTCCGGCGTGCTCGACCGCTTCCGCTTCGAGGTCGCCGTCGAGAAGGCCGTGTGGGACGACGACGCCCAGCAGTGGCAGGTCACGCTCTCCGACGGCAGCGAGGTCACGGCGACCAACCTGATCTCCGGCGCCGGCGGCCTCTCCGAACCCCGACTCCCCGACATCGACGGCATCGAGGGCTTCCAGGGCGAGGTCTTCCACTCGGCCCAGTGGAACCACGACATCGACCTGACCGGCAAGCGCGTCGCGGTCATCGGCACCGGCGCCTCGGCGATCCAGATCGTCCCCGAGCTGCAGAAGGTCGTGGGCCACCTCGACGTCTACCAGCGCACCGCGCCGTACGTCATCCCGCGCAACGACCGGCGCTACACCGGCCTCGAGAAGCTCGCCTTCCGGCATCTGCCGCTCGTGCAGAAGGCCTACCGCACGGCGATCTACTGGGGTCGCGAGCTCTACGTGCCCGGCTTCACCCTCGAGCCCAAGCTGGCCTGGCCCGCGAAGCAGATGGCCCTCACCAACATCGCCCGCGGGATCAAGGACCCCGAGCTGCGCGCCAAGGTGACGCCCGACTACGAGATCGGCTGCAAGCGCATCCTGATCTCCAACACCTACTACCCCGCCCTGGCCTCCGACAACGTCGAGGTGGTCACCGACGGCATCTCCAAGATCACCGGCGACGCCGTCGTCACCTCGGACGGCGTCGAGCGCCCCATCGACGTACTCATCGTGGCCACCGGGTTCTTCACCACCGAGCAGCCGATCGCCGAGGCCATCACCGGTCGCACCGGCGCGACGCTCGCCGAGACCTGGCGCGACACCGGCATGGTCGCCTACAAGGGCACCACCGTGCACGGCTTCCCCAACCTGTTCCAGATCGTCGGGCCCAACACCGGCCTCGGCCACTCGAGCATGGTGTTCGTCATCGAGTCGCAGATCGCCTACATCCGCGATGCGATCCGCACGATGGAGCGCGAGGGCTACGCCAGCGTCGAGCCCCGCACCGACGTGCAGGACGAGTGGAACGACGACCTCCAGCGGCGCCTGAAGAAGACGGTGTGGAACACCGGCGGCTGCGCCAGCTGGTACCTCGACGACGAAGGCCGCAACACCACCCTCTGGCCACGCACCACGTTCACCTTCCGTCGACTGCTCGCGCGGTTCGACGTAGCGTCGTACGACGTGACCGCCTCCTCGCCCACCCCCTCCAAGAAGAAGGTGTCCGCATGAAGTCGCTCGAGAACAAGGTCGTCGTGATCAGTGGGGCCGGGTCCGGCATGGGCCGCGAGCTCGCGCTGCTGGCTGCCGGCAAGGGCGCCAGGGTCGCCGTCTCCGACTGGAACCCCGACGGCCTCGAGGGCACGGTCCAGCTGCTGAAGGAGCAGGGCGCCACCGACCTGCGCTCCGACGTGGTCGACGTGTCCGACCGCGCCGCGATGGCCACCTGGGCCGCGGCCGTCGTCGAGCAGTTCGGCGTCGTGAACGTCGTGGTCAACAACGCCGGCGTCACGATGACCGGCGACTTCGAGGACATGACCTACGAGGAGTTCGACTGGATCGTCGGGGTCAACTTCAACGGCGTCGTCAACGGCACCAAGGAGTTCCTCCCCCACCTGATCGCCTCGGGCGACGGCGCGCTGATCAACATCTCCAGCCTGTTCGGCCTGATCTCGATGCCCGGCCAGTCGGCGTACAACGCGACCAAGTACGCCGTCCGCGGCTTCACCGAGGCACTGCGCGAGGAGATGCTGGTCAACAAGCACCCGGTCACGGTGACCTGCATCCACCCCGGAGGGATCAAGACCGGCATCTCGCGCAACGGTCGCAAGACCGCCGGCCAGGACGGCAGCACGATCGACCGCCTCTTCGAGGAGAAGCTGGCCCGGATGCCGGCCGACAAGGCCGCCGCGATCATCCTCGCCGCGGGCATGAAGGGGAAGGCGCGCCAGCTCGTCGGCATCGACGCGCACCTCCTGCACCACTTCGCCAAGGTCACCGGGTCGCGCTACCAGGACATCGTGGCGCTGACGTCGAAGCGCGTGATCCCCGCCAAGAAGTAACGCTCGATCTTCACGACGTCCTGCGTTCCGGTTGCTCCGACAGCCGGAACGCAGGACGTCGTGCGTGCTAGGAATGGCGGATGGAGTTCGGGGACCCGGTCGATGTCGCGATGACCAAGTGGCGCGACCGTCCGCACTGGGCCTACCGAGCGCACTACCTCGGTCGCGACGAGCACGGTGACTGGCTGGGCGTCCCGGCCGGCACCCGCATGGCCCGGCCGGGCGTCGAGATGCTGTCGGCCGTCGACCAGGTCTGCCTTGCCCCGACCACCGGCGATCTCTCGCAGAGCGGTTGGTTCGCGACGTTCCACGCACGTCGCGCCGACGGCACCGGCGCCGGGTTCGAGCCCGCCTTCCCGGTCGAGGTGTACGTCGACATCGCCACCCAGCCGGTCTGGGACGGTACGACGGTCCGCTCGGTCGACCTCGACCTCGACGTGGTGCGGGCGTTCAGCGGTCGCACGTGGATCGACGACGAGGACGAGTTCGCCGAGCACCGGGTGGCACTGGGCTATCCCGACGAGGTCATCGAGCTGGCGCTGGCCAACTGTGCCGCCGTACACGCCGCAGTGCTCGGGCAGGTGGCGCCGTACGACGGCCCGACCGCCGCAGCCTGGCGGGCCATGTTGGACGGCCTGTCGTGAGTTCGGATCGACCCGTCGTGAATTCTGGTTGGCCACCGAACTGACGACGGGTCAGCAAGAACTCACGACAGGTCGGCACGAACTGGCGACAGGTCAGCGCTTGCTGCGGGCGCGGAAGGGACCGACCAGGCGCGGGCCGGAGAGACGACCCTCGAGCTTGCGGGCCTCACGCTTGAGCGGCTGGGCGATGTATTCGCCCAGGATCACGCCGGAGGCCAGGGCGATCGCCACCGAGGCCGCGGTGATGATCGCCACCAGTCCCCGCGAGGTCTCGCCGCCCTCGGCCATCAGTGAGAGTCCGCGGTAGATCGAGAGGCCGGGCAGCAGCGGCACGATCGCCGAGACCACCACGACCAGCGGTGGCACCTTGACCCGACCCGAGACCGAGTAGCTGACGAGACCGATGAACAGGGCGGCCGCCGCCACCGACCACGTGCGCCCGAAGCCGGCACCCTCGATGCCATAGGTGATCGCGAGCGCGACGCCGGCGATGAGGCCGATCGGGGCGAGGATGCGCTTGGGCGAATAGGCACTGAACGCGAAGGCCGCAGCTGCGACGGCTGCCCCGACGGACATCGTCGCGAGAGTGGTGAGGCCGCCGCGACCGGGCTCGAGGCGTCCGATGTCGACGCCGACCACGTCACCCAGCGCCAGGCCGCCACTGACCCCCGCGATGATGCCGGCGGTGGAGAGCAACGCCTCGGTCATCCGGGCGTTGCTCGTGACGTAGAAGCCGGAGAGTGCGTCCTGGAGTCCGCCCATGAAGCCGATGCCGGAGAGCAGCATGATGATGTTGGCGGTCACCACGACCGACGGGTCGACGTCGAGCTCCGCGGCGGCTGCCGCCAGCGCGAGCAGGGTCGCGACGGCCCCACCGGCCACCTGGAGGTAGAACGTCGGCAGCCGCTGGCGCGACAGGAGCATCTGGGTGCGGTCGATGAGGACCGCGGCGATGAAGGCGATCAGCACCACCAGTGTGTTGCCGCCGAGCATCATGCCGACGCCGGCCGACATCACACCGGTGCCCGCGGTCACCGCCCAACGATGCCGTGCGTGGCCCGACGAGCTGATCCGGGCAACCGTCGCTCGGGCCTCGACCAGGTCGATGCGGTCGGCCAGCAGGTCACGCACCAGGTGGTCGATGCGGGTGAGGTCCTCGTAGTCGATGTCGCGTTGCTTGACCTGCCGCATCATCACCAGGGGTACGTCGCCGGGCTCGGGCTGGTAGCTCATCGACAGGCTGGTGAAGGTCACGTCGACGATCGGGTTGCGCAGGCCCAGGTGGTAGGCCACTGACTGCATGGTGGCGGTGACGTCGGCCGCACCCGCGCCGTTGGAGAGCAACATCTCGCCGATGCGCAGGCTCAGGTCGACAGTGAGAGCGATCTCGCGTGGCTCCGCCATGGTCGACATGCTTTCACGGGGGTCGGACTGTGGTTCGCTTGAGTCGTGCACATCGACTTCCACGGCTCACCCCGGCCCACACTCGGCGTCGAGTGGGAGTTCGCGCTCGTCGACAAGACCTCCCGCGATCTCGTCAACTCCGCCGCGGACCTCTTCACCGCGGTGGGTCCCGAGCTCGCCGACGCGCGCAAGTTGCACAAGGAGCTGCTGCGCAACACGGTCGAGGTCGTCACCGGCATCTGCACGACGGTCGACGAGGCGATGGCCGACCTGCGCAGCACCTTGGACGTCGTACTGCCGGTGGCCGACGAGCTGGGCGTCGACCTGTTCGGCGCCGGCACGCACCCGTTCGCGAACTGGTCGGCCCAGCAGCTGACCGAGGGGCACCGCTACGAGGAGCTGATCAACCGCACCCAGTGGTGGGGCCGGCAGATGCTCATCTGGGGCGTGCACGTGCACGTCGGTCTGCCCGAACGCGACAGGGTGCTGCCGGTGATGTCGGCGCTGCTCAACCAGTACCCCCACCTGCAGGCGCTCTCGGCCTCCTCCCCCGTCTGGGCGGGCACCGACACCGGCTACGCGTCCAACCGGGCGCTGATGTTCCAGCAGCTGCCGACCGCCGGACTGCCCTTCCAGTTCGAGACGTGGCCGGAGTTCGAGGTCTTCGCCCAGGACCAACTGACCACCGGGGTGATCGACGAGCTGTCCGAGATCCGGTGGGACGTCCGGCCGGTGCCACGGCTCGGCACGCTCGAGAACCGGGTCTGCGACGGCGTCTCGACGATCGACGAGATGGCCGCACTGGTCGCCCTGATGCACTGCCTCGTCGTCGACCTCGACACCCGGTTGGCCGCCGGGGAGAGGCTTCCGGTGATGCCGCCGTGGCACGTGCAGGAGAACAAGTGGCGGGCCGCCCGGTACGGCCTCGACGCGATCATCATCCTCGACGCGGCGTCCAACGAACGCCTGATCACCGACGACCTCGACGACCTGCTCGATCGCCTCACACCGGTGTCCAAGCGCCTCGGCTGCGAGGACGAGCTGCGGTCCGTCGCGGAGATCCCGCGGCGCGGTGCGTCGTACCAGCGCCAGCGCGCGGTCGCCGCCGACACCGGGGGCGACCTGGTCGCGGTGGTCGACTCGGTGGTCGGCGAGCTCCGGGCCTCACTGCATCCCTGAGCGCGCACCACCGCAAGAATCCACGGTTCGCGGCGCAAGAACCCACGGCTCGCGCATCAACAATCCACGGTTCGCGTCAGTAGCCGCCTTCGGGAGGGACCATCTCGGCGCGTACGCCGAGCAACCGGATCGCCCGGTCGTCCTCCAGTGCGGCGAGCAGGTCGAGGGCGGTGCGGGCGATGACGTCCACGTCGTACGTCGGCTCGGCGAGCTTGCGCACCTTGGTGAACGTGAAGAACGGCACGAACCGCACCTTCAGGTGCACGCGTTGGCAGGGTCGGCCCTCACGACGGATGTCGGCGACGACCTGGACGGCCAGCGCGTGGACCGCCGCGGCGATCTCGTCGGGGGTGGTGAGGTCCTGCTGGTACGTGGTCTCGCGGCCGTGGGCCCGCGGCACCCACGGGGTGTCGTCGACCACGGCGCTCCCGGCGCCGGTGCCGAGCCGGTGCACGTGCACGCCGGTGTTGGGCCCGAACTCCGCGGTCAGCACGTCGACCGGTGCCGCGGCGAGCTCACGCACCGTGGTGATGCCCAGGTCGGCCAGCCGTGCGGAGGTGCGTGGTCCGACGCCCCAGAGGTCCTTGGTCGGATGGTCGCCGAGCACCTCGAGCCAGTTGTCGCGGGTCAGCCGGAAGGTGCCCCGTGGCTTGCCGAAGTCGGTGGCGTTCTTCGCCCTGATCAGCGTGTCGCCCATGCCCACGGAGCAGTGCAGCTCGGTGGCCGCCAGCACGCGGGCCTGGAGGTCGTGGGCGGTGGCCAGGACATCCTCGGTCTCGATGCCGACGAAGGCCTCGTCCCAGCCGAGCACCTGCACCACGGCGCCGGGCGTCTCGCGCAGCGCCTGCATCACCCGCTCGGAGGCAGCCTCGTAGACCGGGAAGTCGACCGGCAGGAACACCGCGTCGGGGATCTTGCGCCGCGCCACCCGCAACGGCATACCGGAACGGACGCCGTACGCCCGCGCCTCGTAGGACGCCGTCGACACCACCGCGCGCTCGGTCGGGTCGCCCCGGCCGCCGACGACGACCGGCTTGCCGGCCAGCTCGGGGTTGCGCAGGATCTCCACGGCGGCCAGGAACTGGTCCATGTCGACGTGCAGCACCCAGCGCATGATCAGCGCTTCGTCGGCGGCAGCGCGTCGGTCGACTCCAGGGTGCCCATGCCGGTCAGCACCAGCAGGTCGGCGATCACCGACCGGATCTGGGCCAGCACCACCTCGACGGACAGGTCGTCGGTGCGCTCGACGGTGCCGGTCGCCTTGCCGACGGCGAGCAGGGCGCCCTGTGCGTCGGCGGCCATCCGGTTGGCGGAGAGCTCACCAGCCACGACCTTGCACGCATCGGCCAGGTCGCGGCACAGCAGTGGGTACGACGCGGGCACGGGGCGTCGTCGGTACGCCGCCACCGCCGTACGCCGGACCAGCACACGGGTGCTGCGCAGGGCCCGGTCGAGGGGCTCGACGAGGTCGGCCATCCGTCGGACGGAGCCCTTGTGCCGCACCCGGAACGGCGAGCTGGCCACCACCGAGAGCCCTTCGTCGGCGGCCGCCTGGAGCTCACGGATCAGGTAGTCGGTGGCGCGGGCGTCGGCGAGCAGGTCGAGCGCCGGCTCCACCTCGCCGTCGACCATCACGTCGGCGGCGGCGCGGAGCAGTGTCGCGATCTTGTGCACGACCTCCGCAGCCTGCTCGCGTGGCCGCCGCAAGGGCGCGGCCGGCACCGCCGTGGCCGCCACCAGCGCCACCGCACCACCGATCAGGGCGTCGGTCCAACGGGTGAGCGCCTGCCCCGAGGACGGGACCAGGGTCGCCACCACGATCGACTGCACGCCCGCCTGGGTGACCAGCAACGGTCCACCGTCGAGCAGGAAGGCGCTCGACATGGCCAGCGCGACGATGAAGGTGAGCTGCCACCAGCCGGTGCCCACGGCATAGACCAGCAGGTCGGCGATCAGCACCCCGACAGCGACACCGATGCACACCTCGACCACGCGCCGCAGGCGCTGCCCGAACGACGTGCCCAGGCAGACCAGGGCAGCGATCGGTGCGAAGAACGGCGTGGGGTGCCCGAACACGTCGCTGGCCAGGAACCAGGCGACGCCGGCCGCGATCGAGCACTGCGCGATCGCGAACGACTTGGTCCGCAACCGGCGCAGGCGGGTCCGGGCCGACGTGCGACCGCGTTGCCAGGCGCGATCGAGCGGGTGGACCTCCATGCGCTGATCGTGTCAGATGCCGCCCCTAGGGGTGGTGGGCATACCGCAGGGCGAGCTTGAGCTGGCCGAGGTCGCGGTACCAGATGCGCACCTCGGTGCGGCATCGCACGCGGGCCACGCGGGTGTCGTACTCACCGCACTCGGCGAGGGCCTCGGAGTCGGTCGGCGGGTAGATCGAGCTGCCGTCGTAGTAGTGGATGCCGAAGCCGTTGGCCTTGTCGCCCTCGACGGCCACGATGGTGTGCGCCGGGGGCTCCCAGGCGGCGGGCGCCCGGGTCTCGGCGTGTCCGGCGCCGACGGTCAGGCCCATCAGCAGGCCGCACCCGATGCCGAGCGTCAGGGCGAGCAGGTGGAAGGTTCGTGTCATGCAGGTCTCCGTGGGTCACGGGCCGGCTGCTCCGGCCCTTCACCACGAGACGCTAGGGACGACCAGCGCCACCCGGAGCCGGGCGCGGGCCGACCTGTGGAGAACCGGTACGCGAACTCACCTGTGCACGATCAGCGGCCCGGATCAGCGAGCCAGCGTCACCGTGATCGTGGTGTTGGTGCAGGTGCCGGCGAGCGTGGTCATCGCCGACTTCTCGCCGCTGTCGACGCTCAGCCGCCACCGGTGCTTGACCGCCACGAACTCCCGCAGGTAGCGGCACTTGTCGTACGTCGGCAGCCACTCCCGCACGTCCTGGTCGCCCTTGGCCTGGTTGACGTTGTCGGTGACACCGACCAACGACCGCGAGTCGCCGAGGTCGTTGGCATAGCCCTCGCGCTCGGCCGCACTCCACGTGCGGGCGCCGGAGTCCCAGGCCTCGGCCAACGGCACCATGTGGTCGATGTCGATGTCGGACGGGGCGTACCAGGAGACCCGGTCGTAGTAGCTGTACCAACGCCCACCGCTCAGCGTGCACGTGCCGGTGCGGGTGGGCGGGTCGTCGGCCTCCGCGAGGAGCACCTCGTTGCGGGTGTTGCAGCCGTCGCCGTCGGCGTCGATCCAGTGGTTGAACTTCGACCGGTCGTAGCCGGTGCGGACCTCGGTGGCGACGGGCAGGTCCGAGACGGCGGTCTGCAGTGGTGCCGAGTAGTCGTCGGCGTACGCCGTGACCGGCAGGCCGATCAGCAGTGCGGTGAAGGTGAGGACGGTGGCAAGGCGAGGCAGCATGAGGACGTCTCCCGAGTGAGATGCGTGGTCGACCTCCAGACAACACCGAATCGGTCCGCGCCGGAACCCCCTGCCCCCGGACCTCGGCCCGGACCGGGCAGCTGCCTCGTCACGGTTGCTGCTGCTCGAAGTCGGGAAGGTCGATGTCCGCTGCCTTGCCGGCCTGGCGTTCCATGATCCCGCGCATCGGCCAACGCAGCATCGACCGCATCGAGGCGGCCTGGAGACGGATTCCGGTGCGGGTCATCGGCGCGAAGCTGCGGACTCCCCCGGGAGGCAGCTGCTGGCAGGCGTCCGCATAGGGGCGCAGCCGCGACTCGTACTGACGGAACGCGCGGGCATGGTCGCCGCCGGCCGCGGCCAGCTCTGCGGCCAGCAGGTAGCCGCCGACCAGGGCCAGGCTGGTGCCGAGGCCGGTCAGGGGTGTGGGGCAGTAGCCGGCATCCCCGACCAAGGCGGTCCGTCCGCGCGTCCAGTGCGGCATCCGCACCTGGCCGAGTGGGCTGAAGGCGAGGTCGGGAGCCTCCTGCGACGCCTCGACCAGTAGGCGCACCCGACCCTCGAGGTCACCGAAACGGTCCCCCAGCTCGCGACGCTGGTCGGCGAGGTCGAGCCGCTGCCACGGCAACGGGGCCGACCGGAAGCTCAGCGACGCCTTCGACTCGACGGCATCGCGGCCCGGCCGGACCGACGCGACGCGGCCACCGGGTGCGTTGTGCATCTGGTACCACCCGTCGAGCTCGGGGATGCCCGGCGCGGTGAACCAGGCCGTGTAGCAACCCAGCGGCACGACGGTGCCCGAGTCGTCGCCGAAGGCCAGTCGGCGCACCCTCGAGTGCAGTCCGTCGGCTCCGACGACCAGCCCGAACGACTCCTCGGTGCCGGACCGGAACCGGACGTGGACGGCGTCGTCGCGATCGTCCATCGCCTCGATCGAGTCGCCGAACCGGTAGTCCACGTGGGGCGAGGTGGCCTCGAAGAGCAGGTGGACGAGGTCGCCCCGGAGGATCTCGACCTCGGAGATGAGGCCCTCCCCACCGAAGGCGTCGGCCGGCATCCTGACGGTGACCTTGCCCTCGGCGTCGACCCATTCGATGCCGCGCTGGTCGAGCGAGAGCTCGCGAGCCCGGTCGAGCAGGCCCATCCGCTCGATCACGGTCCGGCCGGCGCCGCGCAGGTCGACGGCCTGACCACCCGGTCGTACGTCGGGGGCGAGCTCGACGACCGTGACGTCGTACCCGGACCGGTGCAACCAGTGGGCCAGCGCCGGGCCGGCGATGCTGGCCCCCGAGATCAGTACCCGCCCGTTCGCCGTGCTCACCATCTGACCCTCCTCGACGCGACGATAGACCCGGCCCCGGGGGCGTCCAAGGTATTTTCCGCCGCCCGGAACGCAGGGCCGGGCGCGGCGGGACGCGACCGGCGTACGCTGGAAATTCCCCGTCAGCGAGGAGTCCCGCGGATGCCCCACGAGCGAGTGAAGAGGTTCCATCGCCTGCACGCCTCGGGCTGTTTCGTGATGCCGAACCCGTGGGACGCCGGCAGTGCCCGGGTCCTCGAGGAGATGGGCTTCGAGGCACTCGCCACGACCAGCGCCGGCTTCGCCTGGACCACGGGCGTGGGCGACAACCAGGTCGGGCTCGAGGCGTCCCTCGAACACCTGCGCATGATCGCGGACTCCGTGGACGTGCCCGTCAACGCCGACTTCCAGGGCGGGTTCGCGGTGGACCCGCAAGGCGTCCACGACCATGTGCTGCTCGCCGCTGCCACCGGCATCGCCGGCCTCTCGATCGAGGACTCGACCGGGGACCAGTCAGACCCGCTGCACGAGTTCGACCTCTCGGTGGAGCGGGTGCGGGCCGCACGAGCCGCCATCGACGACAGCGGCACCGGCGTGCTGCTCACCGCGCGGTCCGAGGGGTTCGTGGTCGGCCGCCCCGACATCGACGAGACGGTCCGCCGGCTCGAGGCCTACTCCGCGGCCGGTGCCGACTGCCTCTACGCACCCCGCATCACCACCGTCGCCGAGGTGGCGGCGGTGCTCGCGGCGGTGTCCCCCAAGCCGGTGAACCTGCTGATCAACGCGCCGTTCCTGAGCGTCACCGAGGCAGCCGCACTCGGCGTACGCCGGATCAGTGTCGGCGGCACCCTGGCCCGCGCCGCGTGGCGAGGATTCCTGGACGCCGCGCAGGAGATCAAGGACGACGGAACGTTCACCGGGTTCACCCAGCTGCCCGACGTCGAGGGGCTGCTCTCGGCCCCGAGACCGGGGCGAGCGGGACGTCACACGTAACCCGCGGCCCCGCCGCTGCGTTGGCACGTTGTCGATGCCCTCGACAAGCAGTTCCGCTCACGCAAGGATCGAACTTCCGGTGCAGTCCGGGAGAAAGCAGAGGTACACAGAAGTGGCCACGCCGATTGACCCGACTTCGACCGCCTTCCTCGTGGCGGAGAACCGCAACATGCCCATGCACGTCGGCGGGCTGCAGCTGTTCGAGAAGCCGGAGGGCGCCGGCCCCGACTACATCAAGGACCTCTACGAGCAGATGCGCTCCCCGGAGGCGATCGCACCCCTGTTCCTCAAGCACCCCCGCAGGTCCCTGGCCACGGCCGGCCAGTACGTCTGGGCGGAGGACGAGCTCTTCGACATCGAGCACCACGTGCGCCACAGCGCGCTCCCCCAGCCCGGGCGCGTGCGTGAGCTCCTCGACCTCTGCTCGCGCCTGCACAGCACCCGCCTGGCCCACGAGCGCCCGCTGTGGGAGGCCCACGTCATCGAGGGCCTCAAGGACGGGCGCGTCGGTCTCTACACCAAGATCCACCACTCGCTGGTCGACGGCGTCTCGGCAATGCGCCTGACGCAGAGCGTGCTGTCCGGCGACCCCGACAAGCGCGACATGCCGGCCCCGTGGGCCCAACGGCCCCGCCCGCCCAAGGCCGTGCAGACGGCTGCCGAGGCGGAGCGCAACCTCGCCGTCGTACCCATGAAGGCACTGCGTAGCGCGCTCGGGATGAGCGCCGAGGCAGCGGGCCTCCCGAGAGCCCTGCTGCGCACCCTCAACAGCGGCGTGCGCAACGAGACGTCGGCGGTGTCTCTCTACGCCCCGCGCACGATCTTCAACCAGACCATCACCGGGTCACGCCGTTTCGCCGCCCAGGACTGGCCGATCGAGCGCATGCGGGCGATCGGCAAGGCGACCGGCACCACGATCAACGACGTCGTCCTCGCCATGTGCAGCGGGGCGGTGCGCGCCTATCTCGTCGAGCTCGACGCGCTGCCCGACACCACGCTGGTCTCGATGGTGCCGGTGGGCCTGAACGCCAAGCAGGCACAGGTCGCCTCGGCCGAGGGCGGCAACGCGATCGGCACCGTGATGGTCAAGCTCGGCACCGACCTGGCCGATCCCGCCGACCGCCTCCGCAGCATCCACAAGTCGATGCTCGAGGGCAAGCGCGCGCTGTCGTCGATGAGCCCGATGCAGATCCTGGCGATGTCCGCGATCGGAATGGCCCCGGCGATGCTCACCCCGATGCTGCGCATGCAGGGCGTGATCCGGCCGCCGTTCAACCTGATCATCTCCAACGTGCCCGGCCCGCGGACGACGCAGTACTTCAACGGCGCCAAGCTCGTCGGCATGTACCCGCTGTCCATCCCGATCCACGGCATGGCGCTCAACATCACCTGCACGTCGTACGACGGCCAGATGGGCTTCGGGCTCACCGGGTGCCGCCGGACCGTGCCGCACCTGCAGCGGCTGCTGACGCACCTCGACAACGAGCTGTCCGCGCTCGAGAAGGCCGCCGGCGTCCAGTAGGCCGGTCAGCGGACGGCGTTCGCCACCCCGGTGTACGTCGATCCGTCGGCCAACAGGCCCAGGTGACCCACGCAGCCGGTCTGGGTGTTGGTCGCGCCGCTGAGGATCACCGACGTGTCGGGGTTGATGATCTCGTCGCACGGCGACCAGAAGGTCCGGTAGTTCATCGAGCCGGGCGTCTCGTCCCCGGAGTTGAGCGCGGTGAGGAACGTCGATCCCGGTCGCATGTCTCCGCAGGACGTGGTCCAGCAACCCCACGCGAAGTTCGTGCCGTGGTTGGGGCCGCCGATGCTCACCCAGTCGTCGACCTTGGCGGTGCCGCCGAGGTTCTTCAGGTAGTAGCGCGAGGACAGCCCGCCCATCGAGTGGGTGACGATGTCGACCTTCGACGCGCCGGTGCGGGCCAACACCTCGTCGACGTACGCGCGCAGCTGGCCAGCCGTGGTCACGTTGGACTGCGTGAAGTCGTAGTCCCAGGCGTAGAGCTCGTCGGCCGACCAGCCGTCGGCCTCGAAGCGGCCGACGTAGTAGTCCCAGTTCCACGAGGCGCCGCTCCAGCCGTGGACGAAGATGACGGGGTCGTGCCCGGCCGCCGTTGCCGTCGAGCGTGGCGCCGCCTGCGAGGCGGTCGGTCCGAGCACTGTCAGGAACAGGGCGAGGGTGGCGATGACGGCAAGAGCGATCCGACGCATGGGACCTCCGAGATGAGTGAGTGAGCCGTCGCCGAACCTAGTGTGACGGCAGTCACTACGACAAGGGTCGGCGTACGTCGAGTCCGCCGCCGAGCGTCTCGGCGACGGCCCGCAGCCTCGCCTCGGTGATCGCGCTGACCGTCTCGAGTCCGGCCAGCTGCGCGTTGGACCCGGGCCGAGTGGGCTCGGGCGAGTTGATCGAGATGCACGTGCGGCTGCCGCCGTCGTCGGCGTTGGCCAGCGCCGTGGCGTGCCCCGTCGTACCGCTGCCGGCGAAGAAGTCGAGCACGACCGCGTCGTCGGGGAAGCACTCCAGGATCCGGCGGACCAGCCCGGTCGGCTTCGGCGACTCGAAGACGTGGCCCACGATCGCCTTCAGCTCGGCCACCGCGGTGTCGGTCGAGCCGACCTCCTCGGCCAGCCAGATCGTCTTCAGCTTCTTGCGCCGACCGTCGTGCAGCCAGTCGCGCTGGAAGATGTCGACCCGCTCCCCCAGCCGGCCGCGGATCTCGCGACACACCAGGTCGTCGGGGCGGGCCTCGATGCGCGGCACCGACCAGCGCCAGACCGCCGGGGTGCCGTCGCCGAACACCGGCAGCACCTCGACGGCTCCCTCGAACGGCGCGGTCGCCACCTCGCCGGTCACCGGCGAGCCCCACAACGGGAAGTGCAGCGTGCGCGCGGTCGCCGGGTTGAACTTCTTGTTGGTGTTGCGCAACGGGAGGTGCCGGAACCGGCGGCCGTCGACGGCCTCCTGGGGGAAGTCGGCCGGGTCGACGTGGTGCGTCGAGGTCGCGTCGAGCACACACGCGTCGACGTCGCGGGCGTAGACCAGCAGGTACTCGTGGGAGGTGGCGAAGAAGTTGCCGAGCTGCCTGCCCTTGGGGTTGAGGTTCACCACGATCTGGGCGATGAAGTTGCGTTCGTCGTACACCTCGTCCATGAGCAGGCGCAGGTGGGCGACCTCGTTGTCGTCGATGGAGACGAAGATCGCGCCGCCGTCGGAGAGCAGGTCGCGCGCGGCCTCGAGGCGCGGCCGCATCATGTCGGTCCAGGCGCGGTGCCGGTCGCGGCCGGTGCCGTGGCGGTCGTTGTAGGCGAAGTCGTTGCCGGTGTTGTACGGCGGATCGATGTAGACCACGTCGATGCTGCCCGGCTCGAGAGTGGGCAGCACGTCGAGGTTGTCGCCCTCGACGAAGACGTTGGTCAACGCCGTCCTCGCGGCAGCACCCGACGGGCCGGCTTCGGCTCCGGGTGGATCCGCTTGGCGAGGTCGGTGTGCGCCAGCAGCACCTCGAACGGCAGCTCCGACGGCGGGTACGTCGCGATCGGCTGGTCGCCGGTGAACACGACGTACGACGTGGTGCCCGACGGCGCCACCTTGAGGATCGAGCCGTCGACCACCGTGGCGGCATGGGCCAGCGCCTTGCGTCGTGCGGTGAGGCTGCGGGCGCGTTTCGTGGCCGAGGCCGCGGCCTTCCTGCCGCCGTTGTCCCAGGCGATCTTGGCCTGCGGGCCGTACTTGACGGCGACCTTCACGCCGGCGCCGATCACGACGACAGCGGTCTTGGCCTTCTTGCCCATCGGAATCCCCTCTGCTCGACTGGGGCAACCCTAACGGGGTCTCCCGCGGCGGGCGTCCGCGTGCCAGTCTGGGGACATGAGTGACGCACCCCCTTCCCTGAGCCCCCTGGACGAGACCTGGGAGCGTGCGCTGTGCATCGTGGCGCACCCCGACGACATGGAGTTCTGTGCGGCCGCGGCGGTGGCCCGATGGACCGGCCAGGGGAAGCAGGTCGTCTACTGCATGGTGACCAGCGGCGAGGCCGGCATCGACGGCCTGCACCCCGACGAGTGCCGCAGCGTCCGTGAGGCCGAGCAGGTCGAGTCGGCGCGCATCGTCGGCGTCGACGAGGTGGAGTTCCTCGGCCTCCAGGACGGCGTCATCGAGTACGGCGTCGCGTTGCGGCGGGTGCTCGCCGAGGTGGTGCGGCGGCATCGTCCGGAGATCGTGGTCACCGGCAACTTCCACGACACGTTCGGCGGCCGGAACCTCAACCAGGCCGACCACATCGCCGTCGGACGTGCCGTGCTGGACGCCGTACGCGACGCGGGCAACCGGTGGATCTTCGCCGAGCAGCTGACCGACGGACTCGAGCCGTGGGGCGGCGTACGCGAGGTCTGGGCGGCGGGCTCACCTCTGGCCGAGCACGGCGTCGACACCACCGCCACGTTCGAGGCGGGCGTCGACTCGCTGCGCGCACATGGCGCCTACATCGACGGCCTGGGCTGGGAGAACTTCGACCCGGCCGAGATGCTCGAGGGCTTCGGGCGGGCCACCGGCACCCGCATGGGCGTCACCTTCGCCGCCCCCTTCGAGGTCTTCCCCATGGGCTGGGGCGACTGACCCACCGATACTCCCTGACGTTTCGGCCCTTCCGTGGGGATACTCCCTGACGTTTCGGCCCTTCCGTGGGGATACTCCCTGACGTTTCGGCCCCTCTGTCGGGATACTCCCTGACGTTTCGGCCCCCTGGGACGGAAGTTTCAAGGGCCGGAACGTCAGGGAGTATCGAGACTTGAGGGCCCGAACGTCAGGGAGTATCGGGAAGGTTCAGGCGAGGAGGGTGCGGTAGGTGGCGTCGACGATGGACGTGACGTGGCGCCAGTCGCGGTTCTCCAGCACCCATTCACGAGCCGCACCACCGAGGCGGTCCCGCAGCGCCGGCGACTCGAGGAGCCGTTCGAGCGTGTCCGCCAGGGAACGCGCGCACCCCTTGTCGAAGACCAGTCCGGTGCGGCCGTCGTCGACGATCTCGGTCAGCGCGGCCACCGACGAGGTCACCACGGCCTTGCCCATCGCCATCGACTCGAACGGCTTGATCGGCGAGATCGCCTCACACACCGGCAGCGGCAGCCGCGGGAACGGCGTGATGTCGAAGAGCGAGAGGTACGACGCCACCTGGTCGTGGGGCACGCGTCCGGTGAAGGTGACCACGTCATCGAGACCGAGCGAGGTCGAGAGCGCGTGCAGCTGCGACTCGAAGTGACCGTCGCCGACGACGACCAGGTGGAAGTCCGGACCCGATGAGCCCGCGCGCTCCTTGAGCAGCGCCACCGCCTCGAGCAGCAGGTCGAGCCCCTCGTAGTCGACCAGCCCGCCGGCGTAGCCGATGACGGTCTTGCCGGTCAGCCCCAACGAGGCGGCCAGGTCGGCGTCGCGTGGCCGGGGCGTGAACTGGTCGGTGTGCACGCCGTTGGGCAGCACGACCAGCTTCTCCGCGTCGACCCCACGCTCGATCATCAACGCACGCAGGGCTTCGGTGATCACGAAGACCCGGTCGGCGGCGTGGCAGATCGTGGTCTCGAGACCCGCGGTGAACCGGTGGCGGTCCGAGGACTCGAAGGCGGGGTCGCGCGAGACCTTCATCAGCTCCTCGAGCCCCCGCATCTCGTAGACGAACGGCAGCCCGAGCCGCGCCGCCGCCTGCTGCGCGGCCAGCCCGTTGACGTGGAACGACGACGCGTGGATCAACGAGGCACGATGACGCCGCGCATGGGCTTCGATCGCGGCGGCGTACTTGCCGACGTACGACGTCAGCGGGTACTGCCGGTAGACGCGGGCGTCGGTGAGCACCCGGTGGTAGCGGATGCCGTCGACCTCGTCGACCGGCGGCACGACGCGGGTGTCGTGCTTGGACCAGCGGTCGTAGGGAAAGCCCGGGCGGGTCACCGCCTCGACCGACCACCCGTCGGCGACCAGACCGGTGAGGACGCCGTGGGTGCGGGTCGCGTAGCCGCCGGAGAGGTGCGGCAACGACTGGGCCAGCACCGACAGCACGTGCCGCGGGGCGGCGTCGAGGCGCAGCTCCCCGCGCGGCGTCGGCGTCCAGCCCTCACGCACGACCCGCAGCTGGTCGGTGGCGTTGGACCAGGTGTCGCGCGCCCAGAGGTCGTCGGGGCGCAGCGCGAGCGAGTGGTTGACCAGCGTCTCGGCGGCGGAGGTGTAGCCGGCGGTCAGCGCCCGCGCGGCGGCCTTGCGCAGCTCGAGGGCGGCCTCCTTCATCAACGCCGGTACGTCGTCCGCGGCCGGCGGGTGCGCGCTCACCTGGGCGGCCAGGCGGTCCCAGTCGCGCCGCCGGTCGAGGGCGCGTGCCACGGCGGGCGTGGGCCGGCGCAACTGTTCCCACCAGTGGGCGAGCACCGGGTCGAGCGGGTCGGCCCCCACCAGCGCGATCTCGGCCTCCACCTCGGCCAGCCGCTCGTCGAGACCGTCGATGCCCCAGCGTGCCAGGTGGGTGCGCCAAGCCTCGACCGACTCACGATCTGCGGAGCGGAGCGCCTCCACCACCAGGGCGATCTGCGCGCGGTTCCGCGGCCGTTGGCCCAACGCGCGGGCCAGGGCCGTCGCCGCCTCGTCCGGAGAGGTGGACTGCGCCAGGCGTCGATGGATCAACGAGGTCTCGACGTCGTCGTCCAGCGCGGCCGCCGTACGGGCCGCCTCCAGGGCGGAGCCGTGCTGTCCGGCGGCGGACCTGGCCTCCGCGACCAGCGCCCACGCCCGGCCACGGACCCTCGAGTCGGTGTCGGCGTCGGCGTCGAGGAGTGGCGCGACCACCGCCTCGGCGTCACCACCGGCCTTGAACACCCGCCTGGCCTCGGCGACGCGGGCCCGGCCCACGAGCTGGCCGGCGCGGCCCGGGGCGGCCGGCAGCTTGCCCAGCGCGGTGGCGCCCCGGGTGCGGAGCGCGCGCCTGGCGCGGCCCCTCATCTGGACGAACGGAGTCACGGACATGTCAGACCTCCACGTGCTGGCGGGGATCGCCATAGAACTCGAGCCGCCCGTGGGCGGTCATGAAGGACGCGTCGTCGACGGTCCAGGTGTGCGCGTGCCGGTCGAGGCCGCGCACGGAGACGAAGTTGAACCGGTCCGCCGACCAGATCTTCACGCCGTCGGAGATGGCCCGGTCGAGGATGTCGCTGTCGACCGCGCGTGGGATGTCGGAGAACCGCAGGCCGCGCACCACGTCGCCGTCGAAGAGCATCGAGCCGCCCTGGATGCGGCGTACGTAGCTGTGCTCGGTCTCCGGATAGCGCAGCACCACGGCCCCGGTCGACCGCAACCACACGTAGTGCGCCCACTTGCCCACGATGCCGGCACCACTGCTCACCCCGGCGTCCAGCAGGTCGACGAGGTAGTGCGTGCCGTAGTGGTTGTCGTCGTCCATCTTCGCCACGAACGCCCCGCTCGAGGCCTCGAGACCGAGGTTCATGCAGGTGCCCAGCGTGGCGGTGCGCGGCGCGTCGACCACGGTCAGGTGGGGTACGCCGGCCGCCTCCGCGCGCACCACGAGGTCGGCCCGGTCGAGGTCGATGCCGTGGAGGACGAGCACGAGCTCGACGTCGCGGTGGGACTGGCGACCGACGTTGGCCAGCACGTTGTCGATCTCGTGGGGCCGGTTGGTCGGCACGATGGCCGAAACGGAGCGGACGGTCAGCCGCGGTGGCGCGATGCCGTCCAGCAGCAGGTCGACGCGGTCGTCGAGGCGATGGCCGGCCTGCACCGCGCGGTGCAGCGCCAGCCCTTCACGGTCACGGAGCTCCGGCTGCTCGACGCGGGCGATGATCTCGCTGCGCAGGGCACGGGCGTCACGGGCGCGGACGACGTGTGCCTCGAGGTCGGCGGGCACGGGCAGCCGGTCGAGGGTGACCACCGGCGTGCGGAGGGCGCCTGCGTCGAGCAGCGTCGAGACGTCCTCGACGCGGTGACGTGGTGCGTCGACGAGCAGGGCCGCCTCGTCGAGCGGCACCGGGTGCGGCGCCCGGCCACGCAGCACCTTGCTCACCGGGGCGTCCGGGTCGCGCAGGTGCACCGCGACACCGTCGAGGGGCCGGACCGCCTTCACCACGTCGGTCGCCACAGCCCCGGCGACGCGAGGGTCGACGGGTCCGTCGACGACGAGGACCGCACCGCTGCGGTCGACACCCGCCGCGGTGCGGCGTACGTCGACACCGACCGGCAGCTCGGTCACCTCGTCGGACACCGACTTCCACGCGTCGAGGTGCGCCGGGTCGGCGACGCAGACGCGGGCACCGGCCTCGACCAGCGCGGTGACGTGTGCGGGTGGTCCGCCGGCGGTCGCCCAGGCCACGACCGGTACGCCGGCCCGGGTCGCCGAACGCAGGGCCGCCGAGACGACGAGGTCCTCGTGCTCGGGCACCGCACCGCCGACGTACTCGACGAGGAGGAGGTCGGCGTCCGTGAGCTCCTGCCCACCCACGGCGCCGACCAGATCAGGTAGCACGCTCTGGCGCCACTGGGCGGCCAGCCCGTCGGTCAGGCGACGACCCGCCAGCACCACCGCGTGCACGTCGGGCCGCAGCGGCCCGCGCTCCGGCGGCAGCGCCCACGCCTCGCTGGTCGCGGATTCAGCGGGGCGAGGCCGGAGGCCTGAGGCCACGTCCCGGAGGCGGGCGAGGCGGCTCATCGCACACCCGCCTTCGCCAGCGCCTCTTCGACCCGTGGGGCGAGCGTCTCGATGTAGGTCTTGGTGATGTGCGAGCCCTGGCGGTAGACCAGCACGTTGCCGATCACCGGCGCGCACTCGTCGGTCGGGCAGATCGCGTCGACCAGGTCGAGGAAGTAGAGACCCGTGTCGCCGGCACCGCTGTCGGACGCTGCGCCCGGAGAGATGTCGACCGCGCCGAGCTCGTCGGCGGCCGCCTTCTGCACCCCGACCCCGCTGGCCTCGACGCCGTGGTCGCGGTCGTAGGTGCACCGGGTGAGGTCGTCCTGGTGCTCGGAGACGCAGGCGTAGACGTCGCTGCCGGTCTGCGGGGTGTCGGCGAGTACGACGACCTCGATGCCGGCGTCACGCAGCTGGGTCCAGGCATCCTCCAACCCGGCCTGCATGGTGTCCTCGCTCATGTCGTCGCCGTCGCCGGTCAACGCGGAGTCGCGCTGGCCCGCGGTCACCACGACGTCTGGCTTCTCGTCGCCCGTGAGCCGGTCGAGGACGTCGCCACCCCATTCACGGCAGGTGTCGTAGGGCTCGCCGTCCAGCACGGAGGTGGCCGTCGAGAACTGGCAGGCCGACTTCGTGTAGGTCACGATCCGCCAGTCGTGGGTCTTCGCGAGCACCTGGAAGGCCGGCACCCACTGGGCGGCCTTCGAGTCACCGACGATCGCGATGGTGGTCTTCGCGTCGGCCGCGCCGTACTCGCAGGTGGCGACCTCGGCCACATCGGAGTCGACCTGGCAGCCCTCGGCGTACAGGTCGGGCACGTCCTTGGGCGCCTCGAGCGGGTTCGGCGTGATGCCGCCCTGCACCGAGTCGACCGGTTCGCCGGCCGGGTCGTCCTTCGGTGAGCTGGCCGAGAGCGCCATCGAGCCCTTGACGTTCGCCGGGTCGATGGTGGGCCCGGCGGCCTTGCCGAAGAGCGCCACCAGCATCAGCCCGGCGACGACCGCGATGAGGGTGCAGTTGACCCCGAGGGACAGGGACACCTTGGTGTTGCCGACGAACTTCGAGTTCCGAAGCGGGTTCTCGACGAGGTGGAAGGTCAGCCAGGCCGGGATCACCGACGCCGTGACGATGACCAGTCCGGTCAGCACCGAGATGCCGCCGAAGTGCTCGCGGGCCACGATCAGCAGCGGCCAGTGCCACAGGTAGAGCGAATAGGTGAGGTAGCCGATGAACAGCATGAACCGGTTGCCCAGGATCGCCACCGGCCCCTTCGGACCGGCCGCGACACCGGCGGCGATCATCAGGCCCGCGCCCACCGTCGGCAGCACGGCGTAGTAGCCGGGCCAGGTGATCTCGGAGGTGTAGATGCGCCCGGCCAGCAGGATCATGCCGAGGCCGGCCCAGGCCAGCACGATGGCCAGGCCCTTCGGGATCCGGTCGAGGCGGGTGGCCAGGATCGCCACGAAGGCGCCGATCGTGAACTCCCACATGCGTGTGGTGGTGATGAAGTAGGCCCGCTCGCTGGCGAAGAACGACTGGTGCACCGCCCAGGCGAAGGACGGCAGGGCGACCAGGGCGAGACCGACCAGCAGCGCCGGCTTGCGTCGTACGCCGAGTCGCGCGGCGAGCACCACGGCGCCGAGCAGCAGGATCGGCCACACGAAGTAGAACTGCTCCTCGACCGACAACGACCAGTAGTGCTGCACGGCCGACGGAGTGATGTCCTCGGCGAGGTAGTCGACCGAGCGGTCGGCCAGGCGCCAGTTCACGAAGTAGAGCGCGGACGCGACGATGTCGCCGCCGGTGGTCTCCCACCTGATCTTCGGCACCCACAGCCAGGTCATCACGGCGGTCGCGCCGAGCACCACGGAGGCGGCCGGTAGCAGGCGCTTGGCCCGGCGCGCGTAGAAGCCGAGGAGTCCGACGCGTCCGGTGCGGTCGACCTCCTTCATCAGCTGACCGGTGATCACGAACCCGGAGATGACGAAGAAGACGTCGACGCCGACGAAGCCGCCGGGGAAGAGCATCAGCCCTGCGTGGTAGGGCAGGACGAGGAAGGTGGCGACGGCGCGCAGGCCCTCGATGTCGCGGCGGATCCGGCTGTTGCCCTTGGCCGCCTTCGTCGTGTCGTTCCTGCCGGCTCGGCGCTTGGGGCCGTCGGCGCGGTCAGGGCTGTCGTTCGGGTCTACCTTCAGACCGTCAGCGATGAGCGTCATCATGCCTCCGCATGCGGGTAGGGGTTGCCGTAGAACAGGAGCCGCGACGAGCGCGCCATCAACTGCTTCTCGGTGATCGGCCAGGTGTGGCTGCCGGGGTCGACCCGGCGCACGGACACGAAGTTGAAGCGGTCCGCGGGGTAGGTGGTCAGGCCGCGCGCCTTGACCTTCTCGAGGAACGTGGTGTCGACCCGGCGCGGCAGGTCCTCGAAACGCACGTCGCGGGCCAGCTCGCGACGGGTCAGCAGGGTGCCGCCCTGCACCAGGTCGGTGAACCGGTGCTCGGCGTGCTCGAAGCGCAGCAGCGTGGCGCCGCTGGACTCGAGGTGCACCAGGTGCGCCCACTTGCCGGTCACGTCGGCGCCGGAGTAGTCCAGCGCCCGCACCAGGTCGGTCAGGTAGTGCCGGCCGTAGAAGTTGTCGTCGTCGACCTTGGCGACGAGCTCACCGTCGGCCGCGTCGACGCCGAGGTTCATGCAGGCGCCGAGGGTGAGCGGCGCGTCGGCGTACCTGGTGACCACGTTGTCGAGCCCGGCGCGTGCCGCGCGCACGGCCAGGTCGGCCGGCGCCTCGAAGCCGTGGGTGACCAGCACCAGCTGGAGGTCGCGGTGGCTCTGGCTGCCGAGCATGGCGAGCACGTGGTCGAGCTGCTCGGGCCGCATCGTCGGGACGACCGCACTGACCTGCGTGGTGGTCGAACCAGTCGAGACCACCTCGCCGGGTCTCGAGACGCTCGCTGACGCTCGCTCCTCGACCAACGGAAGATCGAGACCGAGGGAGCGCAGCACGGTGTCCACGCGGTGCGTGCAGAGGTGCTCGTCGAACACCCGACGGTGCGCCTTGAGCGCCTGGCGGTCGCGGTACTCGTCCTGGCCGAGCAGCACGTCGATCGCGGCGCGCGCCTCGTCGGCGTCGCGGACCACCTCGAGGTCGGAGCCGAAGAACGGCTCGATGCTGGCCGCCGGCGTGGTGATCACGGCGGTCTGCGCGGCAGAGAGCTCGAAGAGCCGGCGGCTGCACATCGTCTTGGAGCCGGTCACCGAGTTCACGTTCAGGAAGACCTTGTACGCCGAGTAGGCCGCGAGCATCTTCGGATAGGGCAACGACCCGACGACGTGGCTGCGGTAGGGCGCCGGGAACCGGTAACGCTTGTCGCCACGCTGCATGCGCGACCAGATGTGGAGTCCGCGGTCGAGCGCCGGGCGCAGCAGCTGCTCCATCTGCTCGCGGCGCTCCGGATGCTTCTCGGCGAACCAGGTGCCGGCGAACGCGATCGGCAGCACCCGGCCCCTGCCGCGGCGTACCGGGTTGTGCAGCCGCGGCTGGGCCGAGAAGGGCAGCAGGTCGATGCGCTCGTGGCCGAGGTCGCGCTGGTAGACCGGGATCCGGTCGGCGTCGACGGTGAAGACCTGGTCGAAGAGCCGGGCGGTCTCGAGGAAGACGTCGTAGTTGGGCGGGTCCTCCTTGTTCCAGAACACGGTCGGGATGCCCTCGTCGCGGCACCACGCCACCAGGGCGCGCAGCTCCGGCGACGGCTGGTGGTCGCGGGTCATGTGCAGCCGCCAGGCACCGTCGTTGCCGTTCCACGCCGACTCGACGAAGAGCAGGTCGGGGCGCTGCTCCGTCAGGACCGCCCGCCAGTCGGTCGGCGTCACCTTCACCTGGTGCCACTCGTAGCCGAAGGCCAGCTCGGAGAACGGGTCGAGGATCACCGCCGCCTTCGTCGTCCGGGCCGGGTGCACCTCGGGCAGCTCGAACGCCGGCAGGCGGGGTCGGCGTACCCGGCGCAGCAACCGGCTCACAGGAACTCCTGGAGCACGGCGGCGATGCGGGCACCGGCCTGGCCGTCCCACAGCGGCGGCACCCGGTGGGCCGTCGCAACAGGCGCAGCGAGCACGTCGGCGAGGACGAACGGGACGTCCTCGCGGGTGACCAGCTGGTTGGTGCCGTGGGTGATCGTCACCGGGCGTTCGGTGTTGGGTCGCAGGGTCAGGCAGGGGATGCCGAGGATCGTGGTCTCCTCCTGGACGCCGCCGGAGTCGGTGACGACTGCCCGGGCGCCGCGGACCAGGCCGAGGAACTCGACGTACCCCTGGGGGTCGAGCACGACCACGCGCGGGTGGTCGAAGAGGCCGACCGCCTCGAAGGCCGCACAGCCGCGCGGGTGCAGGGGCAGCACGAGGTCGACCTGGTCGGCCACCGCGTGCAGTGCCTTGACCAGTGCCGATGCGTCGGCCGGGTCGTCGACGTTCGCCGGACGGTGCAGGGTGGCGACGGCGTAGTCACCCTCGAGGCCGTGTCGCGCGCGGGCGGCGGCGACGTCGAACCGGTCGAGGTTGGCCAGCAGGGTGTCGATCATCGGGTTGCCGACCAGGTGGATCCGGTCGGCGGCCACACCCTCGTTGCCGAGGTGGGCGACCGCGTCGGGGCTGGTCGCGAAGAGCAGGTCGGAGAGCCGGTCGGTGACCAGGCGGTTGACCTCCTCGGGCATGGTGCGGTCGAAGGAGCGCAGGCCGGCCTCGACGTGGGCGATCGGGATCTGCAGCTTCGCGGCGACCAGAGCGGCGGCGACGGTCGAGTTCACGTCGCCGTAGACGACCACGATGTCGGGCCGCTGGGCGAGGAACAGCTCCTCGAGGCCGGTCATGATGCGGGCGGTCTGGGTGGCATGGCTGCCCGAGCCGACGCCGAGGTCGACGTCCGGGGTGGGCAGGCCGAGCTGGCGGAAGAACACCTCCGACATCGCCTCGTCGTAGTGCTGGCCGGTGTGCACCAGCGTCTGCTCGAGGCCGAGCTCGCCGGCGGCCGCGATCACCGGAGCCGCCTTCGGGAAGTTGGGGCGGGCTCCGGCCACATGGGTGAGCTTCGTGGTCATGGGGGCCTCTCCTGGTGGATCTACGACGTGGGACCTGGGCGGCGACACGACTCGATTCGCCCCTTCGTTACTATATCTAGTAAGTTACTGTACTTAGTAATCGAGGGACGCCACGGCGCGCCCGTCACCACACGAGAGGAGCAGCCATGACCGCGTCACGCACGACGGCCCGACTGCTCCTCGCCGCCCGCAACCTCCCGATCGCCGCCTCGGTGGTCCGGAGGCATCTGGCCCGCGGGCGCGGACACACCGCCTCGATCGGCGCACGTGTCCTGCCCGGCGTCGCCGGCCCGCTCACCCGCCTGGTCACCACCTCCGGGCGCGGGCCGGCGTACGCCGAGGCACAGTCGGCGTACGCCGCGGGCGAGCTGAGCAGGGCCCATGAACACGCCACCCACGCCGGTCGATCCGGCGCCCGCCTGCGCGAGCACCTCGCCGGCGAGCTGTCGGTGCTGACCGACCCCCAGACGTCGGCTCCGGAGCGCCCCCTGCACCCGGGCACTCCGGAGCCGACTCCCTCCGTCCTGCACCTGGTGACGAACTCGCTCCCCCACTCCGTCGCCGGCTACACGACCCGCACCCAGGGCCTGCTGGCCGCCCAGCGCGCCGCGGGCACCGACGCGCGTGCGGCCACCCGCATCGGCTACCCGGTGACCCGCGGCCACCTCGCCGTCCCGGCGGTGGAGTACGTCGACGACGTCCCCTACCACCGCATCCTCACCACCGTGCCGTTGCGCGCCGACCGGGCGCTGGCCAAGGACGTCGAGCGCACCGCCCGCCTCGTGGAGCGGATGCGGCCCGCCGTACTGCACGCGCACAGCAACCACCTCAACGCCAGGGTCGCCCTGGCCCTGCGCGAGCGGTTCGACCTGCCCGTGGTCTACGAGGTGCGCGGCTTCCTGGAGGAGACCGAGCGCTCCCGCCGCGGGCCCGACGCGTTGCCCAACGAACACCAGCGGCTGACCCGGGCGGTCGAGACGCACTGCATGCGCGAGGCCGACGCCGTGCTCACGATCAGCGAGGTGATGCGCGAGGCGATCGTGGCCCGCGGCATCCCGGCCGCCAAGGTGCACGTGGTTCCCAACTCGGTCGGCGACCAGTTCGTGGCGCCGGGTCTCGATACGCTCGCTGGCGCTCGCTACTCGACCACCGAAAAGCAGGAGGCTCGGTGGTCGAGTGCCGCCGAGGCACGAGGCGGTGTATCGAGACCGGTCACCGTCGGCGCGGTCGGCACCCTCAACGACTACGAGGGCCTCGACGTCCTCATCGACGCGGTGGCCCTGCTGCCCCCGGGCACCGCGCGCCTGCTCCTGGTCGGCGACGGGCCGGCCAGAACCGCGCTCCAGGCCCGGGCACGTGCCGCAGGCATCGACGCCGAGTTCACCGGGCGGGTCAGCCCCGACCGGGTCGTCGCGCAGCACCAGCGCATCGACATCTACGCCACGCCCCGCCTCGACCTCCCGGTGACCCGACTGGTGCCGCCGATCAAGCCGGTCGAGGCACTGGCGCTGGGTCGTCCGGTGGTGGCCAGCGACCTGCCGCCGCTGCGCGAGCTGGTCCGCGACGGACACAACGGCCGGCTGGTCCGCGCCGGAGACGCGCACGCCCTGGCCGACGTGCTCGCCGAGCTGGCCGCCGCCCCCGACGTACGACGACGGCTCGGCGCCAACGGCCGGGCCGACGTGCTCGCCCACCGCACCTGGGAACGGGCCGCACAGACCTGCGCCCGCCTCTACGACGAGATCCGCACCGGCACCTGCCTGATCGAAGGAGTCACCTCATGACCCGGACCACTGACCTCGACCTGGTGGTCGTCGGCCTCGGCTACGTCGGGCTGCCGCTGGCCCAGGCCGCCACCGCCGCGGGCCTGCGCGTCGCCGGCCTCGACCTGAACCGCGCCGCCGTCGACGGCCTCAACGCCGGCGTCTCCCACGTCGACGACCTGAGCGACGACGACGTCGCTGCCATGGTGTCCACCGGGTTCCGGGCCACCGACGACCCGGCCGTCCTCGCCGACGCCGACGTCACCGTCATCTGCGTGCCCACCCCGCTCAGCCCCGACGGCGGCCCGGACCTCGGCGCGGTCACGTCCGCCGTGCACGCCATCGCCGAGCACCTACTGCCCGGCCGGCTCGTGGTGCTGGAGTCGACCACCTACCCCGGCACCACCGACGAGCTGGTCCGCCCGATCCTCGAGGAGGCCTCCGGACTGGTCGCCGGCGAGGACTTCGCGCTGGCCTTCTCCCCCGAGCGGATCGACCCGGGCAACCCGACGTACGGCCTGGTCAACACGCCCAAGGTCGTCGGCGGCCACACGGCGTCGTGCACCGCGCGGGCCGCGGCGTTCTACGGCAAGTTCGTGCACACGATCGTCGAGACCGCCGGCACCCGCGAGGCCGAGACCGCCAAGCTGCTGGAGAACACCTACCGGCACATCAACATCGCGCTGGTCAACGAGATGGCCCGCTTCTGCCACGAGCTCAAGATCGACCTGTGGGACGTCATCCGCGCCGCGTCCACGAAGCCGTTCGGCTTCCAGGCCTTCCACCCCGGGCCCGGCGTCGGCGGGCACTGCATCCCGATCGACCCGAACTACCTCTCCCACAACGTGCGCGCCAAGCTCGGCTACCCGTTCCGGTTCGTGGAGCTGGCCGAGGAGATCAACGCCACCATGCCGTCGTACGTCGCACACCGCGCGCAGAACCTGCTCAACGACCACGCCAAGGCGATCCACGGCTCCACCGTGCTGCTGCTCGGCGTGACCTACAAGCCCAACATCGCCGACCAGCGGGAGTCCCCGGCGGTGCCGCTGGCCAAGGCGCTCGACACCCTCGGCGCCCGCGTGGTCTACCACGACCCGCGCGTCGAGGAGTGGGACGCCGGCGTGCCGGTCACCCGCACCGACGACCTGGCCACCGCGATCGCGTTCGCCGACCTTGTCATCCTCGTGCAGGCCCACGACGAGTACGACGTCCCGTCGCTGGCCGCCGACGCGCGCCTGTTCTTCGACACCCGTGGCGTGACCACCGGGCCCGAGGTGAACAGGTTGTGAGCACGGCGCCCAGCCCGCTGGCCGCGCTGGCCGCCGAGCACGGCCTCCATCGGGTCGGCGTACGCCCGCCCCTGCGCCGCTACCTGGCCACGATGTGGCAGCGGCGGCACTTCGCGGCGTCCCTTGCCGGGTCGAAGGCCTACGCGCGCAACCAGGGCAACTACCTCGGCCAGGTCTGGGCGCTGCTCAACCCGGTGCTGTGGGCGCTGGTCTACCTGCTGGTCTTCGGCGTGCTGCTCGACACCAGCCGCGGCGTGGAGAACTTCATCGGCTTCCTGGTGGTCGGCGTCTTCATGTTCCACTTCAGCTCGGCCAGCATCACCACCGGCTCGAACGCGATCGTCGGCAACCAGGGCCTGATCACCTCCCTCCAGTTCCCGCGGGCACTCCTGCCGATCGCGTCGGTGCTGGCCGAGCTGGTCACGCTGGTCCCCGCGCTCGTCGTGCTGCTGGTCCTGGTGCCGCTGACCGGCGAGCCATTCGCCTGGACCTGGCTGCTGCTCCCCCTCGCGGTGGGCCTGCAGTGGGTCTTCGGCACCGGGGTCGCCCTGGTCTGCGCGCGGCTCGTCTCGCAGTGGCGCGACGTGAAGCAGCTGATCCCGTTCGTGCTGCGCGCGCTGATGTACGTCTCCGGGGTCTTCTTCTCCATCGACCACTACGTCGGCAGCGGCACCGCGGCCGCCGTGCTCTCGCACCAGCCGGTCGCGGTCTACCTCGAGCTGGTGCGCGGCACGTTGCTCTCCGAGGTCCCTCTCACCCCTGCCCTGTGGGCCTGGGCTGCCGGGTGGGCCCTGGTCACCCTCGTGCTGGGCTTCGTCTTCTTCTGGCACGCCGAGGAGAGGTACGGCCGTGGCTGACCGCCCCTCCCTCATCGTCGACGACGTGCACGTCACCTATCGCACGTACGGCGGACGCCGACTGACCGCGCGACAGCAGAAGACCTGGCACACGATCGGCCGCCACGTCGGGGCGGTCGACAAGGTCCGCGCAGTCCGCGGCATCTCGTTCGTGGCCGACCACGGCGAGTCGATCGGCGTGATCGGCCACAACGGCTCCGGCAAGAGCACGTTGCTGCGCGCCATCGCCGGCGTCCTGCCGACCGAGTCCGGCGCCGTGTACGCCGACGGCACGGCCTCGCTGCTCGGGGTCAACGCGGCCCTGATGCGCGACCTGACCGGTGAGCGCAACATCGTGCTCGGCGGCCTCGCCCTCGGGCAGACGCCAGCCCAGGTTGAGGAACGCTTCGACGAGGTCGTCGACTTCGCCGGCATCGGCGACTTCCTGCAGCTGCCGATGCGGGCCTACTCGTCCGGCATGGGATCGCGACTCCGGTTCGCGATCTCGTCGGCGGCCCGCCCCGACATCCTGATGATCGACGAGGCGCTCTCGACGGGTGACGCGGAGTTCCGCCGGCGCAGTCGCGAACGCGTCGACCAGATCCGCTCGGAGGCCGGCACGGTGCTGCTGGTCAGCCACTCGATGTCCACGATCCGCTCCATGTGCGACCGGGTGCTGTGGGTCGACGGTGGAAGACTCCGCCTGGACGGCGAGGTCGACGAGGTGCTCGAGGCCTATGCCGAGGCCACCGGCCGACCCGTTGCCCGCCGTACTCCTGCCCGGTCCCGGGCCGACGGCCGTTCGTCGGAGCAGGCGGTCGCGGGATGACGCTGCCCGCACGCGCCCTGGTGGTCACGGTCGTCCACCACCCGGAGGACGCTCGCATCCGGCACCGCCAGATCGCCTCGCTGCTCGAGGCCGGTTGGCAGGTGACCTATGCGGCGCCCTTCTCCGGCTACGGACTTCCGGTGCCGCCTCCGACTGCGCAGCTGACCACGGTCGACGTGCCGCGCGCCCTGGGCACGTCACGGCTCGCCTCGATGCGCGCGGCCAGGGCGCTCCTCGACCGACTCGGTGACGACCACGACATCGTGCTGCTGCACGATCCCGAGCTGCTCCTCGCGGTCGGCAGCTTCCACCACCCGCATGTCGTGTGGGACGTGCACGAGGACACCGCCGCCGCGATCTCGCTGAAGCCGTGGCTGCCCGCCGGGCTCGGTCGGCCCGCGGCCTGGGCGGTCCGCCGGATCGAGCGCCGTGCCGAGCGCCGCCACCATCTCCTGCTCGCCGAGGAGGCCTACCAGCTCCGCTTCCGCAAGCGGCATCCCGTCGTGCCCAACACCACGCGCGTGCCGCAGGACCCGGCTCCGCCCGATGACCCGCGAGTGGTCTACGTCGGCCATCTCTCGCGGGCCCGTGGCGTGCACGAGCTGGTCGAGCTGGCGCGCTTGCTGGCGCCGACCGGCATCATGGTGCAGGCCGTCGGCCATGCCGACCAGGAGGCCACCGCGGCGCTGACCGAGGCGTCCTCACGGGTCGACTGGCTCGGCTTCCTGCCGCACGACGAGGCGATGAAGCATGTCGACGGCGCCCTGGCCGGGCTCTCCCTGCTGCACGACGAGCCGAACTACCGGCACTCCCAGCCGACCAAGGTCGTCGAGTACATGGCGCACGGCGTCCCGGTCATCACGACTCCGCTCCCCCGGGCCGAGCACCTGGTCACGTCGGTCGGGTCGGGCGTCGTCGTACCGTTCGGCAAGCCGTCCGCCGGGTCATCCGTGACGGCGGCTTCCGCCGCAGCGTCGCAGGTGGCCTCGGCCGTCGCGGACGCCGTACTGGCCCTGCACGCGGAACCCGCTGCACGCCTGCGGATGGGCACCCTCGGCCACCGCCACGCCGCCGACCACCTCGACTGGGCCCGCCGATCCGGCGAGTTCGTCAGCCGGCTCGGCGCCATCGCCAACGCCCCGGATCGATAGTCCCTGACGTTTCGGCCCCCAGAACTGGATACTCCCTGACGTTTCGGTCCCCCCATCACGGTGGAGAAGGGCCGAAACGTCAGGGAGTATCCCGAGATCAGGACCGAAACGTCAGGGAGTATCGGGATCAGCGGCGGGAGGAACGGGGGATGGAGCGGAGGAATCCACTGCCCCACGAGAGGTGCATGGTGGCCACCACGAACGGCAGCAGCACCCGCGCCCGCCAGGGCAGCCGACGCCGGCGCCCCATCTCGTACGTCGCACCCAGCACTCCGAACGCGTAGCCGAACGGCGCGAGGAACCCGAGGGTGAGCCAGGCGGAGCCGGGGACGTGCAGCCCCGGGACCAGTGCGAGCACGAGACCGACCAGTCCCAGGAGGGAGCCGAGGGCGACCAGGCCGGTGACGACGGGCGCGGCCAGGTAGCGGAACGAGGCCGTGTCGGGGTGCTCGTCGACGATCTGGCGGCGCCACTGCCCGGACCCGAAGAACTGCCGGCGCAGGGCGTTGAAGTCGCGCCGCGGACGGTAGACCACGGCCAGGTCGGGGGTGAACCAGATGGTCTCGCCGGCCTGCCGCAGCCGGTAGTTGAGCTCCCAGTCCTGGGCGCGCAGGAAGTGCTCGTCGAAGCCGCCGACCTTGACCAGCGCGTCGCGCCGGAACGAGCCGAGGTAGACGGTGCGGGCCGGACCGGGCTCACCACCGACGTGGAACTTCGACCCGCCGATGCCCAGCGGCGAGGACATCGCCGCCGCGACCGCGTGGCCGAACGACGTGTCGCCCTCGACCCGCATCATGCCGCCGACGTTGGCCGCACCGGTGGACTCGAGGAGGTCGACGACGTCCTCGAGGTAGCCGTCGGGCAGGAAGCCGTGTGCATCGACGCGGACGACGAACGGATGGCTGGTCGCCGCGATCGCCGCATTCAGGGCGTGCGGCGTGAAGCCCGTCGGGTTCTCGACCACGGCGACGCGCGGGTGGGTCTCGGCCAGCGTGCGCGCGATCTCCATGGTGCGGTCCTTGCTGGGCCCGACCGCGAGCACGAGCTCGACCTCGCCGTCGTAGTGCTGGTCGAGCACCCGGCGTACGGACTCCTCGAGGTAGCGCTCCTCGTTGAGCACCGGCATCACCACGGAGACTGCCGTGCGGACCCGGGTCAGCGTCGGCGCCTGCGGGCCGATCGACGGTCCGGCCAGCGGGCTGGTCACGACGTCCGTCATGCGACACCGAGTCCGCGGTAGGTCCAGCCGGCGCCGCGCCAGCGGTCCCGGTCGAGGCAGTTGCGGGCGTCGATGACGTTGAGCTCGCGGACCACCTCGGCCAGGGCAGCCGGGTCGACGGCGCGGAACTCCGGCCACTCGGTCAGGTGCAGCACGACGTCCGCACCGCGGCAGGCCTCGAAGGCGCTGCGGTCGAACGACAGCTGCGGCGCGGCGGCCGCGGCCACGCCGTTGGCGACCGGGTCGTAGACGTGCACGTCGGCACCGACCAGGGCGAGCTGGGTGGCCACGTCGAGCGCCGGCGAGTCGCGGACGTCGTCCGAGTGCGGCTTGAACGACGCGCCGAGCACGGCGATCCGGCGTCCGCGGACGTCGCCGCCGACCAGCTCGTGGGCGAGCCCGACGACCTTGTCGCGCCGGCGCAGGTTGATCTGGTCGACCTCGTCGAGGAACCGGAAGGAGGCTCCCGCGCCGAGCTCTTCGGCGCGGGTGCGGAACGCCCGCACGTCCTTGGGCAGGCAGCCGCCCCCGAACCCGAGGCCGGCGTTGAGAAAGCGGCGTCCGATGCGGGAGTCGAGCCCGATCGCGTCGGCCAGGGTGGTGACGTCGGCGCCGGTGACGTCGCACAGGTCCGAGACGGCGTTGATGAACGAGATCTTGGTGGCCAGGAACGCATTGGCGCTGGTCTTGACCAGCTCGGCGGTGGCGTAGCCGGTGACGATGACCGGGGTGCCCGACTCGATCGTCTCGGCGTACACGCGCCGCAGGGTGGCCTCCGCGTCCGGCGAACGGACTCCGAAGACGAGGCGGTCGGGGCGCAGCGTGTCTTCCACGGCGTAGCCCTCGCGCAGGAACTCGGGGTTCCAGGCGAGCTCGACGCCCGGCCCGGCGAGCTCGGTGAGCCTGGCCTGCAGCACGTCAGCGGTGCCGACCGGCACGGTCGACTTGCCGACGACCACCGCGGTGCGCCCGGCCAGCAGCGTGCCGAGGGTCTCGACGGCGGCCTCGAGGTAGCTGAGGTCGGCGGCGGTCGAACCGCTGCGCTGGGGCGTGCCGATGCACAGGAAGTGCACGTCGGCGTCGCGCACGGCGGCGAAGTCGGTCGAGAAGCGGAGCCGGCCGCTGGAGCCCATGTGCTTGCGCAGCAGCGGCTCGAGGTCGGGCTCGTAGAACGGCGCGCGGCCCTCCTGGAGCGTGGCGACCCTGCTCTCGTCGACGTCGACACCGACGACGTCGAAGCCCAGCTCGGCCATTCCGGCCGCGTGGACTGCACCGAGATATCCGGTCCCGATCACGGAGACACGCATGTCTACCCCTCTGGATGCACCCGGGTGGGCGGGGTCTGCGACACCCGCGATCGGGCCACTTCGACCCAACTGAGAGTTAGTCTACTGATTTTATCAACTTAAACCCAAAACCAGCGTGTCGCGCGCGTCCTTCACGGCCACGCCGGCACGTGCCGGGCCAGCAGGTCCTCCAGCCGGGCATCGAGCTCTCCCAGCCGCCACAGGCCCTCGCGGGTCAGGTCGGGCAACGACGGCGGGCCGGTGTCGTCGACCAGGGCCTCCGGGTGCCCCGAGGCGATCGCGGCCAGGTTGTGCTGGCTGGTCGACCCGTCGTCGAAGTACGACGAGTGTCCGCGCCCGCCCGACGTGCCCCACTCGGCACTCGCCTCCGTCGAGAGATGGCGCATGTCCTCGAGGAACGACGGGTCCCGGCCGAACAGCCCGGCGTCGCCGATCAGGTCACCACTGGCCTCGAGGTGGAACGCATGGCCGCGCGGCAGGTCGAGGTCCCCGAGGTCGTCGGTGCCCGTGCCGGGAGACCCCAGGAAGGCGCCCTCGTCGACACCGGTCGAGTGCCGCAGGGCGAGACCCGTGACCAGCGATCCGTAGGAGTGGCCGGCCACCCCCAGGTGCGGGTCATCGGCGCGTGATCCGTCGACCCCGTCGAGGAAACCGGCCAGGTCGTCCGCCGCCGAGCGGGCCGCGTCGTCGCGCAGCACGGTGCGGCCGGGCACCAGCGTGTCGTCGAGCTGCGGCGGTGCGTGGCCGAGCCACAGCACCGCCGCGTGGTCGGAGGCCGGCCCGCCGTCGAGCGCCCGGGACCTGGCCAGCAGGTCGACCAACCGGTCGTCCCAGGCATCGAGATCGCCGGCGACGGTGGTGCCGAAGCCGGGCGTCACCACCAGCACGTGGCGGGCCCGGTCGAGGTCTCCGACGCCGAGCACCACCCGCAGGTCCCGACCCGTGGTGTCAAGGGCCAGCAGCTGCCGCTCGTCCGGGTGGGCGGCCAGCAGCCGTTGCAGGGCGCGCAGGCCGGCGGTCGGCGTACCCCACCGGGCAAGAAGGCGCAGGTTGGCCAGGTGTCGGGCCCGGGCCGGGATGCCGTCGGTGTTGCCGATCCACTCCGGGTGCAGGGCGATGATGCGGCGCTGCTCACCGTCGGTGAGCCCCCACCACCACGCGTTCCAGTCGCCGACGCGACCGCCGACCGGAGGCGTGAGCAGGGTGCGCTCGCCCTCCCGGGTGCCCAGGGTCGCGGCGCCCGACAAGCGCCCGGAGCCACCGTCGACCAAACCCAGGGCCACCACGCCCAGCAGACCGGCGAGCTCCTCGTCGGTGTGCCGGGCCGCGACCAGCGCCTGCTCGACGTGGTCGCTGATCTCGTGGTGCCGACGCAGCCGGTCGGCCACCGCGTGCGGGTCCGGCGACGGCGGGCGTACGTCGAGCACGGCTCCCGCCAGGTCGACCGCGAAACCCTCGGCGCGGGCCCACTCCATCGCCTCCACGAGCACCCGTCGCGCATGGGCCGCCCCCTCGGCCGCCACGTCGAGGCCCCGCACGACACACGCCATCGAGGCCACGAGGTCGTTCATGGCGTGCACGAGCCGAAGCCGATCGGCCTCTGCGGAGGCACCGGCGGACCCGGTCCAGAGGCCGATGACCGAGGCGTCGTCGAGCTCGTCCTGGAGGGCGCGCAGGGAGGCGCCGGTGCCGGCCAGGGCATCGGCCGCGGCCGCCAGGTTGTGGGGCAGCCACGCCAGCAGGTCACCGGTCGAGAGGGTCACGGCTCCCCCTCGACTCGAGACGAGCAGCGGCCCGTGCGTCGACGGCCTCGTAGTCGTCGGCCCCGGCCCGCAACGCGACGCCGTGGCGCCGTGCGGCCGCCTCCCACTCCGCGTACCCCCTGCGCCAGACCCGGGCCAGGTCGCGGGCCGCCGCAGCGCTCGCGGAGCCCGGCAGCCCCCGCTCGATCCGGCTCAGAGCCGAGGCGGGCGCGAGGGCGCCCAGCTGCTCGGCGGCGCCCGCAATCGCCCCTGCCGCGTCACGCAGCGCCGGTGGTCGTACGCCGAATCCGGCGTCGTTCGACATTGAACATCCTCCCCGTCGATGAAGGGAACCAAGTCTGGCGCGATCTCCCGACCGGTCATCCGGTTCTCCACAGGCCACTCGTGGGAGGATCCGGGCATGTCCTCCGAGCGCAACGTGAACGGCGGCGAGCTCGAGCCGTGCGGCGATGATCCGGTGACCGGTTTCTACCGCGACGGACTGTGCTCCTGCGGGCCCGAAGACGTCGGACTGCACGCGGTCTGTGCGGTGATGACCACGGAGTTCCTCGAGCACCAGAAGTCGGTCGGCAACGACCTCACCACGCCACGTCCCGAGTGGCACTTCCCAGGCCTGGTGCCGGGCGATCGCTGGTGCGTCGTCGCGCCACGGTGGCTCCAGTCCTACGAGGCCGGCGCCGCAGCACCCGTCGTACTCGCGGCCACGAACGAGCGCGCCCTCGAGGCGATCCCCCGCGAGCTGCTCGAGGAGCACTCGGTCGACGTACCCGCCGACCCGAGCTCGCTCGAGTGAAGCTCACTCGGAGCCGGGAAGGCTCCGCGTGCGCAGACACGCCACAGACCTGAGGAGACCGTCGAACGTGCGCGGGTCCCACCCGGTCAGCTGCGCCCAACGCTCGAGGCGGTAGGTCACCGAGTTGGCATGCAGGTGCAACGCCCGCGCGGCCGCACTCACCGAGAAGCCGTTCTCGGCGTACGCCGTCACAGCGTCGGCCAGGTGGGTCTGCTCGCGTGCCGCAGCGTCCCCCGCAGCCAGGAGTGGGCGGCACTGCGCCGGGTGGGCCGCCAGCAGCGCGGCGATCCAGTCATCCTCGAAGTACGCGACGGACCCGGCCGGGGCGGCGCGTGCCGCGAGCCGGGCGTCCTCGATGCTGGCGGCGGCGCCGGCCAGGCCCGAGCGCGGCATCCCGACCCCCACGGAGACCGCGCCGCGATGCCCACGCAGGGACTCGACCAGCCTCCCGGACGCGCTGTGCTGCGTGAGGGTGATGACGAGATCACCCACCCGGCTGCACTGGACGAGACCTCGGTGGCCGTCAGTGCCGCGATGCGTTCGCTCCAGGACCGCCTGGACGGACTCGACGTCCACCTCACTCCATTCCGCGGCGGACGTGACGATCGCCGCGAAGGGGCCACTCACGTCAAAGCCGAGGCGGTTCGCCAGCCCCTCCAGGTCCGCGCCCACCGACCCCGACCCTTGGGCGAGTGCCTCGAGGAGGCGGTAGCGCAGTCCGACCCTGACGGCTTGGGCACTGCGCGTGGCCTCACCATGACCCACCGCGACGGCCGAGGTCAGCACGTGCACGTTGTCCCAGAGGTAGCTGGACGCGTCGAGCAGCGCCGGGCCGGCGTCCCCGCCCTGCTCCACCAGGGACGACCAGATCTCCTTGAGCCCGAGGTGGTAGCTCTGGACGACGTCCTGCAGGGTCATGCCCTGCTGCGCGCGTCGCTTCCCGACCTCGCGGGTCTTCTCGACCAGGTCAGCAGGGAGCGCCGCGCCCCGGGCCAGGCAGTCCAGCATGGTGGCGAACTCGCTGCGGATGTAGTCGAACTGCTCCTGGTAGGCCACGACCGAGTACGCCGGAACCACGGAACGTATTCGGGAGACGACGCGTCCGACGAGCCCGTCGAGGTCCTCGGCGACCCGGGCGCATGCCCGGGCGAGGGTGTCGTCCGCGGCCACGGTTCCTCCTTGGTGAATTTCACGAAATCCGACGCACAGGATCGTGCATTCGCAGTGGCCCGTCCGGCGTGACCGGGGACACACTGAAATCAGTTTCCCCCACTCACCTGGAGCACACCATGTCCAACGAGCTCAAGAGCGTCCTGCTCTCCATCGGGGTGCCCTCCGTGGGCGTCCTCGGTGGAATTCTCATGTTCGCCGACTCGACAGCCCAGGTTGCGGGCTTCCCGGTCCTCTTCGCCTGGCTCTTCCTCTGGATGCCGTTGACCGCCCTGTGCATCCACGTCGCGTGGAAGTGCTACGACGAGGCCGAGTACGTCGAGCGCGAGCTGCAGGACGCGGAGGAGCTCGCATGATCCTCCTGACGTTCAGCCTCGTCCTCGGCCTGGCGCTCGCCGCCGGCATCATGTCCCGGCGCGCCAGCAGTGCCGACATCGACGACTACCTGGTCGGCGGCCGGTCGTTCGGCCCGATCCTGATCTTCGTGCTCGGTGCCGGTGAGGCCTACAGCATCGGCACGCTGCTCGGCTTCCCCGGCGGCGTCTACGCCTTCGGGGCCAACTACGGCGTGTGGTTCATCGCCTACATCCTGCTGGCCTACCCGATCGGCTACTGGCTGGCGCCCTACCTGTGGCAGGCCGGCAAGCGCTACGGCGCGATGACGCTGCCCGACGCCGCCGGCTCCCACTTCCGCTCGCGTCCGCTCGAGCTCACCATCGCGATCTCGTCGGTCATCTTCCTGATCCCGTGGGGCCAGTTGCAGCTGACCGGCCTCCAGGTGGCGATGAGCGCGCTCGGCATCCGGATCGACCCGACCGCCGCGGTTCTCGCCGGCGCGGGACTCACCATGGTCTTCCTGCTGCTCTCGGGGGTCCGCGCGCCCGCGTTCGTCTCGTTCGTCAAGGACGGCGCCCTGCTCCTCGGCGCGATCCTCGTGGGCCTGGCCGCCGTCGCCAAGTCGGACGGCACGACCGCGCTGTTCGACAAGGCGGCCGATGCCGGCGCCGTACCGTCGACCCACTACACGCTCACGGGCTCGTCGCTGACGTTCACGATGACGACCGTGGTCTTCCAGGCGATGGGGTTCTTCGTCTTCCCGTTCATCGCCCAGGCCATCTTCGCCGCCAAGTCCGAGGGCACTCTCAAGCGTGCGGCGCGATTCAACCCGCTCTACATGCTGATGTACCCGTTCCTGGTCGCGGCAGCGTTCGCCGCCGTCGTACTCCTGCCGCACCGGCTGGAGGGTCCGGCCTCCAACCAGGCGCTGCTGCAGCTCTCACGCCAGGTGCTGCCGGACTGGCTGACCGGCCTGGTCGCCGGTGGCGCAGCGCTCTGCGCGATCGTCGTCCTGTGCGGCTCGGCCCTCGGCATCGGCTCACTGGTGTCCCGCAACATCATCCGCGGCATCCCCGCCGAGAAGCAGCGCAGTTGGGTGCGAGTCGTGATCTTCGCCTACCTGATCGTCTCGCTGGTGCTGACCCTGGAGCTGCCGTCGCTGCTGCTCACGCTGGTCAACACCTCGTACTACGGCGTCACCCAGGCGCTCATCGTCTTCCTCGCCATGATCTTCGGCTGGAAGGTCCGCCCCGCCGCGCTGGCGCTCGGCGTGATCGTCGGCGACGTCCTCGTCCTGGCCATGTTCATGGTCCAGGAGGGCGCGGACACTCCGCCCTGGTGGGCCGAGCACGGTCTCAACATCGGGTTCCTGGCCCTGCTGGTCAACGCGACCGTGGTGATCGTCAGCCGCATCGTGTGGCCGGCCGAGAATCCCGTGCCCGGCCTGCGTGCCCTTCGCCCTCGCTCGCACTCGACGCGTTCGCCCCGCCCCACGGCGAAGGTGGTGGAGGCTCGATGAGCGACCTGCTACTCGTCGGCGCCGACGTCGTGACCATGGATCCCGATCGGCCGGGGGTCGAGGCGATCCTGGTCCGGGACGGGGTCGTGGTGGCCGTCGGCACGGAGTCGGAGGTGGCCACTCTGGCCTCCGCGCACGTCGAACGCCTCGACCTCGAGGGCGCCACCGTGCTGCCGGGCCTCATCGAGTCCCACGTGCACCCGGCGTACACCGGACTGACCGACCTGTGGGCCGACTGTCGCTCGCCCGGTGTCGGCACCATCCCCGACCTGCAGGCGGCGCTGGCCGCCCTGCCCGTCGAGAGCGGGGCCTGGATCCGCGGGTGGGGGTACGACGACACCCTGCTGGCCGAGGGACGCCACCCGACCCGCGACGACCTGGACGCCGTCAGCAGCACCGACCCGGTGATCGTCTCGCACATCTCCGGTCACTTCCTGGTCGCCAACACGGTCGCTCTGGCGTTGGCGCGGGTCGATGAGGAGACCGTCGCGATCGACGACCCTCGGTTCCCGCGGGACGCATCGGGGCGACTGACCGGCATGGCTTGGGAGATCGACGCGGTGAGCCGGGTGCTCGCGGCGGTGCCGGCACTCTCGGACACGGACCTGGAGGACGCCCTGCTCCGCGCACTGTCCCGGGCTCGTGAACGCGGCATCACCACCGTGCACGACCTCGGTGTCGGCCTGATCGGCGGCCCCGAGGAGCTGGACGCCTACCGTCGGCTGGACGCCGAGGGCCGGCTGCCGGTCCGCGTCGTGGGCTTCCTGCGGGGAGACCTGCCCCTCGACGGCGACACGGTCTTCGAAGCGGCGGGACAGTCCGTCGGCCGCTTCCGCCTCGCCGGCGCCAAGTTCTGGGCCGACGGTTCGATCCAGGGGCTGTCCGCGGCCCTGCGCGCGCCGTACCTCTGCGACCCGGGGCACCACGGCGAGCTCCTGCAGCCCCAGGAGGTGCTGGACGCGATGGTGGCACCCGTCGCCGCCGCCGGAGGGCAGCTGGCCGTGCATGCGAACGGCGACGCCGCGGTCGGCGCTGCGCTGACCGCGATCAACCGCGCCGGGCAGGGCACGCACGACCCGCGGCACCGCATCGAGCACTGCCAGGTGACGAGCACGGCCGACCTCGACGCGTTGAAGGAGGCGGGTGTGGGGGTGAGCTTCTTCGTCAACCACGTCTACTTCTGGGGTGACCGGCACCGCGAGAGGTTCCTGGGTGACGTGCGCAGCGACTTCCTCGACCCGCTCGCCTCGGCGGCTGCTGCGGGCCTGCGGTTCGGGCTGCACTCCGACTGCCCCATCACGCCGATGGATCCGCTCGCGACCCTGCGCACCGCCGTCAACCGCCTCACCAGCGGCGGCTCGGTGCTCGGCGCGGCCGAGCGCATCGACGTGCACCGTGCGGTTCAGGCAATGACAGTCGACAGCGCCTACCTGGTGCACGAGGAGCAGTACGTCGGCACCCTCGCACCCGGGATGCGTGCCGACCTGGTCGTCCTCGACGGTGACCTGTCCCAGGTCGCCGACGCCGCCGCGCCCATGCCCAAGCCGGTTCGTGTCATGGTCGGTGGCAGCTGGGAGTGAGGTCCTAGCGCCAGGCCTGGTGGCTGCGCTGCGGCACCGGCTGCGGTGGGCGGGCCAGCTCGGACGGCGCGTAGACCTCGCGGCCGAAGTAGTCGGCCACCCTGGTCATCGCGCGCGACGAACGGCTCATGATCACGTAGCGCTTGCGCATCGCCTGGCCCACGAGCGGCGCGCGGAAGTCGAGGTGCACGCCGGCCCGGTCGGCCACCAGCCGCAGCGCCTGCGGGGAGTAGTACGAGGTGTGGTCGGGATAGAAGATGTAGCGGTCGGCCGCGAGCTTGCCGCCGTCGTGGATGTTGGTGCCGCAGATCAGCAGCCCGTCACGCCGCACGAGCCCGAGCAGCCGGGCGAAGTCCTCGTGCGGGTCGCGGAAGTGCTCGATCACCTCACTGGCCACGACCACGGAGAACTTCCGCTTCGGCGGGTCGTTGGCGTCGATGAACTCGGCGTCGTCGCGCACCTTCATGATGTCGCTGATCGCCACGCGCTCGACCTCGGGAAGCTTGGCCACGTGGTGGTTGTCCATGCTGCGCCCGGCGCCGAAGATCAGCGCCTCGTGGCCGGTGCCGCCGAGGATGTCGACGCCCATCTTGACCATGTGGAACTCGCGCCCGGGCACCTCGAGGTCGCCGAGGCGCCCGTGACCGGCCGGCAGCTGCTCGATGTCGGTCTTGGCTGCGTAGCGGCTTTCGATGTGGCCCGGCATGTGCACGAACCCGCAGTGCTGGCAGACGCGTACGTCGCACGTCTTGGCCGGCTCACGCGTGTAGGCCACCGTGCGCTCGACGTACTTCTTCGAGCCGCAGACCAGGCACGTCGGCGAGTCACCGCGGGCGGTCAGGGTGCGTAGTCGGGGACCGAGCCGGGCACGGGCCCGGGCGCGGAGCTGGTCGAACGCAGGTGCAGGCATGCCGGGGACGCTAGCACCCGCTCATGACGTGACAGGGATGTCCTTGTGCCACGACTCGGTGACGTATTTCGTCTTCCAGCCCATGCCGACGTACAGCTGGTCGGCGCCGGTCGAGGAGTCGGCGTCGACCTCGAGGCCGACACGGTCGCGACCCCTCGCCGCGGCGTCGGCGATGATCGTCTTGAGCAGCCCCTTGGCCACTCCGCGGCCGCGGGCGGACTCGAGCACGCCGAGGTAGGACACGTAGGAGCCGTCGGGTCCGGTCGAGCTCTCCGACACCGTGCCGACCAGCGCACCGGCCGGTTCGGGCTCTCCCTCGCCGTCGACGATCTCGGCCAGCCACCAGTGGTCCCAGCGGTGGCCCGGGTCCTCACGCACCCGGTGCACGAACTCCGCGAAGGTCTCCTCGGAGGAGTTGAAGTGGTCGGTGAAGGCGCTCTCGAGAATCTCGTGCACGGCCCTCAGATCGTTGACGTCGGGCATGCCGCCGCCCTCGCGACGCACCTGCCGGAAGACCACGCCCTTGCGCTCCCAGTGCTCGGGATCGGGCACCAGGCCGGCCTCGTCGGCGGTGACCGGGCGGCTCATCTGCCACCAGGTGCGGACCCGGTTGAAGTTCGCCTCCTCGAGCATCTTGTGCTGGCGCTCGTCGTCGGCGAAGGCTCCCGTGTCGATCTGTTGCACGTCGAGCCCACGGGCCGCGCCGACCTCGCGCGCCTGGCCCTCGGCCCAGGTGAAGAGCACGTCGGAGCAGCGCTCTGCCGCGCCGGGCGAGAGCGACCGGTCGAGGATGTGGACGTAGAGCATGCGGTTGAGCGAACGGTCGTGCACGCTGGCCCAGGCGCGGATCGTGCCGGACTTGTCACGGATGACGAGGTTCTCGCGCATGCGCAGCCCGTGCTCGGAGACCTCGACCAGGACGTCGTCCTCGGAGGCACCGGCCCAGCCGCGGCCGGAGTCCTCGTGGGCGCGCAGCAACTCGGTGAGCCGGAGCACGTCCTCGGAGTTGTCCGGGTCGGGGATTCCCGCCTCCCAACCCACCGGCAGACCGGGGTCATCGGGAAGAACCTCCTCGGGATCGCTCTCGAAACGGTTGTCTTCGGGCAGTGCGTAGTCAGGGGTCATCGGCACTCATTCTGCCGCATCGCGCGCTGGGCGCCCGATCGTCGGTCTCAGGTGACCGCGTCGGAGTCGACCAGCACCAGCGCCACGGTGGTCACCGGGGCGAGGCACTCGGGCAGCGGTGAGGCCACCTTCTTCGGGGTGATCGTGAGGCTGTCGGCGGCGCTGACGGTCACCCCGGGGGGCACGTCGCAGCCGATCGAGACGACGCTGCCGACCATCGTCCTGCCGTCGGGCACCTTCGTCGCGACGTACGTCGTCTGCACCTGCTGGCCGAGGTCGCCCCTGGTGAACGGGGCCACGAAGTCGGCCACCGCGGCGTCCGAGTCGAGTACGACGGGCGCCGCGCTCGTCTCACCCCCGGCAGCGGTGGCGTGCAGGATCGCCACCTCGTCGAAGTCGACGCCTCCCCCACCCGTTGAAGTACTGGGCGACGTACTGCCCGGGTCGGTGGAGGGAGTCGTCTGTGTCGTGTCCTCCGCGCGGGTGTCATCGTCGCCGTCCGACTCCGAGCCGCAGGCGCCGAGGGTGAGCGCGAGCAGGGTGGTCGGCACGGCGAGCAGGAGGCTGGTCCGTCGAGCAACAAGTGAACGCATCATGGTGATCCGACGATAGGGGCTCCGGAACGGTTCCCTCACCAGGAGCACCGCTCAGACGACCAGGCCGAGGGCAAGCACGAAGACCAGGCCGGTCACCGAGAGCAGCGTCTCCATGAGGGACCACGACTTGAGGGTCTGCGTGACGGACATCCCGAAGTACTCCTTCACCAGCCAGAACCCGGCGTCGTTGACGTGGGAGAAGAACACCGACCCGGAGCCGATCGCCAGCACCATCAGGGAGATCTCGGGCTGGGACAGCCCGGCCGTCAGCGGGGTCAGCAGGCCGGCCGCGGTCACCGTCGCGACGGTCGCCGAGCCGGTGGCCAGGCGGATGAGTACGGCGACGAACCAGGCCAGCAGCAGCACCGAGACACCGCTGTCGGCCACCCACCGGGCGACCAGGGTGCCGACGCCGGTGTCGACGAGCGAGGTCTTGAAGCCGCCGCCGGCGGCCACGATCAGCACGATGCCGGCGATACCGGGAAGCGAGCTCTCGACCGACTTCGAAATCTGGTCGCGGCTCATCCCCGACGCACGCCCCAGGGTGAACATGCCGACGATGACGGCGATCAGGAGGGCCACGATCGGCGTGCCGAGCGCGTCGAGCACCTTCTGCACGGCGTTCGACTCGTCGTTGATGATGATCTCGGCCAGGGCGCGGGCCATCATCAGCACGACCGGGAGCAGCACCGAGAAGAGCGTCAGCGCGAAGCTCGGACGGTGGTCGGCGATGCCGGCGCCGGCGTCCGCGTCGTCACTGTCACCGAAGCGGCCCTCGGGCACGAACACGTCGCCCACCCAGCGGTCGGCCACCTTCGCGAAGACAGGTCCGGCCAGGACCACGGTCGGGATGGCGATCGCGACTCCGAAGGCCAGGGTGATGCCCAGGTCGGCGTCGAGGTAGTTGATGGCGGTCAGCGGCCCGGGGTGCGGGGGCACGAGGCCGTGCATGGCCGAGAGCCCAGCCAGGGCAGGGATTCCGACCGCGATCAGGGACAGCTGCGCCCGCCGCGCCACGAGGTAGATCACCGGCATCAGCAGCACGAGGCCGATCTCGAAGAACATCGGCAGCCCGATGATCGCGCCGACTCCGGCCATCGCCCACGGCAGGGCCCGCGTCGAGGCCCGGCCGATGATCGTGTCGACGATCTGGTCGGCACCACCCGAGTCGGCGAGCAGCTTGCCGAAGATCGCGCCCAGCGCGATCAGCGTGCCGACGCCGGCAGTTGTCTCGCCGAAGCCCTTGGTGAAGCTCGCGATGCCGTCGGCGAGGGGTACGCCGGCCACGATGCCGACGGTGAGCCCGCCGAAGGTCAGGGACAGGAAGGGGTGCAGCTTGGCCCAGGTGATCAGCACGACGATCACCGCGATGCCGAGGCCGGTGGCGGCCATCAGCTGGCCCGAGGAGGCGACCGGCTCGATGATGTCGTCGGTGGCGAGGGGAAGGATCAGGTTCATCGGGTGCTCCCGGTCTGGTCGACGTACTCCTGGACGATGGCGTCGATGCTCTGGTCGATGTCGATGACGAGGCCGCCCTCGTCGGGGCTGAGGCGTTCGAGGGTCTGCAGCTGCGAGGTGAGCAGCGAGGCCGGCATGAAGTGGCCCGGGCGACTGGCCTGCCGGGCGGCGATGACGTCGCGCTTGCCGTCGAGGTGCACGAAGCCGACCCGGTGACTGTGGTGGCGCAGCTGGTCGCGGTACTTGCGCTTCAGGGCCGAGCAGGCCACCACGCCACCGCCCGACTCATGCTCGGCCAGCCACGCGCCGATCGTCTCCAGCCACGGGTGCCTGTCACGGTCGTCGAGGGGGTGACCCGCGGACATCTTGGCGATGTTCGCCGCCGGGTGCAGGTCGTCGGCGTCGACGAACGGGACCCGGATTCGTTGCGCCAGGGCCGCGCCCACCACGGACTTCCCCGACCCGGAGATGCCCATCACCACCAGCAGTGGTTTCCGGTCTGTGCTCATCTGCGGTTCCTCCCGCGGGTCCGAATTCGTGGGGACGTGTTGTGCCCCGCGTCACAGCATGCAACGATTGATCTGCTCTTATCAAGACCTTGTGGCATTAAATCTGATCTTTGGGGATGACCATGGACGACCCGGGCGGCCTGCACTCCACGGTGCTGGAGGCCCTCGGCCTGCGCATCGTCTCCGGCGACCTCACCCCCGGGCAGGTGCTGACCCTCGACTCCGTCGACACCGAGTACGCCGTGTCGCGCTCGGTCTCCCGCGAGGCGGTGCGGGTGCTCCAGTCGATGGGGCTGGTCACCTCTCGCCGCCGCGTCGGCGTGACCGTCTGCCCCCGCGACAACTGGCACGTCTTCGATCCGCGCGTGATCCGCTGGCGCCTGGCCGGCGACGATCGCACGAACCAGCTGCTCTCACTGAGCGAGCTGCGCTCGGGCTTCGAGCCGGTGGCCGCTGCCCTGGCCGCCGAACGTGCGACGCCGCAGCAGTGCTCGGCGCTCTCCGGCGCGGTGATGGACATGGTGGCCCACCGGCACTCGGGTGACCTGGAGGCCTACCTGGTCGCCGACACGATCTTCCACCGCACGATGCTCGAGGCCTCGGGCAACGAGATGCTGCGCGCCCTCGGGGACGTCGTCGCCGAGGTGCTGGCCGGCCGGACCCACCACCACCTCATGCCCGCCACCCCGCGAGCTGACGCCGTCGCGCTGCACGAGCGGGTGGCGAACGCGATCCGCACCGGTGACGCGGACGACGCCCGCACGGCCATGCAGGCGATCATCGACGAAGCAGCTGCCGCCCTCGCCGACCCGTCGTGAGTTCCGATCGACCCGTCGTCAATACCAATCGACCCGTCGTGAGTTCCGATCGACCCGTCGTGAGTTCACGCCATGCGCCAGAACTGGCGACGGGTCGACAGGAACTGGCGACGGGTCAGAGGACGAACCAGGCGCCGATCAGGGCCGGGACGGGACCGAGCAGCAACCAGGGCGTGAGCATCGAGCGCTGGTGGATGACCCGGCCGACGGCGACCGAGAGGACGCCGAAGATTCCGGCGATGACCAGCAGGCCGATCTGGGCGTCGAGGCGGTCGTCCTCGACCATCGCGGCGGCGAGGACAAGTCCGACCACGAGGTGCAGGATCGTGGTCACCGCGAGCACCGACATGACCCACTTCTGCACGTGCGAGACGTGCATCGCGTCCTTGCGAACGGACGGACGCGGGTTGTTCGGGTCCATCAGGTGCTTGGCGCGCTTGACGGGCTTGGTCTCGGACATGCACTGATTGTCTCACCCGCCCCGGCGCCCGGGTTCCACACCCACGTCCCGCGATACGCCGAGTTCCCCAAGTTGGCCGATGACAGCCCGGACTCCTGCTGCTTGTCTGGGTGCGCGGCGGGAAGACAAGGCTGGGAGGCCTCAATGCTTCACTCGAAAGCACGAACCGCGGCGGTGGGCCTGGGAGTGGTCGCACTCGTCGCTGCCGGCGTGACACCGGCCCAAGCCGGACACCGGCACGACAGGATCTCCACCGTGGTCGACCTCTCGGGGCCTCGTGGCGTCGAGTCGATCAGACCGGGAATCACCCTGGTGACCGAGGACGACGGCAGCTTCAGCCTCGTCGTCGAGCGCCGCAACCGACCGGCCCGGGTGATCCGGCTCGGCGGGATCGACGAGGCCGCAGGGTTCGCGTCGGACGCCTCGCAGTCGCGGGGCAGGTTCTACTTCCTCACCGGTGGCGGCGGGGCGGCCGAGGAGCTGCCGCCCGGTGCGGCCACGCTCTACAAGCTGCGTCACGGTGAGCTGCAGCCGTTCGCGGACATCAAGGGCCACCAGGCCACCGACCCCGACCCCGACGACCAGGAAGGCGTGCCCACGGACACCAACCCGTACGGCGTGCTCGCCCTCAAGGACGGCACGGTCCTGGTCGCCGACGCCGGCGGCAACGACCTGCTCCGGGTCTGGCCGGACGGCACCGTCAAGACCGTGGCCCGGTTCAGGCCGCGCATGGTCGAGGTGCCCGAAGGCCTCCCCGACGTCGACATGGAGGGCAACCCCACCGGCCTGCCGCCGGCCGGCACCCCGATCAACTCGGAGGCCGTGCCCACGTCGGTCACGGTCGGACCGGACGGTTACTGGTACGTCGGCGAGCTGCGCGGCTTCCCGGCCAACCCCGGCACCTCGCAGATCTGGCGGATCAAGCCGGGCTCGCTCGACGCGGTGTGCGACCCGGAGGCGCCCGACACGGGCACCTGCACGCGGTACGCCGACGGCCTGACGTCGATCGTGGACCTCACCGCCGACAGCAGGTCGGTCTACGCGGTGAGCCTGTCGAAGATGAGCTGGCTCGCCATGGAGCTCGGACTTCCCGGCTCCGAGGTCGGCGGCCTGTTCAAGGTCAGGCGGAGCGGCAACCACGCCGAGATCGCCAAGGACAAGCTGATCATGCCCGGCGGCGCCGACGTGGCGAGGAACGGGACGATCTACGCGGTCGGCCCGGTCTTCGGTCCGGGAGCGTTGGTCAAGATCCGCTGACCCGGACCTGCGCGGCGGCTCGGAGTCACGAGCCGCCGTGCAGGTTCTTCGCGGTCGCCGACGCCGGCACGCTCGCCGGGTCCGGGTAGGTCCCGAACAGGCGGTCGGCGGTGTTCGTGGTGGTGACCGTGAACCAGTAGTGCTCGTTGCGGTAGTGGTGCAGCCGGTGGTTGCGCCACACCGCCTTGTAGGCGCGCGAGACCGGCCGGTAGTCGCTGTGGATCAGGTAGTGGGTCCACTCGTAGGCCAGCCCCACGACGGCGACCGAGACGGTGAAGGTGAGCGCTTGGCCCAGCCGCGGGAACGCCAGCAGCGCAATCGCGTGGTAGCCGACGATCACCCACACCAGCGCGCGCCACGGGATGAAGACCAGCGGCACATCACGGGGGTCGGCGTGGTGCTCACGGTGCTTGCGGGCCAGCAGGGTGTCGATCGTGACACCGGCCACCTGCCGGGGGCGCCAGTGCAGGACGAAGACGTGGATCAGCCACTCGAGCACCGGGAAGAGCGCGACCAGCACCACCGGTGCCCACAGGTCACCCGAGCGCCAGTCCCCGACCAGAGCGCGCGCGGTCACCCCGGCCACGAGCACGGCCATGATCATCCACGGCGAGGGGTGGGCCCAGAACGCGCGGAAGCTCGAGCCGAGGGAGACCTTCGGCCGGCGGGAGACCCGCGCCTCGTCGGCCGCCAGGCGCTGCTCGCCCACGTCGGGTCGGTCCGTGCTCATTCGACGCCGCCCTCGAAGTCGTCGATGGCCGCGTTGACCGCATCGGTCGCCACCGTCAGCAGGGCGGCGGCCCGGCGCTCCGCGAGCCTCGCATTGCCTCCGGCCACAGCCTTCGCGACGGCCCGATAGGCCTCGACCCGGTCGACCTCGGAGGACAGCACCACCGCCAGCGCCTCGAGGGCCGGCTCGTAGGCCGCGCGCATGCTGTTGAACATCAGCCGGAAGGTGATCGACTCCGCGCCGTCGACCAGGAGGTCCCAGAACACGAGCGCGCAGCGTTGGCGGGCGACCGGGTCGGACTCGGCGGCCAGTGACGCCACGGCGGCGTCGAGGGCGTCGGCCAGATCGGCACCGCCCCGCTCGGCCGCCAACGCGGCGATCCGCGGGCCCACGTGCAGCCGTGCCTCGAGGATGCTCCGCGCCACGGAGAGGTCGAGGTTGCCGCCGGCGAACAGCAACCGGGGCAGCAGCTCCAGCCCGCCGACCTGCCGGAAGTCGCGGACCGTGGTCGCGCCGCCCTGGCGTACGTCGACCAGCCCGGCCTGCGCCAGGCGCTGCAACGCCTCCCGGACCGCCGGCCTCGAGACGCCCAGCACCTCGGCCAGGCGTCGTTCGCTGGGCAGGCTCTGGCCCGGGCCGAGCTCGCCGCCGGTGAGCTCGCCGACCAGCTGGTCGAACACCTCGTCGGGCACGGACCTGCGGTTGACCGGTTGCAGTGGCATGCCGGCAACGCTAGGCCGACGGGCGGCAGGTGGTCAAGTGGTCAGACCAGTTGGGAGACGTATGACCTGAGCCGCGCGAACCTGGGCCCGACATGCCGCCCGCACCTGCTTCGCGATGACAGCGGCTCGTTCGTCCGGCGGAAGACCGCCCTCGGTGGGATCCGCCAGGGAGGCCAGGCACTCAATCGCCTCCGTGAGCCAACCCGCGGCCAGTCCTCTCTCGGGATGATCGTCAGGCAGTGCTGCCAGGCGGGCCGATGCAGCATCGACCCGCCGCCGCGCCTCGTCCTCGGCGTCCTTCAGCAACAGTTCGGAACTCTCCATGAGCCGCAGCCTCCAGAACTCTCCGGTCTCGTCGAAGTAGTAGTGCCCGTGGCTGGGCTCGCGGATCTGCAGGTGACGATCGGCGGGCCCGATGCAGGCGTGGTACTCGCCGGGGTCGCTGCTCGACGGCTTGATCACTGCCGTGAACGCGTTGCCACGGTGGGCCGCGGAAGCCTCCCATTCCTCCCCCGCGTTCCATCGTTCGACCGACTCCGGGTAGTCACCGTCAGGCATGGATCCGCTCGTCCGGTACATCGAGGTCACGAAGTCGACGTCGATGCTGCCGAACCCCTGCGACATCTGGCGGTGGAAGAACCTGTTGCGCGCCGCACTGTTCTTGCTCGAGAGCCGCGCTGCGAGGAGTGCCGGGTCGGACGTTCCGGCGTCGTCCGGGCGTCGGATGTACCAACCACTCTCCGAGGAGTAGACGTACTTTCCCTCCCGGGGACCCGCCCAGCTACCCGGCTCTTCGCTCAACGGGTTGTTGTTCGCGTAGAGCACCGGCACCAGCTCTCCGTTGGCGTCCTCGGTGTGCTCACGCAGGATTGGCCGCGGCTCCTCGGGACTGCCTGCGCGCTCCTCGATCGCGACTCCGTAGTGGGCGTCGGCGAACAGCCCACCGGCCGTGCCGAGGATCGGACCCGGGTCACCGACAGGGAAGGACAGCATCATGTCGCGCGCCTCTTGTGCAGTGTCGGCGAACTGGAGCGCGTGAAAGGTCGACGCACCCCGACGAAGCCCGTAACCCCATTGCTCCCTCGGGCCGCCTCCGCCGCTTGCCCCGTCGATGCCCTGCCCTCCGTGGTGGACGTAGGCGACTCCCTTGTCGTTGAAGCCGGGGTGGCCGGCCATGAAGAAGCGGCCCAGTCCGGGAATCGAGCCGTTGGCCGAGAAGGGGGTGTGGACGAAGCTGTTGCCCCGGTCGGGGAAGGCCACGATGGTCGCCTGGTAGGTGCAGTCGTGGTCGGTGGTGGAGGCGCCGACCAGGCCGCCGTCCACCGTCGCGCTCGACCAGGCACAGAAGCCGCTGCACATGTCGGTGACCTCGCCACTCGGAGAGAAGTGCGCACCCGAGTAGGCGTGCACCCCCAAGGAGGAGTCGCCGCTCAGCTCCTCGCCGAACATCACGTGATTGTGGGCCGGCTCGTTGTAGCCGGTCCAGACGGCGAGCGCGTGCCCGTGGTCCAGGGCAATTCCCCGCGACGCAGCACCGTCCGCCCATCCTCGCGCGAAGTCGAGGACCTCCGGCGCGTGTCGGGCCAACTGCGACTCCCACTCGGCGAGCACCAGGCGAGTGTCGTCGCTGATCACCCGGGCTGCGAGCCGGTCGAAGATCCAGGTCCCGTAGATGTCGACGACCTGCTGGGCGTACTGCCGGCCCATGTCCTCGTTCGATCCGGTCAGGACGACAACAGGGCAGACGGTCGGCACCAGCGGTACGCCGGACTCCGTGTGCAGCACCTCCGAACCCCGGCGCTGGAGCGACAGGGGCGCAGGTGCCGGCAGGACGATCCCACCACGGCACGCGTCTGCGACGTCGAGCGCACCCGACGTCACGGCTTCGAAGCGCCGCAGCAGCTCGATCGGGTCCGGACTCGACTCCGGGGCTGCGAAGTCGACGTACGTCCCGTCGACGCGACCGAGGTTCCACTTGGCCTCGTACAACCTGGCGAGATGCCCCTCCATGGTCGCGTGAGCCCGGGCCCGCACGAGATCTCCGCGGTCCAGCGCACCGATCATCCGCTGCGCGACGTGCACCGCGAGGAGGGCGCTTTCGCGCGCCTGGTACACGAGTGCCAGCGAGACACCGTCCTCGGTGCGCGCCGGGATCGCCTGCCGGAGCTTGCGGATCGTCGAGTCGTAGCGCATGACCTCGCGATCGACGTCCACCGACGAAGGAATTCCGGTGTTCACAGCACCCCCAGGGAGTTGTTCGAGGAACGACCGCCCGACGTCGAGGCCGTGTCCCCGGACTCCTCTCCCTGAAGGAGCGGGCGGCGGTACGTCTCCGGCAGGGCCAGCACCAACAGGAAGACCAGACCCGCAACCACGGCGAGGTAGATCCCCGGCGCCACCTGGAGTCCGGTGCGACTCACGAGGAAGGCACTCACGAACGGACCGGTGCCGGCAAACAAGGCGTAGGCGATGTTGTAGCTGATGGAGATGGCGCTGTACCTGGTCCTGGTCGGGAACAGCTCGACCTGGGCCGCGACATAGGGCGCCGCGAAGAGAGCCAGGCCAACCCCGATCACAAGCTGGCCCAGGATGGCGTTCGTCAGCCCGCCAGCCGTGAGCAGGTGGAAGCCGGGGACCACCAGCACGGCCAGGGTGGCGGCACCTGCCGCCATCAGGGGCCGACGGCCGACCCGATCACTCAGCAGTCCGGCCAAGGGCACGACGGCCATGACCACGCCGAGGACGACGAAGTTGGCGAGCAGCGCGGTCGTCCGGGCCAGGCCGACAGTCTCGGTCAGGTAGGTGACGAGGTAGGCGGTGAGCAGGTAGAACGCAAGACCGTTCAGCGCCGAGAGCCCGAACACGAACGCCATGCCCCGGAGGTTGCTGCGGATCGCTCGAGCGGCGGGCGCCTGCTCGACCTGGTCCCGTTCCTGAACGGCCAGGAAAGCCGGAGTCTCCTCCAGACGACGGCGCAGGTAGAGGCCGATCACGCCGAGGACCCCGCCGATCAGGAACGGCATGCGCCAGCCCCAGCCGGCGTACGAGTCGGCAGACATGGAGCTGGTGACCAGGAGCACGGTGAATGCGGCAGCCATCGCCGGCAGGATGTTCATGACGACCGTGCTGCTGAGCCACAGACCCCGGCGGCCTTCGGGGGCGTACTCGGCGATCAAGGCGAAGGCACCCGCGTTCTCACCGCCCGCCGAGAAACCCTGGACCAGTCGGCACAGGAGGAGGAGCCCGGGCGCCAGCAGGCCGATCGAGGCGTAGGTCGGCAGGACGCCGATGCACATCGTGGCGCCGCCCATGAGCAGTACGACGAGGGACAGGGTGTTGCGGCGGCCGATCTTGTCGCCGAGGTTGCCGAAGAAGTAGCCGCCGAACGGCCTCACCACGAAGGCGACGCCGAACAACCCGAAGGTCGCCAGCAGCGCGGCCGAGCGGTCCTGCTGCGGGAAGAACAACGTGGCGATCACCGGTGCGGAGTATGCGTACACGATGAAGTCGAACCACTCGACGAACACTCCGATGGAGCCGGCGAGCAGCGCCCTCCGCCGGTGGGCGACGCCGTCATTGGTCACGGTCATGGTCTGGACACCTGTCACTTTGAACGTTTGCCCTCACGTGCCGTCGCCCCCAGAGAGTCAATCGCGACGACACCGTGCCGCTCCATCGGGAAGCCGGTCTCGGGCCCGCCCGGTCGGTACACCGTTCCGCGGCGTCCGACCTTGTGGCGAGTACCACAATGAACCACCCATTACGGACATGTCAATACTTCGACACGACTGTTTCGGGTGGATTGCGGCACCCCTGGGGACGCAGACACGAATGACCCGGCTCCAGATCTGGAACCGGGTCATTCTTCGTCAGGACGGGTGCGCGTCAGACAGGCAGGAAGGCCTCGCTGGGGAATCTCTCGCCGGCCCAGCGGGAGATCTCGCGGCCGGCGAGGGTGGCGCCGGAGGACATCCCTTCGTGGAGCGGTGCCCCGAAATGCCGGCCCGGGGTTCGGACCAGGCTGACGTCCTCGTGCCCGAAGAGGCTGGCGAATCGCTTGGCGTCGTCGGGGAAGCAGGCCTGGTCACCGGTGAGTTCGACGACGAGCGTCGGCACCGGGACACCGGGCGCGCAGGCGGCGAGGTCTGCCCGGCTGGTGTTCGCCGACCAGGTCGAGAGCCACGCCTCGGGCGTGGTCAGTCGACCGAACCCGACGATCCCGTAGTTCGTGAGGTCGGGGCGGTGCCCGAACAGCGAGCCATAGGGGCGGTCATTGGGGTCGAGCCTCGGATCGACGGCGCGAAGGTCGGCGTCGGTGCGGTGTACGACGATGACGCCGCTCGCCAACGACGTACGCCGATCTGCGGGGTCCTTGGTCTGGGCGTAGCGCCGGCGAGCATTTCGAGCCGACTCGACCCGCTCGAACGCGATCGAGTCGATCCGGGCGATCCGGGCCTGCTGGGCCGCCCGGTAGCTCTCGATGAACTCCACCGTGTAGGACGAGGGTTGGGGCGCGGGAGCGAATCCGTTGTCAGGGTTGTACGGGTCGAGCGACGGGTCCACCGAGAGCGGGTCCGACTCGTCGGTCACCGAGGGGTCGATGACACGCTGCAGGAGCGCACCCTGCCCGGGATGTGGAGCCATCAGCGCGAGCCCGTCGGCCAGTGGCATCTCGGCCTCGCCGAGCGGGACGGACTTGCCCCCGGGAGTCGCCTGCACACGCTGCCCCGGCGCCAGCGCGGCCTGTTGGAGATAGAAGGCAGCGAGGGCCGCACCACCGGAGTGGCCGACCGAGAGGACGCTCTCGAAACCCGATTCACGCAGGAAGACGTGGCCGGCCGCCATGTCGAGCAGAGCTTGCTCGTGCAGCAGGCTGAGGTCGTTCCCGACGGAACGACTGCCCTGGGTCCACACGGCGAAGCCGTGGTGCAGCAGCTCAGGGACCAGGACGTGGTGGGAGAAGTCCTGGCGGGGGTGCATGAGGAAGGCGACGGTCGTGGCCCCGGGCACCGTGCGCAGCAGACCACTCACGGTGGCGCCGTCACTGGTGCGCAGCTCGTGCGCGGTGACCCGGGTGGGCTCGGGAAGATCGGCGGGGGCGATGTAGCGTCCGTCACCGAGACGCGCCGGCCTCATCGGGACTCCACGCGCAGGGCGTCCTTGTCGTGCTGGGTGACCACGGAGGCCTCGAGGCCGGAGACTGCGCTGTACCAGACCGCGTGCCGGACTCCGGTTGCCCTGCGGTCGATGACGATCGGGCCGTTCGCGGTCAACCTGCAGTAGGGGCCGACCCGGTCGACCGTGCAGGTGGGGTCGTCGGCGGCGACCCGGATGACGCCTTCGTTCTCGGGGACCTCCAGGACGTAGAAGCGAGCCATGGTCACACCTCCACCGATTCGCGCCAGGCTGGGTTCTCGTTCTCCCAGTCCCCTGCCTTCTCGACAATGAGCTCGGCCTTGCGGGTCAGCAGCTTGTCCATGGACGGGTCCTCGCCGGCGGCCACGTCACAGAGCGCCTCGATGGTCAGCGCGGCGTCCAGGTCCTCCTGGAGGGTGACCGGCCGGAGCTGTCGCGTGATCTCGAGCATGTAGCCGTTGGGGTCATGGGTGTAGATCGACTCGATGGTCTCGTGCATCACCTGCATCTCGACGGGCCACTCCGACTCGTCGAGCCGGCTGCGGTACTCCAGAAGGTCTTCCTCGTCGGAGACGTTGAGGGCGATGTGCCGCGAGTTCTTGAAGAACTCGGGCGTCTCATGGGGAAGCCGCGCCCAGGCGTCGCCGGGGGCCGACTGGTCACCGGCCGGTTGCCAGCCGAAGTAGTAGAAGAAGGCCAGCCGATCACCGTTGCCGATGTCGAAGAAGAAGTGGATGAAGTCGGGGTGCTTCTCAGGGCCCCAACCGGCGGCACAGATCGAGTGGACGACCGGGAACTTGAGAACGTCACGGTAGAACCGGACGGTGCCGACCGGGTCGAACGTCGGGAACGCTGCGTGGTCGACGCCGCGGACGCGGTGGACGGCCTTGGGGGCCGCGGGCTCGGTGGTTTCGGACATGCTGATCACTTCCTCAAGGTGTTCGATCAGGAGACAGGCACGGCGGCGTCGGCGCGGAGCAGGGAGCCGGCTCCGGGAATGTCGACGGGCAGGCCGAGGCTGCGCAGGATGCTGTACGCACCCGCAGTGGCGGCTGACAGGACAGGGAGTCCGAGCTCGTCCTCGGCCACCTGCACCAGGTCGAGGGACGGCATCTGCACGCAGCAGGAGATGACGAGTGCGTCCGCGTCACTCAGGTCGAGACCCCGCGCCGCCTCGAGGACTCGCTCACCGGGGATGCAGGCGACCTCGGCGTTGTCCGCCACCTCGAGCGCACGCCAGTCGACGACCTCAATGCCCTCGGCCTCGATGTAGTCGACGACCTGACGGGCCAGCGGCAGCATGTACGGCATCACGAGAGCGACGCGTTTGGCGCCGGTCTCCTGGAGGGCCTGGAGGAGCGCGCCGGCACTGGAGAGCACCTTGGTGGGTGAGCCTCCGGAGCCGAGCTGTTCGGCGATGCGGAACTCCGCATCGCGATGGTGGCCCGGGCCCATCGCCATGATCGCGACGAGACAGGCGTAGAGCACCACGTCCGTCCCGGCGTCCCCGATCTCCAGGACGCAGCGCTCGCGCTGGGCGTTCATCGCCCGCAGCTGCTCGGGCGTCACCGAGTGCATCCGCATCCGCGTCGAGTGGAACGAGAAGTGCTCGCCCGCCCGGCTCAGCAGCAGCGGGATCTCGGTCTCCACGGTGACGTTCGTGCTGGGCACGATCAGGCCCACGCGGTTGATGGTCATGGCATCTCCTAGGTCGTCTGGGTTCACTCTAGTCGGTCGTGTCAATATTTCAACACTTGTGTCCACATGGGTGTGCGTGAACACCGCCGGCGCCGGTGGGCGAGGCGGTTCTCAGCAGCCGGGCAGAACGCCCCGGACTGCCGTGGGGATCAGCGGGCGGGCGCGATCCGGTCGAGCAGGACGCGGATCTCGTCGACGGTGTCTGCGGTGTGGGGACGAGGTGCCGAGGTGTCGGCGACCAGCATCGCGGTCGCAAGATCAATCACGGTGGCCACGACAGCCTCGACGTCGGACCCGCGGGCGAACCACCACGCGACCCAGTTGCACATGCCGAGGAGGCTGAGCGCCGTCGTACGCGGATCGACCGGGCGGAACTCACCGGCGTCGATGCCGGCCTCGATCACGGCCGTGACACCGCGCAGGACCCTGCGCTTCGCGTCTCGGTGCTGCGTCCCGACGGGCTCCGGGAGGACTGTCTCGGAACGGTCGAGGATCCGGAACTGGGCGGGGTGTTCCGCACGCTGGCGCACCATCAGGCCGACCACGTCCACGAGCTTCTGGGTGGGCAGCAGGTCATCGCGCGCCGAGAGGTTGTCCAGGACCTCTCCCAGGCCAAGGCTCACCTGCTCGACCAGGATCGAGAGCAGCTCTTCCTTGCTGCTCACGTAGTGGTAGAGCGCCGGGCGCGAGATGCCGAGCGCCTGGGCGATGTCGAGCAGGCTCGTGGACTCGTAGCCCTTCTCGGCAAAGAGCTCAGTGGCCTTGTCGAGAAGTTCGGAGGTGACCAGTTGGCGACTCAGACCACTGCGCGTCGTCTTGTCCGCCGATGCCTTCGCCATGTGGGGAGTGTAGCGAGCCGTCCGGGTCACGACGCCGCCCCGCGTCACCGGGTCACCACGAAGTCGGCGCGGCCCGCCGCGACGGCGGTGGCCGCCAGGGAGGTGGCCGCAACGGGGACCTGAACGCCGATCGGCCGGCTCAGCTCCATGCGCAGCCGCTCGGCGAGATCGACCCGCGCGGGCACGGCATCGGGAGCGTCCGGGCCGGTGAGCAGGATCGGCAGGTCGTCCGAACCACGCATCCTGGACACCAGCCGATCCGCAGCCTCACTCCACACGTCCGGCTCGCTCCACCCGATCTCGCGTACCGCGGCGGCAACCTTCAGTCCGTCGCGTGACACGGAGCGTCCGGCCAGTTCCATGCCGGGGTGATCCAGTGGCTGTGCCAGCACCCAGCCCTCGAGCTCGCCGGCCTGATCCGGGACGTTCTCCCCCAACCAGGCAAGGGCCCTGCGAGCAGCCGGGAGCTGCTCCCCCGCGTAGTCGCTCAACATCAGGTTCCCGGAACGCGTCATGTACGAGAGCGCCAGCCGGTCCGCAGACCATTCGTGGCGGTGGCGGTAGCTGTCCCACCACGCCTGGCTGCGGTGGGCGAGCTTCTTGAACCGCTCCACGGAAGGTCGCCGTGCACCCTCGTACGCCGCGAACGCGTCAGCCACGGACGCCTCGCCGACCAGCGCTTCAGCGAGCGCAATGGCATCCTCGAGCGCGAGCTTGGTGCCCGAACCGAGCGTGTAGTGCGCAGTGTGGGCGGCGTCCCCGAGGAGAACCACGTTCTCGTGTGACCACGTGTCCAGGGTCAGGTTGGTGAACCGGCTCCACCTGGTGCGGTTCGTGAGCAGCCCACGACCGCGAAGATCCGAGGCGAAGACCTCCTCGAGCAGGGCGACACTGGCCCGGTCACTCTCGCCGGGTTGAACCTGCCGGTCGAAGTCCTCGAGCCCCGAGTCCCGCCAGGTGAGGTCATCGACCTCGATGAGGAACGTGCTGCGGTCGGGCGAATACGGGTAGGCGTGGGTGACGAAGAGACTGTCGCCACGCCGGGCGGCCGAGAAGTACGCCGAGTCCACGGCGAAGTCGGCGCCACACCACACGAAGCGGGACCGACCGAGCCGCGAACGTACGCCGAACTCGGCGGCGTACTTGTCTCGCGTGGCACTGGTGACGCCGTCCGCCGCGACCACGACGTCAGCATCCAGCGAGGTCGCGTCAACGCGCACGCCACGCCGGATCTCGACGCCTACGGCCATCGCCGCATCGGTCAGGATCTCCAACAGGCGAGCGCGCCCGATCGCCAGGTTGCGAGCACCGTGGAGAGGGACGATTCCGTCGTGGCCGTGCAACCTGAGCTCATGCCCGACATGGCTGGCCTCCCTCACCCGCTCGGCGGTCTCCGGATCCGCGGATCGCAGGTTGCGCATCGTCGACTCCGTGAGACCGACACCGAACCCGAAGGTCTCCGCGGTGCCGTCCATGCGTTCGTGCACCACGACCTCGAGGGCGGGGTCGGCGCGCTTCAGCAACCTGGCGAAGTACAGACCCGCCGGACCACCGCCCACGACTGCAACCTTGCGGCTCATCGCACGACCCCCTGCTCAGCCGCCATCCGGCTCTGGATGTCCTCACGGAGGGCCTTCTTCGAGACCTTCCCGACATTCGTCAGCGGCAGAGCGGTGACGATCTCCACGCGCTCGGGGAGCTTGTACTTCGCCAGCCCGAGTGCGAGCAGATGCGCTCCGAGGGAGGCGACGTCGAGTGGCTCCGCGTCGTTCTCGAGCACGAGGTAGGCGCACCCACGCTCGCCGAGCACCAGGTCCGGCATGGCCACCAGGGCAGCCGTGGTGACTGATGGATGCTGGACGATCAGCTCCTCGACCTCCTCGGCATGGATCTTCTCGACACCACGGTTGATGACGTCCTTGATCCTTCCCTCGATGGAGTAGAAGACGCCATCGGGCGTCACGTGGCGCCGGGCGAGGTCACCGGTGCGATAGAAGCCGTCCTCCGTGAACGAGGTCCGATTGTGGGCCTCGGCTCGGTAGTAGCCGCGGATCGTGTAGGGACCTCGAGCGGCGAGCTCACCGATCTGGCCGTCCTCGACCTCGTGCTCCCCGAACGTGTCGAGGATCCGGATCTCGTCGCCCGGGGAGATGGGAGCACCCACCGTGTGGTGGCTCACGGCCTCCCCCGCCGCTTCCGGCGTCAGCAGGAACATGCCCTCGGCCATCCCGAACATCTGCCGAACCCTGATTCCGAGCTCGTCGCGCAGCCTCTCGGCCACCTCGACCGGGAGCTTCTGCCCGCCGACCACGAACTCGCGGACGCCGCCGAGATCGGCAGCATTGGCCCCCGGGGACTCCAGCAGCCGGATGGCGAGCGCCGGAGGCATCATCGGAAGCACGTCGATGCGGTGCTGGGTGATCAGCTCCAGAAGACTCTCGATGTCCGCTGACGGAGCAAGAACCAGTTGCGCCCCGGCCAGGATCGCCGGCTGGACCGCCAGCGAGATGCCGGCGTTGTGCATCACCGGCAGCGGGTAGAGCAGGCGACTCTCGGGGCCGTAGCCCATCGCCTGTGCCCAGGCCAGGGAGTTGTAGGCGTACTCCTCGTGCAGCCTGGGCGCCACCTTGGGCAGGCCCGTCGTACCGCCGGAGAGCTGGAAGACCGCGATCCCGTCGGGGTCGGACAGCAGCGCCACCATCGCCGCCGGATCCGCGTCCGCGCCCGCGTCAATGACCTCGCCGTACGACGTGGCACCGGCGAAGGCTGTTCCTCGGGCGACGACGACGTCGCGGATCCGCCCCTCGGCCTGCAGGTGTTGCGCCTGGGCTGCCAGCCTGCCTCCGCCGAAGTCACCCTGGGTCAGGAGGACCTGTGCGCCGACGTGCTCGGCGAGAAGGCCGATCTCGCGAACGCCGTGCTGGGGAAGCGTGCACACCGGGCGGGCTCCGGCAAGGAGGCAGCCGAGATAGGACACGATCGTCTCGGCGACATTGCCCATCTGGAACATGACCGCGTCGCCCGGTCGAACGCCCACCCGCCGACTCAGCCCCGCTCCGAAGCGAGCCGCCTCGGCGAACATCTCGGCGTAGGTCCACGTGACCTCGGGCGTGACCAGGGCGACCCGGTCGGCATGCGACTCGGCGGCTCGGAGGAGTACGTCGGGCAGAGTTCGCCCGGTCCACCACCCCTTCTCGCGATAGGTCTCACGACTAAGGGCGTCGAAGGGAACCAGGCCCGTCTCCGGAGTCGGCAACTCGTTCACCAGTGCTGTCATGCCGATCACGGTAGACCGACCCCACTCGACATGTCAACGTCTATGTCAAAGTATTGACAGTTGTGTAACCCGAGGCGCAGGGTGGTGCTGCTCACACCTGACCCGACCTTGGAGTTCGCCATGAACGCTCCCGGAAAGACAACTCCCGCCACGACGAACAGACCGATGGTGGTGCTCATCTGCTTCGCCGCGATCATCTTCGACGGCTACGACCTGATCATCTACGGATCGACCGTTCCCTCCCTGCTCGCCTACGAGGAGTGGTCGCTCTCCCCCGCAGACGTGGGAGCGATCGGGGGCTACGCACTCCTGGGCATGCTGTTCGGGGCTCTCGCGTCCGGCCCGCTCACCGACCTCTTCGGCCGGCGCAAGCTGTTCCTCGGCTGCCTGACCCTCTACTCGGTCACCATGCTCGCGGTCGCGGCCGCTCCCGACCCGACCACCCTCAGCGTGCTCCGGTTCGTCGCGGGTCTCGGTTTCGGAGGCATCGCCCCCGTGGCGATCGCGCTCGTCGTCGAGGTCGCGCGACCTCACGAGCGCCAGCGCCTGAACGCGATCATGCTCGCCGGGATGCCCGTGGGCGGCATGATCGCGGCCTTCTCCGCGCTGGCACTCCTCGACGACTTCGGGTTCCGTGGACTCTGGGCGTTCGGCGGTCTCGCTCTCGTCACCGTGCTCCCGCTGGCCTGGGTCTTCATCCCCGAGACTTCCACCGCGACCCCCAATCGCAGGACGGTCCAGCGCACCCGCCAGCTCACCAACGTTCGCGCCGTTGCCGCACTTGTCGCGTTCTCGGTCGCCAACTTCGCGGGCTTCCTTCTGGTCTTCGGTCTCAACACCTGGCTTCCCCAGCTCATGCGGGCAGCCCACTACGGTCTCGGATCGGCCCTCGCGTTCCAGTTGCTGCTCAACGTCGGCGCGGTGGTCGGCGGCATCACTGGATCGACGATTGCCGATCGGCTCGGCGCTCGCCGCGTGGCGACAGTGATGTTCCTGGTCGCCACGGCCTCGGTCGTCGTCATGGCCTTCACCCCGCCGACAGGCGTCCTCGCTGTGGCAGTCTTCGCCGCCGGGGTCGGCTCGATCGGCACGCAGATCATCGTGTTCGGCTACGTGGCGACGTACTTCGACGCCGAAGTACGCGGTACGGCTCTCGGCGTGACCACAGGGATCGGCCGACTCGGCGCGGTGTGCGGCCCGACGGTTGGCGGCATCCTGCTGACCAGCGGACTCGGAAACGCGTGGGTGTTCGGGTTCTTCGGCGCCGTCGCAGCCGCGGGCGGACTCGCCTGCCTACTCGTCCCCCGCAGCGCCCCGGCCGAGGTCGTATGCGCCCGGACAGGAGCACTGTCGGCATCCTGATCGTCCAGTTCGTACGTCGGCTGCGTGTGCGGTGTCAGCGCCACACCTTCACGTAGTCGACGTACGTCGTGGCCGGCAGCGGTGCGTCCGCGGGCAGGGCATTGGTGCCGTGGCCGAGGGCCTGGGTCAGGGCGACCATGAACGGCGAGTCGAACGGCGCGTACGGCACTGTCGTGTTGTCGGCCTGGTAGTTGTCGACCAGGCACACGTCGCCGTTGACCAGGATCGTGAGTCGGCCGGGCTCCCACTCGAGCGTGTAGGTGTTGTACGCCGACTGGTCGATGACGCAGTTGTACGACGTCACCACGTTGGTGCTCGTGAGCCGGTTCACCGTCGCCGGGTCATAGCTGTAGTGGATGCGCGGGATCACGTGGTCGGGGTGCAGGCTGTAGAACTCCGCGAAGTCGATCTCCCCCGAGTCCGGATGGGGGCCGTACTTCGTGGGGTTCACCGGCCACAGCCACAGCGTCTCCTGCAGGCCCTGGATTCGGCTCGCCGGAATGCGGGCCCGCACCTCGAAGCGCCCGTTGGTCTGGCTGAACCGACCATGGGTGGAGACCATGCCGGCGGCGTACTTCGTGGAGAAGGGACTGCTCGCGTTGCAGGTGAACGCGGTCGCCTTCCGCACCACCGACAGGCGCAGATTTCCGCCTGCCACCCTCACGGTGGACGGCGAGTCGAGGTAGCACGCGCGGGCGCCGCCGGGCTCGCCCGTGGTGAAGTTGCTGGTCGCGGTCCGCTGCACGATCCACTTGTCGGTGTTCAACGCACTGGTGGAGAACGTGTCGACGAACGTGCAGGTCCACGGCTGGCCGTCCGGCTTGAGCACCGTGGCTCCACAGCCCCCGGCCGGGACGGCGGCACGCACGCTCGAGCGTGCCACGGCTGGGTCGCCACCGCTGGCCATCGGCGTGCCCAGGAACGCCACCGCAAGGGCGGCGGCGCCGAGGCCGATCCGCCGGAACATCTGTGCCTTCATGGGTCTCACACCTTCGCTCGACCCTCCCGCCCCGAAGGATTCCAGAAGATGGCGCGTCTGGACAGACCCAGCCCACGGCCTGCCCTGCGATGACCGGTCAGGCCGGCCGGGGCACGGCGGCCAGCTGCATCCGGCCGAGCCAGCCCGGGACCTGCCGCGCCACGGAGGTCGGACCGGTCACCGACGCGGCTCCGGAGCGCAGCGCGTCGGCCCACTCCCGGTCGCCACGCCAGATCTCGGTCAACGTGCGGAGCCCGGCCCTGATCGTGGCGTCGACGTCGAAACCCGGGTCGTAGTCGCAGATGTCGGCCTCGGCGCCACTCACGACCAGCCACCATCGCGCCACCCGCGGTGCGACGTCGTCCAGCTCGAAGGCCAGCACCGTGCGCTCGCGCGGCCACGCGTCAACCGGCACGGTGCGCCGGATGTCCCACATCAACAGGTGCGGGTCGAGGTCCTCGGTGCCGAGCTCGCCGATCCAGCGCACGCCCCACGCACCGAGCGCCTCCACGATCGGGCGCAGCTCCTCACCGCTCTCGGTCAGCCGGTAGCTGGTGCGGCCCACGGCGTCACCCGTGCGCCGTACGACACCCACTCGCTCCAGGGTCCGCAGCCGCTTGGAGAGCAGCGCCGGCGACATCTTCGGGTTCCCCCGGCGCAGCTCGTTGAAGTGCGTGCTGCCCGCCAGCAGCTCGCGTACGACGAGCAGCGTCCACCGCTCGTCGAGGATCTCCATCGCCTTCGCGACAGGGCAGAACTGGCCGTACGACGTCATCTGGGCTCCCGGTGCTCGAACCCCCCCTCGACCAGTACACCGCCGTTCCGGGCACCGCACCAGTACAGATCGTGAACCCACAGTGGTTCAGACCTGGGACTGGTCGTACGACGACCGCGCGCGGACGCTGGAAGCACCACCGACCAGCAAGGAGAACACCATGACAGTCACCCCCGACCTCAAGGCGAAGCACCGGGCGATGTGGGCGCTCGGCGACTACCCGTCCGTGGCCACCGACGTGATCGCGGACCTCGGCGAGACCCTCGTCGCCGCCACCGGAATCACCGCCCGCGACACGGTGCTCGACATCGCCGCCGGCTCCGGAAACGCGTCCCTCCCCGCGGCGCGCACCGGTGCCACCGTGGTAGCCAGCGACCTGACTCCCGAGCTGCTCGAGGCCGGACGGGTGGAGGCCGCCGACCAGGGACTCGAGCTCACCTGGGAGGTCGCCGACGCCGAGGACCTGCCCTACGCGGACGGCCGGTTCGACGCGGTGATCTCCTGCGTCGGCATCATGTTCGCGCCGTTCCACGAGAAGGCCGCCTCCGAGCTGCTGCGGGTGACCCGTCCCGACGGCCGGATCGGGCTCATTGCCTGGACCCCGGAGGGCTTCATCGGCCAGATGTTCGCCGCGATGAAACCCTATGCGCCCCCGCCGCCGGCCGGTGCCACCCCACCCCCGCGCTGGGGCGACCCGGAGCACGTCGCCTCACTCCTCGGCGACGGTGTGTACGACGTACGCGCGGAGCGGCGCGAGCTCGTCGTCGACGCCTTCGCCACACCCGAGGGCTACCGCGAGTTCTTCAAGGAGCGCTACGGACCGACGATCGCGGTCTACAGGGCGATCGCCGACGATCCGGCGAAGGTCGCCGCGCTCGACGAGGCCCTGGCCGACCTTGGCCGCAGGCACCACGGTCCCGACGCGACGATGCAGTGGGAGTACCTCCTGGTCACCGCGCGACGATCCGGGTGAGCGCGGCGCCGGCCAGCATCGACCCTCACGTTTCAGACTTCGCGACCGGGGAAGTGATGGGTCACTACGATGTTGGTCGGCGCCCGCTCGGGGAGCCCACGGCCGATCGTCACTCGGCACACCACACGTGGAGGCATGCATGACCGTTCCGCCCGGCCTGCCGCCGGATCAGGCGATCCAGGCGATGATGAAGCAGGCCACCGAAGCCGCGGCACGGGCCAAGGTGGCCGGCGAGGAGATCTCCGCCCTCGAGGTCTCGGTGACCTCGCGCAACAAGGCCGTCACGGTCACCGCCGGCAGCGGCGGCATCCTCAAGAGCGTCCGCCCCGGCTCGGCCGCGGCCAACATGACCGCGGTGCAGATCTGCGAGGCAGTGATGCAGGCCTACGCGTCGGCCGCACGTCAGGCCGCCGAGCAGGCGTCGGAGATCATGGGCCAGGCGCTCGGCAGGGACACCCAGGCGATGCGGAAGATGCGCGAGGCACTGCCGCCCGACCCCGACGCGGACGAAGAGGGCGACCGCTGATGTCGGGCGGGTTCTACGTCGACCACACGGCCCTCGCCGCGAAGTCGAAGCAGGTGGAGGCGGTTGCCGGCCAGGTCCGCGACTGCAAGGACGCCTCCGAGACCGTGGGGGTGGGCGGGCTGATCTACGGCGTCATCTTCGACCCCACCGCGCTGCCGATCCTCAACAGTGCCCAGAACAACTACACCGAGCTGATCGGCACCGCAGCCGACGTCGGCGACTCGATCGCACAGGGACTCCAGTCGAACGCGAACTCCTACCAGGCAGCCGAGACGGCCCTCCAGGAGGCGATCGACAAGATGAACGGCGAGGTCGAGAACGTTCCGAACCCGGGTGGTCCCTATGGCTGCTGAGGACCTGATCGTCGGCGAGGAGTCCAAGGGCTGGGCCGAGGGCGCCGGCATCCTGAGCTCGATGTCGAACCTCTACGGCGACTTCACCTCCGACAGCGACGCGATGGACTTCACCATCGACGGCGTCTCGGCCGGACTCGACGTGCTCATCACCGTTGTCGACCCGTTCGGCGCCGCGATCTCGGCCGGCGTCGGCTGGCTGCTCGAGCACGTGCCGTGGATCAGCGACCTCTGGGACCGGCTGGCCGGCGACCCGGGTGCGATCCAGGCGGTTGCCCTGACCTGGGACAACATCTCGACCCAGCTGGGCACCTCGGCCGATGCCTTCAACGACCTGGTCAGCGGCATGTCGAACTGGACCGGCCCGGCCGCCCAGACGTTCTTCAAGGCCGCCACCGACTACGACACGATCCTGCGTGGCGTCGCCGGCGAGACCCAGACGATGTCCTACTGGATCACCGGCATCGGCGCCGTCGTCGCCGCCCTGCGCGAGGTCTGCTACTGGGTGATCGCGAGCTGGCTGCAGCCCCTGATCATCGAGGCCCTGGCCGCCCTGGCCGCGTCCTGGGTCAGCTTCGGCTCGAGCATCGCGGCCTTCCTGGCCTGGATGACGATCTCGACGTCCATCACCTACGGCGTTCTGGGCGAGAAGGTCGCCGCCGCCTCGGTCAAGGTGGCCGAGATCTACGCCAGGATCGGCGTCCTGCTGGCCAGTGCCGAGGCCGGCGCGCGCACCGGCCGGGCCGTCTCGCAGGGCCTCATCAAGCTGGCCGAGCAGGCCGACCAGTACGCCAAGCCGATCATCGCCGGTGGATCACACGTCAACAACCGTGACGAGGACTGACCGGGTCACGGGGCTGCGACGATCCGTGCTGGCACGGATCGTGGGCCCCGACCTGCTGCAGGTGCTGGTGCTGACCGTGGTCGTCATGATGACGGTCCTCGTCGTCGCGCTGAGGCCCTCGGTCACCGACCCGGCGGTGCTGTCCTCCCTGGGGATGGGCGTCGTGGCCCTCCTCTTCCTCCTGGCCGGCGCGACCGGTGGCGCCTCGGTCGACCCCGAAGGCCTGCGCTGGAGGCTGCGCATCCCGGTCAAGGCCTCGTGGTCGCCGCGGAGCCCGATCGAGTTCCGCGAGATCAGCTACGGGCGCTATCTCCGGCCTGGTCCGCTCTCGCCGCCCGCGCTGCTGATCCGGGTGTGCGGTCCGGTGAAGCCAGCCTGGTTGCCCCTCTCCACCCACGTGGTCGCCCCGGCCGCGACCCGCGCGCCCGGCACCCCCGACCTCGAGTTCGCCCGCGCCGTGGTCGAGCACGCCCGGGCCCGCGACGTGCCGGTCGAGGTCACCAGCCAGCGCTGGGCCGCCCTGCTGGCCGGTGCGGGCGTCGTGCTCTCCGATGCCGAGCTGCAGACCGACCGGCGCCATCGGCCCACCAGTCGTCGGACCCGCGTGACCGGCGCCGTCCTCCTGGTCCTCGCCGTCTGCGCGGTCGCCCTGGCCGCCACCGGCTGGCAGCTGCCCGACGTGGGCGAGCGCATCGTGCTCGGCGTGCTCGGCGCGGTGATGCTGGTGCTCGGTCTCTCGCTGACGTTCCTGGTCAAGCCGGCAGCCGAAGAATGACCTCCGACCTGCACTGGCCACTCCCGGACCGCACCGCGCTCCGGGACCGACTGCTCGCCGCCTGGTCGACCGACCGCGGCTACCACGACCTGCTCCACCTGACCGAGGTGCTGGACCGTCTCGACGAGCTCGGCGCGAGCGACGACGTCGAGGTCGTGCTGGCGGCGTGGTTCCACGACGCGGTCTACGACGACTCCGGCGACAACGAAGAGCGCTCCGCCGTGCTCGCCGAGCACGAGCTGGCGGGTTCCGGCGTCGACGTCGCCGAGGTGGCCCGTCTGGTCCGGCTCACCGAACGCCACCGGCCGGAGCCCGGCGACCACAACGGCGAGGTGCTCTGCGACGCAGACCTGGCCATCCTCGCCGCTCCCGCCGATCGGTACGCCGACTACGTGGCCGGCGTACGACGGGAGTACGCGACCGTGCCCGAGCCGGACTTCCGAGCCGGACGGGCCGCCGTACTCCGTGACCTGCTGGCCAAGCCGACGCTGTTCCACACGGCGTACGCCCGCGCGCACTGGGAGCCCGCGGCACGCGCCAACCTGTCCCGCGAGATATCCGCGCTCGAGTCCTGACCACGGGCCTACGCTGGCCCCGTGAGCTTCGACCTGAGCGACCCGACCTTCGACGTCACCTCCCCCGCGGTGCATGCCGCCCGCGACGAGGACTGGTACGTCGAGACCAACCTCGGCTGGGCCGTCCTGCGCCACGAGGAGGCCAGTGCCCTGCTGAAGGACCGCCGGTTCCAGCAGGGCAATGCGAAGTGGCCGGCGCAGAACGGCATCCACTCCGGCATGTTCTCCGACTGGTGGAAGGAGACGCTGCTCAGCCTCGAGGGCGAGGACCACTCGCGCCTACGCCGGCTGCTGATGCCCGCCTTCCGCAACAAGACCATCGCCGCGATGCGGCCCCGGTTCCAGACGCTCGCCAACGAGCTGATCGACGGCTTCGCGCCCCGCGGCGAGGTCGAGTTCGTCAGCGAGTTCGCCGAGCCGTACGCCGCCCGGATCATCTGCGTGCTGCTCGGCCTGCCGGAGGACGACTGGGCCCAGGTCGCGCACTGGGCCGACGACCTCGGCGCCAGCTTCAGCATCGACGTGGCCAACCAGGTGCCCCGCATCGAGGCCGCACTCGACGGCCTCCGTGACCATCTCGACGCGGTGGTCGCCGACCGTCAGGCCAACCCGCGCGACGACCTGGTCACCACGTTGCTGCAGGCCCAGGAGACCGACGGCAGGCTGAGCCGCCACGAGCTGAGCGTGTCGCTGGTCTTCCTCGCGTTCGCCGGCATGGAGACCACCCGCAACCAGCTGGGCCTGGCCCTGCAGACCCTGCTCGCGCACCCCGACCAGTGGCGGCTCCTGGGCGAACGCCCCGACCTCGGCAGCCAGGCCGTCGAGGAGGTGATGCGGGTCAACCCGACCGTCACGTGGGTGACCCGCGAGGCGATCGAGGACGTCGACTTCGGCGGCCTGCACATCCCGAAGGGCGGCATCGTGCAGATGCTGTCGCACGCCTCGGGGACCGACCCGCGGGCGGTGCCCGACCCGAGCTTCGACATCACCCAGCTGCGGACGCCGCACCTCGGCTTCGGGTCCGGTGTGCACCACTGCCTGGGGCACTTCGTGGCCCGCACCGACATGGCCGTCGCGCTGCCGCTGCTGGCCGGCCGGATGCCCGACGCGGTGCCCGACGGTCCCGGCGAGTGGATGCCGGTCTCGGGCAACACCGGGCCGCTGAAGTTCCCGATCAGGTTCACCGCCTCATGAGCGCCGCGCTGAGCGCAGTCGACCTGGCCCACCTTCGCCGTTGCGTCGAGCTGGCCGAGCAGGCCCTCGACGCAGGCGAGGAGCCGTTCGGCTCGGTGCTGGTCGGCCCCGGCGGCGCGGTCCTCCAGGAGGACGTCAACCGCACCTCCGGTGGTGACCAGACCCGGCACCCGGAGTTCGAGCTGGCCCGCTGGGCCGCTGCGCACCTGAGCCCCGAGGACCGCGCCGGATCTACGGTCTACACCTCCGGCGAGCACTGCCCGATGTGCGCCGCCGCCCATGGCTGGGTCGGCCTGGGCCGCATCGTCTACGCCGTGTCGACGGCCCAGCTGACCGAGTGGCGGTCGGGCTGGGGTGCCCCTGACTCGCCGGTGACGCCGTTGCCGGTCGGCGACATCGCGCCCGGAGTCGTCGTACAGGGTCCGGCGGCGGAGCTCGAGGAGCAGATGCGCGCGCTGCACCACCGCTCGCTGGGCTAGTCGCGTCGCTCGGCGGCCTTCGGCCGACGCAGCCCGGCGGCCCGCAACCGGGTGGCGATCTCCCGGCTGCGCACCGGTACGGCGCCCGCGGCGACGGCGTCGTCGTAGTACTCGGCGGGTACGTCGTAGTGGTCGCGGTCGAAGCCACGCTCCGGGACACCGAGCGCCCTGGCGAACGCATGCAGCTCGTCGTAGGAGGTGTCCGAGGCCAGGTGCGACCACAGGCGTCCGCGCCACGGCACGCTCGGCGGGTCGATCAGCACGGTCACCCCCACAGCATGCCCGATCGGCTGCGACTGAAGCCGAGAGGCCGAGTCCCCCAGCCCGAACGGACCATCCAACATGCAGTTCGCCGACTTCGGCGCAGTCTCACGCTCAGCATCCGGGCCACCGGGCCGAACTGCATGTCGCACGGGCCGCCTACCCGGCGCTGCGATGGCCCGGGCGGCTCTCCCGTACGGCGACCGCCCGAATCAGCTCGTCCCGGACCCAGTCCGGCTTGAGCATGACGTCCTCCCAGACGAAGCGGACCACCATCCAGTTGTCGACGACCAACCACGTGTAGCGGCGGGTGTCTGCCCGGAACATCTCCTTGCTCCCGTGGAAGGCGTAGGACTCCGCCTCGATCACGATCCTCAGGTCCGTGTCGGCCAGGTCGACCCGGTGTTGCCCGATCACCACCTGCGGCGTCACGGTGAGGCCAGGAACGCTGCGCGCGATGTGCCGCAGGCACGTCTCGAACGCGGTCGCGGCCCGGCCGTCGCCGAGTTCGATGACGCCGCGCACCCGACTACGGCAGGACCGCGGAAGCTCATCGGCGCGGGCCAACAGGTCGTCCCGCAGGACACCACGGCGCAGGGCGGCATCCACCACACACAGGGCGTCCACCTCCGGGAGGTCGCGGCAGCAGTCGAGCACGGTCTGCACCAGCGACGTCACCCGGCCGCCCGCGGCACCGCGCGTCACCGACGCAACGTCGACCACGCTGCCCTGCGAGAGGTCGCGCCACTTGAGGTCGACACCGACGCGACGTCCGGGTTCGACACGCCTGTTGCGGGCAACGGTGACCACCGGCGTGACCTCCTCACCGGGCACGAGCCGCAGATTGAGTCCCCAGAACTGGGCAGCGCTCCGACCGGAGACCACACCGCTGAGCCGGTGGGCCTCGCGCCACGCCGCCTCAAGGCCGGGGACGGCGTACCGCCCCTTGCCGACCGCCACGATCCGCTCGCGGGAGACCGCCTTCGCCAGGCTGCGCTTGGTGCAGTGCTTGCGCAACTCACCCGAGCTGGCGATGCCCCCGAGCTGCCGAAGGACGTAGAGCGGATCCACCCGCCCAGTCTCGTCGCCAGCCGGCTCAGGCGCGAACCGTTCTCCACAGGCCCATGGGCGGACCGTTCGACATGCAGTTCGCCTGATTCGGGACACAGCCAGGCGTAACGGCTCGTACTGAGACCCGAACTGCATGTTGCACGGTCCGTCAGCCTGCCAGCCTCAGTGCTCGTGGGCCGCGCGTGTCCCGAGCATGACGCCCCAGCCGATGACGGCGACGCAGAGGCACACCTGCGCCGGGACCACGAGCACCAGTGCGATCCCCAGGGAGTCCGCCGACGAGAGTGCGAATGCGGCGACCAGTGCGAGGAAGATGCCGGCGACGAAGAGGAAGGTCAGCGTCGACTGGGCCCCACCTCGCTCGGGCAACGGCAGCCCGCGTGGTGCGACCGACCGCTCCCGGCGTACGACGAGGAAGGCGGCACGTTCGTCCTGCCCCGCGAACCCGAAGCGGTAGGCCTCGCCGCCGGAGCGCAGCACCATGAGGTCGCGCTCGCCCAGGGGCACGGCGTCGTCGAGCGCCGCCCACGGCATGGTCCAGGTGCTGCTCGCGAAGCGCCACACGGCTCCCCCGCCGGTCGCGACCAGCAGTCCGGACTGTCCGTCCATCGTCACCACCCACGCGCGGGCGTCGTCGTCCCAGCCGGACCGGGCGTCGCGCACCACGGCGTCGGGGACGTTGCTGAGGTCGAGCTCGTCGAGGTTCACCTCCGCTTCCTTCCCCGCGCCGACGTCACCCAATCCCTCGCGCTCCCTTGACCCAACGGACATGATGGAGCCCGTCAGGGACGCACATGCGAGAGGTGACCGATGCAGCTGAAGTTGTCCGAGGAGGATGCCGCGTTCCGTGAGGAGCTGCGCACCTACTTCACCACCAAGATCCCCCAGGAGATCCGCGACGCCGTCGCCGCGCGGCACGAGCTCACCAAGGAGCAGATCGTCGAGGCCCAGCGGATCCTCAACGCCGGCGGGTACGCCGTACCGCACTGGCCCGTCGAGTGGGGCGGCCGCGGCTGGACCGAGCTGCAGCGCCACATCTGGCACGAGGAGCTGCAGCGCGCCTGCGTCCCGATCCCGCTGGCCTTCAACGCCTCGATGGTCGGCCCGGTGATCGCCGCGTTCGGATCGCAGGAGCAGAAGGAGAAGTTCCTCCCCAAGACGGCGAACCTCGACATCTGGTGGTCGCAGGGCTTCTCCGAGCCCGACGCGGGCTCCGACCTGGCGTCGCTGCGTACGACGGCCGTCCGCGACGGCGACGACTTCATCGTCAACGGGCAGAAGACGTGGACCACGCTCGGCCAGTACGGCGACTGGATCTTCTGCCTGGTCCGCACGGACCCCGACGCGAAGAAGCAGGCCGGCATCTCGTTCCTGCTGATCGACATGACCACGCCGGGTCTGACCGTGCGGCCGATCGAGCTGATCGACGGCGGCCACGAGGTCAACGAGGTCTGGTTCGAGGACGTGCGGGTGCCGGCGGAGAACCTGGTCGGCGAGCTCAACCACGGCTGGGACTACGCCAAGTTCCTGCTCGGCAACGAGCGCGTCGGCGTCGCCCCCGTGGGCGCCACCAAGCGGGTGCTGGCCAACGCCAAGAAGTGGGCCGGCGACCAGCTGTCCGACCCGCTGGTGGCCAGCCGCGTCGTCGAGCTCGAGAACGAGCTGCTCGCCCTGGAGCTGACCGCCCTGCGGGTCGCGGCCAACTCCGCCGACGGCAAGCCGCACCCGGCCTCCTCGGTGCTGAAGCTGAAGGGCACCGAGCTGCAGCAGGCAGTCAGCGAGCTCGTCGTCGACCTGGCCGGCTCGGCGTCCCTGGCCTCGGGCGCCGCCGACGACGCCACCGACCTCGACTTCTGGACCCGCCGGTCGACCCCGGCCTACCTCAACCTGCGCAAGGCCTCGATCTACGGCGGATCCAACGAGATCCAGCGGCAGATCATCTCGCGCACGATCCTGGGACTGTGAGGAGCTGACATGGACTTCACCTACGACGACGAACAGCAGGCCCTGCGTGACGCCGTACGCGGACTGGTCGGCAAGAAGTACGCCGACTTCGAGAACCGGCGCCGTACGGTCGCCGACGACCCGGGCTTCGACGAGGACCTCTGGAAGGCGCTCGCCGAGATGGGCATCCTCGGGCTCCCGTTCGACGAGGAGGACGGCGGCACCGGCGCCGGCCCGGTCGAGACCTCGATCGTGGCCCAGGAGCTCGGCCGGGTGCTGGCACCCGAGCCGTTCCTGTCCTCGGTCGTGCTGGCCGGCGGACTGGTCGCGATGGCCGGCTCCGACGAGCAGCGGGCCGAGGTGCTGGGCGCACTGTCGGCCGGCGAGATCGTGCTCGCCTTCGCCCACGACGAGCCCGGCGAGGCGGTGGTCGCCACCGACTCCTCGGAAGGCTGGTCACTGACCGGCGTCAAGGAGCCGGTACTGCACGGCGCCCGCGCCGATCGTCTCGTGGTCAGTGCCGCGCTTCCTGAAGGCGGCACCGGGCTGTTCCTGGTGGACGGGTCCGCGACGACCCGCACCGGCTATGCGACGTACGACGGGGGTCGGGCGGCGCGGGTCACCTTCGACGCCACGCCCGCAGTCGCCCTGGGCGAAGGCGACCAGAGCACCGTCATCGCACTGGTCCTCGACGGCACCCGTGTGATGGCCGGCAACCAGGCCGTCGGCGCGATGGAGGTGGCGCTCGAGACCACGACGGCGTACCTCAAGAGCCGCAAGCAGTTCGGCGTCACGCTGAACACGTTCCAGGCGCTGAACTTCCGGGCGGCCGACATGTACGTCTCGCTCGAGCTGACCAAGAGCATCGTGGCGTGGGCGACGATGGTGCTGGCCGAGGGCACACCCGAGGAGGTCACCGACGCCGCGGCCCGGGCGTCGCTCCAGGTCAGTCGCGCGGGCCGGCACGTCGGCCAGGAGGCGATCCAGCTGCACGGTGGCATCGGCATGACCGCGGAGTACTCCGTGGGCAGCTACACCAGCCATCTCACCGCGCTCGACCACATGTTCGGCGACGGCAACCACCACGTCCGCGCGCTGGCCTCCCGGGTCGGCGACTACGACGAGGTCGACCCGCTGGCCTGACCCGGCTGCCCGATGGGTGGATGCACCCATCGGGCAGCTGCGCGGATGGGTCATCCGCCCGACGCGGAAAGAGGTCGCTCGTTCCTAGCGTGGAGCTCCCGAACCACTGGAGGAGCCATGCACACCACGCACATCGAGACCGTCATCATCGGCGCCGGCCAGGCCGGACTCGCCACCGGCCACCACCTGCAACGCGCCGGCCGGAAGTTCGTGATCCTCGACGCCGCGAGCCGGGTCGGGGACCAGTGGCGGCGGCAGTGGGACACCCTGCGGCTCTACTCCCCCGCGAAGTACGACGGCCTGCCGGGAATGCCCTTCCCGGCCAGGCCATGGTCGTTCCCGGGCAAGGACGCGGTGGCCGACTACCTCGAGGCCTACGCCGCGAAGTTCTCCCTGCCGATCCGCTTCGACACCCGGGTCACGGGACTCGACCCGCACCTTGGCGGGGGCTACACGGTCACCACGGAACGTGACACCTTCACCTGCGACAACGTCGTCGTCGCCACCGGCACCTTCGGCCGTACGCCGCGACTTCCCGACTTCGCCGACCAGCTCGACCCGGGGATCCTGCAGCTGCACTCGAGTGAGTACCGCCGCCCGGGCCAGCTGCGCGACGGCCCGGTGCTGGTCGTGGGCGCCTCCCACTCCGGCACCGACATCGCCTACGAGGTCGCGCAGACCCACCCCACAATGCTGGCCGGGAGGGACTGCGGCCAGATCCCGATCCGCATCGAGAAGCCCGTCGGACGTGCGATGTTCCCGCTGATCGTCTTCGCGTGGCGCCACGTGCTCACCCGGCGTACGCCGATCGGGCGCAAGCTGATGCCCGAGGTCCGGTTCCACGGCGGCCCGATGATCCGGGTCAAGCGGTCCGACCTGGCCGCCCGCGGGGTCGAGCGCGCCACCGACCGGGTGACCGGCGTTCGCGACGGACTGCCGGTGGTCGGCGACGACGTGAAGGACGTGGCGAACGTCGTGTGGGCGACCGGTTTCCGGCAGACGCTCGACTGGATCCACCTGCCGATCCTCGGCGACGACGGCTGGCCCACCGAGATGCGCGGCGTCGTCGAGAAGGCGCCCGGCCTGTTCTTCTGCGGCCTGGCCTTCCAGTTCGCGTTCAGCTCGATGGTGCTCCCCGGGGTGGGCCGCGACGCCGAGTTCCTGGCCCGCCAGATCGTGCGCCGCGCCGCACAGCCGCAGAGGGCACCACGCCCGGCCCGTGCAGCCTGAGCGAACCGGCGCGCCCGGCCCCGATCCCGCCGTATGCTCGCACGAGGAGGTTCGCGCGATGGGCGTGGTCGACGATCTGGTGCGCGCTCGGGAGACCTTCGAGCGCGGTGACTGGGCGGCCGCGTTCGAGGCCTGGACCACGGTCGCGCCCGACGCGTTGGCACCGGAGGACCTCGCCGAGTTCGCCACGGCAGCGTTCCTGCTGGGCCGGCGCGAGGTCGCCGTACAAGCGCTGCAACGGGCGTTCGGACTGCAGGTCGCAGCCGACGACACGCGCGCTGCGGTGCTCACGGCGTTCCGGCTCTGCATGACCTTCGACACCGGTGGGGAGCACCAGGTGGCCGCCGGTTGGGCGGCCCGCGCGCAACGCCTCGTCGAGCAGGTCGACGGTGAGGCCGTCGAGCGGGGCTACGTCGCGTACCTGCAGATGCACCAACGGATCGCCACCGCCGACTGGGCCGGCGCCGCCCTGTTGGCGGAGTCGGTGGTCGAGCACGGACGCCGGCACGGCGACCCGGACCTCACCGCGATCGGGCTCGCCTCCCTCGGCCGCCTGTCGATCTACTCCGGCCGGGTTCCCGAGGGGCTGGCCCTCTTCGACGAGGCGATGGTCGGGGTGGCCTCCGGCGAGATCGGTCCGATCTTCGCCGGCAACGTCTACTGCGTGATGGTCGAGGGCTGCCAGGAGATCTCGGACCTCGGCCGCGCGTCGGCCTGGACCGCCGCCCTCACCCGCTGGTGCGCGGCGCAGCCGGGGCTCGTCACGTTCACCGGCCAGTGCGCCGTCCACCGTGGCCAGATCATGCGACTGCACGGCGACTTCGCCCGCGCGATCGAGGAGTACGACGCTGCGGTCGAGCGCTACCTGGCGGCGGACACCCCAGAGGCCGCCGGACTTGCGCTGGCCGAACGCGGCGACGTCCTGCGGATCATGGGCGACCTCGACGCAGCGGAGGCCAGCTATGACCGGGCCGCCGACCGCGGGTTCGAACCCCAGCCCGGGTTGGCGTTGCTGTGGTCGGCCCGCGGCCGGGACGAAGCGGCCTCCGCGGCGATCCGCAGGCTGCTGGCCGAGACACCGGACCCGGTGCACCGGTCACGGCTCCTCGAGGCCGCCGTCGAGATCCTGCTGGGCACCGACCCGGAGGAAGCACGCGGGCTCGCCGTCGAGCTCGAGCAGGTCGCCGCCGACTTCGGGTGCGAAGGCCTGCAGGCGATGGCGGCCCACTGCCTCGGCCGGGTCGAGCGGGCGGCCGGCGACGCGTCGGGCGCGTTGCCCTACCTGCGCAAGGCCGCCGCCCTGTGGGGCGCGATCAACTGTCCCTACGAGGTGGCGCGGGTCGACGTGCAGGTCGGCCTCGCGCTGAGTCAGCTCGGGGACGTCGAGAGCGCCACGCGCGCACTCACCCACGCCCGGCGTACGTTCGTCGAGCTCGGTGCGCGTGACGCCGCGGAGACGACGGCACGACTGCTCGAGCCGGCCGGCCGGCCGGACGGCCTCACCGGCCGGGAGGTCGAGGTGCTGCGCCTGGTCGCCGCCGGTCGCAGCAACGCCCAGATCGCCGCCGAGCTCGTGCTCAGCGAGAAGACGGTGGCCCGGCACCTCAGCAACATCTTCACCAAGGTGGCCGTGGGTTCACGCACCGCCGCGGCGGCGTACGCCTTCGAGCACCACCTGGTGTGAGGTCAGCGCCGCCTGCGCCTCTCCTTGACCTTGTCCTTCGTGCCGTCGCGCTTGTCCTTCACCGGCACGAGCTCCAGCGACTGCACCCGCCAGGTGCGCTTGTGCCGCACGAGGGTGAACCTGATCGGCGCCACCCCCGGCTTGATCTTCTCGACCTGTCCCTTGCCCCGCTTGATCTTCACCGGGTAGCGGATCACGAAGAACTTCACCTTCGCGGTCTTCTCGCGCTTGTGCAGTCGCACCTCCATCGGCACACTCTCGATGCCCAGCGAGGTGACCTTCGCCTTGCCCTCGTGCGCGGCCTCCATGGCGTCGGCCAGCGTCGCGCAGGCAACGCAGTCCGGCGTGCTCAGGTCGCGGACGATCTTCGTCCTCCCCGTCCGCAGGCCGTAGTTGTAGGCGTCGATCCAGTAGCCGACGAAGTACTTCGCACCCGACTCGGTCATGCTCATGTTCTTCGGGATGGGCGGCGGTCCGCCGGGCTTGGGTACGTCGACCCGACTGTCGACCTTCGCGCCGGTCTGCGGCGGGTCCTCCGCGCAGGCCGAGGTCCCGAGGAACAGGGCGAGCACGAGCGCGCCTGCCCGGAGTCGGTGCTGTCGGCGCTGTCGTCGACCGGGAGCCATCACTGCCTTTCGTCGGGGTGACTGTCCCCCCGACCAACGCGTCAACCGGCCTCGGGTCACGCCGGCACCGCGGCTGGCGGAATGTTCACTTCGACATGCAGTTCAGCGATACCGGGACCGATCCCACGCTGGGCGGCCCGCGCGTGGGACGAACTGTATGTCGAAGTGAACTCCTGCTCCTGTGTCGCCGTCAGAGACAGGCGGGAATCGGTCCTCAGAGCTCCTCGGCCCCCAGCGTCTTCGGGTTCTCCGCCAGGTCCTTGCGCACCCGCGGGTCGTCGGCGTCGGCGTGGTAGTCGTACGCCGTGGTCTCGTCGGTGCCGTTGTCGACCTTGCCGGCCCGCAGCAGGACCGTCGCGGCCACCGTGACCAGGAGGTTGAGCACGAACGCGGTCAGCGCGATGTAGCCCAGGTCTCCGATCACCGGCATCACGTCGAGCGATCCACCGAAGTGCTTGCCGGTCGCCGGGTTGACCACCTGGTAGGCCTGGACCGTGCCGTAGACCATGCCGACCGCCCAGCCGAGCAACAGCGCCCACTTGTGGAACCAGCGCGTGTAGAGGCTGAACACCACCGCCGGGAAGGTCTGCAGGATCCAGATGCCGCCCAGCAGCTGGAAGTTGATCGCATTCTGCTTGTCCATCGTGAAGACGAAGACCAGCGCGAACGCCTTGACCAGCAACGACATCAGCTTGGAGACCTTGGCCTCCTGCTTGTCGGTCGCCCGTGGGTTGATCCACTCCTTGTAGATGTTGCGGGTGAAGGTGTTGGCCGCCGCGATCGACATGATCGCCGCCGGCACGAGCGCCCCGATCGCGATCGCCGCGAACGCGACCCCCGCGAACCAGGCCGGGAACGCGTCCTCGAACAGCTGCGGGATCACCAGTTGCGCATTGGGTTCGCCGTCCAGGCCGACCGGCTTGGTGCCGGCCGCGATCGCCACCCAGCCGAGCAGGGCGAGCAGCCCGAGCACGAAGCTGTACGCCGGCAGGATGGCCGCGTTGCGACGGATCGTGTTGCGACTGCTCGACGAGAGCGACGCGGTGATCGAGTGGGGGTACATGAACAGGGCGAGCGCGGACCCGAGCCCGAGCGTCGCGTAGGCCCACATCTGGCCGTCACCGGGCACGAACGAGCCGGTCGGCTTGCCGGTGGTCTCGCTGGTGGCCGCCATCTTGTCCTCGGCGGCACCGAAGATGTGCTCCCAACCGCCGAACTTCGTGGGCAGGTAGATGATCGCCACGATGATCACGAGGTAGATCAGGGCGTCCTTGACGAACGCGATCATCGCCGGCGCCCGCAGGCCCGACGTGTAGGTGTAGGCGGCCAGGATCACGAACGCGACCAGCAGCGGCAGGTCGGCGGCCAGCCAGTTGTCGCCGCCACCGACACCGGCCACCTCGAGCACGGCCTGGATGCCGACGAGCTGCAGCGCGATGTAGGGCATCGTGGCCAGGAAGCCGGTGACCGCGATCGCCAGCGACAGCTCGCGTGAGCCGTAGCGCCCACGCACGAAGTCGGCGCTGGTGACGTAGCCGTGCCGGTGGCTGACCGACCACAGCCTGGCCATGAAGACGAAGATGATCGGGTAGAGCACGATCGTGTAGGGCACCGCGAAGAAGCCGGCCACCGAGCCGGTCGCGAACATCGCCGCCGGCACCGCCACGAACGTGTACGCCGTGTAGAGGTCGCCGCCGAGCAGGAACCAGGTGACCCAGGTGCCGAACCGGCGTCCACCGAGGCCCCACTCGTCGAGCGAGTCGAGGTTGTCACCGCGGCGGAACCGGGCGGCACTGAAGCCGAGCACGGTCACCACGAGGAACAGGATGATCAGCACCGCGAGGGCGACGCCGTTGACGCCGGTGTCGGCCGCCATCACGGTCACGTCCGCGCTCACTTCAGCACCTTCCCGCTCTGGCCGCGTGCCGCGAGCACCAGGCGGTGCGCGGAGTAGGTCATCGCGGAGCAGAGGAAGACCCAGACGAACTGGTACCAGAAGAAGAACGGGATGCCCCAGAGGCGGGGCTCGATCTTCGCGTAGCTGCCGACCCACATCAGGGCGACGACCGGGATGAGGAGGAGCACTCCTGCGGCGACGAGCATGAACTTGTTGGCGGGCGGGACGACGCGCGTCTCCCCGGAATCCGATCCGAGTGGCATGTGACCGACGTTACTCACATCGGACGTGGGGTGTCACACACGCATTTCCGTGGAGCGCCCGACGGTAGGTCCGACGGGACGAACGGTCGGTGCCTCAGCGCTCGTGGGCGGCCGGTGCGCTCAGGCCGGGTCGAGGTCCTTGCTCCACAGCACCGCGCCGGTGATGTCGCGCAGGCTCACCGTGAGCAGTCCGTCCCGGTCGATCTCGGCGTGGCCGAAGAACTGGTGACCGGCCCGCGGCGACTCGTTGGGAGTGTCGGCGTGGGCGGAGAACACCACCTCGGGTCCGAAGGTCGCGTCCATCTCGTTGGGCCCGAAGGTGCCGGCCGCGATCGGGCCTGCCACGAACTCCCAGAACGGGTCGAAGTCGGTGAACGCGGCCCGCGACGGGTCGTAGTGGTGGGCCGCGCAGTAGTGCACGTCGGCGGTGATCCAGACGACGTTCTTGATGCCGTGCCGCTTGAACGCGGAGAGCACCTCCGCGATCTCGAGCTCCTTGCCGAGGGGTGCGCCGGGGTCGCGGTTCGAGAGGCTCTCCTGGTTCACCGGCCCGTCGGGGACGACGATCCCCAGCGGCAGGTCCGCGGAGATCACCTTCCAGGTCGCCCTCGAGCGGCGTACCTCCCTGATCAGCCAGTCGACCTGCTCCTCGCCGAGGATGCGGGTGCGCTCCTTCTCGAGGCCGGGGGTGTTCTCGTCCTTGAACGTGCGCATGTCGAGGCAGAACACGTCGAGCTGCGGGCCGCGTTCGACCTTGCGGTAGATGCGGGCCGGGGCGAAGCCGTGGTCGCGTCGGTGCGCCCGGGCATCCGCGATCGGCATGTACTCCTGCCAGGCCTGGCGCGCCCGCGCAGCGAGTACGTCGACGGAGCGTTCCTGCGTGTAGCGCGGGTCCTCGAGAACCTCGCCGGGCCACCAGTTGTTGGTCGTCTCGTGGTCGTCCCACTGCGCGATCACCGGCACGTCGGCGTACATCGCCCGCACGTTGTGGTCGAGCAGGTTGTAGTTGTGCCGGCCGCGGAACTCGGTGAGCGTCTCGGCGACCTTGCTGACCTCCTCGGTGACCAGGTTGCGCCAGACCTGACCATCGGGCTCGACCACCTCCGCGACCATCGGGCCGTCGGCGTAGATGGTGTCGCCGGCGTGGATGAAGAAGTCGGGCCGGGTCTCGTGCATCGCGCGGTAGCCGAGCAGCCCGCCGAGCTCCTCGTTGATCCCCCAGCCCTGGCCGCAGGTGTCGCCGGTCCACACGAAGCTCGTGCGCGCCGGGTGCACTGCCGCGGTCGAGAACCTCGCTGTCTGTCGCTCCCCGAGGTTGCCGTCGCCGTCCTCGAAGGCCAGCTCCACGGCGTACTCCCGGCCCGGCGCCAGCCCGTCCAGCGCGATCTTGGCGGTGAAGTCGGTCTCCGCGGTGGCCCAGGGCCCGCGCACCACGCGGGTGCTCCGGCCACTGACGACTCGCGCGACGAGGCGGCCCGGTCGGGAGGCCCGCGCCCACGTGACCGCGGACCGGGTGGTCACGTCGCCCGTCTGGACGCCGGAGGTGAGATCGATGCGGCCACGCACCAGGGCGGGCGACGCGAGGGCCGGGCCGGCGCCCAGTGCGACGACGCCTCCCGCGCCGACCTGGAGGAGCGTACGACGGTCGAGGTGCCTGCCCAGTTGAGTCATGGCCTCAGCCAAGCGTGACGGAATGGCCGTGGGGTGACGTGCAGGTGACAGGTTTGGCGGCGACGCGTTCGGGTCACAACAGCAGGCATGTCGCCGAGCCCACCCACCCGTTCGCCGCGTTCTGCCAGACACGGCTTGGCCCATCTGACAGGCTGCACCTCGTGACCTGGGGAGCCGCCGCGACGAAACGAATCCTGCTCGAGATCGTGGGCTGGACGCTGGTGCTTGCCGGCATCGCGGCCCTGGTCCTGCCCGGCCCCGGGCTGGTCCTCCTGTTCTGCGGACTCCTCGTGCTCTCGCAGCAATACGAATGGGCCGAGCGCCGCCTCGAGCCAGTCGAACGCCGGGCCATGCAGGCTGCTGCCGAGGGCGTCCGGACCTGGCCTCGCATCATCGGCTCGACACTGGGCGCGCTCTGGCTCGTCGGCATCGGCATCTACTGGATCGTCTCGCCGCCGGCACCGGACTGGTGGCCGGTCCCCGACCGCTGGTGGCTCTTCGGCGGCCTGGGCACCGGCATCACCCTGGTGCTCTCCGGAATCCTGGCCTTCGGCCTGCTGATCTACAGCTACCGCCGGTTCCGCGGACAGGTGATGAGCGGCATGACGGCCGAGCAGGCCGTCGCCAGCACCGAAGAGGACGATTGACAACTTCCCCGGATTTGGGGTCTCCCGGCAGGTCCCTGCCGACATAGCGTCGTGGTGTCCGGCGCCGGTGGACAGAGGGTGCACGCGCGTCCGGCTGGGAGAACATGTGAACACCGAAGAACTGGGCGACCGCCTCTTCGCGTCCTTGCTGGGCTGCCTGGACATCATGAGCGTGTACGTCGGCGACCGCTTCGGGCTCTACCGCCTGCTGCGGCCCGGCGCGCTGACCTCCCACGAGCTCGCGGCCGCGTCCGGGATGCATCCCCGCTACACGCAGGAGTGGCTGGAGCAGCAGTGCGTGGCCGGCTTCGTCGCGGTCGACGATGCGGGCGCGGATCCCGCCGTACGCCGCTACGGCCTGCCGCCCGGCCACGTGCCGGTCTTCGCCGACCCGGACAGCGAGGCCTACTTCACCGCGTTCGCCCGACTGGCGGCGGCGGCCGTGGCCCAGATGCCCGCCCTGCTCGAGGCCTACCGGACCGGAGGCGGTGTCGGGTGGGCCGAGTTCGGCGCCCAGATGCGCACCGCGCAGGCCGAGGGAAACCGACCGCTCTACCTCCACTCGCTGGGCCGCGACTGGCTGCCGGCCGTGCCGGAGATCCACGCTGCCCTCGGCCGCGGTGGCGCCGTGGCCGACATCGGGTGCGGCGAGGGGTGGTCCTCCATCGGGATGGCGCTGGCCTACCCGAAGGCCGTCGTCCACGGCTATGACGTCGACGAGGCCTCGGTCCTCGCGGCCACCGAGCACGCACGGTCGTACGGCGTCGACGGCCGGGTCACCTTCCATCACAGGGACCTGGTCTCCCAGCCCCTGGGCATGACCTACGACGTGGTGACCGCGTTCGAGTGCATCCACGACCTGCCTGATCCGGTCGCGGTCCTGGCTGCGGCCCGCGAGATCCTGGCGCCCGGCGGGACGGTGCTGGTCATGGACGAGCGGGTGCCCGAGGCGTTCAACGGGCCGGGCGACCCGGTCGAGCACCTGATGTACAACTTCTCGATGTTCGTCTGCCTGCCCGACAGCATGTCGCACACGAACTCGGTGGCGACCGGCACCGTGATGCGTCCGGCGACACTCGAGCGCTATGCGCGTGAGGCCGGGTTCAAGGGGGCCGAGGTGCTGCCGATCGAGAACGACATGTTCCGCTTCTACCGGCTACCGAGCGCCGACTAGACGAGCTGGACACCCAGTCGGCGGGCCACCGCGTCACCGCCGACCTCGCGGATCACCGCCGGGTCACCGACGACCACCAGGGCGTCGGTGGCCCGCGACATCCCGACGTACAACCGCTCGCGGGCGCGCTCGCGCACCTCGGGTTCGTTGACGCAGAGCACGACCGCCTTCCGCTCGAGGCCCTTGCACCCCAGCACGTGGCCGTAGAAGACCTCGTCGGGGTCCCAGAAGGATCGCCAGTAGCCGTCCTGGTCGTGGAAGTCGGTGCGCTCGACCTGGATCGGGTGCCGCTTGCCGGTGGTCAGCAGCATGATGTTCGCCGGCTTCCAGCCCTCGTCGAGCATCTGGTCGACCACGTCGTCCGCAGTGCCGATCGAGTCGTCGGCACTGGCGGCCACGAAGCGCACGTCGGGCCCGTCTCCGCCGCTGGCGTACATGCGTGAGGGAGCCAGCGGGCCGAACGAGTCGTGGATCTGCCGGGTGTTGCGCAGGTTGTGGTCGAGCACCAGCGGCACCAGTTGCACGGGCGGCCGGCCGAACCTGGCGAAGATGCGCTGGTTCTCGTCGGAGTAGACGTAGAGCCCGCCCTCCTCCTCGTCGCGCAGCGCCTTGAGCACCGGGCGCCACCACGTGTCGGCGAAGTCCTGCGCCTCGTCGACGATGATCGCGTCGAACTTCGCACCGTCGTCAAGGCCCTCGGCGAGGTCGCCCATGAGCTGCGGGAGGTCGACCTCCCAGAAGTCGCTGTTGGTGCGGTCGCCTTCAGGGGCACCCCACTGCTTGCCGAAGTCGTGGAAGGTGCCCACGAATGCCGGCCGCTCCTTGCGGTTCCAGGTCGACACCTCGCGCTTGAGGTGCTCGGCGAGGCCGAGGGAGTAGCAGAGCACGGCGACCCGTTGTGCCTTGCGGTCGCCGCGTCCCCGGGTCAGCTGCTTGGCCTGCTGCAGGGCCAGCACGGTCTTGCCGCTGCCGGCGCCGCCGCGCACCTCGACCCGCTTGAGCAGCCGGGTCACTTGGAGGATCGAGGCCTGCTCCTGCGTCAGCCGGTCGACGGTGGCCGCACGGTCCTCGGCGTCCGCGTTGACGTCGTACGACGTGGGCAGCCGCCCGTTGAGGATGTCGACGATCGCCTCGATGTCGTCGTACGTCGGCGGGCGCTGCCCGTGCTGCATGTCGCGCGCGTTGATGCGCAGCCGCTCGACGAGCGTCTCCATCGCAGCCTTGCCGTGCAGCGCCCAGTGCGGCAGGTCCGGCACCTCGGCGTCGAGCTCGATGTCGGTGTACGGCGTGATCACACCATGGGCCCATGCGATCCGCTGCCGGCTTCCCCAACGCGGGTCGCGCTCGACGTACGTTCGCAGGGAGTACTTCGAGCCGCGGGCCTGGTCGACGGGGTGAATCTCGGCGGTGCGCCCGCGCCGGGTGATCCACCACTTGTCGTCCTCGCGCCAGACGCTGCCGCCCTTGATCTCGAGCACCAGCGCGCCGAGGTCGGGCATCAGCACCAGCAGGTCGATCTCGTGGTCCTTGGTCTCGTCGGTCAACCGCCGGTTGGCCACGAGGACGTCGTCGTCACCGAGCGTGTCGCGCAGCAGCTCCCACACCTGCTGCTCGGAGGTGGTGGTGAAGACGGGGCTCTCGGGGATCAGGCGGACCATGCCCCGCACCTTGCCACGGGCGCAACGCACCGGTGGGTGGATTGGCATTTCGGACCGGGGCTGTGGATAACTTCCGCGCCGTTCGAGCGATCCGACCTAGCCTCCCGGCATGCGAATTCTTCTCGGGATCGTGCTCGCTCTCTGTTGTCTCTCGGCCTGCTCGAACGACGGCTCCGATGGCTCCGACGGACCGCCCGCAACTGAGGGCTCCGGTGTGACCGGGCTGTTCGTCGAGGGGCACGTCGAGAGGGCCTGGACCACCAGGCTCCGGGCGATCGGTCAACCCGTGGTGGTCGGCCGCACTGCCGTCGTACTCACCAGGGCTCCCCGCCACAGGCTGGCCATCGTCGGGCTCGACGCCGACAACGGACGACGCCTGTGGCGGCATCCGTTCCAGCCGAGCAACATCGCCACGGGCTACTACACGCGGCCCTTCGTGGGCACCTCGAAGTCCGGCCACAGGTTCGTCGTCTTCCAGCGACCCGACGACGTCGCGAGGTCTGACCAGTGGGCCGAACCCCTGGTGGCGGTGGCTCCGCGCTCGGGCAGAGTGGTCCACTCGACGGAGCCCGTCGACGTCACCGACGTGGTCGACACGTGCCTCGACGGCAAGGACATGTGCGTGGCGATCGTGCGCGACGGCGGCTCCGAACGCGTGCGGTTCCGTCTCGACAGGGGCGGTCTGCGGCCTGCCCACGACGGCGTCACGATCGGGTCGCGCATGCTTGCCGACGGTGGGCTCTACTCCAGCGGCGGCACTCCCGAGAGCTTCGGACGAGCACACGCAGGCAAGGTGCAGTGGGTGCGCAGACTGGCCGGGACCTTCGGTGCGGCCCACACCAGCGACCAAGGTTGGAGCCTGGCGTACGACGAGAAGGCCGGTGTCTTCTGGGGCAGCGTCGGCAGGACGTACACCTCCGACGACATCGACAGCCTGTGGCGCAACCGGCGACCGCTCAGCCCTTCCGACACGGGGGTGGTCGGCTTCGACGCGGCCACCGGAGAGGTGCTGTGGCGTCGGAAGACAGCCGACAACTACTGCGGCACCCAGGCGGACGACGACCTGCCGGTCCGTTGCTTCCACCTCGTGCGCTTCACGAAGTACGTTCCCGGCCAGTCGATCAGCGGGAAGGTCCGGCGCCTGCGCATGGAGGGCTTCGACGTGAAGACCGGCCGCACCACCTGGTCGGTGTCGGTCCGCGGCAAGGCTGCCGAGAACGCCAACGCCCAGAAGGGGCGAGTCGCGGGACGCATCACGAACCTGCATCTCAAGCAGGGTTGGCGAATCGTCTTCCTCACCGACGGCAGGACCCGGGCGGCCGAGCCGGGCGAGGTGTTCCTGTGCACCGGCAAGGTGACGACCTACGCCTATCACCTCGACGACGACGCGTCCGGCGTCCGACGCACCGGGGACTACTTGCGCTCGACCTGCACCGTGCGCGGCAAGCGGGTCTCGGGGGTTCCGTCGGTCTCCGCACTCACGTCGGGCGCGGCGGAGAAGGCGCCGGGCGCCACCTGGCTGGTGGCCACTGCCCGTGGGGTGACCGCCTACCGCATCACGCAGTGAGGATGGACCTGGCGACTGCGCTCAGGCGGCGTCGTCGATGAACTCGTACTCGGCGAGGAGGTCACTCGGGTCTTGTGGTTCGAGCACGGCCAGGTGGCGTGGCGGGTCGGCCCAGCCGGGCAGGGGTGGTGCGGTGGAGACGTAGGTGTGTCCCGTCGGGGTGGTCGTGGTGACTTGATGTCGCCCGTGGGGTGGGTGGTGGCCGGTGGCGGTCCAGCCGGGTGCTTGTTTGGCGTAGTTGCAGCCCTCGCACAGTCCTTGGAGGTCTTCCTCGACCGTCTGCCCGCCGTTGATGACGCCGGTGGCGTGGTCGATGTGTCTGATGGGTGCGTCGCAGAACAGGGTGCGGCAGATGCCGCCATCTCTGGTGCGGATGAGGTGGCTCAGTCCGTGGGGGACGATCCGGGACCTCGAGTCCATCGCCGTGAGGCCGCCGTGGGGTGAGGCGTACACCTTCCGCAACCAGGTCTGCAGCCCCGTCTTGGCTCCGGCTTCAAGTGCGGTGGCGACCAGAGGGCGGGCCAGGTCGGCGGGGATGGTGCCGTGTCCGTCGAGGTGCGCGGGGTCGTGACTGGTGCCGAGGAGCGTCTGGTCGGAGACCACCAGGTTGATCATCACCGGCACCGCCGGGGCCTGGGTCTTGCCGGTGACACGTTCGACGAGGGTGTCGGCCATGATCTGCGCCCGGGTGCGTTCGTCACCACCGGCGATCAGGGTGTCGGCGGCCTTCTTCAACGCCGCATACACCTGCACGCCTTGCCCGACCGGGAGGTGGCCGGTGAGGTAGGTCATCGTGTCCGGTGCCGGACGGATGGTGACCCGGCGGTCCTTCTCCGCCTTCGCCCGCCGGTGGGCCACCGAGGCGGGGTCGAGCTTCGCGGCCATTTTGCGGGCCTGGTCACCGACCTGTTTCTCCGACAGCTTCGCGACCTTCTCGAGGTCGCCGGCGATCTCCTTGTCGACCTTCGCGCGGTCGTCGACCTCGAGGCAGGCGGTCTCCTTGGCGAGGAGGGTGGCGGCCCATTCGGTGATCTGTCCGGCCCGGAACGCGGCCCGGGTGTGCGGCAACTCTGCCCGAAGGAGCTTGGCGAGGCCGAGGTGTCGTTTCCCGCGGNGGGCGACTCCCTGCGGGCGAGGGCGAGTTGTTCGGGGATGCCGCGGCCCTGGCGGCGCTTCCCGACCCCGGAGGCGGCGGCCTTGGCGCGCATCGACTGGTCGAAGTCGACCGAGAGCTCGGCCTGGGCGGCGGCGATGGCTGACTTGAGGGTCTCGAGGGCGCCGATGACGTCGATGCGGGCGTCGTCGTCGCTCACCGACTCGGAGACGTTCAGCAAGGCTTCTGTCCAGGCGGTCACTGTCGAGGCGTCCAGCACCACTCCAGGGGCCGCGGTGGGCTCCTGGGGCGGGGTGACTTCGGATCCTTCGAACATGTGTTCGAGTCTATCGAGTTTCGTCAACCCTGGCAAGGGATTCTCGACATCTGNGAAATCCCAGTCCCCGCAAGGACAGTTCAGTGGCCCGCGCCACGGCCAGTCCAGACGTCAGCTCTCGGGTGGCCCGGGTTCGTCGCGCAGCCGCGGTTCGACGCGTGACTCCGGGTTGAGGCCACGCTTGTCGGCGTAGAACGCACGGATCTTGTCCATGTCGCCGGCCACGTCATCGGTCATGTGCAACGTCGGACCGAAGCCGAGGGTGCGACTGGGTCCGTCGATGAAGCCGAACGACACCGGCAGTCCGGTCTGCCGGGCCAGTCGGTGGAACCCCGACTTCCAGTGGTCGGCGTGGCCCCGGGTGCCTTCGGCGGCGATGACGATGACGAACTTCTCGTCCTGCGCCGCCTCCTTCTCCAGCTCGGCGACCACCTCGGACGCGTTGGAGCGGTCGATGGCGATGCCACCGGTCGAACGCAGGATCCAGCCGACGGGGCCCTTGAACAGCTCCTGCTTGACCAGGACGCGCGGCGACACCTCCTGCGACCACAGCAGCACGAGCATCGCCACCCAGTCCCAGTTCGACGTGTGGGGGGCTCCGACCATGATCCCGCCGGGCGGCACCACGCCGACCGTGCGCCAGCGGGTCACCTTCAACGCGGCCCTGGCGATGCTGCGGCGGACGATCATGCGGTGGTCTCCATGGCTGAACAGTAGGGCGTCACGGAGATGGATACCTCGTCCCTACGGACCGTCGACCAGCGTCGGCTTGCCTTCGACGACGCGCAAGGGCACCGACGAGCCCTCGGAGGTGACCGTTCCGGACACGTCTCGCCACGGCCCTCCCCGCACCCGGAAGCGCGCCGAGTACGCCGTCGACACCTGAGGCTTCACGGTCACGTGCGCGTCGACGTACTCATGGCTGACGTAGGCGGTCATCGGCAGGCTCGCGTCGAACGCGACGCCCGGTCCGCTCGTCGTCTGGGTGGTGCCGTCGCCATGGGTCCAGGTGTACGACATGGGCGTGATCTCCAGGTCGACCCGGATTCCGAGGAGCCGAACCGAGCGCACGAATGGCTTCGCGTCGGTGTGGAAGATCGTCTCGAAGTTCACGAGGGTCTTGCCGCCCGGCGGCTGGATGACGATCGCCGGCTTCGGAAGAGTGATCCGCTGCAGTGCCCGCAGCACCATCACCTGTGTGATCTGCTGCTGTGGTGGCGCCTGGCACACGTCGCCCGTGTCGCCATCCGTGGCAACCGAGACGGATGCACACGCTGCACCATGAAGGGCCCACTTCATCAATTCTTCTGGTGTCGGCGCGCGCGTGGGGCAGGAGTTGGAAGTATCAGAAGTCTCCCCTCCAAGAGCGAACGCATCGAGAGTCGCCTCAGCGTGAACGACCTCGGATATCGCGCTCTTGTCGCACGGATCCCCGGCGGGTGAGCCTTGAGCATCAACAGCGACTGCGAGCGCGCACTGGCACATAGACATCACCGCCGCGATCACCGACGCCACCAGCCACCTCATCCTCCGTTGACCTCCAGCCAACCCACTGCCCATTCGCCCGAGTACTTGCGCAAATACAGGCGAAACCCTCGATAGCCCGGTGGCGTCGAGGAAAGAACTCGTCCCTGACGGTCAAGCTTCTTCTGGCGCGTCGCGTGGACCACGAGACCAATCATCCGAACGCTTGGTTGATCCGTATCCACAGCCTTCAAGGACGTGATCTTGTACTGGCCGCCCACCATGGACTTACCGTTCGCGTACCCCTCATCCACTGCCTCAACGCCACTGGAGCAAGGGGTGCATTTTTCTGAGTGCAGGGCCTTGAGGGGCTCGGTGTCGCCCGTCTCCTGGGCGTAGTTGACCATCGCGACCCAGTAGCGCGCGAAGGCCTGGGCAGCCTTGTCGCCTGAGCCCTCTGCCGCAGCAGGCATCGTCGGCGCAGTGATCGGCACAGGGGTGGTCGACTCGGAGGGCGAGGTGCTCGACGACGGCATCGTCACCGACGGGCTCGGCTCGTCCTTGGCGTTCGGCTCGTCGTCCGAGCACGCTGACAACGCCAACAACGGCAGGCACAGCGCCGCCGCAACCCAACGACGTACGACCATCGGCTCACCTTCCCGAGATTCAGCGCGACCCCAGAACCGTACGCAAATCGGACAACGGTTGGAAGTCCCAGGTCGCTGACCTGTGGACGAGCAAGGGACCGGACTTGGCATTCCGTGGAGAAGGCTTGGGTCGATGACCGAGAATGCTCAACGTGACGAGGGATCCGGACGACCGCGCTCGGAGAGCGCGCGCCCGCGAGCTCGCCCGGCTCATGAAGGAGCTCGACGAGGCCGACCGCAGGGGCGGCCTCGGCACCTGGCCTCCGCCTGCTCGACCCAGGCGGACGCACACCCGTCGGACCACGTTGCTGCTCTCCGGCACGATCACGCTGTTGGTGCTCAGCATCGTCGTCGCGCTCCATCCCGGACCTCAGGCCAGCGCGCTGCGCAGGGTCCTCGGCTTCGGCGACCAGCGGATCCTGGCCGCCCCCGACGTCCCGGACACCGGCGGGTCGTACCAGTTCGTCGAGACGCAGCGCGACGGCAAGACGCCGGTCGGCTACGACCCCTGCAAGAAGATCGAGATCGAGATCAATCCCGAAGACGCACCCGACGGATACGAAGAGCTCATCGAGGACGCCGCCCGCCACACCTCCTCAGCCACCGGTCTGGCCTTCGACATCGTCGGTACCACCGACGACCGGCCGACCTTCGAGCCCAGCGTTCCGCGACGGGAACCGGTGCTCGTCGCCTGGGCCTCGGAGGACGAGGTCGAGGAGCTCGCCGACGACGTCGCCGGCGTTGCCGGGAGCCAACGCACGACGGTCGGCGGCCGGCTCTACTACGTGACCGGGCACGTCGTCCTCGACACCGAGGTGTTCGGCGACGAGGACGTCGACCGCGACCAGTTGCAGGCCGTCGTCGACCACGAGTTCGGGCACCTCGTCGGCCTGGCGCACGTCGACGATCCCTCCGAGCTGATGTACGCCGAGAGCGTCGGCGTCACCCGATTCGGACCGGGCGACCTGCGCGGGCTGGCCCTGATCGGCCGAGTCCCCTGCCAGTAGGGACGCTCCGCGCAGACCCGACACGACCTACCGGCTCCACCACCGACCCGATCGCATCGAACGGGGCACCGCGGACGGCGGAAGCGTGGTCGGCGAGCGATGCTCGTGCCTCGCCACCGTTGCCTCGTCCATGGTCTCCGGGAGCGACGCGAGCAGCGCGACGAGCTTCGACGGAGAGCAGACCAGGACGTCGTCGGCCCAGGCCTCGATCGGTTCGTCACGTTCGACGCAGACGACAGCGGTCGCCTCGACCCCACCCATCGCCTCGGCGACCGCCCTCGCGGCCTCGGCAGCATCACCGATGACCTTGTCGCGGGTGCGCCCGTTCTGGCGCAGCAGACCGTCCTGCACGTCGACCCGTCCCGACCACCCGACGCGACGGATCACGAAGACCCCGCCCGGACCGAAGACGACGTGATCGATGCTCGCCCTCGGGCGGCCCGGCCACGCGACGTCGTGCAGTGCGACCCATCCCTTCGACAGCAGCGGCTGCATCACGGTTCCCGCCGTGGGTGCATCCTTCTTTTTCGCGCGCTCGCGCGTTCTTTCCCCTGTCATCCCCCACCTCCAATGACTTCTTCGAGGCTAGGACCGGCTGTCCTCGTCGTGTGCCGGAACGCCGAATTCCGCACAGGTATTGGGGTCTCGGTCTAGACCTCCGTCGTCGAACCCGGTGCCGCAACTGGTCTAGACAGGTGGGCCCGGTTGTCGGTGGCGCCGTGCAGAGTCCTCGACGTACAGACAGACAAACCGGGGGGTTTCACATGTGCAACACCGACTTCACCATGCCGCACGACAGCATCGAAGAGCTCGCGCCGACGGTCGGGCTCACGCAGCTCGAGTTCGCAGAGCTCTTCGGCGCCGACTGGTCGCAGGCATCGGGGCCCGTGTCCCACGACTTCGACAGCGACCCGTCCGGCGGGTACGACGCGGAGGTGACGCCGTGGCACATCTCCGGCGAGCCGCCGCTGCTGATGATCCGGGTGTTCCACCACGGGGTCTTCCTGGCGGTGCCGCACGGATCCTGGTCCTCCGTGAGCCGGCTCGAATACCAGCCGAGCCATCAGGTCTACCTGCCCCGCGCGGACTTCGCGACCGGCAGGGCAGAGGCGGTCGTCTACACCCAGCGCCTGCGCCGCAAGCGGGCGATCAGGTACTGCACGTTCTGCCATCGACCCACACCACCGGAGCTCCGGTTCGGCGACGACGTGTGCATGGGCTGCGCCTCGCGCTGGTACGCCGTCATCCACTGAGCGACCACGCACACAGCACTGCAGTGACCGACACGCTCGTCGACGATCACATCATCCAGCGAAGCTGCCCACTCGTCGCGTCGACCGTGACGGTGACTGACTTCGCCTTCGCGTCCTCGGGTACGGCGACGACGACCCGGCCGGCCAGCGCCTTGCCCGGTCTCACCCGTGGTCTGCCGGGAAACACCGCTCCCCCGGCCGTCACCGAGAGTCGGGGATCGGCTTCGTAGATCCGGCCGTCCACCGTCGCGATCGAGATGTCCGGCACACGCTTCGCGACCCAGGGCGTCGATCCGGTGTTCTCGAACCTCACGCGTACGACGACCAGGCGGCTTCCCTTGGCCGGCTTCACGCCACCAGTCCTGGCCATCTCGTCGACCGACCTGACCGTCACGGACAACTCCGGTCGTGCGCCGGCGCCTGGCACCTCGACAGCCTCGCCGACCTTCGTCACGTCGGGCGCCAACCCCTTGGTGAACAGGTCGACCACCGCCGTGCCCAACCCGGGCGCCGCGACGGCCAGCACCCCCAGGCACCCGAGAGCGACCGCGAACCTGACCAGGGCGGAGCGCCTCCGGCGCCTCGACCGGCTGCGGAGTGCGACGCGTCGCCTCGGCGTACGCACGCCGACACCGTTGGCAGCCTTCAGCTTCGTGGCCCGGGGCCCGGTCGCCGGCGGCAACGCGACGATCGCGTTCCTGGCGAAGCGGTCCACTGCCTCGCGATGCAGCGTCGGAGGTCGTGCGGCCAGCAGCTCTGCGACGTTGTCGGTGGAGCAGACCAGGACGTCGTCCACCCAGCCCTCGAGCGTGGTCTCGCCGGTGAAGCAGAGCACGCCCGTGACCGGCACTCCACCGAGCGCGGCCGAGACCGCGCGGGCCGCCTCCGCGACACCGTCCAACGCGCTCTCCCGGGAGCTGCCGTTCTGCCGGAGCACCCGGTCGCGTACGACGACCTCTCCCGACCAGTTCTTGCTGTCGATGACCAGGACGCCGCCCGGACCGATCGCGACATGGTCGATGTTGGCCCGCGGCCGGGCGGGCCAGGCGACGTCGTGGCGCACCACCCAGCCCTGCGCATGCAGCGGCTCGAGCGCCTCCGCAGTAGCCCGCTCGCCCTGCGCGCCGCGCTGGTAGCGCTCTCCCGCGCGTTTGTGGCGTGCGGCCTTCTCGAACTGCCGGCGTGCTTGGTCGCGCGCAGACTCCCCAGCCATCGCACCCCCGGTGCTTCGTTTCCAGGAGGCTAGAACGCATCAGCCCGGCGCGTGGCGAAATGCGAGAAGTCAGAACTCAGGCTCCGTCGAGCACGCCGGCGCGTGCGGGTCGGGGACTCCGGCCCAGTCACGCGGGTCGAGGTCGGTGGGGTCGTAGTCGGGATCGAGCCAGGGCCAACCACTGTTCTGGCTGGTCNCCGCCGTCTCGGCGGATCGCCGGGACCGGCAAGCGGATCGGGATCATCCGGCTGCCCCACGTCGTCCGGGGGCCGCGTGTGCAGGCATCCGTCGAAGTCACCACGGACGTCACCGGGACGAGTCACCTCACTCGTGCCGGTCGCGTCACGGAGGTAGCGGTGCCCATGCGGTGAGGTCCACAACCACGTGCCGACCTCGACAGCGTGATAGCCCCACCCCGTATGAGTCTTGAGGCGATGGTGACGCCGACACAACGGCGCCAGATTGCAGGAACAGGTGCGCCCACCGGCCCCGTGCGCCACGACGTGGTCGCAGTCGCACGCCCGGGCCGGGCGAGTGCAGAACGGAAACACACAACACCCGTTGACCCCCGCAACCTGCGCCTTGAGCCGCTCGGGCACCTCGTAGGAACCCACCATCTCGTGATCAGCCAGGTCGATGACCGGACGCACCGTCACGCGGGTGTCGGCGCGGGCGGCCCACTCGGCGACCATCGCCGCCGCCACCGGCTGGTCACCCCGCTCGAACCGACCGACCGGGGCGATCCCATGCACGGCATCGGCGGAGAGGTGCATCACGATGGTCATCTGCTTGCGCCGCGGCTTCGGTGCCTCCTCGCCCTCCAACAGGGCCAACGCCCGGGCCGGGTCGGCGAGGATGCCGACCGCCAGCGCGCGGCGTACGTCCAGGGGCTCCTCGCAGCCGCCGTCGGCGAGGGCTTGGGCGAGGGCGGTGACGGTGTCGTTGAAGTCGTAGGCGTCCTTGAGGTCCGCCGAGATCAAGATCGACGCGACCCCACCCGCGGAGACACCCTCCAGGAGCCGCACCTGGCGCTGGTCCAGGGCCGCGGCCCGCTGCTTCTCCCGCTCCAACGGGTAGAGCTTCAACNGCGCCTCGTCGAGCAGCTTCTCCAGCTTGATGAACCCGACCTTGTGCACGATCGGGTGCACGTGCTCGTCCACGAACACAGCCACATCGTCGGGCTGCCCGATCGTGGTGGCAGCAACCCGACGGGCCCGCCACGCGGTCACCTCCCCGGCCAACAACCGCGACCAGGTGCGCTCGCACCGGTGCCGCAACTCCAACGCCTCATGGATCAACCGCTCACCCGCCGACGTCGACAACCCGAGGGCCGCAGCGAACTCCGCGACCGCCGCCCAGTGCACCAGGGGCAGGCACTCGGCCGCCTCCTCACCGAACGCCGCATCGGCCACCACCTCGGTGGGGTGCGTGTCGGCCCACTGCACCGCACGGAGCAGCAGCACCCGCTCCGCGTCATCGGCCAGCCCTCGCGCCCGCACCGCGTCGGCCAGCACCGCACCCGCACCTCCGTCGCCGGGCAACGCCTGCGAGAGCGCGCCCGACCCGTGACCGGCGGTGGCCGGGAACGGGGTGTCGAAGGTGGTGGTCATGGCAGCAATTCTTCCCGAGATCACCACCGAATGACAGGGGTGCAACTCAATCTGTGGAGAACTATTTCCGCAGGTCAGACCCACAATGGCCGTCCCACAGGGTTCTGTGGAGAACCCACTCCCAACACCCCCTCACGTCACACCAGACCCAGGTTCTCCACACTCGATCCACAGGCTCGTCATGCCCCGAGCCATGGCAGCGCGCCGGCGACATGGTCGCCCGTCACCGGGAGCCGCTGGACCACCCAGACGCTGCCGACCAGGATCACCGCCACGGCCACGCCCGTGAGCACCGGCCGCTCGAGTTTCGTCCGCCGCAGCGCAAGGATCACCGGGAACGCAAGCAGGATCAGGCCCACCTGGGCCACTTCGATCCCGACGTTGAAGGCGAGCAGCGACCACACCAGCTCCCACGAGCCGGGCTCGTCGATGCCCAGCGCCGACGCGAAGCCGAGCCCGTGGAGCAGGCCGAAGCCGAACGCCACAGGCAGTTGCCAACGGCTGTGTGGTCTCGACACTTCGGCCTGGCGCCCCGGCTGGCTCGACCACCGAGAGGACACGAGACCGAGCACTGCCACGACGACGATGGACAGGGCGATGACGGGTTCGACGAGCGCGGGCGACACGGTCACCAGGCCCAACGACCCGAGAGCGAACGTCACGCTGTGCGCGACGGTGAACGCCGTCGCGGCCAGCAGGACCTCCCGCCAGCCGCGCACCCCCAGCAGCAACGCGAGGAGGAAAAGCAGGTGGTCCGGTCCGAGCAGCAGGTGCTCGGCACCGAGCTTGCCGAACTCCCACAGATGCCCTGCCCTGCTTGACGATGACGGGGTCACCGAACCTTCGGGCGCATCGGTCACGTCGAGCTGCGGGTTGCCCGGGTCGAGCGTGACCGCGCCGGTGTGACCGTCGACGTCATAGGTGAGCACGGTCTTCGTGCTGTGCACGAAGTTCTCCTCGTCGGGAAACAACGAGGAGTAGAACGCATGCCGCGCCTCACTGGAGGTCGGGCACGCGTAGTCGATCGACAACCGCACGAAGGCGCGGTCGTTCCGCGAGGTGATCGAGCCCGTTCCGTCGGTGCGACCTACGCACCGCTGGTCACCGTTGGCGACCTGGAACCGCTCGACCACATAGGTGGAGACGGCCTCGAAGTTCTTGCCCAGCTGGCGTTCCTGCTCCGCCCGGTCCGTCGCGCGGTAGGCGTCGGCGTACAACCAGGCCGACTTCATCAGCAGGTCGTACTCGAGATCGAGCACCACCCGCACGTCGGAGCCGGAGCCGGTGACGTCGGCGTACGCCGTGGAGGTGGCGTCGTGCGCCACCGCCGGCGAGGTGAAGAGCCACCCCGCCAGCGGTGCCAGCAGCAGGAGCAGGAGGAGACGCCTCATCCGGCCAGGAACTCCAACCCTGCAAGGGCCTTCGACGGACGACCCTTGGCGTCGGCCGTGGCGAACACCTGCGGCCGTGAGGTGTTCACACCGCCACCGGACGAGGTCGACGTGACGATCCAGGCGTACGCCGTGTCGGGGCGCAGGCCCTGCCACGTCACCGAGGCGACCTGGCCGGAGGGCACCGTGACCTCACCGACCACCTTGGTCGGCGAGTAGAGCCCCAGCGACTCGGTGGAGAAGCTGGTCGTGCGCGAGCCCAGCTCGACCGGCAGCACCATCGTGTCCTCGCGGCCGTCGTAGCGCTTGAGCGGATCGAACTCGGTGGCGCCGAAGTCGTCGAGCAGCGGCGAGTAGGTGTCCACCGACATCTCGCCGCGGTCGACGTCGAACTGCAGCATCCGGAAGTAGCTCGCCCCGAACCGCAGGCCCTGGTCGGGCTGGTAGCCGCCGATCTCGTCCAGGCCGAGCATCGACGCCGGCGTCTCGTAGAACTGGTAGTCGGCCAGCAGCTCGACCACGTTGTTGCCGACCACGCCGACGTCGGGCTTCACGTTGGTGGCCACACCGTGCTCGTGGCCCGCGAGGATCAGGAAGACGTTGGGGTTGTCGAGCACCAGCGTGTTGTAGAGCAGCGAACCGTCGGGCGCGGAGAACGTGCCGTCACGACCGTCCGGCTTGGTCGACGGCTTCAGGTAGTCGTGCGAGAGCAGGATCGCGTTGCGGTCCGCATAGCGCTTGAAGACGCCGTCGGCCCACTCGGCCTCCTCGCGCGTCACGCCGTACGACAGCCCGACCACCACGAAGTCCTGGCCACCGGCGGAGAACAGGTCGAAGTGGTTCTGGTTGTCGCCGGCCTTCCACGGGCCGCCGTACGACCCGTTCTTCCAGCGGGTCGCGGACTCCTCGTAGCGGTCGGGACCGTAGTACTGGTTGTAGATCGCCTCCGGCCCGTCCTCGCGGCCGGACTGGTTGTCGTGGTTGCCGGCGATGACACCGTTCGCGACTCCCGCGTCATCGAGCACCTTCTGGTGCTCGGAGGAGACCTCGAACTCGCCGACCACCTGCTGCTCCATCTCCTCCGTCGCCGGCGGGCGGATGTTGTTCTCGATGATGTCGCCGGTGTGCGCGACGTACGCGATCTTGCGGGCGTCGGCGTTGTCACGGATCCAGCGCGCGACGTCGCCGTACGCCTTCGACCAGACCGCGCGCTCCTCGGCAGTCTCCTGCTCGACGGCGCCCTCGGAGAGGTACTGCGTGTCGGTGTAGTGGACCATCGAGAAGTCGTACGTCGACGGGTCGTCGAAGCCGGTCCGGTCCGTGGCGTCGAGGTCGTCGGCGAACGGGTCCTCGCCGGTGACCATCACGTGCACGGTCTTGCCGTCGACGTACTGACGGCCGACACCGGCGTTGAGCAGCGTGTTGCCGTCGACCGCGCCGCGTACGGAGTCGAGCGGGTCCCACGTGCGGGTGAGCAGGTTCCAGGCGCGCAGGGTCACGACGCGGGTCGGGTCGGTGACGCCCTCCCAGCGCAGGACCGGTGCCTCACGGGTGGAGGTCACCTGCACGTCGAAGCGCTGGTAGGAGACGTCGCCGCTGGCCACCGAGTCGAGCGCGCCGTTGTTGCCGGGCTCGAGCACCCGGGTGTCGCCGACGTTCTTCTCGCCCGGCACCTTCAGGGTCGTGGGCACCTGCGGCGCCTCGCCCTGCCAACCGCTGCGCGGCGTGAGGATCTCGGCGGCGGAGAACGTCGCGTTCACCTCGCCGCCGTCGGGCTCGGCGACGCGGGCCTTGAGGTCGACCGTCGTGCCGAGGTCGTTGTCGCCCGAGGTGGGCGAGAGGTCCTTCGCGTCGTCGGGGATGCCGGCCGAGGTGAACACGACCGTGCGGTCTGCCTTGTTGCCCAGCGAGTCCGTCGCGGTCAGCGCGATGGTGTGCTCGCCCGCGGAGAGGCCGGGGCCGACCAGGTCACCGGCCGCGACCGGCTTGCCGTCGAGCGTGACCGCCGGGTCGCCGAGCACGCCGGAGTCGTCGGACAGCTCGAGGGACAGCGGCACCGAGGTGGTGATCTTCTTCCCTGCCTCGGGGGTGCTGCCGGTGATCTCGGGGGCGGTGTTGTCGGTGACCAGGGTGCGGGTGGCCGCCTCGCCCGTGCTCGAGGTCGCGCGCACCGTGTGCGTGCCGTCGTCGACCGTGGTGGTGTCGAGGTCGGCACGGACGCCCTGTGCCGCGGCGCCCTCGATCTGGAACTTCAGCACGGCCTCGCGCGGCCTGGTGCTCGAGCCGCAGTTGCCGTCGCCGAGGTCGTACTTCGGTTGTACGCCGACCGCCGTCGCCGTACCCGTCGCGGGAGCCAGCGAGATCGACGAGATGGTGAAGTCGTCACGGTTGTCGCCACACGTGCCGGGGTAGGTGCCGGTGACGAAGCGGATCACGTTCTCCCCCGGCTGCAGCCACTCGTTGGGGATCACCAGCGGCACCGCCTGGCTGACCCAGTCGCCACCGACGTCGACCGGCATGCCGTTGACCGTCAGGTAGTTCTTGTAGCGGGCCTCGATCGAGTTCGTGCCGACGGTGAAGGTGAAGGTGGCGTCACCGGAGCCGAGGGTCGGCGTCGTGGGCAGCGCCCGTCCGTCGACGGTGAGCGTGTCGACCGACGTGTCGCCACCGACAGGCAGGTTGGCGAACACCTGCTGGGTGCCGCGCGTCAGGTGACCGTCCTGCGGCGTGATGTCCGGAGCACCGGCGGGCGCGTTGTTCACCGTCACCGTGTGCGTCACCGACTCGCCGGTGAGGGTCGTGGCGGTGATCTCGTGGCTGCCGTTGTCCAGCTCAGTCGTGTCGAGCTCGGTCTCGAGGCCGGTGGAGGCCTTGGGGTCCCCGGTGATGAAGAAGCTGAGGCTGGCCTCCTTCACCCGAGCCGTGTTGGTGCCGCAGGAGCCGTCGCCGAGCGAGTAGTTCCACTCGTTCTCCTCGCCGTTCGCGCTCTCGCCGAGCAGCTCGAGGCGCACGTTGGAGAGGTCGTAGTCGTCGTAGTTCATGCCGCACGACGTCTCGATCGCACCGACCTTCAGCTCGACGGTGTTCTCCCCGGTCTTCAACCAGGTGTTGGGAATCGGCTCGCGCACGGTCTCGCTGACGTGGTCGCCGAGGTCGATGCTGTGCTCCCCGTTGATCACCAGCTTGCTGCCGTAGCGCGCCTCGATCGAGTTGTCGGCCACCTCGAAGGTCAGCATCGAGTCGCCGTACGTCGTCTCGGCGTCGAGCTTCTCACCGTCGACGGCGAGCGAGGTGACGTCGTCCTCGGCAGCGGTCGGCGTGCTGGCGACCTTCTGGGTGCCGGCGAGGTAGGCGCCGTCCTTCGGGGTCAGGGTCGGCGCTGCGCCGACCTCGGGCGGGGTCGGGTCGGCATGGGCCGTGGACAGCAGGCCCAGCGACGGGGCGGCACTGGTCAGCGGAACGGCGACCAGGGCGAGGGCGAGGGAGAGACCTGCGAATTTCGAGAGTGACCGGCTGGACGCGATCGTGCGCATCGGGCATCAATCTTCCGAGTGAGGGATGATGCCGCTGACGCTTTCGTCAGTTGGTGAACACAAGGGATCAACCGCGCGAACCGTGGATTCTTGTTGCGCGAACCTGCAGTCGTTGCGCCTCGAACCGGCAGTTCCTGCGGTTCCTCCCGCCACCGGCAAAATTGGTTGGCTGACCCACCTGTCTTCCGGCTAGCGTTTGCGCCATGTTCGGTGCTCTCGGTCGACTCGTGTCGCGTCATCCCTGGTATGTCATCGCCACGTGGGTGGTGATCGCGATCGTGGTGGTGCTCACCGCGCCGGCACTGACCTCCACCACCGACGAGTCGGAGTTCCTGCCCGACCACTACGAGTCGATCAAGGCCGCCAACCTGCAACAGGAGGCCTTCCCCGACGCCACCACACCCGGCGCGATCCTGGTCTTCGAGCGCAAGGACGGCGCCAAGCTGACCGATGCCGACGTCGCCGACGTGACCACGATCGGCAAGGAGCTCGGCCCGAAGCTCGGCGAGAAGACCTTCGTCCAGCAGGTGGCCACGGTCGGCGCCGACGGCAAGCCCTCGGTGTCGGCCGACGGGCAGATCGCGATCGGCTTCATCGGGCTGGCCGACAAGGCCAACGGCTTCGACACCCAGGCGATGGACGACGCCAAGAAGATGCGCGACGACCTCGAGCCACTCACCAAGGGCACCGACCTCGAGGTGAAGAGCACCGGCGCGGCCGCGCAGAGCCTCGACTCCCAGGAGTCGAGCGAGTCGACGATGGCCATCGTCGGCATCGCCACCGTGGTGCTGATCGTGCTCCTGCTGGCGATCATCTTCCGCAGCGTGATCATCTGCCTGATGCCGATCGTGGTGGTCACGGTCGTGTCGCTGATCGCCACCGGACTGATCGGTGCCGCGAACGAGGCCTTCGACCTCAAGGCCGACTCCTCGATCCAGGTGATCCTGATCGTGGTGCTCTACGGCATCGGCACCGACTACATCCTGTTCTTCCTGTTCCGCTATCGCGAACGACTGCGGCAGGGCGACGAGACCCGATCGTCGGTGGTGCACGCGCTCGAGCGCGCCGGTGAGGCGATCGCGTCGGCCGGTGGCGCCGTCATCGTGGCGTTCCTGGCGCTGCTGCTCAGCTCGTTGAGCATCTTCCGCTCGATCGGCCCGGCGCTGGCCATCGCCGTGGCGGTCACCCTGGTCGCCGCGCTGACCCTGGTGCCTGCCGTGGTCACAGTCCTCGGACGCTCCCTGTTCTGGCCGTCGAAGAAGTGGCGCAAGGAGCCCGAGGCGGCCCACTTCGGCAGCGTCGGCAAGGCCCTCGGTCGCCGGCCCGGCGTGTTCGCCGCCGCCTCCGGACTGGTGCTGGCCGCGCTCGCGGTCTTCGGTCTCCAGTTCAACCCCAGCTTCGACTTCAACTCCAGCCTGCCCAAGGGCGTGGAGTCGACCGAGGCGATCAACACCTTCCAGGACCACTTCGCCGCCGGTGCCAGCGACCCCGTCCCGGTGCTGGTGACCAGCAAGGACGGCGGAGCCCTCGACCCGGCCGCGGCCGACGCGGTCGGCGCTGCGCTGAAGGACGCCGAGGGCGTCGACCAGGTGCAGGGCCCGCAGCTGTCGAAGGACAAGGCCACCGCGCAGTTCTCGGTGATCCTCGACCACGACCCGGCCTCCGACGAGGCGCTGGCCGACGTGAAGGGTCCGATCCGTACGGCGGTCCACGACGCCGCACCCGAGGGCACTTCGGCGTACGTCGGCGGCACGCCCTCGGTCTTCGCCGACCTGCAGAAGGCGATGGCGCGCGACTACTCCGTGGTGTTCCCGGTCGCGGCCCTGGTGATCATGCTGATCCTGGCGATGCTGCTCCGGAGCCTCGTCGCGCCGTGGTACCTCATGCTGGCCGTGGGACTGGGCTTCGGCGCCACCCTGGGGGCGACGGTGATCGTGTTCCAGCACATCCAGGGCGAGCCCGGCCTGATCTTCATGCTGCCGATCTACATCTATCTGTTCGTGACCGCACTGGGCACCGACTACAACATCTTGATGGTGGCGCGACTACGCGAAGAGGCCCGCGAGGGCCGCAATCCACGCGATGCCGCGGCCGAGGCGGTCCGGCACGCAGGTCCGACGATCGCCGCGGCCGGCGTGATCCTGGCCGGCACGTTCGCCTCTCTCATGCTCGGCGGCAACTCGCTGATCGTGTCGATGGGCTTCGCGCTGTCGTTCGGCATCTTCGTCGCTGCCTTCGTGATGGCGATGTTCTTCACGCCGGCGCTGACCGCCCTGGTCGGGCACGCCGCGTGGTGGCCGGGCCACGGCGACGAGAAGCGTGAGGAGACCGTCGCACCCCGCGAGGAGGTCGCGGCCCGGGACTGAACGGTCCCGAGGTGCGACCATGACGAGATGCTCGAGTCGATTGGTGTCCCACCGGACGACGAGGCGCTCTACCGCGAGTTGCTCTCCCGGAGTGAGGCGTCGCTCGACGAACTGTCACGGGCACTCGACCGCGGGAGGTCGAGCGTCCAGGGCTCGCTGACCCGGCTCGAGGGCCTGGGCCTCGTGCACCGGCTGCCCGGTCGTCCGTTGCGGATGCGGGCGGCCCGCCCGGACGTCGCGATCGACGTGTTGGTCAGCAGGCGCCAGGAGGAGCTGGCCCGCGCCCAGTTGGCGGCCCGCGACCTGCTCTCGGTGATGCCGGCGCAGGAGCGCCACCGTCCCGAGGACATCGTCGAGGTGGTGGTCGGGCGGGACGCGATCGCGTCTCGCTTCGAGCAGGTGCTCACCGGCACCCGCGAGGAGCTGCTCGTGCTCGACCGGCCGCCGTACGTCGCGGACGCGCAGAGCTCCGACTCCTCGGTCCGCTCACTGTTGCGCGACGAGGTGACGGTGCGCGGCATCTATGCGCCCGAGGCCCTCGAGCTGCCCGGTGCTCTCGAGGCTGCCCAGGACGCGGCCCGGGCCGGCGAGCTGTCACGGGTGCACGCCGACGTACCGATGAAGCTGGCCATCGGGGACCGGGCCGTGGCGATCCTGCCGGTCGGCGTGGACGAGGCGGTCGAGGCCGCCCTGTGCATCCGCCCCTCTGCCCTGCTCGACGCACTCGTCCAGCACTTCGACCTGCTCTGGGACCAGGCCACCCCGCTCATCGCGCCCGAGGCCGACCCCCACGTGAGCGACCGGCAGCTCGCCGCGCTCCTGGCCTCGGGCTCCAAGGACGACGTGCTGGCCCGCCACCTCGGCACCAGTACCCGCACCCTGAGCCGGCGGATCTCCGAGCTGATGAACCGCCTGCACGTGCGCACCCGTTTCCAGGCCGGCGTGCAGGCGGTGCGCCTGGGCTGGCTGCCCGACGACGACCGCCCGCCGCCGGGCTGAGCCGGTCAGCCCGGGCCGTCAGCGCGCGACGTACCAGGCTCGGACGATCGTCTGGTCCAGCGTGGAGCCCGCGGTGTCGGCCGCGTGCAGCCGGAGCGAGACGTGGCCGGTGCCGCGTGGCAGCTCGACGTGCCAGCGTCCACCAGCACGCCCGGTCGCCCGGGCCGCGCGCCACGTGCGCCCGTCGTCGTACGACGCCTCGACGGTGACGTCGCTGATCGGCGACGCCGCCGCGCCCGGCGCGTGGGCCAGCCGGACGTCGAACCCGACCGGTCGGGGACCGCGGGCGAGCACCCGGTTGCGCAGGTCGACATCGACGTCGTAGTCGGCCAGGATCACCGGCTGCGTCACGACCTCACCGGCCGGCACAGTCGTCGACGCGAACGTCCAGACCGACTCGGTGTGCGTCGAGAGCTCGGCCCACGGCTGCGGGTTGTCGGCGACGAACGACACCTCGACCCGTGAGTCACCCGCCGGCAGCACGGCGACTCCGGAGGGCAGGTTGTCGGTCTCCCCCACGAGCTCGCCGTCCGCACGGATCTGCAGCAGCGTGCTCATCCCGCTGTTGGTGGAGTACGACGTGCCGTGGTTGCCGTCGGCGTCGACGAAACCATCGATCGCCACCCGCATCTGGTTTCCGGAGCGCTCCATCGGCCGGAACGTGCTCGGGGCCGCGGTGACCGGCGCCGTGCCGACCGGCTTGGTGGTGCGCCCGGCCGACTCGTAGGCGACCAGGTCCGGGTCACTGAGCGTCATCCGCAGCACCGGCGGGTGCGGGAAGAGCGCGTTGTACGTCGACTGCGGTGTCACCGTCGCGTAGGTCCACCGGGTGTCCGGGTCGGGCACCCGGTGTTCGACGCGGGTGCGGGCACCGCCCCGGAAGGGGTACATCGTCGAGATCGAGAAGGTGTCCTCGGGCTGGTACTGGTAGGCCGCCTCGGAGAACGTCGAGTCGACCGTCGGCTGCCCGTGGATCTCGCGCACCTGGGCGGCCAGGTCACGGTCCCGGAACACGTAGGAGAGGTCCTTCGGGATGCTGCCCTGCTCCTTCAGCACCAGGTCGTAGAGGTAGTGACTGGCGGTCTCGCCGCGCACCTCGACCCGCCCACGGGCCGCCTTCAACGCCTCGCCCTCCGCACGGTCCAGTCGCAGCGTCGGCACCTGCAGCTTGGTGCCGGTGCCGTTGGGGTCGTCGTTGTCGCCCGGCCCGTCGTTGTGCACGACGAACAGCGCCGCACCCGCCACGGCGGCCGCGTTGGACTGCTCGGCGACGGAGAGGTCGTCCGTGCGCTCGGCGACCGCGATCGCCCCGCGCAGGTTCTTGCCGGCCAGGTCCGCCGGGGTGGCGTGGCCAACGTCGACGACGCGCAGGCGGTCGTGGCCGTCGTACATCGGGAAGTCGGTGATCACGTCGGAGAACCACACCTGGTCGTAGTACTCCGGGCGCAGCGCGCGGCCGGCCACCGTCAGTTCGATGTCGGGCGCCTCGAGGCGCAGCCGGGTCAGGGTCTCGAGCGCGCCGTTGCGCACCGGTGCCGCGGCCTCCATGAAGAACTGCTGGTCGAGCATGGCGGAAGGCCGGTACTGCCGGACGATCTTCCTCCCGTTCGCCGCGGTGCGTGAGTAGCCGACCTGCATCGCGCCGTCGGCATTGACCTTGGTGCGGTGGTCGGGGGTGCGGACCTCGACCGGCCGCGCCCGGCGGGCATCGAAGGTGAAGTCCCGGGACGCCTCGACCGCCACCTCCGGATCACCGACGAGCGACACGTTCTGCACCGTCCGCTCGCGCGCCGTGCCGGGGCGGGCGGCCGGCATCGTGTTCACGAAGGCCATCACCGAGTAGGTGCCGGGCGGGACCAGCACGCAGGAGCTGTCCTCGAACGACTTGGTGCTGCAGGCCGCGTCAGGATCACCGGGGATCCGGCGCACGGCCTGGGTGGCGCCGGTGACCACGTCGTAGACGGTCACGTCGGCGCTGGCGGCGCGACCGTCGCGGGCGATGGCGTCGAGGTTGAGCTCGACCAGGTCGGCTGCGGTCGCCCGCGTCGTGGTCGGTGCGGTGCCGTCGACCAGGGTCGGCTCACCCGAGCCGTCCGTGGCCCGCAACGTGGTGCCGTGGTCGTCGGTGCTGACCAGCAGCCCCGGCGTCGTGCCGTCCTGGCTGCGCAACGGCTCGATGACCTGCCGACCGTCCTGGCCGAGCGGGGTCAGTCGGACCCGGTCGCCCTGACCGAGCCCGACGACGGCGCTGCGGGACGCGGGTCCGGTGAGCCGGTCGGGGCCCGCCACACCCGAGGCGCCGCTGGCACCCGAGAGTGGAAGCTGGCCGGCAGCGGACAGTGCGGCGCAGAGGGCCGCGACGCCGATCAGTCGAGGCGTACGTCGGTTCATGGGGACTCCCGGGAGAGATGAGAAGGGGCGCGTCCTCCCTTCGTAGTGGACCCGCCAGCCATCCGAACAGCCCTGGCCGTGGCGGTGTGCGGACATGGCGTGTGCACGACATGCACGATTCCAACAATCTGGATTGATGTAATATCGAGAGATGGCTCGAGCCACGACCCTCACCCCACCGGTCACGGTGCCGGCGTTCCTGCGCCTGAGCGGGCATCCGGTCCGGTGGCAGCTGCTCAACGAGCTGGCCCGCGGCGACCGTCAGGTGCGGGAGCTCACCGCGTCGGTCGGCCAGCGGCAGAGCCTCACGTCGTACCACCTGAAGCTCCTGCGCGACGGCGGTCTCGTCACGATGCGGCGCAGCTCGGCCGACGGACGCGACACCTACTACAGCCTCGACCTGTCCGCCTGCCGCGAGCTGCTCGGAGCGGCTGGCGGTGCCCTGCATCCCGGGCTGGCCCCGCCCGGGCCCCCGCCAACGAAGGGCGGGCGCAGGAAGCCGACCCGCGTGCTGTTCCTCTGCACCGGCAACAGCTCGCGCTCGCAGATGGCCGAGGCGATCCTGCAACACCTCGGCGGCGCCGCGGTCGACGTGGTCAGCGCCGGGAGCCACCCCAAGCCGATCCACCCGTACGCCGTCCGCGTGATGCGCAAACGCGGACTCGACCTGAGCGACAAGCGCAGCAAGCACCTCGACGACTACGCCGGGCAGCGGTTCGACCACGTGATCAGCCTCTGCGACAAGGTGCGCGAGGTGTGCCCCGACTTCCCCGGGACTCCGTCGGTGGCGCACTGGAGCATCGCCGACCCGGCGGCCGAGGGCCACCCGGCGTTCGTGCGCACGGCGGAGGAGCTGGAGACCCGCATCCGGTTCCTGCTGTCGGCGCTCGGGTGCCAACCAACAGAATGAGAAGGGAATCGCCATGCCTGGCACGACATCCACGCCGGACCTCGCCGATCTGGTGAGCGTCCGCTACATGGTCGACGACGTCGAGAAGTCGATCGCGTTCTACACCGAGCACCTCGGGTTCACCGTGCGCACGGACTTCGCGCCGGCCTTCGCCGACGTGGTGCGCGGCAACCTGCGGCTGCTGCTGAGCGGTCCCACGAGCTCGGCAGGCCGCCCCATGCCGGACGGCGCGCAGCCGGTCCCCGGCGGGTGGAACCGCATCCACCTGATCATCGACGACCTCGTCGCCGAGGTGGAGCGGCTCGGCACTGCCGGGCTCACGTTCCGCAACGAGATCGTCTCCGGACCCGGCGGCCAGCAGATCCTGCTCGGGGACCCGTCCGGCAACATGGTCGAGCTGTTCCAGCCGGCCGCTCGCTGACCGTCCTCCCCGCCCCGGCCGGGCCGCTATCGTTCGCCCATGAGCACGCCGGACCTGCGGGCCCTCGCCGAGCTGGTCATCGCCGACCGGCCCGTCTCCGATGACCAGCTGCGTGACGCCGCTGCGGGGCTCGACGACGACACCACACGCACCCTGATCGCCGCCCGCGGCCGGCTCGACCGACTGCGGTCCCGCGACCGCGAGCTGTCGGCGCTGATGTCCAGCATCCGTGAGCTCGTCGGCGTGCGCGACGTACAACCCCTGTTGCAGAAGCTCGTCGACCGCGCGCACGAGTTGATGGGCACCGACGTCACCTATCTCTCCGAGTACGACGCCGAGACCGACGAGCTCTTCGTGCGGGCGAACCGCGGCGCCGTGTCGGCCAACATGCGCGGCCTCCGTGTTCCCGCGGGAGTCGGCCTGGCCAGCAAGGTCGTGCAGACCCGCAGCCCCCAGTGGACCGACGAGTACGACGAGGGCGCGTTCCCCCGCGACTCGGAGGTGACCGCCGCGGTCCAGGCCGAGCACATGCGCTCGATCCTCGGCGTGCCCCTGATCTCCTCCGACCGGGTGTTGGGCGTCCTGTTCGCCGCCGACCGCTCCACCCACGGCTTCAGCACCGACCAGATCGCACTGTTGACCGCGTTCGCCAACCACGGTGCGGTGATCCTGCAGACGGCGCGGCTGCTCGAGGCCGAACGCACGGCCGCAGCGAAGGCCGCCACGGCCAGCGCCGAGGCCGAGCGTCGTGCGGCAGCCATGGAGGCGTCCGCCGCCTTCCACGAAGAGCTGACCCGGCTCGTGCTGGCGGGCGAAGGCTCGTCGGCGATCGTCGAGTCGCTGGCCCGCGCGCTGGGCCGGGAGGTCTCTGCCGCAGACCGCGACCTGGTGCGCGTCGCCGGCACCGGCCTCGACGCCTGGTGGGTCGACGACCAGCTGCGTCCCGAGATCGTCGCCGCGGTCGAGGAGAGCCGCAACACCGCGCACTGGGTCGGGCTCGACTCCCCCGACCTTCCCGACGGCGTGGTCGCCGCGATGGCCGGGTCCACGCTCCTCGGCGCACTCCTCGTGGGTGGCGGCGACGAGCTCGACGACGTGCAACGCCGCACCATCGAGCGCGCGGCCCAGATCCACGCCCTGGTCACGATGCAACGCGACGCGATGGCCGACGCCGAGGAGCGGGTCCGCGGCGAGTTCGTGGGCGACCTCGTGTCCGGGCGGGCCGACTGGACGGCGCTGCAGCAACGCGCCAAGCAGCGCGGCGTGGTGCTCGACGGCGACTGGTTGCCGGTCTACGTCGACGGCTGGGACCGGCAGCGCTGGCGCCTGACCCGCTCGCTGGCCGCGATGGACCCGCAGTGGCTGGTGGCCCAACACGGCACCGGGGTGCTGGCCCTCGTGCGCTCCGACGAGGATGCGCAGGAGCTGGCCGACCGGGTTGCCCGGCGACTGACCGGCACCGAGTCGCCGGGGCTGGTCGTGGCCGGCGACCCCGTGCCGATGCGCGAGATGCCGGCCGAGGTCGACACCGTGACCTCCCTGGCCGAGGTGCTCCCGGGCATCGGCGTCACGAAGGGCGCGGTCACCGCCAGGGCCTACGCGCCGTACCTCGTGCTCTTCGGCGGCGGCGCGCAGCGCGCCAGCGGGTTCATCACCGACCAGTTGCAGCCGCTCATCGCCTGGGACTCCACCCACGCATCGGCCCTGGTCGCCACCCTGGCGACGTACCTCGAGCAGCACGCCAGCGTGACCCGGGCGGCCGAGGCCCTCTTCGTGCACCCGAACACGGTCAAGCAGCGACTCGAGCGCATCGGCACCCTGCTCGGCGACGACTGGCGCACCCCGGAGCGCCAGTTCCGGCTCGGCATCGCACTGCGCCTCCATCAGCTCAAACGCTGATCGGCCACACGAACCGCCCCAAGTGTGTCCGATTCGGACATGTGCCTCACGATGGCGCCGGGCTTTCCTAGGAGGGTCGAAGAACTTGACCCCAACTTTCGAGGAGCAGCACGTGGCCACCAGCAGAATTTCCGGATTTCGCGACCTGACCGTCGACCAGCGCCGGGACGCGGTCGCCGAGGTCGCCGGCATCGACGTGACGGAGCTGGACGCGTTCGACGCCGCCGGGTTCTCGGTGGACGCTGCCTCCCACATGAGCGAGAACGTGATCGGCACCTTCTCGCTGCCGATCGGTGTCGCCGCGAACCTCACCGTCAACGGCCGCGACGTGCTCGTCCCGATGGTCACCGAGGAGGCCTCGGTGGTCGCCGCGGCCAGCAACGGCGCCCGGATGGCCCGCACCCTCGGCGGCTTCCACACCAGCAGCACCGGTCCGATCATGCAGGCCCAGATCCAGGTCGTCGACGTGGTCGACCCCTCGGCCGCGCGCCTTCGCATCCTCGAGGCACGCCACGAGCTGATGGAGCTGGCCGCCGAGCAGGACCCGAAGCTGGCCGAGGTCGGCGGCGGCGTGAAGGACCTGATCGTGCGCACCGTCGAGTCGGTCGACGAGACATACGTCGTCGCGCACCTCGTCGTCGACGTACGCGACGCGATGGGCGCCAACGCGGTGAACACGATGGCCGAGGCCGTCGCCGACCGCATCGCCGAGATCGCCCGCGGCCGGGTCGTGCTGCGCATCCTCACCAACAAGGCCGACCTGCGCCTGGCCCGGGCCCGCGCCGTGCTCGACGCCGAGTCGCTCGGTGGCGCGAAGGTCGTCGACGACATCGTGCACGCCTACCGGCTGGCCGCGGCCGACCCCTACCGCGCCGCCACCCACAACAAGGGCATCATGAACGGCATCTCCGCCGTCGTCCTCGCCACCGGCAACGACACCCGCGCCGTCGAGGCGGGCGCCCACTCCCACGCCGTCGGTCCCGACGGCCGCTACACCTCTCTGTCGACGTTCGAGAAGGACGCCGACGGCAACATCGTGGCCACCCTCGAGCTGCCGATGCCCGTCGGCCTGGTCGGCGGGGCCACCAAGACCCACGCCGGCGCCCGTGCCGCCGTCGCGATCACCGGTGTGCAGACCGCCGCCGACCTGGCCGAGCTGGTCACCGCCGTCGGCCTGGCCCAGAACATCGCCGCCCTCCGGGTGCTGGCCAGCGAGGGCGTCCAGCGCGGCCACATGTCGCTCCACGCGAAGAACATCGCGATCGCCGTCGGCGCCACCACGGACGAGATCGGCCCGCTCGTGGCCACGCTGATCGCCGAGAAGGCGTTCCGCCACGACCGTGCCGAGGCCGTGCTCGCCGAGATCCGGGGCGCCGGATGACCTCCACCGTCCATCTCGGACTGCCGATGGCGGTCCCGGACCCCGAGCTGCCGTCGGCGGTGCGCATCTACGAGGTGGGCCCGCGCGACGGACTGCAGGCCGAGAAGGTGCCGGTGCCCGTCGAGGTGAAGGCCGAGTTCGTACGCCGACTCGTCGGCGCCGGCCTGTCGACGGTCGAGCTGACCAGCTTCGTGTCACCCAAGCGCATCCCGCAGCTGGCCGACGCCCGCGAGCTCGCCGCCCTGACCGACTTCGACGCCGGCGTCCGCCACCCCGTGCTGGTGCCGAACGCGCGTGGGCTCGAGGACGCGCTGGCCGCCGGAGCCCGTGAGGTCGCGGTCTTCGCCAGCGTCACCGAGTCGTTCTCGAAGGCCAACCTCGGCGCTCCTCGCTCCGACGTGGCTGCCGCCCAGGCCCTCGTCACGAAGGACGCGCTGGCCGCCGGGGTCGACGTACGCGGCTATCTGTCGATGGTCTTCGGTGACCCCTGGGAGGGTCCGGTGCCCGTCGACGCCGTGGTCGAGGCCTCGGTCGCGATGATGGAGACCGGCGTCCACTCACTCTCGCTCGGTGACACCATCGGCGTCGCGACCCCCGGCCACGTGCGCGCCGTCGTACGTGCCCTGGTCGACGCCGGCATCGCCGTCGACCGGATCGCCCTGCACGCACACGACACCTACGGCCAGGCACTGGCCAACGTGTACGCCGCACTCACCGTGGGCGTCACCGAGTTCGACGCCTCGACCGGCGGAGTCGGCGGGTGCCCGTTCGCGCTCAGCGCCACCGGCAACCTGGCCACCGAAGACCTCGTGTGGATGCTGCGCGGACTCGGCATCGACACGGGCGTCGACCTCACCACACTGGTCGAGACCAGCACCTGGCTGGCCGACCACCTCGGCCGCCCCTCTCCGTCGCGAGTCGTCACCGCGCTCGCGCCCAGCATCACTGACCGATCGGAGCTCACCTGATGTCCCGTCTCATCGAGGTGTGGGGCGACACCGTCGACTCCCGCCACATGACCGGCGCTATCGCCCTCGGGATCGGCATCGCCACGCCCACGTTCCTGCTGGGTCGCCGGATCTTCGAGAGCACCGTCGACGACCAGACCCTGGCGCAGTCCTACGCCCTGTTGGTCGGCCTCGGCGCCTGCCTGGTCGCGGCCGTCATCTCGGCGCGCCTGTTCAAGCCGAAGCGGGTCGTCACCGAGGTCGAGGCGACCCTCGAGGGTCGCCGCGCGGCGCTCGACGCGATCGCGGCCGAGGGTGGCGAGTGGACCGACCCGGCCGAGCTCGCCCCCGAGGTGGTCGACGAGCTCCGCTCCCTGGGCCTGTACGACGTCCTCGTCGAGGCACACCGTGACCGCCAGGAAGAGGTGACGGCATGATCGAGGCATTCCTCTGGGCCCTCGGCATGGGCCTGATCGGCGCCATCGCGTTCGCCGCCATCGGCCTGGTCTCCGGCACCGACGAGACCGCCGTCGTGGCACCCCTGACCCTGCTGGTCGTGCTCCTCGGAGTGCCGGCGTCGGGCGTGTTCAGCTTCTTCCTCGCCGGCGTCGTGGCCAAGCACATCACCCATGCCATCCCGACCACCCTGCTGGGAATCCCGGGCGACACGATGGCGGTGCCGATGCTCGCCGACGCGCAACAGCTGCGCGACCTGGGCGTGCCGCACATCGCGCTGCGCAAGGCGATCTCGGGCGGCGTGGTCTCGGCGTTCATCGCGGTGCCGTTCGCGGTGCTCTTCGCGACGCTGCTCTCCCCCATCGCCGACGAGATCGGCGACGCCGCACCGTGGATCTTCGCCGGTGCCGCCCTGCTGATCGCGTTCACGTCGAAGGGCCGCTGGGCCGCGATGGCCGCACTGTTCCCGTTCGTGCTGCTCGTCGTCGGGCTGAACCTGTTCGTCACCCAGCAGCTCGGCCACGGGCTGAGCATCAGCTTCTTCCTCGGCATCGCCACCGGCCCGCTGATCGCGGACCTGTTCCTCGCGATGTCCCCGTCGGGCCGCAAGACCCTCGAGCGTTCCAAGCCGTCGGAGTTCGACCTCGCTCCCGACGTACGCACCTGGAAGGGCCGGATGCCCAACCCGCTGAAGGTCCTGGACCGCAAGCAGCTTGCCTACACCTCGGGTGCCGCGGTCGTCTCGAGTGCGACGTTCGTCTTCTCGCCGGTCGCGATGACCGTGATGATGGGCGAGCTCGCCGGGTCGCGGATCAAGAACGGCTACCACCGGCTCACCACGATGATGTCGGTGCGCAACGGCACCACCGAGTCGACGTACATCGCTGAGACGTTGATCCCGCTGATCGCCCTCGGCCTGCCGTTGTCGCCGATGGCGGCCGGACCCGCGGCGCCGCTGTTCAACGCGCCGCCGGTCTACTCGGTCAACGCCGAGACCGGTGACACGCACAACCTGCACGACCTGCTCTCCACGTGGGAGTTCCTGGTCTTCGGGCTGCTCGCCGTGGCGATCGCCGCGCTGGTCGCCTACCCGTTCGCGATGACCAACGCCCACCGTGCGGCGTCCTGGGTGATGCGCAACGTCTCGCACGAGGCGATCATCGGCGCCTTCGCCGGGCTGATCCTGGTCATCTGCCTCTACGAGGGCGGGCTGCTGGCCGTGCTGGTCACCGTGACCGTCGGTCTCATCGGCGGGTTGATGAACCGTCTGCTCGGGGTCCACTCCGGTGTGCAGTTCATGGGCTACTACGCCGCCGTGCTCACCGTTCCGGCGCTGATCGCGCTGTAGCTCCACGCAGCATTCACACCGGTCCGCAGTCACCTCGTGGCTGCGGACCGGTGCCGTTTGTCGGGCTCTTTGTTGTGCTGTGCAAGGTGTCGTGCCGATCGTGAGACGGGGCTGGCGATTCGCTCGCGCTTCGACCACTTCGCGATAACGTCACAAAAAGGCGACGATCGTTGCGCCCGTCATCTCGGGCGGGCGCCGACCTCGATCGTCGTACGGATTCTCCGCTTGGGAGGAGATGTCGAAATGGATTCACTCAAGGAAAGTTTCGAGGACGTCGACTGGGCAGGGCTGGCCGGAAAGGTCGCCGCAGCCATCGTCATCCTGGTGGTCACCTGGCTGATCGCGAAGCTGGTGCAGGCCGCGTTCGTGAAGGCCACCCAGAAGGTCACCGTGCTGCAGAAGGCGGGGTCCGACGGCGAGAGCATCGGCGCCTCGTTGGGCACGATCGGCTCGTTGCTGGTCTGGATGTTCGGCCTGATGGCCCTGTTGCAGCTGTTCGGACTGACCCAGACCCTGGCGCCGATCCAGAACCTGCTCAACGGCGTCACCGGCTTCATCCCGAACCTGATCGGTGCGGCACTGATCTTCGTCGTCGGCTCACTGTTGGCGAAGGTGGTGCGACAGCTCGTCGAGACCGCGCTGGGCGCGTTGCCCTTCGACAAGTGGCTCAACCGGGCGGGTGCCGACGAAGTCACCGGCAACACCTCGATCAGCAAGACGCTGGCCCTCGTGCTCTACGCACTGATCATGATCGTCGTCGCCATTGCTGCCTTGCAGGTCCTCGGCATCTCCTCGATCTCGGAGCCCGCTGAGCAGATGCTCAACACCATCTTCACCGCGATCCCGAACATCATCGCCGCGGCGCTGCTGCTCGGCATCGGTGTCGTGATCGCACGCTTCGCCGGCGACCTGCTCGAGGAGCTGCTCAACGGCTTCGGCGTCGACCGCTCGCTGCACGCGATGGAGGTGCTCCCCGCCGACAAGAGCGCGACCCCGGCGATCGCCAAGATCGCCCAGGTCGGCATCGTGCTCTTCTTCGCCGTGATGGCCGCGCAGCTGCTGGAGTTCCCGCAGGTGACCGAGTTCCTCAGCGCGATCCTCGAGCTGGGTGGGCGCGTGATCTTCGGTGCCGCCGTGATCGCGGTCGGCGTACTCATCGCCAACCAGCTCGCCAGGCTGGCCACCGGCAGTGGTGGCACCATCATCAAGGGCGCCACGATCGTGCTGTTCGCGGCCATGGGCCTGAAGTTCATGGGCATCGCCGACTCGATCATCGAGCTGGGCTTCGGTGCCGTGGTCATCGGCGGCGCCCTGGCCGCAGCCCTGGCCTTCGGGCTCGGTGGCCGTGAGGCGGCCGCCCAGCAGCTGGCCAGGCTGCAGCAGTCGGCGGCGAACTCGTCGACCGGCGGCCCGGCTGGTGGCCCGGCCGGCGGCTCGACTGGCGGGACGCATTCGGGCGACCCGCTCGGAGGTCCGACCGTCTGACCTCTCGCACGACACCACGACAGGGCCGCCGGCATCTCGCCGGCGGCCCTGCCGTGGTTTCAGGCCTGCGTCCTCATGAACGCCGTACGCCGTTTGCCCAAGCTGGCCTGGGATGCGCTGCTTCTCGAAGTCGCGGTCTATCGCTCACTCGGTCGATGGATCATGCGCCGACCCGCCGTACCGGCGGGAGCGAACTCCCCGGCATCATCAAGACGCTCCACCTGGATGGTGACCTGCTGCTCCTCGGGGTGAGCAGCCGCACCAACGTGGAGCTCGTGCTCCGCGCGCCGACCGTTCTCAGCACGTCGCAGGGCGAGATGACGGCCGCTCGGGTCGGGCTCTGGGTGGACGAACCGCGTGACGTCGCGCAGCTGTTGGGTCAGCGGCTGCCCACCTGAGCCCGACGCGCGATCAGTCCTGCGGCTTGAGGCGGTAGTTCAGGAACACGTTGCCCAGGCTCGACGTACCGGAGTCGACCAGCTCGAGACGGGTGAGCGGCGTGGAGTCGTCGAAGAGCCGGCGGCCTTCGCCGGTGACCGCGGGGTGCATGGTCAGGGTGAGTACGTCGATCGCCCCGCCGAGGAACATCGAGCGCACGGTCTCGACTCCTCCGACGACGGAGATGTCGCCGCCCTCGCCCTCCTTGAGCTTCTTGACGTAGTCGACCGGGTCGCCGGAGATGCGCGTCGAGTTCCAGTCGAGGTCATCGCCCAGCGTCGAGCTGATCACGTGCTTGGGGATCGGGTTGATGAAGTTGCCGAACTCGTCGCCGTCGCCCGGACCCTGCCAGTAGTCGCGCCACTCCTCCCAGAGCTTGCGGCCGATCACGATCTCCTTGACCGGAGCCAGGGCCGCGCCCATGCGCTCGCCCTCCTCCTGGCCGAAGGCGTCGAACTGGAACAGGTTGGGCGACTCGACCACACCGTTGACCGAGTAGAAGAGGTGAGCACTGACGTTGCGAGACATCGCTGGGGCCTTCCGTAGTTGGTGGATGCCGGAGAAGACCAGTCTGTACGCCGAAACTCATCGCCAGTGCTTGACGATCAGCGGCCAGCGATGCCCGACGGCGTCACGTCACCGCCGAGGCCCCGGCCGTCCAGCTCACCGATACCGACGGAGAGCTCATAACCAGACTTCCACAGAACACGACCGAGCCCTCTGCCCCCTGGGTTGGAGCACGTCGGCCGTGGCGCTCTCGCCTTCGGCTCCGCGTTCGTAGTTCTCGGCCGTGCGTCGGTGGCGCGCAGCCTTCTCATACTGCCGGCGTGCTTCGTCACGCGCCGGGCTCCCCAGCCATCACACCCCCACAGTGTGCTTCTCCCAGGAGGCTACAACTGCATCGTCGAACCTAGGCCCGAACGCGGAAATCAACGGGTTGACTCGGCCGGTGATCCACCCTGAACGGCTCCGCAGCGACTCGAACTGGCACAGCCATGCCCTGATGCAAGTCAGGATTTACACCAGGTCGCAAGCAGCGGGCTAGGGGTTTGAGTCCCCAAGCTCGACCCACTGAAACCGCATGCCAGCCTGCGGATTCTCACGTTCTCCGCGCTGACTCCCTGCTGCTCGATCCGCTCCCGCGCCTGACTGGTGGGGGAACGGTGTCCAGAGATCCAATCAGCAATTTCGCAAAACGAGGGTCATTCTGCCGGTCCTCTGACTAAGGTCGTTGCTTGTGACGGACTTGACATCCTGGCTTCCGGACAGCGCGCTCGTCGCCGAGGTCGATGATCAGTTCCGTCGGGCGATCGAGTCTTATCGGATTCATCCTGACCTGATCGCCGAACATGCGAACCTGGAAGAATCGATCCGTACCGGCGGGTACGCCAACCGCACTCTCCTCGAACTCGTGCAGAACGCAGCAGACGCCCTGGCTGGACCTACCGATGGCGACTCGCTCGGACGGGTCGAGATCGTCCTCGATACCGACAGCTCGACGCTGTATTGCGCAAATGGTGGCCGCCCCTTCTCGAAAAGCGGCTTGACGGCGATCACGATGGCGCATCTGAGTGGGAAGCGCGGTGACGAGATCGGCCGCTTCGGCCTCGGTTTCAAGTCGGTCCTGGCAGTAAGCGACGCGCCCCAGGTATTGAGTCGATCGGTGGCTTTCCAGTTCAACTCTGAGGCCGCGCGGGCCGAGCTGGCCGAAGTAGGCCCGGCAGTGAAGCGGTACCCGATTCTGCGGACCGCGACTGTTGTAGACGCTGCCGATGAACTGCGTTGTGACCCGATCCTGACCGAACTTGGCGCTTGGGCGACCACAATCGTGAAGCTCCCCGACGCTCGAAATCTAGATCGACTTCACGAGGAGATCGAAGCATTCGCCTCCGAGTTCCTGCTGTTCGTGAGCGCAGTCCGCGAGGTCCGGTTGCGGATCGTCGGAAATCATCCGTACGAGACGATTCACTTGTCCAGGGACCTCGGCAACGGGCACCTGAAGATCGAACGCCCGGACGGAGACGGCGACGAGTGGATCGTCCAGGACCGGATGCATCGTCCGTCGCTGGAGGCGCGACACCAGGTTGGCGAGGCAGTTTCCCGCGAACAGGTCAAGGTCACCGTGGCTGTTCCCACCAAGCAGTCGCGCCAACGAATCGGCGAGTTCTGGTCGTACTTCCCTTTGCAGGACAAGACGTCCGCGTCGGCTCTTTTCAATGCGCCGTGGAGCGTCAATGACGATCGGACGACCCTGCTCAAGAACGACTACAACAGGGAGATCCTGCGGACGGTCTCCGACATGTTCGTCGACCTTCTCCCCAGGGTGCGATCCCAGGACGATCCGGCCGCCCATCTCGACTACATGCCTGCGCGTGGACGCGAGACCTTGAGTTTCGGCGACGAGCTCCTCACCGGGCATCTGCCGCTGGTGGCATCTAAGGTCGCCTTCATTCCCGACGCCCACGGCACCTTGCGCCACGCGACCGAGCTGAAGCCGTTGGACTTCGAGGTCTCGTTCGATGCGGCTCCCGCGATCCATCGCGCTTGGATCGAGTCCCCAAACACTCGGGACGATGTCCCCTCGTGGCGCTGCTACGCCACGCCGACTCGCGTTCGTCGTCTGCGCGATCTATTCGTGGCTGGCGTGGCGGGAGATACGCTCGAGTCCACGAACAGGGACACGAGCCGCGCCCTGGAGGCGATGCCGAAACGAGGTCTCCTGAGCTGGCTCAAGGAGTGGGCCGATGGGACGGATCCCGTTTCGTCTGCGCACGCGTTCAAGGTGGTTTGTACGCATCCGAAGCTTGATGGGATTGCCCGGGCCAAGGTGATCCCCACGTCGGATGGGCTTCGCTCATTGAGCGACCACGCCGTCGTCTTCGTAAAGCGGGAGAGCGACATCGAGGTCGAAGGCGGCGTCTTCGTCGAGCCAGCGTTCCTCAGCCAGCCTGACGTCGAGCGGCTGCTCCGTCAGGCCGGATTCCGCGACCTCGACCCCGAGGCCATCCTGAACGCCCGGCTTGCCCAACTGGGCTCACCGCCGAGCTCCGCCGACCTCACTAAGCTTTGGGATGCAGTGCTCGAAGTCCCCGTCCGGACGGCTGTGAAGACCCTGGCGTCCCAGCGGTCGAAAGTACAGGTTCCGACGGTGGACGGCTTCTGGTCGGCGCCTGATGGAGTGTTCGACCTCGACGTCCAACTCGGTCCTGAGTACGCCAACCGCACGTTGGATCGCCAGCGCTGCATGCCCGCCGTCGCCCACCAACTCGGTGTGATCCAGGGACCGGTGAAACAGTTCGCGGTCGAGGATGAGCTTGCGTTTGAGGAATACCGCGACTCGGTTCTGACGACACTCAACGCCGTTCGCGGTCCTGGCGAGCGATCGACCGAGCGGATCGAATTCACGCCCGGCATCGGTCCGGGACCGATGTCTGTCCTAGGAATGCTTCGCGACGCTGGGGCGAGCGAGTCGGTCCGCGTGGAGTGGACGAACGATCTTCTGGTCCACGGGGACGCCGACTGGGTCGGCGAGGACCTGGATACAGGTCGCACGTTCTCCGTTGTTTCGCCAGCGCGCTGGGCCGTCGAAAGCGCGGGGCTCGTCAGGACCACCCGCGGCAGCCGTCAGCCTTCAGCCGCGGTGAGTGCGTCGATGGTCAAGTATGAGGCATTCCTCCCTCTCTTCCGCGGACCGGCTCAGGTTGCCGACGCGCTCCGGCTTCCAAGCGATCTGGCGAACGTGCCGGCCGCCGTCCTTCGCGAAGCAGTAGAAGGCGACATCTTCCCCACCACGCTCACAGACGCAACTCTGGTGGAGTTCCTGCTCGAGGCGTGTCCGCTTGCCTATCCCGCCGGAGCCAAGCCCCCACGGATCCCGGCACGAATACGGCGCGTCGTGGAGTCACGGGCTCCCAGCGCCGTGTACTTGGCAACAACGGATGAGCAGCAGGCTTACTTGGCGACGAGGGATCGTCCTCATATCCACGTTGACGAGGATGCGGCCGAGAAGCTCGTAGCGCTGGTCGGCTGCCGGCGTTTCGAGGAAAGTTTCACGTTCTCGATGCGAATCGAGGGTCAGCAGGACCCGCAGCCCCTGTTGGATCTCTTCACTGGTCTGCGTGGCTGGCCCAGTAGCATCGAACTCTCGAACGTGACGCTGTCGAGAGCATCCTCAATCGAAAAATGGGTGACCACGGAGGACGGCGTCGAGCCGCAATCGTTGGATCACTACAGAGACGGCGTTTTCCTGGTCATCGGCGCTGACGTCGATGATCGCGGCGCTCTTCGGCTTGCCAGCGAGGTATTTGACCTCGGCATCACTAACGCGGAAATCGATCGAATCCTCAAGGTCGGTCTCGAGCACCACTTGGAGTTGATCAGGCAGGAGGCGCTCGCAGCAGACACCGACACCGAGCGCCTCGAGGTCTACTTCGGAGACGACGACTTGCGGGAGAAGCTGCCGAAAGGCCTCTGGCAAGGTCTGGAGGCTCAGGGTCTGGTGTCAGCACGTACTTCCGTGGCTGAGCTTTGCCTGTCGGTCTATGGCAAGGACACGGTGCGAGAGCTCGCCGATCTCTTCAGGCGTGACGGATTTCCAGACGTGCCTGACCGGTGGGCTGGGCTGCCCGCAACTATCACGTGGCTTCGAAGAATGGGCTTCGGCGCCGAATTCGCCGGACAGCGCGGCCGCCGCCAGATGGCCGAATTCGTCGTGCCAGGGGCGACAATTCTCCCCGCACTACACGACTATCAATCCCGGATAAGCGAAGACTTGCGGAGCGTTCTGCGCGATGTCGGCGATGGCGGGCGCCGCGCGAAGGCGATGGTCGAACTCCCGACGGGTGCGGGGAAGACGCGGGTTGCGTCGCAGACCGTCCTGCAGCTATTCATCGACGGGGAACTTGCCGGGCCGGTGCTGTGGATCGCCCAGTCCCAAGAGCTGTGCGAGCAGGCGGTGCAGACCTTCAGTTTCGTGTGGCGCGGGCTTTGCACCGACCAACGGGTGGATTTGCCGCTGACGATCGGCCGGCTCTGGGAAGGCAACGACGTCCATCAGCCGGACACGGATCTGAGCGTCATCGTCGCCACGGATGCCCAGCTCGACGTCGTCCTCGGCGGTGCAGAGTTCGAATGGCTGAGTCGCGCCTCTGCCGTGTTCGTGGACGAAGGACACGTTGCTGGCAACTCCGCGCGTTACACGCGGATCTTGAGCTGGCTCGGCGTCGACGGTCGTAGCTGGGACAGGCCGCTGGTCGGACTCTCGGCAACGCCCTTCAAGGGCACGTCGAAGCAGGCGACCGATCAATTGGCCGCTCGCTTCGGGCGCCGCAAGCTCAATGCATTCGAGGAGAATGCCTATCAGGAGCTCGTGTCGCGGGGCGTGCTCGCACGCGTCAAGCACAAAATCCTCGAAGGCGCGAAGGTTCGCCTGACGGACGCAGAGGCTAGTGACGCAAAGCGGCTGAACCGCATCAGTGGCACAGTTCTGGACCGCGTGGCTGCAGACCACGAACGCATGGCCATCTTGGTCCAAAGCATTATGGATCTGGAACCAGAGCCTGGACGATCTGTTCTCGTTTTCACCCCGACCGTGCTGTCGGCACAGGTGCTCGCGGCGACTCTCCGGTTCCGCGGCGTTGAGGCTGCCTCGGTCAGCGGCCAGACCGGTCGACAGGAGCGACGGGACGTGATCGATCGCTTCAAGAATGAGGGGATCCAGGTCCTAGCGAACTGCGAGCTCCTTACCCAGGGATTCGATGCCCCCGGTGTCACCGCGCTCTACATCGCCCGGCCGACCTTCAGCCCGAACGCATACATCCAGATGGCCGGGCGTGGGCTGCGTGGCCCAAAGAACGGCGGGAAGGACGAGTGCCTGATCGTCGACATGGCCGACAACTTCGGCAGCTCGGACATCAACAACCTTCTCGGTTTCCGTGAGTACGAAGAGCTCTGGCAGGAGCAGCAAACGTGATTTTGGTCCCCGACCTGCACGACATTGAACACACGACGCAAAGCGACGCGGAACGGCGGGTAGCACGACTTCTTCAGGCGATGCCGAGTTCCGAGGCGGTCGCCTTCCACTCGGTGAAGCTCCGATCGCACCAGTACAAGCAGATGGCCGAGGCAGACTTCGTTGTGCTGTGGAAAGGCGTCCTCGTCGTCGTCGAGGTGAAGGGCGGGGGAGTCAAGAAGTTCGAAGGGGTCTGGTACTCAATCGACCGGAATCGCGATAGCCACCGGCTGTCCACGTCACCAATGGAACAAGCACGGTCTGCGATGTTCGCGCTCAAGGACATACTCCGAGAGGACCGAGTCGGTTGGTTCGCCGCCGAAGCGATTGTCATCACGCCGGACACGGAGGCGCCGCCCTCCGCTACCGAGTGGAAGCGAACGCACTGGCTAGCCAAGGAGTCGATGTCTGCAGTGGCTCTCGAGAAGGCACTGGACTTTGTCGTCGCGGCCTCGCCAGCTGCCCCGCACGGCTCCCGGCGTGCTCGCGCGGAGGAGCTTCGCAACCGCCTCTTCGGCGAGTTCACCCGCCTTCCGGTCGTCGACGCACAGCGAGGCGCAATAATCGATGAGCAGAACGTGGCCACGGCCGATCAAGCCCGGGTTCTGGCCGGACTGGCGAGAAACGAGCGTCTTGTCGTTCTCGGTGGTGCGGGAACCGGGAAGTCGGTTGTGTTGGCTGAGGCAGCGAAGCAGGAGGCGGACGCCGGGCGTTCCGTTCTAATCACATTCCGGTCTCGCGGTCTGCTCGACTTCTTCACACCTCGTGTCGTCGGACGTGGAATCGATGTCGTCCCGTTCGACGACCTTGACGCAAGTCGCGTGTACGACGTACTGCTGGTCGACGAGGCGCAGGATCTGATGTCCGCAGACGCGATGGACCTCATCGACCGAGTCGTGGTGGGGGCGCGATCCGGCGGCCGCTGGCGGATGTTCCTGGACCCGAACAACCAGGCTCATGTCCACGGCGTCTACGATCCGGACGTCTTCGAACTCGTTGGTTCCGACGCCATGGAGTACGACCTGACCCTGAACGTGCGGAATACACGCGCGATAGTTCACATGGTGCAGGAGTACTTGGGCTCCGACGTCGGCGATCCTGGGATCGTGAACGGGGAACGCATCCAGTGGCACTGGACAGAAGACGATGACACCGTAACCGCCGCCCTTTCTCTCGCGGCCTCGCTCAAGACGAGCGGCGTGCGCGCATCGGATGTATGGGTAATCCCCGTGACGGCTGCAGCAGGTTCGGACTGCCTAGTCGATGGGATTCGAGTCCTGAGCCCACGAGTGGCGAAGGGGCTCGAATCGGAGAACGTGATCGTCTGCGCGCTCCCGAACGAATTCGACGACCAAGCATTGTCTGCGTTTTACGTGTCCGTCACTCGTCCGCGTGTCGCCCTGCATGTTGTGGCCAGCGCAGGCGACAAGAAGAGATTGCAGTCCCTGGCGCGCGACAAGGAGGGACGCTGATGGCACTGACTACGCCGCAATCCATTGCACTGAACCACCTCAAGAGGGCATACGTCGGCCCCGAGCAGGGGGAGTCCGAGGTGCTTCTCAACCGCCCGTCACTGCAATACGCCGTGGGCATGTTGTTTCCTTCGGAGGACGGCAACGCTTCAGCTAGACCCGCCGACACGGACCCTGAAGAGTTCGTTGACGCCGACGTCGAGGACGGTGACGTCGAGGAGGACGGCGCGGCCCCGCCTCTCGCAGAGGATTGGCGCCCATCGTCGGTTGCACTGTCATTCGTGACAGCGGAGGACTCATTCCTTTGTGACTTCTCGGCTGCGAACTACGCGCTGATCGACGATGACGGTCCCCTGCGCTGGGCGCGCCAGCCTCAAGAGTTCCCGGGTCTCGTCCTGGAGCGCGGGGTGGCGACGCATCGGCAGCTCACCATCGGTGACCTGCCGGTCGAGGTCGGCTCAAGATGGAGAAGGTTCGGCAACGGATGGCTCGTCACGGTCCACGTCCGCTTGATGTCGAAGTCCAGCGGCAACGACAGGGACGACATTTCGTTGATGCTGTTCCAGGTCGATCTGTCGGTCCGCCCGCGACAGTCGGGGGCGCTCCTCGAGTACGACACGTCACGGACAATCGATGTGAACGCCGAATCGCGGGAACTGAGACTGCGGTACCGCCAGTCGAAGGTCTTTGGGGTGGGACACGGAATGGCCGCCGGCTGGGATCTCGATGAGGACGGCACCTGCGCTCGAGTCTTTCTCGACCCGGTTCCGCACTTCGTGGTGCCCTCGATCGAACAAGCGGTTGGCAAGGAGCTCAACCTCACCGAGGCCGCGAGTCGGTCGATGGACCTCGCCTACCTCTCAGCGGTGGACACGAATCGAGACGTGGTCACGGCCGCCCTGGGCGACTTTGTTGATGCGTTCGCCGCGTGGGCCAGCATGCAGGCGGGGAAGGCTGAGGCACTTGGCGACGACGCGCGTGAGATCACCCAGAGGTCGGCAGTCGCCGCCGCGCGGATGCGCGCCGGAGTTGCCGTACTCTCCGACGAATCCAACGGGGAGATCCGGACCGCGTTTGCGCTCAGCATGGCGGCGATGCGGATGCAGATGCGCCAGGCAGCCCTGGGTCGAGGCGAGACCGACCCGGCGCCGGCGTGGCGACCGTTCCAGTTGGGCTTCCTGCTCGTGTCGCTCGCATCCACGGTGGACGACGCACATCCGGACCGAGAATTGGTCGATCTTATCTGGTTTCCGACGGGTGGGGGAAAGACGGAGGCCTACCTCGCGCTTGCCGCTGTCGTCATCTTCCTTCGTCGTCTCTCCCATGGGCCCGAGGGTGCCGGTACCGCCGTGATCACGCGGTACACGCTTCGTCTGCTCACCGCTCAGCAGTTCCAGCGCGCTGCCTCTCTGATCTGCGCGATGGAGCTCCTACGGAAGCAGGATCCGCGGGCGCGAGGCATGGCCCGCTTCACCATTGGCCTGTGGGTGGGAAACGACGCGACTCCCGGCACTCGAGCGGCGGCGAAGCACGCTCTCGAACGCTTGCACAAGGCAAGGAATCCCAAGGAGGCGAACGAGTTCCAGGTCACCGACTGTCCGTGGTGTTTGAGCGAGCTCGTCCCCGACGAGAAGGACGACAGTCGACGTACGTATGGCGCGAGGCTATCTGGGAACGACGTGGTGTTCCGGTGTGTCAGTCCGGATTGCGAGTTCAGCTTAAGAGACCTGCCGATGGCCGTTGTCGACGAGGTGCTGTACGACGATCCGCCGACGTTCCTTCTGGCAACGGTCGACAAGTTCGCCCGCCTGCAGTTCAACGAACGTGCCGGACGGCTGCTTGGAATCGGTACCGTATTTCGACAGCCTTCGCTCATCATTCAGGACGAACTGCATCTACTGTCAGGACCACTCGGGACGACCGTCGCGGTCTTCGATGCGGTCATCGAACTTCTGCTGAGCCGCTCGGGATCCCACCCGAAGATCGTCGCATCCACGGCCACCATCCGGGCGGCGGCCGAGCAGGTCCAAGGCTTGTACGGCCGATCCGTCGCGCTCTATCCGCCCGCGGGACTTGATGGGGACACGACCTTCTTCGCACGCCCGGTACAAAGTGGCGAGGGGCGGCTCTACATCGGCCTGATGCCGCAAAGTGTTTCCCAGGCAACTGCCATGATTGCCGCCACGTCACCATTGCTCGAGGTTCCGAGGGCGATTTTCGGAGCCGATGGCGTTGGTGGTCGGCTCGATCCGTACTGGACGTTGGTCCTTTATCACAACAGCCTCCGAGAGCTCGGACGGTCGGGAGCCCTACTCCTCGACGACATCAACGGGCGTCTCGAGACCCGGGCTGAGAGGCTCGGGACTGAGTTGCGCCGGGTTCGCGCGGCTTCCGTCCTCGAACTCACGAGCAGGCGCGGGCCGGAGGAGCTCCCGAACGACCTACGTCGCCTGGGCGTGAGTGCGGACCGATCGGACGAGGCCGTCGACGCCGTTCTGTCATCGAACATGCTGTCGGTCGGCATCGATGTCCAGCGCTTGGCGCTCATGCTCATGGTCGGCCAACCGAAGACGACCGCTGAATACATCCAGGCGACGAGCCGTGTTGGTCGTGGCTCCGTGAACGGGATCGTCGTGACCCTGTTCAGGTCGAATCGGGCTAGAGACCGCTCGCACTTCGAAACATTCCGCGGCTACCACGACGCGCTCTACCGAGGCGTCGAACCGACCAGCGTGACCCCGTGGTCCCTTTCGTCCCGCGATCGCTCGCTGGCCGGTGCTTTGGTTGCTCTAGTTAGGCAATCATTTGCAACGATGGCAGGTGATGCCGACGCCGGTCGCTTCGACCTTTCGGACGGCACATTCCTGGCCCGGCTCGAGCCGGTCATCGACGGGTTCCTGAAAACCGTCGCCCGCGCCGATGGCCGGGAGCGCGATGATGCGGCCGAACATGCGTGGGAGTTGCTCCGTGAGTGGGACCATCTCGCGGCTTCCGCACGCTCGGAAGGCGATTCTCTTCGCTACGAGCGCCGGCAGGGCGCCGAGACCGCTCTCCTGAAGCGGTTCGGCCAGCCGGGCGTGGGCTGGATGGTGGGGGACTCGATGCGATCCGTTGAGCCAAATGTTGCTGTCGAGGTGCAGGAGCCGCTGCGGGAGGTGGAGCGTGCAGAAGATCAGGCATGACCTTCGGCTGTCAGAGACCGTGTCACCGTTCGGCGTCGGCTCGATTGTTGACGTTCGCGGGGAATCTTTGATTGCCCCGGACACATCATGGTGGGACCGACGTACGGCCGCCGAAATCCATTGCGACCGACTCGTTGCTCAGCTCGGGGGCGGCGTGCTTCGCCAAGCACCCACTCACGCAGGACGTACCGGAAACGACACCGCGAGCTTGCTGTACTGGCGATTTCCGGCGTGGAGGTTCTGCGAGCGATGCGGCAAACTGTCGCAGTTGACGAGGATTGACAAGGGTAAGTTCCGGAACTTATGTGACTGCGGCGGCGCGGTAGTGCCGATGCGGTATGTCGCCATCTGCCAGACCGGCAGCCATGTACAGGACGTCCCGTGGTTCAAGTGGGCTCACCGCGGACACGACCAGGGTGTGACCGACGAGGTCCGGTACTGCCGCGCGTACAAGGAGTTGCGGTTCGAACGCTCGAGCAAGCACGGCGAGGGGCTCGCATCACTGCGAGTAGTGTGTGGCAAGTGCAAGCGGTCGCGGTCGATGGTCGACCTCGTCACCAAGGATGCACTGCTGCGCGACGGTATCCTCTGCAACGGGCGTCAGCCTTGGGAGAGCGACGACGTTGTGCTTCAGCCGTGCGAGTCACACTTGGTCGCGGTTCAACGCGGAGCAACCGGCAACTACATCGCCGAGAGGGTGTCGGCCCTGGACATCCCCGAGGAGCGATCGCGCTCCGAGGAGCTCGTCGAGCAGGTTCGGGCACACGACCTGTACCAGCGGCTCGTCGATGACAACGGCGGCCCGAGGTCTGAACAAATCGCAAGTTGGATTGCTGACGAACTGGAGATGGAGACCGAAGGGGTACTTCGGATCGCAGTGGCCGCGGACACGGACCCTGAGACGCCAATGCTCGATCTAAAGGACGGTGAGTGGGCGGCGTTCAACAAGAAGATCTCTGCGGGTCGCGACCGGGCAGTTGGTGACTTCGTCGTCGACGGATGGACCCCGGACTCTTTCACCCACGGACCGGACGAACTCCGTGCCGCGTTCACTGGCATCGGTCAAGTTCGACGAGTGAGGGAGGTTCGCGCGCTCAGGGGCTTCCGTCGGCATACTCCGCAGGCGGACTTCATCCGCGCGGACCTCGATCGGGACCCGCGGCATCGACCCGTCTACCCGGCGCTTGAGTTGTTCGGGGAAGGCGTCTTCCTGCAGTTCGACGAGACTCGACTGGCGAACTGGGAATCCCAGCCAGCAGTTGTGGCGCGCGCGAAGATCTTGATCGATCGTCGTGCTGAGTCGGACTGGGCGCACCGCCTCGATATGCCCGAACCGAGGTTCATCGCACTGCACACCCTCGCTCATCTGATGATCCGTCGGCTGGCGTTCGCGAGCGGCTACTCGTCAGCGTCACTTCAGGAGCGGATCTACGCCAACTCCGATCGGAACGACAAGACTGCGGGCGTTCTTATCTACACCGCTGCGGGCGACGCACAGGGGACCCTCGGAGGTCTTGTCCGACTGGGCGAACCGCGCCACTTGTTTCCGTTGCTGGTTACAGCCCTCGACGACGCCGACGTGTGCTCGAACGACCCCGTCTGCATCGAGAGTGACCGCCAGGGCTCCTCCCAATTGAACCTATCGGCGTGCCACGGCTGCGCGCTCGTCAGCGAGACGTCATGCGAGTCCGGGAATCGCCTGCTGGACCGGCAGCTCGTTCTCGGCGGCAGCGAGGTCCCTGGGCTGCTCGAGGATGTGCTGCCCGTTGTTCGCGGGCTGACAGTATGAACGTGCTGGCGTTGGCGTGCCGGCGCGGGCGTACCCTCCTCGGACCCCTAGGATCGTAGAATGACCGCCGCGATCTCCGTCCTTGATCTATTCGCCGGTGCGGGCGGTCTCACGGCGGGACTGCACTCAGCCTCGGACCGTTTCCGAACCGTGCGCGCCGTTGAGTGGGACAAGGCGGCTGCGGCCTCGTACGAGGCGACCTTCGGCAAGGGCCACGTGTACGCAGGCGACATCAAGACCTGGCTCTCAGAGGAGAATGTGCCGTCGGTGGACGTCATCGTCGGAGGTCCGCCCTGCCAGGGTTTCTCGAGTCTCGGCAAGCAGAACGTTCAGGACGACCGCAACTCTCTCTGGGTCGAATACGCGCACACCATCAGTCGTGCCCAGCCGAAGTACTTCGTGGTCGAGAACGTCGCCGAGTTCAAGAAGTCGCCACAGTACGGCCTTTTTCAACAAGCGACGTCCACGGGCGGCCTCATTGGGGACTACGCCTTCGAAGCCGCCGTCTTGAATGCGGCGGACTACGGAGCGCCGCAAGCTCGCAAGCGGACCGTGATCATCGGCTACCACCGAGACCTTGGGTTTCCCGGAATGCCAGCACCCACCCACTCGGCATCGCCTACTGAGGATGGCCGCAAGCCGCACGTCACGGTTGCGCAGGCTCTGAAGCACGTCCCACGTCGACCCGACCGCGACGGACTTTTTGATACCCGCCGTACGCGGTTCGATGGGGTTGAGTACGCAGGGGCTTTTCGAGTTCGCGACCTTCACTGGAGCAGGAACTACACGCAACTCTCCCTCAAGCGGTTTGCGGTGATTCCGCCGGGCGGAAATCGGCGCGATCTCGAGCCCTTCCCGGACCTTATGACGCCATGCTGGACGCGGCACAAGTCGGGTTCCGGTGACGTGATGGGGCGGCTCCATTGGAATCGGCCCTCCGTGACGATCAGGACTGAGTTTTTCAAGCCGGAGAAGGGTCGATACCTGCACCCAGAAGAGAGTCGCGCCATCACGCATTACGAGGCCGCCCTTCTCCAGGGGTTTGGCAAGGACCACCGATTCGTCGGTTCTCGGACGGACGTTGCGCGCCAGATCGGAAACGCAGTCCCAATCCCACTCGGCGCGGCCGTTGGGCGATTGCTCGCCTCTGTCATTTGACAGATCGACCGGCTAACTACCCGTGCTCTGATACCCCCGCAGCCGGCCGACCAAGTCGGCGAACATGGCACTCGACGTTTCGTGCTCCCAGTACCGGACCACAATCCACCCCGCTGCCGCGAGCATCTGGGTCGTCTCCTGGTCGCGCTGCCGGTTGCCGGCGATCTTCGCCGTCCAGAAGTCCGGTCTTGTCTTTGGAACGGTGAAGTGCTGCGGGCACCCGTGCCAGAAGCATCCGTCGACGAACACGGCGATCCGTTGACGCGTGAACGCAATGTCAATCGTCCGGCGACTTGATCCCGGGACCTTGAAGTTCACGCGGTAGCGGTACCCAGCCGCATACAGCGCCTGCCGAAGCGCGAGTTCGGGCAGCGTGTCGCGGCGACGCTGGGACTCCATCCGGCGCCGGACACTTGGATCAACGTCTCCGCCCATGTCCGCGAAGATACCGCGCGGCCTCCCGTAAGCTCGGCTCGTGAATGACACCAGGGTCGACCTTGAATGGTCCGACCCCGCGCGCCTAGTCGATACTCCGCGCCACGTCTTCGTTCACGACGAGCTGCGCTACGCGAAAGGCGCCAACCAACGAGACATCGAGGTCGACGGGTTTATCAACTACCACTGGCTGACGAGCCCGGAGGACTATGGTCGTCCGAAGGTCATGCTGGAAGCGGGCATCAACGCGCCCGCCGACGTGCACGGTCCCGATGGCGCCCGTCGTCCGCTCATTGCCGTGCGCTCCAGCCCGTGGAAGGCTGGCCATGAGACAAATCCCTGGCATGATGAGTTTGACCTCGATCACGGCCATGTTCGTTACTTCGGCGACCACAAGCCGTCAACTCTCGGACTGCCGGGCGCGACTAAGGGAAATCGCCTCCTGCTTGAAGCCGCACGCTTGCACGCAGGGACCACCCGACAGGAGCGGCTACTTGCGCCGCCGCTGCTCCTATTCCGCTCAACCACGGTTCACCGCGATGGCCGGGCGCTGGTCAAGGGCCATGTCGAGTTCTGTGGTGCTGCGATCATCGAGCGTCTTGAGCACGTAGTGCAGCGGGACCCCGAGACCGGGAACAGCTTCCCTAACATCGCGCTCGACCTGGCAGTCGTCGATGGCCGGGAGATCGACGGCATCGACATGAGGTGGATCGACGATCGGCGGGACCCATCGCTCGACGCAGAGTTGGCCATCCGTCATGCGCCGGACCAATGGCGCCGTTGGGTGAAGGATGGGCGTAGCGCGATCTCTGGGGTTCGGCGGCGGGTATTGGCAAGCGCCGTCAAGACGCCGAAGGAGCAGCAGCCCCTCCCAGGAAGCGTCGACGCCGCGGTGCTCTCAACGCTCTACAACTTCTATGATGGGCGCAAACACGCGTTCGAGCTGCTCGCTTCACAGGTCGCCGGAGAGGTCCTCCGCGAGTCAGGTGCCCGATACAAGGAGGGTTGGCTCTCCAGGTCATCAGGAGACGGAGGAGTCGACTTCATCGGCCGGATTGACATGGGATCGCTGGCTGCCAGCACGCCAGTCGTCGTACTCGGTCAGGCAAAGTGCATCCAACCCTCATCGACCGTGTCGCCAGAGCAGGTTGCACGTGTTGTCGCCCGTCTTCGCCGCGGCTGGATCGGTGTCTACGTGACCACCGGCTCGTTCTCCAAGCAGGCGCAGATCGAGATCATCGACGATCAGTATCCCGTCGTGCTGGTGGCCGGAGGCACCCTGGCGGCAACAGTTCGCAGAATGGCACAAGCGAACTACGGCGGTGACCTCAATGCTCTGCTGCAGGCCACCATCGAGCAGTACGCCGACGCGATCGCGTACCGGCGGCCGGAGGAAGTCATCTCGATGTGATGGCGCTGCGCCGCACCCATCGAGCGGCTTCTGAAGGAGAATCACGGATGGCCTTGTCCCAATCTGCCTGTGGGAGTTGCTGAGGCGTTCCGCACCGGCGATGGCGTCGACATGATCCGAGAGTCGGTCGGCACCGTGCTCCAGGAGCTCGCCGATTTCGACGCCACCGGGGTGATCGACGCGAAACGCCACGAGCGCACCGCAGACCGCATCAATGACAGAAAACGGCACCCGACCGAGCTGCTGCGACCAAGGCTGGCGACATCGAGCTGCGCATCCCGAAACCCCGCAAGGGTCGTTCTTCCCGTCCATCCTCGAGCCCCGGCGACGCATCGACCAGGGGCTGTACGCGGTGATGATTGGGCCTACCTCCACTCACGTGTCCACCAGGAGTGTCGAGAACCTGGTCGCGGCGATGGGCGCCGACTCCGGGATCAGCACGTCCGAGGTCTCCCGGATCTGCGAAGGCCTCGATGAGTCCGTCGGCGCGTTCCGATGAGTCCGAGCGCCCGATCACACGCCGTTCCCCTACGTCTACCTGGACGCGAGCGATTCGACTATATGTTGAGGGCGGCCGCGACTGCGGCACGCACTCCGACAGGGACATTGGAGCGCGGGCGGTAGCTCGACAACGGCGTGATGCCGTGCTCCTGGATCACGTGCGAGATGTTGGCCAGCATCCTCTCCAGCTGATCACCAGTGCGGCCCGTCTTCACCTCGATGTCGGCAAGCACCTGACGCTGACGGATCGGCTGACCCGAGTGCTCGGCGCGGAGCATCGCAACGTACCCCTCGACGACGGCGAGGATCTCGTCATCGCTCCACGTGCGACGTGCAGGAGCCGGAGCCGGAGCCGGCGTACCAGCGGGCAGCGTCCAGTCGCCCGACTCCTCGACGGAGAGCCGACCGTCGGCGAGCATCTCCGCAGCAGTGGAGCGCAGGTCGAGCTGCCAGGTGAACAGCAGATCACCGGCCGAGCGCAGGTCCTGCTCGTGGCGAGCCCAGACGAGCTTGGCCACCGCCAGCGGAGATGCGCTGCGCCCGGAAACACCGAGAGCCTCCACGATCCAGGAGCCCAGCAGCGCGTCAGAAGTCACCGGCCCAGCCTGCCATGACCCGAGCGCCGCCCAACTCAGAAGCCTGCAACTCAGAAGCCGGGCTCCGTCGAGCACTCGGATGCGTGCGGGTCGGGGACTCCGGCCCAGTCGCGGGGGTCGAGGTCGGTGGGGTCGTAGTCGGGATCGAGCCAGGGCCAACCACTGTTCTGGCTGGTCNGCGTTGTGGAGGCGGATCACTGGGGGCATCGGGTGGCCCCGGGGCGTCCGGGGGCCGCGTGTGCAGGCATCCGTCGAAGTCGCCATGTACGTCATCGGGTCGAGTCACCTCACTCGTGCCGGTGGAGTCGCGCAGGTAGCGGTGCCCATGCGGTGAGGTCCACAACCACGTGCCGGCCTCAACAGCGTGATAGGCCCACCCGGTATGAGTCTTGAGGCGATGGTGACGCCGACACAACGGCGCCAGATTGCAGGAGCAGGTGCGCCCACCGGCCCCGTGCGCCACGACGTGGTCGCAGTCGCACGCCCGTGCCGGGCGGGTGCAGAACGGAAACACACAGCACCCGTTGACTCCCGCGACCTGGGCCTTGAGCCGCTCGGGCACCTCGTAGGAACCCACCATCTCGTGATCAGCCAGGTCGACGACCGGGCGCACCGTCACCCGGGTGTCGGCGCGGGCGGCCCACTCGGCGACCATCGCCGCCGCCACCGGCTGATCGCCCCGCTCGAACCGACCGACCGGGCCGATCCCGTGCACCGCATCAGCGGAGAGGTGCATCACGATGGTCATCTGCTTGCGCCGCGGCCTCGGCGCCTCCTCACCCTCCAACAAGGCCAGTGCCCGGGCCGGGTCGGCGAGGATGCCGACCGCCAGCGCCCGGCGTACGTCGAGCGGCTCCTCGCAGCCGCCGTCGGCGAGGGCTTGGGCGAGGGCGGTGACGGTGTCGTTGAAGTCGTAGGCGTCCTTGAGGTCCGCCGAGATCAGGATCGAGGCGACCCCACCGGCCGAGACGCCCTCCAGGAGCCGGACCTGGCGCTGGTCCAGGGCCGCGGCCCGCTGCTTCTCCCGCTCCAACGGGTAGAGCTTCAACNACGCCTCGTCGAGCAGCTTCTCCAGCTTGATGAAGCCGACCTTGTGCGCGATCGGGTGCACGTGCTCGTCGACGAACACGGCGACGTCGTCGGGGTGACCGATCGTGGTGGCAGCGACCCGACGGGCCCGCCAGGCGGTGACCTCGCCGGCCAGCAGCCGCGCCCAGGTGCGCTCGCAGCGGTGCCGCAGCTCCAGGGCCTCGTGGATCATCCGCTCACCGGCCGCGGTCGACAAGCCGAGGGCGGCAGCGAACTCGGCGACCGCGGCCCAGTGCACCAGGGGCAGGCAATCGGCCGCCTCGTCACCGAACGCCGCCTCGGCCAGGTCGTCGGTGGGGTGCGTGTCGGCCCACTGCACCGCACGCAGCAGCAGCACCCGCTCCGCGTCATCGGCCAGACCTCGCGCCCGCACCGCGTCGGCCAGCACCGCACCAGCACCCCCGTCGCCGGGCAACGCCTGCGAGAGCGCGCCCGACCCGTGGCCGGCGGTGGCCGGGAACGGGGTGTCGAAGGTGGTGGTCATGGCAGCAATTGTTCCCGAGATCGCCACCGAATGACAGGGGTGCAACTCAATCTGTGGAGAACTATTTCCGCAGGTCAGACCCATAATTGCCGTCCCACAGGGTGCTGTGGAGAACCCACTCCCAGCACCCCCTCAGGTCACACCAGACCCAGGTTCTCCACACTCGATCCACAGCCTCCGACGCGCACGTCGACCCGTCAAATGCCCCGGCCGGGCTATGGAGTCCGGAACCGTGTCGGCGTAGGTTGCGAAGCGAGCCTTGTGCCCACAACCGCACGTCCGACCGCACGTCCAATCGCCCTCTCGGGGAGCCCTCAGCAGGGACTGCCGAGAGATGAGCCACCTCAGATCGAGCACCCCTCGCATCAGCGGCGAGATCCTGACGCTGACCTTGGTCGCCTGCGCCGCGGCCGCATGGTGGCTGACGTCGATGCTCTCGGCCGACATGTCCGCTGACATGAGCAGCGACATGAGCGGCGAGATGGGCGACACCAAGACCGTCATGGCCCTCGGCCCGTTCCTGGTCGCGTGGACGTTGATGATGGCGGCGATGATGCTGCCGGCGGTCACCCCGGTGGTTCGGCTCTACCAGCGGGCAGCCGCCGCGGGAAAGGTCGCGCCGACCGGATGGTTCGTCACTGCCTACCTCATCGTGTGGGCACTCACGGGGCTGCCGGCGTACCTGCTGTGGCGGGAGCTGGCGATGCCTCTCCAGGACGGCGAGGAGTGGGCGCTCCGGCTGGCCGGCGCCACCTTGCTGTTCGCCGGCGCCTACCAGCTCACTCCGTTGAAGCGGGCCTGCCTGCGGCACTGTCGCTCCCCGATGTCCTACTTCATGCGACTTCGCGGATCGCTCGAGCGACCCGTCGGGGCATTCCGCGCCGGATTGCTGCACGCGGGCTACTGCTGCGGGTGCTGTGTCGCCCTGATGCTCGTGCTCGTCGCGACGGCTGCCATGAACCCGTGGTGGGCCGTGTTGATCGCCGTCGGCGTCTTCGTCGAACGCAACCTTCGATGGGGAGCCACGTTCGCCACCTGGCTCGGGGTGGCCCTGCTGGGCCTGGGAACAGTCGTCGTGCTGAGCCCGACCCTGCTGTCCGATCTGATCTGAAGAAGAAGGAAGGCACACCATGACAACCACCGAAGCAGGGCCCACGACGCGCTGGAACCTGTCTGGCGTCGGCTACGAATACTGCAACTGCAACCCCGGCTGCACCTGCAACTTCAGCGGCTTCCCGTCGTCCTCCGACGGCAGCTGCAAGGCGCTCGTCGCCAACGTCATCCGCGAGGGCCGGTGTGGGGACGTCGACCTCGCCGGGGTCTCCGCGGTCGCGATCATCGACTGGCCGCACGCCATCCACGACGGCAACGGACGCGCGGTCTTCGTGGTGGCACCCGAGACGACCGACGACCAGATCGGGGCCCTGAGCCAGATCTACACCGGTGCACTCGGCGGTATGCCGTGGGAGATCCTCGGGACGACGTACGACGTGGTCGGGCTGGTCAAGTCTCAGATCAACATCACCGAGGCCGGCATCGACTCCGCCGTGGAGATAGAGGGGGTCGGTCGCGCCGAGGGACGGTCGATGCGGAACCCGGTGACCGACGAGCCGCACGAGGCCCACATCACCCTGCCCGACGGCTTCATCTGGACCGACGGCAACTGCGGAGTCGGCTCTTTCAACGCCTCTGCCGAGGGCGTCTCCCTCGACTTCTCCGACACCAACTGGATCCACTACGACTTCAGCTGGAGCAACTGACGCACCGGTCACCAGCTCGCCCGTCACGCCACGGTCACTGTGATGGGCGACCTTCCCGTGCGCGCCCACATCCAGGCCGACGGGCGAGCGCTTCTGGCTGGACCGGGGGCCGGACGACGACCAAATGGGGGAAATCCTGACCTCTCTCCGCGAAACTCTTGACAGTTGTCAAGAGAATGAGGAGCGTGTGACCTGAGCCACACCACCCCTCTCGCGAAGGAGCAACAGATGAGCGTGTTCGACCTGACCGGGCGCACAGCCCTGGTGACCGGAGGTGCCCAGGGACTCGGCGAGGGCATGGCGCAGGCGCTCGCCGCAGCGGGCGCGAAGGTGATGATCGGCGACCTCCAGGAAGAGTCCGGCCAGGCGGTGGCCAAGGCACTCGGCGACGGGCACGGCTTCGTCCGGCTCGACGTGACCGACGAAGCGAGCTGGGAGGCGGCGGTCGCGGAGACCGTCTCGACGCTCGGCGGGCTCGACATCCTGGTCAACAACGCGGGCATCGAGATCACCAGCCTGATCACCGAGCTCGACCCCGACGCCGTACGCCGCATGCTCGAGGTCAACGTGCTCGGCACAGCCCTCGGCCTCAAGCACGGGCTGCGCACCATGCGCCCCGGCGGCGCGGCCGGCAACGGCGGCAGCATCATCAACATCTCGTCCGTCGCGGCGACCATCGCCTTCCCGGGCATCTCGGTCTACTCCGCGACGAAGTCCGCGGTCGACCGGCTCACCCGGGTGGCCGCCATGGAGGCCGGCAAGCTCGGCGCCGGCGTACGCGTCAACTGCATCTACCCCGGCCTCGTGCCCACCGCGATGGGCGCCGGACTGGCCAACGACGTCGCAGCGCTGGGCCTCTTCGGCTCGCCGGAAGAAGCAGTGGGCGCGGTCATCGAGCTCACTCCCGCCGGCCGGCTCGGCGAGGTCGGCGACATGGCCGACGCCGTCGTCTTCCTCGCCTCCGACGCTGCCCGCTTCGTCACCGGGGCCGGCCTGCCGGTCGACGGCGGCATGGGCATGTGACTGCGCCCATCACCCACTGCCCTCTCACCCAGCTCCCTCCCCCTCCCGAAAGCACGTCCCGAAAGGCATCCCCATGACTGACAAGCCCGTCATCGTCTACGGCGCATCCGGCTACACCGGCCGACTCGTCTGCGAGTACCTCCGCGAGTACAACGTCCCCTTCATCGCCGCCGGCCGCAGCCAGGACAAGCTCGAGTCGTCGATGGGCAGCAACGTCGCCGGCATCGAGACCGCCGACTACGAGGTGCAGACCGTCGACCACGACGTCGAGTCGCTGACCAAGCTCTTCCAAGGCGCGCAGGTCGTGCTCAACACGGTCGGCCCGTTCAGCGTCCACGGCCCCGAGGTGGTCGAGGCCAGCCTGGCTGCCGGCGTCCACTACACCGACACCACAGGCGAGCAGGACTGGCTGATCACCTGCGAAGAGCAGTACGGCGCCGACTTCGCCGCGGCCGGTCTCCTGCTCTCCCCCGGCCTCGCGCAGATGTACACCACCGGCGAGATCGCCGCCCAGCTCTGCCTCGAGACGCCCGGGCTCGACACGCTCGACATCGCGGTCTTCTGGGGCGGCAGCCCGACGATCGCCTCGACCCGCACGATCCTGGTCAACGCCGCCACGTCCGCGGCGCACTACCTCGAGCAGAACCAGTACGTCGCCTTCGATCCCGGCCAGGGCCTCGTGCCGCTCGTCGTACCGGGCCAGCACGAGCTCGCCCTCTCCCTGCCCTGGGGCGGTACGTCGCACCCGGTGTGGTTCAAGCGCGACCCGCGGGTGGCCAACGTGAAGGCGCAGGGCGGCGTCTTCAACGCGGCGCTGATGAACGGCGTACCCCAGATCGTCGCGGCCGCCCTCGAGGCCACCAAGGACATGAACGACGCCGACCGCGACGCCGCGCTGACCGCGACCGCCGCCCAGGTGATGAACGAGATGCCGCCGCGCGAGAACCCGCGGGTCAACAAGTCCCTCGACTCCGTGCACGCCTCCGGGCCGTTGGGTCGCGCGCACTGCGTGATCCACGGCAACAGCAACTACAAGCAGACCGGGCTGCTGCAGGCGTACGCCGCGTACTCGTTGCTGCAGACCCCGCCGAAGCAGGTCGGGTTCGCCTCGGGCTGCCAGGCGTTCGGCCACCGCGAGCTGCTCGGCGTCCTCCGCTCCTTCGGCCTGGTCGCGGAGCCACAGCTGACGGTCCTGCGCTGATGCGACTGGTCGACTACCTCGACAAGGGCGCCTCGCTCGGGCGGGAACGTCCGTGCCTGACCACCGACGGCGAGTCCTTGTCGTACGCCGAGGTGCAGGGGTTGTCCGACCGGGTGGCCTCGGCGTTGTCGGCGTACGGCGTCGAGCCCGGCGACAAGGTGGCGATCCTGTCGGCCAACGACCCGGTCGCGTTCACCTGCGTCTTCGGGATCAGCCGGGCCGGAGCGGTGTGGTGCCCGATCAACCCGCGCAACGAGGCCGCGGAGAACCGGGAGCTGCTCGAGCTCTTCGACTGCGTCGCCCTGGTCTTCCAGGAGTCGTTCGCGCCACTGGTCGAGGCGATCCGGCACGACCTGCCACAGCTGAAGACCCTGGTCTGCCTCGACGGCGAGGTCCCGGGAGCCCTGTCCTGGCAGGCATTCCTGGATGCCGCCACGAGCGAACCCACCAGACCCGCCGGTGCCGACGACCTCGCGATGATCGTCGGCACCGGCGGCACCACCGGCCGCCCCAAGGGCGTGATGCTGACCGACCACAACCTCGAGACGATGACGGCACTCACGCTGATGGGCTACCCGTTCACCGGCCGACCGGTCTACCTCGCGCTGGCCCCGTTGACCCACGCCGCGGGGGTGCTCACCTTCCCGGTCCTGGCCAGCGGCGGCGAGGTGGTGATCATGCGCGCCCCCGACGTCGGCGGCTTCCTGTCCCTGGTCGAGCGGCACAGGGTGACCCACACCTTCCTGCCACCGACGCTGATCTACATGGTGCTCGCCCACCCCGACCTCGACACGACGGACCTCTCGTCACTCGAGTGCTTCTGGTACGGCGCGGCGCCGATGTCCGCGACTCGACTCGAGGAGGCGCTGACCCGCATCGGACCGGTGATGGCGCAGTTGTTCGGACAGACCGAGGCGCCGATGATGATCGCGATGATGCCGCCGGCCGACCACTTCAGACCCGACGGATCGGTGGCGACCGAGCGACTCTCCGCCGCGGGACGCCCGGCCCCGCTGGTCACCGTGGCGATCCTCGACGACTCCGGCCGCCAGCTCCGGCAGGGCGAGTCCGGCGAGATCTGCGTGCGCGGCTCGCTGGTGATGGCCGGCTACTACAAGAACCCGGACGCGACGGCCGAGGCGTCGGCGCACGGCTGGCACCACACCGGCGACATCGGCTTCGTCGACGACGAGGGCTTCCTGCACATCGTCGACCGCGCGAAGGACATGATCATCACCGGCGGGTTCAACGTCTACTCCACCGAGGTCGAGCAGGCCGTCCTCGCACACCCCGACGTACAGGACTGCGGCGTGATCGGCCTGCCCGACGACAAGTGGGGCGAGCGGGTCGTCGCGGTCGTGCAACCCCAGCCCGGGCACACGGTCGACCCGGCCGAGCTGACCGCGTTCGTGAAGGAGCGGATCGGCAGCGTGAAGGCGCCCAAGCAGGTCGAGGTCTGGCCCGACCTGCCCCGGTCGAAGGTCGGCAAGGTGCTGAAGACCGAGATCAAGTCGACCCTCAACCCCTGACGCGAACCGCCGGCCGAACCGGCTCGGCTCAGCCGATCGGCTGGGCCATCGCACGGACGTCGTACGCCTGTGAGATCACGCGACCGGTGACCTCGTCGGAGAGCTCGACCTCCCAGCGCTCGGCGAACTGGTCGACGCCCTCGATCATCTGCACGGTGCCGGAGAGGAGCACGGTGCCGGGGCGGTGCAGGCCGCGGTCGCGGAGCACCTCGAGCCAGTAGTCCGGCGTGAGCAGGTCGCCGAGCGTTCCGTCCTGGATCAGGCGTCGGTCGTCACCCTCACCGACCCAGCCACGCAGACGCACGTCGTCGAGGTGGTCGGCCACGTCGGCAAGGCGCCACGCCTGGTTGCCGAGGACGTCCGGGCCGGCGTTCTTGCTCCACGCGACGCCGTGCACCTCGAGATCACGGTCGGTGTGGTCGCAGGCGACGGTGAGCAGCACGTCGTCGTCGGTGATCACCAGCGCCCACTCGGCTTCACCGGAGGTCCTGGCGTGCTGGACGTCGACCTCGCTCGCCTGCCGGGCGAGGTACGGGGAGACCGGGTAGAGCGTCGGCGTCGTCGACGGAGCCGGCACACCCAGCTCGGCGAGCTCGTCGATGTGGGCCTGCACCTTGCCCTGGTCACGCCCGGCGTACCCGGCATTGAGCAGCTGGCTGATCGTCACCTGGACGGGATCGCGGTCGGCGACCTCAAAGGTCAGAGTGGTCATGGGGGCCTCCGGTGAGTTGGAAAAAGTTGGACTCAAGGGGTTGCGTATATGAAATGTATACAGGAAGTATGTGAGGCAGACAACACAGGAGGCTCTTCCCATGAACGACTCACCGACGACATTCCGCGCCGGAGACCTCGAGGTCGACCGGCGCTCCCTGGCCAAGGCGTACGCCGCCAGCCTGGCCGGGACGTCCCTGGAGTGGTACGACTTCGCGGTCTACTCGGCCGCAGCCGCACTGGTCTTCCCCCAGCTCTTCTTCCCGAACAACGACCCCCTGACCGGCGCCCTGCTGTCGTTCTCGACGTACGCCGTCGGCTACGTCTCGCGACCGATCGGCGGCATCGTCTTCGGCCGGCTCGGCGACAAGATCGGCCGCAAGAAGGTCCTGGTCATCACGCTGGTGCTGATCGGTGTCGCCACGTTCCTGATCGGCCTGCTGCCGACGTACACCAGCATCGGCGTGGCCGCGCCGACAATCCTCGTGCTGCTGCGCTTCGCCCAGGGCGTCGGCGTCGGCGGCGAGTGGGGCGGAGCTGTCCTCCTGTCCAGCGAGTTCGGCACCCCCGAGAAGCGGGGGCTCTGGGCCTCGGCGGCGCAGATCGGTCCCCCGGCCGGCAACCTGATGGCCACCGGCATGCTCTTCCTGCTCACCGCGATGCTCACCGAGGACCAGTTCCTGTCCTGGGGTTGGCGGGTGGCCTTCCTGATGTCGGCGGCGCTGGTCGCCTTCGGCCTGTGGATCCGCCTGAAGCTCGAGGACACCCCCATCTTCAAGGCGCTCTCCGAGAAGGAGGACCGCCCGACCGCACCTGTGAAGGAGGTCTTCACGACCGAGCTGCGGCCGCTGATCTCCGCGATCATGTCGCGCCTGGCGCCCGACATCCTCTACGCCCTGATGACGGTCTTCACGATCACCTACGGCACCACCCAGCTCGACCTCTCCAAGGGGCAGGTGCTCACCGCGGTCCTGGTCGCCTCGGGCTTCCAGCTCTTCCTGATCCCCTTCGCCGGCGCGCTCTCCGACCGCTACAACCGGCGCCTGGTCTACGGCATCGCCGCCGCCCTCGCCTCACTGTGGCCGGTGCTGTTCTTCCTCTTCATCGAGAACGGCTCCCCCGCCGCCCTGATCGCCTGCGTGGTGGTCGGACTGGGCATCCACTCGTTCATGTACGGCCCGCAGGCCGCGTTCGTGATCGAGCAGTTCTCGCCGCGCCTTCGCTACACGGGTTCGTCGCTGGCCTACACGATCGCCGGTGTCTTCGGCGGCGCACTCGCGCCGTTGGCCTTCACCTGGCTGCTCGACGTCTCCGGTGGCTGGCAGGCCCCCGCGGCGTACGTCGCCGTGGCTGGCGTCCTCACGATCATCGGCCTGCTCCTGGGCCGCAACCCCGACTTCGCCGAGGACGAGGCACTGCTCGCCGAGCCGACCCCGGCCCCGTCGCCAGCGCCGGTGTGACGGAGGTCAGGCCGAGAGCAGTGCAGCCAGGGTCTTCTCGAGATGGGCGTTGATGGCCTTGTGCGCAGCGGCAGCCTTACCGCTGCGCACGGCCTTCACGATCGCGTCGTGCTCGGTGCAGACCGAGCTGCGGCGTTCGCGCTCGGCGTCGAGGGCCGCGACTCCGACGCGCACCTGGCGTTCACGCAGTCCGTCGTACGTCCGGGAGAGCAGGGAGCTGCCGGCCGCGTCGACCAGGACCTGGTGGAACTTGCGGTCGAGGTCGATGAACTCGCGGCCGGTGCTGCCGGCGTCGGCTACGAGAGCGCGTTGCTCGTCGAGAACCGCCTGCATCACCTCGGCGGTCTCGGCCCCCGACTTGAGGGTGTCGGCCGCATGGCGCTCGATCACCCCACGCAGCTGCATCAGCTCGCGGATCTCCCGCGACGACAGGGGCGGGACGTAGCCGCCCTTCTGCGGCACCAGCTGGAGCAGCCCCTCGGACGACAGGATCAGCAGCGCCTCGCGGACCGGCGTGCGGGAGACCCCGACCTCAGTCGCGATCGCCTGCTCGTTGATGAACTGACCTTCGACGGTCGGGTCACTCAGCACCACGGTGCGCAGGTAGTCGAGGGCGCGTTCGCGGCCGGATCGTCGTTCTTCCCCAGTAGTCACGAACACAATGTATACAACAGGCGTGCAGAGTCACGCCGGAAACGGGATCTGTCATGAGAGTCGCCCTTGCCCAGGTCAGCAGCAGCGCGGACCTCGAGGCCAACCTCGCACTCATCGCCCGGACGTCAGCGCAGGCAGCACGTCAGGGAGCCGAGCTGGTCGTCTTCCCCGAGGCGATGATGCGCTCGTTCGGCAACCCGCTGCATCCGGTCGCGGAGGGCCTCGACGGGCCGTGGGCGGCGCGGGTGCGGGAGATCGCTGCAGAGCACGGCGTCACCGTGGTCGCCGGCATGTTCACGCCCGCCGACGGCGAACGGGTCCGCAACACGTTGCTGGTCACTGGGCCCGACGTCGAGGCGTCGTACGACAAGGTCCACCTTTTCGACGCCTTCGGCTTCGCCGAGTCCGACTCCGTCGCACCCGGCTCCTCCCCCGTCGTCGTCAAGATCGCGGGAGCGACGATCGGGCTGGCCACCTGCTACGACGTACGGTTCCCGGGCCTGTTCACCGAGCTGGCCCGCCAGGGTGCGCAGGCAGTCGTGATCTGCGCGTCCTGGGGAGCCGGTGACGGCAAGGTCGAGCAGTGGCAGCTGCTCACCAGCGCGCGGGCGCTGGACTCGACGAGCTTCGTGGTGGCCGTCGACCAGGCGCTGCCGGCCGACGCCGACCCGGGCTCCACCGCGCCGACCGGGGTCGGGCACAGTGCGGTCGTCTCACCTTGGGGCACGGTCGTCGACGAGCTCGGTGCGGAGCCGGGGCTGCTCGTGGTGGACCTCGACCTCGCCGAGGTGGACCGCGCCCGGGCTGCGATTCCGGTGCTGGCCAACGCCCGCTGGTAGCCACTCGGGCCCGGGCGATCGAGGGGTCGTGTCGACAACTACGGCAGTTCGTCGTACGACGACCGCTGCTCACGCTCCGTCGAGCCGCAACGGGCCCGAACTGCCGTAGTTGTCGACGGTCTTCGCCGGCGCGGGCCGCACACGACGCCAGCTGCGTCGCGCAAGCCCGTAGCGCACCAGTCGCAGCGACGGCCGACGCCACACCCCCCAGGGTGGACGCCGGCCGTCGACCGGGTGCGGGATCAGCGAACGATCACCGCGCGGATCACCTCCTGGTCGATGCCGTTGCCGGCGTCGTCCGTGGCGGTGATGCGGAAGGACGCGAAGTCGGCCTTTTTCGGCACGTTCAGCGTCCCGGTCCAGGAACCGCCCGAGCCCTTCAGCTTGACGGGCGACCAGGTCGCTCCGTCGTCGTAGGACACCTTCAACGTGGCCGCGTCGACCTTGCCGGCGCCCTCGACGTCGTCGAGGTGGAACGCCTCGATGCCGATTGCGCGACGACCCGACTTCACCGCGCCCTGCAGGTCGGTGTCGAGCAGGTAGTCGGCCTGCACCAGCGGCAGGTACGTCCAGCCTTCGGTGTCACCGGTGCGGGCCCGGAAGTCCCAGGCCGTGGTGGTGCGAGTGGAGGTCGTCCACGTCTCACCCGAGCGGGCGGTCTCCATCTCGAACCGGTAGTCGGCCCAGTCCGCAGTGGTGGGCACCGTGGTCTGGATCGCCTGGAACGGGCTGGTGTCGACTTCCTCGCCGTTCTGCAACAGCGTGGTCTGCACCGTCGAGTCGTCGTCCATGCTCCCGGTGTAGCCCTGGCTCCCGCTGCTCGTCGTCGGCACGTTCACCGCGAAGAAGTCACCGGAGCGTCGCGGGTGCCAGTAGCCCTCGCCGACCCGCGGCCGGGCCACCGGGTCGAACCAGGACGCCGTGACCCGTGCGCCCGGCCGGTAGCTGAGCCGGTTGCCGCGCAGGCCCCAACCGGCCGGGTGCTGGGCGGAGGTGTACCACTCGGTGCCCTTCTCCGTGGAGACGTAGTCGACACGGGTGGTGCCCAGGTGGACCGGCTCGCCCACCTGCAGGCAGGGCGGCCAGTTCCACGAACGGCAGTCCGCCCGGGAGTCGAACGCGAGGGTGCCCTTCGGGCCGACGAACCTGTTCGTCACCGTGGCGAGGTCGCTCAGGGCGGGTGCGTAGGACAGGTCCTCGGGGATCGCACCGCCGTACGCCTTGACCAGGTCGTAGAGGTACGGCGGAGCCTCGGTGCCGGTCACGTCGATCCGCACCTTGCGGCCACGGTCGAGTGCCGCGATGAGCGGCCGGCCCTCGGCGGCGGTCAGGGTGACCACCGGCAGGTCCGTGCCGCCGGCCCACTCCCAGACCTCGCCGGGCCGGTCGTTGACCAGCACCAGCATCCGGGCGCCGGCATCCTGCGCGGCCTGCGCACGGGTGGCCGGGTCGACCGTGTCGTCACGGGTGACCAGGACGGCCTTGCCGCGCGCGTCGATGCCGGCATAGTCGGCGGGGGTTCCGCTGCCGACGTGCACCGCGGAGAGCTTGGCCGTGCCGTCCCAACGCTTCGCGGTCGGATGCACGAGCGGGTGCAGGGGCGCGCCGTCCACCGTCATCGACAGCAGCGGGGCGGTCTTGCGCCAGCGGGTGAGGAACTCGTACTCCCCGCCGGCGACCTGGCCGGTGGGTGCGGCGTACACGTCGTCGACGTTGCCGGGCACGTCGTACTGGTTGACGAACGAGGCGTACTGGCCACCGATCCCGGAGTCGTGGAAGTAGCCCGGACGCCGGTAGGTGTCGACGCTCTCCTTCGGGGTGCGCGCGGTGAGGGGGTTTGCGTCACGTGCGTCGAGGGTGAGCTGGGTGTCGCCCCCGATGACCAGGTGCGGGTTGCCGACCAGCGCCACACCCTCGTCACCGTCCACCGGCAGCCAGCTGGTGACGGTGTAGACGCCGGGCAGGAGCCGCTGTGACGCGACCGTGCCGGTGGCCGGGTCGATGGCGAGCGTGCTGACGAACTGGTCGCCGTAGCGGTAGAGCGTGACGTATCCGCCGGCCGGATCTCCCGAGCGGTCGACCGCGTTCACGTCGAGGTTGTAGCGCTCTTCCTCCTTGACCAGGCCGACCGCGGTCTGGGCCACCTGCTCACCGGCGAGGCTCGCGGTGACCGTTCCGGAGTAGTTCTTGCCGCCGGCACCGAGGTTCGGCGTTGCCGTCACGGTCACCTCTGCGGTGCCCTTGGCGGGCACGGTGACCTGCGCGGCGGAGAGAGTGACCAGGGCCTCGGGCGCCGCGGCCAGGTCCTGGTCCGTGACGTGTGCGGCGAGGTCGAGTGTGACCTCCGTGTCCCCGAGGTTGGTGTAGGTGATCGTGCGGGTGGCCGGGGCGTCGTCGCCGTGTGGCCAGGCGTAGTAGCCGAGCTCGCGCGTGGCGGTGGCGACGATGTCGCCGAAGACCGCGGCCGGCACGTCGAGTCGACCGCCGCCGACCTGGTACGCCGTCTCGCCCTCGAGCGGCTTCGCGGTGCTGACCAGCGCGTCCTTGAGCTGGGCAGCAGTCCAGTCGGGGTGCTCCTGGACGAGCAGTGCTGCGGCACCGGCGACGTGCGGGGTCGCCATCGACGTGCCGCTGATCGACTTGTAGGAGCCGCTGCCGGGGGACTTCGAGGCACGGGCGGCGAGGATGTCGACGCCGGGTGCGACGATCTCGGGCTTGACGACGGCGTCGCCCAGGCGCGGGCCCATGTCCTGGAAGTAGGCGCGCTCGTCCTGGTTGTCGACGGCGCCGACGGTCAGTGCGGACTCGGCCGCGCCGGGCGAACCGATGCCGCTGACCCGTCCGTAGTTGCCGGCCGCGATCACGAACAGGGCGCCGGTGCTCTCGCTGAGCTCGTCGACGGCCAGGGCCATCGGGTCGGTGCCGTCGCTGGGCTCGGTGCTGCCCAGGCTCATGCTGACGACGTCGGCGTTGGCCGCGCCCCACTCCATCCCCTCGATGATCCAGGAGGCGGCGCCGGAGCCCGAGTCACTGAGCACCTTGCCGACCGCGAGGTCGGCCTCGGGCGCCACGCCCTTCTCCGTGCCGCCGGCCGCAGCTCCGGTGCCGGCGACGGTCGACGCCACATGGGTCCCGTGACCATTGACGTCCTCGACGGTCTCGCCGGGGACGAAGCTCCTGGTCGTGGCGATCTGGCCGGCGAAGTCGGGGTGCGTCTCGTCGATGCCCGTGTCGAGCACCGCGACGGTGACACCCTCGCCCTTGCGTCCCTGGGCCCAGGCCTCGGGGGCTCCGATCTGCTCCACGCTCTGGACCAGGCTGGCCTCGACCTTCTCGTCGAGGTGGATCTTCGCGATGCCGGCGGCGAACTGGCCGGACCGCGCCTGCGAGGCGGTGACGCCGTCCCAGAACTTCTCGGCCTTCGACTTGCTGGCGGCCATGGCCGCGCCGTGGATGCTCTCCAGCGCAGGCCCGCGGTCGGCGTACTTCGGGGTGGTCGGCTGACTGCGCAGGCCGGCGCGGTACTGCACGATCAGCGGGATCTTCGTGACCGAGGCGTCGTCGTAGCCCTGCTCGATCAGGTCGGTCACGTTGAACAGGTCCGCGTCGAGCCGGCCGGAGGCGAGGAACGGCAGCGCCTCGTCGGGCACGACGTGCAGGTCCTTGCCGACCGACTGGATCTGGATGCCGCCGGTGTTGCCGGGTGCCCGCCGGACCGAGGCGGTGCCCGGTCCCTGGCCCGTGTCGGTGACGGTGACGACGTCGCCCGTGATCAACGTGACGACGTGGGAGCTGCCGGTGGCGGTGGCCGGTGCGCCAGGAGTCGGGGCTGGTTCGTCGGCGTACGACGGGGCCGTGGTCAGCAGTGCGGTGGCGACCACCGTGGCGGTGAGACCGCCGACTGCCGAGCGAGTGGATCTGGACATGGTGTGCCCTTCCGAGTGGGACTGTGGGGTAGGCATGAACATGCCACGGTGGAGTACCGTGCGCCATGGCGGAGAAGTGCCATGACACGTGCCCGCCAGCAGCTCCCCGGTTCCGCCCACTCCATCGGAGGCACGATGCTCGACGTGCTCGGACTCAACGCGATCGAAGAAGGCGCTTATCGCCGACTGGTGGAACTGCCGTCGGGGTCGGCTGAGGCGCTGGCCGCTGCCATGGGCACCGAGGTCGCGCCGCTGATCGAGGCGCTCGACTCCCTGGAGCACAAGGGCCTGGTCGCCCGGTCGACCTCCGCGCAGGGCCACTTCGTCGCGTCTCCCCCGGACCTGGCCATCGGGTCGCTGATCGTGCAGCGGCAGGAGGACATCCGGCGCGCGAAGCTCGAGCTCGGGGCGCTCACCGAGCAGTACCGCGGCAGCATCGCTGACCGCACCGACACCGACGTGATCGACGTCGTGCGCGGCGAGCAGGCGGTCGCCCAGCGGTTCGCCCAGCTGCAGCGGGGTGCCAGCGAGGAAGTGCTGGCGTTGGTGAAGTCGACCGTGGCCGTCGTGTCCGCGGAGGAGAACGTCGACGAGGAGGTGGCCCTGTCGCGAGGCGTGACGTATCGCGTGGTCGTGGAGCGGGTGGCCTTCGAGAAGCCCGGCTTCCTCGACCTCGTCGCCGAGTCCGCCCGGGCCGGCGAGCTCATCCGCGTCACCGACACCCTCCCCCTGCGCCTGGTCGTCGCGGATCGCCAGCTCGCGTTGCTGCCCCTCGCGCCGACAGCCACCAACAGTGGCGGTGGTGCCCTGCTGGTCCACCGCAGCGGACTGCTCGACGCGCTCCTGCACCTCTTCGACCTGGTCTGGGGCAGCGCGAACGAAGTGATGCCCACCGACGCCGGCATCGAGGAGCTCGCCTCGTCACGCATCGACGAGGTCGACGCGCGCATCCTCACCCTGCTGCTGGCCGGGCTGACCGACCAGGCGATCGGCGGGCAGCTGGGCATCTCGCTGCGCACCGTGCAACGACGCGTGCACCAGCTGATGGACCGGGCCCAGGTGGTGACCCGGTTCCAGCTCGGCCACGAGGCCTGCCGACGGGGCTGGGTGGGTGTGTGAGGCTCGTTGGGACCACGAGCCAGCAGACCGAGTGCACGTCGGAGCCGCGGGAATCCGCTGGCGATGACCTCGCACGCGTGTATACGTTGCCGCAATGACCTGGACCGCACCCGACGTCGAGCGCTCGGAGGACTACCCGGAGCGCCGCAACGAAACGGAACAGGTCCTGCTGCGGGACTGGCTCGACTGGCACCGCGCCACCCTGTTGCGCAAGTGCGCCGGGCTCGACGCCGTCCAACTGGCCACGCGGGCCGTGCCGCCGTCGAAGCTCTCGCTGCTGGGACTGGTGCGGCACATGAGCGACACCGAGCGCGGGTGGGTGAGGCAGACCTTCCGCGGTGAGCAGGTCCCCGACCTCTACTACCGACCCGAGAGACCTGACGCGGACTTCGCGGAGGCCGAGCCGGACGGGGCTGAGGACGACCTTTCGACCTACCGCGCCGAGTGCCGGGCCGTGGACGCCGCACTCGAGGGTGCGAGCCTGAACGACACCTTCCTCTTCCGGGATCGAGCCCACTCGGTGCGCTGGATGTGGCAGCACCTCGTCGAGGAGTACGCACGACACAACGGACACGCCGACCTGATCCGCGAAGCGATGGACGGCGACGTCGGCCTCTGAGCTCACTCGTCGAAGAGGGACCTGACGTCTTCGGCGTCGATGCCCTTGCCCATCGCGGCGTCCCCCTCGAAGACCGAGGCGAAGAGCGCGGCCTTGCGCTCCTTGAGCTCCATCACCTTCTCCTCGATGGTGCCCGTCGCGACCAGCCGGTAGACCATCACCGGCCGCTGTTGCCCGATGCGGTGTGCCCGGTCGACGGCCTGCGCCTCGCTGGCCGGGTTCCACCACGGGTCGAGGACGAAGACGTAGTCGGCCTCGGTCAGGGTGAGGCCGACGCCGCCGGCCTTGAGGCTGATCAGGAACGCGTCGGCGTCACCCTCCTTGAAGCCGTCGATCTCGGCGCGCCGGTCACGCGTCGCGCCGTCGAGGTAGCGGGTGGTGATGCCCTGCTCCTCGAGCCGGGCGCGGGCGCGCTTGAGGAACCCGGTGAACTGGCTGAACACCAGGGCGCGGTGGCCCTCGGCGGCGACCTCGACGAGGTGCTCGACCAGCGCATCGAGCTTGGCCGACCCGACCTCCTCGTGCTCGGGGTCGACCAGTGCGGCGTCGAGGCTGAGCTGGCGCAGCTTGGTCAGCGAGCTGAAGATCGCCACCCGGTTGCGGTCGAAGTCGTCGACCAGCCCGAGGATCGCCTGTCGTTCGCGCTGCAGGTGGGTGTCGTAGATGCGTTGGTGCCTGGCGCCGAGCGCCACCTCGAGCACCTGCTCCTGCTTGGCCGGCAGGTCGGCTGCGACGAGGTCCTTGGTGCGCCGCAGGATGAACGGGCGGATCCGGGTGCGGAACCGGTCGAGCGCCTGCTGGTCGCCGTCCTTCTCGACCGGCTTGACCACCAGGTCGGTGAACCGCCGCGGCCACGGGTAGAGGCCGGGCGCCACCACCGACAGCAGGGCCCACAGCTCCATCAACCTGTTCTCGAACGGGGTGCCGGTCACCGCGAGCCGGAACGGCACGTCGAGCTTGCGGACCGCTTGGTAGGTCTTGCCCTGGTGGTTCTTGATCGCCTGGGCCTCGTCGAGGACCAGGCCGCCCCACGGCAGGGCGGCGTACGCCTCGGCCTCGAGACGGAACAGCGTGTAGGAGGTGACCACCAGGTCGGCACCGGCCACCGCATCGGCCAGGGTGCAGCCGCGTCGTGCCGCCGAGGCGTCGATGATGCGTACGTCGAGACCGGGCGTGTGCGTGGCGGCTTCGTGGGCCCAGGCCGTCATCACGCTGGTGGGTGCGACGACGAGGAAGGGTGCGGCACCCGAGGCCCGCGCATGGCCGATCAGGGCGAGGGTCTGCAGTGTCTTGCCGAGGCCCATGTCGTCGGCGAGGATGCCGCCCAGCCCGGACTGCCACAGCTGCACGAGCCAGCGGAACCCGTCGCGCTGATAGCTGCGCAGCTCGCTCTTGAGCCCGATCGGCTCGACGTCGGGCAGTCCCTCGAGCCGGGTGAGCGCCTTCGCCGCGGCCACCCACTGCTCGGCCTGCGCGTCGACGATGCCGATCTCTGCCAGCTCGGCCCACAGGCCCAGGTCGTGACGGCCGACGCGGACGCCGTCGGACTCCTTGTCCTGGATCTCGGCGGCCGCGGCGACCAGCTTGGCCAGCCGCTCGAACTCGGGACGGTCGAGCGAGATGTGCAGCCCGGTGGGGAGGATCAGGCGCTCCTTGCCGGCAGTGAGCGCGGCCAGCACGAACGGCAGCGGGACCTGCTCGCCGTCGACCTGGATGACCACCTCGAGGTCGAGCCAGTCGGTGTGATCGGGGTCGGACTCGCTCCCCGGCTCGGGTTCGGTCAGCGCGAACTCGATCTCCGGCTCGCCGACGGCCTCGCGGTAGTCGGGTCGCGCTCCCACCTCGACGATCTCGACCTGGCCGCCCGTGCGCAGCGCCGGCAGCACTGCCTCGGCGAACATCAGCACCCACAGGTCGTCGAGCACCTGCCGGCCAGCCAGCGCGCCGTCGGGCCCGCGCAGCAGGTTTCCAGAAACCTCGTCGAGGATCAGGTCGTCGAGCACGCGGACCTCGGCACCCGGTCGGCGTACGGCGCGGGCCGGGTCGGGGCTGTCGAGGTCGAAGACCCACTCCTCGTCGTGGCGGCGGTAGACCCAGCTCCAGTGCACCGCCACCTCGGTCGCCGTACGCCAGTCGACGGTCAACCGCAGGCGCGGCGGCACCTCGTCGGGCAACGGGATCGAGCCGTCGGACGACGTGATCGGCAGGCTGTTGCGCAGCCGCGGGAGGTAGTCGCGCTCGAACGTTGCACGCTCCTTTGCCGGCACGTTGAGCAGGCCGCCGCGTTCGTGGAGGCGCTGCAATGCGTCGGGGATGCGCCGGGCCAGCGGCGCCAGCAGGAGTCGCTGCATCGGGACCTGGGCCGTGGAGTTCGGCTGGGTGGGCACAGTCAGGGCCAGGCCGTGCGGGTGTCGACCGATCAGGTGCACGGAGTCTCCGGTGACCAGCCGGTCGCCGTGCCAGACCCCGAGCGTCAGTCGGCTCCCCTGCTCGGCCCCAGTGAGGTCGCCAGTGACGTCGGCGGTCAGGTCGAGCGGTTCGTCGAGCAGCTCGACCGACGAGAGCCGGCCGTGCGGGATGAACGGCACGCCGACCTCGATGGCCCGACGGAGCAGGGCCCACAGCTGCGGGCCGACGTCGCGGAGGTGGGCGCTGTCGCCGGAGACCGGGCCGATGGCGGCGGCCAGGGAGCTGAGCACGGCCACCTGCTCAGGGTCGAACTCGTCGCGGAGGTGGGCGTAGTGCAGCTGCGGCCAGCCGATGCCGGTCTTGATGAACTTCGTGCGCGCGCCCTTGCGCAGCGGACGCAGGGTGACGGCCGGCGGGAGGTGCCCGGCGTACCGGCTCCGGGACGGTCGCGGCAGGTTGAACCGCAACGCCAGCCCGGGGCGGCGCGCGGGTTCGGGCGGTGTGTCCTCGAGGTCGTCGAGCAGGGCGTCGAGGTCGCGGCGCCAGGTCGGCGTCGAGGGCAACGGTGGGACCCGGGCCACGGACTCACGGACGGCGAGGAACAGGGCGACCGCATGCTTGCAGTTGACTCCCACGAAGCAGCTGCAGTCGGACGACACCCTCGGCGAGACGGCCGGTGGCGTGATGAGCACGGCGACGGAGTAGGGACTCGCCTCGTTGCCGGCGACCCGGCCGACGATCTCGATCATCTCGCCGATCTCGTTGACCTCGAAGTCGAGCACCATGCCCTGGGCGGCATAGCTGCGGCCGCGCGCGAGGGCGCCCAGGTCGAACACCCCGGACAGGGTCACGCCGGTGATCGCGTCCAACATCTGGTGCAACGTGTGTCTCCGCTTCCCGACCCCTCGAGTCCTTCGTGGCGCCAACGGTACGGCCCCGGACCCACGTCCGCACGGCCGTCCGCCGCGCCTGTGGATGACCGCTCAGGACGGCGCGGGTCGTCAGGCGAGCAGGGCGCTCGGCACGACTGTGTCGCCGTACGGCGACTGCGCGGTCCACGACTCGTCGCCCGCCACGTCGGCGACCTCGACGTATGCCCCGGCGCGAAGCTCCCACGCGGCCAGCAGCGGAGCGGCCGGCAGGTTCTTCTCCGTGAAGTCCTCGCGAGCGGCCACCAGCAGGTCGGGCTGCACGCCCGTGCTCTGGGTCAGCACGACGTCGAGCGGCGCCGTGAGCACTCGAAGGTGAGCCGGGCAGGCGGCACGCAGCACGGCGTACAGCTCGCCGCTGACGATCTGGTGGCGAACACTCGGCGCAGGCGTCACGAGCAGCGCTCGGTCGATGAGCTCGTCCACAGGGCCTTGTGCGCGGCACCCATCTGGAGTTTCGTGGGAGCCATGGCCGAGCGGCAGCCGCACAAGGACTCCCGACCGTTGGACCCGCCCACGCCCGACCGGATCCGCAACATCGTCCTGGTCGGGCCCTCCTCGGCGGGCAAGACCACCCTGCTGGAAGGGCTGCTGAAGGAAGCCGGTGCGATCACCCGGGTGGGCACGGTCGAGGACGGCACCACGGTCTCCGACTTCGAGGAGGGCGAGCACGAGCACGGACGTTCGATGTCGCTCGCCGTGGCGCCGGTGCTGTACGACGGCGCGAAGCTCAACTTCCTCGACACCCCCGGCTACGCCGATTTCGTGGGCGAGCTGCGCGCGGGACTGCGTGCCGCCGACAGTGCACTGTTCGTCGTCGCGGCGAACGAGCAGGTCGACCGCGGCACGGTGCAGCTGTGGCGCGAGTGCGACCGGGTCGGCATGCCCCGCGCCCTCGTGGTCACCAAGCTGGACCACGCCCGCGCCGACGTGGACGCCGTCGTACGCGCCGCGCAGGACGCCTTCGGTGACAAGGTCCTCCCGGTCCACCTCCAGAAGGGTGACCGGCTGGTCGGGCTCATCTCGGGCGACACGGACGACGACCGGGCCCAGCAGCTGCGCGGGGAGCTCATCGAGGGCGTGATCGAGGAGTCCGAGGACGAGTCGCTGATGGACCGCTACCTCGCCGGCGAGAAGATCGACGAGGACGTGCTGGTCGCCGACCTCGAGAAGGCAGTGGCCAGAGCCGCGCTCTTTCCGGTCATTCCGGTGGGCGCGACGACCGGCGTCGGCCTGCGCGAGCTGCTCGACCTGTGCGTGCGTGCCTTCCCCTCCCCCGCCGAGCACCCGGCCCGCGACGTGTTCACGCCGGCCGGCAAGAAGGCGGACGCCCTGACCTGTGACCCGTCGGCCCCACTGGTCGCCGAGGTGATCAAGACGACCAGTGATCCCTACCTGGGCCGGGTCAGCCTGATCCGGGTGTTCTCCGGATCGTTCGACGCCGACGCCGACGTGCACGTCTCCGGGCACTTCTCGTCGTTCTTCGGGTCTGCGACCAGCCACGCCGACCATGACGACGACGAGCGGATCGGAGGGCTGTCCTACCCGTTCGGCAAACAGCTGGTCACCGCCCGCAAGGTGGTGGCCGGCGACATCGCCGCGATCGGCCGGCTCACCAGCGCAGAGACCGGAGACACGCTGTCGTCCGTGGAACAGCCGCGGGTCCTCGAGCCCTGGCAGCTTCCCGAACCCCTGCTGCCGGTGGCGATCGAGGCAGCCACGAAGTCCGACGAGGACAAGCTTCCCGCGGCCCTGGCCCGGCTGGCCGCCGAGGACCCGTCGCTGAAGGTCGAGAACAACACCGAGACCCGGCAGCTGGTGCTGTGGGTGCTGGGCGAGGCGCACGCCGACGCGGCCCTCGACCGGCTGCAGAGGCGCTTCGGCGTCACCGTCGAGCAGCGTGACCTGGTCGTGCCGCTGCGTGAGGCGTTCACCGTCGCTGCCAAGGGTCACGGTCGCCACGTCAAGCAGTCCGGAGGCCACGGGCAGTACGCCATCTGCGACATCGAGGTGGAGCCGTTGCCGGAGCCTGTGGGCTTCGAGTTCGTCGACAAGGTCGTCGGGGGCGCCGTACCCCGGCAGTTCATCGGCAGCGTCGAGAAGGGCGTCCGGGCGCAGATGGAGCGCGGCGTACGCAACGGTTATCCGGTGGTGGGGCTGCGGGTGACGCTCACCGACGGGAAGTCGCACAGCGTCGACTCGTCCGACGCGGCGTTCCAGAGCGCCGGCGCGCTGGCCCTGCGTGAGGCCGCCGAGAACGGCCGGGTCGCCATGCTGGAGCCGTACGACGAGGTCTCGGTCTCGGTACCGGACGATTTCGTGGGCGCCGTGATGAGCGACCTGTCCGCACGTCACGGCCGGGTCCTGGGCACGGACAAGGTGGGCGACGACGGCACCCTGATCCGGGCACTGGTGCCGCAGCGCGAGCTGGCCCGCTACGCGATCGAGCTGCGGTCGACCACCCACGGCACCGGCAGCTTCACCCGCACCTTCGCGCACCACGAACCGATGGCCGAGGAGCACGCCCGCGACGTCACGCCCAGGACGTGAGGAGGCGCTACGCCGTGCAGGATGGAGGCATGAATGTGTACCTCGCCTGGACCTCGGAGGCTCCCGAGGACCTGGCCGGACCGTGGCACGAAGCGCGACCGATCGCTCCCGGTCTGCTGCTCCTGGAGAGCGCCGAGACGCTCTCGGTCGTCTATCACGCCCTGAAGTGGGCACTGCCCCAGGAGGCGTCGCTCATCGTGTCTCCTGTGCACCAGACGCCGAAGTCGCGCGGGATGGCACCCGGCACCACGTCGTGGTTGCGGAGCCGCACCACGTCAGGCGGCGACCGGGCGGAACGGTGAGTCAGCCGATCGCCTGAACCACTCCCCACCGACAACGCGAACGGGCCCGACACCCGGAGGTGTCGAGCCCGTTCAGTCGTTCAGCTGATCAGCTGCAGCCGGAGGTGCTTCCGCAGCCCTCGCACACGTGGCACGAGCCGGCGGGACGCATCTTGGTGCCGCAGGTGAAGCAGAGCGGGCTGTCGATCGCCGTACCGCTGATCTTCTCGAGGAGCTCGGCGGTGGTGTGGGCTCCCTGGGGGGCCTCGACCACGGTCGCCTCGATCGGGGTCTCGACAGGCTCGACCACCGAGGAGGTCTCAACCACCGTGGACTCCGACACGAGCTCGCCGGCGGAGCCGGTCTCCTCGGCCGGCTCGTAGGACCCGGTCTCGAGGTGACGCTGACGCTCGTCGGCGGAGTAGATGCCGAGCGCGGAGCGGTCCTCGAAGGACAGGTAGTCCAGGGCCAGGCGACGGAAGATGTAGTCCATGATCGACTGCGCCATCCGCACGTCGGGGTCGTCGGTCATGCCGGCCGGCTCGAAGCGCAGGTTGGTGAACTTCGAGACGTAGGTCTCGAGCGGGACGCCGTACTGCAGGCCGATCGACACGGCGATCGAGAACGCGTCCATCACGCCGGCCAGGGTCGAGCCCTGCTTGCCCAGCTTGAGGAAGACCTCGCCGAGCTCGCCGTCGTCGTGGGCACCCGAGGTCATGTAGCCCTCGGCACCGCCGACGGTGAACGACGTGGTGCGCGAGACCCGCGACTTCGGCAGGCGCTTGCGGGTCGGGGCGTAGACGACCTTCTCCACGACCTTCTCGACAACCTCGGTCGCGGCGTTGGAGTCCTTGCCCTTGTTCTCACCCTTGCCCTCGGACAGTGGCTGGCCGACCTTCGCGTTGTCGCGGTAGATCGCGGTCGCCTTGAGACCGAGCTTCCAGGACTGCAGGTAGACGTCCTCGACGTCCTCGATCGTGGCGCTCTCCGGGAGGTTCACGGTCTTCGAGATTGCGCCCGAAAGGAACGGCTGAGCGGCGGCCATCATGCGCACGTGGCCCATCGGCTTGAGTGACCGGGCACCCATCGCGCAGTCGAAGACCTCGTAGTGCTCCTGACGGAGACCGGGTGCGTCGATCACGTGACCGTGCTCGGCGATGTGAGCCACGATCGCCTCGATCTGCTCCGGCTGGTAGCCGAGCTTCTTCAGCGCCCGCGGGATCGTCTGGTTGACGATCTGCATCGAGCCGCCGCCGACGAGCTTCTTGAACTTGACCAGCGAGAAGTCGGGCTCGATGCCGGTGGTGTCGCAGTCCATCATGAAGCCGATGGTGCCGGTCGGTGCGAGCACCGAGGCCTGCGCGTTCCGGAAGCCGTTGGCCTCACCGGTGGCGAGCACGTCGGCCCACGCCTGGGTGGCCAGCTTGTGCACCGCGAGGTCCTCGGTGTGCAGGGTGCGCACCGCGTCGTTGGCGGCCTGGTGCTTGCGCATGACCCGCTTGTGCGCGTCGGAGTTGCGGGCGTAGCCGGCGTACGGGCCGACGATGCCGGCCAGCTCGGCCGAGCGCTTGTACGACGTGCCGGTCATCAGCGACGTGATCGCGGCAGCCATCGAGCGGCCACCGTCGGAGTCGTAGCCGAGACCCATCGCCATCAGCAGGGCACCGAGGTTGGCGTAGCCGATGCCGAGCTGGCGGTAGTTGCGGGTGGTCTCGCCGATCGGCTCCGTCGGGAAGTCGGCGAAGCAGATCGAGATGTCCATCGCGGTGATGATGAACTCGACGGCCTTCGCGAAGAGCTCACCGTCGAAGGTGTCGTCGTCGCGGAGGAACTTCAGCAGGTTCAGCGAGGCCAGGTTGCACGACGAGTTGTCGAGCGACATGTATTCCGAGCACGGGTTGGACGCGGTGATGCGGCCGGTCTCGGGGTTGGTGTGCCAGTCGTTGATCGTGTCGTCGTACTGGAGACCCGGGTCGGCGCAGGACCAGGCGGCCTCGGAGATCTTGCGGAACAGGCCACGGGCGTCGACGGTCTCGATGACCTCGCCGGTGCCGCGGGACTTCAGGCCGAACTCGGTGCCGTCCTCGACCGCGCGCATGAACTCGTCGGTGACGCGCACCGAGTTGTTGGCGTTCTGGTACTGGACGGAGGTGATGTCCTTGCCGCCGAGGTCCATGTCGAACCCGGCGTCACGAAGGGCACGGATCTTGTGCTCCTCGTTCATCTTGGTCTCGACGAACTCCTCGATGTCGGGGTGGTCGACGTCGAGCACGACCATCTTGGCCGCACGACGCGTGGCGCCGCCCGACTTGATGGTGCCGGCCGAGGCGTCGGCGCCGCGCATGAACGAGACCGGGCCGGACGCCGTACCGCCGGAGGAGAGGAGTTCCTTCGACGAACGGATGCGGGAGAGGTTGAGGCCGGCGCCGGAGCCGCCCTTGAAGATGAAGCCCTCTTCCTTGTACCAGTTGAGGATTGAGTCCATCGAGTCATCCACGGAGAGGATGAAGCAGGCGGAGACCTGCTGCGGGCTCGGCGTACCGACGTTGAACCAGACCGGGGAGTTGAACGAGAAGTACTGGTGCACCAGCAGCCAGGTCAGCTCGTGCTCGAAGAGCTCGGCGTCGGCCTCGGTCTCGAAGTAGCCGTGCTCCTGGCCGGCGTCGGTGTAGGTGTTCACGACACGGTCGATGAGCTGCTTGAGGCTCCACTCACGCGCGTCGGTGCCGACGGCGCCGCGGAAGTACTTGGTGGTGACGATCGTGGAGGCGTTGACGCTCCAGAAGTCGGGGTATTCGACACCGCGCTGCTCGAAGACCGTCTCGCCGGTCTTCCAGTTCGTCTGTACGACGTCGCGCCGCTCCCAGTTGAGCTCGTCGTAGGGGTGCACGCCCTCGGTGCTGAAGACCCGCTCGATCTTCAGCCCCTTGCTGCCGTTCCCCGTAGCGTCAGTCTGCTTCTTTGCAGTTCCGCCGCTGACCGTCTCCGTCATGTCTCCTCTTTCCCGAACTCCGGCTGGTGTCTTCTGATGGTGCTGATGGTGCAGATGTGACTGGTGTTTCCGAAGTCTGCGCTTCTCGTGAAGGTGCGCCCGGCACGCAGCTTCCCCACTACGTGCCGGGCGGTTCTTGGTCAGCCCGTGGGCTGGGGCTCCGACGCGGAGGCTGGACGCTCCGCGCGAAGCATGGCGATCTCGGCCTCGAAGTCGTCGGCGGACTCGAAGGCCCGGTAGACGCTCGCGAACCGCAGGTAGGCCACCTCGTCGAGCTCGCGCAGCGGGCCCAGGATGGCGAGGCCGACCTCGTTGGCGGGCACTTCGGCCCACCCCTCGGTGCGGAGCGCGTCTTCGACCGCCTGGCCCAGACAGGCCAGCTGGTCCTCGGTGACCGGTCGACCCTTGCAGGCCTTGCGGGCACCACTGATCGCCTTGTCGCGGGTGAACGGCTCGGTCGCGCCACTGCGCTTGAGCACGGTCAACTGCATCTGCTCGACCGTGCTGAACCGCTTGTTGCACGACGGGCAGGTGCGGCGGCGGCGGATCGAGCCGCCGTCGTCGGCGACGCGGGAGTCGAGCACGCGGGTGTCGGTGCTGCGGCAGTACGGGCAGTGCATGTCTGGCAGCCTCCTTCACGCGTCATGATCGACTCGACGTTGTGGATGACGAGTCATTTCCTGTGGACAACTTGCGGTCACATGTGGGTTCAGCACCCGGCCCCTGTGGACTAGATGTGGAAAACCACAACGGTGTAACTACTAGATGTAGTGGTAACCGTACGTCGGTCACGGAACCGATGCAAGCCCCGCCCCTGATCAATTTCGACACCTCGGCATAACCGCAGGTCAGAGCCGAAACGGCGCCGCGACACGGCTGTCTGGACCACTCGAGTCACAGGCGTCACAGCTGGTGGAGGCCGGTCCGTCACTGCAGGAAATCACGCGGATTCCGCCGAATTCCCTTCAGCGTTGCCCTGACCTCCACTCCGCAGCACCGCTCCGACCGCACATCTGGGCCCACACGAGCTGGGAACACCGGTCCAGCCCCGCGACCACAGGATCCGCGCCAGTGCTGCCGCCAGTCGACACGGGGTCAGCACCTGACGCCATCGCGCGCGGACGGTGATCCGCTGATCCGTGAGCGCGTCGATGTCGCGGTCGAGATCGTTCCACCCGTCGTCGCTCCACTCGTGCCCGAGACGTCCGTCGAGCTCGACGAGCACGCCGTACTCCGGGTAGTCGACGTCGCGGAACACGACTCCCGACGTACGTCGCTCCCGGCCTTGACGTTTCGCCGTCGGCAGTCGGTGGCGACGCTCCACGTCGACCAGGTAGCGGTGCTCGAGCACGGACCATGCCCCAGTCGCAATGTCGGCCAGCAGGCGCCTCAGGAACTTCCGGTGCCTCAGCCTGGGCCGCCCCTCGAGGGCGTCGAGCAGACGCCCGGGCGTCGTACGGCGCGACTGGACCGAGTCCGAGAGGACAGCGACGGCGCCGGTCTCGTCGGGAGCGCGGGCGGCGACGTCAAGCACGGCGTGCTCCACCCTGACTCGCGGTGGGCTCTTTGCCATCAGCGCCGCATCCTCGAAGCCGACGATGCGGTGCAGCCTGATGCCGGGCTTCCGATCCGGGGAGCGGGTGGCGTCGACCGCGACCTCGATGGGCGGACCTTGTGGCCAGGGCTGGCCGCTCGAGCCGCCCGGGGCAGGCACGCCCGGCGCACCGGGCGGCACCTGCGCCAGGAACCGCGGCACCCTCAACCCGTGGGCGATCAACGCCGACTCCCCCGCCAACGCTGCCGGCCAGTGGTAGAGGACTGCGACCCATGCGCATTGCTCCCACGAGAGCGGACCGTTGTGGTTGACGTAGACACCGTCCAGCACACGGAACCAGTCCCGGCGCCGCACCATGCGAGTGAGGTCGTTGTCGGTGCCTCCGCGGGCGATCACCTGACGACGCGAGATCACCCCTGACTGCACCTGCACCAGGTGGCCCCACTCTGCAGCTTCCATCCGTCGAGCGTTCCCGGACCGACCGTGCCCGGCAACCGACTGTCGGGCTGCCTGTGGACAGAGCTCGACGCCGCACGTCGATCACTGCAGGAAATCACGCGGATCCCGCCGAATTCCCTTCAGCGACCGACGTGGTCCCGAGCACATCTGTCGCGAACCGGTCCCCTGCAGTTGGCACGCCTGTCAGAATGGCCCGCGTGGGTGCAGCAGGAAAGCGCGCGGGATCACGGCGGGGGCCAAAGAAACGGTCACTCCCGAACAAACGCGTGCTCCTGCTCAGCCTCGCGATCACGCTCTGCGTCGTCGCGTGGGGCTATCTGGTCTACGCCGCCATCGACTTCGGCTCCGAAGCGCGCGGTGGAGAGTCGCAGGCCTGGGCCTTCCTCGGACTGGCCTGCCTGGGCGCTGCGGCGTGCCTGTTCACCGGCATGATCCTGGTCGGGCGCCTGCTCCGTGCGGCCGGCATCGTCAGCGACCCGGCTCCGATCGCCGACGAACCGACCATCACGTCGTACGTCGACCTGCCGCCACGCATCTCTCCCGGCGGGCTGACCGACGAGGACACGGCGCAGCTGCCGACGATCCCGGCACCTCGCCACCAGGGCGGCAAGCGCGCCGCTCGCTGAGCAGGTGGTCGGCAGAGCAGCTGCCCGAGGACCAGCACCCGCCGCAGCGACAGAACTTAGTTAGGTTAACCTAACTTCATGGTCCCGCCGTCGTCCTCACCTTCCCCGACAACGGCCTGGGGCCTCCTGCTGCGCGGGCTCCGCCGCAACAAGGGCCGACTGGCCGCCGGGTTCGCCCTGCTCAGCCTGTGGCAGCTGTGCGAGACCCTGGTCCCGGTGATGATCGGCGTGATCATCGACCGCGCGGTGGCCACCTCGAGTGTCCGCGGCCTCGTCGTCACCGGCGCAGGCCTGATCGTGCTGTTCGCCGTGCTCAGCTACGCCTACCGCTTCGGCGCCCGCATCGCCTTCGCCGTGGTGCAACGGGAGATGCACGAGATCCGGGTCGAGATCGCGCGCCACGCACTCAACCCGCGCGGCGCCCGCAGCAAGCTGCTGCCCGGCGAGACCCTGTCGCTCGCCACCGCCGACGCCGAGATGGTCGGCTTCATGCTGCGCTCGGTCGGGTTCACGATCGCGGCGACCCTGTCGGTCATCGTGGCCGCCGTGCTGCTGTTCAGCATCGACCTGGTGCTCGGGCTGGTGGTCGTGATCGGCGTTCCCCTGGTCCTGGCGCTGACCCAGGTCGTCACGCCGGCGATCTCACGACGCACCGAGCACCAGCAGGAGACGATCGCCGAGGCGACCGGCGTGGCCACCGACCTGATCCGCGGCCTGCGCGTGCTCAAGGGCATCGGCGCCGAGTCCGTCGCCGGCTCGCGCTATCGCGCGCTCAGCCAGAAGGCGCGTACGGCGAGCATCGCCAGCACGTCGACGTACGGCCTGATGTCGGGCCTGACCGCCGGCCTGAGCGGACTCTTCCTCGCGGTGGTCGCCCTGGTCGCCGGGCACCGGGCGCTGTCGGGCGACATCACGATCGGTGAGCTCGTCGCCGTCGTCGGACTGACGCAGTACCTCGCCGAACCGCTCGGCATGCTCGGCGACATCAGCGCCCACACAGCACGCGCCCACGCGTCGGCACGGCGCATCGTTACATACCTGCAGACCCCACCGCTGGTCGCGGCCGGCGACGCGACCCCGTTGCCCGGCGGTGACCTGGTGCTGCGCGGGGTCCGTGGTGAGGGCCTGGACGGCCTCGACCTCGCGTCGCGCCCCGGCGAGATCCTCGGCCTGGCCGTGGAGGACCCGATCACAGCCGGCGAGCTCGTGCGCCTGTTGGCCGGTGACGTCACCGCGAAGGGCGGCGAGGTGTCGCTCGACGGTGTCACGCTCTCCGAGCTGGCCACCACCGCCCGGCGATCGCGGATGCTGGTCAGCCCGCACCACGTCGACCTCTTCGAGGGAACCCTGCGCAGCAACGTGGATCCGCTCGACCGCCTCGACGATGACTCCCTGGCGGCCCTGCTCGCGGCCTCGTCGGCGTCCGACGTCGTGGCACTCTCGCCCGAGGGCGTCGACCAGCCGGTCAGCGTCGACGGCAGCACGTGGTCGGGCGGGCAACGCCAACGTGTCGCGCTGGCGCGGGCCCTCGCCGTCGACGTACCGCTGCTGGTGCTGCACGACCCGACCACGGCGGTCGACGCGGTCACCGAACACCGCATCGCCGCAGGCATCCGCGAGGCCCGCGGCACCGACCGGCGTACGACGTGGCTGATCACCAGCAGCCCCGCACTCCTGGCCCAGGCCGACCGCGTGGTGCTCGTGCGCGAGGGCCGAGTCGTCGCCGAGGGAACCCACCACGACCTCGCCGGGAACCCGGCCTACGCGGAGCTGGTGCTGCGATGAGCCGCGACATCCTGCCCATTGCCGACCGTCGGGAGACCTCACGCCTCGCGTGGCAGCTCATGCGCCGCCACCCGGTCGCCCTGGCCCTGGCCACCGCCTCGTTCGCGATCGCCGGACTGGCCGCACTCGTCGCACCCTGGATGCTCGGCCAGATCGTCGACGCGGTCCGCGAGGGCGCCCCGGGATCCGACATCAACCGCTACGCGGTGATCATCGCCACCGCTGCCGTCCTGGGCGCGGTCGCCACGTGGGCATCGGTGTCGTTCCTGGCCCGCGCGGGCGAACCGGCGCTGGCCGAGCTGCGCGAAGAAGTGCTCGACAAGGCACTCGGCCTCGACTCAGCGCGGGTGGAGGCGGCCGGCACGGGCGACCTGCTCTCGCGCGTCGGTGACGACGCCCGGGCCGTGGCGAACTCGCTGACCGACATCATCCCGACCCTGGTCAACTCGCTGGTGCTGGTCGGCTTCACTGCGGTCGGCCTGTTCGCCCTCGACTGGCGACTGGGCCTCGCCGGCCTGGCGACCATCCCGTTCTACGTGATGGGGCTGCGGTGGTACCTCCCGCGTTCCGGCCCGTTCTACGCCCGCGAACGCGTCGCGCAGGGCGAGCGCGCCCAGGCGCTGGTCAGTGGGCTCCAGGGGGCGCCGACCCTGCGCGCCTACGCCCTGGAAGACGCGCACGTCGACGAGATCACCAAGCGCTCCGACGACGCGCGCGAGATCACCGTGACCGTGTTCGCGCTCCTGACCCGCTTCTTCGCCCGGTCGAACCGCGCCGAGCTGATCGGCCTGTGCCTGGTGCTCGGCACCGGCTTCTGGCTGGTCCGGGCCGACGAGGTCACCGTCGGCGCGGTGACCGCTGCCGCGCTCTACTTCCACCGGCTGTTCAACCCGATCGGCGCGCTGCTGTTCATCTTCGACGAGGTGCAGTCCACGGGCGCCTCGCTGGCCCGACTGGCCGGCGTCTCGCTGATGCAGCCACCGCCCACGGGCTCGGCCGTGCCACCCGCGTCGCCCGGCCCGCTCGAGCTGCTCGCGGTCTGCCACGAGTACGTCGAGGGCCGGCCGGTCCTCTCCGAGGTGACGCTGACCATCGCGCCGGGTGAACGGGTCGCGCTCGTCGGCGCCACCGGAGCCGGCAAGACCACCCTCGGTGCGATTGCCGCCGGCGTACTTCCCGCCGGGGCGGGCGCCGTCTCCCTCGCCGGCGTTCCGTACGACGACCTCGCGCCCGACGCCCTTCGTTCGAAGGTGTCGCTGATCAGCCAGGACGTCCACGTCTTCTCCGGCACCGTGCGCGAGGCGGTCACCCTGGTCGACGCGTCCGCGGGTGACGAGGCGGTGCGTTCGGCGCTGGCCGCCGTCTCCGCACTGGGCTGGGTCGACGCCATGCCCGACGGACTCGAAACGGTCGTCGGCGACGGCGGACACCCGCTCACCCCCGCGCAGGCCCAGCAGCTGGCGCTGGCCCGGATCGTGTTGGCCGACCCCTGGTTCGTCGTACTCGACGAGGCCACGGCTGAGGCCGGCTCCGCCGGGGCCCGTGACCTGGAGCGGGCCGCACTGGCGGTGACCGAGGGGCGCGGCGCGTTGGTCGTGGCGCACCGGCTCACCCAGTCGGAGTCCGCGGACCGGGTGTTGGTGCTGCACGAGGGCCGGGTCGTCGAATCCGGATCGCACCCGGAGCTGCTGGCCGCCGGGGGAAGGTACGCCGAGCTCTGGGCGGCCTGGTCCGGGGACTGAGTTCGCGGAATCCGCTCACCCGTGGGTGGCCGGTGACCTAGCCTTGTGCGGGCGCCGGGAGGGTGCCACCGAACCGCGAGGGGTCACCACATGTCTGTCCGCACGAGCGTTGCCCGCACCTGTGTCCTGGCCGTGGTGATCTCCGGCGTCGTCGGTGTCGTGGGGTCTGCGTCGGCTGCCGTGGTGCAGACGCCGTCCTCGAACCTCGCCAGCGGCGACTTCGACGACCTGCCCACCGAGGCCACCTGCACGGTGACCAGGACTGGCCAGGGTGCGGCGATCCCCGCTGCCCCTCTTCTCGGGACGAAGTCCGTGGACGCCACCGTCGGCGTGGTGGCCGACGTGCCCGGACGCGTCATCTCGGCAACACCGACCTTCGCGATCACCCACCCGGCCCCGACCAACCTCAAGGTCACCCTGAAGGCACCGAACGGCACGTCCGGCGCCGCCACCTCCGGCTCGCAGGTCTCCGGCCTCACGGGCGACGCCAACGGCACCTGGACCCTGACGATCACCAACACTCCCCCGATCCTGAAGTCCAGCCCGGCCGGCACGCTCGACTCGTGGTCGCTCAAGGTCGTGTACGACTGCGACTGGGACGACGACTCGAGGGCCAACTCGAAGGACAACTGTCCCGAGAAGGCCAACTACGACCAGGCGAACGTCGACCGCGACGCCCTCGGCGACGAGTGCGACCCCGACATCGACGGCGACGGCGTGGCCAACGGCGACGACAACTGCCCCAGCAACGCCAACGCCACCCAGCGCGACATGAACCACAACGGCATGGGCGACTCGTGCGACCCCGACGCCGACTCCGACGGCTACGAGAAGGGCGACGCCTGCCCATTGGCCGCCGCCTACAACGACACCGGCTGCCCGCCGTTGGCCCGCACCGGGACGATCGCCTACGGCGTCCGCGTGAAGCAGTTCAAGGGAGTGCTGCGCTCGCCGGTCAACGCCTGCGTCTCGCGCAAGGTGGTCGAGCTCCGGCGCGTGATGGGGCCGGGTCGTTCGGCGCGAGTGGGCCTGGCCCGCACGTCCACCCGAGGCGTCTGGACGCTGCCCCGCGCCAGGCGCAAGCCCGGCAAGTTCTACGCGCTGATCAAGCCGACATTCCTCACCCAGGGACTGTGCCGGCAGGCCCAGTCGAAGGTGATCCGGGTCCGCTGACGGGTTCCCTGACCCGCCCCGCGACACGTCGAACATTTGTTCGGCCGCTCTCTTGATTCGTTCGAACACATGCTCTACCGTCGTACATGTGTTCGATCGAACGTCTGATCGATCCTCCGCTCCGGAAGTCCGTTGTCGGTGGTCGTCTGTAGACATTCGTCTGACACAGACCACCCCCTTCCCCCGGAGGTCCCGATGAGCACGATGACCCTGAGCCCCACCATCCAGACGCCTGTGCGTCCCGCCCAGCGAGGCGCTCGCAGCCAGGTCCGCCTCACGCAGCGCGGCCGACTGGTGGTCTTCGTCGCGGCGATGCTCTTCGTGCTCGCCGCCGCGGTCTTCCTCGGCACCTCGTCGATGGCCACCAACCACGCCGGCGTCGACCAGCCGACCCGCGCGGTGACGGTCCAGCCCGGCGACACGCTCTGGGCGATCGCCGCCGACGTGGCCGACGACGGCGAGGTGCGCGACATGGTGCACACCATCAAGCAGCTCAACGCGCTCGACTCCTCGATGCTGGTCGCCGGCCAGCAGATCTACGTCCCGCTCGGCTGAGCCAGGACGCCACTGAATTTCTGCAGGTCGCCTCGACCCCGGCCTGCGGATGGGGAAGACAAAGGGCGGGACTCCACCACGGAGGCCCGCCCTTTGCGCTCCCCGAACTCCCGAGACCCGACCCGAGAGACTGCTCGAAAACCTTTGCGACACGTTCGAACAGGTGTTTGAAGCCGTCGGGTTTTGGGGCTACGTTGAAAACCCACCAGGAACAGCACTGCGGAAGGCACCCCGATGGCATCGAAGGACAACGTCGCCGAGTTCCCCGACGGCCCCCCGGACGCAACGGGCCTCACCCCCCGCCAGCAGCGCATCCTGAACACGATCCGTGATTCCCTCGAGCGACGCGGCTACCCGCCGAGCATGCGCGAGATCGGCGAGGTGGTCGGGTTGACCAGCTCGTCCTCGGTCTCCCACCAGCTCAAGGTGCTCGAGGCCAAGGGCTTCATCAAGCGCGACCCCAACCGTCCTCGTGCCCTCGAGGTGTTCCTGCCCGAGGTGCTCGCCGCGCGCCGTTCGATCAGCGCGGCAGACGAGTCGCACATCGACGAGACCGGCATCGGTGACGCCATGCCGGCCGCCACCTACGTGCCGATGGTGGGCCGCATCGCCGCTGGTGGCCCGATCCTGGCCGAGGAGCGGGTCGAGGAGATCTTCCCGCTGCCCAAGACCCTGGTGGGCGAGGGCACCCTGTTCATGCTCGAGGTCTCCGGCGACTCGATGATCGACGCCGCCATCTGCAGCGGCGACTACGTCGTGGTCCGCCAGGAGCAGACCGCCCGCAACGGCGAGATCGTGGCCGCTCTCATCGACGGCGAGGCCACCGTCAAGACCCTGCAGCGCAAGGACGGCCAGGTCTGGCTGATGCCGCACAACGATGCCTACGACCCGATCGACGGCACCAACGCCTCGATCCTCGGCATCGTCACCGCGGTCCTGCGCCGCGTCTGAACCAGCCACCACAAAGGCGTCGTACGCCGACCGCGCGGTCGTCGTACGACGCCTTTCGTGATTTCGTCGCACACCGCACGTTTAGTGACATAAGGTGTCCGCGGTTCCGGTCTCGGGACATCCAGATCGGCGGAGCTCTCCGCCACGTTTGTGTTCGGGGGAACCATGCGCGCACCACGCCTCTTCGCCACCCTTCTCACTGCCAGCGTCGTGGGCAGCGGACTCGTCGCCCTGACCAGCGCCCCCGCCCAGGCGGAAGACCTGAACGCCACCCTGATCACGCCCACCACGGGTGACCAGGTCAGTGGCGACCTGTCGATCGAGGTGGCACTGACCGGCACTGACAACGCCATGGTCACCTTCCGCTCCGGGGCCCAGACCAGGAAGCAGATGATCGCCGACTACACGAACGGTGATCCGGTCGACGGCGTGGCTCGCTGGACCCTGCCGAGCTTCGGCCTCGACGCCGGAACGGTCATCACGGTCGCGCCCTGTGGCACGAGCACACCGTCCACCTGCCTGAGCACGCCGACCGACACGTCCACCCTCGACGTCTCCAACCCCGTCACCTGGGACGCCCCTACCGAACCGGTCTTCGTCGACCTCCGATCCGAGGCCCTGCCAAGCGTGACCGTCCACGACGACGGACCGGGAGAGCTCAACCTCCTCTGGGCGAACCAGGCCCAAGGGCCGGCGCTGGTTCGCGACCAGCCACGGCAGCTGACCGCGTCTCCCTACGCCAACGTCGTCTCGGGGGAGCTCGTCGTGCGCCGATGCATCCGTGACACCAGCGCCACGTTCTACGGGGTGTGTGCCACCGAGAACACCAGCGCGGTCGTGACCGCACGGCGCAGCCTCACCATGCACCTCACCACCGACTCTCTCCGCCTCCTCAGCCCCAATGGCGACGGAATCCTCGACACCGCCAAGGTCACCCTCGACACCGAGGGCCTGCCCGGCCAGAGCGCCACCTGGCAGATCGAGACCATCGGAGGTGAGGCCCTGACGGGGCCGATTCCCGTCGAGCTCGACACCCAGGGCAACGCCGTGATCACCATCGACCCCATCGCGGCGGGCGTCACGCCCACGACCGGCCAGCACCGCATCCGGGTGACCACGCAGGCGGTGGACCACGGCCACGAGTTCACCGCCGACACCTTCACGTCGTTCGAGATCGACGTGACGCCGCCGCGGGTCACCAGCCTGGTCCGGCAATGGGCCACCTTCTACCCGTACGACGACGAGTATCGAGACGAGGTGGGCCTGACGCCCAAGGTCGAGGGCCAGGTGAGTGACGCGAAGGTCGAGGTCCTGAACGCGGACGGCGCAGTCGTGGACACCATGCCCGGTCTGGGCGACCAGGGCTTCTGGTGGGACGGACGCAGGCAAGACGGTCGTACAGCGCCTGCCGGCACGTACCGATTCCGGATCACGCTCACCGACCGGGCGTGGAACACCTCCGTCTTCACCGGCGCACCCGTGGTCCTCTCCACGAAGCGTCTTGTCCGCAGGACCTGGGACCGCACGATCTCTGCGCAGGCCTCCCTCCACCTGAACTGGTCCGGCAGATGCTCCTCGCTGCGCAAGCCCGGGCTGCGCCGGATGACCGGTTCGATCGGCTACTACAGCATGTCCCGCTGCTCCGGCAGTAACGTCGACGACCGGACGGCCCTCGCCCTGCACGACGTCAGGATTCCCAACGCCATCAAGTACCACGGGCTGACGATCAGGGCGTACGGCGGCGCGGTCAAGCGGTCGACCGGCCACCGCGGCACCATCTGGATGCTCAACAACACCGACGGCGCGCCGCTGACCCGACGGGCACTTTCGTCGTCATTGACCTGGCACAGCGGCGGCACCGCCAACACCAACCGCATGCGTTACGCCAACGGCTACGTCTACTGGGCTGTCGGCACGGGGTACGGCCAGCGGTACGACGTGAAGTCGTTCAGGCTCACGCTCGAATATTACGTGCTGGGCTGACCACAGCGACCTCCTACAGGACCTTGGTTGGAGGCCGCTACGACGTCAAGAAGTTCCTCATCAAGGTGTTCTACAAGGTCTTGCAATGAGGCCCGACCGCCCGCAGCGTGCCGCAAATCAATCGTGGGAGAATCGCCCAATGCTCCGGACCACAACGCTGACCCTGACCGCCGTGTGCGCCCTCGCCCTGGGCGGCCTCGCCGCCGTACCAGCGACGGGCAGCACCGACGGAGACCACGAGTTCACCTCGGCCGACGGCCAGCGCGTCGACGACTCCGAGCTCTCGACCGCGGCGCGGCTGGCCGGGCAGGCGACCGAGGAGGTCAAGGGCCTGCTCACCGAGGACCCGGCCGCCCGACTGACCGCCGGCGACCGGCTCTACTACGCCGACACCTTCGAGGGCTCCGGCGAAGAGGCCGGCAACGAACCGGTGGCCCGCGCCTCGGCGCCGCTGTCCCAGACGTTCCGGCTGCACTCGCGTCCCGGGTCGCGTCGCACGATCTACCTCGACTTCAACGGCGAGCAGGTCTGCGACTCCGAGTGGAGCGACGGTCTGCGTCCGCGCTGCTACGACGCCGCGGGTTTCGACACCGACGGCCGTTCCGGGTTCAGCGCCGGCGAGCTCCGGGCGATCCAGAGCACGTGGCGCCGGACCGCGGAGGACTACGCGCCGTTCCAGGTCGACGTCACCACCGAGCTTCCGGACGCGGGTGCGCTGACCCGCTCGGGCTCGGCCGATGCGACGTACGGCGTGCACGCGGTGATCACCCGCTCGACCACGGTCCGCAACCAGGTCTGCGGTGGCCCGGGCTGTGCCGGCGTCGCGTTCGTCGGAGTCTTCCCCTACGCGGCGGCCAACAACGCCCGCGTCTTCTGGGTCTTCCCGCGTGAGGTCGACAACCGTCCCCAGCAGATGGGCCTCGTGGTCGCCCACGAGGCCGGGCACACCCTGGGGCTGAGCCACGACGGCAAGAACGGCGACGCCTACTACTCCGGCCACGGCATCTGGGCCCCGATCATGGGCTCCTCGATGCGCCCGCTCACCCAGTGGAGCCGGGGCGAGTACACCGGCGCCACCGAACGCGAGAACGACCTCTCCGTGATGCGCGCCTACGGGGCGCCGTACCGCGCGGACGACCACGCCTACCGGCTGAGCCGAGCCACCGTGCTGCGCGCCGGTGTCGCCCGACCCGGAGTGATCGGCAAGCGCAACGACACCGACGTGTTCCGCCTGCGTACGACGTGCCGCGCCCGGCTGAGCGTCCAGGTCGCCAACGCGCCGTACAGCCCGAACCTCGACGTGTCGCTGACCCTGCTCAACCGCAGCGGTCGGGTGCTGGCGCGGCGCAACCCGCTGTCGGCGGCCTCGGGCTCGCCGACCGGCCTCGACGCGACCTACCTCGCGACCCGGGCGGCCGGCACCTACTACGTGCGGGTCGACGGCGTCGGGGCACGCGACCCGCGCAGCACCGGCTACAGCGACTACGGCAGCCTGGGCAACTACCGCGTGAAGTTCCGCTCGCGTTGCGGCGTGCGCTGAGCTGAGTCTGGGCTCAGTCGGCCGCGAGGCGCTTGAGCGCGTTGCGGGCGATCTGCGGGTCGGTGGTCGCCCACATGGGCGGAAGGCTGGCCTTGAGGAAGTTGCCGTAGCGCGCCGTCACCAGCCGAGGGTCGAGTACGGCGACCACGCCCCGGTCGGTGTGGGTGCGGATCAACCGGCCCGAACCCTGCGCCAGCAGCAGTGCCGCATGCGTCGCGGCGACCTGCATGAACCCGTTGCCTCCTGACCGGTCGGCGGCCTTCTGGCGCGCCGACATCAGCGGGTCGTCGGGACGCGGGAACGGGATGCGGTCGATCAGCACGAGCTGGCACGTGTCGCCGGGGACGTCGAGGCCCTGCCAGAGGCTCAACGTTCCGAACAGGCAGGTGTGCGGGTCGGCGACGAACTGCTTCTGCAGCTCGGCCAGCTGGGCCTCGCCCTGGGCAAGCGTGGTCAGGTGCGGCAGCCTCTTGCGGACCTCTTCGGCTGCGGCCTCGGCGGCCCGCTTGCTGGAGAACAAGCCGAGGGTGCGGCCGTCGGCGGCGTCGATCAGGTCGACGATCTCGTCGAGCTGGGCCTTGCCGAGGCCGTCGCGCCCGGGCGGCGGCAGGTGGCGGGCGACATAGAGGATCGCCTGTTGGCCGTAGTTGAACGGCGAGCCGACGTCGATGCCGCGCCAGGGCAGCACCTCGTCGGTGCGTTCGACGACCTCGGTGGACGCGATGCGCTCGGTGGGCTTGAGACCCAGTGAGGAGGCGACGGTGGTGAAGTCGCCCCCCAACATCAGCGTGGCGGACGTGAAGACCACGGTCTTGTCGGTGAGCAGCTTGTCGCGCATCGGACCCCACACCTGGAGCGGTGCCACGCACAGCTGCGGCCCGCCGCGTTGCGGCTCGCGGTCGTTGCGCCACAGCACGTCGGACTCGAGGTCGGCGGCCATCCGCTCGGCGGTGGCGAAGATCTCCTGCACGCCGGCCTTGGCCTGGTTCTTGCCGGGGTCGGGGTCGTCGGACTCCTTGGGCATCGCGCCCAGGCACGCCCGCGCCCCGTCGCGCAACAGCACCAAGGCGTCGGCGAGCTGCTCGTCGACGCGGTCGATGCGCCCGGCCTCGGTGCGTTCGAGGGCGTCCTTCAACGCCCCGGCAGCGTCATCGAGCTCGTTGGCCTCGTCGCCGTCGACGTACCGCTGGGCACGTCGCGCGGCCCGCTCGACGTCACTGACACTCAGCTCGTCGGTGGCCGCCTGCGTGACACGGGCGGTCACCTCGTGGGCCTCGTCGACCACGACCACGTCGTAGTCGGGGATCATCGGGACGCCTTCGATGGCGTCGATGGCCAGCAGGCTGTGGTTGGTCACGATCAGCTGACTCTGCGCGGCCCGGTCGCGCGCAGCCTCGGCGAAGCACTCCTCCCCGAAGGGGCACTTCGCGCGACTGAGGCACTCGCGGGCGCTGACCGCGACCTGACGCCAGACCTTCTCGGTGTGGCGCGGCGCGTTGTCCTTCTCGCCGGTGCCGCCGGACTTCGCCTCCTCCTCGGCCCACTCGCGCAGCTTGATGACCTCGGCGCCCATCGACCCGGTGGGCAGCTCGACCAGGGCGCCCTGGTCGTCGGGCGCGCCCTCGCGCACCCGGTGGAGGCAGGCGTAGTTGGAGCGGCCCTTGAGGACGGCGTACGACGTGTCGATGCCGGGCTTGGCCTTCAGCGCATCGACCAGCCGCGGGATGTCGCGCTCGACGAGCTGGTGCTGCAGCGCGAGGGTCGCCGTGGCGACCACGACCCGCTTCTTGTGCAGCAGGCTCGGCACCAGGTAGGCCAGCGACTTTCCGGTGCCGGTGCCCGCCTGGACGAGCAGGTGCTCGTCGTCGGCCATCGCCCGGGCGACGGCCTCGGCCATCTGCACCTGGCCCGGGCGCTCCTGACCGCCGAGTGCCTCGACGGCTTCACCGAGGAGGGCGGCAACGGGGGTCAGGGAATCGGGGCTTTCAGGCACCCGGAAACCCTAACCGCCGGCACCGACAAGGGTCGGACGACGGCTCTGTCGGTCGCTTCACCACGAACCGCTCGTCCCTCGCTCCCCTGCCTCAGACGACGGCGCCGGAGTCCTGTGCATCGCGGACCTTGCGCTCCTTCTTCTCACGCGAGAACGGCGCGACCTTCTGCAGCAGGATCAGTGCCGGGGTCGCGGAGAAGACGGACGAGTAGGTACCGATGATCAGGCCGAGGAGCAGTGCGATCGCGAAGTCCTGCAGCGAATCGCCACCGAGCACCGCCAGGGCACCGAGGATGAACATGGCGCCGAGACCGGTGTTGATCGTGCGCGGCATGGTCTCGATGCAGGCCGTGTTGCTGACCTCGGCGAAGGTGCCTGTTCTGGTGCCCTGCCATCGTTCTCGAATGCGGTCGAAGACGACCACGGTGTCGTTGACCGACAGTCCGACGATGGTCAACGCGGAGGCCAGGAAGATGCCGTCGATCGGCTTGTCGAGCCAGGCGAAGATGCCGGTCACGATCAGCACGTCGTGGAACATCGCGCCCACCGCCGAGACAGCGAAGGTCCAGTGGAACCGGAACGCGAGGTAGATCATCTGCGCGATCAGCGCGATGAAGAAGGCCAGCAACGCCTTCTCCTTCAGCTCGTTGCCGAGGCTGGCGGCCACCGTGTCGTCACTGAACTGGGTGGTCTTGCCGGCCTCTGCGGTGAGGCCCTTCTCGATCTCGGCCTTCGTCGCGTCGTCGATGTCGCCGGCACGGATCGAGACCCGCTCGACGTCGTCGCTGCCCTTGACGATCTGTACGACGGCCTCGGGCACTCCCGCGTCGGCCACGATCTCACGAGCCGTGTCGGCCGAGATCGGCTTCGCCGTGGTGTATTCCATGGAACGACCGCCGGTGAACTCCAGGCCGTAGTTGAGCCCGTGCCCGAAGATGCCGACCAGGGCGAGGACCAGCGCGGCACCGGAGATGCCGAGCCAGATCTTGCCCTTGGCCATGATGTTCGGGTTCTTCTTGGTCAACCAGGTGCGGGCCCGTCCGACGTTCGCCAGACCGGTGATCCGCGGGCGCCTGGCAACGGCCTTGGTCGAGACGCCGATCTCGGTGAGCACGCGGGCGATCACCAGCGCGGAGACCATCGAGGCGATGACACCGATCGACAGGGTGACACCGAAGCCCTTGACCGAGCCGGAGGCCAGCAGGAAGAGCAGCGCAGCGGCCAGCAAGGTCGTGACGTTGGAGTCGATGATCGCGGTCCACGCCTTGTTGAAGCCGATCTGGAGGGCACGTCTCATGCCCGCCTTCGGATTCTCGGCGTACTCCTCCCTCGCTCTCTCGAAGACCAGCACGTTGGCGTCGATCGCGAGGCCGATGGCCAGCACGAACCCGGCGAGGCCGGGCAGCGTCAGCGTCGAGCCGAGCGCCAGCAGCATCGCGTAGGAAAGGACGGCGTACGACGTCAGCGCGATCGCCGCGAGCGCACCGACGAGGCGGTAGACGATGATGATGAAGAGGCCGGTGATGATCAGGCCGATGATGCCGGCCTCGGCGGAGGCGTCGATCGCCGCGTCACCGAGGGTCGGGCCGACGGTGCTCTGCGAGATGATCTTGACCGGAACGGGCAGGGCGCCGCCCTCGATCAGGATGGAGAGATCCTTGGCGGCCTTGTTGGAGAAGTTGCCGGTGATGTCGGTCTTGCCGCCCGTGATCCCCACGTTGCACTGGATGTCTTCGTTCACCTGAGGCGACGAGATGATCTTGCCGTCGAGCACGATGGCGATGCGACGCTTGGGGTCACCAGACGGGTTGCATGCCGCCTTGCCCGTGATTTCCCCGTATGCCTTGCCGCCACGGTCGTCGAAGTCGATGCTGACCGACCAGCCGACAGCGTTCTGGGCCTGGGTCGGAGTCGCTCCCTCGATGTCCGAGCCCTGAAGGGCGGCGGGGCCGAGTTCGAGGACCGATGAGTTGTCCTCATCGGGAAGGACTATGTCGCCCTTCTTGGTGGGCTTGGCATCAGGAGATGCTGCCGCTGCGACAACGGGATGCATGCTCAGCTGGGCGGTCTTGCCGATCGCTGCGACCGCGCGCTTGGGGTCCTGCAGGTCGGGCAGCTCGACGAGAATGCGATCGTCGCCGACCCGGGTCAGCGTCGGCTCGGCGACACCGAGAGCGTCGACACGACCACGCAGGATCTCGATCGCACGGTCGACGGACTCTGCGTCGGCCTTGACCTTGTCCGTGCTCTCGGCCTGCAGCATGATCTGCGTGCCGCCGCGAAGGTCGAGCCCGAGACGAGGCTCCTTGTTGAGGGCCAGTGCGACGCATCCGGCGAGAAGGCCGATGACGAGCAGGAGGCGAATGAGCGCACCACGTGACATGAGCGACATCTTCCCCCACACCTCCAAGCGGCCACGAATCGCCCTCTGAACGTGACCCGCTCGTGATCTCCGGGTTGATGCCTACGGGAGCCGGGCGACGACCAGGTCCCCGAAGGCGCGATGCCCGTCACGAGTCAGGTGCAGGCCGCCGTCGAGGTAGGCGAGATCGGCGTCGATCATCGACACGTAAGGCACGTGCGCACGAGCTGCCTCCGAGGCCAGGATGGAGTCCACATGCGCCGCTCCGGGCATGCGGTCGGGCGCCGGAACCGGGCCGACGATCACCACGCGGACGCCCTTGAGCACGCCCAGGACCCGGCGTACGCCGGTGCGCAGGGCGGTCTCCGACGAGTGGACGTCGTTGAGCCCGCCCTCGAGGATGACGAGGTCGGCTCCCCCACGCACTGAGCGCGCGGCACGGTCGGCGTACGACACCCGCCCGCACGGGCTGGCGTGGGCGCTGAAACCGGACCCGGAGAAGCCGTGGACGTGCACCTCGCCGGGCAGCTCCCGGGGCCAGGCCCGCGCCGCGTCCTCCAGGCCGAGGCCGACGGAGTAGGAGTCGCCGATCACGACCACGCGCTGGCCGCGGCCGGTGACGATCTGCTGCCGGTTCTGCGACTCGGCCGCGAACCGCTCGCACTTCGGCACGTCCTCACCTGTCGCCCGCTCGACGAGCGCGTACGACAACGCCGACACGAGCAGCACAGCGAGCAGTACGCCGACCCGGGCCGGCCACCGCGACACCAACGAAATCCCCACGTGCTCATTCTCCGTCGGAGGTGCTCGTTCGACCAATCAGACGGCGTACGCCGCCAGCTCGCCCGCGAGGTCCTCGTGGGCGCGGCCCTTGACCAGGGTGCCCTCGGCGGTGTGCTCGAGGGTCTCGATCTCGCCGCGCTGGTGCAACCGGTTGATCAGGTCGCCGCGCTCGTAGGGCAGCAACGCCGTGAACTCCACGCCCGGACGGGGCAGCTCGGCCTCAACCAGGGCCAGTGCCTCGGCGATGCCCTCGCCGGTCTTCGCGCTGACCACGACCGAGTGCTTCTCGCGCTGGCGCAGCCGGGCCAGCACCATCGGATCGGCGGCGTCGGCCTTGTTGATCACGATCAGCTCGGGGACCTTGCTGGCGTCGATGTCGGCCAACACCTCGCGCACCGCGGCGATCTGGCCCTCCGGGTCGGGGTGCGACCCGTCGACCACGTGCAGGATCAGGTCGGAGTCGGCGACCTCCTCCAGCGTCGAGCGGAACGCCTCGACCAGCTGGTGCGGCAGGTGCCGGACGAACCCGACGGTGTCGCTCATCGTGTAGATGCGGCCGTCCGCGGTCGTCGTACGGCGGGTGGTCGGGTCGAGGGTGGCGAACAGCGAGTCCTCGACCAGCACACCGGCGTCGGTGAGCTTGTTGAGCAGCGACGACTTGCCGGCGTTGGTGTAGCCCGCGATCGCCACCGACGGGATCGCGTGGCGCTGGCGCTCGGCGCGCTTGGTGTCGCGGGTGCCCTTCATCGCCTTCAGCTCACGACGGAGCTTGGCGATCTTGGTGTTGATGCGGCGCCGGTCGGTCTCGATCTTGGTCTCACCGGGACCACGGCCACCGATGCCGCCGCCGTCGGCGCCGACCCGCCCACCGGCCTGGCGGGAGAGGTTGCCACCCCAACCACGGAGGCGCTGCTTCATGTAGCTGAGCTGCGCCAGCTCGACCTGCGCCTGGCCCTCTCGAGACTTGGCGTGCTGGGCGAAGATGTCGAGGATCAGGGCGGTGCGGTCGATCGCCTTGACCTTGAGCTTGTCTTCGAGGTTGCGCAGCTGGCTGGGCGCCAGGTCACCGTCGAGGATGACCGTGTCGGCGCCGTTGGCGGCCACGATCTCGCGCAGGCCCTCGACCTTGCCGCGGCCGATGTAGGTCGCCGGGTCGGGCTTCTGACGACGCTGGTAGACGTTGTCGAGCACCTCGGAGCCGGCGGTCTCGGCGAGCAGGGCCAGCTCGGCCATGGAGTTCTCGGCGTCCTCGATGCTGCCCTCGGTCCAGACACCGACCAGGACGACGCGCTCGAGGCGCAGCTGGCGGTATTCGACCTCGGTGATGTCCTCGAGCTCGGTGCGCAGCCCGGCGACCCGGCGCAGCGCGTGACGCTCGGCCAAGTCCTGCTCGCCGGTGGTCAGCTCTTCGGGGTCGGGACCCTCGGTCGAGACGAGCTCGTCGGCCCCTTCATCGGCGTAGCCCGACTCGAAGTCGTCGTCGTCCCAGGTGTCGGTCTCGGCGAGCTCGGCGTCGAGGGAGAAGTCTTCAGATGCGTTCGTCATATGCCTTCAAGAGTAGGCCGCTCCCCCACGCCGTGCGAGCGAGTTTCAGTTCTGATGTCCGCTCAGCGGCCGCGGTTGATGCGCTCCGCGAGCTCCTCGGCCGAGTCCTTGGTGAAACCGCCGCTGATCTGGGTGCCGTCGTCGAGCTGCTTCCCGCACTCGACCTGGACGACCGGGGCGGAGACGATCTCGTCGTCGATCACGATCGCGATCTGGTTCGCAGGAGGTTCGGCGCAGGCCGCCGCAGCCGTGAGCTCACCGAACTTCTGGTCGCCCTGGTGGTTGAAGTCGAGCATGATCAGCCAGTCCACGGAATTGTCCGGAATCTCCGCCCTGGCGCTCGAGATGTCGTTCGCGACCAGCTCGGGAGGGCCCAGCTCGAGGACCTGCTTGCGGTCCGGATCCTCGAGCACGACGCCGCCCGGGCGGCTCGGCTCGGCATTGACTCCGGACGCGATCGCGACCACCGGATGGATGCTGAGCTTTGCCGGCTTCGCGGCCGACGAGGTCGACACCTTCGCGCGGTCGTCGCTGTCGTCGTCGTTGCAGCCCGTGAGTACGACGAGCAGCAGCACGCCGAGGCAGGTCCCGAGACGGCGCGTCACTTGGGAGGCATCCTGATACCGCCGTCGACGCGGATGACCTCGCCGTTCATGTAGGAGTTCGTCACGCACTCGACGACCATGCTGGCGAGCTCGTCGGGCACGCCGAGCCGCTTGGGGAACAGCACGCTCTCGCCGAGCTTGGCCTTGAACGCCTCGGACTCTGGCCCCTCGCCGTAGATCGGGGTGTCGATCAGGCCGGGCGCCACCGTGTTGACGCGGATGCCCGAGGACGACAGGTCGCGGGCGACCGGAAGGGTCATGCCGACGATGCCGCCCTTGGAGGCGCTGTACGACGCCTGCCCGATCTGGCCGTCGAACGCGGCGACCGAGGCCATGTTGACCACCACACCGCGCTGGCCGTCGGCGTCGGGGTCGTTGCGGCTCATCGCCGTGGCGGCCAGACGTAGCGCGTCGAAGCTGCCGATCAGGTTGATCGCGATCACCTTGCTGAAGGCACCCAGGTCGTGGGCGGAGTCGAACTCGCCGTCGCGACCGATCGTGCGCTGGGCCCACCCGATGCCGGCTGAGTTGACCAGCACCTTGAGGGGTCCGAGCTCACCGGCGGCCTCGACCGCCTGCTTGATCTGCTCCGTGTCGGTGACGTCGACCGCGACGAAGGCGCCGCCCACCTCGTCGGCGAGGGCCTGGCCCTTGTCGGCCTGGAGGTCCGCGACCACCACCTTCGCGCCCCGCGCGGCCAGCTGCCGCACCACGGCCGCGCCGATGCCCGAGGCGCCGCCGGTGACGATTGCACTTGCTCCTGTGATGTCCATGGGTCCGATCGTAGAAGAACGGCCGTGGCGTTCTCCGGCCGTTCGTTCGCCGGACCACCCCCGTTGGTTGTAGTTTCTCCTCACTGTTCCCTGTCGAAAGTCCCCGTCGAAAGTTGGCCCACGCATGACTTCTGCTCAGTTGCACGACTACTGGGACGGGTTCTACGACAGCGTGGCCTCCGGTGGCGTCCCCGGCGAGCCCTCGGCCTTCGCCCGGTGGGCGCACGAGCGGATCGCCCCCGGCGCCCCGGTCGTGGAGCTCGGCTTCGGTACGGCGCGCGACGCGTTCTTCTTCGCGAACAGCGCGCACCCGATCCGCGCCTACGACTTCGCGGAGGCCGCCGTACGCCATGCGCGCGAGCGTGCCGCTTCCGAGGCGCTCGACGCCGAGTTCGACGTACTCGACCTCTACGACGCCGACTCCGTCCTGTCTGCCGCAGCACAGCTGTCCGCGCTGACCGAGCCGGTGGTCTACGGACGCTTCCTGATCCACTCGCTGGAGGACCACGGCCGCACCAACCTGCTCGACCTGGCCGCGAAGGCGCTGGCCGGCGGCGGCGAGCTGCTGCTCGAGTTCCGCACCGGGCTCGATGCCGGCGGCACCCACCTCTTCGGCGACGACCACTTCCGGATCTACCTCGACCCCGACCACGTGGCCGGGGAGATCGTGGCGCGAGGCGGCACGATCACGCACCGCGAGGCGGGGCACGGGCTCGCGGTCTACAAGACCGAGGACCCCCACGTGGCGCGTCTGGCTGCCACCTTCAGCTGAGCCTCGCCAACGCGGCGGCGACCTTCGCGTCGTCGCGGTCCATGGCCGGGACGAGCAGCTCGGAGACGACGTCGACGACCTCCGCGAGGCGGCGGTTGACCATGCGGCACTCCTGCACCTCGTCCTCGAGGGCGGCCACGCGCCGGGTCAGCGCGGCGATCTGTGCACCGGCGGTCCCTTCGGGTTCGGTCTTGCTGTTCCTTCTCATTCGTTCCACCTCACGACCAGTCGACACACATCAGGGTCTTCGTTGCGGAAGCGGGCCAGCCCGCGCCCTTCCACGCGTTCGACGACGCGCCCGCCGCGCGCCTCGATCTCGCCGACGATGACGTCGGGGTCGAGGTGGCGACGCCGGGGCCGACGGAAGACGGTCGGCTCGCCCCTGCTCCGGTGGGTCCGGAACTCCAGGAACGTCCGTCCGCCTCTTCGCTGTGCCATCGACGCCAGCAACCAGAAGTCGCGGCGGCTCTGCAGCGGCAGTCCGTCGATCAGGAACCGGGCGTAGAGATGCGCGGGTGTGTCGGCGAAGGCCAGCCGTGAGCCGGCGATCAGCACCGACCGCGGGCTGTTCAGGTTGAGCGCGCCGAACGTGGCGGACGCCCCGTGCTGGTCAGCCAGGCTCCTGGCCCGTTCGATCGCGCCGGGTGCGAAGTCGAGGCCGGTGACCCGGAAGCCCCGGCCGGCGAACCACACCGAGTCCCTGCCGTTGCCCTGGCCCCGTCGACGACGGTGGCACCGGGCGGCAGCCGCTCGGCGACCCACTCCGCGAAGGCCGACTGCTCCTGCGGCACCCGGTCGGCGTTGGCCGAGCGGTAGAACTCATTCCAGACCCGGCGGCCCCGACGCGCGCCCTGCCAGTAGCCGGCCATGTGACGCGTGATGTCGACCGGGTGCTCGTAGCGGAACGACGGGTCCGGCACTCGCCATCCGGATCCGTAGATCACCTCGAGCAGCTCGTCGGGCCTGGCCGGCGCCACCACCTCGAGGCCCTCCAGCGTCACTGTCGAGGTGGGCAGCAGCGCCGAGCGGTCCAGGTCGCCGCGCACGTTGGGCAGCATGTGCAGCCGTCCGCCGAAGTAGTAGGCACCGAACACGTCGATGCCGACGCGTTGTCCGTCGGGCAGGTGCGCCCAGATCTTGAAGTCGTTGGCCGACATCCGGGCGATCTCGTAGCCGAGCGAGGCCAGCACCCGCTGTGCGGCCCGGGACTCCCGCGCGATGTCGAAGGGATGCGTGTGCCGGCTCAGGTAGGAGACGTCGGCGTCGGAGTCATGGCCGATCAGCCGCCCCTCACGCACTGCGCCGAGCAGGCAACCGAAGCTGAGGCACGCGTCGAGGCCGGCCTTCTCGCGCAGTCCGGCCAGCACCTGTCGGACCACCTCCACGAGCTCGCGCCGTGACTCCGGGCTGGCCGAGGCGAAGCTGGCCTGGAGCCGGCCGCCCTTGTCGACGACCAACGGTTGACCGGCACCGTCGCGCACGGACACCCGGTCGCCGGACGCGCCGAAGGTGACCTCCTCGTCGTACGCCGCGACGGCGGAGCCGATCGGTCGCACCGTCACGCGCGCCACGCCGTCGAGGAAGGAAAGCAATGCGGCCGGCCAGGGCACCACCCAGCCGTCCGCCTCCTCCGCGCCGTCACGGGCGGGGTGGAACGACCACACCCGGACACCGTCGAAGAGGACGTCCATTGCCTGGAGCGTCGGGTCGAGGCGGATGCCGTCACGCGACACGTTCCACCCACGCTCCATGTGACCCTCCCGGTCGTCAGGGAGAAGCGTAGGGACCGCCGCTCGTCAGCGGGCGCGAATCGCCGGAACCGCGGGCGCCCGGTTGAGGGTGCCGGGTTCAGAGGGAGGTGACGCCCTCGGCCACGAGCACGGCCGGGCCGGTCATCAGGACGCGGTCATCCCGGGTCCACGTGATGCTGAGGGACCCGCCCGGCACGTCCACGGTGTACGGCGTACCGCGCTCGGCGCCGTCGGCCCGCGCGGCGGCCACCATGACCGCGCAGGCACCGGTGCCGCAGGACCGGGTCTCACCGGAGCCGCGCTCGTGCACGCGCATCGCGACGTGCTGCTCCCCGCGGCGTACGACGAACTCGACGTTGACGCCCTGCGGATAGACGGCGTGGTCGTAGTCCGGCTCGTCGAACAGCCGGCCTGCATCATCGAGCGAGTCGACGAACGTGACCGCGTGGGGGTTGCCCATGTCGACGTTGACCGCGGCCCACGTGTGCTCCCCGACGGTGACCTTGGAGTCGGAGCCGAAGGTCGGCGTGCCCATGTCGACGGTGATCTGGTCGGCGCCGTCGAAGGTGATCGTCTTGATGCCGTCGCGGGTGGCCACCGGCAACGGGTCGCGCGGGTCGACCGATGCGTGGGTGGCGAGGTAGAGCGCGAAGACGCGGATGCCGTTGCCGCACATCTCCGAGAGCGAGCCGTCGGAGTTGCGGTAGTCCATGAACCAGCGCGCCTGCCCGCGGGCGGCCACGGCAGCCGGGTCGTCGGTGGCATCGGTGCGGACCACCCGGATCACCCCGTCGCCGCCGATGCCGGCTCGGCGGTCGCACAGTCGGGCAACCTGCTCGGCGGTCAGCTCAAGGGTTCCGTTGGCGTCGGGCAGCAGCACGAAGTCGTTCTCGGTGCCGTGGCCCTTCACGAAGGCGTAGTCAGTCACCCGACCATCATCCCATCCCGGTCAGCGCACCACGCGGTAGCGCCCACACATGAACGCACGGTTCTGCGCGACCTCCAGCAGCTCGAGGTCGAGTGCCCGCGGCAGCAGTGGCGCGCCGGAGCCGAGCGTCACCGGGGCGTACTGCACCCAGACCTCGTCAAGCAGCCCCGCGTCGGCGAACTGGCCGACGAGGTCACCGCCGCCGACCAGCCAGATGTTCCTGCCGTCGGCCACCTCGGTGATCTCCGCGTGCACCGCGCGGACGTCGTCCTGGGTGAAGCGGACGTCACCGCCACCGTTCTTGGCCGGCAGCTCGCGGTGGGTGAAGACCCACGTCGGGCTGGTGTAGTCCCAGGTCTCGTGGTTCTTGACGATCCATTCGTACGTCGTCGCGCCCATCACCAGCGCGCCCTTCTCGGCACCGAAGGCCGGGTAGGCCATCGGGCCCTCCATGTCGATGTCCTGCTTGAGGAGCCAGGCGAGGGAGTTGTCGTCAGTCGCGATGAAGCCGTCGAGACTGCTTGCCGTGTAGTACTGGGTCACCATGACGCCAGTCTGCCTGTGTCACGACCCGGATGTCTTGATCAATCTTGCTGCCCGATCGCGGCCAGCACCCTCTCCACGAGGTCCGGCGCATCCCACGGCACCCAGGTGACGCGCGGGTCCTTGCGGAACCACTGGTCCTGGCGCCGGGCGAACCTGCGGGTGGCCACCCGGGTCGACTCCTTGGCCTGCTGGAGGGTGAGCTCGCCGTCGAGGTGCCGGATCACTTCGGGGTAGCCGATCGCCCGCGACGCGGTGACCGCGTCACGCAGCCCGCGCTCGCACAGGGCGGCCACCTCGTCGACGAACCCGTCGTCGAACATCTGGTCCACGCGTTGCCCGATGCGCACGTCGAGGGTCGACCGGTCGATGTCGACGCCGATCTGGTGGGCGCCGTCCATCACGTAGTGCAGCGTGGGCAGGCCCGCGCCGTACGGCTTGCCAGTGAGCGTGATGACCTCGAGCGCGCGCACGATGCGGCGACCGTTGCCGGGGAGAATCCCCTGTGCTGCTTGGGGATCGAGCTCCTGAAGTCGCTTGTGCAACGCTCCGGACCCCTTGGCCTCGAGCTCCTCCTCGAGTGCGCGTCGTACGACGGGGTCGGTGCCGGGGAATTCGAAGCTGTCGAGGATCGCCCGGGTGTAGAGCGCGGAACCGCCGACCAGGATCGGCGCGACCCCGCGCCCCCGCAGGTCAGTGATGGTGTCGCGGGCCAGTCGCTGGAAGTCAGCCACGGTGGCGATCTGGTCGATGTCGAGGAAGTCGAGGAGGTGGTGCGTGATGCCACGGCGCTCGTCGTACGGCAGCTTGGCGGTGCCGATGTCCATGCCCCGATAGACCTGCATCGCGTCCGTGTTGACCACTTCGCCCCCGAGCCGCTCAGCGAGATCCAGGGAGAGACCGGTCTTCCCGGCTGCAGTTGCGCCCACGATTGCGACAACTGGGGGTGAGTGGTCCGGCGACATGGGGCTAGTCTTTCAAACGAATCTCTCGGGTCGCGGCAAGTGCGGCCACAGCAACCGAACGGAGCAGGACATGGGTTTCCTGGACAAGCTCAAGGGCAAGGCATCCGACGCTGTCGACAAGCACGGCGACAAGGTCTCCGACGGCCTCGACAAGGCCAAGGACTTCATCGACGACAAGACCGGCGGCAAGCTGGGCGACAAGGGCGACGCCGCGGTCGACAAGGCCAAGGACGCCCTCGACGGCCTCGACGGAAAGAACGACGACATCAAGTGATGGTCGCCCCGGCCTTCGGCTGAGAATCTGCTGAACGTCTTCGCGGGCCCGGTGCCAAAACGGCACCGGGCCCGTGGACATTTCACGACCGATCGTGTGTGGATTGAGAGGACAAGTCGGGACAACCGACCCAACCTCACTCGGGAGATGGTTCAGGTGACGGAACAGCTAGGAAACCTCGGCGGCCAGGCCGGCGAAGCAGCCAACAAGTACGGGGATCAGATCGGAGACCTGGCCGAGAAGGCCGGCGACTTCATCGACGACAAGACCGGCGGCAAGTACACCGAGCAGATCGACGCGGGCGTCGACAAGGTGAGGGAAAGCCTCGGTGGACAGGGCGACGAGGGCGGGGCATCGCCCGCCGATGCGCCCTCCGACCAAGCCTCCTCCGAAGGCGGCGCCGAGTCCGAGGGCGGCGACTCCGGCGGCTTCGGTGACTCCAGCTCCTCCGAGTCCGAGTCCGAGTCCGGCACAGGAATCCCCTCCGAAGGCGGACAGCCCGAAGGCGGCGACTCCGGCGGCCTCGGCGACTCCGGCACCANTCCGAGTCCGGCACAGGAGTCCCCTCCGAGAGCGGACAGCCCGAAGGCGGCGACTCCGGCGGCCTCGGCGACTCCGGCACCAGCGAAGGCGGTCAGTCCGAGGGCGGCGACTCCGGCGGCTTCGGCGACTCCGGCACCAGCGAATCCGAGTCCGGCACAGGAGTCCCCTCCGAAGGCGGACAGCCCGAAGGCGGCGACTCCGGCGGCCTCGGCGACTCCGGCACCANGGCGGCGAGTCCGGCGGCTTCGGTGACTCCAACTCCTCCGAGTCCGAGTCCGGCGCAGGAGTCCCCTCCGAAGGCGGACAGCCCGAGGGCGGCGAGTCCGGCGGCTTCGGCGACTCCGGCACCAGCGAGAGCGGACAGCCCGAAGGCGGCGAGACCGGCGGCTTCGGCGACTCCGGCACCAGCGAAGGCGGACAGCCCGAGGACGGCGAGTCCCCGACGTACGGCTGAACCACCCACACCAGCACCGGCCCGTCACGAACCTTCCTCGTGGCGGGCCGGTGTTGCGTCCGGCCCGAGCAAGGCAACCCCTAGGCTCACCGGCATGACTGATCGTTTCGTGGTGGTGCCCGCGTCGTACGTCTTCCTGCTCCGCGAGGGCGAGCACGGCACCGAGGTGCTGCTGCAGTGGCGGCAGAACACCGGCTACATGGACCAACGCTGGGCGGCGGCCGCCGCCGGCCACGTCGAGAAGGGCGAGACCGCGTTCCAGGCCGCCCAACGGGAGGCGACCGAGGAGATCGGCGTCACCGACATCGCCCTCGAGTTCCTCACGTCGATGCATCGCACCCAGGGCGGCGAAGCGATCGACGAGCGCATCGACTTCTTCTTCACCGCCCGCACCTGGTCGGGCGAGCCGACGATCATCGAACCGCTCAAGTGCGGTGAGATCCGCTGGTTCCCGCTGGCGGACCTGCCCGACGAGGTGGTGCCCCACGAGTTGCAGGTGCTCCGCGGGCTCAAGTCCGGCGACGTGCCGCCGTACACCACCCACGGGTTCTCCGTCAGCTGATGCAGGCATCACCTGCGCATCGTTAGGGTCGAGGCACAGGCCGAACCAGCGAGAGGAACGCACATGTCAGAGTCCGAAGAGCAGGCCGCGCCCGACACCGAGGAAACCGCCCATGGCACGGAGGAGGGCACGGGGGACGGCACGAGCGACGTCGGCGCGATGCCCGAGGCAACCACCGAGGAGCCCGAGGTCTACCCCGGCGGTGCGGACTCCATCGAGGGGCCGGAGCACGGCGACACCCCCGGAGACCCGGTGCCCCGCGACCTCGATCCGGAGGACAACCCGGCGATCGGCGAGGACGAGGTCCCCGACGAGATCAAGCAGCTGGACGACAAGCAGCAGGAGCCCGACGAGGGCACCTCCGGCGAGGACGACACTCCCCCGGAGCCCTCCGCCTGAGCGGGCTGGCTGAGCGGGCTGGCTGAACGGGCTGGCATCTGACAAGGATGCGGTTTGCAGTCATCAGGTGACTTCAGATCGCATCCTTGTCGCTTCAGCACCGTGCTGCACGGCGGTCTGCGCTCACGGGACTGGTTGTCCACAGGCCAGTCGAGCGGGACTGGCAAAGGCGTCCAGCACGATCGACGATCGAGCGCATGGAAAGACTCGCTGAACTGCTGCGTGATCAGGATGGTGTGGTCAGTCGACGCCAGGCCCTCGATCGCGGTGTCACGGACAACGACCTTCGCCGGCTGGTGCGCAACCGTCTCCTCACGCCCGTGCATCCGGGCGTGTACGTCGACCACACGGGGCCCATGACCTGGCACCAGAAGGCCTGGGCCGCAGTCCTCTACTCGTGGCCGGCCGCGCTGTCCCACGACTCGGCCCTGCGCGCCGCTCAAGGACCCGGGCGTCGCACCGACTCCCACGGCCCCAGAGCCGATCAGCCTGCCCACAGCACCGACGCACCGATCCACGTGGTGATCGCGGCGCGGCGCAAGGTGTCGACCCAGCCCGGCATCGTGATCCACCGGATGACCGGCCTCTCCTCGCGCGTGCAGTGGAACCGGTCGCCACCCCGCCTGAGAATCGAAGAGGCCGCGATCGACCTCGCCGCCGAGGCATGCACCGAGTTCGACGCGGTCGCCGTGCTCGCGGGCATCGTCTCCTCGCGTCAGTCCACGCCACCTCGGCTGCTCGAGGCACTCGACGGCCGCACGCGCATCGCGCGACGTGAGTTCCTGCACGACGTGCTGCAGGACGTGGCTGCCGGAACGTGCTCGGTGCTCGAGCACGGCTACCTCACTCGAGTCGAACGACCGCACGGCCTGCCGATCGCCGTACGTCAGGCCGTGGACCTCTCCCGCGGCACGCTCTATCGCGACGTGCTCTACAAGGACTACGGCCAGGTGGTCGAGCTCGACGGGCGCATCTTCCACTCCGGTGCCCGCAACAGGGACCACGACCTGGACCGTGATCTCGATGCCGCAGCCGACGGCCTGGGCGGTGTGCGCCTCGGGTGGGGCCAGGTCTTCGACCGGGCCTGTCGCACGGCCGCGAAGTTGGGAGCGATCCTGCAGCGTCAGGGCTGGCCCGGCGACTTGCGGCGGTGCCCCGAATGCGGCGCGGCCAGCACTCGACTGCTGCCCCCGGGCGCCTGATCGGATCAACGTGGAAGATCCCAGTCACCCGATAACTGCGATCCTCCGCGTTGTCCGATCGGTCACGAGATCGAGCAGCCAGGTGCGTCAGCCAGCGGCGCGGGAGCCCCGATCGACGGCATGCCGAGGCCCACACCGGTCGGTGCAGCGGAGCGCCCCTCCCACGCGTCGCCGGCGCGGGTACGACGCACGGACAGCACCGGGCCGTCCGCGATGAGGTGGTGCGGTGCCGCCTGGGTGAGGGTCACGGTCACCATGTCGCCGGGGCGGACACCCTCAGCGGCCTCGGGGTTGAAGTGGACCAGCCGGTTGTCAGGACCCCGACCGGAGAGCCGGTGCGTGGCGGCGTCCTTGCGGCCCTCGCCCTCGGAGACCATCAGCTCGACGGTGCGGCCGACCAGCGCCTCGTTCTCCTGCCAGGCGATGTCGTTGACCACCGCGACGAGGCGCTGGTAGCGATCGGCCACGACCGCCGGTGAGACCTGGTCGTCGAGCGTGGCGGCGGGAGTGCCCGGGCGCTTGGAGTACTGGAAGGTGAAGGCGCCGGAGAACCGGGCCTCGCGCACGACGTGCATCGTCTCGAGGAAGTCCTCCTCGGTCTCGCCGGGGAAGCCGACGATGATGTCGGTGGTGATCGCCGCGTCGGGCATCGCCGCACGGACCCGCTCGATGATGCCGAGGAACTTCTTCTGCCGGTAGGACCGACGCATCTCCTTCAAGACACGATCGGAGCCGGACTGCAGCGGCATGTGCAGCTGGGGCATCACGTTGGGTGTCTCGGCCATCGCCTCGATGACGTCGTCGGTGAACTCGGCCGGGTGCGGCGAGGTGAAGCGCACCCGCTCGAGTCCCTCGACCTCGCCGCAGGCACGCAGCAGCTTGGAGAATGCCTGGCGGTCGCCGAACTCGACGCCGTACGCATTCACGTTCTGGCCGAGGAGGGTGATCTCGGTGACGCCGTCGGCGACCAGCGCCTCGACCTCGGCCAGGATCTCGCCGGGGCGGCGGTCCTTCTCCTTGCCGCGCAGCGCCGGCACGATGCAGAACGTGCAGGTGTTGTTGCAGCCGACCGAGATCGACACCCACGCGGCGTACGCCGAGTCGCGCTTGGTCGGCAACGTGGAGGGGAACACCTCGAGGGACTCGAGGATCTCGACCTGGGCCTCCTGCTGCACCCGGGCCCGCTCGAGCAGCACCGGCAGCGAGCCGATGTTGTGGGTGCCGAACACGACGTCGACGTACGGCGCCTTCTCGGTGATCGTGGCGCGGTCCTTCTGGGCCAGGCAGCCACCGACCGCGATCTGCATGTCGGGATTCTTCGCCTTGATCGGCGCCAGGTGCGACAGGTTGCCGTAGAGCTTGTTGTCGGCGTTCTCGCGCACGGCACACGTGTTGAAGACGACGACGTCGGCCTGCTCACCCTCCGGAGCAGCGGCGTACCCCGCGGTCTCGAGCAGGCCGGTCAGTCGCTCGGAGTCGTGGACGTTCATCTGGCACCCGTAGGTGCGGACCTCATACGTGCGTGCGCTCATAACGGGTCAAGGGTACGGCGGCAAGCGTGGCGGCACCCAAAGCACAGTGGATCGCCCAGAGCGAGTCGGCCAGAGTGGATCGGTCAGAAGGGCGCGATCTTGGCCGCCGGCGTGAAGATCTCGTCCAGGGCGGCGAGGTCGTCGAGGCTCGGCACCCATCCACGCGCGCGAGCGTTCTGACGGACCTGTTCGGGCGTGGTCGCTCCGGCGATGACCGAGGCGACCGGGTCCTGGGCCAGCAGCCACGAGAACGCCACGGTCACCTCGTCGAGATCGCGCTCGGCGGCGTAGGCACCGAACGCCTTCAGCTGCGCGTAGTCGGCGTTCTCCAGCACCGCGGGGCGACTCGCCAGCCGGGACCCCTCCGGCACCGAGCCGTCGGAGTACTTCCCGGTGAGCAGGCCGTTGGCCAGCGGGAAGAACGGCAGGACGCCCAGGCCGTAGGCGCGTGACGCCGGCAGCACCTCGAGCTCGGCGCGACGATCGAGCAGGTTGTAGTGGTTCTGCGCCGAGACGAAGCGCTCGGCCCCGAGCTCCCTCGCCGCGAACTCGGCCTCGGCGATCTGCCACCCGGCCCGGTTGGAGTGCCCGAGGTAGCGAACCTTGCCGGACTTCACCAAGGTGTCGAGCGCGGCCAGCGTCTCGTCGATCGGGGTCAACGGGTCGGGGGTGTGGAACTGGTAGAGGTCGATGTAGTCGGTGCCGAGCCGGCGCAGGGAGGCCTCGACCGCCTGGATCACGTAGCGCCGCGAGCCGCGCGCCCCGAAGTCCGGGCCGTTGGCACCGCGGGCGTCCATGCCGAACTTGGTGGCCACGACCACCTCGTCGCGCCGGCCGGCCAGCGCCTTGCCGAGCCGCGTCTCGGACAGTCCACCCTCCGCGCCGTACGAGTCGGCGGTGTCGAAGAACGTCACCCCCGAGTCGAGGGCGGCACCGATCAACGCGTCGGTGCCTTCCTGGGTGTACGTCGCGGTGTTCTCGCGCCCGAGGTTGTTGCAGCCCAGGCCGATGGCGGAGACCACCAGACCCGAGTCGCCGAGACGGTGGTGGCTCATGTCGCTCATGCTCAGATGCTAGTCACACCTCTCGCGCGAGACACGATTCGGTCTCAGTCTCCACAGGCGCGCGAAGTTGTGGCCGCGACCGCCCGGAAACCGCTACGTTACTGGGATGACTGTGACGGAACACGGGGCCACCGAGGCAGCGACCGGTCAACCGCTCGTCGTGCTCGACGGCGTGAACAAGTGGTACGGCGACCTGCACGTGCTGCAGGACATCAACGTGACCATCAAACGCGGCGAGGTCGTCGTCGTGATCGGGCCTTCCGGGTCGGGCAAGTCGACGCTGTGCCGCGCGATCAACCGGCTCGAGACCATCCAGAAGGGGTCGATCACCCTCGACGGCAAGGCGCTCCCCGAAGAGGGCAAGGCGCTGGCCGCCCTCCGGGCCGACGTCGGCATGGTCTTCCAGAGCTTCAACCTCTTCGCGCACAAGACGATCCTCCAGAACGTCACGCTCGGGCCGATCAAGGTCCGCAACAAGAAGAAGGCCGAGGCCGAGAAGCGCGCCAAGGAGCTCCTCGACCGGGTCGGCATCGGCCACCAGGCCGCGAAGTATCCCGCTCAACTCTCCGGTGGCCAGCAGCAGCGCGTGGCGATCGCCCGGGCGCTCGCGATGGACCCCAAGGTGATGCTCTTCGACGAGCCGACCTCGGCGCTCGACCCCGAGATGATCGCGGAGGTCCTCGACGTCATGGTCGACCTGGCCAAGCAGGGCATGACGATGGTCGTGGTCACCCACGAGATGGGCTTCGCCCGTACGGCGGCCGACCGGGTCATCTTCATGGCCGACGGCGCGATCGTCGAGGAGAACACCCCCGAGGAGTTCTTCACCAACCCGCAGTCCGATCGCGCCAAGGACTTCCTCGGCAAGATCCTCAAGCACTGACCCAAGAACTGCACAGCTCAATCTGCACAGCATCGAAACCCGTGCCGGGGACCCGGCCACCACAATGGAGGAGCAGCAATGCGCGCGACCAAATGGAAAGCAGTCCTCGTGGCAGCCAGCCTGGCGCTGACCCTGTCGGCCTGCGGGGAGGACAAGGCCGACAAGGGTGTGGCCGACGTCGAGAAGAGCGACTTCGCCGAGGGAACCACCATGGCGAAGCTCCAGGACGCCGGGAAGATCACCATCGGCACGAAGTTCGACCAGCCGCTCTTCGGACTCAAGGGCCCCTCGGGTGACCCCGAGGGCTTCGACGTCGAGATGGGCAAGATCATCGCCGCCAAGCTCGGCATCGAGGCCGACAAGATCGAGTGGGTGGCGACCCCCTCCGAGATCCGCGAGACCTCCATCGCCGACGGGCGGGTCGACATCGTGATCGCGACGTACACGATCAATGACGAGCGCAAGAAGCAGATCGACTTCGCGGGCCCCTACTTCAACGCCGGCCAGATGCTCATGGTGAAGGCCGACAACGACGACATCAACGGCCCGGACGACTTGAAGGGCAAGACCGTGTGCAGCGCCCGCGGGTCGACGCCGGCGCAGAACATGGCCGACAACTACCCGGACGTGAAGCTCGAGCTGCCCGCCGAGTACAGCGACTGCCTCGAGCCGCTGCGCAACGGCCAGGTCGACGCCCTCACCACCGACAACGTCATCCTCTCGGGCTACGTCGCGCAGAACGAGGGCGACTTCAAGCTCGCCGGCGAGCCGTTCACCGAGGAGCCCTACGGCATCGGCCTCAAGAAGGGCGACGACGAGTTCCGCGAGTTCATCAACACCGTGATCGAGGACTCCTACGAGAACGGCGAGTGGGAAGCCGCGTGGAAGAAGACGGCGGGCACCGTGCTCGAGCTGCCCACCGAGTTCCCCAAGGTCGACCGCTACTGATCTGGCCCTGAGCCGACGCTGGTCGTCCCGGGAGCCATCCCGGGACGACCCGTGTGAAGGAGCACGATGGACAAGCTGGTCGACAATCTCGACCCGATCCTCGAAGGATTCTGGACCACCATCCAGCTGACGATGGTGGCAGCCGTTGCCGCGATGATCCTGGGGACGATCCTGGGCACCATGCGGGTCTCGCCGATCCCTCCGCTGCGCTGGCTGGGTGCGGCGTACGTCGAGATCGTCAGGAACACGCCGTTGACCCTGGTGTTCTTCTTCATGGTCTTCGTGGCGCCGCAGGTCGACATCCTGGTGGAGTTCAAGACCAGCGCCTACGTCGCGCTCTCGGTCTACACCGCGGCGTTCGTGTGCGAAGCGGTCCGCTCCGGCATCAACAGCGTCTCGACCGGTCAGGCCGAGGCAGCGCGCGCGATCGGCATGACGTTCACCCAGAGCATCAGCACGGTGATCCTGCCCCAGGCGATGCGCACGATCATCCCGCCGCTGATCAACATCTTCGTCGCGCTGACCAAGAACTCGAGCGTGGCGGCCGGCTTCTTCGTCACCGAGCTGTTCGCCAGCGGGCGCGACCTCAACCTCCGCTACCCCTCCGACGGACTGTGGTTCCTCGGCGGCGTCGCGTTCTTCTACCTCCTCATCACCATCCCGGCCGGCATCGCCGCCGGTCAGCTCGAGCGGAAGGTGGCGATCGCGCGATGACCTCCGTCCTCTACGACGTACCCGGGCCGCGCGCCCGGCGGCGCATCCTGATCGGCAGCATCATCGGCGGACTGCTCGTCCTCGCGCTCCTCGGCCTCGGCTTCAAGCGACTCTCCGACAACGGCATCATCGGCTCCCACGTGTGGGAGGTGCTGACCTACCCCGACGTGTGGGACGCCCTCGGACGCGGGTTGGTGGCCACCTTGAAGGCGGCGGCTCTCTCCGCAGTCCTCGCCGTGCTCCTCGGCGCAGTGCTCACCGCCCTGCGCCTCTCGCCCACCCGAGTGCTGAGCTGGCCGGCCGCAGTGTTCACCGAGGTGTTCCGCGGGCTCCCGGTGCTGCTGCTGATGTACTTCCCGTTCGTCATCTGGACCGACGTCTCCCCGTTCACGGCCGTGGTCATCGGGCTCACCCTCTACAACGGAAGCATCATCGCCGAGATCCTGCGGTCGGGCGTGGCTGCGTTGCCGAGTGGTCAGCGTGAGGCCGGCCTGGCCATCGGCCTGACGCCGCTGGCGACGTTGCGGGCCATCGAGTTCCCCCAGGCCGTGCGCATCATGCTGCCCACCCTGGTCAGCCAGATCGTGGTGCTGCTCAAGGACACCTCACTCGGCTACATCGTCACCTACACGGAACTGCTCACGACAGTCAGGGAGTTGCGCAACTTCTACGGCGGGCAAGTCACCAACGACGGGGTCCTCTTCGGCAGCCAGGTGCTCTTCCCGATCTTCATCGCCGGAGCCGTCATCTACGTCGCGGTGAACATGTCGATCTCGCAGTTCGCCAGCTGGTTGGCCCGCCGCGGCAACAAGAAGGCGGCAACCGCGCCCCGGCGCGACACGGGCATCGAAGCGAACACCGGGGGCGGCGCCTGAGGTTTCACGGCTTCTGACATCGGGCATCACCGGGATACCATGCGGGAGCTCTAGACATCTCAGGGGGACACGTGCACAGGAACGCTCGGGCATCCGTGGCCACATTGTGCGCGGTGCTGTGCCTGGCCACGGCCGGCTGCTCGGACGACTCCGACTCGGATGACGACCGTCTCGACCTGTCGGATTCTCCCAGCGCCTCGTCCAGCGAGACAGCCAGGGACGACTCCTCGGACGGCTCCGGCGCGGCGGAGATCCCGACGACGTACCGCAGCGTCGGGCTGGAGTTCACCAAGCTGCCCGAGGCGACCGGCGCCAAGCGCGAGGCCCTCGAGACGTACGTCGCCTACGAGCGCGGTCAGCGCCAGCTGAGCCGCACCGCGAAGCTGAACCCCCTGATCACCGACAACGCCGCACCGTCCGTGGTCGACGTCATGACCTCCACTGTCGCCCACCTCACGAGCACCGACACGCGTTACTCGGGCATCGCCCGGATCAGCGTCGACTTCGACGGCTTCAGCGCGCGCCAGGCGGTGCTCTCCCTGTGCACCGACGCCACCGACCTGTCCCTGGTCACGAAGGGGCAGAAGCGGCCCGTCGAAGGCCGCGAGAGGGTCCGCGGCCGCGCGACCCTGTCCAGCACCGGTGGTGCCTGGACTCTGACCGACTACACCACCTTGGACGAATCATGCTGACTTCGCTTCGCATCCCCATGGCAGCCACCGTCGCCGCCTTCGGCCTGGTGGCCCTGGGCGCAACGATGGAGTCGGCGAGCGCGTGCGACGGGGCCAACGTCGGTTGCGTGGACAATCCCGGCAACGGCACCGTCACGGTCAGCGTCACCGGCTCCCTGGTCCGCGGCGGCAGCCCCGGGTCGGGCGGCGGCAGCACGACAGTCTCGGTGCCGGTTCCCTGCTACCGGACCCCACTGTGGACCGGCAAGGAGTACTTCGACGGCATCAAGGACGGCACCATCACCGGGGCTGGTTGGGACGAGTGGAACCCCGAGCCCTGGGCGCCGTACGCCGGCTACAAGCAGCACAAGAACGACACCGAGGGCCGCTGGTACGTCCCGACGTGCACCATGCTGGACAGCTTCGAGAACTTCGAGGAGTTCGACAAGTTCTCGCTGAACTACTTCCTCAACAACACCGGGGTCTACGTCGAGGCCGGCGAGCAGCCGCCCGTCCCGCCGGTGCCCCCGGAGGTGCTGCTCAAGGCGGCCACCGACTCGATGACGATGCCCGAGCCGGCCTTCGACTACAACCCGGACATCACGGGGAACCTGGACACGTTGGTCAACCTCGACACGTGGTTCTGGTTGCGCGACCCGACCGGTTCCGGATACGTCGCAGCGACTGCGGGCAACAACTCCGTGCGGGTCGACGCGACCCTGGACCGCGTCGCGTTCTCGGCCGGCCGGGCAGGTTCGGTGGCGTGCGACGACACGGGAACGGCCTGGGCTCCGGGCGCCTCGAGCACCTGCACGCTGGCATTCCAGAGGCCCGGGGAGCACCAGGTCACCGCCGAGACGGAGTGGGGCCTCACCTGGTCGTTCAACGGTCAGGCCCGCGGCGCCATCGACCCCGTCGGCGCCGTGTGGAGCGACGTACTCGTGGTTGCCCAGTCCCAGTCGCTGGTGACCGAGGTCGACTGACCGTCAGCCCTTCGGCGGCTTCGGGGTCACCCAGAGCTTGATGACGCCGTTGAAGCACTCGACACCCGACGTCGTGACCGCCTTGACCCGCACGTGCAGGTCGGGGTCGTCGCCGGTCCACTGCTCGGGGTCGGTCTCCGCGATGATCGTGATGTCGGAGTCGGCCTTGGCGGTGTAGTTGATGTCCATCCCCTTGGGGATCCACCGCTTGTCCTTGGGAATCGTCACCTCGGCCAGTGCACCCATCGCCGCCTCGGCGCCGTTGCACAGCGCGATCGCGTGCACGGTGCCGATGTGGTTGTGCACGGCCCGGCGCTTGGGGAAGGTCAGCTCCACGTGGTTGGGCTTCACCACCTGGAAGGTCGGCCGGATCGTCGCGAAGTACGGCGCCTTCTGACTGAACGCGAGCGAGAACGCCTTCTTGCCCATCGGTACGGCAGAGGCCTTGTTCCACATGTCCTGGATCGTCACCATGCCCTCATGTTACCGGTAGGTAATGGATCCGCGAGTGTTGTCCGCGCCACAGCGGGCTGCCCAACCTACGGCTCCGTAGGTTACGGTTGAGTCGGTAGAGAATCACCGATCCTGGAGCCACCTTGACCGCAACACAGACCGGCCCGGCCCTCGACACCGCGGACCGCGCGACCCGCGGCGGAGACGAGCAGTCCCGCCTCGAGCAGATCACGCTGGCCCTGTTCATCCTGGTGCCGTTCGTCGCACTCTTCGCCGCCGTACCCATCGCCTGGGGCGGCTGGCTGAGCTGGCTCGACGTCGGCATCGCCGTGACGATGTACTGGATCGGCCTGCTCGGCGTGACCGTCGGCTTCCACCGACTCTTCACCCACAAGTCGTTCAAGCCCAACCGCGGAGTGAAGATCGGCCTCGCCATCGCGGGTTCGATGGCCGTGCAGGGTCCGCTGGTGCGCTGGGTGGCCGACCACCGCAAGCACCACAAGTTCTCCGACCGCGACGGCGACCCGCACTCGCCGTGGAAGTACGGCACGAACATGCGCGCGCTGACCAAGGGCATGGTGCACGCCCACATCGGCTGGCTCTTCGACGAGGAGCAGACCCCGCAGCGCAAGTACGCCCCCGACCTGATGAAGGACAACGACCTGGTCCGCATCTCGAAGGACTTCTGGTTCTGGACGCTGCTCTCGCTGGCCATCCCGCCGATCATCGGCGGTCTGGTCACCATGTCGTGGGCCGGCGCCCTGACCGCGTTCTTCTGGGGCTCTCTGGTGCGGGTCGGCCTGCTGCACCACGTCACCTGGTCGATCAACTCGATCTGCCACACGGTCGGCAATCGCCCCTTCATCTCGCGCGACAAGAGCTCCAACGTGTGGTGGCTGGCCATCCCCTCGGGCGGCGAGTCGTGGCACAACCTGCACCACGCAGACCCGACCTGCGCCCGGCACGGCGTGCAGCGCGGCCAGCTCGACGTCTCCGCCCGGGTCATCTGGGTCTTCGAAAAGCTCGGATGGGTCGACGACGTGCGCTGGCCGGTCAAGGAACGCATCGAGGCCAAGCTGGTCAAGAACCAGCAGGCCGCTGCCTGAGCAGGACCTGCTACCGCCCCTTCGCGACGCGGTTGCGCACCCACGTCTCGTTGACCCGACGGAACGCCGCCTGGTCGAACGTGACCTCTGCGTCGTCGTCCAGGTCTGACGCCGCGCTCATCGAGGCGCGGATCAACAACGGCGGCTTCAGCACGTAGGTGGTGGCCCACGGCCCGTACTCGGAGGGCTCCAGCGAAGTCACCGAGTCGGGCACGATCTTGAACTCCACGGACTCGTCGACGCCGAAGGTGGGCGCTGCCTGCGCGTCCGAGTAGCTGCGCGCGACCTTCTTCAGGGTGCTCCGCGCGGTCGACAGCGACACCCGCACCCGCTTCCCGGCGTACGTGCAGAGCAGCTTCTGGTTGCGGTCGTGGCCGACGGCGTACTGCACCTGACCGACCACGTCCGTGACCAACTTCGAGTCCGGCGACGGGCAGGTGCGCGGCACGTTGATCGGATGCTCGTGCATCCCCGGCGTCACCTGGTCGAGCAGCGTCTTCAGGAGCCGTTCGGCGGTCGTCCGGTCGCCCCGGAACCAGCCCGAGCCGACGAACACGGTGTAGTCACCCTTCCGCGCCCAGGCGTCGAAGCCGTACTTCGTGTCGCGCAGGTAGAGCGCTTCGTCCCCCACGCCGTTGATGGTGATCAGCTTCCCGCTGTAGTCGGCCCTGTCCCGCAGGTTGGCCGCGAACTTCCGGCCGGGCACCAAGCTGTAGCCGTAGTAGATGATCGCGACACTGTCGTTGCCGGTGACGACGCAGCGGACCAGGCGCGAGTCGCCGGGCTCCATCTCGGCGCCGATGCCGGTCACCTTCTCGGCACCGATCACGGAGAACCGGTCGGCGACCGAGAGCAGGCGACACGGGTCGACAGGGGCGTGCCGCGCCTTCTCGGCCGCGGCACTGCGGCTGGCCGCACCGTCCTGGGAGTGTCCCGCGGGATCGTCCGACCCGGCCTGGGCGCTGCAGCCAAGGACAGCCAGCAGCGCACCGGCGACCACCAGGGCGAGGGCACCACGCCGGGATCCAGACACGTTCATGGAACAGGATCTTCCCTCACCCGGGTCGGCCAAACCGAACGAACTGCGAAGATGGACCGGTGGCCACCTCGAACAGCTCCCGCAAGTCCGCACCCCGGAGCCGGATGACCGCGGCCGAACGCCGCGAGCAGTTGATCGAGATCTCCCGCGCCCTGTTCGCCGAGCGCGGCTTCGACGGTGCGTCGATCGAGGAGGTCGCCAGCCGCGCCGAGGTCTCCAAGCCGGTGGTCTACGAACACTTCGGCGGCAAGGAGGGCTTGTACGCCGTGGTCGTCGACCGCGAGGTCACCCACCTTCTCGGCATGATGCGCGGCGCCCTGACCTCCGGCACCTCGCGCGCGCTCATGGAGCAGGCGGCGCTCACCCTGCTCGACTACATCGACCAGCAGCCCGACGGCTTCCGGATCATGGTGCGCGACTCCCCCATGGGCTCGCAGGGCGCCAGCTTCCAGTCGATCATCGGCGACACGGCGAGCCGGGTCGAAGGCATCCTGGTCGACCAGTTCAAGAAGCGCGGCCTCGACCACAAGACCGCGCCGATGTATGCCCAGATGCTCGTCGGCATGGTCGGCACGACGGGCCAGTGGTGGCTCTCCGCCGACCGCAAGCCCGACAAGCGCGTGGTCGCAGCACACCTGGTCAACCTGGCGTGGAACGGGCTCAGCGGCCTGGAGAAGAAGCCCAAGCTGTTCAGCGAGGACTGATCAGGGTTGGCGCCCGGCGAACGCCGCGAGGCGGTCCACGGCAGACGCGTCGTCGGCCACCTCGACCTGCGGCTGGAAGGCCTCGCCGCGCAGCTCGTCGGTCAGAGAGGCCGACATGAAGTCGAGCCCACACTGCGCCACGCCCTCGTCGAGCTGACGCTCCCAGCCGATGGCCTTGGCGAGGTCCCAGGTGTGCACGGCGAGCTCCGCCACGGACATCGGCGCCGGCGGACCGTCGCCGTCCTCACCGACCTCGTGCCAGTGGTGGATCAGGTCGTCACCCGCCGCACGGAACGACGAGGCCCACTCGACCCCGAGAGGCGGGTCGTTCGACCAGTCGACCTCTTCACCACGGGCCGCCGCCAGGAACTTCGCGGGCGCTCCCGCAAGGTGCGCGGCGAGGCGAGAGACGTCCCAGTCGGAGCACGGCGTCGGGTCGGCGAACTGGTCCTCGTGGACGGCGGCGAGCACGTCACCGGCCTGGTCGATGGCTCGGGACAGGGTCTGGATGGAACCGGATGGTGATGTCATGGCGGTGCCTCCTCGCCACCCACACTAGTGGGCCGGCGTGAGGACCTCGACCCTGTTTCCGTGGGCATCACGGGTGTGGAAGCGCAGGTGGCCGGCGAACGTCCCGCGCTCGTTCCAGTCGACGTCGAACCCCAGAGCCTGCAAGCGGGCGCCGACGTCCTCGAGCTCGTCGATGGTGTCCAACAGAAGGGCAGGGTGTGCCTTCTTCGCAGCGACGAACGGGTCCTCGACCCCCACGTGGATCTCGGCGGCGGTCTCCCCGCGGTCGTCGTACGCACGGAACCAACAGCCGCCGCGCTTCGCCAGCTCGGCGGGCTTCTCGACCTCGGTCATGCCGAGCCCCTCGCCGTAGAACCGGCGGGCTCCGACCTCCCCGCCGGGTGGGCAGGCAACCTGGACGTGGTGCAGTCTCATGCCGACCTCCTCGCGACGACGAAGATGCGCCGGAACGGCAGGACGACGCCGTACGGCGTCTCGGGGTAGGCCGCGCGCAGCCGGGTGCGGAACTCCTCGGCGAACTCCTCGCGCAGGCCGTCGGGCAGCGCCTGGAGGGTGGGCCGGGCGCCGGTTCCGGTCACCCAGGTGAAGACCGGGTCCTCCCCGGTGAGCACGTGGAGGTACGTCGTCTCCCACGTATCGACCTCACAGTCGAGCGCCGCCAGCTTCTCGAGATAGACCGCCGGATCGTGCGAGGAGGGTACGGCCACGCCAGCGAGGTGTGCGGCGTACTTCTCCTGGTCGGCGATCTCGGTGCGGATCGTGTGGCTCGGCTCGCCGAAGTTGCCCGGCACCTGGAAGGCGAGCCAGCCGTCGGGGGCCACCGTGTCGACGAGGTCCGGCAGCAGGTCGAGGTGCCCGGGCACCCACTGCAGGGTGGCGTTGGAGACCAGCACGTCGACGGTCGGGCCGGAGGTGACCCACTCGCGCAGGTCCTGGACGGCGAAGTCGATGCCGGGCGCGTCCCTCCGGGCCCGCTCGATCATCTCCGGACTCGAGTCGACGCCGGTGACCTCGGCAGCCGGCCACCGCTGGGCGAGCAGCGCAGTCAGGTTGCCGGGTCCGCAGCCCAGATCGACCACCCTGCTTGGGGATTCGGCGCCGATGCGCTGGACCAGCTCCACGAAGGGGCGGCCGCGCTCGTCGGCGTAGGTGAGGTACTGCTCGGGACTCCACTGGTGGCTCATCGCGACTCCTCGATTTATCTTGACGTCAAGACACTTCATTCTGACTCCGCCTATGTCTCGATGTCAAGATTCTTGACGATCCGTTACGATGCTGCCATGCGCGACGAAGTGGACGACCTGGTCGATGCCTGGGCACGCGAACGCGCCGACCTGGACCTCGGCCCGGTCGAGGTGTTCAGCCGGATCAGTCGCCTGGCGCGCCACCTCGACCTCGCGCGGCGGACCGCCTTCACCGACCACGACATCGAGTCGTGGGAGTTCGACGTGCTGGCCGCCCTGCGGCGCGCGGGCGGCGACTACGAGCTCTCCCCCGGCAAGCTGATCAAGGAAACCCTGGTCACTTCCGGCACGATGACCAACCGCGTCGACCGGCTGACCGCGCGCGGCCTCGTCGAGCGCCTCCCCGACCCGAACGACCGGCGCGGCGTGCTCGTGCGACTGACCCCCGAAGGACGTACGACGGTCGACGGCGCGTTCGCCGCCCTCCTCGAGGCCGAGCGCGACCTGCTCGGTGACACCTCGGCCCGCGACCGCAAGCAACTCGCCACCCTGCTCCGTCGCCTGATGGTCCCCTTCGCCGACCCGTCGTGAACTTCCATCGACCTGTCGCCAGTTCTCGGTGACCTGTCGCCAGTTCTGCCCGACCTGCCGCACGTCACCGGCCCCCGTCGACCTCGAGGATCTCCAGGTCCAGTGCGGAGCCTTCCCCGTCGATCGGCTCGAGTGAGACGACGACACCGGTGCGCACGTCCAGGGCCACGTCGTACGCCGAGGGGTAGGACCGCTCCGGATCCGGCTCCCAGTCGTCGTACTCGTCGCGGTCGGAGATCTCCGACCAGAGCAGCGCACAGCACCCACACGTCGGGTCATAGCCCTCGACGGGCCTGATCCGCGCGCGCCACACGGGACGGCCGTGGTGCGTGTCGACCCTCAGGTCGCTGATCGTCGTGGACTCGGAGAGCTCGCGCGGGTCGAGCATCGCCACCCAGAAGTAGTTGGTGTACATCGGGTCGCCGTAGTCGATCGAGACGAAGTCATCGCCTTCCTGGGCGAACGAGTCCGGCCTCGAGGCAACCAGCCCGTCGGAGCGCCGTACCGGCTCGACCTCGTGCGGCCAGCGGTGGATGATCTCTGGCGTCCTTTGGGGCCCGCCGTCGGCCGTGGACGACATCCAGACCACGCCTCGAGCCTGCCCCAGGTCCTCGCGCTCGATCGTCTGTCGGCCGTCGGCATCGACGACTCGCAGTTCACCGGGCCGGTTCACCCAGGCCTCGACCGGCTCCTCACCGTGACGAGTGAAGTGCAGGCTCTGCCAGAGCCACGGCGAGCTGCGCGCCAGGGCCCGGAAGGCGTCCTCGGTCAGGTCCATGCCCACCATTCTCACGAGGCGGGCAAGAGGTTATTCGAGGATCTCGGCGGCCTCGAGCCACTCGAGCTCGAGTTCTTCCTTCTCCGCATGCAGTACGTCGAGCTGCCCACTCAGCTCCGCGAGCTTGCCGTAGTCGGCGGCGTGCTCGGCGATCTGGGCGTTCAGCGAGGTCTCCTGCTCGGCGATCTTGGCCAGGCGTCGGTCGATGCGCTCGACCACCTTGCGAGCAGCGCGTTCCTCGGCGCTGCCGGACTTGGCCTTCTGCGCCGCCCCGGGGCTTGCGTCGGCGGTCGACTCACCGGGTCTCGACCCGCTCGCGCCGCCTCGTTCCTCGGCGGCGTCGCTCGCTCGACCTTCGCGAGCCCACGCTGCCCGCTCGTCCCTCGCGCGCAGCTGCTCGCTTCGCCGTTCGAGGTATTCGTCGACCCCACGCGGGAGCATCGAGATCTTGCCGTCGCCGAGCAACGCCCAGACCGAGTCGGTGACCCGCTCGAGGAAGTAGCGGTCGTGCGAGACCACGATCAGCGTGCCGGGCCAGCCGTCGAGGAAGTCCTCGAGCACGTTGAGGGTGTCGATGTCGAGGTCGTTGGTGGGCTCGTCGAGGAGCAGCACGTTGGGCTCGGTGAGCAGCAGCCGCAGCATCTGGAACCGGCGTCGCTCGCCACCGGAGAGATCACCGATGCGGGCCGTCAGCCGGTCACCGGTGAAGCCGAAGCGCTCGAGCATCGAGGTCGCCGTGATCTCGCCGTCGACGGTCTTGGTGATCCGGCGGATCGACTCGACGCTGGGCAGCACCCGCTGCTCGGGGTCGAGGTCGTCGAGCGCCTGGGTCAGGTGTTGCAGCGCGATCGTGCGCCCGTGCTTGACCTTGCCGGCACTGGGAGCGAGGTCTCCGGAGAGCAGCGCGAGCACCGAGCTCTTGCCGGCCCCGTTGACACCGACGATGCCGACCCGGTCCCCGGGACCGAGCCGCCAGGTCGCGTGGTCGAGCAGCTGCCGCTCGCCGCGGAAGAGGTCGACGTTCTCCACGTCGATGACGTCCTTGCCGAGCCGTTGGGTGGCGAACTTCTGCAGCTCCATGCGGTCGCGCGGCGGCGGGACGTCCTCGATCAGCGCGTTGGCAGCGTCGATGCGGAACTTCGGCTTCGACGTGCGGGCCGGGGCGCCGCGGCGCAGCCAGGCCAGCTCCTTGCGGGCCAGGTTCTGCCGCCGGGTCTCCGACGCGTTGGCCTGGCGGGTGCGCTCGGCCTTGGCCAGCACGTAGGCGGCGTACCCGCCCTCGTAGGAGTCGACGACGCCGTCGTGGACCTCCCAGGTGAACTGGCAGACCTCGTCGAGGAACCAGCGGTCGTGGGTGACCACGACCAGGGCCGACTGCAGCGTGGTCAGGTGGCGGGCCAGCCAGGCCACCGCCTCCACGTCGAGGTGGTTGGTCGGTTCGTCGAGGATCACCAGGTCGTGCTCGTCGAGCAGCAGCGCGGCCAGCGAGCAGCGGCGACGCTCACCACCGGAGAGGCCCAGGACGGCCCGGTCGAGGGAGACCCCGGCGAGCAGCACCTCGACGATCTCGCGGGTCACCGGGTCGGCCGCCCACTCGTGGTCGTCCTTGCCGCCGAGCACGGCCTCGCGCACCGAGTGCGTGTCGACCAGTTCGTCGCCCTGGTGCAGGTAGCCGATGTGCAGGCCCCGGGTCTTCGACACCCGCCCGGTGTCGGGCTCCTCGAGGCCGGCCATCACCTCGAGCAGGGTGGTCTTGCCGTCGCCGTTGCGGCCGACGATGCCGATCCGCTCCCCACGCGAGATGCCGAGGGACACCTCGCTGAGCAGCGGACGGACGCCGTACGACTTGGAGACCTTCTCGAGGTTGATCAGGTTGGCCATCAGAGCACCGTCGCTCCGGGGACGGGGCCGGTGGCCAGCACCGCACGGCCGTACGCCGACAGCGCGGCTGCGACTCGTGTGGCGTGGTCGGCGTCCTCACACAGGAACAGGCAGGTCGGCCCGGATCCGGAGACCAGCGCCGCGAGGGCCGACGCGTCGAGCCCGGCCTGCAGGGGTGCAGCGAGGGCCGGACGCAGCCGCAGCGAAGCGGGCTGGAGGTCGTTGCCGACCGCCTCGGCCAGTGCGCGCACGTCTCCGCTTGCCAGTGCCTTGACCAAGGCGTCGGGGATCTCGGGGTCGGCGATCGTGAGGCCGTCGTGGAGCGCGTCGTACTCCGCGTAGACCGCGGGCGTCGACATGCCCTCGTCGGAGGTGAGCACCACCCAGTCGTAGCGACCGGTGTCGGTCAGCGGAGTGACAACCTCGCCGCGTCCGTGGCCGGCGGCCGAGCCCCCGACGAGGCCGAACGGCACGTCGGAGCCGAGCCGGCCGGCGAGGTCGAGGAGCGTCGACAACGGGGTGTCGAGGCCCCAGAGCGCGTCACAGGCCAACAGCGCGGCGGCACCGTCGGCGGAGCCGCCGGCCAATCCGCCCGCGACCGGGATGCCCTTGTCGATGTGGAGCGCGACGGGGTGCGCGACGGGGTGCGCGAGGTCGGCATGGTCGGCCAGCAGCTTCGCGGCACGCAGTGCGAGGTTGGTGTCGTCGAGCGGGACTGCCGCGACGTCGATGCCCGCACCGGCCGTGCAGGTCACCGACCACTCCTCGGCCGGGATCGCGGTGACGGTCGAGAACAGCGAGATCGCCTGGTAGGCGGTGGCCAGTGGGTGGAAGCCGTCCGGGCGCACGGGGCCGACGCCCAGGTGCAGGTTGATCTTGGCCGGGGCGCGCACGGTCACCTCGGGTCGGGTGGAGTCAGGCATGCAGTCCCTCGGCGATCCGGGCGAAGTCGTTGACGTCGAGCACCTCTCCGCGCGCCATCGGGTCGACGCCGGCATGGGCCAGGGCCCGCTCGGCGGCCTCGGCGGAGCCGGCCAGGTTCTTCAGGGTGGAGCGCAGGGTCTTGCGGCGCTGCGCGAATGCGGCGTCGACGACCGCGAAGACCTCCTCGCGGGTGGCCTTCGTGGCCGGCTGCTCGCGGCGGGTCCAGGCGACCAGCCCGGAGTCGACGTTGGGGGCCGGCCAGAACACGTTGCGGCCGACCGCACCGGAACGGCGTACGTCGGCGAACCAGGCGGCCTTGACCGACGGGACGCCGTACACCTTGGAGCCGGGAGGGGCCGCGAGCCGGTCGGCGACCTCGGACTGGACCATCACCATGCCGCGCTCGAGGGACGGCAGCAGGGTGAGCATGTGCAGCAGCACCGGCACCGACACGTTGTAGGGCAGGTTGGCCACCAGCGCTGTCGGAGCCGGCCCGGGCAGCTCGGTGACCCGCAGCGCGTCGGCGTGCACGACCTCGAAGCGGTCGACGTGGTTAGGGGCGTACGTCGCGATGGTGCGGGGCAGTGCCTCCGCGAGCTTGTCGTCGATCTCGACGGCCAGCACACGCTCGGCCACGTCGAGCAGGGCCAGGGTCAGCGAGCCGAGACCGGGGCCGATCTCGAGGACGACGTCGCTGCCCGTGATCGCGGAGTCCCGGACGATGCGGCGACACGTGTTGGCGTCGATGACGAAGTTCTGGCCCTTCTGCTTCGTCGGCCGGATGTCGAGCGCGGCAGCCAGGGAACGCACTTCCGCCGGGCCGAGAAGTCTCGGCCCGGCGGAAGAGTGTTCTACGTCCGGCATGGGGGTCAGCCTAGTGCCGACCGGCCCGGAAGCCCTTACTGCGGCAGGCCCAGGCTCGACGAGCACGCCGGCCAGGCGCCGTACCCGCCGGAGGCGTCGCGCACCTTGGTCGCAATGGCGATCTGGGTCTCGCGGCTGTTCTCGCTCGGCAGGCCCGTGCCGCCGTACGACTGCCAGGTGCCGAGGTTGAACTGCAGGCCGCCGTAGTAGCCGTTGCCGGTGTTGGTCGCCCAGTTGCCACCGGACTCGCACTGAGCCAGGGCGTCCCAGACGGTGTTGCCCCCGGCGAAGTTCGACGTGGTCTCCGGGCGCTCCTTGGTGCCCACCTTCACGATCTCGTCCACAGGCTGCTTGGTGACGTCGGCGGTGATGACCTTGGTGGCGAAGAGCTTGCCGTTGCGGTACTCGAGGCGGTAGGTCACGTTGCGGGCGCCCGCGGAGCCCTCACGGACGGTCTCGGACTCGTCGTCGTACATCGAGTCGTCGGACTTCTCGATCGTGTCGAAGTCGATCGCCTCGCCGCCGACGGCCTTGCGGACCACGCGCACCTTGGTGACGGTGATCTTGGTGCCTTCCTTGACCTCGCTCTTGCGGGCAGGCTTGACGATGTCGTCCTTGTCGACCTTGACGTCGAGCTCCTTGAGCACGTCGGCAACGGTGAACCCGGCGATGTTCTTGGTGAGGCGCTTGCCGTTGCCGACCTTGATCGTCAGCTTCTTGGGGGTGACGATCTCGAGGCGCAGGCCGCCACGGGAGATGTCGGCGTTGCGGCTGGTGGAGAGGTCGGCGCCGCCGAAGCGCATGCCGAGCTCGTCGAGGGCCTCGTCGACGCTGTCCGAGTTGACCCAGTACGTCGCGGGCTTGCCGTCGACGGTCAGTTCGAGCTGGCGGCCGAAGCGCACCGAGATGCGGGTGCCCTCGTTGACCTTCTCGTCCGGGCCGGGCAGGACGATGTCGTGCTCACCGATCTTGATGTCTTCGTCCTCGAGGACGTCGGCGACGGTGTCGCCGGTCGAGTGGACCGTCTTGGTCTCACCGTCGAGGGAGAGGGTGACTTCCTTGTTCATCTTCGCGTAGCCGTAGCTGGTGCCGATGAGCGCCAGGGCCACTGCGGCGACGAGTACTGCGAGGAGGGTCTTGCTCTTGCCGAGGAGTGCGATTCGGTTGCGCACAGGTCTCCAGACTTAGAACGTCCCGGTTCTCGGAGACCAGCGCGACCGCACGGCGCCAGCCTGCGGAGGATCTTGCTGGGCAGCCGTTCGGGGCCACCGGTGCACTGGTCGGTCTCTCATCCGATTCCGGCCATCAGCCATCGACCATAAGCGCGACAATCGGGACACGCCAAGCCGACGAGGCCCGGATCACCCCCGCTGTGACCGGGCTCTCCCCACCCCTGAAATGCCTGTCTTCGCAGGTCAGGACGGCTTTTAGGGGGTCTTTCGAATGGCTATTGCCGCTCACCAATTTCCGTAGACTGCGGTGGTGTTCTGGTCGACCGCGGCGCAGAGTTCGGACAGGTCGTCGCCGCGTACGTCGGCCATCAGCCGCATCGTCATCGGGATTAGATAGGACGCGTTCGGACGCCCGCGATAGGGATGCGGGGTGAGGAACGGGGCGTCCGTCTCGACCAGGATCCGGTCCTGCGGGGTGATGGCCAGCGCGTCCCGCAGCGGTTGCGCGTTCTTGAAGGTGACCGTGCCGGCGAAGCTGAGGTGAGCGCCCTTGTCGAGGCATCGCTTCGCGAAGTCTGCGTCGCCGGAGAAGCAGTGCATCACCCAGCGGTCGGGGGCGCCCTCCTCGTCGAGGATCGCGAGGACGTCGTCGTGCGCGTCGCGGTCGTGGATCATCAGCGTCTTGTCGAGACGCTTGGCGAGGGCGATGTGCCGGCGAAACGACTCGTGCTGGGCCTCGCGGCCGTCCTCGTCGGTGCGGAAGTAGTCGAGCCCGGTCTCGCCCACCGCACGCACGAGGTCGTCCTGGGCGAGCGTTTCGATCTCCTCGAGCGCAGCGTCGAGGGTCCCCGCCACGGCCAGGCGCGGTGCCTCGTTGGGGTGGAGGGCGACCGCGGCCACGAGTGCGTCGTACTCGTGCGCTGCCTTGACCGCCCACCGAGCACCCGGCAGGTCGCAGCCGACCTGGACGATGCGGGTGACGTTGGACTTCGTTGCGGCTTCGAGGGCCTGCTCGGTGCGGAACCAGTCGTCGCCGTCGACGATGTCGAGGTGGCAGTGGTTGTCGGCCACCGGGTGCGGCAGCGGCTCCGGCGCCGGCGGACGGGTCATGTCGCGCTTGCTGCCGCTCTTCTCCTCGGTCGTCGCGCGCTTGCGGGTCGGCTCCTCGATCACGCCTTCACCCTAGGTCGTGGTTGTCCACAGGCTCTCGGGTGACCCTTTTCGTGACCCGTCTGGCCGACTTAGAGTGAACGGCGTCGCCGCTCGGGGCGGCGTCTCGGAAAGGTCGACACCTTGCGCCTCCGCACCACCGCCGGCATCGGGCTGGCCGCGCTCCTGCTGGCATCGCTCGCGGCGTGCATGGACGACGACTCCGGCGCGAGCCCGTCTGACCCCGACTCGAGTACGACGACTGCCAGCACGTCACCCACGGTCGAGCCGAGCCCGACTGTCACGGACACCGGGCCGAGCATCCCGGCTGACGCCCAGGGCACGGACGAGGCCAGCGCGAAGACGTTCGTGCGGTTCTACTTCGCCACGCTCAGCGAGGCCATGCAGACCGGTGACACCGAGACGTTGGAGCAACTCGGGAGCAAGCGCTGCGTTTCGTGTCGCAAGCTGAGCAACCTGATCAGCGACACATATGCAAAGGGCGGCTACTACGAGACACCCGGATGGCGCGTTCGTCAGATGTTCGACGAGAAGCAACTCCGCCTGGGCCGCTTTTCATTCTTGCTGTCCACCATTCAAGCCGAGAGAACGCTCTTCGGAACCAACGGCGAACAGGTGGACACTCAGCGCAGGTCCGAAGTCCCGATGCGCGTCATCGTGGAACCGAAGGCAGGTAGATGGCGCATTGAGCGGTTGGACATCATCCGATGATGGCCCTGGGAACTGCCGTACTTGCGGCTGTCGTCAGCCTCAGCGCGGGTAATTCGGGCAATGACAGGGACCCGGAGGTCCAGCCCGGCGACAACAGTCTTACGTCGCAGCTCACCGAGGTCGTGATCAAGGAAGTGGGGCAGGTCCCCGATCCACGTTTTCCAGATCAGAGCCCGGCACCCAACACCCAGGCCGGCACACCATGTACGGCTGACGGAGCGGGAGAAGACTGTTACTCCGTTGTCCGGTGCTCACCCGAAGCCAGCTCGGCGACCGGTGGACGAGTGAAGGTCATCGAGTTCGGCGGCATGGGCTCACTCGGCGAATGCTCGCCGTCCGAAGGCGGACCCGTCGTCACGAGCACACTGGTGCTGAGGGCGTTCCGGCGGATTCCGGTGCCGGTCTCGAAGGTGCTCATCCAGCCGCCGGGCGGCAAGACACTGGTCAACTTCGACACCCTGTTCCGCACCGAGGCCGAACCCTTCAATCGCACCGTCACGCTGCTCGGCAGCAAGGTCGAGCTGGCCATCACGCCGAGCTCGTTCACCTGGGTCCACGGCGACGACACCACCCAGACGACGTCCTGGCCGGGTCGCGCCTACGAGCAGCGCCTGCCGATGACCAGCTACATCTCCCACGTCTACGAGCACACCAGTGATGCCTACAGGGTGCGGGTCGACACGACGTACTCCGCGCGATACCGGGTCAACGGTGGGCCCTGGCTCGATGTCGATGGCACGGTCACTCGACCGGGGAGCTCTGCGAACCTGCGCGTGGTCGAGGGGCGTCCGACGCTGGTCAGCAACTGACTCAGCGGTGGACGGCGTCGTAGACCTCGCGCTTGGGGACCCCGGCTCGCTTGGCGACGGCCAGGATGGCGTCCTTGCGGGACGAGCCCTCGGCCTCGAGGTCGGCGACGGCCGTGCGCCACACGTCGGGGTCGTGGTCGAGCGCCGGTGCATCCGGGGCGCCCTGCACCACGAGGGTCACCTCGCCACGCAGTCCGTCAGCAGCCCAGACTGCGAGTTCCCGCAGCCCACCCCGGCGTACCTCTTCGTAGGTCTTGGTCAGCTCCCGGCACACGGCACCGGGCCGGTCGTCGCCGAACGCGTCGGCCATCGCCTCGAGCGCGACCGCCGTGCGGTGTGGCGCCTCGAAGAAGACCATCGTGCGCTGCTCGGCGGCAAGAGCGGTGAGTCGGCGGGAGCGCTCACCCGCCTTGCGGGGCAGGAATCCCTCGAAGCAGAACCTGTCGACCGGCAGCCCGGACACGGCCAACGCGGTGAGGACGGCACTGGGCCCCGGCACTGCCGTGACCCTCACGCCCTCGGCGACCGCCGCCGCGACGAGGCGATAGCCCGGGTCGGAGACACTCGGCATGCCGGCATCGGTCACCAGCAGCACCCGGTCCCCGGCAAGGAGTGCTTCGAGCAGCACCGGCGTACGCGCGGACTCGTTGCCCTCGAAGTAGGACACGACACGTCCGTTGATGGTCACGCCTAGGTCGGAGGTGAGCCGTTTCAGCCGTCTGGTGTCCTCCGCGGCCACCACGTCGGCGCGCCCGAACTCGGCCACCAGTCGCGGCGGAGCGTCGTCGACCTGGCCGATCGGGGTCGCGGCCAGCACGAGTACGCCGGGTTCGGTGGAGGTCACGGGCCCATCATGCCTGCCTGCGTAGCATGGCTCCCCGTGACCACCCCGCCCGCCGACGTCGAGACCCTCTCGCGTGACGTCGACGGCGACCCGCTCCCCTCCATCAAGGAGCGGTGGCGTCCGCTGGCCCGACTCGAGGACCCGTTGGTCGGCTGGATCGCTGCTCTCGCAGTGACCGCGCTCGCCCTGTTCCTGCGACTGTGGAAGCTCGGCACTCCCAAGGAGTTCGAGTTCGACGAGACGTACTACGCGAAGGACGCGTGGTCGATGCTCAACCACGGCTACGTGCGCAAGTACGTCGAGGACGCCGACAAGATGATCCTCAACGGCCAGACCGACAAGGCGTGGGACGGCTCGGACCCGTCGATGATCGTGCACCCCGAGGTCGGGAAGTGGATGATCGCGGCCGGCGAGAAGGCCTTCGGCATGGACCCGTTCGGCTGGCGCATCTCGGCCGCGATCGTCGGCTCGCTGATGATCCTGGTGCTGTGCCGGCTGCTACGCCGACTCACCGGCTCCACCCTGCTCGGCTGCGTGGCGGGCCTGCTGCTCTGCTTCGACGGGATGCACCTGGTGCTCTCGCGACTCGCACTGCTCGACATCTTCCTGGCGTTCTGGCTGCTGTGCGCGGTGACCGCCCTCGTCGTCGACCGGGACTGGACCCGCGAACGGATGGCCCGACTGCCCGGCGGCAGTTGGGGTCCGACGAGGGGGCTGTGGTTCCGTCCGTGGCGGCTGGTCGCCGGCATCTGCTTCGGCCTGGCGATCGGCACGAAGTGGAGCGCGCTCTACCCGTTGGCCGCGTTCGGCGTACTCATCTGGTTGTGGGACGCGTCGGGCCGGCGTGCACTCGGCGTACGACGGGCGACGCTGAAGTCGGCACTCATCGACGGGATCCCGGCCTTCGTGCACCTCGTCGTGGTCGCCTTCATGGTCTACGTCGCGTCGTGGACCGGATGGTTGATGCACGCCGACAAGTACGAGCAGGCGTTCTCGCAGACGCAGTACACGCAGTTCGTCTCGATGAACGACAAGTGCGAGGAGAAGCGCGACGAGTCGAAGCAGTGGCCGACGGCGAAGCAGAAGGACGCCAGCGGTGTCGGCGAGGTCGTCCAGTCCTTGCGCTCCCTGGCGTCGTACCACCACGACGTCTACGTCTTCCACACGCACTTCCTGAACTGCAGCACGCACATCTACGAGTCCGACCCGCGCGGCTGGCTGATCCTGAACCGCCCCGTCGGGGTCAACGTGGAGAACGACATCCAGCCCGGGGCCCAGGGATGCCAGGCGGAGAAGGGCAGCACCTGCCTGCGCGAGGTCATCCTTCTCGGCACCCCGATCCTGTGGTGGGGCGGCGCCCTGGCCTTGGTCTGGGCGGTCGTCGCCTGGGTCGGTAGGCGCGATTGGCGCTACGGCTTCGCCGTGGTCGGGACGCTGGCCATGTGGCTGCCGTGGGAGATCAACGACGAGCGGCCGATCTTCTCGTTCTACGCGTCATCGATCCTGCCGTTCACGATCGTCGCGCTGACGCTGACCATGGGCGACCTGCTCGGGCGGGAACGCGGGCCGTCGAAGCGGCGCACGATCGGCACCATCATCGGTGGCTCGTTCTTCATCCTGGTGGTGGCGAACTTCGCGTGGTTCTGGCCGATCTGGACCAACGAGCTGCTCACCCGCTCCGAATGGCTGGACCGCATCTGGTTCGCCCGGTGGATCTGACGTGACGGCACAGCAGGACCGCGTCTGGACGCCGTGGCGCTCGGTCTTCGCGTTCGGCATCGTCAGTCTGGCCGCCGACATGGTCTACGAGGGCATGCGGGCGATGGCTGGGCCCCTGCTCGGCTCGCTGGGCGCCTCGGCGTTCACCGTCGGCATCGTCACCGGGGCCGGCGAGGCCATCGCGCTGGCCCTGCGGCTGGTCACCGGACGGATGGCCGACCGCACCGGCCGCTACTGGCGGCTGACGTTCGTCGGCTACGCCATGACGGCGATCTGCGTGCCCCTGTTGGCGATCACGCCCTTCCTCGGGGTGGCGGGTCTCGGGGTCGCCACCACGCTGATCCTGCTGGAGCGCACCGGCAAGGCGGTTCGCAGCCCGTCGAAGTCGGCGCTGCTGGCCCAGGTCTCGAAGTCCGTCGGGCGTGGCCGCGGGTTCGCCGTACACAAGGCACTGGACCAGGTCGGAGCGTTCGCCGGCCCGCTCCTGGTCGCCGCGGTCGCCGCCGCCACCGGCCACCTGTGGCTGGCCTTCGCGGTGCTCGCCGTCCCGGGCCTCCTGTCGCTGGTGCTGCTGGCGCAGGTGCAACGGCGTACGACGCTCTCCGACGAAGCAGCACCCGCGCCGGCCATCGGCGAGCAGAGGGAGCCGGCGAAGCTGCCGCTCGCGTTCTACGTCTTCGCGACCTCCTGTGCTGCGGGAACCCTCGGACTGATGACGTTCGGCGTGATCTCGTTCCACCTGGTCGACGCCGGGCTGGTCGGCGTGGCCGTCGTGCCGGTCATCTACGCGCTGGCCATGGCGGTCGAGGCCGTCGCCGCACTCGGCACGGGTTTCGCCTACGACCGTTGGCGTGCACGGGTGCTCTACTGCCTGCCGGTGCTCATCGCGATCGTTCCGCCGCTGGCGCTGGCCGACCACCTGACCGGCGTGCTCCTCGGAGTCGCGGTGTGGGGCCTGGCCACCGGCATCCAGGACTCCACGGTGAAGGCCCTGGTCGCCGACCTCGTGCCGTCGTCCGGCCTGGCCACGGCGTACGGCGTCTTCGCGGCGTTCCAGGGCGGTGCCGCCCTCATCGGTGGTGCGCTGTCCGGCGGCCTCTATCGCGACCACCTCACCCTGCTGGTGGCACTCGTCGCCGGGTTGCAGGTGCTCTCGCTGGCCCTGCTCGTGATCACCCGTCGCGCCGTGCTCCGCGCGGAGCCATAGGCCAAGATTCGGCACCCGTCGGACCGTGCGACAGGTAAGTCGTCGCCACCACCGTCCCCCTGGGCGTGCGTCCGCCCATGGAGAGACCTCCTTACCTGCCCGAGGGGCCGCCCGACTCCGCCACCGCGGCCACGTTCGTCGTCCTCCTGGGCGAGGCCTGAGGCAAGCTCGCGTCAGCGCACGATGATGCCGGCATAGGGCTTGGGGTCGAAGTACGTCGTCTTCGGTGGCATCACCTGGCCGAGATCGGCGACCTCCCTCAACTGCTCGAGGGTCGGCGGCGCCAACACGAACAAGGCTCCCCCGTCCCGGTCGCAGAGGCTGACGAGTTGACCCAGCGGAGACGTCACCGAAATGCTCTCCGTCCGCTCGACCATCGCGGCTCCGAGCAGCGGGGTCAGCACGTGTTGTTCGAGGATGGTGAGATCGAGGCCGCCCACTCCGGCGGGACGGTCAACGGCGGGCTCGACCCGCAGCCAGGTGCCGTCGACGTACACGCTGGTGCCGCCGGTGGGGGTCTCACCGAGCGCGCACTCACTGACGTCACAGCACCCGGCGAGCAGGAGCCGGAGCTGGTCGGGATCGACCGGGCCACGCACCCGTCGGCGGAATGCCCGCAGCCGAAGACCATGCTGGGGGTAGAGGACGCACAGCAGTGCGGCCTCCGTCGGTCGGCCCGCCCGCTCCCAGAGCGCGAGGCTGGCGGCGACACGGTGGTGGCCGTCGGCGATGTAGTGAACGGACCGGTCCAAGGCATCAGCGAGCAGAACACTGGCGGCGTCGGAGACTCGCCAGACTGTCTGACGCCAGCCGTCGGGGCCGATGAAGTCGACCAGTGGTGACCCGTCCAGCGTCTCCTCCACGGTCCGGTCGACGTCCGGTCCCGCGGCGTGCAGCAGCGTGACCAACTCCGTGCGCCTGGGCACCGAGGCGAAGTGTTCGACGAGCCCCTTCACCCGAGCAGGACAAACCGCCTCGTGGCCCCGAACCCGTCCGTCGGCGAAGGCCAGGACGCTGACGTCGGCAACCACCCCGACGTGCTCGTCCTCACCGTGCTGGAGCCGGTAGACAAGGATCCCGGTCGTCGGAGGAAGGTAGTCGTCTTCAGCCGGCGCATGCATCGGATCCCTTCGGGTGCCCCTGCCGACAACAAGGGTGTCCGTCATCGGTGTGACGTTGTGGGCCGCGCTCTCCGGTCGCACGACGCGCGCTTCAGCGGGCCGGACCGTGCGGCTCATGACAGACCTGCCAACGGTGTCGCCGAGACACCGAGGACCTCTGGGATCGCAGCCATCTCGTCCAGCAGGGACGGAGGCACGGAGCCGGCGACGTCCATGGAGGCCACAGCCGCCTCCCCACCACGGAAGACCCGGTTCTCCATGTTCTCGACGTTCAGTCCGGCTGTCCTCAGCAGTTCGAGCAGTCGGGCCAGAACACCCGGGCGATCGAGGTGGCGGACCGTGAGAGTCACCGCGCCCAACCGACTGGGCTCGAGGTTGACGCAGTTGCGAACGGCCCCTCGGACGAACGCATCCACGATCTCAACCACTCCGGCGGCGGTCGCGGTCTGGGCCTGGACGGTCGAGGCCCCGATGTGGTGGGTCCCGACGACGCCCGGGTGCTTGGCCAGTGGGGACTCCCAGGCGCTGCTTCCGCCGGCGGGCTCGTCGCGGTAGACGTCGAGGCCGGCCCGGACCGCGCCCACCTCGAGCGCCTCGAGCAGGGCGCCCTCGTCGACGAGATCACCACGTGAGGTGTTGAGGAGGATCGCGCCGGGGCGCATCCAGCCGAGGAACTCCCGGCTCACGAGGCTCTGGGTGCTCGTGGTGGAGGGGAGGTGCAGGGAGACGATGTCGGAGGACCTGACGAGTTGTTCGAGAGTGGGCACGAGGGTGATGCCCAACTCGGCGATCCGAGACGCAGCGGACGACCCACGGGGCTTGTCCAGTGCCTGCACTGCGATCCCGAAGGCAGCCGCGCGCTGGGCGACGTCGAGGCCGATGGAACCGAGTCCGATGATCGCCATGGTGGAGCCGAGCAACCCGGAGGCCTTGCTGTAGGCCTTCTTCCGCCATGCCCCGGCGCGCAGGTCGGCGACGTTGTCGGCGATCCGACGGTCGACGGCAAGCAGCAACCCCATGGTGAGTTCGGCGACCGCGGCCGAGTTCCGTCCGGGCACGTTGGCCACCAGTACGCCGCGGGAGGCGGCAGCCGCGGTGTCGATCGTGTTGGTGCCGGCCCCCGCGCGGATGACCAAAGCGAGCCGGTCTGCGGCCGCGATGACGTGTTGGGTGACCTTGGTGCTGCGCACCACCAGGATGTCGAAGCCCGGAATGGCCCCGATCAGGTCGGTCTTGCCCAAGGAGGTGTCGACGACGCACTCGTGACCGCGTTGCTCGAGTTCGTCCAGGGCCTGCTGCGGCAGCGTGTCCGCAACGAGGATGCGAAGACCCGTGGGCGGGGTCCGCGAGGGTGAAGGTTGCATCGCGACCTCCCGCGCGAGGCGGTCGGCCCACCGATCGGGCCGTGTCGACGTCACGCTAGCCCCTGCATCGCGGTTCTGCCACAGGAATGCGCGGGTCGGGTGATCTCGATGTCGAGGGCGGCGTCGTCGAACTTCCTGCCGCGGCACGCTGCACCGTAGTCCGCGATCTAGACGCGGTTGGTGTGTTCGGCGATCGACAGGGCGAAACGTTGTTCGAGGTGTGTGCCGTCGATGAGGGCGTCACCGAGTGCCTCGTGGACGGGGTGGGTTCCGGTGGGGTCGACGAGTCGGTGGGCCTTGTGGGGTGAGCGCCA